>CAVZAC010000001.1:0-215089 GCA_963773175.1 uncultured Actinomycetes bacterium
TCTCGACGCGGTCGGCGAGGCGGGCCGCGGCGACGCGCTCGCGGGCGAGCTCGAGCTGCTGCTGGGAGAGCGTGACGCCGGTGACCCGCGTCCCGTACTCGCCGGCCGCCAGCAGCGCGAAGCTGCCCCAGCCGCAACCGATCTCGAGCACGTGGTCGCCGGGGCGCAGGCGCAGCTTCTCGCAGATTGCGCGCAGCTTCCGCTCCTGCGCCTGCTCGAGCGTGTCGCCCTCCTGCCAGAGCGCGCAGGAGTAGGTCATCGACTCGTCGAGGAAGAGCCGGTAGAGGTCGTTGCCGAGGTCGTAGTGGTACTGGATGTTCGCCCGGGCCTTGCGCAGGCCCTGCCGCGGGGAGAGGTGGGGGCGGTGGCGGTCGAGCCGCGCGAGCCGAGAGCCGGCGCGCCAGGTCTCGAGGTTGCGCACGACGAGCGCGATCAGGCCGGGGAGGTCGTCGGTGTGCCAGTCGCCGGCGGCGTAGGACTCGCCGAAGCCGAGGCCGGGCGAGCGCGCGAGCCGGCGGAAGACGTCGTTCGACGTGACGGTCACGACGATCGGGTCGCCCGTCCCGGCCCGATACACGCGCCCGCCCGGGAGCCGCAGCTCGATCGCGCCGTGCTCGACGTGGTCGAGCGCGCGGATCGCCGCGCGCTCGGCGAGGCCGGCCCCGATCCGGCGGCCGGCGGGAAGCTCGCGCAGCACCTCGCTCACCGTCTCACCGATCCCTCGCCGGGCACGAACGGCGGCTTGTGGAAGAACGGCACGCGCTTCAGCCAGAGTCTCGCCGCCTGGAGGTGGATCAGGACGGTCACCCGTAGCGGCATCAGCGGGTAGCGGAGCAGCGCCCGGGCGAGGGTCGCGTCGGTCAAAGGGCGCCGACGCCCGGTGAGCGTGGCGAAGAACGGCCGCGCGCCGCCCTCGCTGAGGTCGACCCGGACGTCGAGCCGCTCGCCGGGCTCGGAGAACCACCACTGGTAGCTCTGGTCGAGGCCGAAGAACGGCGAGACGTGCAGCTTCTTGTCGTGACGGTAGGAGAGCCGGCGCTCGCCCGTGTCCTGGTTCGCGGGCGAGAGGAGGTAGGGGAGCCGCTCGCCGAACGTGTTGCTGACCTCGGCGACGATGCAGGCGAGCCCACCGCCCTGGTAGCAGTAGAAGAAGCTGACCGGGTTGAACACATAGCCGAGCACGCGCAGGTTCGTCAGGAGCAGGATCCGGTCGGCCTCGATCCCGTGCTCGGCCAGGTAGGCGCGCACGTCCATGTGGTCGCGGTCGTGCAGGCTGACCACGCCGCGCCGGTTCCAGCCGAAGAGACGGAGGCGCCGGTCGAGCTCGGGCAGCTCGTCGAGGTCGAGCAGGTAGAAGCAGACGCGGTAGCGGAAGACGTTTTCCTTCGGCGTCTTGCGCGCGTGCATCACGGTGCCGGTGTAGAGCGCTGACCTCACCAGCCCGCTCCGAAGGCGGCTGCGGCGGCGAGGCCGGAACGTAGCCCGTCCTCGTGGAAGCAGTAGCCCTGCCAGGCGCCGGCGAAGGCGGTTCGCCGCGGGCCGTTGAGGCGCGGCAGCTCGGGCTGGGCGCGCATCGACTCGTGGGTGACGAGCGGGTGGCGGTAGGAGAAGCGGCGGATGATCCGCGCCGGGTCGATCTCGGCCGTGCGATTCAGCGTGACGCAGTAGTGCTCGTCCTCGTCGAGGCGCTGGAGCTTGTTCAGGTAGTAGGTCATCGTCGGACGTCCGTCGTCGCAGCCGCAGTCGCGGAGCTGGTAGTTCCAGGAGCCGCGGGTGGAGACGCGGCGGGGCAGGAAGCGCTCGTCGGTGTGGAGCACGGTGTCGTTCTCGGTCGTCCCGAAGACGCCGAGCAGGCGGCGCTCGTCCTCGCTCGGATCCTCGAGCAGGCGCAGCGCCTGGTCGGCGTGGGTTGCGACGACGACGCCGTCGAAGCGCCGCAGCTCGTCGCCCGCGAGCCGCAGCTCGACGCCGCCGTCGAGGCGGCGGATCGAGCGAACCTCGGTCGAGAGGTTGATGCGCAGCCGCTCGGAGAGGGCGCTCACGTAGGTCCGGCTGCCGCCGGTGACCGTCTTCCAGCGGAGGCGCCGGAAGCCGAGGATCCCGTGGTTGGCGAAGAAGCGGACGGCGTAGACGAGCGGGAAGTCGAGCGTCTGGCTGGGAGCGGTCGACCAGAGCGCGGCGCAGAGCGGGACGAGGAAGTGGTCACGGAACCGCGGCGAGTAGCCCTCCTCGGCGACGTAACGGGAGAGGCTCCACTCCGCGCAGCGGGGGTCGTCGAGCGCCCGGCTCCCGAGGCGTAGGAAGCGGGCGATCTCGAGCGTCAGCCGCGTGAGCGGCGGGCGGCTGCCCGAGTACTCGAGGTCGTGCCGGTCGCAGGCGACCGAAAAGCTCATCTCCGAAGGCTGCGTGCGCACGCCGAGCTCGCGGAAGAGGCGGACGAGGTTCGGGTAGGTGTCCTCGTTGTGGACGATGAAGCCGGTGTCGAGCCGGAGCGTCCGGCCTCCGACCATGTGCTCGACCGTGTTCGAGTGGCCGCCGGCCCGGTCGTCACGCTCGAACAGCTCGACCTCGTGGCGCTTCGAGAGCGCGTAGGCCGCTCCGAGGCCGGAGATGCCCGTGCCGATCACTGCGATCTTCATCTTCATACCTTAGACAATACCTGAACAGACCTTTGCTATGCTTCCGTCCACATGGCCCGCTACCTCACGACGATCGAGTCGGCGCTTCCGCAAGCCGAGGCGTTCGCCTACATGGCCGACTTCGCCAATGCCCGCCTCTGGGACCCGAGCGTCAGCGAGGCCCGCCGCGTGGGCGACGCGCCGATCGGGATCGGCTCCGCGTTCGATCTCGTCGCCCGCTTCGGAGGGCGTGACGTTCCGCTCCGCTACCAGATCGTCGACTACGACTCACCACGACGCGTCGTACTCGAGGCGCAGCGTCCGGGATTCGTCTCAAGGGACACGATCACGGTCGAGCCAGCCGAGAACGGGTCGGTCGTCCACTACGACGCGACGCTCGCGTTCGGTGGGCTCGGTCGGCTGTTCGACCCGGTGATGCAACGCATCTTCAATCGGGTCGGGGCTCGCGCGACGCTCGGGATGCAGACTGCGCTGAACCCGTGACGCCCTCGTCCGCGGCGAACCTCGTCGACTGGACGCTGGAGGCGAGCGTCGTCGGCAGCTTCACCCGGATCGGTTACCGTCGTCCGGCGGCGCCTCTTCGAGTGGACGCCGCTGCAATCGCTTGGTCTCGACGGCAAGGTGGCAATCGTGACCGGGGCGACCTCGGGCCTCGGACGAGCGGCGGCCCAGTCGATCGCGGCGCTGGGCGGGCACGTCTGCATCGTCGGGCGCGACCCGGAGCGGACCGAACGCGCCCGCAGCGAGATCTCCGCCGCTGCGGGCTCCGCGGTCGAGGCCGACCTCGCAGATCTCTCGTCCCTCGCGGAGACCGCGGCCTTCGCGGCCCGCTTCGCCGCAACGCACGACCGCCTCGACGTGCTCGTCCTGAACGCCGGTGCGCTGACCCACGACTACACGGTCACCGGCGAGGGGAACGAGATGACGCTCGCGACGCATGTCCTGTCGCCGTTTCTGCTCACCCGTGCGCTGCGGCCTCTGCTCGAGGCGTCGGCACCGTCGCGCGTGATCGTGGTGGCATCCGGGGGGATGTACACCGAGCCGCTCGACGTCGATGCCCTCGACCCGGAGCCCGCCGCCTACGACGGAAGGAAGACGTACGCGCGCTGCAAGCGGGCGCAGGTCGTGCTGGCCGAGGAGTGGACGCGAGAGCTGCTCGACACCGGCGTCACCGTCAACGCCATGCATCCCGGCTGGGCCGACACCCCAGGGCTCCGAACCGCGCTTCCCGGCTTCACCCGCGTCATCGGGCCGCTGCTCCGGACGCCGGAGCAGGGAGCCGACACGATCGTCTGGCTCGCGGCCGCCCCGGACGCCGCGGACCAGAGCGGCCTGTTCTTCCTCGACCGGCGGGCGCGGGCGAAGCATCGCCTGCGCCGCACGCGTCGGCCCGACGAGGCCCGCGAGGCGGCGCGGCTCTGGCGGCTCTGCATGGAGCGCACGGCTCCGTTCGCGGCCGACGCCGGCGGCTCAGCCGCCTGACCCGAGCGCGGTAACTGCGATCCGTTGCAGCATTCCGCCGAAGACGTAGCTGTGGAGCGGCCAAAGCGTGTACCAGTAGGCGAGACCGGGCACACCGGCCGGGTCGAAGACGGCCGTTTGTCGAATGACCGAGCCGCCCTTGTTGTCCGGTTGGACCTCGAACTGGAGCCATGCACGGCCGGGCACCTTCATCTCGGCGACGAGCCCGAGCAGTCGATCCTGTTCGAAGCGCTCGACACGCCAGAAGTCGATCGTGTCGCCCACCTGTATGCCGACGGGGTCACGGCGGCCGCGCCGCAAGCCCGGGCCGCCGACGAGCACGTCGAGTGCGCCGCGCAACTCCCAGAGCTGGTCGCCGAGGTACCAGCCCGTGTGACCCCCGATTCGCTGAATCGGAGCGAACGCCGCCGCGGGCGGGCAAGGCACCGTGACGCTGCGTGAGTCGACGAGTCTGGACCCGTAGCGCGCGCCGCCGTATCCGGGGCTGGGTGCGGACGCCTCATCCGACCAGCGGGTCTCCGCGATCTCCTTGTCCTCGTTCGCAAGCGCCCGTGCGATCGCGTCAGCCGAGCTCCGAGGGCGTACGGGGAACACCTCGAGCGCTCGCGGGTCGTTGACGACCGTCTCGTTGCGCAGGCTGTCGACGAGCTCACGCCCCACCCCGGCGTACACGGGCGTGACGAGATGAAGCCAGAGACTCGAGAGCCGCGGCGTCAACACCGGAACCGGCACCATCTCTCGCCGCAGACCGCGTTGCTCGGCGTACTCGTGCATCAGGTCGAGGTAGGAGCAGACGTCAGCGCCGCCGATCTCGAAGACCTCGCCTCCGTCCGGCTGGTAGTCGAGGGCCTCCAGCAGGTAGGCGACCACGTCCTCGATCGCGATCGGCTGTGTGCGCGTCTTCACCCAACGCGGCGTGACCATCAAGGGCAGCCGCTCGACGAGTGCGCGCAGCATCTCGAACGACGCACTCCCCGAGCCGATCACGATCGATGAGCGGAACTCGATCGTCGGGACGCTCGACCCGCGCAGGATGCCGCCAACTTCCTGGCGCGAGGCGAGGTGCTCGGACAGCTCACCCTCCCCGAGCCCGCCGAGGTAGATGATCCTGCGAACATTTGCGGCGCGCGCCGCGCTTCCGAACGCCGAAGCCGCCTCGCGATCAGCCTTCGCGAAGGAGCCGCCCGACCCCATCGAGTGCACGAGGTAGTACGCCGTCTCGACGTCCTTGAGGGCCGCGCGCAAGGTCTCGGGGCCCGACACGTCGCCGTGGACGACCTCGGTTCCAGGCCCGACGCGGGCCGAGAGGTACTCCGGGCGGCGCGAGAGGCAGCGAACTCGCTCGCCGCGCGCCTCGAGCGCGTGCAGAAGACGGCCCCCGATGTAGCCGGTGGCGCCCGTGAGCAGGATCAGCGGACGCTGCGGGCCGGACACTCGCACGGTCACGTCTGCGCAACTTCGTCGGCTGCCGCTACGAGATCGCCGTCCAGGCGGCGGGCGCCGAGACGGGCGCTGAGCTCGTCGGTTGCGCCGGGGCCTGCGAGCGCGAGCGGCACCGCCCGGGCCAGCCGGCGAAGGCCGGCGGCCTGAGCCTCGAGCAGGGCGGGGTCGAAGCTCGAGACGACGACGAGCGCCGGCCGCGTCGTCTCGGCCGCGCGGGCGAGTGTTGCGATCGGCGTGTCCGCGCCGAGAAAGAGGATTCGCCAGGAGTGAGAGCGCAGGACGAGCGCGAACGCGAGCAGGGTGATGTCGTGCATCTCGCCGGGTGCACAGGCGAGAAGAGCAAGAGGGCCTGTTCCGCGGCCCCAGAACCGGGCAAGCGCAAGCAGCCTGCCGCGGATGAGGTTGCTCGCGAAGTGCTCCTCGCTTACCTCGATCTCGCCCCGCTTCCAGCCGTCGCCGACCTCCTTCAAGACGGGCAACACCACCTGGCGCAGCGATTCCTCCAGGCCGAACGCAGCAAGGCTCTCGTCGAGCACCGAGTGCGCGGCGGCCTCGTCGTAGCGGCCGATCGCCACAAGCAGGCGAGCGGCGAGGTCCTCGAGCATCCCCTCGGACGGCCGCTCGTCCTCGAGTGCGGCACGCGCGGCCTCCGCGGCTGAGAGACCCTGCTCGAGCCCGCGCCGCATCCGCTCCACGCGAGCGGCGTCGGCCGCCGTGTAGAGCCGGAAGCCGCCCGGCGAGCGAACCGGCCGCGTGAGCCCGTACCGCGACTCCCACGCGCGCAGCAGCTCGGGAGTGACGCCCACCCGGCGCGCGAACTCGCCGATCCGAAGCTGCCCAGAGTCCGTCGCCATGGGCATCATCATACAAACATTCAACAAACACTTGACGGGGACGATTCCGTGCGGCTATCCTTGGACAGGATCTATACAAAAACTCTACAAGAGCGGCCGCTTGGCGGCTCGAACGTCAATCAGAAAGGAACGAAGGAAGATGCCGCACAACATCGTTGAAACCGCACGAGAGGCAGGGACGTTCCAGACCCTGCTCACCGCCGTCGATGCAGCCGGCCTCGGCGAGACGCTCGCCGGCGGAGGGCCGTTCACCGTCTTCGCCCCGACCGACGACGCCTTCGCGGCGCTCCCGCAGGAGACCGTGCAAGGCCTCCTCGCAGACGCGCCCGCGCTCGCTCGGGTCCTGACCTATCACGTCGTCCTGGGCCGCATCACGTCGGCCCAGATCACGCACGACAGCGAGCAGAAGACGGTCGAGGGAGGCCTGCTCCGGCTCGCCGTCAACGGAGCCGTGACCGTCAACGATGCCACCGTGATCCAGACGGACGTCGAGGCTGATAACGGCGTCATCCACGTCATCGACCGAGTCCTGATCCCCGCCGCGTAGGCGGCCCCAGACCGAAAGGAAATGACATGAAGAAGGCAGGAGCAGCAATCGCCATCGCCGCCGCGGCACTCGCAGCAGCCACCTCGATCGCGGCGGCCTCACCCGCCAAGACCACGACAGCCACGGCCCAGAAGAACATCGTCCAGACCGCGGTCGCCGCCGGCCAGTTCAAGACACTCGTCTCGCTCGTCAAGCGGGCCGGCCTCGCAGGCGCCCTGTCCGGGAAGGGCCCGCTGACCGTGTTCGCCCCCACCGACGCGGCCTTCGCGAAGGTGCCGAAGTCCACGCTGGCCGCACTCGGCAAGAACAAGGCGCAGCTGAAGGCGGTCCTGCTCTACCACGTCGTCAAGGGCAAGGTCACCGCCGCGCAGGCGTCCATGCTTACGTCGGCGAAGACGCTCGAAGGCGCGTCGGTCCCGATCCGCGTCTCCGGCACCAAGGTGTACGTCGGTGGTGCCCAGGTGGTCAAGGCCGACGTCAAGGCCTCGAACGGCGTCATCCACGTCATCAACAAGGTGCTCATCCCGCCGAAGCAGTAGCGGGGGAGGTGGGTGGATCGATGCGCGAATCTGTCTGGGACTATCACGGCCGCCGCGCGTCGAGCCCTCCGGCAAGCGCGTCCGCGTCGTGCTCGGCGGCACTGTGATCGCCGACACGGCGCGGGCGCACCGCGTCCTGGAGAGACGAGCCATCCACCGGTCTATTACGTGCCGCTCGACGACGTCGCTCCCGGCTCACTCGAGCCTTCTCGCGGCCGCACCACCTTCTGCGAGCGGAAGGGAGTGGCTTCGTACTTCGACGTGATCGGCGGCGACGGCCGCCGGGTCGAGCGCGCAGCCTGGACGTACCACGATCCGGCGCCGGGCTTCGAGGCGATCCGCGACGCCGTTGCCTTCGACCCGGGGCTGATGGACGAATGCACGCTCGACGGAGAGCGGGTCGAAGCCCAGGAAGGCGGCTTCTACGGCGGCTGGATCACGAGCGAGGTCGTAGGCCCGTTCAAGGGCGGCCGCAGCGTGGTCGCTCCATGACGAATCGTCTTCGGCGTGGCAATGCCCTACTGGCGGCGCTCCACGCAGCGCAGGCGGCGGTGATCCTCGCGCTCTCGACCGACTTCTCGCTTCCGGTGACGGGCGCCTTCATGGAGGGCCCGCCGGGAAGTGGGCCACCGAAGCAGGAGTTGCTCTTCGACCTCCGAATCGGCCCGCTCGTCGGCGCATTCCTGTTGCTCGCGGCGCTCGACCACGCTCTCGTCGCGCTGCCGCCGTTCCGCGCACGCTACGAGCGAGCCCTCGCAGCGGGCGTTAACCCGTTCCGCTGGCTCGAATATTCGCTGTCGGCATCGGTGATGGTTGTCCTGATCGCGATGCTGACCGGCATCGCCGACTACGTCGCGTTGCTCGCCCTCTTCGCCGCGAACGCGGCGATGATCTTCCTCGGCTGGCTGATGGAGCTGCTCAACCCGCCGGATCGTGCGCGCACGCGCTGGCTGCCGTTCGTGCTCGGCTGCGTCGTCGGCGCCGTGGCGTGGATCGCCATCGCGGTGCAGATCGGTGTGTCGGCGGAGCGTGGACATGCACCGCCGACGTTCGTCTATGCGATCTTCGTCTCGCTCTTCGCTCTGTTCAACAGCTTCGCGGTGAACCAGGCCCTGCAATACAAGCGGGTCGGACGCTGGCGCGACTACCGCTACGGCGAGCGCTGGTATCTCTGGCTGAGCCTCGTCGCGAAGAGCCTGCTCGCATGGCAGGTCTTCGCGAACGTGCTCGTGCTCTAAGGGCCCTCGACCGGGCACCCGGCAACGCGCTGCTTGTCCACCGCTCGGTGAGGGAGGGTGTCGAAGGGTGCCCGTCGGCGATGCCCGGATGGTCTTCATGCCATGAGGAGCTCGCGCGCCTGGGTAGGCGCGACTGTCCTCTCAGCGTCGAGCGTATTGGGAGCGCGAGAATAGGGCCATGTCGATTGGGCGCGCCGGCACGGCGCAGGTCGAGGGCGGGATCGTGATTAGGCGGCCGGTCGAGGAGGTGTTCGACTACGTCGCCGACGAGCGCCACGAGCCCAACTTCAACTCGCGCATGTCCCGTGTTGAGCTGCTTTCCCCGGAGCCGATCGGAGTCGGCTCTCGGTTCGGTGTCGAGATGACGATGATGGGTCGCGTGTTCGACATGACGGTCGAGTTCACCGCCTTCGAGCGGCCACGTCTGCTCGGTTCGACCTCGCGCTCGCCCCCGCGGCGAGGCAGGGGCGGCCGCTGCTCACCGCGGGCAGCCTGACGTTCGACCCGGTTCCGGAGGGGACGCGGATGCGCTGGTCGTGGCAGGTGGAGACACCGGGCGCGATGAGGCTGCTCGTGCCGCTTGTGGCGCGGATGGGTCGACGGCAGGAGCGGCGGGTTTGGGGCAGCTTGAAGCGGCTCCTGGAGGAACAGGCGCCCATCGGGTAGGCGGCTGCGGGTTCATGCGTTGAGGTGTGTGTTGAAGAAGGAGACGATCCGACGGCGCGCGTCTTGGGCCGAGGGCTCGTGGTAGCCGCCGCCTGCGAACTTCCCCATCACCACGAACAGGATCGGCACGTCTGCGGGGTCGTGGTCGTTGAGGAATGCGTGGCCGACGTCGGGGTACTCCTTCACGTCGTGGTCGACGCCGGCCGTCGTGAGTGTCCGCTCCAGCCGGGCGGCGGTGCCCCGGTTCGCGCGATCCTTCGCGCCGTAGCTGCCGACGATCGGACAGGCGTCGGCCAGGAACCTCTCGGCGTACACGCCCTTCGGAGCTCCGACGCCGTAGTTCACGCTCGAGGCCGAGAACCCGTGGCCGGGGCGAGCAGCAAGGCGAAACCGCCGCCGATGCAGAAGCCGATCACCCCGATCGTGCCGGTGCAACCATCCTGCCCGGCCAGCCAGGTACGCACGGCTTCCTACTCCTCGAACGCTCGTCCTCGCTGGGCGCGCAAGTCGCGGCCGATCGAGCGCAGGCAGGTCAGCTTGCTGCCCCAGGAGAACAGGTCGGGCGCCACGGCCAGATAGCCCTCGCTCGCCAACCAGTCGGCCTGGTTTCTCAGGTCGTGGCTCATTCCCATCGCGTCGTGGATGACGACCACCCCCGGCCACGGGCCCCTGCTCGCAGGCGTAGCCAGATAGGCGGGCAGTTCGCCCCGCGGGGTGGGGATCATCACCCCGGCCAGCGCGTCTTCCCTGTCTAGGAGGGGCGAAGGTCGAGCTCGCTTCACGCTGAGCTCAGGGGCCTCGATGCGGAAGACCGGGTGCCGGTCGGCTTCGGCCGCGAATGCCTCGAGTGGCGAGTCCGGCGATGCGTCGAAGAACGGACGGACAGTTCTGACCCGGCGAAGGTACTCGCGGAGGACGGGGGCGCTCTCCCGCGGGCCGACTTCGCTGATCTTGACCTGGTCGCGGTGCCGTCCGCGGCTGAGCGTCGCGCGAGCGGCGGCGCGAACGTTGCGCACCCAGCTCACCTCGCCGTAGGGCGCGACCAGCCAGCGCTCGCCGTTCTCGACCAAGATCACCGGCGTCGAGTAGGTGCGGCCGCTTCGTCGCCCGGCCACGCTCAGCAGGTAGGTGTGTCCGCCTGCGAGACCAAGGCGAAGCAGTCCCTTCACAAGCGAGTTGACAAGGCGGCGGGCCCAGACCAAGCCGGTAGGCCTTCGTCATCGCCCAACGATCGCACAGACACCCACGCGCTGCTTCGACCGAAGCCGCCTCTTCTCTTACGAGTGGCCCGAGCGGCGCAGTTCGGCGGCGACCAGTCGCAATGCGATCCGTCGGATCGGGTCGCTGAAAGGAGCGATCAGGATCCAGTAGCGCTTGAAGCGTCGCAGGCTCTGCGGATCGGTCAGGGCGACACGCGTCTCGATCGTGAGGATCGACGAGCTGGCCCCGTAGGGCTCGACTCGGAGGTTGAAGGCGATCTTCGCGAACCCCGGCTGGTCGAAGTCGGCGAAGGCGGCCGGCGCGACAGGCCGCCCGCTCGACGCCCCCACCGCCTTCCAGGGACGACCGATCTGGCCGAACACGACCTCGACGGTCGGCTGCTCCTCGAGCAAAACCCAGCCGTAGCGGACCAGGTCTTCCAACCGCCACGTCCGCGGAGAGTCAGCCGCCGTCGCTGCCGCCCGCTCCCGCCTGCCGAGGCGGTCGGCGAGACGATTCGGTAGCGACCGAAGGCCGCGCAACGCCCGGATGATCGGGTCGCGAAACAGGTCGAGCTGGCGAGCCGCTCGGTAACAGTCCTCCGGCCGAGCCGGCAGGACGCTCGCGTGCACCACCGAGAGGTCGTAGCGCGGCAGGAACCGATCGATCAGCAGCGACCCGGCGTCACCTCGCCCTCAGGCACCGCCGGCGCCCACGGCTCCAAAGAAGACCTGATGCTCCCAGAGCCAGATCGCCTTCCTGAACGCGGCGAGCCGTTCCCGGCGCCACTGGATGGGCACCTCGAGCAGCCGTCCCGCGGGCTTTGGCTCGGCAAGTCGACGCGAGGGCGTGCGGCCCGCTGGAGAGTTCAGTGGTTGGCCGCGTACGCGAGCGCCGAGGGTGTCTGGCGGCCGACGATCGCCGGTGCCTCGTGGATGAGCTCGTCGTTTTCGAGGGCCTCCACCATGAACAGGGCGAAGTCCACGCGGCGCGTGCAGTTGCTCTCGAGGATGGGGTCGCCGACGTGCCGGCTCCACACGGGCAGACCCTGACTCTCGCCCTCCTCGAGGTCGCTGCCGCGCACGACGGTCCACCGCGTATCGCTGGCGAACACCCGCCGGCATGCCTCCACCTGGTCGTCGAGGTCGGCGAAGCGAGCGAGGCGCGCGAGCCGGCCGCCCACCTTCACGAGCGCCTTGAGCTTCCACGAGTACACGTCCTGGCCGTCGCGGGTGATGTGCCAGCCGCACGAGAACACCAGGCGCGCACCCGGAGGCGCCTCGTCGAGCACCGCCTGGGCGGTTCCCGTCGAATACCCATGGACGCCTCGCGGGGTCATCACCACGAGCACGCCGTCGCACCCGGCCACCGCGCGCTTGATGACCTCGGCGTCGTCCGTCGCACCCGGGACGACGGTGATGCGCCCCTTGAACGCATCGAGCTTCCCCACGCTTTGCTCCCGGCACACGCCGACCACCTCGTAGCCCCGATCGAGCGCGTGCTGGACCATGTATTGCCCGAGCTTCCCAGAGGCTCCGACGATGCACACCCTCATCGTCTGCGTCCCGTAGCGCCCACGAGGTGTGAGGCCGTAGGTCTATCGCAAGCGCTGGAGCAGTTCCTCCAGTGGTTTGTGACTTGCACCTGGGAACGCACCGCCAGCAGTATGTCGATGTGAATTCGCAGAAGTCGTCGGCAAGCTGGCCGACTGCGCGGCGACACCCTCTCTAGCGAAGGAGGGAGTCAACGTCCGCGCCCGCGCTGGCGACGCTGACTGCCTGTTTGCAGGAGTTTTTCGAGTTAGCGGTCGCGATCGAGTGTCTCGAGCACTTCCCCGACCGTGTCGCGAGAGGTCGCGCTTGCCCGCGAGTGCCCGCCAGTCCAAAATGTACCCGTCTCGTACCCGCGAGGAATCGGAATCTCGCCATCATGGGCAACACAAAAAAGCCCATTTGCAGGGCTTTTGTGCAAAGCCCTCTGACGGACTCGAACCGTCGACCCCCTCCTTACCATGGAGGTGCTCTACCAACTGAGCTAAGAGGGCATGTGGCGCAAGTCTAGCGTCGCCGGGAGCGGATCAAACGCGCCGCGAGCAGGGTGCCGATCACGGTCAGGACGAGCTTGACCGCCTTGCCGCCGCGGAGCTTGGACTCGCCGCTCGCCCGGTCGGCCATGTTCACCGGGACCTCTTCCAGGCGGAGGCCGGCGTCCGTGATGCGGATCAGCGCCTCGACTTCGGGCGCCTGGCTCGTGAACGGCCTCGCGAGCAGCGGCAGGGCCTTCGCGTTCACGGCGTACAGGCCGCTCGTCGCGTCGCCGAACGGGCGGCGGATGGCGATCGCCATCGCGCGCCGCAGCACCGCCGTCCCGAAGCGGCGTGCGCCGCTCGGCTTGTAGCGGTACGCGGCGTAGCCGTCGCCCGAGACAAAGCGCGAGCCGACGGCGACGTCGCAGCGGTCCTCGCGCACGAGCGCGAGCAGGCGCGCGAGCTCGGCAGCAGGGTGCTGCCCGTCCGCGTCGACCCGGCCGCAGAACGCGTAGTCGTGGTCGAGCGCCCACTCGTAGCCTGCCGCGATTCCCGCGCGGAGGCCGCGGTTCGCTACGAAGGACAGCACCTCAGCGCCGTGCTCGCGGGCTACCGCAGCCGTACGGTCGGTCGAGCCGTCGTCGACGATGAGCACGTCCGCGTCCGGAATGTGCAGCTTGAGATCCGCGAGCACCGCGGGCAGGTTCAGCTCCTCGTTCCAGGCCGGGATGAAGACGACCGTGTCGCTCACGGCGCGGCGACCCGGAGGCCGGCCAGCTCTTCCTCGACGGCGCGCAGTTGCGGACGGCAGAACGGCAGGGCGGCGAGCTCCCAGGCGAGCCCACGCGGGGTGGGCGCCATCCGCACGACGTGCAGCCGGGCCTCGATCCCGAACCGGCCGTAGACCCGGCCGAAGAACAGCCGAGTGCGAAAGGCATGGAGCGGAGCGCAGACCACGACTGCCTGCCGCACGGCTCGCTCGAGGAGGAGCGGCAGCGTCCGGGCCGCGTTCTCCGCCGTGATCGACGCGGTCGGCTCGACGAGCAGCTCTACGTCGGGACCGCGCCAGGCGTCGTGCATCTGCTCCGCCTCGGACGGCCCGTCGGCCGGAGACCAGCCGCTGAAGACGACGGCCTGCGGCGCGAGCCGCTCGGCGAGGCGCTCCGCCTCGCCGACCAGTCGCCGGCAGCGTGCGCTGATGCGGTACGCGCCGTCCCGGTCGAAGCCGCCGTTCCCCGGAACCACGATCGCGAGAGACATCGCCTAAGGGTAGTCCCAGGTCGCTCGCCTGTCGGGGTACGGGAAGCCGCACCCGAATCCGCAGGGCAGCCCCATGGCCGTCGGCCCTTCGACCCGGCACGCTCCCATTACGCAACGCATCCGTATCGAAACTAACTTTGAAGGAGCTGCCATGTCGTCTGAAACGATCTATCGCCGCCGGTGGTGGACGCTGGGTGTCCTCTCGCTGGCACTGCTCGTGATCGGCCTCGACAACACGATCCTCAACGTCGCGCTGCCGAGCCTGCGAGCCGACCTGAACGCCTCCGCGAGCGAGCTCCAGTGGATCGTGGACTCCTACATGCTCGTCTTCGCCGGGATCCTCCTCACCGCCGGGAGCCTCGGCGACCGCTTCGGCCGCAAGCGCTCGCTGATCGCGGGCCTCGTCGTGTTCGGCACGGGATCGCTCTGCTCCGCACTGGCCGGTTCGGCGACGATGCTGATCGGCACCCGGGCCCTGATGGGCCTCGGGGCCGCGTTCATCATGCCCTCGACCCTCTCGATCCTGACCAACGTCTTCCCCGCGGAGGAGCGGGCCCGCGCGATCGCGATCTGGGCGGCTGTGTCCGGCCTCGGGATCGCGATCGGGCCGGTGACCGGCGGGTTCTGCTCGAGCCAGTTCTGCGTGGGGCTCGGTCTTCCTCGTCAACGTTCCCGTGATCCTGCTCGCACTGATCGGCTCGGTGAGCCTCGTGCCGGACTCGCGCGATCCCGAGGCTGCGCCGCTCGACCTGCTCGGAGCGGGGCTGTCCGTGGCTGGGCTCACGTCGCTCGTCTGGGGCGTCATCGAGGCGCCGTCGCGTGGCTGGACGAGCCCCTCGATCGTCGCCTCGTTCGTCGTCGCGACACTCATCGCGGTCGCGTTCGCCGTGCACGAGTTGCGGGCCGCTCACCCGATGCTCGACGTGCGTCTCTTCCGGAACCGCCGTTTCAGCGGAGCGAGCGGCGCGGTCGGGCTCGTCTTCTTCGCTCTGATGGGTGCGATCTTCTTCCTCACGCAGTACCTGCAGTCGGTGCTCGGCTACTCGCCGCTCGAGGCCGGGGTGCGCGTCGCCCCGATCGCCCTCGGGCTCATGGCCGGCGCCGGAATCTCGACCCGCCTGACCGCGAGGCTGGGGACGAAGCTCGTCGTCGCCGGCGGAATGACGATCCTCGCCTGCGCGCTCGCGCTGCTCTCGACCGCGGGCACGACGACGAGCTACGGAGTCATCGCCGCCGTGCTCGTCATGATGGGACTCGGCATGGGCTCCGCGATGGCCCCGGCCACCGACTCGGTCATGGGCGCTCTGCCCCTCGAGAAGGCAAGCGTGGGCTCTGCGATGAACGACACGACCCGGATGGTCGGCGGCGCGCTCGGCGTCGCAGTGCTCGGCAGCCTGCTCTCGAGCGGCTACCGCGGGGCGATCGACGTCACCGGCCTGCCCGCCCCCGCAGCGGCCGCGGCCCGCGACTCCCTCGGCGGCGCGTTGCAGGTCGCGGGGGGCCACG
The DNA here is from genome assembly GCA_963773175.1 of uncultured Actinomycetes bacterium. Lineage (GTDB taxonomy): Bacteria > Actinomycetota > Thermoleophilia > Gaiellales > Gaiellaceae > CAVZAC01. Next base: position 15,401 of record CAVZAC010000001.1, read on the forward strand.
GCCCGCTCGCCTTCTCGGCCCGGCACGCGTTCGTGACCGGCATGTCGACCGCCTCGCTCGCGGCCGCCGCCATCGCGCTCGCCGGCGCCCTGTTCGCGCTCGCGTTCCTGCCCGCCCGCGAGCGGCGCGCGCTCCGGCGCCTGGAGCCGGTGACCGCATGAGCACAATCCGTGGACGGCCGCGGCTGGCCGAGACGGAGGCGGCCATCCTCCGCTCGACCCTGGAGCTCCTCGCCAACGAGGGGCTCCGCGGTCTGAGCATCGAGCGCGTCGCGGCCCGAGCCGGAGTGGCGAAGACGACGATCTACCGCCGGTTCGCGACGAAGGACGAGCTCGTCGCCGCCGCGCTGGAGACCCTCGCCCTCACCGCGCCTCCGGATCTGGACACGGGAAGCGTCCACGGCGATCTGAGCGAGCTCGTACGGCGGAGGGTCGCGTCGGACCCGGAGGTGCGCTGGAGCCTGCTGATGCCACGGCTCGTCGTCGACTCGGCCGACGATCCCGTTCTCCACGAGCTGGTGCACCGGATCCTCGTCCGGCCGGAGCGCGAGGTGATCGCCGGCATCCTGCGTCGCGGCGTCGAGCGCGGCGAGCTGCCGGCGGGTCTCGATCTCGATTTCGCCGTCGATGTCGTGATCGGGCCCGCGGTCTACCGGGTGCTGATCGGCCGCGGCGAGCTCGCAAGCCTGCCGGAGCTCATGGAGCGGGCGCTGCAGCTGCTAGCACGGTAGGAGCCCGGCAGCGACCCTCCGGCACCCGGGGCCGACCACGATCTGCGGTCTGACCGCGGCCCTGGCCGGATGCCGCTCTCTTCAGGCGGCCCGCAGCTTCTCGGCCAGTCGACCGAGCGCCTGCTGCTCGAGTTGGCGGACTCGTTCGCGCGTCATGCCGAGCGACTTGCCGATGCGCTGCAGCGTCCAGGGCTGGCCTTCCAGCCCGTAGTGCAGCTCGATCACCACGCGTTCCCGATCGGGGAGGGCGGCCACCGCGGCATGCAGCGCCTGCTCACGGAACTGGGCCTCGATGAGCTCGGCGGGGTCGACGGCGGCCGGATCGGCGACGAGGCTCATCAGCCCTGGGTCCTCGTCGTCGGCGAGCGGCTGATCGAGCGACGCGACCGCCTCCGGAACGGCCCTGGCCTGCGTGATCTGCGAGGAGGTGAGGCCGGTGAGCCCGGCCAGCTCGGCGTCCGTCGGCTCGCGGCCGAGCGCGGACGCGAACTGCGAGGTCGCGAGTCCCAGCCTCAGCTTGCGCTCTACGACGTGGCCGGGGAGCCGGATGGTGCGGCTCTGGTTGGTGATCGCCCGCTGGATCGACTGGCGGATCCACCACGTGGCATAGGTCGAGAACTTGTACCCGCGGCGCCAGTCGAACTTCTCGGCGGCCCGATTGAGGCCGATAGTGCCTTCCTGGATGAGGTCGAGCAGCGGCAGGCCGAGCCCGCGGTGGCGCTTGGCGATGGAGACGACGAGGCGCAGGTTCGACTCGATCAGGCAGCGTTTGGCGGGCTCGCTGCCGCGCTCTATCGCCTGGGCGAGCGCCACCTCCTCGGCCGCGGTCAGGAGCGGACGGCGACCGATGTCGCGGAGGAACTGCTGGAGTCCGGACTCGTCACCGGACGCCGCCGGCTCGCGTTCGGGCGCGGGGGCGAGGGCGGCGCTCACCGTTCGCCCGTTCCCCGCTCGTCGCGCAGCAGGAGTCGGCGGCGGTCCGCGAACACGGCGGCGACGCGCTCGAAGGGGACGGCATCGCGGCGCTGGACGAAGAGGCCCGAGCGGACGGACAGGGCCGTCCGATCGCCGCGGCGGACGACGCCCTCGACGATCCCGATCCAGCCGTCCCGTCCGTAGACGCTGAAGCCGCTCCAGGTCGTGAGGGGCAGGGAGCGGACCGCCGGAGGGCTCTCAGCCTCGAGTGTCGTCATGCGCGCGTCTCCCTCGGTTGTTCCCGGCACCGAGAGCCTGCTCCCCGTCGAGCGCACCGGCATCCGCGAAATCCCTGATCGCGCTGCCACTTTTCGCGGGTCCGGTCCTGCGCCGGCAGATCGCCGACGTCACTCGAGCACGTGCACGTTCCGGCTGGCGCACATCTCCTTCAGGATCTGCGGCCAGACGGCGACGCTCACCTCGCCGAGGTGCGCCTTGCGGAGCAGCAGCATCATCGTCCGCGACTGCCCGATCCCGGCCCCGATCGAGAGCGGGATCTCGTCGCGCAGGATCGCCTGGTGGTACGGGAGCTCCAGCAGATCCCGCTGGCCGGAGAGCTCGAGCTGCCGCACGAGCGCCTCCTTCGTGACCCGGACACCGCCCGACATCAGCTCGTGGCGCCGTCGCGTGACCGGGTTCCAGACGAGGATGTCGCCGTTCAGGCCATGCATCGGCCGCCCGTCGGCGGACACCGTCTCGGTCGACCAGTCGTCGTAGTCCGCGGCGCGCAGCTCGTGGGGGAGGCCGTCCGCGAGCGGCCAGCCGATCCCGTAGATGAAGAGCGCGGGGTGTTCCTGGAGGATCGCCGTCTCGCGCTGCTTGCGCGGCAGGTCGGGATAGGCGGCCAGCAGATCCTCGGCATGGATGAACGTGAGCTCCGCTGGAAGCTCCGGGTAGCGCGGGTCGACGAGCGCCGGGAAGTGCTCCACCAGGAAGGCCTCGGCCTCCTTCAGCACCTTCCAGATCGAGCGCACGGCGGCGGTGAGATGGTCGAGCGTCCGCTGCTCGGCGGTGATCGCGCGCTCCCAGTCCCACTGATCCACGTAGGCGCTGTGGTCGTGGTCGAGGAAGTAGTCCTTGCGCACGGCGCGCATGTCGGTCAGCAGCCCTTCGCCGGGGCCCATGTCGAACTGGCGCAGCGCCAGCCGCTTCCACTTCGTGGCCGCCTGGACGACCTCGGCGTCGAGGGGGTGCAGGTCGCGGTCGTTCGAGATGTGGAAGCGAACCGGGGTGCGCGAGCCGTCGCGGTCGAGATAGTCGTTGACCCCGCTCGCGGCATCGACGATCAGGGGCACCTGCACGAGCGTCAGGTTCAGCTCCCGGCAGAGCCCGTCCTCGATCACGCGCTTCGCGCCGTACAGCGCGTCCATGGTCTCCCGCGGGGTGAGCAGCGGCCGGTAGTCGTCCGGCAGCACGTGCTCGAGCTCGGCGTAGTCGCCGATGCCCGGGCCTGCGAGGTCGGCTTCCTTGAGGGTGGTCGTCATGGCTCCTCCTTCGAGCTAGATCAGGGCTGTGTCGCGGCCGACGGCGGTGAACGCGGCGAGCGCGCGATCGAGCTGGTCGTCATCGTGGGCTGCAGACATCTGGATCCGGACGCGCGCCGTGCCCTCCGGCACCACCGGGTAGCCGAAGCCGGTGACGAAGACGCCGTGCTCCAGCAGCCGCTCGCTCAGGTCGATGGCGCGCGCGGTCTCGCCGACGATCACGGGGATGATTGCGCTCTCGCCCTCGAGCGGCGCAAAGCCCGCCGCGAGCAGCCCGGTGCGGAAGCGGTGGACGTTGGCGTGCAGCCGGACGAGCAGCTCCGGGTGGTGCTCCAGGACGCGCAGCGCGGCGAGCGCGCTGCAGGCCACCGTGGGCGGCAGCGCGTTGGAGAAGAGCTGGGGTCGCGAGCGCTGCGCGAGCAGGTCGCAGACGGCGCTGCTGGCGGCCACGTACCCACCCGCCGCGCCGCCGAGCGCCTTGCCCAGCGTGCCGGTGATCACGTCCACCTCACCGACGAGGTCGAAGTGTTCGACCACCCCGCGGCCCGTTCGGCCGAGGACGCCGACCCCGTGGGAGTCGTCGACGATCACCACGGCGCCGTGCGACCGCGCGAGCTCGAGGATGTCGGGCAGCCGGGCGAGATCGCCTTCCATCGAGAAGACGCCGTCGGTGACGATCAGCTTGAGCTGGTCGGGACGGCAGGTGCCGAGCCCCTCGCGCAGGTCGTCCATGTCGGAGTGCCGGTAGCGGATCTTGCGCTCGGGCTTCGACAGGCGGATCGCGTCGATGATCGAGGCGTGGTTGAGCTCGTCCGAGAGGATCGCCGTCGATCCGTCCGCGAGCGTCGGGATCAGCGCCTCGTTCGCGTTCCAGCACGAGACGTACGTGATGGCCGCCTCCGTGCCCGAGAACGCTGCCAGCTGGCGCTCCAGCTCGAGGTGCGGCGCGAACGTCCCGCAGATGAAGCGGACCGATGCGGTTCCGGCGCCGTAGCGCTCCAGTCCCTCGATCCCCGCCTGCACGACCTCGGGGTGGTGCGCCAGCCCCAGGTAGTTGTTCGACGAGAGGACGACGACCTCGCCGCGGCCGGCCATCTGCACCTCCGGCCCCTGCGGCGACTCCAGCACGTTGAACCGCTTGTACGTGCCGGCCCCGCGCAAGGCCTCGACCTCTGCCGCCGCCTTCGATTCCAGCAGCTCGTTCACCGGTGCGCCCACTTCTTGAGGCCGGGCAGCCGCCCGTTGCCCTTGGCCGTCTCGGCAGGCGTGGCCGCCGCTGGACCTGTCGCGCCCTCGCCCGGGTGGAGCACGATCTTGCAGGCCTCGCCCGAGTCGAGCAGCGCGAAGGCGCGCTCGAACTCGTCGAGCGGGAGCTGTTCCGTGACCAGCGGGCGGAGATCGACGACGCCGTGCTCGAGCAGCCAGCGGCTCCGGTACCAGGTGGCGAAGATCTCGCGGCCGCTGATCGCCGACACCGTGAGGTTCTTGAAGATCAGCTCCTCGGCGACGTCGATCTCGACCGGCCGCGCGGGGATCCCGAACAGCACGACCCGGCCGCCGTTGCGCGCCATGCGCAGCGCGTCGGCGATCGCGGCAGGGGCTCCCGACATCTCGAACACGACGTCGATGTGCTCGCCCTCGTTGTGCTCCACGAACCAGCCTGCGACGTCGTCGACGCTGCCGATGTCGAGCGCCTGGTGCGCGCCCATGCGGCCGGCGAGGCCCAGCCGGAAAGGCGTCCGGTCCGAGGCGAGCACCCGGCCCGCGCCCGAGGCGCGGGCGATGCCGATGCTGAACAGCCCGACCGGCCCGCAGCCGAGGATCGCCACCGTCTTCCCGGCGAGATCCTCGCGGCTCGTGGCGAACACGGCGTTGCCGAACGGCTCCTGCAGCGTCGCGATCTCGGGCGGCAGCTTGGCGCGGTCGTTCTGCCAGATCACCGACTCGGGAACCGCGACCAGCTCGGCGAAGGCGCCGTTGCGGTCGACGCCGAGGATCTCCGTGCGCTCGCACATGTGCGCGTTGCCGGTGCGGCAGTTGAAGCACGCCCCGCAGGTGACGTGGCTCTCGGCCGAGACGTAGTCCCCGTGCTCGACGTGGCGCACGCTGCGACCGAGCTCGACGACCGTGCCTGCGAACTCGTGGCCCAGCGTCAGCGGAGGCGTGATCCGGTGCTGCGACCACTCGTCCCAGCGGAAGATGTGCAGGTCCGTGCCGCAGATGCTTGCGGCCTCGACACGGACGAGTACCTCGTCGTCACCGGGCGTCGGAGCCGGCACGTCGTCCAGCACGAGTCCGGGCGCGGCGCCGGGCTTCCGGATCGCCCACATCGCTCAGCCGGCGGCCGGGGTCGGCGCCCGCCCTCGCAGGGCCGCGGGGTTGCGCTCGAGGAACGGACCGCGCGGTGCGAAGCGGGCCTGGAAGAAGCGGAGGCTGGCCGGCTCGTAGGTCATCTCCAGGCCGGACACGAGCACCCGCCTGCGGAACACGTCGGTCACGACGTCGGCGACATACGACAGATGCTCCTCGGTGTAGACACGGCGGGGGATCGTCAGACGCACGAGCTCGAGCCCGTCGTACGGGTCGTGGCCGTGCTGGCCGGAGACGATGCCGCGCTCCATCGACCGCACGCCGCCCGCCAGGTAGAGCGCACCGGCGAGCGCCTGCGCGGCGAACTCCTCCTGCGGGACGTGCGGCAGGAACCGCTTTGCATCGAGGAAGACTGCGTGCGCGCCGACCGGGACGACGATCGGGATCCCTCGATCCAGCAGCAACCGGCCGAGGTAGGCGCTCTGCCCGACGTAGTGGCGGACGAGCGGCTCCGACGTCGACTCGCGGATGCCCTGCGCGAGGGCCTCCATGTCGTGCCCGGCGAGCCCGCCGTAGTGCGGGAAGCCCTCGTAGACGACGACCAGCTCGCGCGCCCGATCGGCCAGTTCCTGGTCGTTCAGGGCGAGCATGCCGCCGATCGGCACGAAGTGATCCTTCTTCGACGAGAAGACCGCGCCGTCGGCGAGATCCGCGATCGCGCGGATCACCTCGGGCAGCGGCACGTCCGCGTACGCGGGCTCGCGATCCTTCACGAAGACGGCGTTCTCGGAGATCCGGGTCGCGTCGAGGATCAGCGGCACCCCGTGCGCGCGCGTCAGCTCGCGGACGGCGGTGAGGTTCTCGATCGAGAGCGGCTGGCCGCCGGCCATGTTCACGCAGGTCTCGACGCGGACGTAGGCGACACCCTCGGGCGCGGCCGCCGCCAGCACGCGCTCGAGGGCGCCAAGGTCGAGGTTGCCCTTGAACGGGTGCGTCGACTCGGGGTCGGTCGCCTCGGGAATCGCGACGTCGACCCAGACGCCGCCGGCGAGCTCGACGTGCTCTCGCGAGGTCGTGAAGTAGAGGTTCGACGGAACGAGCTGACCAGGACCGACCGCGATCTTCGCCAGCAGATGCTCCGCAGCCCGGCCCTGGTGGGTAGGGATCAGATGCGTGTAGCCGTAGACGTCGCGCATCGCCCGCTCCAGCCGGAAGAAGCTGCGTGATCCCGCGTAGGACTCGTCGCCGAGCTCCATCGCGGCCCGCTGCTCCTGCGACAGCGCCGACGTCCCGCTGTCGGTGAGGAGATCGACGAACACGTCGTCGGAACGCAGCAGGAAGGTGTTGTAGCCGGCCGCTTCGAGCGCGCGCCGCCGCTCGGGCTCGGAGCGGAGCGCGATCGGCTCGACGACCTTGATCTTCCAGGGCGGCACCGCCATGGCCGGATCATCCGACCCGGGCCCGGCGTCCGCATCCGGGGAATTCCCCCGCCGAGGCGCGGACGATTACCGATGTCGAGCCGCAGGGAGGCGGGCCAGCGGGCGCCCGGATACAATGCCGCCCCCCGGGGGTGTGCCCGAGCGGCCAAAGGGAACGGGCTGTAAACCCGTCGGCTCAGCCTACGGAGGTTCGAATCCTCCCGCCCCCATTTGCTGTGATTTCCAGGGAAGAGGCTGAGGAGCCAACGTGTCAGGTATGAACCTCGACCCGTGTTCGCGGCGGAATCCGTGCACATCGCACGCGCCAGCCCAGGATTGGTGGGCCCAGGGCGGCGTGCCTTCCACGAGAGCGGTGCGCTGAAACCGACTCGGCGCGACGAGTCTGGCCGTCAGCGTCTACGCCTGAGACAACTCTGCAGCCTTCTCGCGGACGGCGACAACGTTGAACGCTACGACGGGCCGTTGGAACCCCTTGAGCGTGAACTCGCCGACCGGCTCGCACGTCGACGTCGTTCTCGACCTCCGCATAGAGACGTTGCGCGATCAGAATCTGCCCACCGGTCGCCTCGTCGGCGAGCCGCGAGGCGAGATTCGTTACTGCGCCGATCGCCGCGTAGTCGTGGCGACCCTCGAATCCGACCTCGCCGCAGGTCGCGTAGCCGAGCGCAATGCCGGCACCGAAGTCGAGGTCGTACCCGCGCTTCGCCCAGCTGGGCGTGAGCTCGGCCATCTCCTCGCGCAGCGCGCAGCCCATCCGCACGGCCCGCAGCGCCGCGTCGGGGATCTCGATCGGATCGTTGAAGAAGAGCTGAACGCCGTCGCCTTCGAGGAAGCCGACGGTCGCCTCGAAGCGTTTCACGAGGCGGCCGATCGCGCCGTGGAACTCGCCGAGTACGCGCATCAGCTCCTCGGGCTCGACGGTGTCGACGAAGGTCGACCAGCCGCGCAGGTCGGCGAAGAACATCGCCACCTGCCGGCGGTGGCTCGCGAGGATCGTCTCGTCTCCCGAGGACACGACCGCGTCGGCGAGCTGCGGTGAGAGGAACCGCCGCAGCCGCCGCAGCCGCTCGAGCTCGCTCGACCTGCGACTGCACGCGCTCCTCGAGCGTGCGATTCAGCTCGGCGAGCTCGGCCGCCTGCGCCTTGATCGTGTCGTGATAGCGCTTGATCCGCAGCAGCGACCGCACCCGGGTGAGCAGCTCGTCGTGGTTGAACGGCTTCGGGATGAAGTCGTCGGCGCCGGCCTCGATCGCCTTCGTCTTCTCCTGGCCGATGCTCGACGTGACCATGATCACCGGCAGCATGGCGGTGTCGTCGTTCGCGCGGAGGTGGGTGCAGACGGCATAGCCGTCGAGGCCGGGCATCATCACGTCGAGGAGGATCAGGTCGGGTTCCTCGGCCGCGACGAGCTCGAGCGCCTCCAGGCCGTCGCTCGCGGTCACGACCTCGTAGCCGTGCGGGGCCAGCACGGCCTCGAGCAGGCGCACGTTCTCCGGCACGTCGTCGACGACGAGGATCTTGGGCGGCCGCTCAGCCACCGATCGCAGTGCTCCTGGACGGCCTGGATCAGCTCGACGACGTCGATCGGCTTGGAGATGTAGCCGTCGAACCCGGCTTCGAGGAACCGCTCGCGGTCGCCGCTCATCGCCTGCGCGGTCAGCGCCAGCACCGGGATGGAGGCCGTTCGCACGTCTCGCGCGCAATCGCGCGAGCGCCTCGATGCCGTCGATGCCGGGCAGCTGCACGTCCATCAGGACGAGTGCCGGCTCGTCCGACAGGGCAAGCTCGACCGCGTCCTCGCCGGTGGTCGCCTCGAGCGTGCTGTAGCCGGTGGCCTGCAGCACGTCGCGGAAGAGCTTCATGTTCTTCTCGTTGTCCTCGACGACGAGAACCCGCTCACCGGCCATTGGGACTGTCCTCCGTGATCGGCAGCGTGAAGACGAAGCGGCTTCCTCGACCGGGCTCGCTCTCCACCCAGATGCGGCCGCCGTGCAGCTCGACGAGACGCTTCGAGAGCGCGAGCCCGAGCCCGGTGCCCTCGCGCTGCTCGACGCCGACGTCGGTCTGCTGGAACTCCTCGAAGATCCGCTCCTGATCCTCGCGCGCGATGCCAGGTCCTGTGTCGGACACCGACACCAGCACCTCGCCGTTCACTCGGCACGACGCGACGACGATGCTCCCGCCCTCGGGCGTGAACTTGACCGCGTTCGAGAGGAGGTTGAAGACCACCTGGCGCAGGCGCCGCTCGTCGCCGTCGACCAGGTCGACGTCGGGCGCGAGCTCGAGCGAGAGCTGGACGCCTCTCTTCATGGCCGGCTCGCGCACCATCACGACGCCGCGCTCGAGCGCCTCGCGCAGCGAGAAGGTGGCGACCTCGAGCTCGACCTGCCCGGCCTCGACCTTCGACAGGTCGAGCACGTCGTTGATCAGCGAGAGCAGGTGGTGGCCCGAGGAGAGGATGTCGTCGAGGTACTCCTCCTGCTTCGCGTTGATGTCGCCGAACATCCGCTTCCGCAACACCTGCGAGAAGCCGATGATCGCGTTCAGCGGCGTCCGCAGCTCGTGCGACATGTTCGCCAGGAACTCGCTCTTGTGCTTGCTTGCGACCTCGAGTTGGCGGCCCTTCCGCGAAAGCTCTGCCAGCGCCTGCTGCAACTCCCGCGTGCGTTCCTCGACCTTTTGCTCCAGGCTTTGAACCGATGCCTGCAGGCTCGCCGCCATCCCGTTCAGCTCGTCTGCGAGGCCACCCAGCTCGTCGCGGCGGCGGAGCTCGATCCGCTCGTCGTAGGCGCCCGCCCCGATGCGGGCCGCTGCCGTCTGCATCTGCTTCACAGGGCGGACGAGGCGGCGGGCGAGCAACACGCTCAGTCCGATCCCGGCGGCGAGGAACGCCGCGAGCAGCAGCGCCGTCCGCCAGATCTTTCCGCGAACCGGCGCGAACGCCGCGCTCTCGGGCTGCTCGACGAACACCTTCCAGCCGACCGGCGCGACGGTCGCCCAGGTGCTCAACACCTTTTCGCCGCGGAGGTTGCGGCCGACCGTCGATCCCGTGCTCGACGAAGCCAGCGCCTTGGTCACCTGAGGAAGAGCCAAGGAACGATGCGTGAAGGCGGAGGCGTTCGGGTAGGCGATCGGCACGCCTTGGGCGTCGACCGCGTAGACGTACCCGGACGTGCCGAGACGCGTCCGCACGACGAGATCCTGAATAGGGCTCAGATCCAGCGTCTCGCCGACGAATCCACTGCCTGCGCCGGTACTCCCCCCGATTGGACCACTCTCGAACGACGACCTCCATCACTCGAGCTCCAGGGTTGGACAGGGTCCGCGGAGCGTACGCCGGGCCGTAGTAGACCCGGCTCGCCCTCGCCTGCTCCACGCTCGGCTGATGGGAGAAGTCTCCCCGGGGAGGGAGGAGCCCACCGCCCGCCGTCGCGAGCGTCTTGCGTCCTGCGCCGTCGATGTAGAACGCAGCCGTGGCGTCTGTCTCGAGCAGCGGTGCAAGCTGGTCGACCCGCGCCGCGAGGCTCAAGTACTGGGCGTGCACGGAGCTCATCCTCGCGATGAGATCCTTGAAGTACTGATCGATCGTGACCGAGACCGACTTCGCCTTCTCCTGCTGCAGCCGGGTCAACGCGCGCTTGTTGTCCTGATAGGACGAGTTGAGCAGGTACACGCTCGTACAGACGACCGGAACCGCGACCAGCAGCGCGAACACGGCGATGTACTTGGCCGAGAGCGACGAAAGCCGCCGGGCGACCCGCTCACGCACCGGCCGATTCCCCACCGGATCTAGCCCTTATTGAAGCTGTAAGTCCCGTCCCAGTGCCACAGGTCCGAAATCGACGAATCGTGCGTGACGCGGACGCGGGCCTGGAACCCGGCGAGCGTTCCCGTGCCGTCCGAGATCGTGCACAGTCCGACCCCGGTCGCGTAATGAAGGACGCAATGGCCGGCCGCGATGTTGCCGGACCCCGCGTAGATGGCCGTATCGCTGTTCAGCGCAGCCTTGCAGCACGTCTGCAGATAGAAGATCTTCGAGCCGACCTTGAGCGCCTTGACGTTCGAGGACCTGATCGTGCAAAAGTTGCCGGCGACGCCCTTGAATCCCGAGCAGTCCTTCGTCACGCGGAACGCCTTCGTGGCTCGCGGCGCTCGCGTTTGGGAGGAGGCAGCGGATACGAAGAGGACGAGAGCGGCGAGCGAAAGAGCGCCAGCCGCCAGCACGAGAAACCGCATTGGTGAACGCTTACGGCGGGCCATCAAGGGCTCCTTTGCTCGGGGAACGAGCGTAACAGAGGTTTGTGCGACGCGTTGCTTGTTCGCCGCCGAGGTGGATCTCTTCGTGATGAGCGACTTCCACATCGTTCCTGACCTCCTTGGGTTACCTCGCTTCATTCCGATGATCGCAGTCAGGGGAACCGCTGGCCAGGGTGCCAGCATCCCGATCCGAGGGGTGTACCTGCACGGTGTCGGTCGCTCAGCCGCTGCAGTAGCGGCGTACCTGGTGCGGGAATTCGTCCGTGTCGATCGGCTTCTCGAGGTAGCCGGCAAAGCCGGCACCCAGTAGCCAGCCGGCGTCTCCCCCGAGCGCCAGCGAGCTGAACGCGACAACCGGAATCGCCGATGTCCGCGCCCCATCCGCGAGCGTCCGGGCGGCGTCCGTGCCGTCCATGTCCGGCAGCCGGAGGTCCATCAGGATCACGTCCGGAACGTGCTCGTCCGCGAGCGCGATTCCATCGGTCGCGGTTGCGGCCTCCAGCGTCCGGAACCCGGCGGCCAGCAGCACGTCGCAGGCGAGCTTCAGGTTCCTCGCGTTGTCGTCCACGACCAGGACGAGCGGAGAGGGATCCGGCACAGTCGTATCCTCTACCTGTGCCGATCCGCTTGGTGCTGGCCGACGACCACTACCTTGTTCGTGAAGGTGTCCGGCGTCTGCTGGAGACGGATCCCGAGCTCGAGGTCACCGCTGTGTGCAGCGACCTCGACTCGCTGCTGGAAGCGGTCGACGAGCAGCGGCCGGACGTCGTCGTGACGGACATCCGCATGCCGCCGGGCAGTACCGACGAGGGGATTCAGGCCGCCGCGCGGTTGCGCGAGACGCACCCGACGATCGGCGTCGTCGTGCTCAGCCAGTACGCGAACCCGAGCTACGCTCTCGCGCTCCTCGAGCACGGCAGCGCGGGCCGCGCGTACCTCCTGAAGGAGCGCGTAGAGGATCTCGCCCAGCTCGTCGCCGCAATCCGCGCTGTCGCAGTGGGCGGCTCGGTGATCGACGCCAAGGTCGTCGAGGCGCTGGTGGCGGAGGGCAGCCGCGGCGAGGACTCGCCCCTCAACCAGCTGACGCCGCGCGAACGCGACGTGCTCCGTGAGATGGCCGAGGGCAAGAACAACGCAGCGATCGCCGAGGCGCTCTTCTTGACCGAAAGATCGGTCGAGAAGGTGATCCACTCGATTTTCCTCAAGCTCGGTCTGACCTGGGAGACGGCGGTCCACAGGCGCGTCAAGGCCGTGATCCTCTACCTGGCGGAGGGCCGCTAGCTTCATCCCGACATCGGGAGCGAGCCGGAGACTCTGGTGCGGTTGTCAGGCTCCGACGCGATTGTCAGACGGCCGCCAAGCGCCTCCACCCGCTCCTGCAATCCGGCGAGATCTGCGGTGGCATTGGCCACGCGGCCGCCGGCGCCGTCGTTGATGATCTCAAACACGAGCGCTCCGTCCCGCTCGCGGACGGCGACGGTCGACCTCGACCCGGCGCCTGCGCACTCGAGCGCCTCGACGCAGCAGAAGTACACCGTCCCCGCAACCTCGGGCGGGTAGGCCCCGCCCGCCGCAACCTGGACCCGGGTGGGAACGCCGATGCTCTCGGCGGCGAAGCCCAACGCCGCGCCGAGGCCACCCGCCTCGAGCAGGGGCGGATAGATCCGATGAGCCAGCTGCCGCGTCCCGTCTATCGCCTCCTGTACATCGCGCCCCATCTCGTCGAGGAGCGCCCTTGCCGCGGCGGGATCGACGTCCAGCAGCCGACGGGCGAGCTGCAGATTGACCGCCAGGGCGACCAGGTCCTGCTGCGGACCGTCGTGCAACTCGCGCTCGGTCCTGCGGCGATCGGCATCGGCCGCAAGCACGAGCCGTTTTCGGGACGCGCGCAACTCTTCGACCTCACAGCGCAGCCGGTCGAGGGAATCCTGCAATGCCTTGACGTTCCGAGCCGCCAGAGAGGCGACCTCCTGGTCGACGAGGTGAGGAAGTTGTCCGCCATCGCGCGGGCGGCGTCAAGGGTCCAAGCAGCGCGTGTGGCGAGTGTCACCGCCGGTGCGCCCGTCTGCGGCGCTCTGGTCTGGCCAGGGCGATCGACATCTCGCACCCGCAACGGCTGCCGGGCTTGCTCGAGAACGGTCGTCAACGCATCGAGCACGGAACCTTGGCGCCGCCGCAAAGCGCGGCCAGCGGGACTTTGAGCCTTGCAATCCTGGCCGAAGAGCTCGACGAAGCAGGCATCGGGGATCGTGCGCGCCAGCCACTCGCCCTGCTCGAACCCGACGACCGTATCCCAGGCCCGGGCCGGAACCGGGCTAGCCGGTGAGGTCGGCCGGCGCCCACGTCATCGGCACCGTCTCGGCCGCCGACGCGGACGCCGGACGCCGCTTCGGCGCACGAGATGCTCGACCGAAGCGCCGTCCGCTTCGAGGATGTTCTCGAGCCGGTCGAGCTCGTCTTCGACACGTGCGGCGGCGAGCCGCTTGCCCGTTCGTCTGCAGTGGTACGTGCGGGCGGCAGGATCGTGTCCGTGGCGCCGCCGACTGGAAGCAACGCCGTGTACTTCGTCGTCGAGCCGAATCGCGGGCAGCTGGTCGAGCTCACGCGCCTGATCGGGAGCGGCGAGCTGCGCCCGGCGATCGACTCTGTGTTCCCGCTCGCAGACGCGAGCGCCGCATTCGAGCGAAGCCTGGCGGCCGGCAAGACTGGCAAGGTTGTCCTTCGTGTCGCCGGCGAGTAGACAGGAGAGGAAGGCGGCGGCGTTCGCGGCGCTCCACGCCGGACCGCCGTTCCTGATCCCGAATCCCTGGGATGCCGGCTCCGCGCGTGTGCTCGCCGCGCTCGGGTTCACCGCCCTGGCCACCACGAGCTCCGGCTTCGCCTTCACGCTCGGCCGTCTGGACGGCCGGGTGACTCTCGACGAGGTGGTCGAGCACGCTGCGGCGCTCGACGGTGCGACGGACCTGCCGCTGTCGGTCGACCTCGAGAACGGCTACGGCCCCGATCCGGCGAGCTGCGCGCTCGCGATCACGCGCGTTGCCGAGGCCGGGGCGGTCGGCGCGTCGATCGAGGACTACGACCCGGACGGCCACCTCTACGAGCCTCAGCAGGCCGTCGAGCGGATCGCCGCCGCCGCCGAGGCCGCGCACGGCCTGGGGTTCCCGTTCATGCTGACGGCACGGGCGGAGAATCACATCCGCGGCCACCCGGACCTCGAGGACACGATCGGACGGCTCCAGGCTTTCGAGGCGGCCGGCGCAGATGTCCTGTACGCGCCCGGGCTCCGCACCACCGACGAGATACGCGCAGTGTGCGAGGCCGTCTCGAAGCCGGTGAACGTGCTCGCGCTGCCCGCTCTTTCCCTCGCCGAGATCGTCGAGGCCGGCGCACAGCGCGTGAGCGTCGGCGGCGGCCTCACCTGGGTCGCGGTCGAAGCGATGGCGGACGCCGCAGCCGCGATCCGCGACACCGGCGACCTCTCGTCGCTCGCGGCGAGGCTCCCACTCGACGAGTGGTTCGCCGGTTGATCGTGTCGCGGCGTTTGCCGCCGTCGCTCTAGTCGCCGGTGAGTCCGTGCTCGGCGAGCCAGGCCTTCGCGACGCGCTTCTGCGCACGGGTCAGCCACGCCTCGACCACCGCATCCCGTAGCTCGTCGCGATCGAGGCGGGTCAGGGCCGGGATGCGCACGAGCACGGCGGCGTAGCCGTCGAAATGCGGCGTCGTGAAGAAGACGCCGCGGTCGTCGGCGAGCACGAGCTCCTTCACCCCGAGGTCGGCGACGCGGAACATCAGCACGTCGTCGAGCCGCTCGCCCGTCTCGGGGTCGATCGCGTCCGGGCGGCGGCCGCGGTGGCAGCAGAAGAGCTTGCCGTGCACGAGGTACGCGGGCCGGCCGTCCGCGGACAACTCCTTCGTCGCCTGCGGCATCGCCAGCGGCCAGCTCGTCGAGGTCGGCCATCGTCGCCACGGGGCTACCTTGCCACCCGGAAGACCAGGCTGCCCGGAGCCCGCATGCCCACGCGCTGGTTGTCGATTGAATATCGGGCTGACCTGATGCACGATGCGACGATGACGGCCGGGTCGAGTCCCGGCCCGATGTCTTCAAGAGGAGGAGCGATGAGATCAGTTCGCCATCGCCGGATCGGGGTCGCGGCCGCGGGGCCTGCTGTGCGTGGCGGCTGTGGCCGCCACGGCCGGCTCGCCTGCGCGCGCAGCGGGGCACGGCAGGCATGTTCTGCCCGGAGCGAAGCCGACCTGGGTCGCGGCGGTCAAGAAGACCTCGGACGTGCCGTCCGGTCAGAAAGTCAGTGCCAAGGTCTGGCTGGTGCCGCGCAATGCGGCGCAACTCGACGCGCTCGCACAGGCGGTCAGCGATCCGACGAGCGCGCAGTACGGGCAGATCATCTCGGAGGATCAGTACAGGGCGCAGTTCGCGCCGACGGCGGATCAGGTGACGGCGGTGAGCCAGTGGCTGACCGGCGCCGGCCTGCATGTCGACAGGGTCGGTCCGGACAGTCACTTCGTGGCAGTCTCCGGCTCGGCGGCCGCGGTCTCCGCCGCGTTCGGCACGCAGCTCGGCAAGTACACGGTCAACGGCAAGCAGGTGCGGGCTCCTTACAGCGACGTGTCCGTTCCGGACACGGTCAGCGCATCGGTGCTCGCCGTGACCGGGCTCAGCACGCTCGGCCACGCGACCAAGCCGGCCGACTTCGGTGCGCCCGACGCGTTCGTCAACGGCACGCCGTGCTCGGACTACTACGGCCAGAAGGTCGCGAAGACGCTGCCGAAGTTCCAGGGCAAGACGCTGCCGTACGCCGTGTGCGGATACGTGCCGTCGCAGCTGCGCGGCGCCTACGGCGTCGACAAGGCGGGGTACGACGGCTCCGGGCAGACGGTTGCGATCACGGACGCCTACGACGCGCCGACGCTGCTCGCCGACGCGAACCAGTACTCGGTGCTGCACCACGACCGGCCGTTCGGCCCGCACCAGTTCGCCGACAAGAGCGTGCCCGAGGACGCGTCCACGGGCGACGACTGCGGCGGCAACGGCTGGTACGGCGAGCAGGCGCTCGACGTCGAGGCCGTCCACGGGATGGCGCCCGGCGCGAAGGTTCTCTACTACGGAGCCTCGACCTGCTACGACGCGGACCTCCTCGACTCGCTTGCGAGGGCCGTGGCCGACAACAAGGCCTCGATCGTGACGAACTCGTGGGGCGAGCCGACGTTCATCGTGATCGACGGGGTGACGTACGCCGTCATCGACCAGGGCACGATCGACGCCTACGAGTCGGTCTTCAAGCAGGGCGCGGTCCAGGGCATCGGGTTCTACTTCTCGTCGGGCGACGACGGCGACGAGCTGGCGGCCTGGGGGTACGCGCACCCGGACTATCCGACGGGCGATCCGTGGGTGACCTCGGTCGGCGGCACGTCGCTCGCCGTCGATTCGCACAACAACCGGATGTTCGAGACCGGCTGGGGCACGGACAGGTACGACCTCTCGGCCGACGGTCTCTCCTGGGATCCCGTCGCTGCCGACCCGTTCTGGTACGGGGCGGGCGGCGGCTACAGCCAGATCTTCAACCGGCCGTGGTACCAGAAGGGCATCGTCCCGCGGAACACGTCGGGTCGCGCCGTTCCGGACGTCGGGATGGACTCCGATCCCACGACCGGGATGCTGGTCGGTGAGACACAGGCGTTCTCGCTGCCGAGCCGCTACGGCCCGGCCGGGATCCACTACGGCGAGTACCGCATCGGCGGGACGAGCCTCGGGAGCCCGCTGTTCGCCGGCGTCCAGGCCGTTGCGCAGTCGGCGGCCCGGCAGCGGTTCGGGTTCGCGAACCCGCTGATCTACTGGCGGGCCGGGCAGTGGTTCGGCAACGGCGGTCTGTTCGACGTCCTGCCCAACCGCAACGACCCCGGCAACGTGCGCGTGGACTACAACAACGGCCAGAACGCCGACGACGGCGTCACCTACTCGACGCGGACGTTCGACACGGACTCGTCGCTCTTCACGGCCAGGGGCTGGGACGACGTGACCGGCAACGGCAGCGTGACGTCCCGCTACATCACGGACGTCGCGCGGCACCACTAGCCGACGGCGGCTCGGCCGCCGCGCACGGCAGACTGAGACGGCCGCCTCCGGGCGGCCGTCTCTACGTGTCCTGGGCGACTCCCGGCAGGCTCGTCTCGTTTGGATCCGCCTGCCGGAAGTGGGCCTTCACCGCCCATCCGATCGCAAGCAGGAGCGGGATCGAGGCAGGCTCGAACATCATCCCGGCCCCGAACTGCTGGTCCGCCAGCGCCGTCATTGCGCCGGGCCCGCGCGGGAGCAGCGCGTAGCCGGAGTACAGCGGCGAGCGGGCCGCGAGGATGATCAGCGCGAGCGCCGACTCCGCCAGCATCGCAGCGAAGAAGAAGACGACCGCCCCGAGTGGAGCGAGACGGGCGTGGAAGGGCGGCGAGTCGATCGCGCGCGACCAGAACAGCACGCCAAGGGCGAGAAAGAGAAGGTGCTCGCTCCCGTGGAAGACACCGTGGCTCAACGCGAAATCGAACACCCGGGGGAGATGCGAAAGCCAGATCGCGGCCAGGAAGAGCACCCAAGCGACGGCCGGCCTCGCGAGCCCGCGGGCCAGCCGGCGCAGCGGATGGGCCTCCCCCGAGCACACGAACCACCGGCTCGCCGGTCGGCGCAGGCCCAGGGGAATCAACCGCCAGAAGGGGAGCCACGGCGCTCCGACCACGATGAGCGGAGGCGCGACCAGCTGCAGGAGCGAGTGCTGGACCATGTGCGCCCAGAAGAACCTGTCGGCGCGGCCGTCGAGAGGCGGCCCGACGGCGATCGCCAGCGTCGCGAGGCCGGCGTAGAACGACAGGGCCCGCGCATTCCGCTCTCGCCGGTGCCGGCCTCCCAGCAGCTTTCGTCCGCCGTGCCAGTAGAGCACTGCAGCGAGGACGAGCCCGGCCTCCGGAAGCGCTGCGCTCATCGCGGGCTCGCCTGGGTCACTCCCTGCCCTGGACGCTACACCGCCCGCGTGGCCGGTGCGGTCAGTCGATGCGGGGGATCGTCGCTGCCCCGCCCGGCTAGACGCGGCCCTCGAGCGCCAGGACGTTCGCGACGTAGACGCGCGTCGCCGGCAGCAGGCCGCGACGCACGCCCTCAGGGCCCTGGAAGTAGCCGCCGAGCGCGAGGCGCTGGTCGCCGCCGAATCGCAAGAGCAGGTGGTGCAGGTAGACGACTCCCACCTGGACGTCGCCGCTCGTCGTCTGCGGGATCGGCGTTCCGACGAGCACGGCTTCGACGAAATCCCGTGTCGCCTGCGTTACCTGCATCGGCCCCAAGGCGCCGGCCGACGACACGACCGTGGCCTGGTAGCCGGACTCCATCCAGCTCAACGCGAGCGCCAGCCGGGTGTCGACGCCGTAGCGGTTCGCCCAGTAGACGATCAGTGCCCGCACCTGGCTGTGGGAGAGCGGCTGCCGCGTCGCAGCGACCGCGGCGGCGGTGCCGCCTGGTACGGCGAGGATGCTGTCCGCGAACAGCACGCGGGCCGGATCGATGTGGTTCGCTGTGGCCAGTGCGCCGACCGTCGTACCGAACCTGGCTGCGATGGCGGTGAGGGTGTCGCCGGGCGCCACGCGGTAGCTCGAGGTCACGGCTGCGTGCGCGGGCGCGGCGGCCGGCGCCGAGCCGCCCGGCACCTTCAGCGTGATCCCGGCGAAGAGGACGCCGTTCGGATCGAGCCGGTTCATCTTCGCCAGCGCGCGAACGCTGGTCCCGAACCGGCCGGCGAGACCGCCCAGCGTGTCGCCGACCCGGACGCTGTACGAACCCTGCGGCCCCGCCGGGATGCGCAGCACCGTGCCGATGAGCAGCGTCCGCGCGGGGTCGCGCCGGTTCGCTGCGGAGAGGGCGTGCAGGGTCGTCCCGAAGCGCGCCGCGATGGCGGTCAACGTGTCGCCCGGGACCACGCGGTAGCGCCCCGCTCCGGCTGCCGACGGCAGGAGCGCGGTGAGCACGAGCGCTGCGAGCGCGGGCACGAAGAGTCGTCGAAGCATTACCGCGGGGGTGAAGTTCGGCGGGGGCGCTGCTCTCCCTTCCGGCGCCTTCTCTCGCGGGCTCGGACCGCGACAATGGGTTTCCGCTGACAGCGGCACCGAAGAAAGGGCGTGATGGCGGACGGGGACAAGGACAGGGACGAAGGGCGCTGGCGGGCTCTCGTCGAGCGTTGGGACGAGCAGCAGGAGCGGTATCTGCCGGGCCGCGAGGAGCGGTTCGCGTTCATGATCGACCTGATCGGCCTGGGCGGGAATGCGGCGCCCCGTGTCCTCGACCTCTGCTGTGGCCCCGGTGCGCTCGGCGCCCGCGTGCTGGATCGCTTCCCCGAAGCGTCGGTGGTCGGCGTCGACTTCGACCCGGCGCACCTCGAGCTGGGTCGGCGCACGCTCGGCGATCGTGTCGAGTGGCGAGACGTGGACCTCCGTGGAGACGAATGGGCCGAGGCGTTCGTGCCAGGGTCGTTCGACGCGATCGTCTCCGCGACGGCGATCCACTGGTTCCGAGCCGAGGAGATCGTCCGCCTTTATCGCGCGCTCGCGCTGCTGCTTCGAGACGGAGGGCTGTTCGTGAACGCCGACCACCTGCCCGTCGACTCGCCCCAGGTGTCGGCCATGAGCGCGTCGCTGCTCGAACGGTGGCAGGCTCCCCGGCTCGCCGGGGGCGAGGACTACGCCGCCTACCGGGAGGCGCTCCGTGCGGAGACGGAGCTCCGTCCGTTCGTGGAGGAGGGCGATCGGCGTCTCGACATCCGCACGCATGGTGTCTCGTTGCCCATGGCGTTTCACGTCGAGGCCCTGCGGATCGCAGGCTTCCGCGAGGTGGGAGACGCCTGGCGCCGGTATACGGACGCGGTGCTCGTGGCGATCCGCTAGTCAGCGTGGAGCCGGGAACGTGGTGCTGATCGTCGATCGGCGCCCGTACGGGTCGATCGCCACGATCTGCAGCGTGTAGCGGCTTCCAGCCCGGAGCTGCCGGGCGGCGACCCGAACGCGAAGCGGTAGAGCAGCCGGTCGGAGTTGCAGCGCCTGCAGCGTCTTCGTCGGCTGCCCGCCGAGCCACGAGCCGAGGCGGCTTCCGCGCTGGAGCAGGAGCGTCCGGCGAGCCCCCGGCGCGGTCACACTCGCGTAGAGGTGGGCCTGGGAGCCGAGGCTCAGAGTGCCGTGCAGCAGGACGGTGCCGTCGGGCCGCGGCGTCCGTGTCAGCCGGGAGACCTTCAGGGCCGGAGGGCCGGTGGAGACGTAGCGCGGGTCTCCCCACTTCCCGGCGGCAAAAAGCGCGATGCGGCCGGGCCGGGTCGTCAGCAGATGCAGCGCGCCCGCCGCGTCCCGGTAGGCGCCGGCCTCGTCGGTCGCCGGGAGCAGGGGCGCCGACAGCTGGGCGACCGGGCGCCAGGTGCCCTTGCCGGGCAGCAAGCCCACCACAGCGCCGGGCGGGGCAGCGGCGAACGCCACGTCGACCGGCCACGGCAACGTCCCGAGGCCGGTGATGCCCAGCGCGAAGGCGCCGCCGGGAATCGCGAGCCGGCTCGCAGACGGCGCGAGCGTGACGGTCTCGCCCGCCGGGACGGAGCCTGGCTGCCAGGTGACGGTTGCCGCCCTGTCGCCGGTCGTGACCGCGCCGGCCTGGGCGGGCTGCGCGACCGCCGAGCCGACGGCCGGCGCCGGGACGGGCGCCGCGGCGACCGCAGCCGTGGCCGCCGCCGAGGCCGAGCGGGAGCCGCCGCGGCTGCTTGCCGTCACGACCAGGGAAAGCCGCATGCCGATGTCACCGGGCGTGATCGTGTAGCCGAGGCCGTCGGCGCCGGAGATCGTCTTGCAGGCTGCGCCGCCTCCCGGGCAGCGGCGCCACCTGTAGACGAACGCCGTGGGTGCTCCGGTCCAGGTGCCGGCGGTTCCGGTGAGCGTCTGGCCTGCCTGCGCCGTGCCGCTGATCGTCGGCGGCGAGAGCGACTTCGGCGCCGTTCCCGCCGTGCCCGGAACAGGGGCGGTCGGGGCCGAGCCTGCGGTCGCCGCTCCTGCCGCCGTCAGCGCGTTGACCGAGACGACGAGCGTGAACCCTGCATCCGCGGCGGCCGGCGTGTACGTCTCCCTCGTCGCGCCGGCGATCGACGCGCAGTCCGCGCCGTCGATGTCGCAGCGCTGCCAGCGATATTTGAAAGAGACCGGCTTCCCGCCGGTCCATAGGCCCGGGACAGCCGCCAGGGCGTGCCCGACCTGCGGGGTCCCGAGGATCGACGGCAGCTCGTCCGGCACCGGCGGCCCGGCCGGGAATCTCGGGATCGTCGCGGGCGCGAAGTTCGTGCCGTTGAGCCGGTCGCCGTCGACGCAGCCGCTGATGCCCGGCACGTGCGCGCAGTCCGTCCACTGCCAGAAGGTCCAGCCGAGCCCGCCCCAGTTCGCACCCGGCACCAACGGCCGCGCCGCCTTCGTCCAGTGCGCGATCCACAGACGATGTCCGGCGGTCGCGAAGACCGGGGTGTCGCCCAGTGAGGTCTTCCAGAAGTTGGGCGACGCGTAGATCATGGGCTTGACGCCGAGCCGCGCCACGATCTCTCCGAGCCAGGCCTGGGTCCACGCCGTCAGAGGGCCGCTCGACAGGCCGCCCGTCTGCTCCATGTCCAGCACCGGCAGGAGATCGCCGCGCTTCGGCTGCGCCGCGGAGAGGAAGTGGTCGGCCTGTGCGATGGCGCTGGACGTGAGCGCGACGTTCGTGCTCCCCGCGGGTCGGGCGAAGTGGTAGGCACCCACGTGCAGGCCGACGCCGTTCGCGCCGAGCCGGTTGAGCGGATAGGTCGCGTCCGTGATCGTCGTGCCTTCGCTGGCGTTGGCGATCGCGAAGCTGTAGCCGGCTCCTTCGACGCTGAGCCAGTCGATCGAGCCCTGGTAGTGCGAGACGTCGATGCCCTTCGCCGCGGCGTGCGCAAGCGGCGCGAGGGACGCCCCGATACCGAGCGCGACCAGCAAGCAGACCCCCCGGCTCCTGACCCTGGCCCGAACCATGCCTGCCGTCGAGGCTAGCCGCGGCCTGTGGGGAAGCTGTTAAGTCTGCGACGCAGGCTCGGGCGTCGGTGTCAGCGCGGCGGCGCGTCGCGTGTGCGTCCGGCGGCGCTCGAGCAGGAGCGCCACTGCGAGCCCTGCGAGCACGGGAGTCGTGGCCGGGATCGGCGACGTGACGTTCAGCAGCAGCCCCCAGAGCATGGCGGCGACCGCGGTGGCGAGCGCGGGCCATAGCCGCCGCGGGCGGGCGATAGTCAGGCAGAGCAGAGCCGGCGCCAGCAGGTCGATCCAGCCCATCTGCATCGAGCCGAACGTGACCTGCTGCAGCGCCGGGAGCGCCCGGGTCGGAAGTACGGGCGAGGCGAGCACCGGGGCGTGCGTGTTCGCGAGCGCGTCCGAGGCCGGGCCAACCTGGGGCGTGCCCCAGACGAGGATCGCGTCGACGGCGCAGAGCACGACGAGGCCCAGCTGGATGGCCCGGGCCGGCGCGATCGCGGCGACGATCGCGGCCAGCGAGAGGCAGGCCAGCGCGATCAGCGCAACGGCCGCAGCCTCGCCGCCCCGCCCCGGCACCTGCCAGGCGGCGAGGTAGAGCAGCGCGGCCACGGGAGCCGTCATCCACAGGCGGAGCGGCGCGAGCAGCCAGCCGCTGCCGGCCGCGAGCACCGGCGTCGCGGTCCAGCCCAGCACGGCGAGCGCGTGCGGGGCGTCGGCGACCGTGTTGAGCAGCGCGACACCGATCGCCAGCATCGCCACGGGAACGACGAGCCCGACGACGGAGGCCCGGCCGCGCACACGCGGTTCGACCGGAGCGGCGACGAGCGCGCCCTGCACCAGGCAGAGCGCGATGTTCGACGTCTCGAGCCCGAGGTCCACACGCTCACGATAGCCCGGCGCTACAGAGCGACGACCGAGCCGGTCGCCAGCGATTCGAGCGCGGCCGTGAACAGCCTGTGCATCACGGTCGCTTCCTCCGGCGTCGCGCAGTGGACCGGCTGCTGCATCCCGTCGGCGCCGTGCGCCAGCTCGTCGAGATAGCGGCCGTCACGGGCCAGGAGGCGGTGCAGGCGTGGCTTCATACTCTGCGCGTGACTCTGAAAGATGAGCTCGCTGCGCTGGTCGGCACGGAGAACGTCCTGCCGGGATCCTCGGCGCCGTATCTCACCGACCAGACCGAGAGCCGCAACCTTCGCGGCAGAGCCGACGCCGTCGTGCTGCCCGCGTCGACGGAGGAGGTCGCCGCGATCCTTGCCTGGTGCTACGAGCACGGCACCGCAGTCGTTCCGCGCGGCGGCGGTACCGGGTACGCGGGCGGTTGCGTCCCCGTCGACGGCGGCGTCGTGCTCGCGCTCGACCGGCTGAACCGGATCCGCAGCTTCGATCCGCTGCTGTGGCGCATGGAGGTCGAGGCCGGCGTGACGACCGGCGAGGTGCGCCGCAGAGCCCGCGAGAACGGGCTCCTGTTTCCACCCGACCCCGGCGCGGCCGAGCAGTCCCACATCGGCGGCAACATCGCCGCCAACGCGGGTGGACCGCACGCGTTCAAGTACGGCGTGACCGGCGCCTGGGTCACCGGACTGGAGGCGGTCATTCCGCCGGGCGACGTGGTCCGCGTGGGCGGTGCGATCCGCAAGGACGTCGCCGGCTACGACCTCAAGAGCCTGCTGATCGGCTCCGAGGGCACGCTCGGGATCGTCACTGCAGCCTGGCTCAGGTTGATCCCCGCACCGGAGGCGGCGCTGCCGGTCGTCGCGCTCTTCGCGAGCGTCGCCGACGGGTGCGAGGCGATCGAGGCCGTGGTCGGCCGCGGTCTGGTCGTCGCGGCGCTCGAGTACCTGGACGGGGGCGCGCTCGCCGCCGCACCGCCGCCGCTCGCCGGCGACGTGGGGCACGCCCGGTTCGCGGTGCTCGCGGAAGCCGACGGTTCCCTGGCGGAGGCCGCTGCGTTGCAGCGCGAGCTCCGCGAGCTGTTCGCCGAGACCGCGCTGGCCGTGGGCGTGCCCGATGCTCCGGCCGACATCGCCGCGCTGTGGCGCTGGCGCGAAGGGCTGACGTTCGCGGTGACGGCGCAGCGGGGCGGGAAGGTGAGCGAGGACATCGTCGTCCCGGTCGACCGCCTGCGCGAAGCCGTGGAGGAGACGGTCGCGATCGGCGCCGCGCATGGACTCGCCGCCTGCAGCTGGGGCCACGCCGGCGACGGGAATCTCCATTCCACGTTCCTGATCGACCGCACGGACGCACGTGAGCTCGAGGCCGCCGAACGGGCGGCGGAGGAGCTGTTCGCACTGGCCGCGCGGCTCGGAGGCTCGATCTCGGGTGAGCACGGCGTCGGGCTCGTGAAGCGAGGCCAGCTCGGCCGGGTGTGGGCGCCGCGCGCGCTGGAGCTCCACGCCGGGATCAAGCAGCTCTTCGATCCCAAGAATCTGCTCAATCCGGGCAAGAAGCTGTAAGCCTCCTCCTGCTGAGACGATCCCGCAGTCGCTTATGCTGGCCGTGTGGACGAGGCGCTTCGGGCCGAGCGGACGGTCGGCGGAACGGCGTCGCTCTCCGTCTACGGGCTGCGCACGGAGATCGGCGGGGACTGGCCGGAGGTCGTGGAGGACGTCGCCCGCGACTTCGCGTGGTTCGCCGAGAGCGCGCCGGGTGGAGCTCCCGCGCTGCAGGTGACCCTGGTACGTCGCCCCCCGGAGTTCGATCGCTTCGCCGATCTCCGCGCCGCATTCGTGACGCCTCGCAACGTCGTCTACCAGGGGCCCGGCGTGACGGTCGTCGACTACTTCGGACAGGCCCTGGCGATCCTCGATCGCAGGCGCCGTCGCGTGGTCGTCCAGGGCGAGGATGCAAGCCTCGTGCACGAGGCCGCCTACCAGTTCCTGCTCTCCCGCATCGGTGAGCACCTCGACGCGCGGGGCCTGGTCCGCCTGCACGCGCTCGGGCTGAGCGGCGGGGGCGGGGCGATCGCGATCATGCTCCCGTCAGGCGGCGGCAAGAGCACGCTGTGCCTGCGCGCGCTCCGGGATCCGGCCTGCCGTCTGCTCTCGGAGGACAGCCCGCTGATCGACCGCCACGGCGTCGTGCATCCGTTTCCCCTGCGCATCGGCATCAACCCGACCGACGCGGCGTTGATGCCTGACGGGAACGTGCGGCTCCTGCAGCGCATGGAGTTCCACCCGAAGCTCACGCTGGACGTCGACGCCTTCGCCGACCGCATCGAGGGGAGGCCGCAGCCGCTACGGCACCTCGTGATCGGCACCCGCACGCTGGGGACTGCCGCGCGCCTGGAGGAGGTGCCCGGCGCGTCGCCGCCTGGAGCACGCTGCTGCGCGAGGCCGTGGTCGGCGTCGGGATCTACCAGGGGATGGAGTTCGTCCTGCAGCGCGGTATGCGCGACGTGGCCGGCAAGCTCGGCACCGCGACGACGCGCTCGCTGGCTGTCGCCGGCGCCCTGCGCCGAGCCCGCGTCTGGCGTCTCGAGCTCGGCCGCGACCACGATCGCAACTGGGAGGAAGTGCGGCGCCTGCTCGGCCCGTGAGCGCGCGATCCGAACATTTGTCCGCCTCAGTCCTTGCCGTCGGCGGGGCCCAGGGCCTACTCTCATGGGGCGGACGGCAGTTTGACGGCCCGTTCTCGGGCACACTGGAGGTCATGGAACTCGGAGATCCCATCAGGACGTACAAGGTCGAGCCGCTCGACGATCCGGTCCCGCGCGAGGAGCCGGTGGAGCGCCCGGCCGAGGAGCCGCTCGAGGCTCCGGTCGAGAACGAGCCGGTTCCCGGCGTAGATGCCGGCACCCGACTATTTCGAGCCGACACTCGGCTGGCGTGCGTGGCTCGTCGTCGAGACGCGGGACGGCCTGCGCCTCTCGTCCGTGCTCTATCCGACGCTGTGGACGCCCAGGGACGAGGAGGTTGCGGTGTGCCGGCCCGTCGATCCTCCTGCGGACGAGCAGGGTCGCCGTCCGTCCCCCGCACCGCCGCCGCACGCAGCGCCTCATCCGCGCTGCGGCTGCGGCATCTACGCGTCGAAGAAGCCAGAGCTCGCGATGCCCTACGTCCACAGCCACGCCGGTGCGTCGGGCAAGTCCCTCATCCGGGTCATGGGCAAGGTCTCGCTCTGGGGCACCGTGATCGAGACCGAGCACGGCTACCGGGCCTCGCATGCCTATCCGCTGCGGCTGTACATCCCGCTCCACCCCATCCACCGTCGGCTGAGGATCACGCCGGCGTGGGTCGCCTACGAGTTGATGACGACGTACCGCGTCGAGGTCGTGCCCGCGGCTATGCCGCGAGACGGGTCAGGTCCGATCGTGCGCACGAGGCAGAAGCGCTCCGGCGGCGGCTCTACCGCCGTCGCCTCCGCCTAGCACACGGCCCGCGACCGGAGGGCGGCAGGCCCCCGAGTACGATCGACCCGTGAGGTCACTCCTCGGGCTCGCAGTCGTACTCGTGCTCGCCGGGTCGGCGTCGTCGGCAGCGACGCCGGGCAAGACGGTGACGATCCAGTTCCGGCTGCGGTTCACCGTCCAGAACACGTCGAGCGGGTCGCTGACCGGCACGTTCCGGGCCACCGGCGGGATCGTTGCTTCGGGGCCGGTCGCCGAGAACTACATCCTCACCCTCCCGCGGCTCCGCGACCAGCAGCCGGTCGAGTCGGTCGGCGGTAGCTCGACACTGAACACGAAGCAAGGCGTGCTCACCGTCGTGTACTCGGGCGTCGTGAGCAGCGCGTCGCCGACCCAGACCGTGACCGAGGGCAAGTGGGCGGTCAGCGACGGCACGGGCACGTTCCACGGGCTCCACGGCCGGGGCCGGTTCTCCGCGATCGTGGATCTGTCGAAGCGCACGATGGTCAAGCGCTACGACGGCCTCGTCACCCGGCCGTAGCGCAGGGCAGTCAGCCTCCGGGCGGCGGGATCGCCCCGAGCCGGAATCGTGGAAGCCCCTCCCGGGCGCAGGGTCGAGCGCCCGCCCGCGAGATGGGCTAGAACGTAAGGACACCGGGCGGTTAGCTCAGCTGGTAGAGCGCCTGCTTTACACGCAGGAGGTCGGCGGTTCGAGCCCGTCACCGCCCACTGAGGAAACGCCTGCTTAGGCTGCGGTTCCTGTTCTCGGAAGCGGCAACACGAGCTCCTCTGAAGCGTCGCTAGTGCCCGTTGCCTGGGCGATCAGACGATCGGGGCGACCAGATGGATTTCTCCCCGGTAAGAGCGGAACAGACCAAGGCGCTCGATTGCCGCCCCGAGCGCCGTAAAGAGGCGTGAGCGGCGTGGTTTGACCCAATCCGTTACGTTCAGGGCCCGGACGTAGCCGGAGTACGGCCTGGCTCTTGCGCGCGCGTGACATTGGTGCCGGACTTGACACCGGCAAGCGAACGACTTACGTTCGCCTATCTGATTATCAGACAATCTGTCTCTGGGGGCGGATGGTCGAGCACGACACAGATGCCGTTGCACGTTCCGCTCTCTCGACGCCGCTCGGCTTCGTCGGTCTAGGCGCCATGGGCGGTGGGATTGCGCGGCGGCTTCTGGACGCCGGTTACACCGTTCACGGCTACAACCGGACGCGCGAGCGGGCGGCGGCGCTCGCGGAGGCAGGGCTCGTACTCGAGGCGACCCCGCGCGAGGTCGCGGAGCGGGCCGAGATTGTCTTCAGCATGGTCACGAACGTCGCAGCGCTTTCAGCGGTCACCGACGGGCCGGACGGGATCCTCGCCGGGCTCGGCCCCGGGAAGCTGTACGTGGAGATGAGCACGGTGACACCGGAGGCGAGCCGGGCGCTCGCGGCGCGCGTCTCGGAGCTGGGGGCGCAGATGGTCGACGCGCCGGTTTCTGGCAGCATCGCGACGCTCGAGCAGGGGCGCCTTTCGGTCATGGTCGGCGGGGCCGAGGACGCGTTCGAGCGCCTGGAGCCGGTCCTGCTCGCGGTCGGCCCGACCGTACGACGCATCGGCGGCAACGGCCAGGCGCTGGTGATGAAGATCGGGATCAACCTGAGCCTGCACGTGCAGATGGTCGCGTTCTGCGAAGGGCTGCTTCTGGCCGAGAAGGAGGGGATCGAGCGCGAGGTCGCCGTCGATGCGCTGCTCTCGAGCGCGATTGCCTCGCCGATGCTGAAGTACCGCGGCCCGTTCGTGCTCGAGCAGCCCGCCGAGGCGTGGTTCGACGTGAACATGATGCAGAAGGACATGAACTACGCGCTCGAGCTCGGGCGCCGGCTCGACGTGCCGCTGCCGACGACGGCGGTCACGAACGAGCTGCTGACGGCCGCCCGCGGGATGGGTTTCGAGCACCAGGACTTCGCGGTGGTGTACGAGGTGCTCGCCCGGATGGCCGGCCTACCCAGGAGCGAGGGTTGACGTGATCGACGTTCCCGCCGAGCTCGCTCTCGCCATGTACCGGCAGATGCTCAGGATCCGCGTCTTCGAAGGGCAGGTCCGCGAGCTCTACACGGGCGCGAAGATGCCGGGCCTCGCGCACCTGTACAGCGGCGAGGAGGCGGTAGCAGTCGGCGTCTGTTCGGCGCTGCGCAAGGACGACTACATAACGAGCACGCACCGCGGCCACGGCCACTGCCTCGCGAAGGGCGCTGACGCGAAGCGGATGTTCGCGGAGCTGCTCGGCAAGGAGGCCGGCTACTGCCGTGGCAAGGGCGGCTCGATGCACATCGCCGACCACGAGAACGGCAATCTCGGTGC
Organism: uncultured Actinomycetes bacterium; assembly: GCA_963773175.1. Classification (GTDB taxonomy): domain Bacteria; phylum Actinomycetota; class Thermoleophilia; order Gaiellales; family Gaiellaceae; genus CAVZAC01. The sequence continues at coordinate 44,344 of CAVZAC010000001.1, forward strand.
GAACGCGATCGTCGGCGGCTCCACGGGTATCGCCACCGGCGCCGCGTTCTCCGCCAAGGCCAGGGGCACGGACCAGGTCGCGGTCTGCTTCTTCGGCGAAGGGGCGCTCGGCCAGGGGCTGCTCTACGAGGTGATGAACATGGCTGCCATCTGGGCGCTCCCGGTGATCTACGTTTGCGAGAACAACCTCTACAACGAGTACACGCACTACTCGGAGGTCACCGCGGGCGATCTCCTCGCACGGGCGGCCGCGTTCGGGATCCCCGGCGCGACTCTCGACGGGCAGGACGTGCTCGCGGTCCACGACGGCGCGCGCAAGGCGGTCGAGCGCGCGCGCACGGGCGGCGGGCCGAGCTTCCTCGTCTGTGAGACGTACCGCTACGACGGACACCACGTCGGCGACATCGACCGCTCGTACTACCGGAGCAAGGACGAGGAAGGGCACTGGCGGGACGAGCGCGATCCGATCTCCCTCCACGGGCGCGCCTGCTCGCTGCCGGGCTCGCCGACGACGCAGCGCTCGAAGCGATCGCAGCCGACGTCGAGAGGGAGATCCACGCCGCGGTCGAGTTCGCGCTCGAGGCCCCGTATCCCGACCCCAGCGAGGTCGACCAGCATGTCTACGCGTAGCGCCGGCGCGGAGGCCGGAGCGGCCACGCGCGAGCTCTCGCTCGCCCAGGCGGTCAACGAGGCTCTGGCCGAGGAGCTCCGTCGGGACGAGCGCGTGTTCGTGATCGGCGAGGACGTGGCCGAGGCGGGGACTCCGTTCAAGGTTCTCTCGGGGCTCGTCGAGGAGTTCGGGCCGGGGCGGGTGATCGACTCTCCGATCTCGGAGGCGGGGATCACGGGGATCGGGCTCGGCGCCGCGATGACTGGCATGCGCCCCGTGGTCGACATCATGTTCGGCGACTTCATCACCCTGACCATGGACCAGCTCGTCAACCAGGCGGCGAAGGTCCACTACATGTCCGGCGGGCGTCTACGGGCGCCGCTCACGATCCGCACGACGCTCGGTGCGACCCGCCGCTCGGCGGCGCAGCACAGCCAGAGCCTGCACGTGCTGCTCGCGCACATCCCGGGCCTCAAGGTCGCGCTGCCGGCGACCCCATACGACGCCAAGGGCCTGCTCAAGTCCGCGATCCGCGACGACAACCCGGTGATCGTCTTCGAGGACAAGATGATGTTCTCGGTCAAGGGGCCTGTGCCCGAGGAGGAGTACACGCTTCCGCTCGGCGTCGCGGACGTGAAGCGGGCCGGGACGCGACGTGACGATCGTGGCGACGAGCTCGATGGTCTACGTCGCCCTGGAGGCGGCGGCACGTGCTGGAGGAGAGCGGGATCGACGCCGAGGTCGTCGACCCGCGGACGCTCGTCCCGCTCGACCTCGAGACTCTCGTCGCCTCGGCGGAGAAGACGGGGCGCGTCGTCGTCGTCGACGAGGGGCATCGCAGCTTCGGCGCAGGGGCGGAGCTCGCGGCCGCTCTGTCGGAAGCGGCGTTCTACCAGCTCGACGCGCCGATCCGGCGTCTGTGTGCGATGGACGTGCCGATCCCGTTCTCGCCCGTGCTCGAGGACCTGACCGTGCCCACGCCCGAGGCTGTCGTCGAGACCGTCCGCAAGCTCGTCGGCGGACAGCTGAGCGAGGAGGGGAGCCGTGGCTCTGAAGACGTTCGGAACGGGTGGTGTCGACTGGGAGGCGCGCGTCGACTACGAGCGCCTGCGGGACGAGCGCCTGGCGCGGGCGAAGCGGTTCCTCGCCGAGTCGGAGCTCGGGGCACTGCTCTGCTTCGACATGAACAACATCCGCTACATCACCGCCACCCACATCGGCACCTGGGCGATCGACAAGCTCGTCCGCTTCTGCCTCCTGCCCCAGGGCGACGAGCCGATCATGTGGGACTTCGGCTCGGCGGCGCGCCACCACGCCATGTACTCGCCGTGGCTCGACGGCACGAACCGGTCTCGCGCGGGCATCTCGACGCTGCGCGGCTCGGTCGCACCGGAGGTGGGCCGTGCGGAGGACGTCGCCCGCAAGATCCGGGTCGAGCTCGAGCAGCGCGGCCTCCTCGACGAGCCCCTCGGCGTCGACGTGATCGAGCTGCCGGTGCTCTTCGCCCTGCAGAACGAGGGGATCACCGTCGTCGACGGCCAGCAGCTGATGCAGGCCGTGCGCGTGCTCAAGACCCAGGACGAGATCACCCTGCTCAACACGGCCTGCGCAATGGTCGACTCGGCCTACGACAAGCTCTTCGAAGCGCTCCGCCCCGGCATCCGGGAGAACGAGTGCGTCGGCCTCGTGAACAAGGTGCTCTACGACGCCGGCTCCGAGCACGTCGAGGGCGTGAACGCGATCTCCGGGGAGCGCTGCAGCCCGCATCCGCACGTGTTCACGGACCGGGCGCTGCGGCCGGGCGACCCCGCCTACTTCGACATCCTGCACGCCTTCAACGGGTACCGCACCTGCTACTACCGCACGTTCGCGGTCGGCAGCGCATCGCCCGCGCTCGTCGACGCGTACAAGCGGTGCCGTGACATCCTCGACGGCGCGATCGCCCAGATCCGTCCGGGCGTCACGACGGCGGAGGTCGTTGCCGGCTGGCCCAAGGCGCAGGAGTTCGGCTTCCCGAACGAGGAGGCCGCGTTCGCCCTCCAGTACGGGCACGGCGTCGGCCTCTCGATCTGGGAGAAGCCGGTCTTCAGCCGCCTCGTCTCGTTCGACCACCCGGAGGTGGTCGAGGAGGGGATGGTGTTCGCGCTCGAGACGTTCTGGCCGTCGACCGACGGCTGGTCGGCGGCACGGATCGAGGAGCAGCTCGTCGTCACCGCCGACGGCTGCGAGGTGATCACGCGGTTCCCGGCCGAGGAGCTGCTCGTCGCCGGCCAGAAGCTCTTCACCGTCGGCGGCGCGCTACCCGGCGTGCGCGAGTCGCAGTCGAACCTGAACCGAGACTGATGGCGACCGACGTGATCATGCCCGCGCTCGGAATGGCCCAGGAGACGGGCAAGCTCCTGCGCTGGCTGAAGGCGGACGGCGACACGATCGTGAAGGGCGAGCCGCTGATGGAGGTCGAGACCGACAAGGTCACGGTCGAGGTCGAGGCGCCCGCGGACGGCAGGCTCGCGGCGATCCGTGCGGCCGAGGGCGAGGATGTGCAGGTCGGCTCCACCGTCGCGCTGATCCTCGCCGTCGGCGAGGAGGCGCCGGCCGCGTCGGAAGCCGCAGCGCGCCGCTGTCGCCGAAGGCACGGCGGATCGCGGCCGAGCTCGGGGTCGACCTCGCCGCGGTGCAGGGCTCCGGGCCGCGCGGAGCGATCCTCGCCGAGGACGTCGCCTCGCTCCGCGCCGAGCCGCCCGCGCGGCCCGCGGAGCCGGGCCCGAGCACGATCTGGCGCGTGATGGCCGAGCGGACCACGAGGAGCTGGCAGGAGGTGCCGCACTTCTACCTCGCCCGCGAGGTCGACGCGAGCGGCCTGGAGCGGTCGCGCGCGAGCGCCCGCCGGCGGCCCGGCGGCGAGGACGTGACCCACAGCGACCTCCTCGTCACACCTCGTCGCCGCCGCCCTGCTCGAGCACCCACGCGTGAACTCCTCGTTTCGTGGACGGTCGCATCGTCGCCAACGCCGAGATCAACGTCGGCCTCGCGGTCGCGGTCGACGACGGGCTCGTCGTCCCGGTGATCCACGACGCCGACCGGCTCGGGCTCCTCGAGATCGCCGCCCGGCGGAGAGCGCTCGTCGCTGCCGCGCGGGACGGCACCCTGCGGACTCGACGACGTGCACGCCGGCACGTTCACGATCTCGAACCTCGGCATGTTCGGGATCGACGTGTTCAACGCGATCGTCAACGCACCGCAGGCGGCGATCCTCGCGGTCGGGCGGATCGCCGACCGGGTCGTGCCGGTGGACGGCAGGCCGGAGGTGCGGCCGACCGTCGTGCTGACGGCTTCGTTCGACCACCGGGTGGTGGACGGCGCCGCCGGAGCGCGTTTCCTGCAGACGCTCGCCGCGCTCGTCGAGGAACCACCGGAGCTCGCGCCCTGATGACGGCGCGCGGGCTCCAGGTGCAGGCTCCGCTGCTCGGGCGGCTCGGGGCGATGGTCGCCGGCTCACGGGTCGGCGGCGACTCGCCCTCCGAGGTGCGAAGCCCGTACGACGCGTCGCTCGTCGCGTTGGTCGACCGGGCAACCCGGGCCGACGTCGAGGCCGCAATAGGGGCCGCCTCCGGCGCGTTCGCCGAGACCAGGCGGCTCCCGTCGTACCGGCGCGCGGAGATCCTCGCCCGGATCGCCGACGGACTCGACGCGCGGCGGGAGGAGCTTGCGCGCACGATCGCGCTCGAGGCGGCAAAGCCGATTCGCGCCGCCGGGGTCGAGGTCGACCGGGCCGCCTTCACGTTCCGGATCGCTGCCGAGGAGGCGAAACGGATCTACGGGGAGATCGTGCCGCTCGACTGGCTCCCGGGAACCGAAGGCCGCTCCGCTCACGTGCGCCGCGTCCCGCTCGGGCCGATCGCCGGGATCACGCCGTTCAACTTCCCGCTCAACCTCGTCGCGCACAAGGTCGCGCCGGCGTTCGCTGCCGGCAACCCGCTCGTCCTGCGGCCGGCGAGCCAGACGCCCGTGAGCGGCGCTCCGGCTCGCCGAGATCGTGCTCGACGCGGGCTGGCCGGCGGCCGGCTTCTCGGTCGTCCCGTCGACCACCGACGACGCCGCGCCGCTCGTCGAGGACGACCGGATCAAGCTGCTCACCTTCACCGGGAGCGCCGCGGTCGGCTGGGGGCTCAAGAGCCCGCGCCGGACGCAAGCGCGTCACGCTCGAGCTCGGCGGCAACGCGCCCGTGATCGTCCACGCCGACGCCGACGTCGCGCTACGCGGCGGAGCGCGTCGCCTGGGGCGGCTTCGTCTACTCCGGCCAGACCTGCATCTCCGTGCAGCGGGTCTACGTCCACGAGTCGCTGTGGGACGCCTTCGTAGCCGACCTGCTCGCGCGCGTCAGGCGCACTCGTCGTCGGCGACCCGCTCGACGAGCGCACCGACGTCGGACCGCTGATCGACTCCGGCGCGTCCGAGCGGGTCGCGCAGTGGCTCGAGGAGGCGCAGGCGGGGGGCGCGCAGGTGCTCGCCGGCGGCAGCCACGACGGGGCGCTGTGGCAGCCGACCGTGCTCACCGACGTCGCCGAGTCGATGCGCGTCTCCTGCGAGGAGGCGTTTGCGCCGATCGTCTGCCTGTACCGCTACGACGACATCGAGGTCGCACTCGAGGCGGCCGGCCGGAGCGCGTACGGCCTGCAGGCCGGGCTGTTCACGAACGACCTGCGCGTGATCGACGAGGCGTTCGACCGGATCGAGACAGGTGGCCTGATGGTGAACGACGTGTCGACCTTCCGCGTCGACCACATGCCCTACGGCGGCGTGAAGAGCTCGGGTTTCGGCCGCGAAGGCGTCCGCTACGCGATCGAGGAGATGACGGAGCTGAAGCTGCTGACCTTCAACCGGCGGGCACCCGGCTAGGAGGTGCGATCGAGAAGACCTCGGGGTCACACCGCACACGATCGAGATTTCTGACATCGAAGGGAGGAACGGCATGCGTAGGTCACGTTGGCTGGCAGTCACAGCCGCCGCAGGAGTCATCGCGCTCGCCTTCGCCGCGAGCGTCGTGGCGAAGCCGGCGACATCCGGGCCGATCAAGATCGGCATCTCGCTCTCGAACTCGGGCGACTTCTCCGATCCGGGGAAGGCGGTCAAGCGCGGGTATCAGCTGTGGGCCGCGTACGTCAACGCTCACGGCGGACTGCTCGGGCGCAAGGTGCAGCTCAAGATCGTCGATGACGCCTCGAACCCCAACCAGGCCGTCACCAACTACCAGAACCTCATCAACAAGGACCACGTCGATCTCGTGTTCGGGCCGTTCTCGTCGCTGCTGACAGGACCCTCGGCCACGGTCGCCAGGCGCTACGGCTACGCGTTCCTCGAGCCGGCGGGCGGCGGGCCGGCGGTGTTCGCGCTCAAGCTCCCGAATCTGTTCTTCGTCCAGCCGGCACCCGTGATCAACTGCGGCGACCCGTTCGTCCACTGGGTGCTCTCGCTGCCGAAGTCGGCCCGGCCGAAGACGGCGTCCTACACCGCGCTCGACGACCCGTTCGCCTCGCCGATCGCCGACCGGATGCGCTCGCAGTTCGAGAAGGCCGGCATCAAGACGCTCTACCACACGATCTACCCGGCCGAGACGACCGACATGACACCGATCGTCGAGAAGGCGATCGCCAAGAAGCCGGACATGATCGTCGGCGGCACCCAGTCGCTCGACACCTACGGACAGGTGAAGGCGCTCGTCCAGGCCAAGTACAACCCGAAGTTCCTGTTCTTCGCCAACGGTGCCAGCTCACCGACCGACTTCCCCCAGCAAGGTGGGCGTGAAGAACGTGAACGGGATCTTCAGCTGCACGTCCTGGGCCCCGCAGGCGAAGACGTTCGGCAACAAGACGTTCGTCAAGGCGTACCTGAAGAAGTACGGCGGGAACCAGTTCGGGATCGACGGCAACTCGGCCGAGGCCTGGGCCGTGGGCCAGGTGCTGGCCTCCGTCGCGACGGAAGACCGGCTCGATCAGCAACGCGACGATCATCAAGACCCTCCACCACGGCACCTGGCCGACGGTCGTGGGGAATCTCAACTGGAACGCCTACGGCGCGCCGAACGGCGTGGACTGGCTCGTCGAGTGGATCAAGCACAAGCTGCTGCTCGTCGCGCCGCCGTCCGTCGCGCTGCACAAGCCGACCCATCCGAAGCCGCCCTGGGGGACGTTAGGACGATGGCCGAGCCCCGCCCGTAACCCGAGATGCACGTCTTCCTGCAAGCCTGCATTCTCGGTCTGCTCACGGGCGCCGTGTACGCGCTGATGGCGAGTGGCCTGACCATCGCCTTCGGAGTGATGAGGGTGATCAACGTCGCGCAAGGGGCGTTGATCATCCTCGGCGCGTACCTGAGCTACGAGCTCTTCGTCCGGCTGCAGATCGACCCGTTCGTGTCGATCCTCGTGCTCACCCCGCTCACGTTCCTGCTCGGGGTCGGTCTGCAGCTCATCTTCATCCGCCCTCTGCGTAGCGACGAGCGTGAGGAGCTCTCGCTGCTGGTCACCTGGGCGATCGCGCTCGGGATCGAGGGGATTCTGAGCGTCTGGTTCTCGACTACGTACCGCTCGATCAACCCGTCCTATGCGGACAGCTCCTGGGTGATCGGCGGCTACCACTTCTCCGAGGTGCGCGTGTTCGCCTTCGCGCTCTCGCTCGGGCTGCTCGGACTCCTGTTCGCGCTGCTCGGGTTCACGCGCTTCGGGCGGGCCATCCGGGCGACCGTCCAGAACCCGACCTCGGCGCGCCTGCTCGGCGTCAACGACGAGGTGGTGTCGGCGATCGGCTTCGGGCTCAGCGTCGCCACCGCGACCGCGGCCGGCGCCGTCTACGGGATCATTTTCCCGTTCAATCCGGGGAGCCACTACGACCTGATCTCCCGGGTGCTCTCGATCATCGTCCTCGGCGGCCTCGGAAGCCTTGGCGGCGCCGTGGTAGCGGCGCTGTTCATGGGCGTCGCCGAAGCGGTGTTCGCCGTCGAGGTCTCGCCGGAGTGGTCGGGCTTCGTCTTCTTCGTCGTGCTGATCGGGATGCTCGTCGTCCGCCCGCAGGGCCTCTTCGGCAGCAGCGTCAGGGGCTCGCTGTGAGCCGGTTCAGCACTGGCGGGCTCGTCCGCGCAGTCGTCTTTCTCGTCGTCCTCGTCGTGTTCCCGTTCGTGTTCGGGGAACACTGGGTGCTGAACATGCTGATCTTCACGCTGATGTACGCCGGGCTCGCGAGCGCCTGGAACATCATCGGCGGCTACACCGGCTACATCTCGCTCGGCAACGCGGCCTTCTTCGGTATCGGCGCGTACACACTCGGGATCATCTTCACGCACACCGGGGTCGGTGCCGGCTACCGGCCGTTCTACGTGCTCCCCCTCGTCGGCGTCGGGGTCGCGATCGCGAGCGTGCCGATCGCATGGGTCGCTCTACGCACCCGGGCGGCGACCTTCGCGATCGTCACGATCACGCTCCTGTTCGTCGTCCAGCAGCTCGCGTTCAACCTGCGCGGCCTCACCGGCGGATCGCAGGGGCTGACGCTTCCGATCCCGCCCTTCCCGCTCGCGCACTACGAGTGGCCCTTCTACTACGCGATGCTCGGCACGTTGTGCCTCGCGCTGCTCGCATCCTGGTACGTCCGGGGAAGCCGGCTCGGGCTGCACCTGTTCGCGATCCGCGATGACGAGGACCGTGCGCGCGGGATCGGCGTCCCGGTCACGAGCGCGAAGGTGCTCGCGCTCTCCGGCAGCGCCGGGCTGACCGCGATGATCGGCGGCGTCTGGGCCTACTACATCTCGTTCATCTACCCGCAGTTCGCGATCGACCCGCTCGTGACGATCGGGATGGTGCTGATGGTCTACCTCGGCGGGAAGGGCACGCTCTGGGGCCCGGTCGTCGGAGCGTTCGTGCTCGTGCCCGCGCAGCAGTACCTCGCGTATCGGCTCGGGGCGAGCGAGTACTACCTCGTGGGCTACGCGGCCGTGTTCCTCGGCATCATGCTGGTGCTGCCGCGCGGGATCCTGCCCTCGCTCGCCGACATGTGGCGAAGCAGCGAGAACCGTTCCTCCGGGCCCCGGTGGCGAACGAGGAAGGCCGAGGCGCTGTGAGCGCGCTGCTCGAGCTGGACGGCCTGTCGAAGCACTTCGGCGGCGTGCGTGCCGTCGACGGCTGCTCCTTCACGGTCGCCGCCGGGACGATCACCGGGCTGATCGGGCCGAACGGCTCGGGCAAGACGACGCTCTTCAACCTCATCACCGGGCTACCTACCCGCCGACGAGGGGCACCTGCGCTTCGCCGGGACGCTGCGGCGACGGCCCAACCCGGGCGCCCTCTACCGGGCCGGCCTCGCGCGGACCTTCCAGCAGGCGCGCGTCTTCCCGCAGCTCACGCTCGTCGAGAACCTCGCCGCCGCCAGCGAAGCGCCCTGGAGGGCACTCTTCCGGGGCCGCATCTCCGCCGCCGAGCGCGGGACGCGCGATCGAGCTGCTCGAGGAGTTCGGCCTCGCCGCACATCGCCGAGCACAAGGCAGCCGAGCTCTCCTACGGGCAGCGCAAGCTGCTCGAGTTCGCGACGGTGCTTATGAGCCGGCCGAAGCTCGTCCTGCTCGACGAGCCTACGGCCGGAGTGAACCCGGTGATGATCGAGACGATGGAGAGCCACATCCGCTCGCTGCACGCGAGCGGTCTGACCTTCCTCGTCGTCGAGCACGACATGGGGCTCGTGATGCGCCTGTGCGACCCGATCGTCGTGCTGGACCGCGGGCGCAAGATCGCCGAAGGGCCGGCCGCCGACGTGCAGCGCGACCCGGCAGTCCTCGACGCGTATCTGGGCGCCTGATGGCCTTCCTCTCGCTCAAGGGTGTCGTTGCCGGCTACGGGTTCGGCGACGTGCTCAAGGGCGTCGACCTCGAGCTCGAGGCCGGGCTCGGTGACGTGCCTGATCGGCCCCAACGGCGCCGGCAAGTCGACCGTCCTCAAGCTCGTGAGCGGCCTGCTCAAGCCGCGACAAGGGAAGCGTCGTGTTCGAGGGCAAGGAGATCGGCGGGCTGTCTCCGCGCGCGCTGCTCCAGCTCGGGATCGCGCACGTGCCGCAGGAGCGAAGCCTCTTTCCTCTGATGACGGTGTGGGAGAACATCCTCATGGGCGGCTACGCCCTGCGCGACCGAGCCGGCGTACGCGGACGCGCAGAGGCGATCGCCGAGCAGTTTCCGCTGGTGCGTGAGCGCCGCAACGCGAAGGCCGGCTCCCTCTCGGGCGGCGAGCAGAAGATCGTGGAGATCGCTCGGGCGTCTGATGCTCGACCCTAAGCTCACGCTGATGGACGAGCCGTCGATCGGGCTCTCGCCGAAGGCCCGCAGCCTCGTCTTCCAGACGATCGGCGAACTGAACGCGGGCGGGTGGACGATCCTCCTCGTCGAGCAGAACGCGCGCTCGGGCCTCGCCGTCGCGAACCGCGGCGCCGTGCTCGACGGCGGCGTGGTGAAGCTCGTCGGGACCGGGAGCGCGCTTCTCGAGGACAAGCGCGTCGCACGAGCTCTACCTCGGCGTCGCCGGCTCGACGCGACCGCTCGTGACGGAGGGCAGATGACCCAGCCCACGCCGATCACCCGCAAGAAGATCTACGAGCTCGTCGCCGAGTACCTCCTCGACGAGATCGGCGAGCGGCGGCTCGCCCCCGGAGACGTGCTGCCGACCGAACGAGAGCTCACAGAGACGCTGCGGGTCGGCCGCTCCTCGATCCGCGAGGCGCTGCGCATGCTCGAGTCGCAAGGCCTGATCCAGAACGGCGACTCCGGCCTGTTCACCGTCGCCGAGCCCAGCAACCAGCTCAACCGCTCGCTCGACCTGCTTCTCCACCTCAAGGAGGCGGACATCGGTGAGCTCTACGAGATCCGCCGGCTGCTCGAGGGCGAGTTCGCCGCCCTCGCCGCCGAGCGCCGCACGCAGGCTCAGCTCGCCGAGATGACCGCCGCAATCGACGCAATGCGCCGAAGCCTCGAAGGACGAAGAGGCGTACATCGACGCCGACCTCGGCTTCCACGTCTGCATCGCCGAAGCGACCCAGAACCGGTTCGCCGTGCACCTGATGCACGCGATCCGAGACGTGTTGCACCGCGCACTGCAGACCGTCTTCGAGAGCACCCCCGGGATCGCCGCCCGCTCGATCGAGCACCACGTCGCGATTCACGCCGCGATCGAGGCTGGTCTTCCGGACGAAGCGCGGAAGCAGATGCGCGAGCACCTGAGCCGCGTCGAGCAGGCCACCCGGGCCGCCGAGCGGAAGCTCGCCCGCCGAAGCAAGCGGTAGATAGAGCCGACCTGACCCGAGCTCGCGCTTACCGGATTACCCCCCGTCGTCAGGTCGAACTCGAGCCTGTCGTGGACTTGCGTGTTGGAGCGGTCGTTGAACACGATCGTGAGGGCGGGGCTTGCGCCGCTCATGTCGACGGTGACGGTCAGGTAGCCGAACTCGACGAGCGGATCGCCCACGAGCGTGTACTCGCCCACCGTCAGCGGGGCGGCGGGCAGGCCGTCCCTGGGTGGCGTGGCGGCAAAGCCGCCGCTGCCGGCCACGATGTAGGGGATCTCGCGGCCGTCAACCGCGCGTGAACCGCTGGTAGAGGTGGCCGCACTGCTTGCCTCGGCTGCGTTCTTTGGCGGGAGCGGTTGAGCAGCAGTTGGCGGAGAAAGGCGGGCATCCGGTCGTGTGCCCGGGGGTGCGCCGACATCTCTCCCCTCGGCTTGGAATAGCTTTCGGGGAGCACGCTTGTGAGCTGACCCACAATCTGCCACGGCGTGCCACACCGCCCGTTACGGTCAGGGACATGCCTGAGTTCCGTGCCCGCGCGCGCGGTCTGGCAGGTCTGGTCGGAGAGGCGCTCTCCCGCTTCGGCCGTCTCGGGGGGTCGCAGTTCGCGGCTGCGATCTCGTATCGGGCGCTCTTCTCTCTCGTTCCCCTGGCGACGTTCGTGGCGACGATCCTGGCGCAGGTGCTCTCGTCGAGCAGGGGCGATCGTCGGGGTTTCGTGTCGGCGATCGCTGACCAGCTTGGCCTCTCTCCCAGCGGCGCGGCGAAGCTCGACACGCTGATCACCTCGGTTCCTTCGCCGTGGAGCCTCGCCGGCGTGGTCGCGCTCGCGCTCGCGCTGTGGGGCGCTACCGGTGTGATGTCGTCGATGCAGAAGACGCTAGCGGTCGTGTTCGACGGCGGCGCGTCCCGGCGGTTGGTCCGCGGGAGGCTGGTCAGTGCGCTGCTCGTGCTCGGTGCGCTCGGGCTGGTCTTGCTCGCGGTGGCCGTCTCGATGCTCGAGAACGTCGCACGGAACGTCAGCGCGAACGTCGGGGAGGCGCTCGACTGGCAGCCGCCCGGGTTCGGGATCGTGCTCGGGGTCGTTGTGCCCGCCGCCCTGGCCTTCCTCGTCTTCGTGCTGCTCTACCGCTACGTGCCCAGCCACCGGCCCGCCTGGCGCGCTGCCTTGCTCGGCGGTGCCGCCGCAGCACTCGGCTATCAGGCGGTGCAGGTCGGTCTTGGCTGGTACCTCTCCGGACACCGCCGACTTCACCCACGTGTACGGCTCCGCGAGCGCGGTCTTCGCCTTTCTCTTCTCGGTCTACCTGAGCGCCAGCGCGTTCGTGATCTGTGCGATCCTCACCCGCCTGCTCGACGAACAGGACGAGCGCCGGAGCTGATCGGAGCCACCTCCGCCACGACGGTGGACGCGGTGCACCAGCACCCTCGCGCACCACGTTCCGACACGGGCTCGATCTAGCGTGCCGACAGAGGAAGTCCGTAGTTCCGCGTAACGGTCGTCAGTGGCGGCGCTGATGCCGGGCGGGCCGGCCAGGCGGGAGGATCGTGAGCGCTGGACAGACAACGTACCCAGGGGGTTCTCGATGGCTCTGACACTGCAGAGGAAGCTCGAGCTGGCCGGAGCTTTGTCGAAGCTGCAGCCGCAGCTGCGAAGGCTTCATATCGTGGAGCAGCCGAAGCCGAAGAAGCGCCACCTTCCGCGCACCGTGATTCTGGTAGGGAGCGCGATCGCTGCCGGCGCGGTCGTCGCGGGCGTAGTCTGCCGCCGTCGAGGCGGCTGTCACCGCGCGGTAGCCGCGAGTGGAGGGGACGCGCAGGCCAGCTCCCCGGAGCAAGACACGCCCGACGCCGCCCCTGACTGGGGGCGCCAAGCGACCAACCCGGAGGGATCGCAAACCATCGGGGCCCCCAGGCCTGCGTAAGAAGGGAGAGGAAATCATGTGTCGCTGGCTCGCATATTCGGGGCCGCCGGTGCTCCTTCCACGGCGGCATCGGCGGACCACAGACACGCCCCCTTCATCCTGTATCCAGACAGGCTCCCGCCGCCCGACGAGACGATCATCGGCCTCGCAAGCGTCCATCGCCTACTCGCGGGCTGGCGCCGGCTGTTGAACGACGAGCAAGCGTCCGGCGACGCAAGTGCGTTTCCCACTGGCGGCAGCTCCCGTGCCCGCACGGAAGGCCGGGGCGCGTCGGGAGTTGCGTCGGGGGCCTGCGATGCCATTGGGCACTAGCCGCCGTCCAGTGCCCAAATCCAACCGAATCAAACCGAATAACGGTCTCGCGGTTCGGACGACCGGGGACTCGGCATCCCGCATGGTTGAGCCAAAAACAAGGTCGGGCGCCCTGTTCAGACGCCCGGCTTTACACGCAGGAAGTCGGCGGTTCGAGCCCGTCACCGCCCACCTCCGAACTCCCTGCTAACGCGACGTTTTGTGTCAGAAGCGGTTTTGCGGATCGTGCTGGACGCTACGGCGTGCGAGAACCGTGCGAGATCGAGCGCGCGGGGTGCTCGCGCGCACACACACGCGGAGAGCTTCGCGCGCTTCGCGAAACCCGCACCGGGTGTCTGGGCGGCCGCATCGAGCCTGACGGCGAGCGGGGACGCTGTCCGGCTCTCCGACTCCGACCCTTGCGAGCGGGGCGCCGGCCGGGCCCGGAGCCGGGGCAGCCGGCGCACGTCGCCGTTGAACGGCCTGCCCTTGCGGAGCAGGGCCAGCGCCGGGCCGCGGCCGCGCGCAGGCGCCGGTGCCGCGGCGAGGGCCGTCGCACCAGCGGACGGGGCGGCCGCCGCGGACGGCATTGCCAAGGCGAAGTTGGGGTCGGGAGCCCCCGCCCGCACGCGCGAGCCCGACGGGCCCGAGAGCAGCGCCACGGCGAGCACCGCGGCGACCAGCATGGCGCCGAGGACCCCTTTCCGGCACACCGTTTCAGTCCGCGCTTCGGATACATGCCCGCCTCCAGTCCGGTTGTCCGCGGTGATTCCGCGCGTGCTACCCGGCTGCGTCCGAGACCGTGTCTCCGATCGCCAGGCTTCTCTGTGGCAAGAGCGACGAGCTTGTAACGGATCTCACAACCGGTTCGCGCGACCGTATCCGACGGGCCGACCGAAAGCAACCGCGCCGCTCGTTCCGCGGGCGTGGAGAAAACTCCGCTTGACTCCCGCACCCCCAGGGTTTACACCCCTCTTTAAGGGGATCGTCATTTCAGAGGGGAGCTGGTCATGGGGCGGAGGCTTAGTGCCGCGTTGGTCGCGGCATTGGCGTCGGTCGTGCTCGTTTCCGCGGCACAGGGTTCGAGCGCGACACGACCGCTGGTGCGGACCGTAGCGGGGCCGGCGACGCTGGTCGTCGACAACGACAAGAAGGATTGCCCGACCGCGCGGTATCGCACGATCCGCTCGGCCATCGCCGACGCGCACGCCGGCGACACGGTCTACGTGTGCGCCGGAACGTATGCAGAGGGCCCGGGCACTCCCGGCTCGAGCGCTCTGATCATCCAGAAGAGCATCACGCTCAAGGGCGCGGGCGCCGACGTGGTCACGGTCGAGCCCAAGAGCGTCGGCGCCAAGCAGATCGCCGAGAGCCATCCCGATCTGCGCGACGGCAAGGGCGACATCGTCGCCGTGCTCGGCACGGTGAACACGCCGATCACCGTGGACATCTCCGGCATCACGTTCACAGGCAACGGCGTCTATGCGACCGCGGGCATCGTGTTCCGCGACGCGGGCGGCTCCGTGAATCGCTCGCTCGTGACCGGCCTCCTCACCGACGAGGGCAAGAACGGCTACCAGGTGCCGGGCGGCTTCCGCAGCAACGACTACGGGGTCGGCATCGCGATGGTCACGCGCCACACGCCGCCGAAGAACAAGCCGAAGACGCGGCCCACGCGGACGCTGACGGTCGACTACACGCGGATCGACCACTACAACGCGGTCGGCTTGCTCGTCGACGGCTCGACGGGCTACTACCTCCCGACGCAGACGACGCCGCTCGTCGCCTCGGGGATCGACAACCGCGCGATCGTCACCAACACGGTGATTGCCGGGCGCAACTCGTGCCAGAGCTACAACGACTTCACCGCGGGCGGTGCGACCGACCCGGATCTCGGCAGGCTCATCGTGGGCGACTGCCAGCCTTCGGGCAGCGGCGCCACGGGCGTCCGCCCGCCGCTGCCGCTCTACGTCGGGCCGAACTTCGGCCAGGACGGCGTGCGGGTCACGGCGGGCGCGTCGGTGCAGATGTCCGGCAGCACGATCTCGTCGAACCTCGTGCACGGCGCCAACGCGCCGATCGGCACCGTCCTCGCGCCGACGCCGAACAACGATCCGTTCGCGCTCGGCAGCCATGCCGAGAACAACCAGAACCTGCTGCTCGGCGCGGCCGTCCGCCTCGTCGGTGCCGCGGCATCGTCGGTGACGCAGACCAACCTCACCGACAACGCCTTCGGCGTCCTCAACACGACGCTCGACGGGCTGAACAACAACACGGCGGCGCCCGTCGCCGCGCAGAACGACTACTGGGGTCTGCGCGTCGGCTCCAGTTCGGCGGCGATTCCGCTGCCGACGCCGGGGCCGGCCGTGTGGCCGAACACGACGAGTCCGGGCGGCACGTTCAACCCGCCGATCCCGGAGAACCCGGTGAACGGCACGCCGCTGGCGGATGCGAACTGCCCGGCGGGCGTCATGGACTCCGACTCGGTGACGTTCTGCCCGTACCGCTCCAGCACGCAGTCGGACACGGTCGGCGGCGAGTGGCCGATCCCGCAGGCGCCGATCGCGCAGACCGATCCGCCGAACTGCACCTCGGGCCCCGTGCAGTTCGACCCGAACATACCGACCTACGACTCGTTCTTCGGGACGGTGCTCGGCGGTCCCCTCGCCGGCGACGGTCTCTCCGGCGCGACCCCGTCGGCGAAGAAGACCGCGCAGCTCACGGCGTACATGCAGGCGGTCGCCAACGCCGTGAACGCGAACGCGGGAACGACCGGCCAGCGGGTCGCGGTCAAGCTCTACCAGTCGGGCACGAGCGTCCTCGGCGTGCCGTTCTGGGTGATGGTCGTCGGAACGCCCGACAACATCGCGAACCTCGACGCCGGCCGCAACGACGCCGCCTTCTGGCGCGGCGTCATCGACGGCTCGACGTCGCAGCAGGCCGCGCTCGCGGCGGTGAACACCCGGCCCGCCTTCGGCTGGATCACCGGGACCCCGCACGGCAACGAGCCGGCCGGCGGCGAGGGCTCCACGAAGGAGCTCTACGAGCTGGTGGCGCGGACGGACTGCGCCAACGCGCAGCGGCTGAACAACATGGACGTGTTCATCCAGCCGGTGACGGCGCCGGACGACCGCGACCACAACGTCCGCACGACGGCGTGGAGCTTCGACCCGAACCGCGACCGCGGCACGGTGCAGATGCCGGAGAACCGGGCGCTGCTGACCTCCACCGCGACGTACCCGGGGCTCTTCTTCATCGACGCGCACCAGCAGTCGTCGGGCTACTTCTTCCCGCCCAACGAGGACGCTGTGCTGAACGAGATCTCGCACTTCGCGCTCGACCTCATCGACGAGGTCATCGGCCCGCACATCCAGCAGCAGTTCAACGACCAGAGCGCGCAGTACCGCAACTACAACACCTACGACCTGTTCGTCCCCGAGTACGGCGACACCGTGCCCGCGCTGATCATGGGCAGCGCCGGCATGACGTACGAGAAGGGCACGAACGAGAGCTACGGCAAGCAGGTCTACGACCACTACCTCGCCATGGACACCACGGTGAACGCCGTCGCGGACCACAAGGCGGAGCTGCTGAAGAAGTGGATCGCGCAGTGGCCGGAGGCGGTCGACCAGGGCCAGAACTGCAAGCTGCAGGGCAACTCGCAGCACAGTCCGGTCGTGGTCGACACCCTCGACAACGTCGGGTCGACCATGGATCAGGACCCGAACGTGAACGTGTGCGGCTACTTCTACCTCCCGAACGCGCACTCCGGCGACGTGGCCGCGACGCTCAAGGAGCTCCAGTTCGTCCGCGTCCAGGTCTACAGGCTGAACCAGGCCGTGACGCTCGCGGGCGTCCACCGCTTCGGCAACTTCAACGTCAACGCGCCCGGCCTGCCGGCGCCGCCGCCGTGCACGTCGACGGAGATGCCGCCGGTTTGCCCGCCGCCGCCGCCGTTCGCGACGCCCTCGCCGGCTCTCACCGAGACGATGACGCTGCCCGCAGGGACGCTGTACATCCCGATGAACCAGGGCACCAAGCACTGGATCCAATCGGTGCTCGGGGAGAACCCGTTCCTGCCGTTCCCGTACTTCTACGACCAGGTGACGTGGTCGTACTCGCTGCTGCGGGGCTTCAGCGGTGACGGGTTCCTCACCCAGCAGCTGCCTGCGGGGACGTCGATGAACCTGGTGTTCGACCCGATGGCGACGACGCCGGCCCCCGCGGGATCGCCGGTGTACGCGTTCAACACGGACTCCACGGCCGGCCTCTCGATGGCGATCCAGCTCCTGAGCCAGGGGGCGGGCGTCTCCCGGGCCGCCGCGGCGTTCGACTCCGGCGGCGTGCACTTCCCGACCGGCGCGGCGCTCGTCGACGGCACGTCGATCAGCCTCGCCACGCTCAACGCGGACTCCGCGCAGTGGGGCCAGCCGGTCTACGGGCTGGGCAGCTACCCGGTGAGCCGCTACTCGCTGCGGCTCCCGAAGATCGGGGTCTACACCGGCGGCACGACGGCGCCGTCGAACCCGACCTTCCACGGCGCCGGCGACGGGCAGTGCGGCTCGACGGCCTACTGCGAGGCCATGTACGACCTCAGCGTCAAGGAGCAGATCCCGGTCTCCCAGATCGGGCAGATCACCTCCACCGACCTGGCCGCGGGCGTGCTGGTCAGCCAGGGCTACACGGCGTTCGTGAACCCGAACTCGACGATCGCCGCGGGGGCCGGGGCGACGGCGCTGCAGGCGTTCGTCAACGCCGGCGGCGTCTACATCGGCTCCCAGGCGAACGGCACGACGAGCGCCCGCAACGCGGGGATCACGCTGCTCAACACGGCGTCGATCAGCGGGCTCAGCACCCCTGGCTCGACGTTCGACGGCGTCTTCTCGACGTCCACCCCGGCGGGCTGGGGCTTCGACACGGGAGGCTGGATCTACCGCTCGTCGAGCGGCGACCCCGCGTTCAACCCGGCCACGATGGTCGGCAACGGGACGACGATCCCGGCTCCGACGGCGGTCGTCACGTACGGGCCTTCCGGCGACTGCGGCGGCCCGGTGTTCGACATCTCAACGACGGCCCGTGGCTACAGCAACTGCTACGGCTATGAGGTGAACGCCAACTCGACGCTCCCGGCCGCCAACACGAGCCTTCCGCTCCCCGGCCGGCCGGCGGTCGTCGACCAGCCGTTCGGTGCGGGCCACGCGATCCTGATCGGGTTCGACCCGTGGTACCGCGCGTGGACGCTCCAGGAGGAGCGGCTCGTGCTCGACGGCGTGCTCTACCCGGCCGGCTCGGCGATCCCGCCGAGCTCCGCGCTCCGGGCGCCCGCACTGACCGCGGCGCATGCGAAGAGCCCGCTGGCGCGGGTTCCTGCCTCCCGCCTGCCGGCGGTCGCCAACCGGCCCGTGCGGCCCGCCCGCCCGGCGAAGCTCACGCTCGCCCAGCGCGCGGCACTGCTCCACTAGACGACAGGACGGTGGAGGGCGCCCCGCACGGGGCGCCCTCCACCCTAGCTCGCACGTGCCCGCGAAAAAGACCGGCGAGAATCAGGGCCGTGGCCACTGCGAAAGAAACGCTCTCCGGGCCGGGCGCGGATCCGATCATTCGCCCGCACTGCGGCGCAGGCCGGGCGTCGCCACTAGGCGTGCGGCTCGGCTCGGGCTGACCCTCGCACAAGGCTTCGCGCTTCACGTGCTCAGTCTTCCGGGCAGCCGCTGGAGCTACGTGGGTGGGGCGGCGACGCCATTGGGCACCAACCGCCGCCCAGTGCCCAAATCCAGCGTAATCCAACCGAATCAAACCGAATAACGGTCTCGAGGCTCGGATGACCGGCGATCCGGCAGCCAGCATGGTTGAGCCAGAAACGAGGCCGGGGGCCTCGCTCGGGCGCCCGGCTTTACACGCAGGATGTCGGCGGTTCGAGCCCGTCACCGCCCATACATACCTCTGCTTTCCAGGGAGAGCGTGATCAGGAAACGCGTCACGTATGGCCGAGCGCCCTGCCGGCGTCGCCCTACCCCTTCGCGTACTGGGCGTAGCCGCCGAAGTCGACGCCGACGAACGGTTCGTCTCCGACTACCCACGCGTCGTGGCCCGGGCTGATCGAGGCGAAGTCTCCAGGCCCGATGTCGCCTTCGGTGCCGTCGTTCATCACGACGTGCATCCTCCCGCTCATCGCGTCGATGAGGTGTGTCGCCTCGCAGCTGTCCGTGCCTGCGATCGGCTTCATGTGCTCGGACCAGCGCCAGCCGGGCTCCCACGTGCCGGCCATCGCCGAGTGGTCGCCGATCTTCACGACCTGCACCTCGTCCTTCCCTGACATCGAGCGTCGCTCGTCGGGCTGCTGCGCGTCCTTGATCTCGAGGCCTGACACTGTCCCTCGTTGGTCGCTGAGGACCAGGTCTACGACGAGGAGAGACGAGGCATCCTCCTCACTCGGCTGCCTTCAGCGCTGGTCGGCCTAGCGCGTGCTGACCCACACCCTGTCCGGGAGGGCGGCGAGCCCAGCGACAGAACTACTGCTGGCGATTGTCTGGACGACACGGTCGTTGGCTGGGTCGACGCGGCTGATCGACCCATCTTGCGAACCGACCCACACGGCATGTGGGGTGAGGGCAACTGTGGTCGGGCCACCTCCGACCACGATCGATGCGGTGACGGCGTCCGTCGACGGATTGATCCGCCACAGGCGGCTTGGTGAGGGTGTCACAACCCAGACGGACCCGTCACCGACGGCGATACCTTCGCCGATGCCCCCGATCGGGATTGGGCGAACGACGCCGCCCGGGGTTGGGCCGATGCGCAGGATCGTGTCCTGGGTTGCCTCTGCGAGCCAGACGCTGCCGAGCCCGGCCGCGAGCGCATTCGGCCGACCGATACCGGTGACGGTGCCCGTGGCGCGCTGCGAGCGTGGGTCGAGACGGCTGAGGACTCCGTCCTGCGATGCCGCCCACACGGTGCCGTCTCCGATCGCCAGCTGGACGCGCCCGCTCGCTCTGGGCTCCGGTTTGAAGACACGTGCGCGTCCGTTCTTGCTGTCGATGTGGGTGATCGTCCCGTCGAACCCGTTCGCGACCCAGACCGCGCCGAAGCCGGCGACGGTTCTGAACGGGAAGCTCGATAGTGGGAGCGTGCGCACAGTGCGCAGGCGTCCCGTGTCGAGCTCGGTCAGGGAAGGGCGCTCGCCGTCCCCGACCCAGAGGTGTCCGTCTTCGGCGGCGAGTCCTGTCAGGAGACCTCCCAAATGGAGGGTGTGGCCGATTGCCCCCGTGCGTGGGTCGATCGCGCCAACGGTGTGTGGCCCGATTCGGCGGCTTGAATGGCGCCGCCCGAATGTTACGAGTGCCACCGCGACCGCGATGGCGATGATCAAGGCGGCGGCGACCGCGCCGGCGAGCACTCGCTTGGACCGCTGCGCAGGCGCTCCCGCGGTCGAGGGGGTGGGTGCCTGCACCGCCCGGTGCGCGTCGACCTGCAGCGATGGATCCTGCCTGAGGATCGCCTTCTGCATCTCCTGCAGATCGGGGTCGGGCTCGACGCCGAGCTCCTCGATGAGCAGATTCCGGCCGTCTTGATAGTGGTGCAGCGCCTCCGTCTGCCGCCCCGAGCGGTAGAGGGCAAGCATCAGCTGCCCGCGCAAGCGCTCGCGATAGGGATGCTCCCGGACGAGCGACTCGAGCTGCGCGACAAGCCTGCCTGCTCGCCCGAGCGTGAGCTCGGCTTCGATGCGATCTTCGATCGCGTGCAGCTGTTGCTCCTCGAGACGGGCCTGCTCGTCACGGACGAACGGGAGCGATTCCAGATCGGCTAACGGCGGCCCCTGCCAGAGCGCGAGCGCTTCGTCGACGGCCTTGACGGCGCCGCCGGAGTCTCCTTCCTCGAGCATGCGCGAGGCTGCATTGCAGATTCGCTGGAAGCGAAGCGCGTCGACGCTCCCGCTGTCGGTGGCGAGCGCGTAGCCCGCGGGCTGGGTGGTGATCGCGCTCTCACCGAGTCGCTTGCGCGCTCGTCCGACATAGATCCGCACCATCTCGCGTGCTGTCGGCGGCGGCTCATCGGGCCAGAGAAGGTCGATGATCCGCTCCACCGACACGGGCTTGCCTGGGCTGAGCGCCAGGAGGGCGACCAACACCTGTTCGTTCCCTCTGCCGAGCTCGACCGGCCGTCCGTCGACCGTGAGCGTAAGCGGTCCCAGTATTCGAACCTCGAGCGACAACGGCACGGATCGACGCTAACACGGCACATCCCGCCGATCGTTTACGCCGCGTTCCCTGCTCGATTTACCTCGCGTTGCCAATGTCCGACAGGTCATGTTGTGGACGATCGAAGAAAGGAGGCACGATGATGCGAGTGCTTAGGTCAAAGTGGAGGAGCGGTCGCCGCCGAACAGCGTCTCTCGCAGTTGCCGGCGCTCTGATGCTGGTGCTGGCCTCGGTGGCGGGCGCGACCGCGGGCGGCAAGGTCGTGGTGAAGACGCCGTTCTACCCGATATTCGCCGCCTCCGGGTACGGCTCGATCTGGGTGGGATCGCACCACGGCCACGTTCTCTACCGGATCAACCCGAAGACGAACCGGATCGCCAAGTGGGTCAACATCAAGCACACCCCCTGCGCCGAGCCGGCTGTTGGCTTCGGAGCGATCTTCGTCCCGGACTGCGTCGACGAGGGGGGCAACACGGTCGAGCTCTCGGCGAGAACGAACAAGGTCGTCCGGGTCCTCTCCGGCGGCTGGCCCGTGGTCGGGTACGGGAGCGTCTGGACGATCAACCTCGCCGGAACGGTCGTCAAGCGACTCGATCCCCAGAGCGGCATCACCCTTGCCAGCGTTGGTACCGGCCTTAGCGAATACACAGGCAGCCCAAGCATCGGCACGGCCGGGGGCGGTGCTATATGGCTCGGGTCCCCGGACACCAAGACGGTGCTTAGGATCGATGCGGCGACGAACAAGGTCGTCGCGGTCATCCCGCTACCCGGCGCGGCGACCGAGGCGGCTCCGAACCAGGGCTACGCAGGTGGCGGCCCGATGGTGTTCGCCGGCGGCAAGGTCTGGTACGGCAACCCGGCCGGATCTATGAGATCGATCCCGCCACGAACACCGCGACGCTGCTGAGCATCAAGATCGGGAGCCTCAACTACTGGGGCGACATCGACTTCGCCACCGGACTAGGCAGCGTCTGGGTGCGCACTTCGGGGAAGACCGTGACCCGGATCGACCCTGCCACCGGCACGGTCGTGGGCTCCTACCCCGCCACGGGCGGCGGCGGAGGTCTCGCGATCGCATACGGCTCACTCTGGGTCGCAAACGCCAACGCCGACACCACCTGGCGCGAGCCGATCCACTAACTCACACACCCGGCCGGGCGACACGTCCCACGACGGGCCGGCTCCGGCGTGCTCACAAACCAGTCAAGGAGAATCGTGCGCAAGAAGCTGACAGTTACGTTCGTGGTCGCAGCGCTCGCCGTTCTCGCAGCGGCAACCCGACCGGCCCATGCCACATATCCGGGCTCGAACGGTCGCCTTGCCTTCGGCATGACCGACACGACGGGGCGGCACATCTACTCCGTCCGGCCCAACGGAAGCGGTCTACGGCAGCTCACCAGCGGCCCGTACAAGGATGCCTGCCCCTCCTACTCGGCCGACCGGAAGAGCATTGCCTTCTGCAGCGACCGGAGCGGCGGATTCCAGATCTGGGCGATGAAGAAGAACGGAAGCGACCTACGGCAGCTCACCAACGTCGGGTTTGCCTGGTTCCCGGACTATTCGCCCGACGGCTCCAAGATCGCCTTCAGCGGACAGGCCGGAACCGATCCGAACGACGAGGTCTTCGTGATGAACGCCGACGGCTCACACCTCACACGGCTGACCGCCGGCACCGGCAACAACGACTGGCCGGCCTGGTCCCCGGACGGCCACAAGCTCGCCTTCATCAGCGACCGCACCGGCGTCGAGCAGGTGTACACGATGAAGAGGAACGGGGCCGATCAGACTCAGCTCACATTCCAGGCGGTCTCGCACGATGAGGTTCCCGACTGGAGCCCGGACGGGCGCAAGATCGCCTATACCCAGGGCGACATCGGAGTCAACGAGAAGATCTGGGTGATGAAGTCCAACGGCGCCGACCAGCATCAGGTGTCGTCCGGAAACGCGGACGACTTCGGCGCAGCGTGGTCTCCCGACGGCCGCCAGATCGCCTTCCTGCGCGACGATCTGAACGGAGACCGGCCGGTGATGATCATGAACGCCGACGGCAGCAACACGCATGCGGTAGCAGACCCGGGCGGAGACTCGACGCAGTACGTTCCGGGCTGGTAGCCACTCGGCACGCGCGGCCACTGAAATAGCTGAGCGAGCGGGGCGCGGCGGAGAACGCCGCGCCCCTTCCTCCAGACGGGCCCAGTCGGCTCCGGCCCGGCCGCACTCCAGGAAGGTGCCTCGCAACGCCCGGGAACTCGTCCTAGGGCGACTCCACGGCGATCCGCTTGCGTACCCGGAGCGGCGCCTTTCGCGTCTCGCGATGGTTTGCGGATCAGGCTGGATGCTGTCCCCACTCGGCCGTAGAGGTGGAACGGCGGACGGCAACCGGAGCCCCGCAGGACGTGCCGCCGGCCGGGATTCGATCGCGCCTATCTGATACCCCAGCCCTGCAGGAGATCCGTCAGGGGAGGCAGAGCTGCGTATGGGCCAGGGATCTCCGCGGCGTACCAGAAGAGCTTGCGGGCGACCTCGATCGACTGCGGCACCGATTTCTGGCGGCCGAACTCGTAGAAGAAGAAGATCAGGGGGGCGCAGCCGAAGACTCTCGAGGTCTCGCGGTCGCGGGCGTTGCTGGTCGGGCCGCCCTGCTTGCAGACGGCAAGCACCTTGTCCCGCGTGGCGGGCGTGTAGACGACGTCCTTGTAGACGAAGTTCTGGATTTCGGGGTATGAGGCGTAGAGTTGCCGGATCGCCTTCCGCGCCTGAGCGAAGGTCACACGACGGGCCTCACCCGTGAGGATCGAGGGCCCGGTAACGATGGGCGTTGTCGCCGTCGTCGTGGACGACGAACTCTTGTGGCCGCTGCAGGCGGCGAGGCCCGGCACGAGCAGGACGGCGGCGGCGATGTGCCCGATCCGTCGCAGCCGGTTGCGTTCCCGCAGCGCCTCCAGCGAACCCATCAGTCCTGCGCCTTCATCCCTTCATGTTCCATTCCTCCACAACGCATACGCCGCGAGGGCGGAGGTGCCTCCCCGACGAATGGGAGGCACCTCCTCGTGCCTGTCGCGAAATCAGTGCTCCAGGATCAGAACCCGGTGCTGCACTGTCCTTGCTTGCTCGCTGCCGTGTTGGGTTTGCCCGGCACCGGTGCCGGTGCGTTGCCCTGGCACTTGAGGGAGCCGGTGATCGTGTTGCCGGTGATCGTGCCGGCTCCCGCGTTGTTGTTGAACTGGAGGTCGCCGCCGACGGTGTTCCCGCCGCAGACGCCGCCGATGTTCCAGCCCGACGCCGCGGTGCTGGTGCCGACCTGCAGGTTGCCGGTGATGGTGTTCCCGCAGATCAGGTTCGTGCCGGATGCCTGCGGGTTAGCGGCCGCCGAGGCGCCCGTGACCAGCAGCTTGCCGCCGATCGTCGAGTTGCGGACACGGAGGCCTGTCGTGCTGCCGACCATCACGTTGCCGCTGACTGCGACGGCCGAGAGGTCGCACCACGAGCCGTCCGGCACCTTGACGTCGCCGGTGATCTTCGTGCCGTTGAACTCCGTGTTCTTGCACTCGAAGGCGCCGGAGCCCGGAGCCGCCGGCACCGTGATGCTCATCGAGAGCAGGCGCGACGGCGTGTCCGCGTCACCCGCGTAGATCGTGCGGATGCCCGGATCGCGGACCCACCTCTGGTCGGCCTCCGACCAGTGGGAGAGCGCCCTCGGCGAGACGTGCATCGTGACCGTGGTGAACGGCCAGCCTGCGGACTTTGCGGGAACCATCACACGCGCGAACTGCGCGAGCGAGCGCACCGCGAACTGCACGCCCGGAGCGGGCGAGTCGCTCGGCGGTCCGACGTAGACCTGCACCGCGTCGGCCCCGGCGACGGAGTGCCGGTGTTCTTCACCGTGCACGTCACGTCCGCCGTCAGCCGTCGCGTCGTCGCGGCGAGCCCCAGGCGAAGCTTGCGAGAACGCGAAGCTCGTGTACGAGAGGCCCCAGCCGAACGGGAAGCGCGGGCGTGATGCCCGAGCTTGTCGAAGTAGCGGTAGCCGGTGTAGATGCCCTCGGACTCGTTCGTGCCGCCGGCGGCCGGGCAGGCGAGCGAGCCGGGGTTGCCGGTTCCGCCGCAGCCGGCGTTGCCGTTGAGCCGCTCGAGGTGCTGCCCGGCGGTCGAGCCCGGATACAGCGCGTCGGCGCGGCTCGTTGTAGCCCCAGATCGTGTCCGTCCGGTTGGCCGGCCACGTCAGAGCCGTGTGGCCGCTCGGGTTGGCGAGGCCGAGCAGGATCCGCGCGGTCGAGGTGCCGCCTTCCTGGCCGGCGAACCACATCTCGAGGATCGACTTGGCGCTGCCGATCCACGAGGTGTCGACCGGGTTGTCGTTGTTGATGACGACGATCGTGTTCGGGTTGGCCGCCGCGACGGCGGTGATCAGGTTGACGTTGGCCGCCGACATCGCGGTCGACCGCCGAGATCGTGTGGCCGTCGTACGGCGTGCCCGGCGGCGAGGCGGCGCTGCTGCTGGTGCCGCTGCCGGTGTTGACGAACACGATGCGCCTTGCTCTTGCCGACGGCGGCCGCCGCGCGGCGTCGGCGATGTCGCCCGCGATCGCGCGAGAACGCGAACCGGAAGCTCGCCGGGTCGCGGTCGCGTCGCGTCGAGTGTGATCTGAACCGTGACCGTGACCGCGGAAGTAGCTCGGGCCGTTGACGCGTGCCCGCGCTGAACAGCCCGGTTGGTCAGCAGCGCCTCGGTGTAGCCGGCGTTCGTCGGCGTGCCCGGGACCGTTGCGCCGTAGATGTTCGGCGCGTTCGCCAGCGTGCGCGGACGGTGCGCCGGTCGCCGGGCTCGCGCCGTCCGCCGAACGCGAACGTCACGTTCGCGTTCGGGACGCTGGACGACTGCTGGAACTGCGAACGTGTACGTGTCGGTGGTCGGCACGTAGACGTAGCCGGTCCACGCGTAGCTTGCTGCACGGCGAGCTGGCCTGCGGTCGAGACCGTCGTGTAGTCGATCGGTGCTCGTCGTCGAGTCGCGGCCGCGTCCGGACCGTCGACGGACAGCGTTGCAGGCCGCCGGTCGGTCGTCGCCGTTCGGCGAGAGCGCCGAGGTCGGGCACGGGCTGCGCCGGTCGGGTCGTTGGCCGGGACGAACGTGAACGCGCCCGGGTTGCCGCTCAGACTGCCTTGAGCTGCTGCAGCGGGTTGACCGCGTCGCGGTCGATGAAGCCCGGTCGAGGCCTCGTTGGTCGGGTCGGCGACCGTGTGGTTGGCGCTCGAGCCGGTGACGAGGACGCCGCCGGCGAGGTCGGCGGCCGTCAGCGGCAGGGCGTTGCCGTCGTTCTTCAGCAGCGTCGCGCCCTCCTCCGAGTACTTCTCGACGATCGCCGCGTCGCCGTTCTTCGTGCCCGAGCACGGGCGGCCGGAGTCGGGGCCGAGCGGCAGCGGCGCAGTGCCGGAGCGATCGGCGCCGACGCCGCCCGGGTTGGTGCAGCGCCGGGCCGGGAGTCGGGTCGCAGCCGAGCATCCCGAAGCGCTGCTCCTGGTAGAGGATCCGCGCCAGCGACTGGTTGAAGACCGACAGCGGGATGCACGCCGAGCTGCACGGCCTGGTTCAGGGTGCAGCCGCCGGAGCCGGTCGCATTCGCCGGAGCCGGGCAGCCTGCGGCCGGCGTTGCGGCCCTCGAAGCCGTTCGGGATTCCGCCGATGTGGGCGCTGTCGCTCGTGCAGTCGGGATCCCACAGGCCCGGCGTGAACCCACCAGGGTTGCCCGGTGTAGTAGGCGCACGTGCTGCCGGTCGGGTCGTTGGTGCCGTTGCCGCCGGCGAGGAAGCCGTTCGTGGTCGGCATCTCCTGATCCTCACCTTGGTGATCGCGGACGTGCTGTGCGTCGCCGGGTAGTCGGAGCCGACGAACGCCGGCCGAGCCCCACAGGTCGCGCAGCGACGTAGTTGAGGCTCAGCGGCTGCTCGCACGAGAAGTGCGACTCGTTGAGCGTCCACGTCTGCGGGTTCTCGCCCGCGACCGCGTACGGGCTCATCCGAGCTCAGCGCCGAGAGCGTGGTGCCGAGCAGCGGGTTGGTCGAGGTGTCGCGCCAGACCTGGTACGAGCACATCGTCGCCGCCGCCCGCCGTTCACGAAGCCACCCTCGTACGGGGTCAGGTACAGCTCGTGCAGACCCTGGTCCTGGATGTCCGTGTTCGCGTTCTGGTTCTGGCCGTTGTAGACGACGAAGTGCTTCATCTGGGACATCGCGCCGATCACGGCACCGGGAGTGCACGTCGCGCCGTGGCCGGGATGACTCCCGTGGCCGGGCACGTCGAGCCCTGCATGCCGTTGATCTGCGCGGCGACGATCTCGTAGCTGAGGTACGGATCCTCACCGGTCGTGGTCAGGTTGCGGCCCCAGTTGGGGATGCCGGTCGAGGTCGGTCTGCGGACCGAACATGCCGGTCACCATGAACTCGCGGCTCTCCTGGCCTTCGGTCTGGCCCCACGCGTTGCCGAGGCTGCGGTCGAACGTGGCGCCGAGACCCATCAGGGTCATCGGGCCGGTCGAGCCGCGGGCGTTCGGGCCTGAGGTGTTGAGCACGCCCTGCGCGTCCGTCCAGCAGATCTTCATGACGCTGGGCGTGGTGAGCGCATAGACGAGCGCGCCGCTCGAATGTGCGGCGGCGAGAGGAGCGGAGATCGTGATCAGGGAACCGCTGACGGCCGCGCCGGAGGCGTGGGCCAGGGTCAGCGGCGCGGCGAAGGTAAGCCACGTCCCGTACACGATCGCACCGCTCGCATGTGCCTTGGCGAGCGGGGCGGAGAGGGTGATGCCGGGCCCCGAGACCTGGACGCCCACAGCGTGGGCGAGTGTCAGAGGCGCCGAGACCGTGACGCTCGGGCTGCCGCCACCGGCGGTCGCCGTGACCGTGGCGGTCTCCAGGTTGGCGCCACTGTCGATCGTGATCGTCCCGCCGACCGCGAAGCCGGTCGAGCTCACCACGGGGACGACCGTCGCGCCGGCGGCCGTGGCCGTGCGCACCGTGCTGGCGCCCGCGGCGTTGGCCGGGATCGACGCGATCGTGGCCGACTCGAGATTCGCACCGGTGTCGAGGTAGATGAGGTTGCCGACCGCGAACGTGCTGACGCTCGGAACCTTGATGACGGTGTCGCCGACCGCGGCGGGCAGACCCAGCGTGGTCGAGCCGCCCGCCCCGACAGCGGAGACGGTCGCGGACTCCTGGCTCGCACCGGTGTCGACGATGACGGACTGGCCGGCCGCGAAGTTCGTGACATTGCCGACGCGAACCGTCGTGTCACCGGCGGCCGTGGCTGCGGACAGCGTCGACGAGCCGCCGGTCTGGACCGCCGACGCGGTCACGTACTCCGCACTCGAGTACGTGTCGACATAGAACTTGTCACCGACCGAGAAGCCGGTGGCATTGCCGACTCTGAGCACCGTGTCACCAGCCGCACCCGCCAGCGAGAGCGACGTGTTGAGCGGGCTGCCCGACGCGCCGAGGGCGACCGGACCGCTGACAGGCCCGACGTTGTGGCAGCTCGGATTCGAGCCGTCGTGCAGGAGCGTGTCCGCGTTCTGGATCTGAGCCAGCGTGAGCGGCGAAGCCTCCATCTGCGCGATGAGGCTGAGCACCGCCGGCGTGTAGGGCGCTGTGGCGTCCACCGACGGCGCGGTGACCGCCGACGGAAGTGTCACCGGAAGGTCGTACGGAACGTTCGGGCCTGCGGCGACGGCTGCCGAGAGGCCCAGCGCGAGGGCTGTACAGAGTGTCAGGCCGAGTGCGAGCCCCAATCTCGCAAACGGCTTGCCCGTGCGGCGACGGGCTCCTCGTGTCGGAGTCAAGACTGATCTCCTCCCCTTCTTGTGCGGGGCGTCGTCCTCCTCACCCGCGGATCGTGTGATGGCCGGAGGCGGCGAGACGCCTCTGTCCAGCACGCCGCCTCCTCGGCGCGTCCGGGCTGCTGAGCGCGGAGCTATGCGGTGAGCCCGCGTTAATTGACCAAGCGACGCTACAAGGCCCCATCGCCGCGCGTCAATAGGGGATTCCTCGCATCTCAATCGGGGATTCCCCGCATCGGGCCGCGGAAGAGGCGCGGAGCCGATCACTCGCGCGCACCGCGGCGCAGGACGCGCGTCGCCACCAGGCGTGCTGCGGCGCTTGGACGCTTCGCGCTTCACGTGTCGGGTCTTCTGAACCGCTCCTCGAACCGGTGCGCGTCTTAATGAGTATTCCCAGTCGGTAGCAATCGACTTTGTGGGGGTTCGCATGACCGGACGGCTATGGCTCATTGGTGCGACGGCTTCGCTCTTGCTGGCGGGCGGGGCTGCGGCGTGCGGCGGCTCGGGTTCCAATTCCACGCACGCGTCGACGACGCCCGCGAATACGAACGCCACGGTGTCGGCGGTAGGCTCCAGCCTCGGCACCATCGTCGTCGACAAGACGGGTCGCACTCTGTACCTGTTCGAGAAGGACTCGAGCGGGAAGAGCGCCTGCACCGGCGCTTGCGCCGTGGGCTGGCCGCCGCTTGCCGTCAGCGGGATGCCCGCCGCGGGGAGCGGCGTCAAGGCCGGCATGCTCGCGACGATCACCCGGACGGACGGGAAGAGCCAGGTGACTTACAACGGGCACCCGCTCTACACGTTCACCGGCGACACCAAGCCGGGCGATACGAGCGGCGAGGGAGTGAATGCGTTCGGAGCCAAGTGGTTCGTGGTCTCCTCCAACGGGAGCGCAGTCCAGAAGACATCGAGCGGTGGTGGCTACGGCTACGGGAAGTGAGCGATCTCGGTCACGACGCCCGTTGCCGCAGCCGCTCGTTCGAGGCACGCGGCGCGCGCCGCCCGCGAGGCAGTCAACGCTGGGGCACGGGCAGGTGCCGGCGTGAGCTCGGTTCTCTCGGTTCTGTCGCCTGCTCTGCGGTGAGGCGGGGGACCCAGTCCAGCCAGGGGGGCATGTACCAGTTCCACTCGCCGAGCAGCTTCATCGACGCGGGCAGGAGGACGCCGCGGATGATGGTCGCGTCGATGAGCACGGCGAGCGCGAGGCCGACGCCGAGCTGTTTCATCATGATCAGCTGCAGCGTTCCGAAGATCGCGAAGACGGCGATCATGATGATCGCTGCGCTGGTGACCGTTCCGGCGGTACGCCGGATGCCGCGCGAGACCGCTGCTTCGGTCGACATGCCGCCGTCGTGGAGCTCCTTGATCCGGCTGACGATGAAGACGTGGTAGTCCATCGAGAGCCCGAACAGGACGACGAACAGGAACATCGGCAGCCATGACGTGATCGCCCGGTTGGAGGTGAAGCCGAGTATCCCCTGCGCCCAGGTGTGCTGGAAGATCAGAACGAGCAGGCCGTAGGCGGCGGCCACCGAGAGCAGGTTGAGGACGATCGCGGTGAGCGGGATCACGACCGAGCGGAAGGTCATCAGCAAGAGCGCGAACGCGAGCGCGAGCACGAACGCGATGACCCACGGCATCCGCGACTTCATCTGCTCGTTCCAGTCGTGGGTGCCGGCGGTCTCCCCGGAGACGGCGTAGCGGACGCCCTGGACCTGCCCGAGCGTCTGCGGCAGCACGACGTTGCGCAGGGTGGACAGCGCGGCCAGAGAGGCCTTGTTGTCGCCGTTCCCGGCGAGCGGAATCTGCACGTCGGCGGTGGTGTTGTCCTTGCTGACCGTTACGAGGAAGGGCGGGAACATCTGCCCGGTGGCGACCGCGGCCCGTTCGAGCTCCTGGATCTTCGTGGTGAGGGCGGGGTGGATGCTCTGCGAGCGGATGACGACGGAGGCCGGCGTCGGCGCACCCGGGAAGGCGGCGATCACGGCCTTGTACGTGTTCACGATCGGGATGTCCTTCGGCATGTCGGTGAAGCTCGGCAGCTTCGTGTGCATGCCGAGCGTCGGCGACGCCGCGGCGAGCAGGAGCCCTCCGGCGAGAACGACCGAGATGGCAGGCCGGCGCAGCACGCGGTCGAGCACGAAGCCCCACAGGCGCGACTCGCCTGCGCCGTGCTTGCGGCGCCCGACGAACGGGATGCGGCCCCTGTCGACACGGTCGCCCAGCTTGGAGAGCGCGGCGGGCAACACCGTGAGCGACCCGATGACCGCGCAGAGGACGACGAGCATGGTGCCGATCGCAAACGAGGTGAAGATCCGGTTGCCGGCGATGAACATGCCCGCCATCGCGATCAGCACCGTCGCACCCGAGATCAACACTGCCTGGCCCGAGGTCGCGGCAGCCCGCAGCAGCGCGGGCCGCGGTGGCTGCCCGGCCTCCCGTTCCTCGCGCTCGCGCCGCAGGTAGAAGAGCGAGTAGTCCACGCCGACCGCCATCCCGATCAGCAGGACGACGGACGAGGTCGACTGGTAGTCGCCGCTGTAAGCGTGCGTGATCAACGAGTACATGCCGAGCGAGGCGAGCACGGCCGAGAAGGCCAGCAGCACCGGCAGTCCGGCCGCGACGAGCGCGCCGAATGCCCCGAGCAGGATGATCAGCGTGATCGGGATCGTCAGCCGCTCGGCGTTGGCGAAGTCCTTGGTGAAGCGCTTATTGAGCTCGTAGGTCGCGCTCGCGTTGCCGACCTCGCGCACCGACACGGCCGGATCGGCGGTCTTCTGCACGGCGGCGATCGCCGGCGAGAATCGGCTTGACCTTGTCCTTCGCCTTGTCCGGATCGCCCTTGATCGGTGAACTGAACGAGCACCGAGTGGCCGTCGCGCGAGATCTGGCCGCCGCCGCCGGGCGTCACGCGCGGGTCCTGGATGTTCGTCACGTTCTGCTGGACGTTGAGCGCCACGATGACGCTCGCGACGGCGGAGATCATCGGCGAGTCCTTGACGGTCCACTCCCGGCTCTGAATCAGGACGTTCTCGGTCGCCGGTTGCTTGAAACCGGCTTGCTCGAGCATGCGTAGCGCCGTAGCCGCCTCGCCGGCCGCGGCCTGCGAGTCCTTCATCTGTACGTGGCCGGCAACGTTGCCGATGACCATCGCGAGGGCGGCAAATATGAGCCAGCCGAACAGCGCTTTCTTCCAGTGCGCTGCGCTCCACCTTCCGGCGCGCCCCGCAAGATTGAGATCGTCTATCGCCGGCACCTCCGCTCAGTGACGATCCACTCGACTTCACGCCGACGCTGCCACTCCCGGCCTCGGGGCGCGTCAGGGAACGCGCCGATCGTGCTGCGGCAAAGCCCGTACTGCCGGCTTGTACTCCCGGTGGCACCCGGTCGCTCGGGTTCGTCGCGGCCCTCGCCCCACCGCGAGTCCGGGGCTCTCCGATGATCGTCCCTACGGCGACTCCACCGCGATCCGCTTGCCGGTGAAGGCGAACGGACGGGCCGGCCCCAGCGTCTTGCCGGACGGGTCCGTCATCGTGAGCGTCGCCTTGCCCTTCAGCGAGTTCCCGTTGAACGTGCCCTTCGCGCGCACCTTGACCGTGTTGCTCGGCTTCTGGTCGGGCGCGAAATGGAAGTTCAGGTACGTGAAGCCGAAGCCGTTCTTGCCGCTGGCGATCCATTCGCCGATGCCCGTTCCGGGCTCGTCCGAGCCGATCGTGACGAAGACGCCGCCGGCCGCGAACGCCGCGATGGCGTGAAAGCCGGCGGGTCCGGCCTGTGTCGTCGGTGTGAAGAGCCATGAGCCCCGGACGCTGGGCGTCGCGGCATCCGCGGCACCGGCGAGAGCGCCGAGCGCGGCCCCTCCGCCGAGCGCTGCGCCTCCGGCGCCCACCAGAGCCTGCCGTCGAGTTACACGCTCTGCCATCTTGCCTCCCACTCGCCTCCCGGGGCGGTTGCTCGAGGGTGGCGCGACCATAGTTGATTGACCGTGGGATGCGCCGGCCGGGCGGCGGCGGTCAGCTGTGCTCGTCGACGCGGGAGCCTGCGGGGCTCACGGGAGCCTGCTGCTCGATCGGCGGGGCCGGCGGGCGGAGCGTGACTCCGGGTGGTAGGCCGATGTCGGCGCGCCGCGGCCTGCGCTGGGCATTGACCGGTTCGGGCCGGCCCTCGACCCAGCGCCTGCTCTCGCGCCAGCGGCCGTACGCCTCGCGCAACGGACTCAGCGGGCCTGCGGCTTGTCGGCCTGCGCCGCTCGCAGCTCCGGCCCCGACGGGCGCGGTCGGATCGGGTTCGCGAGTGCGCGTTCGCGTGCCGGTAACGGGTTCTGCAGGACTCGGGCCCGCACTGCCGTTCAGGGTCCGTGTGTCCCTGCGCAGAAGGGGGGCAACGGCCGCGACCAGCTCGTGGGCGACGGCGACGCCGAAAGCGGCGACGCTGCGTGCCGCCCGTGTGCCGAGCACAACTGCCGCCAACGTCGCTCGCCGCACCGATCCCGCCGCCCGGTGAGCCGCGGGCATCGAGCGGCGGATCGATACCGCGACCGCCAGTGCGAGCGCCCGGCAGGCGAGCAGGAGCCGGAGCAGCGCCGCGCCTGCGTACTGCACACCCCGCGCGGCGAGCTCGAGGCCGAGCAGGGCCAGCGCTCCAGCACCATGCAGCACGCGCGTGAGGAGGCTCGGGCCGCCTGCGGTCTCGCTGGGCGCCGGGAGTTTCGAGGCCCCGGCCGCGACCACGATCTCCGTGGTCGCTTCCCTGCGGGAGGGCGGCTCGGCGGGAGCGCTTGCGGCGAGGTCGGCCTCGGGTCGGGCGACCGGATGGATGTGGGCCGTCTCCTCTTCGGGCGGGAGAGCGACGGCCGCCGCCACGCCGAGTGCGGCCTCCTCGGCGTCGGCATCGGATGCGTCGGGCTCGTGGGCGATCTCGGGCACCTCGTCCTCGGCGTGCGGTTCGGCGATCGCGTCGGGCGCGGGTTCGTCGGGAGCCTCGTCCGCGGAGACGGCGGCCTCGACGGCGAGTCCGACCTCCTCGACGGGCGGCTGGTCGAGCGTCGTTCCGGCCTCCTCGGCGTGCCCGCCGGTTGCATCGAGCTCGGGAGCCGGCGCGTCCGGGAGCTTCTCGAGATCCGCTGACTCGTCCTCGAAGGCGACCGCCGCTTCGCCGGCGACAACCGGTTCCGGCTGCTCTCCGGGCGGTTCCTCGATCGGCGGCTCGACGACGGCAGGCAGTTCGGTTGTCGCGGCGGGCTCTGGCTCTGCGACCACCGGCGTTTCGGCCACCGTGGCGGGCTCACCCTCGACCGCGGACAATCCGACGAGAGCGACCGGCTCTTCGGAAACCGACGCCGAGGCGGCGGCCTCGTCGGCGCGCTGCGGCTCGGGCGCGGGCTCTTCCTTTCGGTGCCGCTCGACTGCGAGTGCGGTGAAGGCGCCGGCGGCGGCAGCGGCGCTCGCGGCGGCGATCTCAGGCGCCGCACCGGGCGACGGCTCCGCAGCGGGACCCGGCCGTGGGCGGGGAATCAGCCTGCGCCGGACGGTCTGCTTGGGCTCCGGAGCGGCAGCGGCGGCGCCATCGGGGGCCGCCACCGGAGGAACGTAGGGGGGTTCGACCGGCCGCGTGAAGGCCTGAACCTGCTCGGTGTCCGCGGGCAGCGGCGGGCGGGCCGGGCCGCGGGGGGTCGCTCGGCCGGCGGGCGGCGCGGGGGCCGGGATCGGAACCGGGGGTCCGGGGGCTCGGGCCTTGGCCCTGCCGTTCCAGCGCCCGCGGGCGAGAACGACCCGCTCCTCCCACGGGTCGACCGACGCTACGGCTTCGAGCGGGACGATGATCAGCCGGCTGCGAACGAACCCCTTGCGCCGCACGGCGATGCTCTCGATGCGACCGTCGAGCCTGACGCCGATCTCCTCGACCGTCCCGGATTTCCGGCCGCCCTTGACCCGGAAGCCCGTGCTGTGGCCGACCCAGTAGATCCCGATCGGGGTGTCAGTGGTGAACGAGCGGTCGGGCTTCACGGCTGGACACTCATATGCGGCGGGTCGAGCGGGCGGTCCCGGATCGGGAAATCGTGTTCGTAGGGTAGCGGTATAGCGGCCGTTTCCAAGTGGCTTTGCCCTTTCGGACAGCTTGTCGGTGGTGCGAACAGGCTGCTCCTCGCCGAGGTTCTACGCGGGCCGGGCGGCGGCTCCTGCCCGGGGCGGCCTTTCAGCGCTCCGACTCGCGCCGCACTCGCGTCCGGTAGGCGCGCGTCTTCGTCCGGTTCCCGCACACGGACATGGCGCACCAGGTGCTCGAGCCGTTGCGGGAGCGGTCGTAGTAGATCCAGCCGCACACATCGCGGCGGCAGGCCTTGAGCCGCCGCCAGCTGCCGTCGGCGATCGCCGTGAACGCGACCGCCACAAGCCGTCCGAGCGCGCCCTCCGGGCCCGGCGCGGTCGCGGCCAGCGCCGCCTCGCCTGCGCCCGTGAAGTGGACTGCGAGCTGCCCCGAGCGGCCGGCGCGGTTCAACGGCTCCAGTGCCTCCGGGGTGACCGTGCCGCCGTTGTTCGCCAGCAGCAGCTCTCGGAGCGCCTCCCGCAATGCCAGTGCTGCGGCGAGATCCGCCTCGGTCACGGGCTCGTCGGCGCCGAGCAGCTCCAGCCGGACGAAGAGCGCGCGCAGCAGATCGGGAGTGCCCACCTCCTCGATCCCGTGCTCGTGGTCGACCGTGTTCACGAAGGCCTGCACCAGACGGAGCGGCGCGGGGGCGGGAGCCCTGTCGCCCGGATCCCTGAGCACAGGGAGACTGTAGCCGACCAGACACCACCGAAACGAGTTCGCCAGTGTGCTTCCGCGGCCGCGCGCTGCTGCCATCAGTACGATCGAGGGTGTGGCTCACGGGCACGAGCACGGCCGGGAGGCCGACCGGACACGGCTCACGATCGCGCTCGGCCTGATCCTCTCGCTGATGGTGGTCGAGGTCGCGGCGGGTATCGTCGCCGGATCGCTCGCCCTGCTCGCAGACGCGGGGCACATGGTCACCGACGCCGGCGCGCTCGGGTTCGCCGTCGTCGCCGCGGCGCTGGCGGCGCGTCCCGCCCGCGGGAGCTGGACCTTCGGCTTCCGGCGGCTGGAGATCCTCGCCGCCCAGGTGAACGGGCTCGTGCTCGGCCTCGTCGCGGTCTGGATCGTCTTCGCGGCCGTGCGCAGGCTCATCTCACCGGACGAGGTCCGCGGCGGGATCGTGCTCGGGGTCGCGGTCGTCGGGCTCGCAGTGAACCTCGTCGCCACCGGAGTGCTCAGCGGGGCGAGCCGCGAGAGCCTGAACATGCGCGGCGCCCTGTTCCATGTCGCGACCGACGCCGCCGCCTTTGCCGCGACCGCGGTCGCGGGCGCGCTCGTGCTCGCCACCGGCTGGAACAGGTTCGATCCGCTGGCGAGCCTCGTCGTCGCGGCTCTGATGATCGTCGCCAGCGTGTCGCTGCTTCGCGACTCGACGCGGATCTTCCTCGAGCGCGCTCCGGGGGATATCGACCCCGAAGCGGTCGGGCGCACGCTCATCGCCGAGGACGGCGTCGTCGAGGTGCACGATCTCCACGTGTGGACGGTGACGAGCGGCTTCCCCGCGCTGTCCGCGCACGTGCTCGTCCAGAGCGACACCGACTGCCACGCTGCGCGGCGGCGGCTCGAGCACGTGCTGGCCGAGCGGTTCGGACTCGAGCACACGACGCTCCAGGTCGAGCACACGGGCGGCGAGAGGCCCGAGGCGGTCGAGCTGGGCGAGCCGTTCCGGCGCAGGACGCCGCTGCGGCGGCGATAAGCTGGCGCCGTGCCTCGCTAGCGGGCAAGACCGCGGTCGTCTCGGGCGCGTCGAGCGGGATCGGCGCGGCGATCGGGCGCGCGCTGGAGGCGGACGGCGTCACCGTCGCGGCCGGCGCGCGGCGCACGGACCGGCTCGCGGCGTTCGGCCTGGCGCACGAGCTCGACGTCATCGAGCCGGAGAGCTGCAGGCGGTTCGTGGACTGGGCCGTCGCCGAGCTGGGCGGGATCGACATCCTGATCAACGCCGCGGGCCTCGCCCTCGGCCGCGCGCCGTTCGACGACTCGACCGAGGAGGACGAGCACACCGTCCTCGCGACCAACGTGAACGGACTGCTGCGCATGACGCGGCTCTGCCTGCCGCACATCCGGGACGGCGGCCACATCGTCAACATCGGCTCGGTCGCCGGCCGGCAGGCCTACGAGGGCGGCGCGTCGTACATCACGTCGAAGTTCGCCGTGCGGGGGTTCACGTACGCGCTGCGGGAGGATCTGCTCGGCCGGCCGATCCGCCTCACGACGGTCGACGCCGGGCTCGTCGAGACGGAGTTCTCGATCGTCCGCTTCAAGGGCGACAGGGAGGCCGCGCGCAAGGTGTACGAGGGGGTCGAGCCGATCCGGCCCGAGGAGATCGCCGACTGCGTGCTGTTCGCGCTCACCCGGCCGCTGCACGTGAACGTGGACGAGATCGTGGTGAAGGCGCTGGCCCAGTCGAGCGGCGGCCGGATCGTCCGGGCATGAGCGACGGCGCCGCTCCGGGTCGCGATCCTGAGCCCGGTGTGGTTCCCGGTGCCGCCGACGGGCTACGGCGGGATCGAGTGGATCGTCGCGCTGCTGGCGGACGGGCTCGCCGAGGCCGGGCACGACGTCACGCTCTTCGCGTCCGGCGAGTCGCGCACGAAGGCCAAGCTCGCAGCGATCTTCGAGCACGCGCCGAGCGAGCGGATCGGGCGCTCGCTGCCCGACCTCAGGCACGCGCTCTCCTGTTTCGCGCGCGCAGACGAGTTCGACGTGATCAACGACCACTCGGGGATGCCGGGCGCCGCGCTCGGCGGGCTCGTCGACACGCCCGTGCTGCACACCGTGCACGGACCGCTCGACGGCGAGAGCGGCGAGGTGTACGAGCTGATGGCGCAGGTCGTGCCCGGGCTCTCCCTGATCTCGGTGTCGCTCAACCAGCGCAAGCCGCAGCCGGGCCTGCCCTGGGCGGCGAACATCCCCAACGCGCTGGAGCTCTCGCTCTACCCGTGCAAGCCGCATCGCGGCGAGTACCTGCTCTTCCTCGGGCGGATGAGCGCGGACAAGGGCGCGCACCGGGCGATCGCGGTGGCGAAGGAGGCAGGCGTGCCGTTGAAGCTGGCCGGCAAGCGGCGCGAGCCCTCCGAGATCGAGTACTTCGAGCAGTACGTCGAGCCCCACCTGCGCGACGGGATCGAGTACCTCGGCGAGGTCACGCACGGCGAGAAGGTCGAGCTGCTCCAGGACGCGCGGGCGACGCTGTTCCCGATCGACTGGGAGGAGCCTTTCGGACTGGTGATGATCGAGTCCATGGCCTGCGGGACGCCGGTGATCGCCAGCAGGTACGGGGCGGTGCCGGAGGTGATCGAGGACGGGCGGAGCGGGATCATCGTCGACGGCTACCAGGAGATGGCCGCCGCACTCGAGCGGGCGGATGCGCTCGATCCGCTGGAGTGCCGCCGCTACGCGGAGGAGCGCTTCTCGCGCGAGCGGATGGTGGCCGACTACGTCGGCGCGTACCGGGCGGCGATCGCCGGGGCGTGAGCGGAGCCGCCCGCCCGGATGCGAGACGCGGCGGAGCGGTACTGCCGGCCCATCGAGCGTGATGAGGAGGTGGGGCGCTTCGACTTCGCCGTCGCGGTCGGCCGATGGATGGCGGCTGGCTGTCGCGGCGCTCGATCGGCCCGACGACCGGCCCGACGGGCCGGGGACGCAGAAGTTCCGGTTTCGACACGGTTCCACGACAGACACGTGCGGCTTTCCGCGCTAGGTTCGAGCCGCGGGTAGTGGGTTGGCCCCACCCTATTCGGGCGGGGGTACGACCTCGGGCGGGGGTACGGCCTCGGGCGAGACGAGGTTGGGTCTCGCGTAGAGCGCCTCGAGGCCGGCGCGGGCAAGGTTCGCGTACGACGTGGCGGGCTCGTCGGCTACGGGCGCTCCGGTCTCGCTGACGACGACGTCCAGGCCCAGCTCCGCCGCGCGGGCGATCCGCGCAGCGAGCACCGCGCCCTGCGAGCCGCGTCTCCTGAACGTCGGCCGCGTCGCGCCGATCCCGAGCCAGCCGACCTCTCCCGTTGCGAACAGCGCGCCGCAGCCCGCCGGCTCCGAGCCGTCGTAGGTCACGAAGCAGCTCCAGCCGGCCCGGCCGGGGAGCGCCTCGAAAACGGGGAAGAGGGCCGGCGGGAGCGGCGACCCCTCGACCGCGGCCAGTGCGAAGTCGGCGGCCCTCTCGCGCCCCACCCGCTCGACCCGCAGCTCGGTCTCGGCCCGAGCGGCTGGTCCCGCCGGCCGCTCGAACTTCGTCCACGCGTAGCCCGGCTGCAAAGCCGCGTGCGGCGAGGCGCTCGGGGAGATCCGCCGGCTGCGCTCCCGGCGCCAGCGCGATGGCGTAGCCGGTGCCGACTCCGCGAAAGAAGCCGTCGAGCTCGTCGAGCAGCTCCTCGCTCGCCGGCTCAGCGAGCCCGAGCCCGAGCACGCGGTTCATCAACGTGACGCCCGCGAACGCCGCGCAGGCGATGGCGAGCGTCCCGCCTCGCTCGAGCCGCGCGAACCCGAGCTCGCGCTCGACCGCGCCGGCACCGCCCGCCAGACGTCGCGGAAGGCCTCGAGCTCGCCGAGCTCCGCGGGCGGGAGGCTAGCCATCGCGCTTGTCCCAGTAGCGGCGGAGGCCCGCGTAGCACTGCCAGAGCGGCGCGGCCTGCTGGTAGCGCTGCGCGTCCTCGCCCGCGTCGCGCTCGAGGTCCGATCGTGCCTGGGAGATCCACTCCTCCTCGTTCTCGGGTCTCTGCCCAGCCGGCCCAGAGTCGGAGGCGCTCACGCAGCTCCGCGAGGTGGCGATCCACGTCCTCGGCGACGCCGAAGTGGGTGAGGGCGAGACGCGCGGGGGCCCGCCGCTCGAGCTCGTCGATCGTCCGCTCCCACGCCTCGACGTCGATGTCCGGCGGCGGGCACACCGGCAGCACCTGGCGGCCGGGCAGCAGGCGCACTCCCGCAGCGTCGCCCGCGTACACCGTGCCGTCGCCGGCCGCGTAGCAGACGTGGTGCGAGGCGTGGCCCGGGCTCGGGAAGCAGTCCAACCCCAGAACGCGGTCCCCCACCTCTCGCACGTTGGCCTCCGGAACGGGCGCGAGCTCGCCCCAGAGCGTGTCGAACGCTTCGCCGTAGAGCCGCCGTGCGCTGTCTTTCGAGCCGGCCCGGATCGATGAGATGCGGCGCGCCGACCGGCGAGACGTGCACCTGGAGCGCGGGGTGCTCGCGGACGAGAGCGCCCGCGGCGCCGGCGTGGTCGAGGTGGATGTGGGAGAGGAGCAGGTGGCGGACGTCCATGAGAGACAGCCCCTGTTCGGCCAGCCTGCGTTTCAGCGTGTCGATGCAGGAGGAGGGGCCGCAGTCGAACAGCGCCGGCCCGTCGTCCGTCTCCAGCAGGTAGACGCCGATGACGCGCTCGGTTCCGCCGTGGAGAAGATCGAGCGGTGCCAGACTCACGGGCCGATCTTAGGGAGCCAGGCCGGTCGGCCCTTTACCGCGCGGTCGAAGCAGACTTCCGGCGGCTGGGGACGAGCGCCGTTTCGAGGTCGGCGATCAGGTCGTCCGCCGTCTCGATCCCGACCGACAGCCGGACGAGGTTCGGCGGCGCCGCGAAGGGTGCGTCCGCGGTCGACGCGTGGGTCATCCGTGCCGGCACCTCGATCAGGCTCTCCACGCCGCCGAGGCTCTCCGCGAGCATGAACAGCTTCGTGCGGGCGACGAGCGCGGCCGCCTCCTCCGCGGACTCGACGAGGAACGAGATCATGCCGCCGAAGTCGCGCATCTGCCGGGCTGCGATCTCGTGGCCCGGATGGGAGGAGAGACCGGGGTAGTAGACGTGCTCGACCCTCGGATGCACGGCGAGGAACTCGGCGATCGCCCGCGCGTTCTCGCAGTGCTGCCGCATCCGGACGGCGAGCGTCTTGAGCCCGCGCAGCACGAGCCAGGCGTCGAACGGGCCCGGCACCGCGCCCAGCGAGTTCTGCAGGAAGCGCAGCTGCTCCGCGAGCGCGGCGTCGTTCGTGCCGATGAAGCCGCCCACGACGTCGGAGTGTCCGCCCAGGTACTTCGTCGTCGAGTGGACGACGGCGTCGGCCCCGAGCAGAAGCGGCTGCTGGAGATACGGGCTCGCGAACGTGTTGTCGACGACGAGCCGCGCGCCGGCGGCGTGCGTCGCCTCGGCCGCCGCGCGGATGTCGACGATGTTCAGGAGCGGGTTCGACGGCGTCTCGACCCAGACGAGCTTCGTCCGTTCGTCGAGGTGCGCGGCCAGGTTGGTGTTGAACTCCTCCACCGGCAGGTACTCGAACGTGGTAGCCCTTCGGCTCGTAGATCTTTGAGGTCATGCGGTAGACGCCGCCGTAGACGTCCGCCACCAGCACGACCCGGTCGCCGGGGCTGAGCAGGTGCATGATCGTCGTCGTCGCGCCCAGACCGGACGAGTACGCGAGCCCGAACTCGGCCTCCTCCAGCGAGGCGAGGCAGGTCTGCAGCGCGTCCCGCGTCGGATTCGACGAGCGTGCGTAGTCGTAGCCCTTGTGCTCGCCGACCGCCTCCTGCACGTAGGTGGAGGTCTGGTAGATCGGCGTCGTGACGGCGCCCGTCCCCGGATCGGGGTCCTGGCCGGCGTGGATGGCGCGGGTCTCGAAGTCCACTAGCGGACGATTGTAGAGAGGTCGAGCGTCTTCGCGAGCCGCGTGAGCGCACGCTCGAAGCGCGACCTCCGCGGTCTTCGCGGCGCGGACGCCCGGCTCGAGGTGGAACGCGCGGACCCGCAGCGTGTCGCCGGCCCGGTCGGCCTTGAGATCGGCCCGCCCGACGAGCCGGTCGCCGACGAGCAGCGGCAGGACGTAGTAGCCGTACTCCCGCTCGTGACCCGGCTTGTAGACCTCGATGATGTGGCGGAAGCCGAAGAGGCGCTCGGCGAACGGCCGGTCCCACAGCAGGTTGTCGAACGGCGTGAGCAGCACCGCGCCGCTCGGCTCACCGTCGAGCCGGGCGTCGGCGGGCACGAGCACGTCGGGGCCGTCGTCTTCGACCCGGAGCCTGCGCAGGGAGCCGTCCGCGACGAGCGCGTCGACGTGAGGCCGCAGGCGGGCAACGCTGCCCCGCAGCCGGTAGTGCTCCTTCACGCCCGCTTCGGTGAGCGCGCCTCGACCGCGCACGGCGCGGACGACGAGCCCGCGCAGCCACTCCTCCTCGGACGGCACCGGTAAGCCCAGGAACTCGTCCGGGATCACGCGCTCGGGCAGATCGTAGAGCCGCTGAAAGCCGCGGCGGCCGGCGATGACGAGCCTTCCGGCCGACCACAGGGCATCGAGCATCCGCTTCTCCGGCTTGAGGTTCCACATGCCGGTGCCGGACTTCTTGCCGTCGAAGTCCGCGGAGCCGAGCGGTCCGCGCTCCCGGATCGCTCCGAGCACCCGCTCCGCGAGCTCCGGCTCGGTGGAGACGAGCGGCCCCCACCAGGGATGGATCTCCGTCTGCATGCTGCGGCTGAAGAGCGGCCAGTCCTCGATCGGCACGAGGCACGCCTCGTGCGCCCAGTACTCGAAGAGGCGGCCCGCGCCGAGCAGGCCCGAGACGGTGCCGCGCGGAAAGGCGCCGACCCTCGACCCGAGCGCGATGCGATGCGACCGGTCGACGGTCGAGATCGAGTCGAGCTGGACGCACGAGAGCCGGCGCACCGTGGCAGTGACGTCGTCGGCCGTCGCACGCCGGAACCGGGTCGCGTAGCCCTGCCTCGCCACGACGAAGCGCCGCAGAGAAGCGACGGTCACCCGCTCCAACGCTTCACCGCCGGTTCCGGCCTGCCGGTTTCTGTGACGTCGCCCGCATGCTTGCCCCGATCACTACCTACCAGTGGCTGCTTGCCTTCCACATCTTTGCTGCTGAAGCGAGCCCTGGGCGGGCTGCACGTGGTGACCAGCCACTGCAGAGCTCACTCGCGGACTGCTACCGCAGCTCTAGAGGTTCCGTTGGAGCGTGTCGCGGAAGAGGCGCTGCTCCTTCCAGACATGGGTCTCGATCAGCGCGTGCAGCTCGAACAGGAGCTCCTCGATGATCGGGCCGTCGTCGATGCCGGCCGCGGCGAGGCGGTCGATCCAGTTCCGGATCGCGAGCCGGTCGGATCGCATCGAGCTGATCGCCTGCAGGTTCTCGCGGTGGTCGGCAAGCCCGCTGTAGAGCGCCGCCTCGTCGTCCCTCAGATGCGGGAGAACGTCCTCGCGCAGGAGCTCGAGGGCGACGGCCAGGAGACTCTCCCGGGCATCCGGCCGGTGCTCGTCGCGGAGCCGTAGCGCGGTGAGGCGGAGCTCCTCCGCGGCGGCGCAGAGGGCGAAGTGCGACTGGCGGAGCGTGTCGGCCTGCAAGGTCTTCATGGCGCGATCATCCGCCCGCCGGGCGCGGGGGTCATCGGCGCGGCCTCCGATCCCGATTGCGGGTTTGCCGCAGGTCTCCCTGCGCCTGCCCCGCCTGCAGGTGCTAGACGGCGGCGAGCACGTCGACGACGCGCGTGGCCCCGTCGCCGGGGTACTCCGCTCCCAGCGCCTGCTCCAGCTTCCGCTCCAGCTCGCCGCTCTCCGCCAGCTCCTCGGTGATGTCGGCGCCGCCGATCAGCTCGCCGCCCACGAATACCTGGGGGATCGTCGGCCAGCCGGACAGGGCCGACAGCTCGGCGCGGATCGCGGGGTCGGGGAGGATGTTCACCGCGG
The DNA here is from genome assembly GCA_963773175.1 of uncultured Actinomycetes bacterium. GTDB lineage: Bacteria > Actinomycetota > Thermoleophilia > Gaiellales > Gaiellaceae > CAVZAC01. The sequence continues at coordinate 88,271 of CAVZAC010000001.1, forward strand.
TCACCGGCGCGCCTGCCCCGGCCAGCGCACGCAGCGCCCGGTCGGAGTTCCCACACATGACGAGGCCGGGCGTGCCCTTCATGAACACGGCCACGGGCTCCTCGTCGATGACCTGCTTGATCCGGTCGCGCAACTCGCTCATGTCCCTCCCTTGGTCTTGATGCGCAGCTCATGGATGGTGCCGTCGGCGAGCGGCTCTGCGAGCGCCGCGTAGACGAGCTTGTGCTGCTCGACGAGCGAGAGCCCGTCGAAGCGTGGGCTCGCGAGGGTCACCTGGAAATGGTCGCCCGTGCCGGTGCGATCGGCGACGTCGAGCTCCGACGCGTCGGGGAACGCCTGCTCGAGAAGGCTGCGTAGCTGGTCGGTCGGCACGGCCTCATGCTAGTCACGCAGGGCCGGGCCGGGCGGCGCCGAAAGGGGGCCGCGTGAGACGGGTCGTCCTCGAGGTCGAAGGGCTCCCCAGGGCGGAGTTCCGCAGGGTGAGCGGGCTACGGCGCCGGAGGCAGGGTTCCGGGAAATTCGCTCTCTGGGGCGGCGTGACGCGCGGCACCGGCCTCTGGCTGTGGTGGCAGAGAGCCGAGCACGGCAACGCGGAGCCCCGGACCGGGACGGTCACGCTCCTCGGCCGCGACGGCAAGCCTGCCATGCGCTGGCGCTTCGATCGCGGCCGGCCGGTGAAGTGGAAGGGCCCGAAGCTCGGCGGAGGGTCGGGCGACGTCGCGATGCAGGAGCTCGTAGTGGCGCACGAGGGCATCCGCCTCGTGCTCGGCAGCTGAGCGTCGGTCTCGGTCTTCTCGAGGGCGACTTCCGGGACCATGGTCGGACGATGGAGCGGCGCGTCCTAGCGAGAGTCTTCGACGCCCTGTTCGAGCTGACGGTCGTACTCGGCCTGGTCGTAGTGGCCTTGTGACTCTGCGATCAGCCCGTCGCCGCCAAACGTCCACTCCTCGAACCCGGTGATCCGAACGCGGCGACCGGTCCCGCCCGGCCCCGTGTTGGTTCCGACGAGAGTCCAGTGGTATTCGGCAGAGTCGTCGTGGACGAGAAGGTCGTCGAGGAGCACTCGCAGGTCCGGGAATGCGACCATGAACGACCGCGCCGCCTCCGTGATCGAGGCACGCCCGACGGAGGGCGGGCCCTCGTTGATGGTGAGCGAGCCTGTGGGTGCGTAGTGCTCGGCGACGCGCGCCGGGTCCCGGCTGCACCACGCTTCCGTGTAGCGGCGGGCAAAATCAGCCAGGTGGTCTGGGGCCTGCGTCATCCAATTTCCTCCTCTGTGCCGACTACGGCTCGTCTGCAGCCTCGACCCGGGATCCTGTCAAAGCCGAGAGGGAACTCGACCGCCGGGTGTACGTGCTGTCGAAGGCCTGATCTGCCTTCCACGTGGCAATCTTCCTCGGGTGGCCGATGCCCACGTGGCATAGCCTGCGCGGAGAGCGCTCGAGGAGAGGACGTCAATGCCCGCCCGCGGAATCCACCACGTCGATCTGGCTGTTCGAGACGTGGATCGCTCGACCGCGTTCTATCTCGCGGTGCTCGGGCCGGTTGGAATGCGCGAAGAGGAGCGGTACCCGAGCTACCGCGGCACCGAGGAGATCGTGGATCTCCGTTTTGGAGAACAGTTCCTCGGGCTGCGTCCGGCAGATGGTGGTGAGCACCGCTACTACGACGTCGGGATCGAGCACCTCGCCTTCTACGTCGACACGCGCGAAGAAGTGGACGCCGCCTAGAGAGATGAGCCAGTCGCCTGCCCCAACCGCCCCGACCGTTCAGCTGCTCGTGTGGATAGCGGAGCAGCGGCGAAGCTACGCCGAGACGATCGAGGTGTGGAAGACCTCGTGCCCGCGACTGGCCGTGTGGGAAGACGCGCTGGCCGACGCGTCGAGCGCAGCTCGACGTCGAACGATCCGTCACCGGAGGCGCGCGCGTCGACGAACTGGAGCGGCAGCGACTCGCACGAGCGTTGCAGATGAGGGAGGAGATGCACCTCGGGTTGCTCGGCCACCCAGTTGGGGCGTCGCGTGGTCCTCGAGCAGCTCTTCGACGCCCGCCGCGAACGGCCGAGCGTCGGCGATCCCTTCGCTGCGCTCGTCCCCGTCCCATCGCCGACCGCCCATCCTGCGGAGCATGACAGGAAGGCGCTCGTTCCCGGCAGAGCCAAGCCCGAGGCGAGGAGCCGGCCATCACGGCGCGCCGGCCGCTCGGCGCTCGCTAGCTCTTGGCGAGATACTCGAGCAGATCCGAGCGCGTGAGAACGCCCACCGGGCTGCCCTCGCGGACGACGACGACCGCGTTCGTGCCGGCGGTCAGGCTTGCAAACACCTGCTCCAGTGACTCGGTGGCCTCGATCGCCGCGAGCGGCGGCTGCATGGCCGAGGCGACGTCCTCGTGCAGCGCGTCGGAGTTCTTGAACACACGGTCGAGCAGATCTCGGTCGTGGAGGGCGCCGATCAGATTGGCCAGCGACGAGACGGCACCATCGCGGACGACCGGGAGCTGGGAGATCGAGTAGCGCTGCATGAGGCCGATCGCCTCGCCGACCTTCTGGTGCGCGCCGATCGTGACCAGGTGCGGTAGGTCTGCCGGCTTGTCCCGCCGCGCGCGGAGCACCTCCTCGACGGTCGGGACGGGTGCGCGCCGCTCGAGGAAGCCGTGCTCGAGCAGCCAGTTGTCGTCGAAGAACTTCGAGAGGTAGGAGCGACCGGAGTCCGGCATCATCGTGAGGATCGTGGCCTCCGGGCCGAGCTTCTTCGCCAGCTCGAGGGCCGCCCAGACGGTCGTGCCGCCGGAGCCGCCGACGAGCAGACCCTCCTCGCGGGCCAGGCGGCGCGCGGTCAGGAAGGAGTCGCGGTCGGAGACGCGCACCCACTCGTCGACCGCGTCCGGGTCCATCGTCTCGGGCCACGTGTCCTTGCCGATCCCCTCCACGAAGTACGGGTGCAGGTCACTCTCGTCCTGCGCCGTGTAGACCGAGCCCTCCGGGTCGGCGCCGACGATCAGCACGCCGGGCGCGTGTTCCTTGAAATAGCGGCCGACCCCGGAGATCGTGCCGCCGGTGCCGACCGAGATCACGAGCGCGTCGATCTCGCCTCCGGTCTGCTCGAGGATCTCCGGCCCCGTGACCCGGTAGTGCGCCTCCGGGTTCGCCATGTTCGAGTACTGGTCGGGCTTGAAGCCGCCGGGAATCTCCTCGGCGAGCCGCGACGAGACGGAGTAGTAGCTCTCCGGCGAGTCGTGCTCGACGGCGGTCGGCGTGATCACGACCTCGGCGCCGTAGGCGCGCAGCATCGAGATCTTCTCCTGGCTCATCTTGTCCGGCATCACGAAGATGCAGCGGTAGCCGCGATGTGCGGCCGCGATCGCGAGGCCCACGCCGGTGTTGCCCGAGGTCGGCTCCACGATCGTGCCGCCCGGCCGGAGCAGCCCGTCGCGCTCCGCCGCCTCGATCATCGCGAGCCCGATGCGGTCCTTCACCGAGCCGCCCGGGTTCAGGTACTCGAGCTTGGCGAGAATGCGCGGCCCGCCGGCGGCGAGATGCGGTCGAGCCGGACGATCGGCGTACGACCGACCAGGTCGAGAACCGTCGGGTACTCGCAGGCCACGGCGAAAGCGTACGTCCTGGCCGGTCTTCGACGCGAGCGCAACCCGCTCCCGCGCGGAGCTCGGCTACCGGCTCTCCGCGGCCGTCACCGGCTCCACGTCCGCCTCGGTCAGCTGGTCCTTGCGCACCCGGACGAGGATCATCGCCAGCACGGCCCCGGCAACGCGAGATCCCGGCCATCACCCAGAAGGCGCGGGCGTAGCCCGAGGTGAAGGCCGCCGCCTGGTTCTCGCCGGCGGCGAGCAGGTGCTTCGCGTGCGTGGTCGCGATCGTGACCGCGATCGCCACGCCGATCGCGCCTCCGAGCTGCTGCGACGTGTTGACCATCCCCGACGCCAGCCCGGCCTCCCGGTGGCCCACGCCGGCCAGCGCCGCGATCGACACCGGGATGAACGCGAAGGCCAGGCCGAACCCGACGAGCAGGTAGCCCGGCAGGAGGTCCGGCCAGTAGTGCCCGTCGGGCGGGATCTGCGTGTACCAGAGCATCCCGCCGGCGAGGGCCAGGAAGCCGACGGTCATGATCAGGCGCGGCCCGTAGCGGGTGGTCAGATACTGGGCGAGCCCGGCCCACAGCACGACGGTGCCGGCCGTGGCCAGGAACGAGACGCCCGCCTCCAGCGCCGAGTAGCCGAGCACGTTCTGCACGTAGAACGTGAGCAGCAGGAAGTTCGAGAAGACGACGGCGCCCAGCAGCAGCGAGACCGCGTTCGCCCCCGCCACCGTGGCCACGCGGAAGATCCGCAGCGGCATCAACGGGGCCGACGTGCGCGCCTCCCAGATCACGAAGAAGACGAGCAGCGCCGCCGCGAGCGCGAGCGAGACGACCGTCTGCGCAGAGCCCCAGCCGTCGGTCGGCGCCTTGGAGATGCCGAACACGAGCAGCGCGTTGCCGCCGGTGACCGCCGCCGCCCCGATGACGTCGAAGCTCCGGTTGCCGAAGTCCGCATGGCTCTCGCGCACGAGGCCGGGCGTGAGTGCGAGCACGAGCGCGCCCACCGGCACGTTCACGAAGAAGATCCACTCCCAGCCCAGGTACTTGGTGAGGATCCCGCCGAAGAGCACGCCCGCCGCGGCGCCGCCGCCGCCCATCGCGCCCCAGATCCCGAGCGCCTTGTTGCGCTCGGCGCCCTCCTCGAAGGTGGTCGTGATCAGCGCCAGCGTGGCCGGCGAGATCAGCGCGGCGCCGAGACCCTGCACTGCGCGCGCCGCGACCAGCATCCCGGGGGCCGTGGCGAGCCCGCACACGAGCGAGGCGGCGGAGAAGACGACGATGCCGACCATGAACATCCGCCGTGCGCCCGAGCACGTCGCCGGTGCGGCCGCCGAGCAGGAGGAAGCCTCCGAAGGTGATCGCGTACGCGGTGACGACCCACTGGATGCCCGTCTCCGAGAAGTGCAGCGAGCTCTGGATGGACGGCAGCGCGACGTTCACGATCGAGACGTCGAGCACGGTCATGAAGAACGCGACGCAGATCACCGCCAGCGCGCGCCAGCGGCGGGGATCGGGGACGGCTGCGGCGGCGATCGACGTCACGTGTCTCCTCCTCGGGCGGGTGCGGGCCGCAAAGGTAGCGCGGCGCGAAGGGGTCGGGCCCGGCCTACGATCGGTTCTCGGCCGGCCGTCAGTGCCGGAAGTGCCTTCGGCTCGTGAAGACCATCGCCGCTCCGGCCTGCTCCACGACCGCGACGATCTCGGCGTCGCGCTTCGACCCACCGGGTTGGATCAGCCCTGTCACACCGGCGTCGAGCGCGAGCTGCGGCCCGTCCGGAAACGGGAAGAACGCGTCGGAGGCAAGCGCGGCGCCGTTCGTGTCGTGCCCCTGCTCGACCGCCTTCTCGAGCGCGATCCGCACCGCGTCGACGCGGCTCATCTGGCCTGCGCCGATCCCGATCGTCTCCAGGTCCTTGACGAGCACGATCGAGTTCGAGCTGACGTGCTTGCAGATCCGCCACGCGAAGAGCAGGTCGCCCCACTGCGTCTCGGACGGCGTCCCGCAGACGGCGACCATGCCCTCGCGGTCCTCGATCTCCCAGTCGCGGTCCTGGACGAGCAGCCCTCCGAGCACGCGCTTGTAGTCGCGCTCGGCCGGGTTGCCGCGCCGCCGCTCGCGGTCGTCCAGGATCCGAGTCTCGGGCTTGGTCTGGAGCGACTCCAGCGCGGCCGGGTCGTAGCCGGGGGCGAACAGCACCTCCACGAACTGCTCGGCGAGCCGCTCGCCGAGATCCGCGCTCACGGGCCTGTTGAGGACGACGACGCCGCCGTAGGCCGAGCGCGGGTCGGAGGCGAGCGCCCGCTCGTACGCCTCCTCGATCGTCGCGGCGACGGCGACGCCGCAGGGGTTCGCGTGCTTGACGATCACGCAGGCCGGCACGGTGAACTCGCGCACGAGCAGCCGTCCTGCGGAGAGGTCGTTGAGGTTGTTGTACGAGAGCTCGCGCCCGTGCAGCTGGACGACGCGCGAGAGCAGATGGCGCCGCGCGCCGGTCTCCGCGTAGAACGCCGCGCGCTGATGGGGGTTCTCGCCGTAGGCGAGGTCGAGCACCTTCTCGAAGCCGGGCACGATCGTCTCCGGGAAGACCTCGCGCTCGGAGAACCAGGCCGCGATCGTCGCCTCGTAGGCGGCTGTCGTGGCGAACGTCTCGGCGGCGAGCTCGCGGCGGGTCTCCTGCGAGAGCGCTCCCCGCTCGCGCAACTCGTCGAGCACGAACCCGTAGCGGTCGGGTCGGGAGACCGCGGCCACGTGCGCGAAGTTCTTCGCCGCGGCGCGCAGCATCGCCGGGCCGCCCACGTCGATCATCTCGACCGCCTCCTCCTCGCCGATCCCGAACTTGGCGACCACCGTGGAGAAGGGGTAGAGGTTCACGCAGACGAGGTCGAAAGGCTCGATCCCCTGGGCGGCGAGCGCGGCCATGTCCTCCTCGCTGTCCCTCCGGGCCAGAATGCCCGCATGAACTGCCGGGTGGAGGGTCTTCACGCGGCCGCCCAGCATCTCCGGGGCCGCGGTCACGTCCTCGACCCGTGTGCAGGCGAGACCCAGACCATCCAGCTCGGCAGCCGTGCCGCCGCTCGCGACGAGCTCCCAGCCGAGGTCCGCCAGGCCGCGGGCGAAGTCGTCGAGGCCCGTCTTGTCGTACACCGAGATCAGCGCGCGCACAGTTCTCTCACCACCTTCGGGAGGAGGCGGTGCTCGACCGCCTTGATCCGCTCGTGCAGGGTTTCCACGCTGTCGCCGGCGAGGACGGGCACCCGCTCCTGGGCCAGGACCGGGCCGCTGTCGATCCCCTCGTCGACGAGGTGCACCGTCGCGCCGCTCTCGGCCACGCCGGCCGCGAGCTGATCCGCGACCGCGTGCGCGCCCGGAAAGGCGGGCAGCAGCGACGGGTGCACGTTGACGATCCGGTTCTGGAAGCGGTCGAGGAAGGCGGGCGTGAGCAGGTGCATGTAGCCGGCGAGCACGACCAGGTCGACGCCCTCGCCCTCGAGCCACTCGGCCATCGCGGCGTCGCGGGTCTCGCGGTCGGCGTACTCGTCCGAGCGGGAAGATCGCGGTCGGGATGCCCGGCCGCGTCGGCCCGCGCGAGCGCGCCGGCCCCGCGCTTGTTGCGACGCCACGGCTCCGATCGGCAGGCCGGCGTCGAGCAGCGCCTGCAGGTTCGTGCCCGCCGCCGCTCGCGAGGACGCCGATCACGCGCGCTCGATCCAACCGATCACCGGCTCGTCGCCGGGGTCTGCGACGACCGCGCAGTAGCCGATGCCGAGGTTGAAGACGCGGCGCAGCTCGTCCTCGGCGACGTGGCGTGCGAGCCACTCGAACACGGGCGGCCGCTGCCACGAGCCCCAGTCGATGCGCAGCGCGAGGCCGTCTGGGAGCACGCGTCGCAGGTTGCCCTCGATGCCGCCGCCGGTGATGTTCGCGAAGGCGCGCGCCCGGTCGCGCAGCCGTCGCACGTCGTCGAGGTAGAGCCGCGTGGGAGCGAGCAGGTCGGGCCCGTCGTAGTCCTCGTCGGCGAGCACGCGGCGGACGAGCGTGAAGCCGTTCGCGTGCACGCCGGCCGAGCGGAAGCCGACGATCGAGTCGCCTGGCTCGATCCGCGAGCCGTCGACGAGCCGCTCCTCGTCGACGATCCCGACGCAGGTGGCGGCGAAGTCGAGCTCGTCCTCGCGGTAGACCCCGGGCAGCTCGGCCGTCTCGCCGCCGATCAGCGCGACCCCGGCGGCGCGGCACACCTCGGCGGCGCCTTCGACCAGCTCGGCGACCTGCTCGAGGTCGATCCGGTTGGCGGCCACGTAGTCGAGCAGGATCAGCGGGTCGGCGCCGGTCGTGATCACGTCGTTGATGCAGTGGGCCGCCATGTCGGCGCCGCAGTTGCGCAGCGCCCCGCGCTCGCGGGCCAGGATCAACTTCGTGCCGACGCTGTCGGTCGAGGCCGCCAGCAGCCGTCCGTCTCCGAGCGGGTGCAGTCCGGCGAAGGCGCCGAACCCGGTGGCGCCGGTCGACTCGACGGCGGCGCGCAGCCGGTCGACGACGCCGACCGCGGCGGCGAGCGAGACCCCGGCCGCTGCGTACGTGTGCTCCCCCGTCACGGGGCGAGTCTAGTGCCCAGATCGGTCGCGAGGCAGGGGCGCTCGAGGTTCCGTTCCTGCAGATCAGAATCGCTTGCTCCGAGGAAGCCAGGTCCGCTTGGGCCAGCCGAAGCGGGGAAAACCCGAGCGCCGCTGTGCACAAGGGGTCAGACCCCTGGACATGGCTCGACGAAACGGGGCCCATCGAAGCGATGCGGATTTGCGGAACCTTGCTTGTCCGAAGAGCCATGTCGTTCTTGTGAGCCGAAGCCGAGTCGGGGGTCAGACCCCGAAGGGACGGCCGAGCCGTAATTCTCCCTCGCGGACGCCAGCCGTAGATGCTGGCCACGCCGCTGGAGTCGCAGCGGACGGTCGTCACCGTCGAGATCCCGGCCTTCTCGAGTGCCCGATCCAGAGGTCCCGCCTGAGCGCGTAGCTCCGACCGCGCGGGAGCTTGTCCTTCGCGAGCTCGTACTCGATCGCCATCCGGCTAGCGGAACAGCTCGCCCTCGAGCTCGGGCCGGCCCTGCGGCCCGCCGGGCGTGAACCGCACCAGCGACTCGCCGACGTGCACCTCGGCGCCGTCGGTGATCGCGTCCAGCACCTCGGTGAGCGCGTCGGCCTTGAGCACGGGATCGTCGCAGCGCAGGTGGAGCTCCGAGATCCTGAGCTCGTCCGCGGCGTCGAGCAGGTCCTCGATCCAGTCGCGGGGAGGATGGATCTCCAGGCGGTAGCCGGCACGCGTGGAGACGAACGTTCGCCGCCCCGGATGCTCCTGGACGCGCAGCTGCAGATCGGCGGCCCGCTCCAGGGCGGCCTCGAACTCGTCGTCGTCGAGCGCGAACCCGAGGTGGTCGACCCGCGGCACCGGCCACTGGCCGGGCTGGAGCACGACGTTGACGGCGCCCCGCTCGAGCTCCGTGAGTCGCAGCTTGAAGTCCATCGCGTCCAGCTCGTCCCAGGAGACACCCGACTCGTGGTGCAGTGCGGCGGTCGCCGACCCGGCCGTAGCGCGCGATGAGGTTGAACCCGAGCTTGCCGATGTAGCGCGCCTCGACCTCGCGCACGCGGCTCGTCACCAGGTGGTAGTGGAAGAGCTGCACCGGCCGGCGATTGTACGCCCGGGTCGCCGGCCCCCTCCGGGCAGGAGGCGTGTGCGCTACGCGGAACTCAAGCGGGTCTCGCATGCGCTCGAGCGGCGTCCATCACGTCGACCTGGTCGTCTCCTCGATCGAGCGGAGCCTGCCCTTCTACCGTGATCTGCTCGGGCCGCTCGGCTGGCACGGCGTGACCGAGGTCGAGGGCGAGCGGGGCGAGACGATCTGGTACCTCTGGGGGCCGGGCACCTCGATCGGGCTCCGCCAGGCGCAGACGCCGTCGGCGGGAGGCTACGACCGCTACCGGGTCGGCCTCCATCACCTGGCGCTGGAGGCAGCGTCACGCGCCGTCGTCAGCGAGCGCGCGGACTGGCTGCGCGAGCAGGGCCTGGAGATCGAGAGCGGGCCGGAGGAGTACTGGTACTCGCCCGGCTACTACGCGGTCTTCTTCTACGACCCCGACGGGCTGAAGCTGGAGCTCGTTCACATCCCGGGCCAGGCGGCCTGACCGCAAGGAAGGAGAACAGCATGTCGACCACACCACCGCCCACTCCTCCGACACCTCCCCCGGAGCAGCCGGGCGGAATGGGGCCGGGGCTACGGCCCGGCTACACGGCGATGGGCAACTTCAGCATGGCCCGGATGCCGACCCCGGGGAACGCCGAGTTCCTCTACGTCGTGCTCGCGCTCATCCTCGTCGCGATCATCGCGGCGATCGCGGACTCGATCAACATCGGCAGCTGGATGAACTACTTCACGTACGTCTCGTTCGCGTACATCATCAGCCGCGGGATCGCCAAGGCGAGCCGCGTGCTCGAGGAGTGACGACTAGGGGGACGCGCCGGTGAATCTCGGCGCTGGGGGAACCTCCCGGTTCCCCCAGGCCCCCTCCCCCGGTCCGCTGCGCGGACGCTCGCTGCGCGAGGGCTCGAACCTCATCTTCAGGACCCGGCCCTCGGGGATCCGCGTCGGGTAGGCGCCGGTGAGGCAGGCGCGGCACGTCTCCGAGCGCGGCCGCATCGTCGCCTCCTGGAGCCCTTCGAGCGACAGGTACGCGAGGCTCGTGGCGCCGATCGAGGCGCGCACCTCCTCGACCGTGCGGCCGTGGGCGATCAGCTCCTCCTCGTCGGCGAGGTCGATCCCGTAGAAGCACTGCCCGATCACCGGCGGCGACGAGACGCGCACGTGCACCTCGGCTGCGCCGGCCTCGAACAGCATCTGCACGATCTGCCGCGTCGTGTTGCCGCGCACGATCGAGTCGTCGACCACGACCAGGCGCTGGCCGGCGACCTCGGCGAGCGGGTTGAACTTGAGCCGGATCCCCTGCTCGCGCAGGCCCTGGTCGGGCTGGATGAACGTGCGGCCGACGTAGCGGTTCTTGATCAGCCCCTCCGAGAACGGGATCCCCGTGGCGCGCGAGAAGCCGATCGCCGCGGGTGTGCCCGAGTCGGGGATCGGCAGCACGAGGTCGGCCTCGACGGGCGCCTCGGCGGCGAGCCGCTCGCCCATCCGCACGCGCGCGCCGTGCACCTCGACGCCGTCGAGCCGCGTGTCCGGCCGGGCGAGGTAGAAGAACTCGAAGATGCAGAGCGCGCCCTGGTCCGCCGGCTCGACGGCCTGCACGATGCGCGCGCCGTCCTCGTCGACGATCGCGAGCTCGCCCGGCTCGAGCTCGCGCTCGAAGTCGGCGCCGACGAGATCGAGCGCGCAGGTCTCGGAGGCGATCACCGGGTCGCCGTCGAGCCGCCCGAGCACGAGCGGCCGGAAGCCGTGCGGGTCGCGGAATGCGATCAGCGAGTGACCGGAGAGCGCGACGACGGAGTAGGCGCCCTGCGAGCCGCTCCATCGCGTTGGCCACCGCTTCCGCGAGCGGCGCCGGGTCGTTCGCGATCAGCGCGCCGATCACCTCGGTGTCGGAGGTCGTCGCCAGCCGGATCCCCTCGGCGCGCAGCTCCTCGCGCAGCTCGTGCGCGTTGGTGAGGTTGCCGTTGTGGCCGAGCGCGACGGTGCGCACCTTGCCGTGCTGCAGCAGGGGCTGGGCGTTCGTCCACTGCGACGAGCCGGTGGTCGAGTAGCGCGTGTGCCCGATCGCGAGCTCGCCGTGCAGGCCGCTCAGGTTCTGCTCGTCGAAGACCTGGGTGACGAGCCCGAGGTCGCGCAGGACGGTCAGCAGCCCGCGGTCGGAGACCGCGATCCCGGCCGACTCCTGGCCGCGGTGCTGGAGCGCGTGCAGCCCGAAGTGCGTGACGCGCGCAACGTCGCGGCCCGGAGCGCGGATGCCGAAGACGCCGCACATCAGCGCGACGCTGCCGATCTCGCGCAGCGACCAATCGAGCCGCGCGACGTTCTCCGGCGCGCAGGCGACGATCGCCGCCGGTACCTGGCCCGGGCTCCATTGCACGTCGGCGTCCGCCTCGTGGCCGCTCCATTCCGCCATCTCCTCGACGCGCGGCGGCAGACCCGCTCTGGCCGACGTCGTGCGCGAGCGACAGCAGCGGCGCCGAGCGCCAGAGGAAGCGGATGAGCGCCGCCTCGGCCTCGAGGTCGTCCGGCGGCACGCAGGCGAGGAGGATCACGTCGCCCGGCCGCCAGCCGTTCGGGATCGCACGGACGTCGGGCACGAGCCCGACGCAGCCGACCACGGGCGTGGGCGGGATCGCGCGGCCGTCGGTCTCGTTGTAGAGCGAGACGTTCCCCGAGACGACCGGGATTCCGAGCGCCTCGGCGGCCTGCGCGATGCCCTCGATCGCCTGCGCCAGCTCCCAGGCGATCGGGGGCTTCTCCGGGTTGCCGAAGTTGAGGCAGTCGGTGAGCCCGATCGGCTCGCCGCCGGCGCACGCGACGTTGCGCGCTGCGCCGAGCACTGCCTCGGCGCCGGCGCGGAACGGATCGCGCTCGCCGGGCGACGGCCCCTGTAGCGAGACCGCGAGGCCGCGGTAGGAGGGCCGCAGCCGCAACACGGCGGCGTCGAGCCCGGGCCGGCGCACCGTGCGCGAGCCGACGAGGTGGTCGTACTGCTCGTAGATCCAGCGCTTGGCCTCGGCGGGTCGCGGCGCAGGGCGGGAGGCGGCCGGGCGCGGCGCCTGCTCGATCATCGTAGCGCGGGCACTCGTCCGTGAGCAGCCGCGCCGGAATCTCGCCCACGACCTCGTCCGCGAAGAGCGCGCGCAGCAGACCCGAGTCGGTGACCTCGCCGATCACGCGCGTGGTGCAGCTCCCAGCGCTCGAAGACCTCCTCGACCTCGGCCAGCCGCGCGGGCTCGACGACCGCGACCATCCGCTCCTGACTCTCGGAGATCATGATCTCCCACGGCTCGAGATCGGCCTCGCGCAGCGGCACGCGGTCGAGCCGGACGTCGACGCCCATGCCGTCACGCGCCATCTCCGACAGCGCCGAGGCGAGCCCCGCCGCGCCGCAGTCCTGGAGCGACACGACGAGCCCGCGCTCCACGAGCTCGAGCGAGACCTCGATCAGCCGGTTGCCGGTGAACGGGTCGCCGACCTGCACGGACGGCCGCTTGTCGGCGCCGTTCTCGCCGAGCTCCTGGCTGGCGAGCACGCTCGCCCCGCCGATCCCGTCGCGGCCCGTCGTGGCGCCGAAGAGGACGACGACGTTGCCCGGTCCGCTCGCCCGGGCGCTCATCACGCGCTCGGTCGGGAGGAGTCCCACGCACATCGCGTTGACGAGGCAGTTGTCCGCATAGGCCGGGTCGAACACCGCCTCGCCGCCGACCGTTGCGACGCCGACGGAGTTGCCGTAGCCGCCGATCCCCGCGACTGCGCGCCGGAAGTGGTGGTCGGGCGCGCCGAAGCGCAGCCCGTCGAGCAGCGCGATCGGCCGCGCGCCCATGGCGATGATGTCGCGCAGGATGCCGCCCACGCCGGTCGCCGCGCCCTGGAACGGCTCGACCGCGGACGGGTGGTTGTGGCTCTCGACCTTGAAGGCCACGGCCAGCCCGTCGCCGAGATCGAGCACGCCCGCGTTCTCGCCGGGGCCCTGCAGCACGCGCTCGCCGGTCGACGGCAGCCGCTTCAGCAGCCGGGCCGAGTGCTTGTAGCCGCAGTGCTCCGACCAGAGCAGCGAGAAGACCGCGAGCTCGAAGTGGTTCGGCTCCCGCTCCAGCAGCTCTTCGATTCGGTCGAACTCGCCGTCCGTGAGGCCGAGGGCGCGATGGAGCGGCTGATCGGCGACCGTGGTCAGATCGTGCAGTGTAGACGGTCGATCGGCAGTCTCGAGGCACTCCCGGATGGTGGCTGAGACACTGCGCAAGAGCGGGCCCTCAGCCTTGGCAAGGCAACCAGCCTTGTCGGCGGCTGATGACCCACTCTCGCTTGGTCTGAGCCATCCCCGGAAGCACCTGGACTACCGACCAACCGTCTCCGGAAGGGAGACGGCTCCGGGCGCGTTCTCACAACCCGTGGGGTCCCCGGCGTTGAACCTCCTGTGAGCCGTCGCTACTGGCTGATGCTGCTCGCCCTCTCGGCGCTCTGGGGGGCGTCGTTCATGTTCATCAAGATCGGCGTGCGGGAGCTCGAGCCGACGACGCTGATCTGCCTGCGGCTCGGGATCGGAGCGCTCGTGATCCTGCCGATCGCGCTGGTGAAGCTCGGCGGCGCGCGGATCATGCGGGAGGCTCGCTCGGCCGCAGTTCCGATCACCGTGGTCGGGCTCGTCAACTCGGCGGTCCCGATCGTCGCGATCGCGTGGGCCGAGCAGCGGCTCGACTCCGGGCTGACCGCCGTGATCCAGGCTTCGGCGCCGCTCTTCACGGCGCTGATCGCGCTGAGGTTCGTGCGCAGCGAACGCGTCTCCGGCGCGCGGCTCGTCGGTCTCTTCGTCGGCTTCGGCGGAGTCGCGCTGCTCGTCGGCGTGCAGCCCGGCGGCGATACGATCGCGGCGCTCGCCGTCGTCTTCGCGGCTCTCTGCTACGCGTGCGCCGCGCTCTACAACACGCGGTCGCTCGGCTCCGTCTCGCCGCTGACGACCGCGCTGGGGTCGCTCACCGTCGCGGCGCTCGCGCTCGCCCCCTTCGCCGCTGCGCAGCTGCCCGCCCGGTTCCCGGGCTGGGAGGTCGTCGGCTCCGTGCTCGCGCTCGGGATCGGCGGCACCGGGATCGCATACGTCCTCTACTACGCGCTGCTCTCGGGAGCCGGCGCGTCGAACGCGATCCTCGTCACCTATCTCGTGCCCGCGATCGCGCTGCTCTACGGTGCCGGCTTGCTCGGCGAGCCGATCACCGCCGCCGCGATCGCCGGCCTCGGACTGATTCTCGCGGGCGTCGGGCTCGGCACCGGGGCGGTGCGGTTCGGGCGCCGCAAGATTCCGGCTAGCGTGGAACCGTGACGCGCCGGTACGTCCCGCTTCTCCTCACGCTGTCGCTCGTCTGGGGCGCGTCGTACCTGTTCATCAAGGAGGCGGTGCAGGACATCCCGCCGGCGACGACGATGCTGCTCCGGCTGCTCGTGGCGAGCCTGCTGCTGCACGCGTTCCTGTTCGCGACGCGGGGGCGGGGCGTGCTCGGCGAGCTGCGCGCGGCGTGGCGGCCGGGGCTCGTGCTGGGCGTGATCATGTGCGCGCTGCCCTTCACGCTGATCGCCTGGGGTGAGCTGCACATCGACTCCGGGGTGGCCGCGATCGCGAACTCGTCGGTGCCGATCTTCAACGCCGTGCTGGCCGTGTGGCTGCTGCCGTCGGAGCGGGTGAACGGCACGCGGCTGGCCGGCGTCCTGCTCGGCCTCGTCGGCGTCGGCGTCCTGGCGGGCCTCGATCCGGGCGGCGACTCGCTCGCGCTGTGGGGGACGCTCGCGGTGATCGCCGCCTCGATCTCCTACGCGGTGGCCGGGCTCTACGGGCAGAAGCGCGTCGGCAGCATCTCCGGCCCGGTGCTGGCCGCGTCGTCGACGCTCTTCGGCGCGCTGGTGCTGATCCCGTTCGCGGTCGCCGATCCGCCGGCGGCGGCGCCCGGCTGGAAGGCGATCGCCTCGTGGCCGCTCTGACCGTGCTCGGCACGGCGTTCGCCCAGCTCGTGCTGTACCGGATGCTCCGCCTGCACGGCTCGGCGCGCCTGAGCCTCGTCACGTACCTGATGCCGATCATGGCGCTCGGCTACGGCGCGCTGCTGTTGAGCGAGCCGATCACCGGCGCGATGGCCGGCGGGCTCGTGCTGATCCTGGCCGGGGTCGCGCTCGGATCCGGCAAGGTGCGGCTCGCCCGACGCCGCGGCCGCGCAGCCGCGACCGCGTGACCGTCTCGTTCCGGCGCGCCGGCGAGCGGGACCTCGAGTTCCTCGTCGCGCTCGCCGTGCACGAGGAGGTCGAGCCGTTCCTGTCAGGCCGTGCCGCCCGCGACGAGAGGTCGATCCGCCAGGAGATCGAGCGCTCGAACCGCGAGCCCGACGCGTTCGGCCGGTTCGTGATCGAGGTGGACGGCGAGCAGGCCGGAACCATGAGCTTCACGCGGACCCACGAGCAGGCCCGGATCGCGCGGCTGGCCGGGCTCGCGATCCACCCCGATTTCCGCGGTCGCCGGCTCGCCGACGAGGCCGCGAGTCTCTTCCAGCGTCACCTGCTGCTGGAGGCCGGCTTCCACCGTCTCGAGCTCGAGGTCTACGCGTTCAACGAGCGCGCGATTCGCCACGCGGAGCGGGCGGGCTTCGTCCGGGAGGGGGTCCGCCGGCAGGCGTACCTGCGGCACGGCGGGTGGAACGACGCGGTGCTCTTCTCGTTGCTCAGGGAAGACCTCGACGGCGCTTGATCTCGTACTACCGCGGCTGCGATATCGCGGTCCCGTACGCGACCACCCAGGAAGTTCCGGTGGTCTCCTCCGACAGCTCGAGGCGCATCCCTACGATGCCCCAGCCGCCGAGCTTCGCGGCGTCCGCCTCCAACCTCGCCATCGCCTCCTGGAGCGTGGTTCCCGAGCCGAGGGCATAGCCGAGCAGGTCGTACGTGCCCGGGATCTCGGGGACGGTGACGATCAGCATCGACCCCTTGTTCGCAGGGCCGGAGTGCAGTCCTCCGTCCCACCGCGGCCGGCGTCGGCCCGGTCTGTTAGACGCGGAACGCCCGGATTCCCCGTGCCCAGGCCGTGTCGAGGTCGGCGTCGGCCGGGAAGCGCCCGTTGAGCTCCAGAATCGTCATCCCGTGCGCGAACGCCCAGGTCGCACGTGCAGCGTCGGCGTCTCCGCCGACGGCATCGACGAGCGGCTTTGCGGCCCGCGCCTCGACCCCGGGCGTGAGCCGGTCCCTGCGGAGCGGCCGGTCGGTCATGAGCCGGTAGAGGTGCGGATGCTCCCGGGCGAAGCTGCGGTAGGCCGTTGCCAGCGCTGCGAGCGGGTCGTCGCTTCCCTGCGCGGCGGCCGAGAAGCGCTCCGCCTGCTCCTCGAAGCCGGCGGAGATGAGCGCCGTCTCCAGCGCCCGCTTGTCGGGCAGGTGCTTGTAGATCGAGGGGGCGCGGATCCCGAGGCGGTCGGCCACGCGCCGCATCGTCAGACCCTCGGGGCCCTCCGTCTCGAGCAGCTCGCGGGCGACGTCCACGATCTCCCGGGCCCGTGGGCTGGGCTGATCAGGGACGCTGGAAGCCATCACGCGTCCGGAGACCGTAGCCCAGCGCACGATCGAGGGCGATGTGAAAGCCCCATGCGAGCGCACCGACGACGAACCCGAGCGGGAGCAGCCCGAAGGCGCCGAGGAGGGCCAGGCCGAGCGGTCCCCAGAAGCGGTGCAGCAGGTTGTAGAGCGGGACTGCGCGTGGGTGCAGCTGACCGTGCTTGAGCCCCACGCCCATGCCGGCGAGCAGCGCGAGGTCGGGGCCGAGCCCGAAGGCTGCGGCCTGCGCATAGCCGGTGGCGTGCCTGGCGATCTCGAGGACGACGGCCGTGAGCAACAGGCCGGCGAGCGCCGCGTATGCCATGCGGCCGGCAGGGCTGCGGCGCCGAACGACGGTGGTTTCCATCGGGGGTTCCTTTCCACTTGACTAGCTAACAGCGTTAGCTAGTATGGCTAACAACGTTAGCCTCGTCAAGTAGAAGGGAGCACGAGATGTCCGTACGCGAACTGCACAGCGAGGTCGAGATCGACGCGCCCGCCTCCCAGGTGTGGGCCGCGCTGACCGAGACGTAGTCCTATCCCGAGTGGAACCCGTTCATCAGCAGGATTGCACGACGCGGGGCATGGGCCGGCTCCCGCGATGATCGATCTGGAGTCGGCCCGCCCGCGTGCTACGTGCCTGCCCGCTCGATCAGCTCGGTGCGGTAGCCATCCGGGTCCTGGACGAAGCAGAGCCGGGAGCCGCCCTCGCGGACGCGGTACGGCTCGCGCTCGGGCTCGATCCCTTGTTCGCCGAGGGCAGCGAGTGTGGCGTCGAGGTCGTCGACGGCGAGCGCGATGTGGCCGTAGCCGGTGCCCAGCTCGTAGCTGCGTCCGTCGGTGTTGTAGGTGAGCTCCAGCTCTTCTTCCTGGCCGGGGACGCCCATGAAGTAGTTGGTGGCCTCGTGGTGACCGTCGCGGACGATCGGGAACTCGCCGCGGAACTCGAAGCCGAGCGCCTCGTAGAAGGCGCGGCTCTTCTCCGGATCGGTGATCCGGATCATGGTGTGCAGGTAACGGGTCATGACGGGATCGTACGCGGCAGGGGCCGATCCGAGCGGAGCTCGGGATAGCCGGCCGTTCTGGCGCTTGGGAGGCTCGCCGCCACGCGGTGGTGGCGTCGTGCAGTAGAAGACGCAGATCATGAAGTGGACGTTGGTCGCGGTCGTCGCGGCGGTCGCCGTCGGCGTGGTCGTCTTCGCAGTGCTCGCCGGGCGGGGGCCGACGGGGCCGAGGCCGGTGACGGTTGCCGCGCGCACTCAACCGACATTCCGGGGTTCGCCGGTCGGGTTCCTGACTCGTGTCGTGGAACTCCTCGTCGCGAACCGCTACGCGGAGGCCTGGCAGACGCTGAATCCTGTCGACAAGGCAGCCGTCGCGCGCCAGGTCTACGTCGCGTGCGAGTCGGCAGCCCCCGTCCGCGGTCGGTTGGTCTCGCTTCGCGTCCTACGCGTCCGTTCTCAGCGCATTCGCGTGGCGCCCGAGCAGCGGTCCACGTCGAGCATCGCGGTCACGTTCGCGCTCCGGATGGCGGCACCGGACTCCGTGACGAGCGTGAAATTCACCGCGCACGCGGTCGTCGCCAACGGTCGGTGGACGTGGATCCTGCCGCCTGCACGGCTTCGGATGTACCGCCGGCATCAGTGCTGACCTCGGCCTCGAGCTAGACGGTTTGCGGGCGGAGGCGATTTCCGCTCGAGATGGGCGGTGGCGAGTCTCACGCGCGGCCCTGGTCCGAACGTGCAACGGGGCCTCGCGAAACTTGACCATAGAGCGCTCAGGTTTTATTATGGTATATGCAACAAGTAAGACTCGCAGGAAGGAGGGCCACCATGGCGACAGTGGTTCGCTGGGAGCCGTTCCGGGAGCTCGCAACGCTCCAGAGCGAGATGAGCCGCTACATGAACGGGCTACTCGAAGGCAACGGCAGGACAGACCAGAACTGGATCCCGACGGCGGATGTCTGGGAGACCGACGGCGAGATCGTCTACGCCTTGGATCTGCCGGGCATCCCGGAAGACAAGATCTCGGTCGAGCTCGATGACGGCGCGCTGACCGTCACCGCCGAGCGCGGGCGCGAGCAGACCGTCGAGGACGGCCGCTACTACCGCCTGGAGCGCCGCTTCGGTACGTTCACGCGCACGATCGGGCTACCGCAGGGCGTGACCGAGAAGAGCGTCAAGGCAAGCTACGAGAACGGCGTCCTGTACGTCCACGTCGCGAAGCCCGAGCAGCCCAAGCCGAAGAAGATCGAGATCGGCCTTGCCGGCTCGAAGCACAAGACGATCGAGGGCAAGGCAACCAAGAGGTAGCCGGCCCACCGCACGTGGCGCGCGGGCGGCCTGCGGGCCGCCCGCGCTCATGCGCGGCACACTCTTGGCACACTGGCGGCACAGACATGTGACGGTTGCCCGTCTACCGTTTCCGGCATGACGGCAGCGGCGGCGACGACTTCGACGGAGACGCCCTGGGGCAAGGCGGTCCTCGTCGAGGAGCTGACGGTTCCTCAGCGGGCCGGGCAGAAGCGGTTTGCGTCCACGGTTCAGTTGCTGGAGACCGAGCGGGGTGAGCGGCTTGTGCGCTTCGCGTACACGACCGGCGGGAAGGCCCGACGCGGCCCCGTCACGCTGCGGACACGAGATCTCGAGCGCCTGCGGTCAGCTCTGGAGGAGCGTCCTGGCCTGAAAGCGGTGCTTCAGCTTGGTGGCTAGGGCGGCGCTGCAAGCCGACGAGGAGCGCGTCCACGACATTCGGGTCGAACTGCGTTCCGCGGCAGCGGAGGAGCTCGTCGATCGCCGCCTGCTCCGACATGGCGCGCCGGTACGAGCGGTCGGTCGTCATCGCGCTGAACGCGTCACAGGCCATGACGATGCGGGCGGCGAGCGGGATGCCCTCGGCGGCGAGCCGGTCCGGATAGCCGGTGCCGTCCCAGCGCTCGTGACAGGAGCGAACGATCCGTCCGACGGCGCCGAGCAGACCGCCGATCTGCTCCAGCATCCGCTCACCCTCGATGGTGTGAGTCTTGATCACCTCGTACTCGGCCTCGCTCAGCGGGCCGGCCTTGTTGATGATGTCGGCGGGCATCTTCACCTTGCCGACGTCGTGCAGAAGCGCGGCGAACTCGGCGTCGCGTCGGGTGGACGGGTCGAGCTTGAGCTCGTCCGCCACGAGGAGCACGAGGTCGACCACGTCGCAGCTGTGCTGTCCCGTGTACTCGTTGTCCGCCTCGATCACGTCGCTGAGCAGAAGAGCGGTCCCGCGGTACGCGTGCGAGAGCTCGACTGCGTAGTCGATCCGAACCTGCCGTTCGCGGGCAAAGAAGGCGAGCAGCCCGACGAGGGGCAAGACGAGCAGGACCGCCGCCGGGCGCTGCACGGCGATGACGGCGATGACGAGGCCGATGGGAGCGAGTGCGGCATCGACACAGAACAGCCAGCGCATCTGATGGAGGTGCGCCCGAGGCGCGATGCCGTAGGACCAGCGCGCCCACGGCATCGTGGCCGCGAAATCGGTGGCGAACTGGGCGGCCAGGGCCGCCACGTATACGGGCCAGTGCTGGAGAGACGGAGGAGCAGGGCCAGCGAGCACGAGAACGACCGCCGGCCCGAGCGCGTGTGCGGCGCTGCCTACCAGCAGCGGCAGCCGGTTCACGTGCAACCGGCCTCGGGCGAGCTCGGGCGCCTGACCGAGGACGAGGCCTGCAGCGACGCAGAGCGGCACGATGGCCGGCGGTAAGACGAAGAGCATCGGTACGAGCACGAGCTCGGTTGGTACGGCGTGGCCGCTGACGACCTCGAAGCCGACGCGCGACACAATCGCGTAGGTCCCGATGAGCAATGCGGCCAACCAGACGCTCGGCATTGAGCCTGCGGCTACCGCGAGCCAGACGGCCGCGGCGACGAACAGCAACCCGGTCGCCCACGCAACGAGGCTGTCGCGCTGCGGCAGCCCTCGGGGCCGACGCGACCGGAGCTCCTCCATGAGCTCGGTCTCGAACGCCGCCGTCGTCGGTGCTTCGAGAGTGGCCACAGGGGACTGAGATCGGCAGTCGGCGCGCCCGCCTTGACCGATGGCAGCGACAGAGGCCCGTTACGGGGAGGCCAGGTCACCTTTCAGGGTGATTTGGGCCGGCGCGGTCGGGCCCACAGTTAGAGCGCGCCGCTGCGGCGCGGGATCGAACCGTCGGTAAGGAGACAACCTGTGGCAAGGACACGCACGATTTCCAGCCGCGTGAATGCACGGCGTGGAGCCCGGGCAGCGAAAGTGTTCTCGCTCCTGGCCCTGGCGCGCGACGATGTCCGTCCTACTGACGTCCACGTCGCTCGCGAGTCGAGGCAACGGGCAAGGGCGACGATCACTGCGTCGATCCGCTGAAAGTGGTCCAGACATCTCGGCATCCCGCCTGTAGAACCGGGGTCTAGCCGGCCCAGCGGCGCCGGCTAGACCTCTCAGGCGGTCTCGAGCGGGGACCGCATCCACATTTTGTGCCCGAAATACCCCCGATTCGGGGATCCACGACCCCCCGATTCGTGCTGTTAGGCCGCGCGTAAACAGGCAACACTCCACGGCTATGGGGGCCTGTGGATCCGACGTCTCGGTTGTCGACGGGGCGCTCACGAACACGATGCTCGTAGCGACCTCGCGACGGGAGAGTCTGGTCGCGGACCGCAGCGGAGCAGCTCACCGCACCGTGCGCAGCCCTGAGGGCTGCTGGCGTCGGAGCTGTTCCGGTTCACCGAGGGATGAAAGAGGGTGGATCAATGCGCCGCATGCCGCTTGTCATGGGCTAAGCGAGCGCGGGCTTGTTGGCCGGCCTCCGCGTGGGAAGCGGACGGCTGGGAGCCCAGCCTCGGCTGAGGGCCAGGGTGGAGCCGGCGTCCGGAGGAGATGTGCCGGGCGCCGGCGCCCGGCCTCCCGACGGGTGTCATCGTGTTTCGCAAGCTGATCGCGGACAACCCCGGACTGCGCGAGCTGCTGGCCGCGCAGCTCGTCTCGGAGGCCGGCACCTGGATTGCGTACGTCGCGCTGACGGTCGACATCTACGCTCGTACGGGCTCGCCGGCGTGGGTGAGCGCGGTGCTGCTCGCGGCGTTCGTTCCCACCGTCGTCCTGGCGCCGGTCGTGGGGACGCTTGTCGACCGCATGTCGCGGCGGACACTGATGGTCGCGTCCGATCTCTGCAGCGCGCTCATCTTTACCGCGCTGGCGTTCGTGGCCGATCCCGTGCGTGATCGTGAGCCTGGCCATGCTCGCGGGAGCTGCGGCCTCCGTCTTCCGGCCCGCGCTCGGTTCCGCGCTGCCGAATCTCGTCCGTGACGATGACCTCCCGAGTGCCAACGCAGTGCTCCAGACGACCGCGACCGCGGGTCTCGCGGCCGGGCCGTTGGTCGCAGGCGTCCTTGTCGCCACGGCCGGAACCGGCATCGTGTTCGAGGCGAACGCCGCGTCGTTTGTTGTCTCAGCGCTCCTGATCGCCCGCCTGCCCGGCCATCGCTTCCAGGCGACCCGGCCGGCCGGTCCGTCGACAGGGCGCTCGGCCACGCGCGGTCTCAGCCTCTTCGCGCACGAGCGAACCCTCCGCGTTCTGCTCGTAAGCTGGGTGCTCGCCTGCCTCGCAGCGGCGGCGGTGAACGTCGGCGAGATCCTGCTCGCGAAGGAGACGTTCGGGGCCGGAACAGCCGGCTTCGGCTTGCTTGCGTCGAGTTGCGGCGCCGGCCTCGTGCTCGGAAGCTGGGCCTCGGCACGGGCGCTCGCGGGACGCGAGCCGCTGTCCGTGTTCGCCGCAGGTCTCGGGCTCGGGGCCCTGGCTTTTGGTGCGGCCGCGGCCGCACCGTCAATCTGGCTGGCGGCTCCGCTTGCGCTTGCAGGAGGAGTCGGGAACGGGCTCCTGCTGGCCGGAAAGACGCTCGTGCTGCAGCGCGCCGTGGCCGACGATGTGCGCGGCAGCGCATTTGCCCTGTTCTACGGGGCGGGCAGCGCGGCGATGGGCGTGGGGATGATCCTCGCCGGCGTCGTCGGCGCCGGATTCGGCCCCCGCGTCCTCTGGGAATCGGGCGCGGTGCTGCTCGCGCTGGCTGCTGCGGCGACGCTGAGCGCCCGCCCGATGCTCAGGCCGGCTCACTCCGAGAGCCGCCTGACCCGTTAGACGCGGACTGCGAGCCGGTCGCGCGCGGCGTCGACGAGCGAGCCGAGCAGCGGTGCGCCGCCGGTGGGGCCGAGCAGCGGGTCGACCGCGTACTCGGGGTGCGGCATGAGTCCAAGCACGTTTCCGCGCCCGTTGACGACGCCGGCGACGTCAGCGAGAGCGCCGTTCGGATTCTCGCCGTCGTAGCGCAGTAACAGCTGGCCGCGCTCCTCGAGGCCCGCCAGCAGCTCGGCGTCCGCGAACCAGCAGCCGTCCCCGTGCTTCACCGGGATCGAGAGCCGCTGGCCGGGCTCGCAGCGGGCGGTGAACGGCGTGTCAGTACGTTCGACGCGGACCGGGATATCGCGGCAGACGAACTGCAACGATGCGTTCGGCCGGAGTACGCCGGGGAGGAGCCCTGCCTCGCACAGCACCTGGAAGCCGTTGCAGATCCCGAGCACGAGTCCGCCCTCGAGCGCGAAGCGGGTAACTGCGGCGGTCACGGGCGAGAAGCGGGCGATCGCCCCGCAGCGCAGGTAGTCGCCGTAGGAGAAGCCACCAGGGAGGACGACGGCTTGCACATCGGGTAGCCCGGCGTCTGCGTGCCAGACGAGCGACAGGCTCGGCGCCGAGCCGGTCGAGCGCGAGCGCCGCGTCGCCGTCGTCGTTCGAGCCGGGGTAGACGACCACGGCGATTCGCGGACGCTGCTCCGTCAAAACCTGGCCTTCCCGGACACGGCCGGCGCGCATCCCCCACCCTTCGAAGGGTGGGGCTCACCCGCCTCCCTCGGAGACGACGATACTCGTGAGGACCCCACTGGGTATGGGCCGGAACTGTGCCGAATGTGTGCCGATTTGCTCCCAATCGCTGGATCCGGCCATGGCTCATTCGTTGTCTGCGAGCTCGATCTCGAAGCTCTCGATCAGCGGGTTCGTGAGCAGCTGTGTGCACATCCGCTCGACCTCTCCGCGGGCGCCGGTCGCATCGGTCGTGTCCAGCTCGAGGTCGACGAGCCGGCCCACACGCACTGCGCCGACGGCGAAGCCAAGATGGCGAAGCGACGTCTCCACGGCCTCGCCCTGCGGGTCGAGGATCCCCGGCTTCGGCCGGACCAGCACCGTCGCCCTCATTGCAGCACCACCGATGGGTCGGCGAGGTAGTCCTCGAACCCGATTCCGGTGAGCAGCTCGAACGCCTCGACATAGCGGGCTCGCGTCCCGGCCACGACCTCCTCCGGCAGCTCCGGGCCGGGCGGCGTCTTGTCCCAGCCGAGCGACTCGCAGTAGTCGCGGACGAACTGCTTGTCGAACGAGGGCTGGCTGCCGCCCGGCGCGTACGCGTCGGCGGGCCAGAAGCGAGACGAGTCGGGCGTGAACGCCTCGTCGCCGAGCACGAGGCGGCCGTCCTCGTCGATACCGAACTCGAGCTTCGTGTCGGCCAGGATGATCCCCCGCTCGGCGCGCCCAGTCCGACGCGAAGCGGTAGAGCTGGAGCGACCGACGCTCCACCTCGGCGAGGCGACTCGCACCGACGAGCTCGGCCGCATGCGCACTATCGATGTTCTCGTCGTGGCCCTCCGCAGCCTTCGTCGCGGGCGTGAAGATCGGCTCCGGAAGCCGATCCGACTCCCGCAATCCCGCCGGCAACGGGTGGCCGCAGATCTCGCCGGTGGCGCGATAGTCCTTCAGGCCCGAGCCCGCCAGGTAGCCGCGGACGACGCACTCGATCGGCAGCATCTCGAGCCTCCGGCACGCCATCGAGCGGCCGTCGGGTCGTAGCTCCAGGAGGTGGTTCGGGACGATCTCTCGCGTGCGCGCGAACCAGAACCCCGAGAGCCCGGTGAGCACGCGCCCCTTGTCCGGGATCTCCGTCGGCAGGACGACGTCGAAGGTCGAGATGCGGTCGCTGGCGGCGAGCAGCAGGCGGTCGTCGTCGAGTGCGTACAGCTCTCGGACCTTCCCGCTTCCGACGTGGACTGCCTCAGGCATGGACGGGCTCCTCTCTGCGGGCGAGCGCGCGCAGGCGCTCGAACGCGGTGTCGACGTGGCGAACGGTGGCGGGCAGGTCGAAGACGGCGTCGAGGTCGACGCGGCCGGCGATCTCGGGCTCGGCCGCGACGAGGGCGCGGAAGTCGCGCTCCTCCTCCCAGGCGCGCATGGCCGCGCCCTGCACGAGCCGGTACGCCTGGTCGCGCGCGAGGCCGGACTCGACGAGCGCGAGCAGCAAGCGGTGGCTGAAGAACAGGCCGTGGCTCGCGTCGAGGTTGCGGCGCATCCGCTCCGGGTAGACGACAAGGCCCTCGACGATCCAGCAGAAGCGGTCGAGCATGTAGTCGAGCGCGAGGAACGCGTCGGGGATCACGACGCGCTCGGCAGAGGACTGCGAGATGTCGCGCTCGTGCCAGAGCGGCACGTTCTCGAGCCCGACGAGCGCCGCCGCGCGCACGACGCGCGCGAGTCCGCAGATCCGCTCGGCCACCTTCGGGTTGCGCTTGTGCGGCATCGCCGACGAGCCCTTCATCCCCTTTCCGAACGGCTCCTCGACCTCGCGCACCTCGGTGCGGGCGAGGTGGCGGATCTCGAGCGCGAAGCGTTCCAGCGACGTCGCGGTGAGGGCGAGCGCGTTCAGCAGCTCGGCGTGGCGGTCGCGGGGGATGATCTGGGTCGAGACGGGCTCGGGCTCCAGGTCGAGTCGCTCGCAGGCGATCCGCTCCAGGGCGGGATCGAGGCCGGCGTAGGTGCCGACCGTGCCGGAGAGCTGGCCGACGCGGTTCCGCTCCAGCGCCTCGCGGACTCGCGTCGCGGTCGCGGTCGAGCTCGAAGGCCCAGCCCGCGAGCTTCCAGCCGAAGGTCGTCGGCTCGGCGTGGATCCCGTGTGAGCGGCCGATCGTGAGCGTGTTGCGGTGCTCCTCGGCCCGGGCGATCACGAGCTCGAGCGCACGGTCGAGCCCGGCGAGGATCAGCACTCCGGCCTGCCGCATCTGGAGCGACAGCCCCGTGTCGACGACGTCGGACGAGGTGAGGCCGTGGTGCACCCACCGGCCCTCGGGCCCGAGCTGCTCGGCGACGGCGTCGACGAAGGCCGCTGTGTCGTGGTCGGTCGTGGCTTCGATCTCGCGCACGCGCTCCGGGCTCGGCGGAACGGCGACGGCCCGGATCGCGGCGACGTCGGCGGCGGGAATCGCTCCCAGCTCGGCCCACGCGTCGAGCGCCGCCAGCTCGACCTCGAGCCAGCTCGCCAGCTTGCCCTCCTCCGACCAGACCTTGGCCATGGCGGGGCGGGAGTAGCGGGCGATCACTCGGACGACTCTAGCGAGACTCCCGGTCGCGCCGCTGCATGTCCCAACGGCCATGGCCGGGTCAGACCCCGGCCATGAGCCCTCCTCCGAGCCGTGGTCTGTGGCGGGACCCACAGCTTCGAAGGAGGCCGGATTTGCTTGGTTTGCCGGCTAGCGGTGGGCCCTGACCGTGATCGTGAACTTCGCGGTGCCGGTGTTGCCGCTCCTGTCGGTCGCCGAGCATCGGACGGTCGTGCGGCCGGTCCGGAACCGGCTGCCCGACTTCGGCTGGCAGGAGACCGGCAGCGCGCCGTCCTTCTTGTCGGAGGCAGTGACCTTGTAGGCGACGCGAGCGCGGTTTGCCCCCTTCGGCGCTCGCACAGTCTTCGCGACAGCGCCACGGAGAGTCGGTGCGGTCACGTCGAACTCGAGGCCGGGGACGACGAGGTTCCCGACCCAGGTATCACTCCGACGGCCGAACAGCTGGACGAGCGTGCCGGTGCCCGAGGCGCCGGCGTACGCTCCGGAACCGCCTGTGATGGTGAAGGGCGGAAAGGTCGGGTTGTCGAACGCGGTGAGCGGCAGGCACCCGGTCGCGGGGACGACGATCTGGAGTTCGCCCTTGCCGGCAACGCTGAAGCGGGCTGTCTGGCTGAGGATGCGGAAGTACTCGGACCCGCATTCGGCCGGACTTTCCTGGCCCCGGCGGATGTACGACTCGGAGACCCTGCCGAGCCCGGGGACGACGCCCTCGCCCTTCATCGACCAGCACGCAGCGGCAGATCCGTCCCGCCCGGGCAATCGATGGGCGTGGCCTTCGTGACGAGGCTCGCGCGGAACGCGAGCGTTCCGCTGCCCGCCGTGCGCTCGACGCCGCCGACAGCGAGTGGCGTGACGACGGCGGCCACCAGGGCAGCGAGAGTCACGCCTGTGATGCGTTTCCTGAACATGGTTCGTTCCTTCCTCTAGAGAGAGCGTTTGCGGGTTCCGTGCGACGACTACGAGAGGGCGCGCTCGGCCTCGACGCCCGGGCGCGCAGGCTTCTGCGACTGCCGGTAGTCGCGCGCCATGCCGTCCGCTCGCTCGCGGCTCAGCTGAAGGCACGTCACGTCGTAGTGCAGGAGCTGAGAGTAGATGGGGCCCTCCTCGGGGTCTGGATATGCGGCCTGCCCCGGGGACGCTCCGCCCCACAGCTGTCGGGCACCTGTCCGTTAGCTGACAAACCTGGTCAGGAGTCCGATAATCGGCTGCAGTGCAGGCGCACCAACCGGCATTCCGGTTGCTCGGGCCGCTTGAGGTGTGGGCGGACGGAGCGCCGCTGCGCCTGGGCGGCGACCGGCAGCGGGCGCTGCTCGCGCTGCTGCTCCTGCACGCCAACGAGGTCGTGCCCAGCGACCGGCTGATCGAGCAGCTGTTCGGGTTGAACGCCCCCGAGACGGCCGCCAACGCCTTGCAGGTCGCGGTCTCCCGGCTACGGAGGCTGCTCGGCGACGGCGTGCTCGTGACCCGCCCGCGTGGCTACCTGCTGCAGGTCGAGCCGGGGCAGCTCGACACAGCCGTGTTCGACCAGCTGCTCGCCGCAGGCCGCGACGCGCTCGCCGACGGCGACCCGTCGATCGCAGCGGCCAGGCTGCGCGAGGGGCTGGCGCTGTGGCGCGGGCCGCCGCTGGCCGATCTGGCGTCGCTCGAGGTGATGCAGCCGGACATCCGCCGGCTCGAGGAGCTGCACCTCGCCGCGCTGATGGACCGCGTCGACGCCGACCTCGCCCTCGGCCAGGGCGCCCCGCTCGTCCCCGAGCTCGAAGAGCTGGTCGACGCAAACCCCTACCAGGAGCGGCTACGCGGGCAGCTGATGCTCGCCCTCTACCGCTCCGGACGGCAGGCCGACGCCCTCGACGCATACCGCCGCACCCGGGAGCTGCTGCGCGACGAGCTCGGGCTCCAGCCGGGCACCGCGCTGCAGCAACTGGAGCGCGAGATCCTCAACCACGACCCGGCACTCGACCCGTCGACGAACGGAGCGCCCACCGCGACGGCCGCTTCGACCGGGGAGCCAGCGCCGACACCTGCGGGATCGCCCACCGGCCGCCGCGGTCGCAGGCGCTGGATCGTCGCAGCCGGTGCCGCTCTGCTCCTGATCGCCGCCGCCGTCCTGGCGTTCACGCAGACCCGGGGCTCGAAGCACGGGCTGCCGGGCGTGGGCGCGGACTCGATCGGGGTCATCGATCCCCACGGCGACCGGATCACCGCGCAGCTGCCGCTCGGCGCCCGCCCGGTCGGGATCGCTACCGCCAACGGAGTGCTCTGGGTCTCGGCGAGCAACGGCACGCTCACGCGGGCGGAGCCCGACCGGCTCGCCGGGTACACCACGATCCCGCTCGGCGGCAACCCGGGTGCCGTGGCCGTGGGCGCCGGCGCCGTCTGGGTCGCCGACCAGGACACCGGAATGGTCTCGCGCATCGATCTGCATACGAGGCTGCCGGTCGACAAGATCCGGGTGGGGAACGGGCCTAGCGCGGCCACCTTCTGCGCGGGCTCCGTCTGGGTCGTCAACCAGACGGATGCCACCGTCGTCCCGATCGACCCGAAGACGGACCAGCCAGGGCGACCGATCCCCGTCGGCAGCGCACCGAGCGGCATCGCCTGTAGCGGCCGATCCGTGTGGGTCGCCGACGCCCAGGAGGGCACCGTCAGGAAGATCGATCCGGTAACCAGGCAGACGATCGGATCGGCGACGGTCGGCGGCGGGCCCGCGGCGATCACGACCGGCCTGGGCGCCGTCTGGGTCGGCAGCTCCCAGGACCGCACCGTGTGGCGGATCAACCCGGCGACCGGCAAGGTGACCGCGACGATCTCCGCCGGGCAGAGCGTCGACGCCCTGGCGATTCACGACGGCTCGATCTGGGCGGGCAACGCCGCATCCGGGACGATCGCGCGCATCGATCCGGCCTCCCAGAAAGTCGTGGGACGCGTGCACGTCGGCAGCTCGCCGACGAGTCTCGTGGCGGCCGGCAACCGCCTGGTGGTATCGACGGTCGCCTCGCCGGCGAGTCACCGCGGCGGCACGCTGGTGACTGCGGGAGACGACGGGGTTCCCGTCACGCTCGATCCGGCTACGTGGTGGAGCCCACTCGGCTGGAGTCTGATGAGCATCACCAACGACGGCCTCGTCACCTTCCGCCGCGCCGCCGGCGCCGCAGGGCTCGTGGTCGTTCCCGACCTGGCCGGCTCGTTGCCGGTGGTCTCTCGCGGCGGCACGGTCCAGACGTTCGTGCTCCGCCGCGGTATGCGCTATTCCGGTGGCCGCCCCGTCCGAGCGAGTGATGTCCGGGCCTCGATCGAGCGCCTCTGGCGCATGAAAGCCCCGGTCACCAGCCTCGGGCTCGTCGGCGAGTCGGCGTGCGCCGCTAGGCCTCGACGCTGCGATCTCTCGAGGGGCATCCTGACCGATGACCGGGCGCGAACGGTCAGCTTCCACCTCGACCGCCCGAACCCGTTCTTCCTGAACGTGCTCGCGACCCCGAATTTTTCGGTGCTCCCGTCCGGAACGCCGCCGCGCGACGGTCACAGGTTGCCCGCAACCGGCCCGTACCGGATCGTCAGCTACAAGCCCGGGCGTCAGGTCGTGCTCGAACGGAACCCCGGCTTCCGGGTCTGGTCGGCGGCCGCGCAGCCTGCGGGCTTCCCCGACCGCATCGTCGCCCGGCTGGTGCGCTCGCCGAACCGCGCGCTCGACGACGTCCTCGACGGCCGGGCCGACTATCTCGTCTCGCAGTTCTCGGTCCCTTCCGGGCGGCTGGCCGAGCTGCTCACCCATCGCGCGAGCCAGCTGCATGCGCCGCAGCAACTCGTGGGGCGATACCTGTTCCTGAACACCCAGGTTCCGCCGTTCGACCGGCGCGACGTGCGCCGCGCCCTCAACTACGCCATCGACCGCGACGACGTAGTCAGGATCCACGGAGGGCCGCACGCTGCGAGCCTGACCTGCCAGGTCATCACGCCCGCCTTCCCCGGCTACCGGCCCTATTGCCCCTACACGCTCCACCCGAACCGGGCCGGCACCTGGATCGGGCCGGACCTCGACCGGGCGAAAGCGCTGGTGCGCCGATCCGGGACGCAGGGGATGAAGGTGGTCGTCTGGGCGGGGTGGGGCACGACGGGCTTCGACCGGACGACGCGCCCGACCGCCCGCTACGTCGCTCGCGTCCTAGACGAGTTGGGCTACGACGCGTCGGTCGCGACGCTCCCCGTCCGCAACAAGGACGGTTCCTCCTCCCCGTACTACGACCACGTCCTCGACCCGCGCAGCCGGGTGCAGCTCGGGCTCGCCACGTGGGCACCGGACCTTCCGACCACGTCGAGCCTCATCCAGCCGCTGCTCGGCTGCGGCGAGTACTACAACCTCGCGCGGTTCTGCAATCCGCAGGTCGGCGAGCTGATACAGCGGGCCGTGTCCCTCGAAGGCTCCGACAAGGCAGCGGCCACTCGTCTCTGGACCGAGAGCGACCACAGAGTCGTCGACGAGGCACCCTGGGTGCCGCTCCTGACCTTTCAGTGGACCGACGTCGTCTCGCAACGGCTCGGCAACTACCAGTCCGGCCCACGGGCTGCACTCGGCTTCCTCATCGACCAGGCCTGGGTCCGCTGATCCGCGGCGGGAGCGCCCGCGTCGACCCGCTCGGTTAGAGCAGCGCGAGGATGCGCGCGGCGAGCACGGCCGCGTTCTTCGCGTTGTCGACGCCCACCGTCGCGACCGGCACTCCGGGCGGCATCTGCACGATCGAGAGCAGTGCGTCGAGCCCGTCGAGCACGCTCAGCGAGGAGCGCAGCGGCACGCCGATCACCGGCAGCTCCGTGTGCGCCGCGCACACGCCGGGCAGCGCAGCGGCGAGGCCCGCGCCGGCGATCAGCACCTTGATCCCGCGCCCGGCGGCGCTCTCGCAGTACTCGGCGACGGCCCTGGGCGCGCGGTGCGCCGAGCGCACCTCCAGCTCGTGCGGGATCCCGCGGGCCGTGAGCTCGTCGACCGCGGCCCGCATGCGCGGCACGTCGGACTCGGAGCCGACGAGGATCCCGACGAGCGGGCCGTCAGACACGGGCCGCCTCCAGCGCGACGTCGCGGCGGTACCGCATCCCCTCGAACGAGATCAGCCCGGCCGCGGCGTAGGCGCGCTCGCGCGCCTCGGCGACGTCGGCACCGAGCGCCGTCACGTTCAGGATGCGGCCGCCGTTCGTCACGAGCCGCTCGCCGTGGAGCGCCGTCCCGGCGTGGAAGACGAGCGCGCCCGCGGCCTCGGCGGCCTCGATCCCCTCGATCGGCGTCCCGCGGTCGCCTGCCCTCCGGGTACGAGCCGGCGGCGAGGACGACCGTCACGGCGGCTCCTGCGGAGATCGACTGGGGGGCCGGCAAGTCGCCCTGCGCTGCCGTCGCGCACGATTCGAGCAGGTCGCTCTCGAGGAGCGGGAGGATCACCTGCGTCTCGGGATCGCCGAAGCGGCAGTTGAACTCGAGCACCTTGGGACCGTCGGCGGTGAGCATCAGACCGCCGTAGAGCACACCGA
Organism: uncultured Actinomycetes bacterium; assembly: GCA_963773175.1. Lineage (GTDB taxonomy): Bacteria > Actinomycetota > Thermoleophilia > Gaiellales > Gaiellaceae > CAVZAC01. The sequence goes on from CAVZAC010000001.1 coordinate 120,084, forward strand.
CGAACGGCGAGCCGCGGCGCGCCAGCTCCGCTGCCACCGGACGATGCAAGAGGTCGACGAGCTCCTCGACCGCAGGCCCGGGAACCGGCGAGAACGCGCCCATGCCGCCGGTGTTCGGGCCCCTCGTCGCCGTCGCCGATCCGCTTGTAGTCGCGCGCGGCGGCCAGCGGTTGGACGTGTTCGCCGGAGACCAGCGCGAAGACGGACAGCTCCTCGCCTTCCAGGAACTCTTCGATCAGGATCGGCCCTCCGAACGCGGTAGCCGCGCGCAGTCCCGCGTCCACCTCCTCGGCCGTGTGGCACACGAACACGCCCTTGCCGAGGGCGAGTCCGTCGGCCTTGATGACGCACGGGGGTTTGGCGACGGCGAGCGTCGTCGTCGTCGGGACGCCCGGCGGCGTTCATCACCTCTTTGGCGAAGATCTTCGAGCCCTCGATCCGCGCCGCCTCGGCTCCCGGTCCGAAGACGGGGATGCCCGCGTGCCGCAGGGGATCGGCGACGCCGGCGACCAGCGGGGCATCCGGGCCGACGACGACGAGGTCGATCCCGAACGTCATGCACAGCCCGAGCAATCCCTCGACGTCCTCGGCATGGACGGGATGGCAGCGGCCGAGCCGCGCGATCCCCGGGTTCCCGGGCGCTGCGTGCAGCTCGCCGAGGGTGGGGCTGAGCGCGAGCTTCCACGCGAGCGCGTGCTCGCGACCCCCGGAACCGACCAGCAGCACCTTCACGCGGCTGACTCTAAGCGTTCGCTCCGCGCGGGGCTATGCGTCGATCGGCACGTGCCCCGGCAGGGCGGCGACCCGCCCGAGCCAGGCCCGGATCGCGGGGTACGCGGCCAGGTCGAAGCCGCCCTCGTGCGCCACGTGCGTGTAGGCGTAGAGCGCGATGTCGGCGAGCGTGGGAGCGGTGCCGACGAGGTACTCGCGGCCGGCCAGGTGCGACTCCATGGCGGCCAGCGCACGGTGGCCCGCGGCGGTCCGCTCTTCGAGCCTGTCCGCGAACGCCTCTGGCCGGCCCGAGTAGGCGAGCCAGAAACGGACGACGGCGATCGACGGCTCGTGGTCGTACTGCTCGAAGAACATCCATTGCAGCACCTGCGCGCGCTCGTAGGGGTCGGTCGGGCACCCACGAGGTGCCCTCGCCGAAGTACCAGAGGATCGCGCCCGACTCGGCGAGCGCCCGGCTCTCGTCGAGCACGAGCGTGGGGACTCGCAGCGCGGGGTTCAGGCCGCCGAGCACCTGGGGCCGGTCGGAGCGGTCGACGACGTCCATCGTGCGCCGCTCGTAGGGGATCCCGAGATGCGCCAGCAGGAGCCGCACCTTGTAGCAGTTGCCGGAGACGGGGCTGTCGTACAGGAGCATCTAGGGGCGCGCGAGCGCCTCGAGCCCGTGCTGGGACAGAACGCTCTCGCGGTCGGCGCCGGTCCCGATCAGACAGACCTCGACGTCGAGCTCTCGCTCGACGAAGTCGACGTAGGCGCGAGCGGCCGCCGGCAGGCTCTCGATGTCCTCCACGGCGTCCAGCGTCTCGAGCCAGCCGGGCAGCGTCGCGTACAACGGTCTCGCGTGGTGGAAGTCCGACTGGTGGCCCGGGAACTCGTCCGTCTCGGTCCCGTCCGGGAGCCGGTAGCTCGTGCAGACCGGGATCTCGGCGAAATCCGAGAGCACGTCGATCTTCGTCAGCGCGAGCGACGTGATGCCGTTCAGCCGCACGGCATAGCGGAGCGCGACGAGATCGAGCCAGCCGCAGCGGCGCACCCGCCCGGTGACGGTGCCGAGCTCGCCGCCGAGCCGCTGCACCCGCCCCTGATCGGCGCCCTCGATCTCGGTCGGGAACGGGCCCTCGCCGACGCGCGTGACGTACGCCTTCGCGACGCCGATCACGCGGTCGATCCGGTTCGGGCCGATGCCGACCCCGGTGGCCGCGTTGGCGGCCACGGTGCTCGACGAGGTGACGAACGGATAGGTGCCGTGGTCGAGATCGAGCAGCGTGCCCTGTCCGCCTTCCAGCAGTACGGCCTGCTCTTCCTTGAGCGCGCGGTCGACGAGCAGGGACGTGTCTCCGATGTACGGGCGGATCCGCTGCGCGTAGTCCTCGAGCCGCCCTGCGAGCTCCTCGAGCTCGAGCGGCTCGACGCCGTAGACGCGCTCCAGCCACAGGTTCTTCTCGGCGAGCGCGACCTCGATCTTCTGGCGCAGGATCTTCGGGTCCAGCAGATCCTGCGCGCGGATCCCGAGTCGCAGCGCCTTGTCCGCGTAGCAGGGGCCGATCCCGCGCCGCGTCGTGCCGATCTGGAGCTTGCCGAGTCGGCGCTCGCTGGCGCCGTCGATCGCGACGTGCCAGGGCATGATCAGGTGCGCTTCGCCGGAGACGTGCACGTCGGCGGTCGGGATCCCGCGGCCCTCGAGCTCGTCGACCTCGGCCAGGAACACCTGAGGGTCCACCACGCAGCCGGCACCGATCACGCATGTCGTGCCGGTGATCACGCCGCTCGGAATCTGACGGATCTTGTACGTCTCGCCGTCGGCGACGATCGTGTGGCCCGCGTTCGGGCCGCCCTGGTAGCGGCACACGAGATCGGAGTGCTGCGCGAGCAGGTCGACGATCTTGCCCTTGCCCTCGTCGCCCCATTGCGCACCGAGAATCACGGTCGCGGGCATCGCTCCGGAGACTACTCACTCGTGCGGGCGGCGGAGTGTCCGCCGCCCGCACGCAGGACAGAGCAGGGCGGCGCGCTACGCGTCGGCTGACGGTAGCGCGCTGCCGCACTCGTCGAGTGCACCCTCCACGCCGGCCTCTCTTGCGTAAGCGAGTGACGCCCGGCTGTCTGCCGGCCTCACTGCGACGGCGAGCATTCCGCCCGTGCCCATCTCGACCACGACGACCCGTCCTTTCGCCGGGCGTGTGGTGTTGTCCTCTTCCATCCAGTCTTCCTCTCTCGTCGAAGCGTTCACCAGAGCGGTGCGGTCAGTTCGGCGTGCACGTCGCGGCCCTCGCGCGCGACCCGTATGCGGTGCCCGCGCAGGCACTCGACCCAGTCGTGGTCGTCCTCCATGCGCAGCCGTCCGTCGAACGTCGGCCACGGCTCGGTATTGCCCTCGTCGAGGCAGCGGCAGCAGACCGCGGTGAAGCCGACGACGCGGGCGCCCAGCACGACGGTCTGCTCCGCGCCGATCATCCGGCCAGGTCCGCGAACTTCGCATAGCGCTTCAGGAACGAGAGCTTGACCCCGTCGGTCGGCCCGTTGCGGTGTTTCGCCACCATCACCTCGGCGAGCCCCTGCTGGTCCGACTCCTCGTTGTAGTACTCGTCGCGATAGATGAAGACCACGAGGTCCGCGTCCTGCTCGATGCTCCCGCTCTCTCTCAGGTCGGAGAGGATCGGGCGCTTGTCGTGTCGCTGCTCGACCGCGCGGGAGAGCTGCGAGAGGGCGACGATGGGCACGTCCAGGTCGCGGGCGAGCACCTTGAGCGAGCGGGAGATCTGCGACACCTCCTGCACGCGGTTCTCGGCCGACAGCCCCGAGGTCATCAGCTGGAGGTAGTCGACGACGATAAGGCCGAGGTCGGGGTGGCGCGACTTCAGCCGGCGGGCCTTGGAGCGGATCTCCATCATCGTGATCGAGCCCGTGTCGTCGACCCAGATCGGCGCCTTTGCGAGCTTGTCGCAGGCGGCGGTCAGGCGCGGCCAGTCGTCGACCGCGAGCTTGCCGTTGCGCAGCCGGTTCGACTCGACCTTCGCCTCGCTGCACATCAGCCGCTGCGTCACCTCGGACTTCGACATCTCGAGCGTGAACAGCGCCACGGGCGTGGAGTGCCGCACGGCCAGGTTCGCCGCCATGCACAGACCGAGTGCCGACTTCCCCATGCTCGGGCGCGCCGCGATGATGATCAGGTTGCCGGGCTGGAAGCCCGACGTGATCCGGTCGAAATCGCGGAATCCGGACGGCACGCCGGTGACCTCCGCGCCGGCCTCGTAGAGCGCCGTGATGCGCTCGAAGCCCTCCTTCAGCAGGTCCTCGATGTGCGTGAACTCGGTGGTGACGCGCTCCTGTGCGAGGTTGAAGATGACCGACTCGGCCCGGTCGACGAGATCGGCGGTCTCGCCCGGCCGCTCCCAGCCGAGGCGGGCGATCTCGCCTCCGGCCTGGATCAGTCCGCGCAGGGTCGCCATCTCGCTCACGATGCGCGCGTAGTGCGCGGCGTTGGCCGTCGCCGGGACGAGCGCCGCCAGCTCGTGCACGCGGCCGCGTCCACCCACACCCTCCAGCTCGCCGCGCTCCTCCAGCTCGTCGGCGAGCGTGATCGCGTCGACGGGCTCGCCCTTCTGGTAGAGGGCAAGCGCCGCCCTGAAGATCGTGCCGTGGCTCTCGCGGTAGAAGTCGGAGGCGGAGACGACCTCGCTGACGGCCCCGATTGCGCCGGGGGACAGCATCATCGCGCCGAGAACGGACTCCTCGGCATCGAGATTTTGCGGCGGGACCGGGGCAGCCGGCAGATTCTGGGCGAGCTGGCTGACCTTGGCCATTCGAGACAAGTCAACTCGCGGAGCCACTCGGTCGCAACCTGTGGACGACTACGCGCATGGATTCGAGAAGGATCTCGCCTGCAGGCATTTCGGAACATATGTTCCCACAACGAGCGGACAGAGCTGTGGGTAGTTGTGCCGCTCGGAGCGGGAACTTCTCGGAGTAATCCCCAGCGCCGGGACGGCGTTGGGGAAAGATCGCTACGGATCCGGCACAGACGGCGGCTCGCCGGCGGCGGGCTCGTGCCCGTCCGAGGGCGAGTCCCCGGCAGACGCCGTATCGATGGGCGCTTCGGGCTCGGGCTCCACGGGCTCGGCGACGACCGGTGCGGCTTCGGCCTCCGGCTCGGCCGCGGTCTCGGCGCCCGCGTCGGCGTCCGCTTCCTCCGGCTCCTCGGGCGGCAGCTCGCCACCTTCGGGGACGACCAGCGTGTGAACCTCGACGACCACGTCGGCGAAGAGCTCGATGGGCACGTCGTAGCGGCCGATCCGCTTGATCGGCTCGTGCAGGTCGATCTTCCGCCGGTCGACACGCACCTTCCGGTCGGCCCACAGTGCGTCCGCGATGTCGGTCGAGGTCACCGAGCCGAACAGCGTCCCGGTCGGGCCTGCCGCGACGTCGAAGCGCAGCTCGGTGGCGCGCAGCACGTCGGCGATCTCGTGCGCCTGTTCGACCGTCGCCGCCTCGTGCCGGAGACGCCGCTTCTCGCGCCGCTCGAGCTCGGCCACCTTCGCGTCCGTCGCGACCTCGGCGAGGCGGCGCGGGAGCAGGAAGTTGCGTGCATAGCCGCGGGCGACGCCGACGACGTCGCCGCGCAGCCCGACGTTGTCCACGTCCTGCAGCAGGATGACGTCCATCAGACCTTGTCGCCGACGTACGGCAGCAGAGCCATCTCACGGGCCCGCTTGACGGCGAGCGCGACCTGGCGCTGGTGCCGCCGGCACGCGCCGGTGATGCGCCGCGAGCGGATCTTGCCCTTCTCCGAGATGTAGCGGCGGAGCTGGTTGTAGTTCTTGTAGTCCACCTCTTCGATCTTCTCCTTGCAGAAGAAGCAGTTCTTGCGGCGTACCGCGCCCGCAGGCCCCCCGGGGCGCTTGCGCTGCGTCTGCTGGCGATCCTTCTGCTGTGCCATCAGAACGGAATGTCGTCGTCGCCGCCGGCGGGGGCGAAGTCGGCGTTGGCGCTCGCCGCCGGAGCGCTGCGCACGAACTCGTTCTGGCCCTCGCTGTCGCCGCGGCTGCCCAGGAACTGGACGGTGTCGGCGATGATCTCGACCGCCTGGCGCTTCGTGCCGTCCTGAGCGTCCCACTCGCGCCAGTCGAGGCGGCCGTCGATCCCGACCGGGCGGCCCTTCGACAGGAACTGCGCGCAGCTCTCTGCCTGGTTGCCCCAGACGGTGACGTCGAAGTAGTTCGGCTTGTCGCCCCAGTTGCCGGACGAGTCCTTCTGGCGCGTGTTGACGGCGACGCGCAGCTTGCACACCGACGTGCCGCTCGGCGTGGTCCGGAGCTCTGGGTCGCGCGTCAGGTTGCCGACGAGCACGACCCGGTTGATGTTGGCCACTCTTGCTCCTCTCCCCGGGCTCTAGTCCCGGTCTCCATGGTCGGTGGCGCCGGCGCGCACGGGAGTCGTCCGCCGGGCCGTCCGCTTCGTGGCCAGGTGGCGCATGACGCCGTCGGTGATGCGCAGGACGCGCGAGATCTCGTCGAGGGTCTCGGGCTCCGTCGAGAACTGGAGCAGGTGGTAGACGCCCTCGCCCTTGTGGTCGATCTCGTAGGCGAGGCGCCGCCGGCCCCACGGGTCGTGGCCGTCCCAGCTGCCGCCGCCCTTCTCCACGAGCTCGCGCGTGCGCTGCAGGATCTCCTCCGAGCGCTCCTCGGCGAGCTCTGGATCGAGCATGAGCAGAACCTCGTAATTCGTCATGTTCCCGAACCCCCTTCCCTCGGTCTGAAGCGGCCTCGCCGGCTGGCACCGTTCGGGAACGATCCGGTGCGATGGCGAGGCAGGAAGCGGTCGGCAGTGTAGCATCGCGCCCCGTGAAGGCCCGGACGGTGTGGCTCCTCGGCGGCCTGGTCGCGCTCCTCGTGGCCGTGAACCGGCTGTTCCGCCGACCCGCCCCCGGCCCGCCGGCTCCGGCGGTGCCGGATCCGAGGGCCGAGCAGCTGCGGGAGAAGCTCGCCGAGTCGCGCGCCGCCGTGGAGGAGATGGAGCGTGAGCCGCCCCCGCGCGCCGAGCCGCAGGCCGCCGAAACCGAGGAGACTCCGGCGGACGAGGCGGTTGCCGAGGCCGCGGCCGAGAGCGTCGAGGAGCGGCGCGTGCGCGTCCACGAGCACGGCAAGGCCGCGGCGCGCAGGATGCGCCGGCCGCCGGATCCGCCGGCCGGCGCTCCATAGCGACTTCCCCGGCCGACAGTAAGGTGAACGCCGTGCACAAGCGGCTCCTGAAGGTCAGCGGCACGGTCGTCGTCACCGGCCTCTGCGTCGCCTACCTGATCTGGAAGATCGACATCAGGCAGACGGCGCACATTCTCGCCAACGCCAACTTCGCCTACTTCTTCGGCTCCTTCGCGCTGATGATCGCCGCCACGTGGCCGATGGCCTGGCGCTGGCAGCGGCTGCTGCGCGCGAAGGGGATCGACGAGCGAATGGGCTGGCTCACGCGCTCGTACTTCGTCTCCTGGTTCGTCGGCCAGGTCCTCCCGACGTCGCTGGGCGGAGACGCGAGCCGCATCTACCAGACGTCGCGCCGCCACCCTGGACGGCGCGGGACGGCGGCGGCCGCCGTGCTGCTGGAGCGGGCGCTCGGCGGCGCGGCGACCCTGACCCTCGCGGCCGTCGGGTTCGTGCTCGCTATCGGCCACTACAACGTCGGCGCGTACCTCTGGATCGAGCTCGGCTTCGTGATCGCGACCGTCGTGCTCGGCTTCGCGCTGTTCTCGCGCTCGGCCCGCCGACCGCTGCGCCGGCTGCGACCGCTCGTCAAGCGCGTGCGGCTCGACAAGCCGCTGCACGCGGTGTACGAGGCGATCCACGAGTACCGGGAGAACGTCCGCCTGCTGGTCGGCGTCTTCGTGCTGACCGTGTTCGTCCAGGCCTGGCGCGTGCTCGCGATCTGGATGTGCGGGAAAGCGGTCGGCGTCGATCTCTCGCCGCGGCCGTACTACGTGATGGGGCCGCTGCTCTTCCTCGTCATGCTCGTGCCGTTCACGATCAACGGGCTCGCCGTGCGCGAGTCCTTCTTCGTCAGCTTCCTGGGGAACCTGGGCGTGAGCTCCGACGCCGCCTTCGCGACAGGCTTCCTGTTCTTCCTCGTCACGCTTCTGCTCGCGCTGCCCGGGCTGCTGATCGTGACCTACGACCAGTTGCGCGGGCTGCGCGCTCCCGAGCTCGTTCCGCCCCCGCCGGGCTCGCCGCAGTAGAGGTTTTACGCCCGCCTTACGTTCAGATGTAAAGCGTCTTACGTGGAGATGTAAACCCTTCTTCCCCCGGGTGCGGTTGCCCCCGGAAGCCTCGAGGCGGAGGGAGATGATGTTCATGCGCAGACTGCTCGTTCCGGCGGTGCTCGCGCTGGCCTTCGTAGTCGTAGGGCCCGCCCAGGCGGCCACCATCGCCGTGAGCATCAAGAGCGCGGGGTTCTCGCCGGCCACGGTGAGCCTGAACCACGCCGACTCGATCACCTGGAAGAACGCCGACACGACAAACCATCAGGTCGTCGCCAACGACGGGTCGTTCGCCTCGCCGATCCTCGCGCCCGGCAAGACGTACACGCATACGTTCACGACGGCCGGCTCGTTCCCCTATCACGACGCCTTCAAGAGCAGCCTCAAGGGCACGATCAACGTCAAGGGGCCGCCCCCGTCGGTGAGCCTGGGCGCCTCGCCTTCGATCGTCGTCTTCGGAACGCACATCACGCTCTCCGGCCAGATCTCGACCCACGCCTCCGGGCAGAGCGTCACGCTGACGGCGCAGCAGTACGGACAGCCGTCGGCGGTCGTGCTCGCCACGGTCGTGACCGGCTCGAACGGGACGTTCGGCTTCGTGACGACGCCGCGGCAGTACACGACGTACCTCGCGAACTGGGGCGGGACGATCAGTGCTCCGACCGTGGCGCAGGTGGCGCCGAGGGTGACGCTGCGGCCCGGGCGCAACGGCACGATGCAGGCCAAGGTCACCAGCGGCCGGTCGTTCTGGCACCGGCATCTCTACCTGCAGCGGCTGTCGCGCTACGGCCAGTGGGTGAACGTGGCCGCGCTGATGCTCGGTCCGAGGTCGGGCAAGATCTTCAGCCCCGCCGCTCACCTGCCGCGCGGGACGTCGCGGATCCGCGTCTTCCTGAGCGTGAACCAGGCCGGGCTCGGACTGCTCTCCGCCCACAGCGGCGTGCAGACCCTCCACCGCGGGTAGCGCTGCCGCTCCGGCGGGCGGGTACGTGGCGGCGTACCCGCCCGCCGGCGTTCTCGGATGATCTACCCGGACCCCACCAGTTCCCGTATCGCGGCCATGACCCGGCGCCACTCGGGCGCCTGCGGGTCGACCGGCTCGAAGTGCCCGGCCCCTTCGAGCGCGACCAGCTCGACCTCGTCGCCGGCGGCGCGGGCAGCTTCCACGTACGCCGCGGAGATCGCAAAGGGCACGGTCTGGTCGGCCGTGCCGTGCACGAGCAGCTGGCGAACGCCGAGCGGGACGAGCCGGCGGGGCGAGCCCTCGGTCGGGACGGCGTCGCCGAAGAAGAGGCCCACCGCGTCGTTCTCCCACGCCTCGGGGTCGGCAACGGGCGCGAGCGCGAGCACGCCTCGGAGCGGGAACGGCGCGCGCCGGGCTGCGAGCAGCGCGAGGTGGCCGCCCGCGGAGTGGCCGACGAGGACGACGCGGCCGGCATCGATCCCCGGAAGGGCCGGCACGTGCGCCACTGCACGCTCTACGTCCTCGAGCGCCGCCGGCCAGCCTCCGCCGACGTCGCCGACGCGCCGGTACTCGATGTTCCAGCTCGCGATCCCGGCCTCCGCGAGTGCGACGCACAGGTGGCCCGTGTGGATCAGGTTGTAGGTCGCCATCCAGGCGCCCCCGTGCAGGACGAGCGCGAGCGGGTGTGGCCCCGGACCGGGCGGGAGGCGGAGGTCGCCGAACTGGAGCGGCCCGGGCCCGTAGGCGATTCGCTCGTCCGCGGCGCGCGGCGGCCGGTCCCGCAGAATCTCGCCGCTGTCTCTCTGCACCGCTACCCGGCCAGGCCGGTCGAGCGCCCTGCCTCCCGGCACGATTGCGCGTCGATCGTCGGCATCCGGTTCATCGCGGCGCATTCTGCCGAAGCGCACGCTGTGTGCCGCAGTCTCGGCCGGCACGCCTGCCGGCAACGCCGTAGGCTCGCGGCGTGACCCAGTCCGCCGCGGAGCGCTACCTCCGGCTGGGGCTGCAGCTCGGCCGCCATGTCGACGGGATCGTCGACGCCTACTTCGGACCTCCGGAGCCGGCGGCGGAGGTCGAGGCCGCGCCGCCCGTCGAGCCGCGAGCGCTCGTCGCCGCCGCCGAGGCCCTGCGCGACGAGCTCGAGGGCGGCTGGCTGCGCGACCAGGTGGTCGGCCTGCGCACCTACGCAGGCGTGCTGGCGGGCGAGTCCGGCTCGTACGCCGACGAGGTGGAGGGGTGCTACGGCGTGCGGCCGACCCACACCGACGAGGCCGTCTTCGCGGCCGCGCACGAGCGGCTCGAGGAGCTGCTCCCCGGCGACGGGCCGCTGGCCGAGCGCTACGAGCGCTGGAAGGACTCGATGCTCGTGCCTACCGAGCAGATCGAGCGCACCATGGCGGCGGTCATCGAAGAGGCGCGCAGGTGGACGCACGGTCTGGTCGAGCTGCCGGCCGGCGAAGGGGTCGTCCTGGAGATCGTTCACGACAAGCCCTGGTGGGCGTTCTGCGACTACCTCGGCGACTTCCGCAGCCGGATCGCCGTCAACGTCGACCTCCCGATGTCGGCCCTCGAGCTGCTCCGGCTCACGATGCACGAGACCTATCCCGGCCACCACGCGGAACGCTCCAGCAAGGAGCACCTGCTCGTGCGCGGCCGGGGGCTGCTCGAGGAGACGCTGGTGCTCGTGCCCACGCCGCAGTCGCTCGTCTCGGAGGGGATCGCGAGTATCGCGCCGTCCATGGTGCTCGAGGGCGACGGCGCGGCGGCTCTCGCCGCGGTCGTGCACGACGCCGGCATCGAGCTCGATCTCGCTCACGCCCTCGCCGTCGAGCGGGCCCTCGACCCGTGCCAATGGGCCGAGGTCAACGCGGCGTTGATGCTGCACGACGCCGGAGCGAGCGAGGCTGAGGTGCGCGCGTATGTCGAGCGCTGGGGTCTGATGAGCCCGCAGCTCGCGGCTCACCTGATCCGGTTCCTCAACGAGCCCACCTCGCGGACGTACGTACTCACCTACGCCGCAGGACGGGAGCTCTGCAGCTCGTACGTTGCGGGCAAGCCGGAGCGCTTCCGCCGGCTGCTGACCGAGCAGGTGCGCGTCCGCGACCTGCTCGAGGCAGGGGACGCAGGCGCGCCGACGTCGCCGACCGGTGAGCGTCGCGACGCAGCGGAGCTCGCGTAGCCGAAGGCGGCGGCCGGGAGCGAGCATGCTGGAACGCTCTACACCCGCCCGTCGAAGGCCGACGCATCGATCCGGTAGGCGAGGCTCGGTCGGCCGCCGGCGTCGAGTCTCGATCCGACCGGAACGCCGCCGATCTTCTCGACGGCGCGCTTCGAGCGGAGGTTCCGCTGGTCAACGAGGAAGACGACACTGCGCACGAACCGGAAAGCGTGGCACAGCATGAGATGTTTCAGCTCCCCGTTGTGGATGCCGCCCCAGTGCGATCTGGCGAGGAACGTCCAGCCGATCTCGATCTCGCTGCGCTCCTCGTCGTATCCGTGAAAGCGCGACATACCGATGACGGCGCCTGTTCGGTTGTCGATGGCGACCAGCGCGCTTCCAGACATGAGTTGCTCGTCGAAGAAGTCCCTGAACGCCTCTTCCCGATAGCGGTTCTTCACGGGATGTTGCGCCCAGATGAGCGGATCGGCCGCAACGGCGTAGAGCGCTCGATAGTCATCCGCTCGCAGCGGCCTCAGTTCCAGGAGCGCTCCCCTCAACACCGGCTGACGATCGAAAGACATGGGCGCTCTCGCTTCAGGAGACGCCGTCGAGTGTAGGGCCGTTGTTCGGGGCCTGCGCCCGCGACGGCTAGCGTCTGCCCTCGGTGGCGGCGCTGAATCGCGCGAGCAGCTCGCGGCGGCTGTGGATGCCCGTCTTCTCGAACACCGACTTGAGGTGGTCCTGCACGGTATGGCGCGAGATGAACAAACGTTCGGTGACCGAGCGAGTGTCGAGTCCGGCCAGGAGCGCTGCAACGACCTCGCGCTCGCGCTGCGAGAGTGCGCAGATGCGGCAGAGGCGGTCGAATGTCTCGCTCGGGGTGGCGTCCCGGAAGGTGACCGCGATCTGCTCGTCGGCTCGTCCCTCCAGGGGCGCCGCCTCGATCATCACCCAGCGCCCGCCGACGGCACGCTCGAGCGCGTGGGCTCCGGCTGCGGTGTTCCGCGATCGGGCAATCGCGGCCGCCGGATACACCATGGCCGGGAGCATTCCGAACGCGGCGTACACGCGGGCCGACGGCATGGCCTCGATCCAGGCGCGCGCGCTCGCCGTCATGGTTACGACCCGCAGTTCCCCGTCCAGCACGATCACTCCGGCCGCGCTCGGCGGGCAGACGCTGCCACCGCTCTCCCGCATGAGGCTGTGGCGAAGCGCGGAGCCGAGGCCAGGCCCGAGCTTCGCGAGGAGCTCCAGGTCCTGCTCCTCGAACGGGCTATCGGCGCTGTCGCGGTAGGCCTCGATCCATCCCCAGCACCCGAGTGGGTCGCGGCAGGCGGCCACCGCGACATCGCCGATGCCGGCCGGCCGCATGGCCTCGTCCCAGCGCGGCGACCGCGCGAGGTCGCCGCGCGTCTCGGTGCTCAGAGTGGCCGCCGAATTCGGCCCGCGGGCCAGGACGTGCTTTGACGCAAACTCGTCGCCCGAGTACTCGAGTTCGAGCACACGGGGAACCGCCGGCCCGTAGTTATGGTCGGCGACCGCTCCGAGTGGAATCAGCGAGTCCGGATCGGCCAGAGACCAGCACCAACGATCAAAGCCGATGACGCGCTGGAGCTCGGCGATCGCTTCACGTCTGATCGTCTCGCAGTCGAGGCTGGAGTCGCTCAGTCGCTCGAGTCGCTCCCGGCAGGCTCCCCGCTCGCGCACGGTAGCCACCCGTCGATCATACCGCGTGACGATCCGCACGAAGATCCCAACTACTTGGGATTGCCCCACGGACCGGCTTGCCCTCCAATTCGATCGCAGGCCCGTTCCAGGTGCGAAAGCGGAAGAGATGCGCTCTCGCAGGTCTCGAGCCTGTGGCCGGGCGCGACGAAGGAGGGACCGTGGACGAGACGTTCCGCATGCTGGGCAGGGAGCACCAGGCCGATCTCGAGCGCGAGGCCGTCAGCCGTCGCCTCGCGGATCATGCGCAGTCTCGGAAGAACGATCCCTTGGCGGCGCACCCGGTTCCGCGTCGCCGGCGGCGCCTGTTCGGCCTCTTCCCGGGACGCGTAACGGGCTGCACGCCGCTGGGGCCAACGTCGGAACCGACGAAGCGGTCGCCGGCCGCTTCACTTCCTCCCTGAGGCGTCCATCCCCGTCGCGATTCAGATCTGCGCGCCGCGCCCGATCTCGACGAGCTGCGCAACGATGTCGCCGATCGGCTGCGCCGCGTCGATCTCGTGCGTACACGTGGCGCGGAGCAACGGCTCGACCTCCTCGACGTGACTGAGGATGAGCGCACGCTCATCATCGGTCTTGCCATAGTCGTTGGTCGTCCGGCTCTCGATACGGCGCAGGAGCACGTCGACGGGCGCACTCAACAGAACCACCGCGTCGAACAGCGAATAGAAGCGACCCTGGTTCGAGACGGTTCCTGAGACGTAGAGCGTCGCTCCGTCGTTGCGAGACAGAAGTTCCGCAAGGAGATGCTCGCGCCAGACGTACCCGCCGTCTTCGTCCGACCACTCGCTCCAAGGTTCCTCGTCGGTGTCGACGACCTGGAAGCCGCGTTTCGCAAGTTCCATCAACGCGGTTGACTTGCCCGTGCCTGACATGCCCGTCACAAGGACCCTCCGCACACCTGAAGGCTATTCGAGCGCCCCCGCCTAATTTGGCCCTTTGGGGGGATGCCGGTTTCGACGAATGCCCCTTGGATCCGTCTGCGGGGTTGGGTGCGCTCACGACGGTCGGTCGAGCGAGGACCCTCCTGCGCGAACGCGCCCCTTTCTCGATGACGTACTCGACGTGCCGACCGTGCGGTCAGCGCGAGAAACCAAGGAGGAGAGTCGCAATGATCGGATCGATATCGCCGGTCTCGCCGGATACGACTCGGGCTACACGTCGCGTGCGTTGTGACGGCGCTTGCTGCGGTTCTTCCGGCGGCTGCCCTTGCTCGCGGCAGCCACTCCACCGTCGCGCCGATGTGCCAGAGGAACGGCTGGACGCACCTCGTACGCGCAAACCTGACTCCGTTCGCGAGCCAACGCGCTTGCATGCTCTACCGGGCACGGGGTGGCCGATGGGGCCAGACGATCACGTTCACGTCGGCGAACCCGTCGCCGGTGGTGGCGGCCGCGGGTGTGAGCTACACGCCGACGGCGTCGGCGACCTCCGGGTTGCCGGCCGCGATCACGATCGATCCGGCAAGCAGCAACGTCTGCACACTTGCGGGCGGTGTCGTGAGCTTCACGGCTGCAGGGACGTGCCTGATCGATGCGAAGCAGGCCGGGAACTGGGTCTGGGCCGCAGCGACGCAGGCGCAACAGTCGGTCACGGTCGTGATCGGCGAGCTGTGAGCCCGAAGCGGGTTGGGCCATAGGCCCGGACGGGGTCCGCCGAATCGCGCTCGTGTTCCGCCCGGGCGCGTGCGGACCCCGTCGGGCCGGGCCGGCCTGCGGACGATGCCACGGAGCACTGCCCCGTCTGCCGGGCGATCCGCGGCAACGTCGCGATGCAGGTGACGGTCCGGTTCGACGGCGTGTGAGCGCGAATGTGGCAGTATCGGCGCCATGAGCGATCCCCGCACCGCACCGTACGGCTCCGTCCGCCTGGCCGACGTGGACACCCTGGCCGAGGTCGACCCCGGGAACCCGGACATCAACGACTGCGCGTTCCATCTCGTCCGTCGCCATTTCGACGTCCAGGCGTTCGGCGTCAACGCCGCGACCGGAAACGCCGGCGACGAGATGATCGAAGAGCATCACGAGGCCGACGACGAGGAGAACCAGACGAACGGCCACCAGGAGCTCTTCGCCGTGATGACCGGACACGCGGTCTTCACGGTCGACGGCGAGGAGATCGACGCGCCGGCCGGGACGATCGTCTTCGTGCGCGATCCGGCGTTGCTCCGCGCCGCCCGGGCAACCGCCGACGAGCACGGCGATCTTCATGGTCGGAGGACCCGTCGGCGTCCCGTACACCGTCTCGCGCTGGGAAGCATCGCTCCCGTAACCGAGCAACGCCCGGCGTCAGCCGCGCAACGCAGCGCCTAGGGGCGCAGCCCTGGTAAGCCATGAAGCCGCCGTCGATCGCCACGTTGCGCGGTTTCAAGCGGACGCATCGCGCCCGCTTCAGTACGTCCCGGTGCGCCCTGGCCTAGTGAGGTCAGTACCCGATGTCGGTACCAAGCGCCTGGAGGCTCGCGCACCGGGCCCCCTGTGCTCGTGCGCTAGACGTTCACTCAGATGCCTGGGTCAGGTGAGATCCGAGCGTCCATGTGAAGCGGGTCAGCGTCTCGTTCGGGGCGGCGCCGCTCGGCCGGAGGCCGCGGCGTACGAACAGGGTCGGCGCCTCGGATCCTGCAGCGACCGCGAGACGCGCCGGGCCGATGCCGTCTGTCCGCCAGCGGTCTGACAGGCCGATGACGAGCAGACGGGCGTCACGCGCCCCCTCGAGGACGCCTTCTTCGCCGGCGGGGACGAGAACCGGCTCGGTGACTGTTCCGACCACCTGCTGCACCAGGAGGGAGGCGCGGGCGAGGAGCCGGCTCGCGTCGCGGCGTCCGAGAGCTGGGTCTGCCTTCGGTGCCGAGGAGTCGGCAGCGTGGTGTCGAGAGACTGCGCGAGCCAGGCGGCGAGTTCGATCGCGGGCCAGTCGTGCTCGACGCCTCCAAAGGGAGTCACGATCGGCCCCGCTGCGATCTGACCGCTCCCGACGAGCACCGCTACGTCGCAGGGCGCTCGTTCGAGGACGACCCGGAGGTCCTCGGCAATGCGACCCTCGATCAGGCCCCAGTCTGCATCCGTCAGGATGAGGTCGACATCGTGCTCTTCGGCGAGTCGGACGGCGTCGGCTCCCGGTTCCAGTGTGGTGAAGGCGGCGACGCGGGACGGGACGCCTCGCTCGGCAAGGGCTTCACGATGTCCAGCGAGCGCAGCGCTTGCGTCCGCCAGCTCGCGGTCGTCACGCAGCAGGCGGGCGAGGATGGCTTCACGCGGGGGCGTCGCGCGAGCGGCTCGGCGACAGCGAGCAACGCGCCGAGCCGATGTGAGCAGCAAGGCGAGAAGCGTCCGCTGTCTCGACCCACCAAGCGTGAGCACACGACCCTGCTCGACGACCTCGGGCGGACCCCAGGATGCGGAACTCAACGCTGGGGCCGGGTGCGGGGGCAAGCACCCTGCCGCGCGGAGGCGTTCCCGGCTCGCCGCCTGGCCCCTCTTATCCTGATTGTTGGATTGCACGTTCCTTCGGCGCCCGCAGAAGGGCCACGCTCGCCGCGAGCACCCAAAGAAAGAAGAACCCCCAACCGGTCAGACGAGCGCCACTCGTCGGGGCAAAGAAACCGTTCTTTGCCAAGGCGATTCCCCCAATCAGAAGCCAGACCGCGCCGATGAGTCCGACGTACGAGAGCCACTTCGGCCAGATCGCCGAACGCCAAGCCGCGAGCGAGGTTGCGGCGACCAGCGTGGCCACCGGGAAGGGGAATGCGAAGTCGGCGGCCGCAAGCAGCGTCTTCACCACCGCCGGGGGAGCCCATCGGCCGACGTCCACGCGAGCACCCCCTGGAACGAAAGCCAGACGTACCACACCGCGGCCGTGACGAGCCCACCGCCGAAGGCCACCGCGGCGAACCAGTCCTGGCCCGCTCCGCGCAATCGCGTCGCCAGATACCCGAGAAAGAAGAGAAAGGCGACGACCGCGAGTCCGGAGAAGCACATCGAGACCAGGTAGGCGCTGCGGTGATCCTGGACGAAGGCCGCCATTTCTCGGCTGGCGCGCCATCGCCGGGCGGAGCCTTCGCCGGCAAGAAGAGCGTGGGGATGGCGAGAGCCACGAAGACGATGCCGCTCAGCGGCGCCCAGCGCTCCCAGCCTGCCGTTCCCATTTGACCCCTTCCTCGATTCGTCCGGGCGGAGACTCTACTCGACTGGCCTTCGGATGGGCCACCGGCTGCGAGGCGCCGACTAGACTCGCGCGCTCCGGCCCCTCGGAACGTGACGAGCCAGGGCCACCCTCACGCGATTTTCAAGCGCGCCCTCCGGCGGCGCGACCTCGGCGCCGCGTGGGCCGCCGCCACCGAGATCCCGAAGGTGTCGCTCGAGGACGCGCTCGACCCTGACGCTGCTCGTCCGCGAGGCGTGGCCGGTGAAGTACGCGCGTGCCGCGGCACGCTGGGCCGGCCGTTACGCCACCGAGACGGACGCGCCGATCGCCGAGGTGATGCTCGTCGCCTCCCACCTGGCCGCGCTTGAGGGGAGCACGGAGGCGGAGGCGGTGCGTCCCTCGCCGCGGTGCTCGAGGCGCTCGGACGCGACGCGCTCGCGGAGGTCGCGGCACGCGGCGTCAAGAGCGGCAAGGCCGACTTAGAAGCTCTAACTGAATGAGGCCTCGAGTCGGCGCCAGCAGATGAGGCAGCAGGCGAGGGCGAGTAGCGCTTCGTGGGTTTCGTGCTGGCGGTCTGTGCGGACGAGCAGGCGGCGCCGGTTGTGGAGCCAGGCGAAGGTGCGCTCAACGACCCAGCGGTGACGGCCCAGGCCGGTGCCGTGGGGGGTCTGTCGGCGAGCGATCACCGGCTTGATCCCGCGTTTCCATACGAGCCGGCGGTGCGTGTCGTGGTCGTAGCCGCGGTCGGCGAGCAGCATGTCGGGCCGTCGCCGGGGCCTGCCGACGCGGCCGCGTACCGGGGGCACCCGGTCGAGCAGCGTGAGCAGTTGGGTGATGTCGTTGCGGTTGCTACCGGTGAGCGTCCACGCCAACGGCAGCCCGCCGCCGTCTACGAGGAGATGGTGCTTGCTGCCCCGACGGCCCCGGTCGACCGGGCTCGGCCCGGTCTGGGAGCCCCTTTTTTCGCCTGCACATGACTGGAGTCCGCGACCGCACGCGACCACTCGATCTCACCCGCGGCGTGGAGCTCCGCCAGCAGCAGCTCGTGCAGCCGCTCCCACACGCCTGCCGCCTGCCAGCCGCGCAGCCTTCGCCACGCGGTCATCCCGGAGCCGAACCCGAGCTCTTGCGGCAGATGCTCCCACCCGATCCCGGTGTGCAGCACGAACAGAATCCCCTGCAACGCCAACCGGTCATCGAACGGCTTCCGGCCGGGATAGCGAAAACGCCGCTCCTTCCGAGGAAGCAGCGGCTCGAACCGCTCCCACAACTCGTCCGACACTTCCCACGGCTTCGCCCGCATCGACATCCCTCCCCGAGCTTGACAACGGATGCCGACGGACTTCGCTAGCCGGGAGCGGGTCCCTTCATTCAGTTAGAGCTTCTTAGTGCGAGTGCGCGCCAGTTGCGCGCCAGTGGGCGCCAGCGAATGGCGGTTTCAGGCGGACTTGAGCGGAGAGCGGCAGACCCGGACGCGACAGGTCGAGATTGCGCTCCCGAGCGGGTTTTGGCGCAACGAGCCGCCCGGAGTCGAACCGAGCCAGCCGTGGGTTACACGACCTCACCGGGTTTGGAAGACGGGTGGGCCACCAGGCCCGTGCCGCTCCGGTGCTGAGGCTACCGTCGGGACGGCACCGGGCCGAGCCACGCACGGCCGCGGGCCGCTCATCAGATGCGCGACTCACACGGACCAGGCCCTCGCGACCCTTCGAAGCGCCGTCGGCCTACCGGGCGCCGCCCGACGCGCGGCGGAGCACGCGCTCGTTGCCGGTGCGCCGCGTTACGCCGTCTGCGTCCAGTCGCTCGAGCAGCAGGAGCTGCGCCGATCGCGGCGCCCGACGCCGAGCAGGTCGCGCGCTCGCGCGAGCGTGATCGACCCGTGGCGCTCGCACTCGTCCGGACCGCCGTGCCGGCGAGCTCGTAGGCCGCGGCGCCGACCGCGCGTCCCGTCGCCGAGCCGGACGAGCCGGCCGTCGCGCTCGAGGAACGCGGCGAGGTCGCGGTCGTGGACCGGACCGGGTTCGCTCCGGCGGCGCCGAGCTCCGTCTCGAGGGCTCGCGCCGCCGCCTCGCGGGTTCGCGAGCGACGCCGCGGTGCCCGGGTGCGTACAGCCTGCGAGCCGCGCCGCTCGAGACCGAGCAGCGGCACGATCGCGCGGCCCACGGCTCGGGAGGAGCGTCGATGCCCGGGTCGAGCGGGTCGGCGGCCGCGAGCCGCCGCGCGAGCTCGGCGCGGAGCTCGTCCCGCCACGCGCGCGAGAAGAGCCAGTCCCCCGCGCGCTCGACGCCGTCCGGGCTCGCCGAGGTGCCGGAACGCCGTGCGGGCACGGGCTCGTGGACGGTCGCGGCCAAGTCGCCGTGCTCGAGCAGCTCCAGGCGGGCCGCGTCGAGCGCGCGCGGCGGCGACGGATCGAGCACGAGAGCTCCGCCCACGGTCGTGTCGGTGCGCAGCACGACGCGGTCGCCGCGGGCGGCGACCACCGGCTCGGCGAGCCGGAGCTGGGCGAATCGGCCCGCGCGCACGACGCGGGCGCGCACGTCGGCGGTGCCGAGGTGCGCCTTCACGTCGGCCGGGATCTCCGCCAGCTCTTCGAGCGACGACACCGAGCCGGTAGGTCGACGGCGAACGCTCCCGGCTCGACGAGCGCGTCGCCGCGGCCGAGGTCTCGCCGCGCTCGATTCCGGGGAGCGCGACGGCGACGCGCTGCCCGGCCTCGGCGCGCTCGACCGGGCCGGTCGTGCACCTGGACGCTGCGCACGCGGACGTCGAGCCCGGCCGGCTCGACCCGCAGCTCGTCGCCCTCGCCGATCGACCCCGACCAGAGCGTGCCGGTGACGACGGTGCCGATGCCCGCGCAGCGTGAAGACGCGGTCGATCCAGAGCCGGGTCGCGCCCGTTCCGGGCCGCCGCGTCGACGACCGGTCGGCGGCGCGCGCGAGCGCGCCGCGGAGCTCGTCGAGCCCCGCGCCGGTCTTGGCGCTGACGGCGACGACCTCGGCGCCCGGCACCAGCTCACGTGCCTGCTCGAGAGCGAGCTCCAGCGTCTCCGCGTCGACGGCGTCCGACTTCGTCACCGCGACGACGCCGTGCTCGACCGCCAGCAGCCGCAGGACGGCCAGGTGCTCGAGCGTCTGCGGCCGGGCGCCCTCGCCGGCGTCGATGACCAGCAGGAACAGGTCGATCCCGCTCGCGCCGGCCACCATCGTGCGCACGAACCGCTCGTGCCCGGGCACGTCGATCACGGACAGGCGCCGGCCGTCGGGGAGGTCGAGCGGCGCGTAGCCGAGGTCGATCGAGATTCCGCGCGCCTGCTCCTCGGGCAGCCGGTCGGTGTCCTTGCCCGTCAGGGCCCGGACGAGCCAGGTCTTGCCGTGGTCGATGTGCCCGGCGGTGCCGACCGTCAGCGGCATGAGAGGACGGCTGTCGCGACCTCGCCCGCCTCCGCGTCCGTCAGCGTTCGGCAGTCCAGCAAGAGCCTGCCGTCGCGGACCACACCGATCACGGGCGGCTCGTGGGCGCGCAGCGGCGCCGCGAGCTGCTCCTCGACGGCGCACGCGAAGCTCGGCAGCTCGGCGAGCGGGAGCGCGCCGCCGCCGACGCGGCCGACCGTCTCCTCGACCTCGCCGCCGACGGCCGCGGCGAGCCGCTCGGCCCGTGCACGCACCGATCTCCGCGCGGCTCGTGCAGCATCCGCAGCACGGGCACCTCGCGCAGCGCCCGCTCGGGGTCGAGGTACAGCGCGAGCGTTCCCTCCAGCGCTGCGATCGTGAGCTTGTCCGCGCGCAGCGCGCGCTGGAGCGGGTGGCGGCGCAGCCGCTCGACGAGGTCGGCGCGGCCGACGACGATCCCGGCCTGCGGCCCGCCCAGCAGCTTGTCGCCCGAGAAGCAGACGAGGTCCGAGCCCGCGCCGAGGCTCTCGCGCGCGGACGGCTCGCCGGCCAGCTCGACGAGCACGCCCGAGCCGAGGTCGTCGACGAGCGGGATTCCGTGGCTCCGCGCCGCTTGCGCGAGCTCGGCGACGGTCGGCTGCTCGGTGAAGCCGACGATGCGGAAGTTCGACTGGTGCACGCGCAGGAGCACGGCGGTCTCGGGGCCGATCGCGCGCTCGTAGTCGGCGACCCGCGTGCGGTTCGTCGTCCCCACCTCGACGAGCCGGGCGCCCGAGCGGGCGAGCACGTCCGGAATCCGGAAGCCGTCCGCCGATCTCGATCAGCTCGCCGCGCGAGACGAGCACCTCGCGGCCCTCGGCCAGCGCAGCGAGCGGCGAGCAGCACCGCGGCCGCGTTGTTGTTGACGACGAGCGCGGCCTCGGCGCCGGTCAGCCGCCGCAGGACGTCGGCCGCGTGATGCTGGCGCGAGCCGCGGCCGCCCGCCTCGAGGTCGTACTCGAGGTTCGAGTACGAGCCGCCGACCTCGTGCACGCGCTCGAGCGCGGCTGCCGCGAGCGGGGCGCGGCCCAGGTTCGTGTGCACGATCACCCCGGTGGCGTTCAGCGCACGCCGCAGGCTCGGCCGCCGTGCGTGGTCGAGCTCGGCGCGGAGTCGTGCCGGCAGATCGCCCGGGTCGCCGCCGGCCCGGATCTCCTCGCGGGCCTGTCCCGAGCACGGTGCGGGCTGCGTCGACGGCGAGCGCGTCGTCGACGCACCGGGCGAGCTCGTCCACCGAGGGAAGGTCGCGCAGCCTCATGGGCCGAATAGTAGGGCGCTACTCTCGATGAGTCCGATGCCTCTCTCCGTTCTGCAGCCCGTCCGCCGCCGCCGTCGTCGTCGTCGCGCCGGTCGCGCCGCCGCCGTGCTGGTCGCGCTGACGGTGGTCGCGCTGGTCGCCACGGCCTCGGTTCCGGCCGCGCGGCACTTCCTCGACCGCACGGCGACCGTGCTCCGTTCTCCAACTGCCCGCCCGGCGCCGCCCCCCGTGCGTACCCCGGTCCACCGGCCGGCACCGCATCCCAAGCGCCCGGCGCCGCCGGCCCCGTCTCCTCGTCGGCTCCGCGCCGCTCTACCGGCATCGGTTCGACCCGGCGCTCTCGGGGAGCGCGGCGATCCTCGTCGACGGGAGCTCGGGCCGCGTGCTGTGGACGTTCCACCCGCATCAGCGACACGAGATCGCGTCGACGACGAAGATCATGACTGCCGTCCTCGCCCTCGATCGCCTCCGTCCGCGGACGCTCGTGACAGTGAGCCCGGAGGCGACGCGGGCGGCGCCGAACCGCGAGGGCCTGCGGCCCCACGAGCGCGTCCCCGCATGGAAGCTGTTCTACAGCCTCCTCGTGTTCTCGGGCAACGACGACGCCCTCGCGCTGGCGATCGCGAGCGCCGGCAGTCGCGCGGCGTTCATCTCGGACATGAACGCCAAGGCCCATGCGCTCGGGATGCGAAACACGCACTTCGCCACGCCGTCCGGGGTGGTCGACCGCGACAACTACTCGACGGCGTGGGACATGGCAATCCTGGCCCGGTACGCGATGGAGAACCCCCGCTTCCGGGAGATCGTGAGAACGCGCCGGAAGGAAGTGCCGTGGGCGGCTCCCACCTACGCCAAGCTCTACCTGAGCAAGAACCGGCTGCTGGGAACGTATCCGGGCGCGAACGGGATCAAGACCGGCTGGACGACGATCGCCCGGCACTGCCTCGTCGCATCGGCGAATCGCAACGGCGTCAAGCTGATCGCGGTCGTTCTCCACTCCGAGGACGCGTTCGCCGACGCGCGGCGGATCCTCGACTTCGGCTTCGGCACAACGCGCTAGGCCGCCGGAACTCCGCCTCGGCTTCGCCGAGGCATGACGATTTCCGGCGGGAACCATCGCTTGCCTTCGCGGCCAGCGGCCGCTTCCACCTGACGCTCTTCGAACGTGCGTCTGTCCGGGTCCGTCACACCTTCGTGACACGGGTCGCTCTGCCGGGGGATCCGCTACCGAGCCTGTGTCCGCCCGTAGCTGTCGAGCACCAGCCGCACGGCCTCGAAGGGATCGTCCGACTGGTGCAGCAGCTCCAGATCGTCCGGCGACACCTTCCCCTCGGCCAGCACGCGCTCGCGCGTCCAGCCGGCGAGCCCGTCCCAGTAGTCACGGTCGAACAGGACGACCGGAAAATGCAGCACCTTGCCGGTCTGGATCAGCGTCAGCGACTCGAAGAGCTCGTCCAGCGTCCCGAAGCCGCCCGGGAAGATGACGAAGCCCTCGGCGGCCTTCACGAACATCGTCTTGCGGGCGTAGAAGTGGTTGAACGTGAGCGAGATGTCGAGGTACGGGTTCGGCCCCTGCTCGTGCGCCAGCTCGATGTTGAAGCCGACCGAGAGGCCGCCGGCGTCCTGCGCGCCCCGGTTGGCCGCCTCCATGATTCCCGGGCCGCCTCCCGTGACCACCGCCCAGCCGGCCTCCGCGAACAGCCGCCCGACCGTGCGCGCCGCCGCGTAGTCGGTGCCGCTCTCCGCGACGCGTGCCGAGCCGAAGATCGTCACCGCCGGCCGGTCGATCCGGTCGACCGCCTCGAAGCCCCGCCTGAACTCGTCGGCGATCCGCTCGACGCGCGCCTCGAGGTCGCCGTCGAGGCGGGAGAAGACCTCGCGGTCGTGCATCAGAGGCGGTGTTGCGGGACGTGCGCCGCGACCATGCCCAGGACGAGCAATGCCGCCACGGCGACCGAGGCGACGCCGATCGCGACCGCCCGGTTCTGCCCTCCGCCGTGATAGAGCCAGCGGGTCGAGCGCAGGATCGCACCGCCGTCGAGGATCCCCACGGGGATCATGTTCACGAGGTTGAGCAGGAAGCCGAAGTAGGCAAGCGCGCGGAGCAGATCGGAGTTCGTCGTCTCGCCGACTGCGAGCATGGCCGCAGCCCCGATCCCGCCCACGGCCGGGCCGGCCAGCGCCACGCGTGCGTGCCGCCACGGGATCGGTGTTGCGGAAGGCGACGAAGGCGCCGAAGAACGGGATGAACATCGGCAGCGACGGGTGGAGTCCGAGTCTCCGCGCCTCGACGTAGTGGCCCATCTCGTGGACGAGGATCAGCGCGACGATGCCGACCCCGAACTGCCAGCCCCACAGCAACGCGTAGCCGCCGATCGCCACGAAGAGGGCGGCGAACTTGAGGAACACGAAGCCGAACTTGAGCGCGAGCCCGCCGAGGAACGCCAGCGGCGCCCAGATCTTGCGCAGCAGGGCGCGGAGCCCGCCGCCGGGCTGGATCGGCTCGTAGTCGCGCTGCGGCTCGGGGTGGGTCAGCGGCTCCACGGTCTCACGGTAGCCGCAAGCGCACGGTCTGTCGCGGTCACGAGCCCGTCCCGATCCACTCCTCGCCGCCCTCGTAGACCTCCTTCTTCCACAGCGGCACGGTCTCTTTGAGCGTGTCGATCGCGTCCTTGCAGGCGGCCAGAGCGTCGGCGCGGTGAGCGGCCGAGACCGCGATCACGACGCTCGTGCCGCCGATCTCCACGCGGCCGACGCGGTGGTGGATCGCGATCTCGTGCAGCGCGTAACGGCGCTTCAGCTCGGCGGCTAGATCGGCCATGACCCGCTCGGCCATCTCGGTGAACGCCTCGTAGTCGAGGTGGAGCACGGTCCGTCCGCGCGATCGGGCCCGGGTCGTGCCGACGAACACCGCGATCGCCCCGGCATCGGTCCGAACGGACCTCGTCGACGGCCGCGGAGAGGTCGAGCGGCCCCTCGCTGAGCCTGAACGCGCCACCCGAGACGGGCGGGATGAACGCCACCTCGTCCCCGTCCGCCAGCTCGCGGTCGCGGTCGGCGTACTCGCGGTTGACGGCCACCGCCAGCCCGGCGGGCTCGTCGCCCAGGTCGAGCGCTGGCCAGACGTCGGCCACGCGCGCCACTCCGGCGAGCTCGCGCTGCGACCAGCCCGCGCTCTCGCGCAGGCCGGCGAAGAGGCGAACGGTCACGCGCATGCGTCGGACCCTAGTGCAGCGGCGCTCGCTCGGTGCGCGGCGCGCCGGAAGCCCGACGACGGTTGGACGTACGATTGATCCGTGGCGGCGACCGACGACCGGCGGACCGACTCCGGGATCCAGCTCGAGCCCGTCTACGACGCTCACGACGTCGAAGGGCTCGAGCTCGAGCCGCCCGGGCAGCTTTCCGTTCACGCGCGGGCCCTACCCGGACATGTATCGCGGCCGACCCTGGACGATGCGCCAGTACGCGGGCTTCGCATCGGCGGAGGAGACGAACAGCCGC
Organism: uncultured Actinomycetes bacterium; assembly: GCA_963773175.1. Taxonomy (GTDB): domain Bacteria; phylum Actinomycetota; class Thermoleophilia; order Gaiellales; family Gaiellaceae; genus CAVZAC01. The sequence continues at coordinate 145,236 of CAVZAC010000001.1, forward strand.
TTCCGCTACCTGCTCGAGCGCGGGCAGACGGGCCTGTCGGTCGCGTTCGACCTGCCCACGCAGCTCGGCTACGACTCCGACGACCCGCGCGCGCTGGGCGAGGTCGGCCGCACCGGCGTCGCGATCGACTCGCTCGCCGACATGGAGCTGCTGTTCGACGGGATCCCGCTCGGCGAGGTCTCGACGTCGATGACGATCAACGCGCCGGCCGCGCTGCTGCTCCTGCTCTACGAGCTCGTCGCCGAGGGCCAGGGCGTGCCGGGCGAGCGGCTGCGCGGCACCGTCCAGAACGACATCCTCAAGGAGTACATCGCGCGCGGGAACTACATCTTCCCGCCGCAGCCGTCGATGCGGCTGACCACGGATCTGTTCGCGTACTGCGCGGAGCGGATCCCGCACTGGAACACGATCTCGATCTCCGGCTACCACATCCGCGAGGCGGGCTCGACCGCGGTGCAGGAGCTGGCCTTCACACTCGCCAACGGGATCGCGTACTGCCGTGCGGCCGTCGATGCAGGGCTCTCGCCGGACGACTTCGGCGCGCGGCTCTCCTTCTTCTTCAACGCGCACAACCACTTCTTCCAGGAGGTGGCGAAGTTCCGCGCGGCGCGGCGGCTGTGGGCGAGGATCATGCGCGACCGCTTCGGCGCGTCGAACCCGAAGTCGCTGGCGCTCCGCTTCCACGCGCAGACGGGCGGCTCGACGCTGACCGCGCAGCAGCCGGAGAACAACGTCGTGCGCGTCGCGATCCAGGCGCTGTCGGCGGTCTGCGGGGGCGCGCAGTCGATCCACACGAACGGCTTCGACGAGGCGCTCGCGCTGCCGACCGAGCACTCGGCCCGGATCGCGCTCCGCACGCAGCAGATCCTCGCCAACGAGGCCGGAGGCACGGACACGGCCGACCCGCTCGGCGGCGCGTACTTCATCGAGGCGCTGACCCTCGAGCTGGAGGAGCGCGCGTGGGAGCTGATCGAGCGGATCGACGAGCTCGGCGGCGCGGTCGAGGCGATCGAGCGCGGCTGGGTGCAGAGCGAGATCGAGGAGTCGGCGTTCCGCTACCAGCAGGAGGTCGAGTCCGGCGCGCGCGTGATCGTCGGCGTCAACCGGTTCCAGGAGGCCGAGGAGGAGCAGATCGAGCTGCTGCACATCGACCCGGCCGCGGAGCAGCGTCAGCTCGAGCGCACGGCGCGGGTGCGCGCGGAGCGCAATGCGGAGGAGGCGGCGCGGGCGCTCGCGGAGGTGCGTCGCGTGGCGCTCGGGGAGGGGAATCTGCTGCCGCCGATCCGCGAGGCGCTCCGGTCGCGGTGCACGGTCGGCGAGGTGTGCGAGCTGCTGCGCGGGGAGTGGGGGATGTACGACTCGCGCTGACGCGCTGGGCGGCCCAGCCGCCGGGGCACCCCAACCCACCACCCACGTTTTAGCGTAGCTCGAGAAGTGTGACGTGTCTGTGCCCGGACTGTGCCGAGTGCGTGACATCTGCCGGCCCGGCGCGGGCCGCGTCCGGCGCCTCGCCTACGCCTTGCGACAGGGCTTCTTCGTCGTGCTCTTCTGCCCCTTCTTGCACAGCGGCACCGGGGCGCGGGCCCAGTCCACGACGGTCGATCCACCCGGTGCGCTGCGCACGCGAGCGGGCGTGCCGCCCGTGGCCCGTACCACGTAGACGCCGGCCGGCTGGGCGCCGGTGAACGCGACCGTGCCCCCGTTCGGAGACCAGACCCCGTTGACCGGGCCGCGGGTCGTGGGGACGAGCACCCGCTGATCGCCGCCGTCGGCGTTCATCGTCGACAGTGCGACCAGCCCCGGAGGGCTGCGGACGGCGGAGTTCGACTGCCCGAACAGGATCCTCTTGCCGCTCGGCGACCAGGCCGGCGCGAAGTCGCACGGCGGCGCATGGGAGGTCAGGGCGAACGCCCTCGAGCCGTCGGCGTTCATCGCCCAGATCTCCTGAGACTCGTTCGCCGGCACGGCATGGCTGCATCCGCCGGGATGCGGGTCCTCGTGATCGCGGAGCTCCCAGGCGATCCGCTTCCCGTTCGGCGAATACACCGGGTTCACGTCGTCCGCGTCGCGCGTCTTGGTCAGCTGCCTCTGGCCGCCGCCTGCGGAGCCGACGGTGAAGATGTCGGCTGTCGGCTGCGAGCCGGGCCCGGACGTGCCGTCGTTGCGGGAGAAGGCGATCCGCTTGCCGTCGGCCGACCAGGAGAAGCCGCTGCCGCCGTACTCGGGGCCCGGTGCCTGCCGCGAGCGCACGCACCGCTCCTCCGCCGGCCTTGACGACCGACAGCCGGCAGGTCGACGGGCGATGGGCAGCGCCAGAACGCGATCCGCGTGCCGTCGCGAGACCAGGCGGGGCTGAAGTCCTGTCCGGTGCGCGTCAACGCGCGGGCCTTGCTCCCGTTGGCGTTCATGACCCAGACGTCGCACGCCGACGCGGTCGAGCAGCGGTTGAACACGATGCGCGCGCCGCTGGCAGAGGCCTGCGGCGACTGCACGCCGGCGACTCTGAGCCTGGTGAGCTGAGTCGCCGTCCTCCAGGCGGTCGACGTGGCGAAGAGCTGGTTGCCTCCGCCCCTCGGCGCGATGAGCAGGAGCTTCCCGTTGTTCCCGGGGAAGACGCGCTCGGCCCCCTGGACCTGGCCGGCCAGAACACCGGCTAGCAGCAGCGCGACCAGCGCAGGACCCCACCTCATACGCCGATTGTCCTTGCAGCCTCGGACAGCAGTCAAGCCGCGGGCCTTCCCGCCCGTGTGCCACGCTGCCCTCGTGCGCATCCTGCTCGTCTCCCAGATGTATCCCGGCCCGGCCGACCCCGATCTGGGAGTCTTCGTGCGCGGGATGGAACTGGCGCTCGCGCGCCGCGGGCACACGATCGAGCGGGCCGTGCTCGACTCTCGCTCGGGAGGCAAGCGCCGGTACGCAACGTTGCTGAGGCGCGCCCGCGCGGCCGCCGGCACGTTCGAGCCGGACGTGGTCTACGCGCACTTCCTCGTCCCGAGCGGACTCGCCGCCGCGCTTGCATCTCGCGCACCGCTCGTCGTCACGGCACACGGCCGGGACGTGCGCAACGTCGGCGCGCTGCCGGGGGTTGCGGCTGCGACGCGTTACGTCGTGCGGCGGGCGGCCGCCGTCGTCGCCGTCTCCGACTACCTCCGGCGCGAGCTCGAGGGCAAGGTGCCCGAGGCCGTCGGCAAGACCGAGGTGATCGACTGTGGCGTCGACCTCGAGCGCTTCGCGGTCGCGCCCGCGCCCGACGACGGGCCGCGCTACCTCTGCATCGGCGCGCTCAGCGAGCGGAAGAACGTGCTGCGGCTCGCCCGCGCGTTCGGGCAGCTCGGCGCGGGGACGCTCACGTTCGCCGGCGACGGGCCGCTGCGCCCCAGGCTCGAAGAGCTGCCCGGTGTCCGTGTGCTCGGCCGCGTCGCACACGACGAGATCCCGACCCTGATCGCGTCGGGCCGCGTCGTCTGCGGGCCGAGCCTGATCGAGCCGTTCGGCCAGGCGCTGCTGGAAGCGCTCGCCTGCGGCCGCTCCGTCGTCGCCACCCGAATCGGCGGCCCGCCCGAGTTCGTCCTCCCCGGCGCGGGTGTTCTCGTCGACCCGATGGACGAGCGCTCGATCGCAGAGGGTCTGCGTGTTGCCGCGGCACTCCCGTGCCCGAACCCGGCGGCGAGGGAGGCCGCCGAGGCACACGACGTCAACGAGCAGGCGCGCCGGGTGGAGGAGGTCCTGCTGCGAGCCTGTCGAGGTCGGCCAGCCTGAGCTCCACGAGCGGCCGCACCCGCTCCTCGAGTCCGGCCTCGCGCGCGATCTCCAGCGCCCGCTCGTAGCTCGCCCGCACCTTGGCGGCGTCCACGCCCTGCTTCAGCCGGTTGTCGCCGGTGACGAGGAGCTTCTGGATCCGCTCGTGCGCCTCGGCGTCCGCCACGGGCCGAGGGTACCAACGGGCGTTGCTACCCTTGGCGCGATGCTCCAGGCGCTCGCCGTTTTCCACGTCCTCGTCTCGGTCAGTCTGATCGCGCTCATCCTGATGCACTCGGGGCGGGACGCCGGCATGGGCGGCCTGGGCTTCACCCCGCAGTCACAGGGCGGGACGCACATCGTCGAGCGCAACCTGACCCGCCTGACCGTCGTCGTCGCGGCCATCTTCTTCCTCGACACGATCGGTCTCTTCCACCTCCTCAAGTAGCGGACGTGACCGGGCGGCGCCTCGCGCTCCTCGGCCTCGCCGTGCTCGCGGCTGCGGGGTGCGGCTCGTCGCGCCCGACCGCTCGCGTGCCCGTGCGTACCGGTCCGCCCGGGGTCGTCCGGATCGGGCTCGCCGACCTGCGCTGGCCGCTCGATCCCGCGCTCGCCGAGGGACGGGACGAGACCCAGCTCGCGCGGACGCTCTACTCGACGCCGCTCCGGGTGGACGCCCGCGGGGCGCTCGAGCCGGGGCTTTGCGGGCTCCCACGCACCACCGACTACCGGGTCTGGGACCTCACCTGCCGGGACACGGCCGCGATCGCCGCGGAGCTCCGGCGCGCCGCGTCGCTTCCGGGAGCGCCCTCGGCCTGGCTCTATGCCGACGCAACGCAGATCGAGGCACGCGGGAAGGATCTCCACCTTGTCCTCCGCCACCCGTGGCGGCGCTTTCCGTACGCGCTGACGGCGGTCGCCGCGGCGCCGCCCTCCGTACCGGGGCCGTTCAGGGTCGTCTCCGCCTCGGCGAGCCGGATCGTCGCCGACCGGCGGGGGCTACGGCTCGTGTTCACGCGGATGGAGCCTCATGCAGCGGCGGCGGCCTTTCGTCGCGGGGAGCTCGACGAAGCGCCGGTCGCGCTCGGCGACATTCGCGCCGCCCGGCTCGACCCTGCGCTTGCCGGAATGGTGCGCGTCCAGCCGCTTCTGGGGGTCGATCTCGTCGCGTTCCGGATGCGCGGCGGATCGCTCGCGGGCAAGCCGGCCGTGCGTCGCGTCTTCTGGCAGACGGCCGACCGGCAGAGCTACGAGGCGCTCGTGCCCGAGTTCTCGGCCTCGGCCGCCTACGGCCTGACCGCGCGGGCCTCGACCCAGGGCGGCGCCCAGGCCGCCCGCGCGGCCCGCCGAGTGCTCGGCTCGCTCCCTCCGGTCGCCGTCCGCGTCGCGGTCCCGGACGACCCCGATCTCGTCTACGGCGCCGACCTCGCCGTCGCCCAGTGGCGCGACCTGTCGCTGGGCGCAGCGGTCGACCCGCTCCCGGCGGGAGTCTTCCGGGCCCGGCTCGCCGCGGGCACGCTCGATGCCTGGTTCGGGCGGGTCCTGGCGCCGTACCCCGAGCCCGAGGCGCTGCTCGGCCAGGTGCTCCTGCCCCGTGACGGCCGCAGCCCCTGGCTCGCCGCGGGCTCGCGCCCGGCGAGCACCCTCCGCCGCGCCCTCGCTGCACGCGACGGCGGGCCGCTGCTGGCGCGCGCCGACGACGAGCTCCAGCGGGACGCGGCCGTCGTCCCGCTCGCCTGGGCCGTCGATGCGCGTCTCGTCTCGCCGCGCCTGCGAGGGCTGGCGCCGCGACGGCTCGGCGTCGTCGACTACGCGGCGGTCAGAGCCCCGGCCGCGAGCCCACGCCCGTGATGTTGAAGCGCCCGGTCGCGATCGCCGGCACGAGCGCCGCGGTGGGGTAGCGCTCGTCGTAGTACTCCGTCTGGCCGACGAGCGAACGGTCGCGGGTCAGGCCGGGGATGTCCGCGAGCAGCTCCGGCACGGCGACGGTGAAGCGGAGGTTGACCAGCGGCTCCGCCACCTTCCCGCCGCGGATCCGGAACGTGCCGTCGCGCGTCATGCCCGTGATCACGCCCCGGCGCGGCTCGACGATGTTCAGGTAGTGCAGCCGCGTCACGTAGATCCCGTCGCCGACGAGCTCGGCCAGCTCGTCCGTCGAGCGCGCCTCACCGCCGGCGACCGAGAGCGCGAACGGCATCGGCCCGTACGCCCGCCATGCGGTTGGCGGCGCGTGGCCCGTGGAGACCCTGCCGTTGCCGGCCCTTGCGGCCGCGGCGCGATCCCAGACGACACCCTCGGCGACGCCGGCGCGCACGAGCTCGACGCGCCGCTTCGGCGTCCCCTCGAAGTCGAAGGCCTTGGGCAGGCCCGCTGCATCGAGCGCGTCGTCCGCGATCGAGACCCGCCGGTCGAAGAGCCGCTCCCCGAGCCGGCCCGACAGAAAGCTGCGCTCCTCGACGAGCGAGAGCCCGTTGAATGCGTCGTACGCGAACATCTGCAGGAGCTCGGCGAACGCGTAGGGCTCGAGCACCGCCCGGTACGGCGCCGGCTCGACCTCGCCCGCGCCGCGAGTCCTGGTTGCCTTCTCGCCGGCCTCGCGGCCCACGGCCGCCGGATCGACGTCGCCCACGGCCCAGCCGCACCGCTCGGCATATCCCGACGCATCGTCAGCCGCGGCGATCGCCACCGCCCGCGCGTCGGTGAGCCGCTGCGAGCTCCGGATGCCGGCGGTCGTCGCGAGCGCGAGCTCGGTCGTCCCACTGGTGACGTAGCCGTAGAAGTCGAGGTCGCCGACCGCGCCGATCGCGGCCGTCGCAAGCCGCGCCAGATCGCCCGCGCCGAGCGCGTCCGTCTCCTCGTCGAAGCCCTCCACCGCAGGTAGCTGGGCCGGCTGCGCGAGTCCCGGGAAGTGAGGATCGGCCGGTGCGTTCTCGGCAATCTCCTGGGCGCGGCGTGCAAGCGTTCGCAGCTGGTCGTCCGCGGTGCGGTTGCTTCCGGCGACGCCGACCCTTCCGTCCCGAACGACCCGGATCGTGACGCTCGTGTTCTCGATCAGCGTCGGCTGGTGCACCTGCGACGAGGCAGCCCGCGCGAGACCGGACCGCTCCGTCTGGACGAGCACCTCCGCCTCGTCGCCCTCGACCGCCCCCAGCGCACGCTCGGCCAGCTCGAGCGCCCGACCTCATCGGGACATGTCCTTTTCGGCCGGGGGGACGCCCACGCCGCCCACGCCCCCCACCCGGGTGGGGCTCACACCCGCCTCCCTCGATCGGGACGATACCGGCCGAAAGCGCACGAGACAGTCACCTGCCTGTGCCGATTGTGTGCCGATAGCGGCGCCCGCCCGGCCGCTCACGAGCGGACACCGACCCGGACGTTGCGGAAGCGCGCGGGCGCTGCGCCGTGCGAGACATGCGCGTGCTGACCCGGCTGGCCCTTGCCGCAGTTCGTCAGGCCGTTCAGCCGCCACTCGTCCGGCCCGGCGACGGCGTCCAGCGAACCCCAGAAGACCGGCGTGACCCCCGTGTACGTGGCGTCGCGGAGCATGCGCCCCAGGCGGCCGCCGACGATCTCCCAGGCGATCTGCGTGCCGAACTGGAAGTTGAGCCGCTTGTCGTCGATCGACCAGCTCTTGTTCGTCTCCAGGTAGATCCCCTCGCCGGCGCCTGCGATCAGCTCCTCCAGCGTGCCCTCGCCCGGCTCCAGATGGAGGTTGGTCATCCGCACGAGCGGCATCCGGCTCCAGCCGTCCGCCCGCATCGAGCCGCCGGCGCCCGAGCCGATCTGCGCCGCCGTCTCGCGGGAGCTGAGGAACGCGCTCAGGACGCCGCCGGAGACGATCGCCTCCGGCTGGGCGGGCACTCCTTCGTCGTCCCAGCCGAAGCTGCCGAGGCCGCGCGGGGTCGTCGGGTCGGCCGTGACGTTCATCAGCTCCGAGCCGTAGCGCAGCGAGCCGAGGTCCGCGGGCTTGAGGAAGCTCGTGCCTGCGTACGAGGCCTCGGTGCCGTAGACCCGGTCGAGCTCGGTCGGGTGGCCGACGGACTCGTGCACCTGGAGCTGCATCTGCTCGGCGTCGATCACGATCGTCGTCTCCATGGCCGGGCACTCGTCGGCGGTGAGCAGCGCGACGGCCTGCTCGGCGACCCGCGGGCCCTCGCGCTCGAGCCCGAGCGCCTCGACATGCTCCCAGCCCGCCTGTGCGCTCGAGCCTCCGTGCGCGCTCGGGTAGGAGCGGAGCTGGTAGATCCCGTCGGCGATGGCGATCGCGTCGATTCCGCCGCCGCACTCGACGAGCTCCTGCTCGAGCTCGGCGCCGTCCGAGGAGAGGAAGAGCTTGTGCTCGCGCCGCGCCCGGACGGCCGCGGAGCGAATCGTCACGTCCGGGTGCGCCATCGACTCCTCGGCGCGCAGGCAGAGCGCTACCTTCTCGGCGAGCGAGACGGCGAACGGGTCCAGCTCGACCGGCGTCGCGTACCGGCCACGGGCAGGCGTCACAGGGCGCGAGCTTCCGGCCCGAGCTGCCCGCAGCCCGCGCGAACTCGGCGGCGCGCCGAGCCGCGTCTCGCGCGCCCTCGTCCGTCAGCCTGCGGTCGCAGGCGAAGCCCCAGGCGCCGTCGACGAGCACGCGAACGCCGATGCCCTCGGTCTCGCGATCGTCGGCCGTCTCGACCTGGCCGTTCTTCGTCTGCACTGCCTGCGAGCGCCGGAGGACGGACCGCGCGTCCGCGTACGACGCACCGGCGGCGAGGGCCGCGTCGACTGCCAGAGCGCAGACATCCCGCACGGGCCGTAGATTAACCGTGTGCGCCTCACCGACCTGCACCACGTCACGGCCGTGTGCTCGGACGCGCGGCGCACGGTCGCTTTCTACCGCGAGCTCGGCTTCACGCTCGTCAAGCGCACGGTCAACTACGACGACCCCCGCGCCTACCACCTCTACCTCGGCGACGACGACGGGGCTCCCGGCGCGCTCCTCACCTTCCTGGAATGGCGGCGTACGGGGCGCGGACGGCTCGGGCGCGGGCTCGTCGAGACGATCGGGCTCGAGCTGCCCAAACATCGGCGGGTCGAGCGCATCGAGGATCCGGACGGACTGAAGCTCGAGCTCCAGCCGGGCAGTCGCCTGGCGCTCACCCACGTCTACGCGTACGGCGACGCCGGTCTCTACCGCGGGTTGCTCGACGACGACTCGCCGCTGCGGTTCCTGCCGCCCTTCCGTGAGGTCGGGATCTACGGCACCGGCGTCACGCACCACGTGGCGTGGCGCGTCCCGGACGACGCCACGCTGGAGGCGTGGCGGGCGCAGCTGGTCGACAGCGGACTGCGGCCGACCCGTGTCTTCGACCGTACGTACTGCCGCTCGGTCTACGTGCGGATGCCGGACGGGCTGCTCCTCGAGCTCGCCACCGACGGCCCCGGCCTCAACGTCGACGAGCCCGCCGGGTCGCTGGGCTCGAAGCTCGCGCTTCCCGGCTGGCTCGAAGCGGAGCGACCTGCGCTCGAGGCGCAGCTCGCGCCCGTTTGAGGGCCGGCGCTACAATGCCGCGGCCCACGCGCTGGTGGCGGAATTGGTAGACGCGCAAGGTTGAGGGCCTTGTGGCCTTAGGGCCGTGGAGGTTCAAGTCCTCTCCAGCGCATTCGTTGTCGAGATCACATCGATGCCCCGCTCAGGGGCATCTTTTTGTAGCCGGTCGCTCACGCAGACAGGCGGTCTTGTTCAAACCCAGGGCAGCGGCGTTCAGGTGAGACGACGCTGGCGCATCTGAGACGACTCCCCCGCGACGTCGGTGAGTCCGACGACGTTGTTGGACATGTCGCGAGCGACCGTCTGGAACGTTCGGCCTCCGCGAGGTGGCGGGCGGCGTCGTCGGCCGTGGGTCAGCGGTTGTGGTTGACGACCTCGACGTTGTGCCCGTCGGGGTCCAGGACGAACGCGCCGTAGTAGCCGGGGTGGTAGACGGCGCGCTCGCCGGGACCGCCGTGGTCCTCGTAGCCCGCGGCGAGCGCGGCAGCGTGGAACGCCCGCACGGTCGCGTCGTCCTGCGCGGAGAACGCGAGGTGGACGTGCTCCGTGAGCGGCCGCTCGTCGTGGATGAGCGAGAAGCGGTAGTCCGGGCCGGAGAGCCGGACGCGGTCGGGCTCGTCGTAGGTCAGGCGGAGTCCGGCGTGCGGGGCGATCGTCGTGTAGAAGCGCCGGGAGACCTGCGGGTCGCGGACGCGGATCCAGAGGTGGTCGACGTTGCCGACGGGCGCGGCCTCATCGAAATCGCCACAGACCGCCTCGACGCTGTTGCCGTCGGGGTCGAGCAGGAAGCCGCCGTAGTACGTCGGGGCGTACTGCGTGCGCGGCCCCGGAGCGCCGTCGTCGCCGTACCCTGCGTCGACCCCCGCCCGCCAGAACGCGTCGACCTGCGTGCGGTCGCGGGCGCGGAAGCCGACGTGGAGCCCGCGGGTCACCGCGTGCTCGCGGTCCGTCGGCCCGATGGCCCAGTCCTCCCACTCGACCAGCCCGGCGTCCGCGTAACTGGGCTCGGCGCCCAGCGCGGAGAGCACGGTGCGGTAGAAGCGCTCGGACGCGGCGAGATCCGCAACGGCGATTCCGACGTGGTCGAACATCCCGGCGAGGCTACCGCTGCGGGCATCCGTCACGCCTGGGACGAAGCCCGCCGCCTCCGGATCCAGCCAGCGCCCGGGCGTCATCGCGGAACACTGGCGCACGGCGCGGCCGGTCTCCTTCGCGCTTCTCACGGCGACGGTCGCAAGCGAACCTCGTGCGACCACCGAAAAGACCCGGCGGGTGCCCCGCGCGTGACGGGTTTGAGAACAGTCCTCTTGCGCGCATGTGTCGCCGGGAGTCCGGTCCTCCCGGCTGAGACCGGGAGGCCATGACGACTCCCGGCGAGGGCACAGAGTGCCCGGGCAACGGATCGACTGCCCGTGATGAAGTCTGCTTGCGCCGGCGCCGACGGCCCCTATGATTGAGGCTGAGTAGCACAGCGCCGATCGACCAAGGAGCAGTGATCCGCGTGCCGTTCATGCCCATCCAAAAGGCCTTTGGGACCTATTCGGAGGGTATGACGCATGTCGCGGAAGACGCTGAACCTGGGGATCCTGGCGCATGTAGACGCCGGTAAGACAACTCTCACCGAACGGCTGCTGTATGCGGCCGGTGTGATCGACGAGATCGGCAGCGTCGATGCCGGCACGACCCAGACCGACTCACTGGCGCTGGAACGGCAGCGCGGAATCACGATCAAGTCCGCGGTTGTCTCGTTCCAGATCGACGACGTCACGGTCAACCTGATCGACACGCCCGGCCACCCGGATTTCATCGCCGAGGTGGAGCGCGTGCTGAGCGTGCTCGACGGCGCGGTGCTCGTGATCTCCGCCGTCGAGGGCGTGCAGCCGCAGACCCGCATCCTGCTGCGGGCACTGCAGCGGCTGCGCATTCCGACGCTCCTCTTCGTGAACAAGATCGACCGCCCTGGAGCGGGCGACGAGCGCGTGCTGCAGGCGATCTCCGAGCGCCTGACGCCGGCGATCGTCCCGCTGGGCTCCACGTGCGCGCTCGGCACCCGCGCCGCCGATTTCGCGCCCTGGGGCCTAGCCGACGCCGGCTTCCGGGCCAGGCTCGCCCAGGTGCTCGCCGAGCACGACGACGGGATCCTGGCCGCGTACGTCGAGGACGAGGCGGGCGTCCCGTATCGCCGGCTCCGCCGGGCGCTCGCGGCGCAAACGGGGCGCGCGCTCGTGCATCCCGTCTGCTTCGGCTCCGCGATCACCGGAGCGGGCGTGGAGCCGCTCATGGCGGGCATCGCGGAGCTGCTGCCCGCATCCGCGGGCTCCGCTGACGGGCCGGTCTCGGGCACCGTGTTCAAGATCGAGCGCGGCGCCGGCGGCGAGAAGGTCGCCTACGTGCGCATGTTCTCGGGAACGGTGCGAGTCCGTGACCGACTGCATCTCGGCCGCGAGCTCGACGACAAGGTGACCGCGATCGGCGTCTTCGAGGACGGATCCAGCGCGCGGCGCGCATCCGTCTGCGCAGGCGAGATCGGAAAGCTCTGGGGTCTTCAGCAGAGCCAGATCGGCGACCGCATCGGACAGGTCGGAACCGCCGGGACACCGCATCAGTTCGCGCCGCCGACGCTGGAGTCGGTCGTCGTCGCCGGCAGCTCCGACGACGGAGCACGGCTCCGCGTCGCCCTCGGCCAGCTCGCCGAGCAGGACCCGCTGATCACCGTCAGGCAGGACGACCGCCTGAGCGAGCTGTCGGTGTCGCTCTACGGTGAGGTGCAGAAGGAGGTCATCCAGGCGACGCTGGCCGACGACTACGGCATCGCCGTCACGTTCCGCGAGACGACGACGATCTGCATCGAGCGTCCCGCCGGCACGGGCGAGGCCGTCGAGGTCCTGCAGTCGGAGACGCATCCGTTTTCCGCCACGGTGGGGCTGCGGGTCGACCCCGCGCCGATCGGATCGGGCGTCGAGTTCCGCCTGGACGTCGATCCACGCGCGGTGCCTCTGTACATCTACAAGACCGCGCACGGCTTCATCGACGTCATGACGCAGTACATCCGCCGCACCCTCCAGGAGGGCCTCTGCGGCTGGCAGGTCACCGACTGCGGCGTGACCATGAACGAGTGCGGCTACTACGTCGGGGACGGACCGGGGAAGCCCTCGGGAAGTACGCCGCGCACGACGGCCGCCGACTTCCGCAAGCTCACGCCGCTGGTCCTGATGCGTGCGCTCGAGCGCGCCGGCACGGTGGTCTGCGAGCCCATGATCCGTGTCAGCATCGAGATCCCCGTGGCAACCGTCGGCATCGTTCTGGCAACCGTCGCACGGCTCGGCGGAGGCGTGGAGACCCGGTCGCTGCGGGGCGACCTCGCCACCATTGACACGGTGCTGCCTGCGGGTCGGGCGCAGGAGCTCCGGCGGCGGGTGCCGGGCATCACCGGCGGCGAGGGCGTCGTCGAGACCGGCTTCGGCGGCTACCGGCCGGTGAGCGGTCCGCCGCCGACTCGGCGGCGGACGACGGCGAACCCGCTCGACCGCCGCGCGTACATTCTGCAGCTCGCGCGTGGCGCGAGCCGTCCCACGAATACGCGGTGGGAGACGGGCGACTGAATGCGCGCGGCCCGCCGCGACGGAGGGAACGCGTGTTCTTGACGCCGTCCGGCCGCCTCGCTACCGTGTTCGAACACACGTTCGAGCGGGAGGGCCACTTGCTCACTGACCGGCAACAGCAGATCTGGGACTACCTCGTGTCTTACGTCGACGAACACGGCTATCCGCCGACGGTGCGGGAGATCGGCGAGGCCGTGGGGCTGGCGTCGCCGTCGACGGTGCACGCGCATCTCGCGAACCTCGAACGGGCCGGGCTCCTCAAGCGCGACCCGACGAAGCCGCGGGCGCTCGAGCTCACCGGGCGGCGCCGAGAGGCACCGGCCGAGCAGGAGGAGCAGCCGCGCGGGCTTCCGCTGCTGGGGCAGGTCGCCGCCGGCGGCCCGCTGCTCGCGGAGCAGAACGTCGAGGACTACATCGCCGTACCGGCGCCGCTCTCGAAGGGCGGGGAGGAGTTCCTGCTTCGCGTGAAGGGCGACTCGATGATCAACGCCGGGATTCTCGACGGCGACTACGTCGTCGTCCGCAAGCAGCCCGACGCGCGCAACGGCGAGATCGTCGTCGCGCTGGCCGGCGACGACGAAGGGGCCGACGAGGCCACGGTCAAGCGGTTCTTCCGCGAGGAAGGCCGCGTGCGGCTGCAGCCCGAGAACGACGCTCTCGAGCCGATCTACGCCGGTCACGTGCTTGTGCTCGGCAAGGTGATCGGGGTGTTCAGGGCGCTATGAGCACTGTCATGCCGTTCGCGCGCACGCTCGACCAGGAGCTCGTCGCGCTCGCGCGGGGAGCGAGCCTCGAGTGCCTCGTCTGCGGCGAGTTCGTCCTGCACCGGCTCGGGGCGATCGAATGCCCCGAGTGCGAAACGGTTCTGCGTCGCCGGAGGCGAGGCAAGGGCAGGGCTACAATCGGAGTCGCAGGCCGGGTGACCGCGGGCCCTCCGGGGCTCGAGGAAAGTCCGGACACCGCAGGGCAGGACGCTGGGGAAACCCCAGGCGGCGAAAGCCGACGGAAAGTGGCACAGAAAGGAGACCGCCGCGCGCGGAGACGCGGGCGGTAAGGGTGAAAGGGTGGGGTAAGAGCCCACCAGCGCCGTGGTGACACGGCGGCTCGCCAAACCCCGTCCGGTGCAAGGCGAACAGGCCCCGCTATCAGGCGGCCCGCCGAGGGGCCGGGTCAGCCGCTCGAGCCGCCGGGAAACCGGCGGCCCAGACGGATGGTCATCCAAGACAGAATCCGGCTTACAGGCCTGCTACGGGAAAAGCCCTGCAGTTGCGGGGCTTTTTCTATTGACGGACGCGGTCGCCGTGCATCACCCGGGCATCACGCGCTCCCGTGGTGAGGGCCGCGATTGGCGGCACGTCATCTCCGCGCTTCCTTGTCCATCCGAAACCCGTCGTGGCGACCCCGTCGACAGCGAACGGCCCACAGTCGGTTGCTAGAGGATCGCCGGGTAATGGCGGCCCCTCTGTCGACGAAGTTGGACGACGGCCCGCGTTTCATGGGTGTTGTCCTCGAACCGTCACCCAGACATCGTCTGCGTCCGCAGTCACCCCAGTCGGCGCGTAGGGGAGGGGGATGCGCTTCGCCTTGTTCGTCTTCGGGTCAATGCGCCAGAGCGCACGGTCCTCCGGCGTTGCCGCCCAGATTGCACCGGCGCCGGCCGCGACGCGCCAGACGCAGGAGATCTGGGCGCACCGGGTGTGGTGGAGCACCGGTAGGGCGATCGAGCGAGGGCGAGGTGTTCCTACGACAGCAAGCCGCACGACCTGTGGCGAAGACCAGTCTCCGACCCAAACGACGCTCCCGTCGACGATGGGGGACACGGGTTCGGGGGCGACGTGATCGATCGTCTTTTTCGTCCCGGTCGCCATGTGCAGTCGCGTCAGGTTGCCGTCCGAGAAGCTCGTGATCCAGAGGTCACCGTAGCCTCCGGACCAGGCCAGCGCGCCCAGTGGGCTGGGCATTCGTATCCTCCGTTGCGCTCGGGTAACCGGGTCGACTTCTATTACGGCGGGGGGTTCCCGGTAGTCGCCGAGCCAGAGGAAGCCGCCGCCGTAGGCCAGGCCTCGGAAGAACTCGATCCCGCCGGGAACGCGCAGCGGTTGGTTGAAGTTGAGCGTTCTCGCATCGACGCGAACGACGTTCGAGGCTTGACCGGAGGCCTGGGGAAAGCAGTTCGCGACCCAGACGTCGCCGGACGGATCGGCGGTCAGCCCGCACGGTGCGAGCCCTCCGCCGACGACGACGGCTTTGCCCGTCGACGGGTCGACCCGAGTCAGCGTGCGGTCACCCGGCGTTTCTGATGCCGCTTCCCGAGCCGAGTCGCGGAGGATGTTGTTGGTGACCCAGAGGTAGCCGCCGGATGCGATGACCAGATCTGGAGCGTCCCCGACCTGCGCGATCTGGGTCGCCTTCAGCGACTTGGGGTCGATCCTGATGACGCTGTTCGGCAGCACCTTGTGCGCGTGATCCACCGCGTCCCGCAACGACGATCACGGCCGCAACGACTCCGACGAGGGCGACGGCGACCACGCCGGCGAGCAACCGAGCGGCGCCGCAGCGTGTGCGGCTCGCTGACTCTCTCGGCGTCGAGCGGCGGGAACTCGGTCTCCAGCCCGTCGATGTCGAGCTGGAACAGCGGCTCCGGTCGGTCGATGTCCTTGAGCCGGTAGGCGCCGAGGAGCCCGCACGGTGACGCCGCCGACCTCGTCCTCGACCAGTTCGCGCGTGGCGTTCGAGAGCAGCACCTGTCCGCCGTGTCCGACCGCGCCGATCCGCGCCGCCCTGTGCACGCCCAGCCCGACGTAGCGCTCCTCGCCGACTGCGGGCTCACCTGTGTGGAGACCCATGCGAACACGTACCCGTCCGCCCTCCGGCCACTGGTGCTCGGTGAGCGCACGCTGGGCGATGACGGCAGCTGCAAGCGCTGACTTGGCGCGGGCAAAGGCGAAGAAGAACGAGTCTCCCTGGTTGTCGACCTCGCGTCCCTCGCACCGCTCGACGGCGTCTCTGAGGATCTGCTGGTGCTCGGCGAGTACGTCGCCGTAGCCTGCTCCCCGAGCTGCTTGAGCAGCCGCGTCGAGCCCTCGATGTCCGTGAACAGGAACGTGACGGTGCCGACCGGGAGGAAGCGACGCACCGGTGCGGTGAGCGCCGGGTCGTGGCTGAGGATCTGCCGCTCCAGCTCTACCAGGAAGGGGCTGGGCTCGAGACCGAGCTCGTCCTGGAGCACCTGCCGGCCCCGCCTGTACACGTCGAGCGCGTCCGCGTGACGGCCGGACCGGTACAGCGCGACCATCAGCTGCCCGCGCAGCTGCTCCCGCAGGGGGTGGTCGGCGACGAGCTTCTCGAGCTCGGGCACGAGCTCGGCGTGGTGACCGAGCTCCAGCTCCGCCTCGATCCGCTGCTCGGTCGCGGCGAGGCGAAGCTCCTCCAGCCGGGCGATCTCGAGCTGTGGCCCACTCCTCGTACTCGAACTCCTCGAACGCACGTCCGCGCCACAGCGCAAGCGCCCGCTCCAAGCGTGAGGATCGCCTCGGTCGCGTCTTGCTCGGCCGCGAGCTTGGTCGAGCCGCTCGAACTCGCCGGCGTCGGTGTCGGTCGCCACGAGCACGTAGCCCGAGCCTCTCGTCAGGATCGTGTCGGCGCCAAGAGCACGTCGAAGCTGCGACACGTATCCCTGAAGCGCCTTCTGCGCGCTCGGCGGCTGGCCGACCCGACCAGAGCTCGTCGATCAGCCGTTCCGACGAGACCAGCTCGTTCGCGTGCACGAGCAAGAGCGCGAGCAGTGCCCGTTGACGGCCGCTCCCCAAGGGCAGCTCCCGGCCGTCCTCCCGAACCTCGAGCGGCCCGAGGATGCGGAAGCTGAACGCCAACTGTGCGCCGAGGCTAACGCACCCGATAACTCGTGCGCAAGCAGGGGTTTTACCGGTCGCGTACCGCGCGTGACCGCCCGGTGACCGGCCGGCGCGACCCTGTCCGCATCGGCATGGAGCCGACAACCGACCGTCCACTCATCGGTGAGGAGGAGAGATGAACAGAAGGATGCTTCGAAACGCAGTCGTCGCCCTGGGTGTCATCAGCGCGTCCGTTGCAGCGTCGCTCTTGGCGACTGGGATTCTTGGGGGGTCGGACAGCAACGCCTCTGCGGTCGCCAGGCCCAGCGCGGTTGCGACAACGGTGGCCTCGGAGAAGCTCCCGCGACCGCTTGGCCGACGTGACCGTCAGTTGTCTGCCGGCCTGCACGTGCTCGATCTCGTCGCGCTCGACACCGCCCACACCGGGCCCGCCCACCTGCCGAAGATCGCCATCACGCTCCCGAGCGGTTGGGGCAGCTACCACGGCTTCGCGCTCCCGGGGTACGACGGGCTCGCGAATGTGATGGGCCTATCGTTCTGGGACGTCGACCGAGGTCTATGGGACGCCGTGCGGGTGGCAGTCCAAGGCGATGGTCGACCCGGGGACGACGGTCGACGGCTTGGCAGCGGTCCTGGCGAGGCAGCCGTTCCGCAATGCCACTGCTCCCACGAATGTCGTTCTCGCGGGCGTTCGCGGCAAGTACCTCCGCCTGTCGGTGCCAAAGCACATCGACTTCGCCCGCTGCGACCGGGGCTACTTCGAGAGCTGGACCGGGCTCGGCTGGTCGAGCGACCGCTGGGAGCAAGGCCCGGGGCAGGTGGACCGGATCTGGATCTTGAATGTCCACGGACAGCGCCTGGTGGTCGACGCTAGGTACCTCCCCTACGGCCACGCGGGCGGATCGTGCCGAGCTCGATCGCGTCGTGCGCTCGATTCGGTTCCTACCCGTTGCTGCAAGAAGGAAGGCCCACAACGGCGAGTGGATCGCCTACTCGACCGCTCCTGCCGGCGACCCGTGGATCCGGTCGTCCTACGGCTCGTACGGCAGTGACGTCTTCATGACCAGGGCGGGCGATCGGCCGAAGCTCGTGGCCGGCAGAGGGAGCGGCGACATCTGGAATGTCTGTCCTGCCTTCTCGCCGAACGGGAGGATGCTGGCGTTCGGCCGGAAGGCGCCGGGCGGTTCGACGATCGTCGTCGTCGGCGTGACGCGCAACGGCACGATCGAGGCCCCGAGAGTCGTTCTGAAGGTGTCGGGGCGTCGGGTGCGGTGCCCGAGATGGTCGTCGGATAGCTCCCGACTCGCGTATCTCGGGAGCGGGAGCGGCAAGGTCGTCGTCCGTGGTCTTGACGGCTCGAGGCGGCACTGGGCAGACGGGGACCCCACGATCCATGACTTCGACCGGAGCAAGCCGTACCTCGTGTCGCCGACGGGCGACCTGATTGTGGGCATGTCCAAGTCCGGGATCGTCGTTTCGCGGCCGAACCTCTCCGATCGGCGTGTCATCAAGGACGACCCGCCGAGCTACGCGATCGCGGGATGGTCTCCGGACGGGCGCAAGCTCCTCGTGATGAGAGACGTCGGTGGTTTCTCGATGCGCGCGGTCTCTGTCGAAGCTCCGTTCGTCTCCAGGACCGTTGTGGCGTACGTACGCGTGAACAATGCTAGGTCCTGGCCTAGCTACGGCGACGTGTCCTGGCAGCCGATTCCGCGTTAGCTCGATTCTGCGACTGACGGCGCGCGCTCCTTGCGTGGCGCCGTCAGGTCGCAAGACATTGAAGGAGGATCCGAAGACGGAACGACACAATCGCTGTGCATCACCGGTGCATCACCGCCACAGCATTTGGCGCCATCAGGCGGAATCGCCGGTCGGGCCAGTACCGCATGGTGAGCTAAGACTCACGATCCGAGGAGGACTTCGGCGAAGAATCCGGCTTACAGGCCTGCTACGGAAAAAGCCCTGGAAACAGGGTTTTTTCTATGAGTGCTGGCACACCGGGCCGGAACCGGAACGCGCGTTTGCCCGACGGTTAATCGTCTCGGCTCAGCTCGACCAGCTTCGTCACCGTCCGCCAGTTGCGGGCGGTCGCGACGACATCGAGCCGGCGCTCGAACCAGTCGATCGTCAGCTTTGTCCGGCCCGAGCCGTTCGGCAGGTGGAGGTAGAGCTCGCGGCCGGCCAGAGCGAACGAGTCGCCGGGCGACCGGTCCGGGTCGAGCGCTGCGATGGCATCCCGGGCGGGCGGGCGGTCGAGGAACACGACGTGGAGCCTCGTCGGGTCCGTCTCCGGGGCGAGGAAGGGATTGCCCCGCGAAACGGCGTCCAGCTCGTCGTGGGTGCGGAGCAGGACGGCCACCTTGGGCCCTAGGTCGGCGGCGATGCGCTGCTCGATTCGCGCCGCGAGCGCGTGCTCGCCGCCCTCGGGGCTCCGGAAGACGACATTGCCGCTCTGGACGTAGGTGACGACGTCCTGGAAGTCGAGCGCCTCGAGCGACGAGCGCAGCGCCCGCATCGGGATCCGGTTCTTCCCGCCGACGTTGACGCCACGGAGGAGAGCGACGAACCGGTGCATCACTCGCATTCTGCCCGGCAGCCCACTCGTTCGTGTGAGGGCCGGCGCCGAGCCCCAAAGATGAGCCGCTGCTAGCGTGTCGTTCTCGACACTTTCAGGCCTCCGACCCAGACATCCGAGCGGTTGCGGGTTCGTACCGCAAGCTGCGCGAAGAAGGTTGAACATGTCTTCTCCCTCGGCCGGCTCGTCGGAAACGCACGAACCCTCCGTGACTACAGACGTACCGCCGCGGGACGAGTCGCGCCGGGAGCGGATGATGCGGCACAGACACCGCGCGCGGCTCTACGCCTGGGCCCTCCTGCTGATCGCGGCGCTCGTCGTGCTCATCATGCTCAGCGCCGCAAACGTGCGCTCGGTCAAGCTCGACTGGGTTGTCGGCTCGACCCACGCCTCTCTGGTGTGGATCATCCTCGCCGCCACCGTGCTCGGCTGGCTGCTTGGCGTCGCAACGAGCATCCTCTTCCACTACCGCACCCGCCGTCGCGTCCCCCGCTGATCGACTGCTGGAGCGCGTGGCCCAGGGCGACAGCGATCCTCACCTACGATGCGGGAACGGCCCGACCGAAGGAGCGAGCCATCGCCGGCAACCCCAGCACGATCGATACCGCGGCGCCGTCCGCAGCCCCTCGCTCGCGTGGCCGGCTGCGCCGCTGGACCAAGCGGATCGCCATCACGATCGTCCTGCTGCTCGTCGCGATCACGTCGGCGGCATCGGGCTTCGACGCGGCGACCTCAGGCAAGTCTCGACCCGCAACGGCGCTCTACGGCGGGCCGTTCGTCCGGGTCGGCGACACCCTCGTGGCCTATCGCCGCTGGGGTACGTCCGGCACACCGATCGTGCTGCTGGGCGGCGCCGCCGAGCCCTCCTGGGTCTGGCACCGCGTCGGTCCCCTGCTTGCAGCCCGCCACCACCGCGTCTACGCCCTCGACCTGCCGCCGTTCGGCTACACGCAGCGCCGGGGCCCGTACACGATGGCCCGCTGGCTCGGGCTCGTGCGCGGTTTCGAGCGGCGGCTCGGCATCGTGCGCCCACTCATCGTCGGGCACTCGCTCGGGGCCGGGGTGGCCGCCGCGAGGGCTCTCGGTCACCCCGACAGCGTGTCCGGGATCGTGCTGCTCGACGGCGACGCGCTCCCCTTCGGACACGGCGCCGGCTGGATCCCGGATCTGCTCGTCTACCCCTTCTACCCTGCCCTCTATCGCATCCTGACCGGCTCGGACTGGTTCGTCTCGCAGGTGCTCCGCAACGCGTGGGGGCCGAATCCGCCGCACTTCAGCCATGCGTTCCTCGCCGTCTTCGAGCGGCCCTTCCGTGTGACGGGCACGGCCGACGCCCTGAAGCAGTTCGCCAGCAGCGGAGCTCCGGGCGTCAGCGCCGCCGCGCTCGCGCGCGTCCGCGTTCCGCGTGCGGTGGTGTGGGGCGCACACGACAGCGTCGACTCCCTGAGCAACGGCCGCGCCGCCGCCGCGACGCTCCGGGTGCCGATCGTCCTCATCCCGCGCGCGGGCCACCTCTCGATGCTCGCCAACCCGCCTGCCGTGGCGGCCGCGATCGAGCGACTGGCCGCGCGCGTCCGGTAGGTTCGGGCCGCGGGCCTACCCGGTGAGCGGCAGCGTCAGCCTCGGCTTCCCGAGCTCCTCCGCGCCCGCCATCGGCACGATCGCCGTTCCGATGGCGAAGAACTCGATGACATGCGAGCCCCAGGCATACGACTTCTCCTCGAGCCGCACGCCGACGATGCCCTCGGCCTGAACCTCCGCGGCCTCGCGCTGCATCCGCTCCATGGCCAGCTCGCGCGCGTCGTAGAGCGCCTGCGTGAAGTTCTCCATCTCGACGTTCTGCCTCATCTGGCGGAAGGCCTGGCGCATCGACTGGTGCGCGACGTGGTAGACGCACGTGCCCATCACGAGCCCGACCGGGCGGTGACCTGACGCCAGCAGCTTGTAGAAGTCCTGGCCCGAGAGGTCGCTCGTGAACGGCCGGCCGTTGGGCGCACGGTGCAGCTCGCCTCCCGAGTGCTTGACCGCGGTGCCGACGACGAGGAACTCGGCCATCTCCGCGCCCCACTCGTAGGAGCCGATGTCCATCCGCACGCCGACGACGCCGTCCGCCCCGAGCTGGTCGGCCTCCTCCTCCATCCTCGTCATCGACAGCTCGCGGGCGTTGTACATCGCCTGCGAGAGCACGTCCATCTCCTGACTGACCTTCCAGTTCGACTGCTGGTAGCCGATGTGGTAGATCGAGCTGCCGACCACGAAGCCGACAGGCTCGAACCCGGCCGCCTTCACGAGCAGGAACTCGTCGACCGACAGGTCCGAGGTGAAGATCTTCTTCGTCTCCGCCATCCGCTCGCGGCCGTGCTCGGGAACTCCGGTAAGCGCATTCGGGTCGTAGCTCATGGGTTGGCTCTCCTCTCCGGGAGTGCTCCCGGTTGGCCGATCGGCCGTTGGGGGCGCGGGCGGCTGTTCTGTCTGGGCGTTGCCTCCCTCGACCTGGTCGTCGTCATCGTCGTTGCGTTTGAAGAAACCCATCAGGGGCCGACTCCCAGCATCCGCTCGAGCGCCTGGCGGCCCTGCGCGGAATCGTTGGCCTCGGCAGCGATGGCGTGCGCCAGCGACTCGATCCACTGCTCGAGGGCGAGCGGCTCGGTCTTGAGCTTGATGCCCCGCACGGCCTTCGCGACCCGCGTCTCGACCTCCTGGCCGTCGTAGTCGAGCAGGTACTGCGAGTCGCCGAAGTCGACGGCGATCGAGTGCACGCGCTTCTTGGTCGAGAGCATGCTGATCCGGCGGCGGACGACCTTCGTGCGGCCCTTCAACGCCCCCTGCAGCTTGACGGCGAGCGCCTCGACGAAGGTCGCCAGGTCGGCGGTCTCCGCGCGCAGCGATGCGGCAAGGAGCTCGAAGTCGTTGTCGTCGTCCGGCATGGCGCCAGGGTGGAGGCTAACTGCGCCGGGCCGACTTGTCACCCGGGTGCGCAGGGGCGACAGTGCGCACGGCGAACCGAGCGCCGATGGCAGATCAGCGCGGGGAGGAGCGGGATGCCACCCGCAGGACGCGGCTCGCCAACGAGCGCACGTACCTGGCGTGGCTGCGCAGCGGGCTGACCGCGCTCGCGGTCGCATTTGCCGCGGGCAGGCTCGTCCCGCAACTCTCCGGCGGGACGCGCTGGCCTTCGGAGATTCTCGGAGCGGGCTTCGGCGTGCTCGGCGTCGCGTTCGTTCTGCTGTCGTTCGAGCGTCAGCGCCGCGTCGAGCGGGCCCTCGACGTCGGCGACTACGCGCCGCTCGAGGTGCGGGTCACGCTGGCCCTGACCATCGCGAGCGTCCTGCTCGGCCTCGCGACCGTCCTGATCATCGTCTTCCAGAGTTAGTTCACCGACGGATCCTCGGGCATCATCGCGATCACGGTGTACTCGCCGCCCTTCCGCCGGAGTACGTCGCTCCACAGCGCGCCGGGGTCGGCGAAGGCGTCCTCCGGGAAGGCCGGCTCGACGAACCAGGCCTCCTCCTCGAGCTCCGCCTCGAGCTGCCCGGGGCTCCAGCCCGAATAGCCGGCGTAGACGCGCGAGCGCCGGATCGACACCGCCGCCATGGTCTCGTCGGCATCGGTCACGACGAAGCCGATGGAGCCGAAGATGAGCGACCCCGCCTCGGCCGGATCGTCGAAGTCCGCGACCACGACGACGGCGGTCGGCTCCACGGGCCCGCCCACGTAGACCGGCTCGTCCTCGTCGACGATCTCGCGCAGCGGTGGCACCGCGTCGGCAACGAGGGTCTCGGACGGGCGGTTGAGGACGATTCCCATCGCGCCCTCCTCGCGTGTGCTCCGCGAGCAGCACGACGGTCCGCCGGAAGGTCGGCTCGACGATCACCGGTGTCGCTATCAGCAGCCGGCCGGCAAGCGAGTCCATGCTCGGGAGGTTAGTCCGGCCCGCGGGTCGGACGCCGCTTCAGGCGCGCAGCGTGACCTCGAGGGCGGTGCCGCCGCCGGGGTGCGAGCGGAGGCTGAAGCCGCCGCCGATGGTCAGCGCGCGGGCACGGATGTTCTTCAGGCCCTCGCCGGGCTTGGCCTGCTCCTCGTCGAAGCCGGCGCCGTCGTCGCGCACCGAGACGACCCGCTTGCCGGCGCGCCTGCCGATCCGCACGGTGGCCCGCCGCGCATCAGCATGCCGGCGGGCGTTCGCGAGCCCCTCCTGGACGATCCGGAAGACCTCGATCTGCTCGTCGGGCGCGAGCCGCCATCTCCGCGTCGATGTCGAGCTCGACCTCCAGCGCGCCGTCCGCTGTGAGGAGGTCGACGTACCGGCGAAGCGCAGCGTCGAAGGGCGCGTTCCCGCTGGCCGAGGACAGCGCGAGCACGGCGAACCGGGCCTCCTGCTGCGCTGCCTCGGCCGCCTCCTTGAGGCGCGGCAACGCGACGGTCGGATCGGCGCCGCCCTCCATCAGGCTCACGTGTGTCGAGACGGCGAACAGATACTGCGCCAGACCGTCGTGGATCTCCCTGGCGACGCGGGCGCGCTCCTCGGCGACCGCCCGGCCGAACTCGGCGCGGCCGATCGCGTTCCAGACGCCTCCGAGCAGTACGCCGTAGGAGAGCAGCCGCAGAAAATCGCCCTGTGAGACCGCGGCGCTCGGAAGCAACGGCGTGAAGACGTAGTGCAGGTCGGCGAACAGAGCGAGCGTGGCGCCCAGCGCGAGCCAGCGGTCGAAGTCCTGGCGGTGAGCGCGGAAGCGCCAGCCGAACCCGATCCCGGCGGCGAGACTGAGGAGTGCCAGTGCGGCCAGCGCGCCCGTGAACACGAACGGCGGTCGCGCGCGGTCGAGCGACGGGCGCAGGGAACCCAGCGATTGCGCCAGGACCCACGCGCACACGAGGAGGACGCAGCAGCCGCCGATCGTGCCCCGCAACGCAAGCCCTCGCTGCGCAACCCGGCCACGGGCGAACGCCGCGGCCACGATCAGCGTACCGGCGGCGAGCTGGGCGGTGAGACCTGCCCAGACCTCCGCGTCGTGGATCGGCTGTCCGCCGAGCACGGGGCAGATCGAGAACGCAGCTGTCCCGGCGGCGGCGGTCGTGAAGCCGGCGCAGAGCAGCAGGTCGAGCCGCCGTCCCTCGACGGTGAAGCGGAGGCCGGCGAGCACGGCAACGAGCGCGGACGCGACAGCGACCGCGGTGTCGAGCACGAGCCGGAGCTGAGGCAGCTCCCACGCACCGCTGGTGTGGTTCGAGACGAAGAGCGCCAGCCCGGCGCCCAGCAGACCGACGAGCAGCAGCTCGCCGATCAACCACGACTGATACGCGTCACGGTTCTCGGAAGACACATGGGGGTTGTCGGCAGGACGGACTCTGCCGATAACCCCCGCTGAGATGAGCACGCGCGTTCTGATCGCCGACGACCATCCGCTGACGCGGCGCGCGCTGATCGGCCTGCTCGACCAGCACGGCTTCAACGTCGTCGGGACAGCGGAGGACGGCGTGCAGGCGATCGCCGAGGCGCGGCGGCTGCAGCCGGACATCGTGTTGCTCGACCTCTCGATGCCCGAGCGCGACGGACTCGAGGCCCTGTCGCAGATCCGTGGCGCAGCGCCCGGCTGCGAGGTGGTCGTGCTGACCGCGTCGGGCTCCGACGACGATCTGCTGGCCGCGATCCGCGGCGGGGCCGCCGGCTACCTGCTGAAGAGCGAGCCGCCTGATCGCATTGCCGGGTTCCTGCGCGGCGTCGCCGACGGCGAGGCGGCGCTCTCCGGCAGTGTCGCGCGCCGCCTGCTGGAGCAGGTGCGGGACGGAGACGGCCGCCGGTCCGGCGTCCCGGACTCGATCGCGCGTGTGCTCAGCGCCCGCGAGGTCGAGGTGCTGCTGCTGCTCGACGACCATGCCGGCACCGACGAGATCGCGAAGCGGCTCTTCATCTCCGAGCACACGGTCCGCTCGCACGTGAAGAGCCTGCTGCGCAAGCTCGATGTCTCGTCGCGACGGGATGCGCTCGAGCTGCTCGGCGCCGCCCGCGTCTGAATCCCCCACAGCGGGGGATGCCGAATCGCCCGCAGCGGATGAGCCGCGGGTCATTGCACGGAGGCGTTCCGGGCCGATACTCCGGGTGCAGGGCAGGCCCCCAGGGGCGGACGAGAGAAGCGGTGGCACGCATCCAAGTCCTTCAGTCCTTCTAAGAGCAACGGCCGGCCGTGTGCCGGCCGTCGCCGTTCAGGCCGAGAAGCCCTCGTGTGCGGCGCGCACCAGCCCGGGCAGCGTCTCCAGGTTGTAGCCGCCTTCGAGCACGGCGGCGACACGCGGCGCAAGGGCGGCGCAGCGCCCGGCGAGGGCACGGAAGCCGTCCTCGGTAATTCGCATCTCGGCGAGCGGGTCGAGCTCGTGCGCGTCGAACCCCGCCGAGACGAGCAGGAGATCGGGCTCGAAGCGTCGCACGGCCGGCTCGACGACGCGCTCGAAGGCCTCGCCGTACTCGGCGTCTCCGCAGCCGGCCCGGAGCGGCACGTTGACGGTCGTCGCGCGCTGGTCGTCCGGCCCGCCCGTTCCCGGGTAGAAGGGCCACTGGTGGAGGGAGACGGTGAGGACGCTGTCGTCGTCGGCGAAGATCGCCTCGGTGCCGTTGCCGTGGTGGACGTCCCAGTCGACGATCGCGACTCGCTCGCAGCCGAGCTCGGCCTGCGCGTAGCGGGCGGCGATCGCCACGTTGCCGAACAGGCAGAAGCCCATCGCACGATCGCGGAGAGCGTGGTGCCCCGGCGGCCGAACGAGCGCGAAGCCGCCGCACGAAGCCGCTTCCACTGCGGCGCCGGCGGCGAGCAGCGCGGCTTCGTAGCTCGTCTCCGAGCACACGGTGTCCGGGTCGAGCATGGTCGGCACCTCGACCGAGCGGACGAGCTCCACGTAGGCGCGGGAGTGACAGCGGAGGACGTCCTCGACCGTGGCCGGGCCGGCCGAGCGCCACGGCCCCAGCTCGGCCAAGCAGCACCTCGAGCCGACCCTGTGACTCCGGGTGTGACCCGGTGGGATGCAACCGCGCCAGGTCCGGGTGGGTCAGGAGCTCGATGCGGCAGCCTCCGCGAGCCGTCTCGCGAGCGCGCGCAGACCCCAGTCCTCGGCGAGCGAGGACGCCTCCGCCCACGTCGGGGTCTGATCGGGGAGATCGAGGATTGGGGCGGAGGCGTCGAGGGTGGCGATTCGCCGGTAGAGGCGCAAGTCCTCCGCCGCGTCTGCGAACCGGCCGGCCTCGAGTGCGGCCTCCAGCGATCCGTACTGGCCGAGGATGCCGGCCGCGGTCTTCGCCCCGACGCCGCGCGCGCCGGGGATCTTGTCCGACGGATCGCCGCGCAGCGCGATGAAGTCCGGCACCTGCGCCGGTTCGACGCCGTACTGCTCGCGCACCTCCGCCGGGCCGACGCGGCGCAGCTCGCTGACGCCGCGAACCGGTTGGAGGATCGTCGTGTGCTCGCTGGCAAGCTGGAACGCGTCGCGGTCCGAGGTCGCGACGAGCGTGCGGCCGCCGCGCGCTTCCTCGGCCGCCGCGGCCGCGGCGAGGAAGTCGTCCGCCTCGTAGCCCTCGGCTTTCGCGGTCGCGAACCCGAACGCCGAGACGAGCTCGGGGAGGAGGTCGAGCTGCTCGACGATCGCATCGTCGAAGTCCCGCCCGCCCTGGTAGCCCGGCAGAGCCTCGTTCCGGTACGTCGGAACGCCCAACGTGTCCCAGGCGGCGAGCACCGCCCGCGGACGCTCGCTCTCCCACAGCCGGAGCAGCATGTTGGCGAACCCGACGAGCGCGCCGGCAGGGCGGCCTCCCGCGCGTGTGAGCGACTTCGGCAGCCCGTGGTAGGCCCGGTGCGCGAGCGAGTCGCCGTCGATTACGAGCAGCGGTCTGGTCTCCGCGCTCACAGAGTCCCCAGGAGGCGCTCGATCTCGGCCATCATCCGGCCCGTGAGCTCCCGCGGAGTTCCCTCCGGCGGGATCGGCTCACCGTAGGCGACGCGCATCGGGCCGAGCCGGCCCAGCCGGTCGGTGCCGGTGATCGCGGCCGGCACGATCGGAACTCCCGCGGCGAGCGCGATGCGCGCCGAGCCCGTGTGCGCCCGCCCGAGCGGCGTCTTCGGCTCGCCCTTGGCCCGCCGCGTGCCCTCCGGGAAGAGCACGACGCCTTCGCCTTCCTTGCAAAGCCGCACCGCTGTCGCCACGGCCTCGAGGTCGCGCGACGCACGGCGTACGGGAAACGCGCCGACCCCCTTGAGGAACAGGCTCATCGGGAACCAGTAGAGCTCCGACTTCGCCATGAATCGCAGCTTCCGCCTCGGGAAAAGCGTCATCCCGAGCGGCCAGGGATCGAAGTTCGAGGTGTGGTTCGCGGCGAGCACGAAGCCGCCCTCGCGTGGCACGCGCTCGGCTCCGGTCGCGTGCATCCGGAAGATCAGCCGTGTTGGCTGACTCACCACGGCGGCTACGGTGTAGAAGGCCCCCGGCACGGGCCGAAGTATCTCCACCCCGGCGGTGTGACGGGACCGTGTCGATCTCCTGGCCCGTGCTGGTGCAGGCACTTCCGCGTCGTGTGGACCGTCGGCTATCGTGTCCGGCCGTGAAAACCCTGGTCATCGCAGAGAAGCCGTCCGTCGCCCGCGACATCGTCGACGCGCTCCCCGAGACGTTTCGCCAAGGAGGAGGCCTTCTTCGAGTCCGACGAGCACATCGTCACGTTCGCCGTCGGCCACCTCGTCGAGCTCGTAGACCCGGAGGAGTACGACGAGAAGTTCAAGAAATGGCGGATGGCCGACCTGCCGATCATCCCCGCAGAGTTCCAGCTGCGCCCCCGCGACGCCAAGGCGAAGAAGCAGCTCAAGGCGATCCACAAGCTGCTCGCGCGCAAGGACGTCGACCGCGTGATCAACGCCTGCGACGCCGGGCGCGAGGGCGAGCTGATCTTCGCTTACATCATCGACACGTCGGGTGTTGACAAGCCGGTCGAGCGGCTCTGGATCTCGTCGATGACGAAGCAGGCGATCAGGGACGGATTCGCCCGGCTCCGTCCGGGCGGAGCAGCTCGAGCCGTTGGAGGCAGCTGCACGCTCGCGCTCGGAGGCCGACTGGCTCGTCGGCATGAACGCCACCCGGGCCGCCACGATCCGCGGCCGCGCCTGGGTCGGCGGCGTCGTCTCGCTCGGCCGTGTCCAGACGCCGACGCTGGCGATGATCGTGCGCCGCGAGCGCGAGATCCAGGCGTTCGTCCCCGAGCCGTACTGGCTCGTCCGGGCCGATTTCGCGCCGCCGTACCAGGGACTCTGGTTCGAGGGCGACGAGACGCGGATCACGCAGCCGGGACGGGCCGAGGAGATCGTCGAGCGCGTCTCGGGCAAGGACGGCATCGTCGAGTCGGTCGAGAAGAAGCAGCAGACCGAGCGCGCCCCGCTCCTCTACGACCTCACTTCGCTGCAGCGCGACGCCAACGGCCGCTTCGGATTCTCCGCACGCCGCACGCTGCAGGTCGCGCAGTCGCTGTACGAGGGCAAGAAGGCGATCACGTACCCGCGCACGTCGTCCCGCTTCCTGTCCGGCGACCTCGCGCCGCAGCTCAAGCCGACGGCCGCGACGCTGCTTGCCGATCAAGGAGTACGCAGAGCACGCGCGCTTCGTCATCGACCTCGCGCAGCTGCCGCTCGGGCGCGTGATCAACGACGCCGGAGTCGACGATCACCACGCGATCATCCCCACCGACGTCGAGCACGACCTCTCCGAGTTCACGCCCGACGAGAAGCGCATCTTCGACCTCATCGCCAAGCGGTTCCTCGCCGTCTTCCGCCCGCCCGCTCGCTACGAGCGGACGACGGTGGTGACGCTGGTCGAGGACGAGCGCTTCCGCACGCGCGGCAAGGTAACGCTCGACGCAGGCTGGCGCGCCGTCTACGGACACCAGGCCGACGAGGAAAAGGCGACCGCCGACGAGGAGAACGAGAACGCCGAGATCCCGAAGCTCGAAAAGGGCCAGACGGTCCGCTGCGTCTCCGCCGACGCCGAGTCGAAGATGACGAAGCCGCCGCCTCGCTACAACGAGGCGACGCTGCTCTCCGCGATGGAGGGCGCGGGCAAGCTCATCGACGACGAGGAGCTGCGCCAGGCCATGAAGGACCACGGGCTTGGCACGCCGGCCACCCGTGCCGAGACGATCGAGACGCTGATCCGCCGCGAGTACATCGAGCGCGTGGGCAAGGAGCTCCAGGCGACGCCGAAGGGCATCCAGGTGATCACGATGCTCGACGAGCACAAGCTCACCTCTCCGGAGCTCACCGGCGACTGGGAGCGGAAGCTCGTCCAGATCGAGCACGGCGAGGGCGACCGCGCCCGGTTCATGAAGGAGATCGAGGGGTTCACGCGCGAGACCGTCGACAGATCGCCGCGCTCGACAAGGAGAAGCTGCGCCCCGAGCGTGTCGAGCTCGGCCCCTGCCCGCGGTGCGGTGAGACGATCCGCGAGAACTCGCGGGCCTACGGCTGCACGAGCTGGAAGAGCCGCGAGGAGCCGGGCTGCGGTTTCGTGATCTGGAAGCGCGTCGCCGGCCGCACGCTGACCCCCGAGGTCGCGCGCCAGCTGCTCGAGGAGGGCAAGACCCGCGAGGTGTTGTCCGGCTTTCGTTCGAAGGCGGGCAAACCTTTTCGCGCGCGGCTCGTCTTGAACCAGGAGGGGAAGGTGGAGTTCGACTTCCCCGCGCGTACGCAAACCGCCGCTCCCGCGGTGGCGGAATAGGAGATTAGAACCGCACGTTTGAGGTTTGGACGCCCGGACGTGGGGGCACAGTTCACCCTGGCTACACGAGGACTTTCCCCTTAGAGTGCGAACGTCGCGAGCAGTGACAAGCAGTACAGCCGCAGTAGAAGAAAGAAAGGATTCGTGAACCGTTCTTGACGCAGAACCAGATGACTGAGCTTCTTGAGTCGGAGCCGGCGCGCGTCCTCGTCGAGGGCGCCGAGGAGCGTGGCTTCCTCGAGCCGTCCGAGCTCGAGGCCTTCGCTCTCGAGCACGACCTTGCCGACGACGAGGCCGAGCAACTTCAGCGCGAGCTCGAGGCGATCGGAATCGAGATCGGCGCACGCGCTAGCGAGGAGCCCGAGCCGGCCGTTGCTCGCCCGGCGCCCGCCGCACCGGCCGCAGCCGAGACCGCCGCCATGGTCGGTTCCGCCGACAGCCTCCAGCTCTTCCTCGCCGACGTCGGACGGCACAAGCTGCTGACCGCGGCCGAGGAGGTCCAGCTCGCCAAGCAGATCGAGCGTGGCGATCCTGTCGCCAAGCGCCGGATGATCGAGTCGAACCTCCGTCTGGTCGTCTCGATCGCCAAGGGCTACCGCGGCCTCGGCGTGCCGTTCCTCGACCTGATCCAGGAGGGCACCCTCGGCCTGAACCGCGCCGTCGAGAAGTTCGACTGGCGGCGCGGCTACAAGTTCTCGACCTATGCCACGTGGTGGATCCGCCAGTCGGTGCAGCGGGCTGTGGCGAACCACGCGCGGACGATCCGTGTGCCCGTGCACGTCGTCGAGCGCCAGCAGAAGCTCGGTCGCGCGCGCGCGCCGGCTCGAGGTCGAGCTCGGCCGCGAGGCGACCAAGCAGGAGCTGGCCGAGGCGACGGGCCTGCCGATCCAGCACGTGGACGAGGCCCTGGGCGCTGCCCATGCGTCGGTCTCGCTGAACCAGACGGTCGGCGCCGACGACGAAGGCGAGCTCGGCGATCTGTTCGCCGACCGCGAGGCGGCTGATCCGTTCGACGAGGCGGAGGAGTCGCTCCGCAAGCAGGGCGTGCGCAAGGCGCTCGACGCGCTGCCCGAGCGGGAGCGGCGGATCCTGGAGCTGCGCTTCGGCTTCGAGGGCGAGCCCTGGACGCTCGAGGCGATCGGCAATGAGCTCGACCTCACGCGCGAGCGCGTCCGTCAGCTCGAGGGGCAGGCACTGGCCCGGCTGGCGGCACTGCGCGACCTCGCTTCGCTCGCCGCCTAGGCGCAGTCTTGGAGGGCCGGGGCCTGCCGGCCCCGGCCCTCCAATCGTTGTTATGTCCAAGCAGCGTTCCTGTCTTCTCGACGTCGCTCCGGTTCACGCTGAACCCGATCCACGCTCCGAGCAGGTGACGCAGGCGCTCCGGGGCGAGGTTCTGTCAGTGGAGGAACAGCGCGGCGGCTGGACGGGTGTGCGTACCGCTTACGGCTACGTTGGGTGGATCTCTGCGAGCGCGCTCGGCGAGGCCCAGGCCGAGCACGAGTGGCCACCGCCCGTCCGAACGGGGGATCCCGTCGAGGAAGCTCGTGCATTTCGTGGTGCGCCCTACCTCTGGGGCGGGCTGACCGAGTTCGGCATCGACTGCTCAGGGCTTGTCCACATCGCCTACCGGCGACTGGGGCGGCTCGTGCCGCGCGACGCGAATCAGCAAGAGGCCGTGTCCGAGCCCGTCCCGGAGAGTGATTTACGCTTGGGCGACCTCGTGTTCTACGGGGACGAGGGTGCTGCCCATCACGTGGCCTTCTGGCTGGGCGGAGGCCTGATCCTGCATGCGACGGGTCGTGAGGGCGTGAGAGCAGTCGTCGAGGAGCAGGAGCCCGAATCGCTCGGCGCAGGCCCCCGCCGAACCGCACGAATTACCTGATGACCCACCGACCGGTCGCTTGCGGCAACGGCCATATGCGCGCGTGCCCACCCGCCGCGACCCGTCTCACCAGATCCTGGGGCGACTCGGCCTGCAGTGCCGACGGCGGTCCGGCTCAGCCCAATCCCTGAATCGAGGTAGTGCCCGGTTAAAGACGCAGCGAGAGCGGGCCGATAACCGGACCCGTGGACGCTGCCGAGCGCAAGGAGATCCTGAGCCGTTATATCGGCCACTCGAGGCGCTTCGAGGCTGTCGCAGCGAAGCGTGCCGGGGGCACGACGGGAGAGGTCATCCCGTTCAACGGCCCGTTGCAGGAGCTCGAGCAAGAGCCCACGCAGCGGGAGATCGAGGTGCTTCAACTGATCTCGGACGGCCTCGTGAACAGGGAAATCGGCACGCGTCTGTTCCTCTCCGAGGAGACGGTGAAGTCCCACGTCCGCCACCTGCTCGCCAAGCTGCAGGCACGTTCTCGTGCCCACGCGGTCGCGGTCGGCTTCCGCCGCGGCCTGATTGCCTAGCTGAGGTTTTCCTCAGCCCTGTGGATATCCCTCAACAGGGGGATGCTTAAGGCTTGAGAAGACTGGAAGCTACGACGGCGGCCCTACCAAGTCCTGATTGTCCCGGCCAGCGATGCTGCGATGCCCAGGAACGCAAATGCGCCCAAGATGCGGACACGAAAGGCGAGCATGACTACTCCTCTTTCAGGGGACTGACGGCGAGCCGATGGTATACAGCGGCAGGAGTCCTTTCAAGGTCTCAAGGCCATGCACCGCTGTGAGTGCAACCCCTTCGCGTGCGAGCACAAGCGCGCATCTGCTCGTAGGCTCGTATGTGGCGGCACTTGCGACTGCGGCCGCATGCCTCGCATACGTCGCTCTTGAAGCAAACGTTGGCTTTGGCCCTGTTCTTCCGATCGCGATTCTCGCGAGCTTATGCATATACGCTGAGAGTCAGCCCGTTCGACTTAGCTCGACAACTGAGCTATCGGTGTCGTTCCTGCCGTTTGTATTCGCCGCGGTGATCTTTGGGCCGCTAGCGGCTATGGCCGTTGGCGCGTTGGGCCTGGTTGGTGAGTTCAAGCCGCCCTACCTGCGTTGGGCGACCTGGACCACTACGCGGGTCCTAGTGGGCGGCTTGACTGGTGGAGTTGCATTGATGATCCAACGAATGGGCGGAACTACATTCGGCTGGCTCCTTCTATGTGTCGCTGCAGCGGCGTTGACGGAAAGCTTCAGCGACGTCGTGCTCACGTCGGTCGTACCAGTCCTTCGTGGAACAGGCACGTTTATGAGCGTGCCCCGCACGACATGGCTTGTCACGACCGCGGCGATGCCACTCGTCATTCCAGTCATCGCAGTTCTGGCGTACGCCTACATTCACATTTCTACATGGACGGTAGTGCTTTTTCTTTTGCCTTCCTTTGCAGCTCAGAGGCTCTTCATTCTCTATCGAGAGCAACGTGATACATCCCAAGAGTTAGCGATGCTCAATGGTCGTCTGGCACAAGCGAACTTGTCCTTTGCGACAGCGCTGGTCGCAACACTGGATGCTCGCGATCAGTACACTTCAGGTCACTCTGCCGCAGTCGCGCTCTATTCACGGGATATAGCTGCGCGTCTCGGCCTTGCGCCTGGCGAGCAGCGACTGGCAGAGGTGTGCGGGCTTGTCCACGACATCGGCAAGATTGGCCTACCACCAGGATTGCTTGAGAAGGCTGGCCCACTTACGTTGGAAGAACGTCGCACAATGGAACAGCATTCACAGATCGGCGCCAGAATTCTCGCAAATGTTGAGGACTACTCAGAGATTGCTGATATTGTCCGTCACCACCACGAACGCGTCGACGGCCGAGGCTACCCTCACGGTCTAGTAGGAAACGCTATACCTTTGATGTCGCGTATTGTCTCAGTCGCCGATGCATACGATGCAATGACATCAGACCGCCCCTATCGCGATGCGATGCCTTCCCACATCGCTAGAGCACGGCTCGCCCAGGCGGCGGGTAGTCAGTTTGATGCATCGATTGTTAACGCCTTTGACGCAGTGCTTTCGAGCGCGCCCGACGCCTACCGCCTTGGCACTCAGTTCCACACTCCTGCCGCACAGCAATCTGGCCAGAGCGTTGCCGTGGCGGCAGTCGGTTAACCTAGAGGATCTCAGCGGCTTTCAGCGCGGCTTCGGTACGGGTTCTCACACCAAGTTTCTCGAATATGTGGCGGACATGCACCTTTACGGTCGTCTGGCTAATAAATAGAGCTCGTCCGATCTCGCGATTTGAGCGACCCTCGGACAATAGCTCGTAGACCTCGAGTTCCCGTCGCGTGAGGCGAGTGGCGGTGCTCCGTCTGAGTCGCGGGATGTCGAGCCCCACAGTTCGGCCTAGCGCGAGGTCATTCGCTCTGTTCAAGAGGTTCGTGAGCTGAACTTGGGTGAAGTGCGAGGCGGCGGCGCGGAGGAGTGGTGGGTACGCTCGATACGCGTCCACGAAGCAATGGGCGTTGCCACTCATCTGCATGAAACGTGCCGCATCTTGTATTCGTGATGCGGCGTCGGCCTCGTGTTTGCGGAGAGCTACAATTCCACGCACCCAGCCGGTCAGAGCGGCTGTTTCGATCGCCGTCGAGCGTCGATCAGCAGAGCCGGCCAGACCAAGCGCTTCCTCATGGTTGCCGAGGCATGCAAGAGCTAGGGCGCGTGTGGCTTCCAGCTCTGCGGTAACACCTGCGGTTGCGGAGCGAAGCCATCGCGGCTCTGTCGCTTCGAGGGCGTCATTGGGGGCGCCCTCGGCAAGGAGTAGACGTGCAAGCGCTAGCGCAAGATTGATTTGCGCATGAACATTTGAGATCTCAAGCGCAATCGCACGCCCACGTTCAAACATTCCGTGTGCTTCTCTGAAGTTGCGCAAACCGTGAGCTGCCATACCGCGATATAGATGCGCATACGGGAGTACGAATCCTAGCTTAGAGGATTGTGCTTCGCTGATTTCACAGCCACTTACCATTGACGCTTCTTCATAGCGAGCAACTTGTATCAGGCCACTGGCGAGGCAGTTAAGAAACCCAGTTCGAACTTCCGGGTTCTGAACTGTTACGGAGAAGTCGAGCAGGGACAAGCTCCTGTCTACGACGTCACAAAGGCCGCCCGCGCGCGATGCGATAAACAGACGACCGCCGGCGACGCGAATTACGTGCACCGCACTGTTTTCGTGGAGAAGCGCGAACTCGCGATAGAACTGCTCCGCGGTCGAAGGGTCAATCTCCATGGCGGAGCAGAACGCTGACCAAAGTACTTCTCGGAGTTGGTCTTGATCCGTTGTGAGCTCTCGTGCTCTGCGGAGATGTGTGAGGGCCGCGGTTGGACGGTCTGCGAAATGGGCGCCTTGGGCTGCGACCAGCAGCGCGTTTGTGACCAGGCGCGGGGTCGCTGTGAGGCCTTCCGCCGCCTGCAGTGCGAGGATCTCCGCGCGGTCGGATAGACCCTGCCGCTGGTCGATGTGGGCCCGGGCCAGCTGTACGAGCGGGCCTTCGATCGACTGTTGTTCCGCGTACGACACCCATTGTTCGAGCGTCGCGAGCCGGCCTGCGGACAGCAATGACTCGAGCGCGCGCTCCAGGAGGGTGTGCAGCGATTGCGGGTCGTGCAGCTCCTCTGCGACCTCGAACGCGTCGTCCCACCGGCCGGCGTCGACGTAGAACGAGCCGATGGCATGCGCGGTCCGCTGGAGCTCGGCGTCGTTGGTTTCCTTCAGCTTCGTGCGCAGGAATGCGCGCAGGAGCGGGTGAAGGAGCAGCGTCCGGTCGGCGAAGCGGGTCAGAAAGCCTGCCTGGATGGAGTCGTCCGCGACGGACTCGGCTCGCTCTCCGAACAGGAAGGTGCAGAGATCGCCGTCGACGGTTGCGGCGGCCGCGAGCTTGAGCAGAGCATCCTGGAGCTCCGGCGCGAGCGCCTGGTACAGCTCGTCAGCGAAGTATTCGAACAGCGTTGGCGGGAGATCCGTAGTGGGCAGCGTTTCGTGGTTCGAGAGCGCCGCCAGCGCGATCACCGCCGGCCAGCCGTTCGCCCGCTCCAGCAGGCGCTTGACCGTATCGGGCTTGACGATCGGACTCAGCACGGCCTTGGCTTCGGCGTCGGTCATCGAGAGGTCGCTCGCTTTGACCTCGAAGATCTCGCCGTAGAGCACGCGCCGCGCTGTCGCCCACGCAGGACGACGCCGCGTGGTCAGGATCATCCGGATGGGCGCGAGCTGGAGCAGGAGCGCCACGAACTCCTCCGCGGCCGGGCGTTCCGCGAACTGGTAGTCGTCGAACGCGAGCCACGCGTCGGCAGGCCAGGCGACGAGATCCTCCGCGAGAAGCTCCGCGAGCACCTGTACCTCGCGCTCTGGGGCGGTCGTCGCGGTGAGGCGCTTGCGCAGGCGGCGGCCCGCCCCCGGGACGACCACCTGCGACGCGCTGGCGAGCTCCAGGCAGAGGGCGGCGACGTCGGCGGCGGCCGGTCCTCCCGTGTACCACCCGCTCGGGCGTTGCTTCCCGGCGAGCCACTGGCGCGCGAGCGTCGTCTTGCCGTAACCGGCAGGCGCCAGCAGCACCAGGATTCGAGCCTTCGAGTCGTCCAGCAGGCGCGTCAAGCGCGGGCGCTTGATGACGCGCTGGCGCCCTCCGACAACCTCGTACTCGTACGGCTCTTCCATTGCCTGCCCGGACCCGGAGGTCCGATCCCCCTACGCTAACCCTCAACGGTGTGAAGTGAAGCGGTGCCCGCGACCCGACGGGCCGCGGGCACGGCTGCCGTTAGTCCCTCGGACCAGCCGGGGCCGGTCCGAGGCTGCGGGACAGAGGGTCGTCCCCTGTCAGAGCGCGGTAGGCAATGGGGATTTGACGCCGCCGGGCACACCCGAGCTTCTGTCGCAAAGCGTCGGAGTGCGCCTTCGCCGTCCGTGAGGAGATCCCGAGTCGCCTGCCCACCTCGTCGTTCGAGCACCCGGCGGCGATCAGCTCCACGACCTGCAGTTGCCGATCGGTGATCGCCGGTGGTCGACATGCCAGCGTCTGAGCCATGCGCCCGACGCTAACAGCCGCTTTCCGGGCTGGAAATCGACCGAAGGGAGTATTTCGCCGCTTACGCCGGACGTAGCGTCGGCGCCCGCCGGATGAAGCTGGCGGAGTGGCCGCGCGCGCTCGCAGCGGCCAGCTCGTCGGCGTCGAGCGCCCCGATGCGGAGGAGCAGATCGAGCTCGTCGCGCAGGTGGGTCTGCATCATCTCCGGGCCGTCCGTCGCGATCGTGAACGCGACGCCCTCGTCGACGAACGTACGGAACGTGTCGCGAATCGCGTCCTCGTCGGGGAGCGCCTTCGTGAGCAGGTTCGAGGTCGGGCAGATCTCGAGCACGATCTCCGCCTCGCGCAGCGCCCGCATCAGATCCGGGTCGCCCGCCGCGAGGATGCCGTGGCCGATGCGGTCCGGCCGGAGCGCCTCGATCACCTCGCCGATCTCCTCCCGGCCGACAGCGCCGCCCTCCTCTCCGACGTGAATCGTGACCCCGAGGCCGGCCGCACGGGCGGTTTCGATGAGCGGCGCGATGCTCCTGTACGCGTAGCGCTCACCGCGCGGCCGGGGGCCGGCGATGTCGATCCCGACGATCCCGCGCGGGGCCCAGCGGATCGCCTTGTCGACGATGATCGCGTTCAGCTCGTTGGAGAACGTCCGGTCCATCATCAGGATCAGGCCGGCGCGCACCTGCGGGTACTCCAGGCTCGCGCGGTCGAGACCGCGGATCGCCGCCAGGATGATGTGATCCACGTCGCGTTCCCCGCCGCGGTTGCGCTTCATCGGGTTGAACCGGAGCTCGAGCGTCGTGATCCGCTGTGAGCGGTAGGCACCGCCGATCGCGGCGTGCACCGAGCGCTCGACGGCGAGCGGGCTCGACTGGATGAGCTCGGTCCAGTGGTAGATCGCGTCGAGTGCGTCGAGATTCTCGACGCCGCGGGGGTCGGAGACCGTGACGAGGCGCTCGAACTCCCAGTAGTCCTTCACCGGGAGCGCGATGCCCTGCTCGTGCGCCAGGCTCCACAGGATGTCCGATGCAACCGAGCCGCCGAGGTGCGTGTGCAGCTCGGCCAGGCCGTCCATCGGCGCAGTCTAGGCGTTTAGCGGGCTCTCCGCCCGTGTCGTGCCCCGCCGCTGAGCTTCGCGCGGGCCGCTGCCTGCTGCATAGTCTCGTCCCGGGATGAAGGTCGGGATCGTCGTGCCGTACAGCTGGTCGTTCTGGGGAGCCGTCAACGAGCACGCGGAGCTCCAGGCGGAGGCCCTGCGCAAGCTCGGGATCGAGAGCCGGACGCTGATCGGCAACGACCCGCCGGGCAACTTCACCCGGGTCCTCCATCCCCGGCACGGCCGCCACGGCAATCCGCCGGACGACGTGCTCGCGGTCGGCCGTTCCGTGATCGTGCCAGCGAACGCCTCCCTGCCGAACATCGTGCTCAGCCCGCGCGCCATTCTCCGCGTGCGCAATTACCTCGCGCGCGAGCGGTTCGACGCGATCCACCTGCACGAGCCGATGACGCCGGTGACGTGCGTCTCCGCGCTCGCCTTCTACGACGGGCCGTCGGTGGCAACGTTCCACGCGTCCGGCGATCTCGGCTGGCTGCGGCTCGCCAAGCCGATGTGGGGATTCCTCATGGATCGGCTCGACCGTCGTATCGCCGTCTCGGCGGGCGCGCGTGACTCGGCCCAGGCGCACGTGCCGGGTCACTACGAGATCATCCCCAACGGCGTGCTCATCCCGCAGCAAGCCGCAGCCGGCGACCGGCAGGACACGGTTGTCTTCATCGGGCGGCACGACCGGCGCAAGGGTCTGCCGGTACTGCTGCGAGCCTGGGCCGAGATCCATCGCCGCACCGGGCACCGGCTCCGCGTCGTCGGCGCCGACCCGCTGTCGGTGCGGCTCCTGCTCGCGCGCGGGCGCGTGTCCGACGAGGGCATCGACCTGCTCGGCTTTCTCAGTCAGGAGGCCCTTACCGCGGAGCTGCTCGCGACCAAGGCGCTCGTCGCTCCGTCGCTGGGCGGTGAGAGCTTCGGCATGGTGCTCACGCGCGGGTTCGCGTGCGCAACCCCGGTCGTCGCCTCCGATATCGACGGCTACCGCGATGTGATGACGCCGGAGATCGGGCAGCTCGTCCCGCCGGACGACCCGTCCGCGCTGACGGAGGCGGTCGTTCGGCTGATCGAGGACGAGCCGCGCCGGAGGAGACTCGGGGCGGCGGCGCGCGTGATAGCAGAGGAGCGCTATTCGTGGGATGCGATCGGGGGACGCCTGGCTGCGCTCTACGAGGAGATCGTCGACGGCGGGCGCATGGGGGTGGGCGGGCCGTCATGAGGTACAGGTGGCTGCAGAACCCGTTCGTCCGCGGCTCGGCGGTGCTCCCCCTCGCGGCCGCGGTGACCGCGCTGCTCTGGTGGCGCGGGCCCAACTGGGGACTCGTCGGAGACGCGTTCAGGGCGGTCGCCTGGGAGTGGGTAGCCGTGGCGATCGGGTTCAACCTCCTCTCGGTCATCGCCCGCTCGATCGCGTGGATGCAGGTGATCGACGCGGCCCTTCCCAAGCCGTGGCCGCGCTTCCGCTCGATCTTCTCCGCGTTCTCGGTCGGTCTGATGGGGAACGCGGTCCTGCCCGGCCGGATCGGCGAGGTGGCGCGCGTCGCCGTGCTCGTCCCGAAAGTGCCGCGTCGGCGTGGTCTGTGGGCCACGCTCGTGGGGACGGTCGTGGCGCACCGCGTGTTCGACCTCGTGCCGGTGACGATGCTGATCCTCTGGGTTGCGGTCTCCGCGAAGGTGCCGGCGTCCGCGAAGGTCGGGCTCATCGGCTTCGTCGCTGTCGGCCTGGCGCTGTTCGGGTTCGCGTTCGCGAGCGCGAAGCTCCACCACCACACCCGGTTGGAAGGGCTCGGGGCGTTCCGGCGGGTCGTGGTGATGGTTCGCCAGGGGCTCGGCGTGATGCGCGCCGGGCCACGCGCTTTCGCGGCGATCTTCTTTCAGACGATCGGCTGGATCTTCCAGCTGCTGGCCGTCTACACCGCAATGCGCGCCTTCCAGATCCACGCGCCGCTGCCCGCGGCGGGACTCGTCCTGGTGCTGATGAACGTCGCCACGATCTTCCCGATCTGGCCGGGGAACGTGGGGCTCGTGCAGGCCGCGATCGCGTACCCGCTCGTGAACTACGGCGTGCCGTACTCACAGGGAGTCGCGTACGGATTCGGGCTCCAGCTGATCGAGGCGTCGGTGGGCGTCGGCGTCGGCCTGATCTTCCTCGCCCACGAGGGCCTGTCGTTCGCGACGCTGCGGAGGATGCCGTCCGCGGCCGTGGTCGAGGCCGGTGAGGAGCTGACCGGCCAGGAGGAGGGTGCACGTGCTCGCGCTGGCGGCTCCGGCTAGCCTCAAGGGCGTTCTTACGGCGGTCGAGGCGGCCGGGCTCATCGCCACCGGGCTGAGACGGATCGACGAGCTCGACGTCGACGAAGTGCCTGTCGCCGACGGCGGCGAGGGCACGATGGATGTGCTTGCGACGGTGCTCGGCGGCGACTGGGGCTCGGCGCGGGTTTCGGATCCGCTGGGCCGCCCGGTTTCGGCCCGTTACCTGGTGCTGCCCAGCGGGGTCGCCGTCGTCGAGGCGGCCGAGGCGATCGGGCTCTGGCGCCTCTCACCGGCCGAGCTCGATCCGATCCGGGCCTCGAGCCGCGGGCTCGGCGAGCTGATGCTCGCCGCGCTGATCGCCGCGCGGCCGAAGGCACTGCTCGTGTGCCTCGGCGGGGTCGCCACGGTGGACGGCGGCCTGGGGCTCCGCGGCGTGATCGGGAACACGCTCGGGGCACAGCGGATCGTGGCCGTCTGCGACGTCTCGAACCCGCTGCTCGGCGAGCGGGGCGCGGCCCGGGCGTTCGGACCGCAGAAGGGCGCGACGCCTCAGGTCGTGGCGGAGCTCGAGGCCCGGCTCGAGGGCCTGACCGAGCTCCGTCCGGTCCGTGACCTGCCCGGTGCCGGCGCGGCCGGAGGGCTCGGCGCGATGCTCGCCGCCGTCGGAGCCGAGCTGAAGCCGGGCGCGAATCTCGTGCTCGAGCTGGTCGGCTTCGAGGAGCGCGCAGCCGTGGCCAGCCTCGTCGTCACCGGCGAGGGCACCGTGGATCTGAGCACGCAGGAGGGCAAGGCTCCGGGCAAGGTGGCCGTCGTCTGTGCCGGGCTCGGTGTGCGCTGCGTCGTGTTCGGCGGGCGCGTCGAGGTCGAGGTGCCGGGCGTGGAGACGCGTTCGCTGAGCGGCCGGCCGGAGTACGCGGCCGAGGATCTCGTCGAGCTCGGCGAGCGACTCGCCCGCGAACTCGTCAGCCGTTAGCCCGTGCGGGCCTCGAGCTCGCGGACCCGCTTGGCCATCGCCTGCAGCAGCTTCCACGCGATGCTCGCGTTCTCCTCGACGAGTGGGCGGAACTCCCAGAAGGTGAGGCCGTAGAGCCGGACGTCGGTCTCGGCGGTGATCGTCGCCGTCCGGACGCCCTTGTCGATGAGTGCGATCTCGCCGAAGTAGTCGCCGGCTCCGAGCGTGCCACGCTCGTGGCCGTGAACGGTGACCGTTGCGGTGCCGTCGTCGATCACGAAGAAGCGGGACGGGCCTTCCTCCTCGGTGACGATCGGCTCGCCCGCGGCGTAACGCCTCTCCTTGAACCAGCGCGCAAGGCTCCGCAGCTCCTTCTTGTTCAGGTCTGCAAAGAGCGGTACGCCTTTGATCAGCTCGATGGGGGCTTCTTCGGCCACGGCACGATTCTATGCAGGCGAGGATCGGCTGCATAGAAGACGGCTCTCCAGGACGCACGCCGCGAGTCCCAAGGGCTCCCGCCTCACCTCGGGCTTGGACCGGGAGCCCCAACCTCCTCCCCGTCGTGAGCCTATCGGCGAAAAGCGCACGTGTCTGTGCCGAGAGTGTGCCGGGAGCGTGCCTCTTGCTCGGCGCCGGCCGAGGCGGCTCGCCCCACCTCGGGGCGCGCTCCGGGTTCAGACGGCTGCGGGGAGCAGCGCTTCGGCCTCGTGCATGTACGCGACCGCCTCCACCTCCCGGTAGAACGCCAGCGCCGCCTCGAGCTCGGGGCGTGCGGCCGACGGCCGGCCCTCCCGCATCAGCCGGGCCCCGGCGCACATGTGGGCGCGGGCCTCGTCGGGCCTGGAGCCGATCTGCGCGAAGAGCCGTGCCGCTGCCGTCAGGTCGACCTTGGCGATCGCGGTCGCCGCGTCAACCCACCGGCCGGGGTTCTGGACCGCCATCACCGGCAGCAGCTCCTGCTCCCGACCGAGATCGAGCAGCACCCACGCGAGCGTGACGTACGACCACATCCCGGTCGCCTCGCCGACGAGCGCGGCGAGCAGCTCGTCCGCAAGCGATCCGGCGCGCCCGCCGTTTCCGTGGGCGAGCGCCGTCTCCGCTGCGAACGCGATCGCGGGGAACAGGATCTGTGGATCCTTGGCGATCCGGGCGCGTGCCAGCGACCGTTCCGCGT
Organism: uncultured Actinomycetes bacterium; assembly: GCA_963773175.1. Classification (GTDB taxonomy): domain Bacteria; phylum Actinomycetota; class Thermoleophilia; order Gaiellales; family Gaiellaceae; genus CAVZAC01. The sequence continues at coordinate 187,689 of CAVZAC010000001.1, forward strand.
CGTCGACCGCGCGCTGTTGGTCCCCGCGCGCAAGCCGGATACGGCCGCGCATCATGAGCATGTCGCTCTCCAGGTAGTGCGGCGTCTCCTCCTCCGACTCGGTGATCTCGGCGTTGGCCAGCTCGAGCGCCTCGGACCAGCGGCCGCGGTAGTAGTTCTCCGCCACCTGCACGAGCTGTAGAAAGCGACCCGTCGGCGCCTGGTTCAGGCGCCGGGCCATCTGGCGTCCCCTGTCCTGCAGCTCCCACGCAGCACGGAGGTCGCCCGCGATCTCGTGCTGGTTCGCCAGGTTGATGTATCCGCGGATCGCTTCCGGGGAGTTGTGCTCGCTGGCGATCGCGATGCTCCGCTCGAGGTCGCGGAGCCCCGTCTGGTCGCCGGCGTTCGCGCGTGCCGAGCCCAGGTTGTTGAGGGCGTGGGCACGCAGCTCGTCGAGTCCGAGCGCCTCTGCCATGTTCAGTGCGGCCCGCGCCACCTCGATCGCCTCGAGGTCGTGCTCTGCGAGCATGAGGTAGCGCGAGTGGTGTGAGAGCACCTCTGCTTTCGCGCGTGAGGGCGCCGCCGTCTCCACCAGCTCGCGCGCGCTCTCCAGGTGCTCGAACGCCCGGTCGTGGTCGCCCGCGATCCACGCGATGCTCGCGAGCACGACCTCGGCCTCGGCGGCCGGCTCGCGGCGCCCCTGCGTCAGCAGCGCGTCGCGCGCCTGGACGAGCACCTCTGCGCCCGCCCCGTCGGCGTCGTAGCGGGCACGTCCGTACCGGAGCAGGACGTCGGGGTGGTCGGGATCCTCCAGCGGCCACAGGTCGAGCGCGGCGCCGTAGAAGTGCTTCGCCGCCTCGAACGCGCTCAGCGAATGGGCGCGGTCGCCGGCCTCGCGGAGCGCGAGCCGGGCGCGGCGGGCGAGCGCCCCCGTCTGCTGCCCCGCGGCGCGCGCGTAGTCCAGCGCTGAGATGTAGTGGTGCGCCAGCATCTCCGCGAGATCCTCGCTGCGGCCGGCGGCGAGCGACTCGATCCACTCCGCCACGAGCCGGTGCTTCTCGGCGCGGCGCCCCCGCGGGATCTGGTTGTACGCCACGTCCCGGACGAGGACGTGGCAGAACGCGTACTGCGTCTCGGTACCGACCGACGAGCGGCGCTCCCTGCGCACGAACTCCTTTCGCTCGAGCGTGTGCAGCCGATCATCGACCGCGTGCCGCGACTCGCCCGAGACGGCGACGAGCGCGCCGACCCAGACGACCTTGCCGGCGACGGCGGCGTCCTGCAGCAGCGCCTTCTCGCCCGGCGAGAGCGCGTCGAGCCGGGCGGCGACGATCGCCTGCACCGACTCGGGCATGGGCAGCTCGTCCTGATCGAGCTCCCAGCCGCCGCCTTCGCGAGGTCGCAGGAAGCCGCGATCCTGGAGCATGCGCACGTACTCCTCGGCGTACAACGGGTTGCCGCCGGAGCGGGCGAGCAGCGCCGCCTGCGTCTCGGCCGGCAAGACGGCGCGCTCGAGGAGTGCGGCGATCAGCTGCTCGGTGTCGGTCTCGGTGAGCGGCGAGAGCGAGATCGTCGCCCCGTTGCGCTTGCCTCCGCCCCAGCCCGGCCGGCGCTCGAGCAGCTCGGGTCGTGCTGAACAGACGACGAGCAGCGGCACGCTGCCGGCCCAGTCGACGAGATACTCGACGAAGTCGAGGAGCCCGGAGTCGGCCCAGTGCAGATCCTCGAAGACGAGCACGAGCGAGCCGCGCTCGGCGAGCGCCTCGAAGAAGCGCCGCCAGGCTGCGAACTCCTCGCCGCGCCGGTCGCCGCTGGTCTCCTCGCCGGTCAGGCCGACGAGCGGGCGCAGGTGGCTCTCGACCCAGAACGCGGCCGACACATCCGGGATCAGCTCCGAGACCGTGGCCGCCAGCTTCTCCTCGGCGGTCTCGGCGGCGTCCGTCTCCAGGATGCCCGCCTGCGCCTTGATCATCTCGCCGAGGGCCCAGTAGGTCACGCCCTCGCCGTAGGGGAGCGATCGGCCCTGCCGCCAGAAGATCAGCTCGGGCTCGGCGTCGGCCGCGGCTGCGAGCTCGGCGGTGAGCCGGCTCTTGCCGATTCCGGGGACCCCGACGAGCGTGACGAGCTCCGCCTGCGGGCCGTGCCGCGCCCGGTCGAGCGCGTCGAGCAGGATCTGAACCTCCCGGGTGCGGCCGACGAGCGGTGCGCCCGACCGCGCTGCGATGTCGACACCGAGCCTCGAGCGGGGCTCGACCGCCTCCCACACCGAAATCGGCTGCGACTTGCCTTTGGCCTGCACCGGCTCGCCGTGGCGGTACTCGATCACGGCGCGCGTGGCACGGTAGGTCGGCTCGTCGACGAGGATCCCGTCGACGGGCGCGTTCGCCTGCAGCCGTGCGGCTGTGTTGACGACGTCTCCCGCAGCCATCCCCTCGCCCTCGCTCATGCGGGCTCCGAGCGAGATCAGCGCCTCGCCCGGTCGTGACGCCGATCCGAAGGTGGAGCCTGTGGCCGCCGCCGCCGGAGATGTCGTCCATCGCCTCGCGGATCGCGAACGCTGCACGCACGGCCCGCTCGGGGTCGTCCTCGTGCGCGAGCGGCGCGCCGAAGAGGGCCATCACCGCGTCGCCGATGAACTTCTCCACCGTCCCGCCGTGGCGCTCGAGCTCGGAGCGCAGCCGCGTGTAGTACGGCCCGAGCATGCGGCGGACGTCCTCCGGGTCGAGCTGCTCGGACTGGCTGGTGAAGCCGACCAGGTCGGCGAAGAGCACGGTCACGATCTTGCGCTCCTCGCCCGAGAGAATCTCCGGCTCGGGCCTGCTCGGGGGTTCGGGAGCGGCCGCGGGAGCCGCGACGCGCGTGCCGCAGTTCGTGCAGAAGGCGAGTCCTGGAGCTACCGGCTGGTCGCACCCGGTGCAGCGGCGCTCGAGCGGCGTCCCGCACTGTCCGCAGAAACGCGCTCCGGCGGCATTCTCGAGCCCGCAGGACGAGCAGGTCGGCAGGGCCTCACCGGGCCCGTCGGGCGAGACGTCGTCGATCATCTCCTGAAACTATGGTCCGGAACTGTCCAACACACCAACGCGGCCTGCTGCGTCGGCCGCAGAACGGACCATCCGGCGGGCGAGCTCGAGGCGCTCGTCGTTCGCCGCCATGCCGAGGTTGACGGCCACCAGCTCGGCCGCGGCGCGGGCCGCGCCCTGAGCCAGCTGCGCGGCCGCGACGACGTCGACCCGCAATGCGGGCTCGCAGTGCTCCGCGACGTCGACCGCCAGCAGCGCCAGGTCGGCGCTCGCCTCGGCGATCGCGAGCGGGACGGCCGCGGCCCGGGCGAGCGTGTCGCGGATCGCCATGTCCCGCACCTCCGGCTCGAGGTCGTCGGGAAGGCTCAGCGCGGCAAGCGACTCGGCGTACGCGACCGCGTCCGCGTCCGCGAGCGGCGCGACGCGCCGCCGGAGCGCGCTCCCCTGCGCGGCCGCACCGCGCGACCCGTCCCAGCCCGGGGTCGCCCGCGCGGCCATGGTCACGAGCGATGCGGCGAGCGCGGCCGTGATCGCCGCGGCGGCGCCCGAGCCCGGCGTCGGAGTCTCCGAGGCCAGCTCGTCGAGCAGGTCGCTGACACGGGTGTGGAGCAGATCTGTCAAGAGGCGCGATTCTCTCGCGCTAACGGGCCGCGCGCCACACCGATGCGCCCTCGGACAACCGCCGAACGCCTACTGGAGCAGACGGCGGCGGAGCGCGTCGATCAGCGGCCGGTCTGGCTCGTAGCCCTCCTGCCTGAGCGTCGCCTCGAGATCGGCGATCAGCGCGCTGCGGAAGGCCGCGTCGGCCTCGGCCCGGGCGACGATCTGATCGAGCTGTGCACGGGCCGCCGGCAGCTCCTGCGCAGCCTGCGTCCAGCCCGTCGGTGCCGGGGGAAGGGCAGCGATCAGCTCGGCCAGACGCTCCTCGTCGTAGCGGTCCACGATCTCAGGACCTTCCCGGTGCAAGGCTTCTTCCCTCGAGGTCGGTCCGCAGCTTCCGCAGACAGCGCGAGATCCGGCTGGCGATCGTACCGGGCGGCAGCTCGAGCGCGTCGGCGATCTGGCGGTAGCTCTGATCGCGCGCGAAGAACCGGTCGAGGATCTCCCGGCAGTGGTCCGGCAGCCTTGCGAGCGACTCGTTCACGGTCAGCGCCTCGTCGAGGCGGGAGAGCGTGTCGTCCGGATCCGGGATGTCGTCCGCGTCCCGTTCGCTCGGCTGCTCGCGCCCGGCGCCGCGCAGCCGGTTGATGCAGAGCCGCCGCGTGACCTGCGCGATCCAGGGGCGGACAGCTTCGTCGTTGCGCAGCTTGTCGAGGTTCTCGTACACACGGGCGAAGACCTCCTGGAAGACGTCGTCCGCCTCGTGCTCGGCAAGCCTGAAGGCCTGGACCGAGATCGCGTAGACGTAGCGCGAGTAGCGTTCGACGAGCTCACGCCAGGCATCGCCGTCTCCGCGGCGGCAGCGGGAGACGAGGAGCGCGTCAGGGAGCGCGCCGGTCTGCACGCCACGACTGTACGCGCTGCCGGGCGGCGGCAGTTATCGTCGTCTGCGCCATGTGCTTCGAGCCAGACTCGCTGCCTCCGGTCCCGGTGCTCTCCGGGGCGGCCGTGGCGCACGAGGATCTCGTGCTCGAGGCAGCCGACGGGAACCGGTTCGCGGCCTTCGCGGCCCGGCCCGACGAGCCGGGCGGGACGGGCGTGGTGGTGCTACCGGACGTCCGCGGTCTCTACCGCTTCTACGAGGAGCTCGCACTGCGCTTCGGCGAGCGCGGCTACACGGCGGTCGCGATCGACTACTTCGGGCGCACGGCCGGGGTCTCCAAGCGCGGCGACGACTTCCCGTACATGGATCACGTCCAGCGCACGACGCAGGACGGTATCCAGGCGGACGTCGCCGCTGCGGTCGAGCGCCTGCGCCGCTCCTGCGACGCGGTCTTCACCGTCGGCTTCTGCTTCGGCGGGCGCAACTCCTGGCTCGCAGCCGCCGGCGGCCACGGCCTCGCGGGAGCGATCGGCTTCTACGGCATGCCCCTCGCGCGCGCCGGGTCGCCCGGGCCCGTGGACCGCGCGGCCGAGATGGAGGCGCCGATCCTCGCCCTGCAGGCCGGCGACGACCAGAACATCACCGCCGAGCACAATGCCGCCTTCGAGGATGCGCTCGCTGCGGCCGGCGTCCCGCACGAGATCGTGACCTACGAAGGTGCGCCGCACAGCTTCTTCGACCGCAAGCACGACGGAGTTCGCCGAGGCGTCGGACGACGCGTGGCGCCGCGTGCTCGCGTTCCTCGGGCGCTACGGCCCGAAGGCCTGACGGCCCGTCCCTCGGGTCAGGAGGCCGCGGCGTCGATGCGTCGCTGGAGCTCGTCGATCCGCCCCTGCGCCGCGTCCAGCTTGCCCGCGCACAGCCGGTAGAGCTCCTCGCCCCGCTCCCAGAGCGCGATCGCCTCGTCGAGCGACGCCTCGCCGGACTCGAGGCGCTGGACGATCTGCTCCAGCTCGCGCTGGGCCTCCTCGAAGGTGGGCTCCGCGGTCACTCGACGCGCGCTCCGAACTCGCCCTCGGCGACCTCGATGCGCAGCCGGTCGCCCGCCGCCACCGCCGCGGGCGAGGCCACGATCGCGCCCTTCGCGCGGACGATCGCGTAGCCGCGGGCGAGGGTCGCATGCGGCGAGAGCGCCCGCAGCCGGCCGTGCGCCTGCTCGAGCCCGGCGCGTCTCCGCTCCAACAGCAGCCGAGGTGCGCGACCCAGGCGCTCGTGCCCGAGCTCGACGCGTCTCCGGTCGCGCTCGAGCGTGCGGCTTGCGCCGCGTCCGAGCCCCGAGCGGGCACGGTCCAGCCGCGCGACGAGCTCTGCGAGATCGGGCACGACGAGCCGTGCGGCGGCGGTCGGCGTCGACGCGCGCACGTCCGCGGCAAGATCGCACAGCGGCGTGTCCTGCTCGTGGCCGATCGCGGAGACGATCGGCACTGCGCACGTCGCGACCGCGCGCACGACCCGCTCGTCATTGAAGGGCAGGAGATCCTCGAAGCTGCCGCCGCCGCGCGCCAGCACCACGACGTCGACGTCCGGCTCGGCGCAGATCAGCCGCAGCGTCTCGACGATCCCGGCGGCGGCGCGCGGACCCTGCACCAGCGTCTCGGCGACGAGGATCCGGGCGGGCGGAAACCGGGCGTGGATGGAGGCGAGCACGTCGCGCTTGGCCGCCGCGTCGTTGCCCGTCACGAGCCCGATCCGGCGCGGGAACCGCGGAAGCGGGCGTTTCCGCTCGGGAGCGAAGAGTCCCTCGGCGGCGAGCACGCGCTTCAGGCGCTCGAGTGCGGCGAGATGCTCGCCGAGCCCGAAGCGCTCGATCGAAAGCGCGCGCAGCCGGAAATCGCCGCGCTGCGGGAAGAGGTCGGGCCGGCCGTAGACGTGGACACGCTCGCCGTCTGCGAGGTCGAGCCGAAGCCCGTCGAACTGCCCGCGCGGAATCGTGACCGCGAGGCACGAGCCGTCGGCCGGATCCTTGAGCGTGAAGAAGACGGTCTGCCAGCGCTCCTGGCGGCGGAGCTCCGTGACCTCGCCCTCGACCCAGACGGTCGGCAGCCGCGCGAGCCAGTCCGCGATCCCGCGGTTGAACGCGCCGACGGCGAAGACCTTGCGGTCGCCGTACTGCGTCGCCTCGGCCTTCGCCACGCCGCTGAGTCTAGAGCGGGCGGCGAGCCGGACGGTGACGATTCAGAGCAGGATCTGCGCTGCGGTGTCGGGCGAGCAGCCCTTGGCGAGGATCTCGACGGCGTGGTGCAGGTCGACGTCGCTCGCGGCGACACGCTCGGCGAGCGCGAGCGGGTAGCCGGCCTCGATCAGGACGTGCAGCCTCCAACTCTCGACCTTGTCGCGTTCGGACTGCGGTTGTTCGGCTAGCTGGCTCATCGAATGATCGCGGCTTTCGTCCTCACTCAGACGAAACCTTCCCGCCGAAGTTGGCGGCGACCTTCGTTCAGCGCCTGCTGCCGGTCTCCGTCTCGTCCGTCCGGCGGGCCAGCGCCTGGAGCCGTTCCTCCAGGATTCCGCGCTCGGCCTCGGCCTCCTCGCTGATCGAGCGCAGCCGGTCCCGGAACTCGAGCTCGATCTGGGCCAGCCGCTGCTCGAGCCCGGCCACGAAGGTGTCGCGCTGCCGCTCGAGCGCCGAGATGACCTCGGCCACGCGCCGGTCGAGGCGCTGAGTACCCGTGCCGGCGACCCGGGCGAGCTCCTCCCCGAGCGAGGACTGGGCATCGCGGGCAAAGGTCTGGACTGCGCGGTCCAGCTCGCGCGCGAGGCGCTGGGCCGCGCCCTCGCGGGCGCGTCCGCGCCCCGGCCTCGAACTGCTGGTTGGCCAGCTCGAGGAAGCGCTCGGAGGCGCGCTCGACGACCCGGCCGAGCTGCTCGACCTGGCGTCGCTCGATGTCGGCGAAGCTGGCCTGGATCCGGCGCACCGCCTCGGTCTCTTCGTTCTCGATCCGGGCCGACAGCTCATGCTCCCGTCGCTGCAGACGATCCGCCAGCTCGCGCAGCGCACGCCGCCGCTCGCCGGCGTGGGCCTCCAGCTCGGCCGTCGCGGCGGCGACGCTCGTCTCCGCCGCCTGCTCGAACTCAGCACGCACCCGCACCAGCGCCGCCCGCTGCTCGTCGGTGTCCGTCGTGAGCCGGTCGAGCTCCTGCTTCATCCGCGCTCCGACGGCGGCGATCGCCTGCTCATGACGCTGCGTCACCGAGGCGAGCCGTGCTTCGAGGCCCTGCTGGATGCGCTCGAGGTCTTCCGTCCACGCGGTGAACCGCACGTCGATGCGGCGCTGGACCTCGGCGAGCGCATCGGAGAGCTTCGCCGTGGCCTCCTTCTCGCGCTCGGTGGCCGTCCGGCGGCGCTCCTCGCCCAGCTGTCGCTCGTGTTCCGTGAGCAGCGAGAGCGAGTCCGAGCGGGCGCGCGCGAGCGTCCGCTCCAGCTCGGACTCGCGGTCCTGCAGCAGCTCCTCGACGTGCTCGTCGAGCCGCCGCTCGGCCTCCGCGATCCGCCGCTCGGCATCCCGCGACCGCGCGAGGACGACCGTCACGGCGCCCGCGGCGAGGATCGCCAGCACGCACATCGTCAGCCCGGTCGCCGCAACGGCGAGCGAGCGGTCGGGCTCGAGCGCGAAGGTCACCCAGGCGGCGATCGCGATCGCGCCGACTCCCGCGGCGGCGGCTCCGATCACCCGCCGGCCGACCGCTCCCGTGAGCGCCGCGGCCAGCGCCGCCCCGGCGACGAGCACGGAGACGGCGAACAGAAGCTCGAAGACGGTCACGGCGCTCACTCGCGCATCGTAGGCGCAGCCGGCCTCTAGGTCAGGCGAAGCACGAGCAGAGCCGCGGCCAGCGCGACGATCGCGGCGGCGAGCAGCTGGAGCGCCGCGCTCCGGCGCCTCGGCGAGCGTCGCGGCGGTGACCGGCTCGCGGGTTCCGTCGTGCAGCTCGATCGTGCCCGAGACGGCGACGAGGCGGCGCCGCACCATCCGCACCTGCGTGGAGAGTCGCCGCTGGGCGAGGCTGGACAGCGTTGCGAAGACCGCGGCCACGAGCGCGGCGGCGCGTAGCCGCTCCGCCTCGGCGACGTAGGCCGTCAGCAACGGAAACGCGCCCCATGCGAGCGCGAACCAGAGGTCGCTGTGGAAGCGCCCGCCGAACCATTCGAGGTTGTACGCGAGCACGATGAACGCCCCGACGGCGACGAACGGCAGCAGCCACAGCGTCCAGGCGAAGGACGCCCAGAGGCCGATCCCGGCCGCGGCCCCGATCGAGACGGCGGCGAGCACGACGAGCGTCCGTCCGGGAATCCGCGTTGCCAGCGGGCGCCCGTGCAGCTCGTCGAGCGCGTGGGCGCCGACCCCCATGGCGAGCGCGAACGCGACGGCCGTGAGCGCGAGCCGACCCGTGGAGAGCTGGGGCGCGAGGCAGGCGCCGATCGCGACGTAGCTCAGGTGCCAGAGCGTGTACGGCGGGTGCAGCACGGTGACGTAGTCCCGCCAGCCGCCGGGGGAGAGGGCGTAGAACGCCGGCCTGCCCTCTGCGCTCATCTGCGCCGGCCCCAGATGACGACCCCGCCGCCGAGCGACAGCCGCCGCACCTGCACGTCCGCGATCCCGGCCGCACGCCAGAGCGCGAGCTGCCGGTCGAGCGGGAGGCGGGCCCAGAAGTCGCGGATGCTGCCGCCGAGGAACGAGCCGACCCGCCCCCAGCCGGGCGAGAGCACCCGGCCGGCCAGCGGCAGCCCGGCGCGAACGTAGAGCTCCCACGCCGGCCGTGCCGGCCCGCCCGGGACGCCGAACTCGAGCGAGGCGATGGTCGCACCCGGCCGGATGACGCGCGCCAGCTCGGCGCAGCGTCGCTCCGGGGTCGTCGACGTAGCGCAGGAGATAGGTGACCGTGAGCGCGTCGAACGTCGCGTCCTCGAAGGGCAGCTCCTCGGCGCGGCCCTCGACGAAGCGCACGTCGCGCGTGGCCGCCGCGAGCACGAGCCTGCGCCGCGCCTCGGCGAGCATCTCCGGGCTCTGGTCGAGCGCCGACGACCGAGCAGCCCTTGCGGCGCACGAGCTCGAGCGCCACGGCCCCGGTCCCGGTGGCGACGTCGAGCACCGTGTCGCCGGCTCCGGCCTCGACGCACGAGACGAGGAAGCGCCGCCAGCGCGGATCCTGGCCGAAGGAGAGGAGAGCGGCCGTGCGGTCGTAGGTCGGCCCGAGCGGAGCGAACAGCTCGCGCGCCCCACGGGCCCGGGCGGACGGGGCGTCGGGCATCCGGGCGAGTCTATGCTCGCGCCATGGAGCTGGCGGCCGAGCTGCACCGGATCGCGGAGGCGGCGGTGTCGTACGCGGGGCCCGGCGAGGCCCTGTCCGGCGTGGTGCCGACCGAGCCGGCGTCGGGCATGCGCCTCTACCTCTGCGCCTATCGCCGCTCCGACGGAGCGACGGCGTGGCTCGTGCTCGACGGGGAGGGCCGGCCGGTCGAGAGAGCGCTCCAAGGTTCGCGACGCGGTCTCGATCTCGGCCCTCTGCGAGCTGGCGGAAGAGGCCGCCGGGGGCGGCGACCTCGACGATCTGCGCGCACGGCTCGTCGCGCTCCGGCTGACCGAGGATCCGCCCGGAATCGACGACGCGGAAGCGGCGATCGACGGCCTCGAGGCGGCGCTCGGCTCGCCGCCGCAGGTGGCCTCGCCGCAGCGGCTCGACGCGGTCGGCCAGGCGACGCGGCGGCTCGAGCAGGCGCTCGGCGACACGCCGGATTCGCCGTTCGTGGAGGCGATGAAGTCCGCCTCGCCGACGATCGACGCGCTGACGCGTGACGTCGAGGCCTCCTACAAGACCACGCTCGTGTGACGCGGGGTACGCTCACAGCAGTCGGAAAGGAGAGGTATGGAAGGCAGCTTTGGATTTCCGTTCGGCGGAGACCCCGAGGATCTGATGAAGAGTCTCCAGGAGTTCGCGGCCCAGCAGGCGGAGTCGGTCCAGGAGGCCCAGCGCGAGCAGTTCGCGACGCTGACCCTGAACACCGCCGTGCAGCTCACGGCGGCGGCGCTCGAGGGGATCGCCGCGGAGGGTGGCCCGGACCAGCAGGCGCTCGCGTTGCGCGATGCGATGCGTGTGCTGTTCCCCGAGGCGGTCGCGCTGGTCAGCGCGGCGCGCCAGGGATTCATGCGCGAGCGCTGAGCGCCGGGCCGTGGCGCTGATCGACCGGGCGATCGTCCGGCTGCTGCCCGCCGTGCCGCGGACGGTCGTGCGCCGCATCTCGTCGCGCTACATCGCGGGGCCGCAGCTCGCCGACGCGGTCGAGACCGTGCGCGGTCTCAACGGGGCAGGGCGGATCGGGACGATCGACGTCCTCGGCGAGGAGGTCACGACCGAGGCAGAGGCGGGCGCGTTCGTGGACGGCTACCGCGAGGTGCTGGACGCGATCGAGCGCGAGGGGCTCGACGCTAACGTGAGCGTCAAGCCGACCGCGCTCGGGCTCGAGCTCGATACCGACCTCTGCGCCCGCAACGTCGAGGCCGTCGTCGCCCACGCGGCCGGGCTCGGCACCTTCGTGCGGATCGACATGGAGGACTCGTCGACGACCGATGCGACGCTCGACGATCTACCGGCGGCTGCGGGAGGCCGGTCGCGACAACGTCGGCGTCGTACTGCAGTCCCGACTGCGGCGCACGGTCGACGATGTTCGTGCGCTGGCGGATCTGCAGCCCAACGTGCGTCTGTGCAAGGGCATCTACGTCGAGCCGCCGGAGATCGCGTTCCAGGGGTACGAGGAGGTGCGCGCGAGCTTCGTCGAGGCGCTCGAGTTGCTGCTGGACGACGAGCTGCTACGTGGGGATAGCGACGCACGACGAGTACCTGCTCGAGCAAGGGCTGCGGCTGGTCGGACAGCACGGGCTCGGCCGCGAGCAGTTCGAGCTGCAGATGCTCCTCGGCGTGCGGGAGCGCCGAGCGGACAGGCTCGTCGCCGAGGGGCACCCGCTACGCGTCTACGTCCCGTTCGGGGAGCAGTGGTACGCCTACTCGATGCGGCGGCTGCAGGAGAATCCGAGCGTGGCCCGCTACATCGCGGGAGACGTGGTCACCCGGCTCGTGCCCAGGCGGAACGGCGGGCAGTGATCTGGGCCGAGGCCGAGGGCTGCCGGGTCGTGCTGGAGGACGGCCGGGAGCTGATCGACCTCACCGCCGGGTTCGGCGTCGCTGCGCTCGGGCATCGGAATCCCAGGATCTCGACAGCTTGGAATGAGCAGAAGGTCGTGCACGCGCTCGGCGACCTCGCCGACGCGGCGGTCACGGCCGAGCTCCGAAGACGGCTGCCGTACCCGGCCAAGCTGGGCGTTACCGGCGAGGATGCGGTCGAGATCGCGTTGCGCACGGCGCTGCTCTACACCGGGCGGCCGGGCATCGTCGCGTTCGAGGGCGCGTACCACGGGACGGGTCTGCTGGCGCTGGCCGCGACGGCCGACGAGGCGTTTCGCTCGCCGTTCGCAGCGTGGCTTCCGGGGCCGGTGTACCGGCACCCGTACGGAGCGGATCCGGGGCCGCTGCCGGAGGACGCCGGATGCGTGATCGTGGAGCCGGTGCAGGGGCGGGCCGGGGCGGTGGTGCCGCCGAAGCGGTTCCTGCGCCGGCTGCGGGAGCGCTGCGACGAGGCGGGCGCGGTGCTGGTCGTGGACGCGGTGTACGCGGGGATCGGCCGCACGGGGCACATGTGGCCGGGGGAGGAGGTGGCCGACGTGATCTGCGTCGGCAAGGCGCTGGGCGGCGGCCTACCGCTGTCGGCCGCGCTCTTCCTGTGGCCCGAGTTCGAGGCTCTGTGGGACCTCGGGCCGGAGGACGTCTACACGCACACGCACGTGGGCAGCCCCCTCGCCTGCGCCGCCGCGCTGATCGTGCTCGACGAGGTGCCGTTCCTGCTGGAGCGCGTCGTCGTCGCGGGGGAGCGCTTCGAGGAGGCCGGCTGGCAGGGCGAGGGGCTGCTGCGGGCCCGTGCGGGGAGCGCGGAGGAAGCGCTGGAGCGAGGTGTCCTCGTCGTTCCGTGCGGACCGGACGGGACGATGATCTCGGCCACGCCGCCGCTCACGATCACCGACGAGGAGATCGACGAAGCGCTGGCCCGGCTCGGGTGACAGCTCACTGGCGCAAGTGAGCGCCCCTATGCGGCGGCGACGCAGCGTCACGACTCCCACGATCCCGAGGAACGCCAAGAGGCACCCGCCAAGCGCCCAACCTGCTGTTCTACGCCGCGAACTGAGGCCCGCCCGGTAACGGCGCATCCACCCGGCCCTGACGGAACCCACTCGTCACAGCGCCCGTCTGCCACCCGCTTGAGCGCAGGGGGTGGCAGACGGACGGGGTGCTAAGAGGTCAGATCAGCGGCGCTGATCGCTGCGCACTGACCGATCGCCTTGTGACCGACGTGGTTGACCTCGCCGGGGATGAAACCTCCGGACACGCCTGGGGCCAGTCCCGAGCAGTTGAGGTTCCGCCCGACCGTGTTTTCGACGACGGCGACGGTCCGGCCCGGGTCGCCCGGGTCGAGTCGCTGTGATGTTGATCAGCGTCGCGTTGCCGCCGATCGCGTTGAATTGCACGCCGAGCCAGTCGGCCGTCACCCCGACTGATCGTGAGGTTGCCGCCGATCGTGTTGCCCTTGATCGACCAGGGAATCTCACCGCCTCCTCCGATCAGCGTGACGTTCCCGTTGACCGTCATTTCTCTCAGCAGAACGGTGTTCGCGTCGATGGCGGTGACGTTCCCGTCGACGGTGATGGTGGTGTGCCCGGTCCGGCTCGACGGCGCACGGCACTCCCGCGAACATGCCAATGGTATTTGTCGGCTGGCAGCCCAGGCCGAGGAGCGAGCCCGCAGCCGGCGGTGACGTTGTGTCCGACGGTGATCGTCGACGGCGCGCTTTGCGCGTCGAGCACGGCACCGGCGGCGACGTTGATGTTGCCGACGACGTTGATCACGGCATCGGGCGGATGTTGCACACGCCCGTAACCGTGATGCTGGCGTAGTTCCCCGAGGGGATGCTGGTGAAGTTCCCCGAGGCGAAATCACCACCGCGTGCACGTGTACGCCGCGGCCGTGCTGGAGGGGTCTGCGCTAGCGATACTTGTCGCACCGACCAATCCGGTCGCCACCGCCGCAGACAACGCCACCATCATGGCCGCGCCGAACAGGATACGAAACTTCATACTTGTCCCCCTTCGTCTGTGAGCCGCCGCAGTGGAGGCTCGGCTTGCGTGATTCTCCCACTCCGGGCGAGAGAGTCAACAACACGCCAGGGGTCATTCCGGAACACTGGCCCAGGACACGAACATGTGCCCTGGAGCTAATCCGGTGCTACGAGCGTCCCGCCCCATTCCTCGGGGGCAACGTCTGCGACCGTCTCGGAGAACGTCCACTGGTGCCCCGCGGGGTCCTCGGCTGCGTACTGGCGTTCGCCGTACTCGAAGTCGGTCGGCTCCATGAGGATGCGTGCGCCGTTCTCCCGAGCCCGTTCGCAGTGGCTGCGCGACGTCCTCTACGCGCACCGATCACCGAGTGTGTGACCTCGCCGGGACGGGGAGGATGGCGATCCCTCGTACGTCGCCGACGATCAGGGCCCCGTCGCCGAACTGGAGCTGAGCGCGGTGGTCCTCGCCGATCCGAACCCGCTCGACGAATCCGAAGGCCGAGCTCGAGCCAGGCGACCGCCTCACGCACGTCCGGGTAGATCAAGACGGGGATGACGACGGCCGGCGGAATGGAGCGGTTGAGCCTCACAGTTGATCAGCTTAGACCGACGCAGCATGCCCGTCGGGGGACATTCCCGAACTGTGAGTGTGGCGGTGTCCCGTCTGGGGCGTTTGTCAGGTTGGCGTCGGTGCTCTTTGTTCGTGACTCTATTTTCGAATGACCCGCGGTTGCGGTGTCTTTCCAGTGATGTGTCCGAGCGAAGGGTCCGGTGTCGGCCTGGCGCCCGTTTGCTGGCCTGATCAGAAGCCTGTCCGCGTTGTGGGCGCGTGACCCGTGACAGTTCTGCCGCTCGCGGTTTCCACCCCAGACCGACACCGGTTGTGTCCCCCCAACGCTGGGCTGGAGGTCAGTCAGCGGATGCTCGCAGATCAGATCGGACTACATCGTTGGTGTCGATCCGCATCGCGACTCGCACGCGCTCGCGGTCGTGCAGGTGATCAGCGGCGCGATCGTGTTCGAGGCGAGCCGTCAGCGCGAACGGCGAGGGGTACGCGCACGCGCTCGAGCTCGTCGACCAGCACGCCGCGGGTCGGCGCGCGTTCGCGGTCGAAGGTACCGGCTCATTCGGAGCCGGCCTGACACGCTTCCTGACCGGCCGGGCGAGCGGGTGCTCGAGGTGGGCAGGCTGCGTCGCGAGCGGCGCTCGGGCGGCAAGACCGACGCGCTCGACGCTGTCCGTGCCGCCCTAGCGTGCTCTCCGAGGAGCGGCCGGCGACACCGCGGGCGGCGGTGAACGCCAGGCGTTGCAGGCCTTGGTCGCTGCACGCGAAGGAGCAGTCAACGCTAAGCGGGCCGGACTCTGCCAGCTGCGCGACCTGCTGATCACGACACCTGAACCGTTGCGCAGCGAGCTGCGGCCGCTGACACGGGCACGACTTTTGCAACGTCTCGCAGCAACCCGACCTCATGGTCGACGCGATCGCAGAGCTCCGCGGCAGCCTCCTCGCGCTGCGTTCGATCGCCCGCCGCGTGCTGCAGCTGACCACCGAGGAACGCGAACTCGCACGCGAGATCGAAACGCTCACACGCAGACTCGCACCGCAGCTGCTCGACCAGCCCGGCGTCGGACCGCACGCCGCCGCCCAGCTCGTCCTGTCCTGGTCACACCGCGGCCGGATCACCTCCGAAGCCGCGTTCGCGAGGCTCGCCGGCGCCGCACCGATCCCCGCCTCCTCCGGCCAAACCATCCGCTACCGCCTCGACCGAAGCGGCGACCGCCAACTCAACCGCGCCCTGCACATGATCCTCGTCACGCGGAAACGCTCACACCCCGCCACGATCGCCTACATCGCACGACGCGTCGAAGAAGGCAAGACCCGACGCGAAGCAAACCGCTGCCTCAAGCGCTACCTCGCCCGCAGCCTCTTCCGGCTACTCGAACACGCCCCCGCCAGCGACAGCTTGACATTCATAGAAGCATCACTGGCGCAGCCGAACGTCGGGCTGCCAGCTGACTTCGGCTGCCAGGGCTTCGTAGTGCGGGAGGAGTTGGTCCCACCGCTCTTCCGTGTCGACGCTTTCGCGACCGGCGATGTGGTCAGCTAGGTGTTCGAGGTGGATATCTGCACACCGGCACCGTACGCAGCAAGCAGATGCAGGGGCAGGCGGCGGTCATCGACGACCAGGATCGTCTGGTCGCCGACGGCGGTTAGCTGAGCCTCGATGACGGTCTCCTCGGGCTGACCGGGCCGCGGGTCGGGATCGCGCAGCATGACCAGCAGGCGCTGCGGCGGCTCGCAGGCATCAACGCGCCCCGCGCGTTCCCCGTCGGCGTGGAGACCGGGTCACCGCCGAGCCGGAGGTCGCCTTCCACCTCGCCGTACCAGTGAGCGAGCCGCTGAGCGTCGGTGAGCGCCGACCACAGGTCGTCGATGGCGGTGCTGTAACGATCCTCGAAGCGCGCGATTCCCTTGCCGTCTTCTGCTCGCAGGCTGCCCAGAATGCGGTCGCTGCGAGGACTGTTGCTGGTCATCCGTGCTCCTTCGTTCGCGTTCTCTCGCAGGCCGACTCGCGTGGTTAACGCAACTGAAGACTTAGCCAGGACGCGAAAGATCATCGGCGGGACATGTGCATCGGGGGTCATAGCGGAACGCTGGCCCATGCAACCAAGCACTCGCCCGATCAATTCCCCACGGCCGGGTCGGGCATGAACTCCCAGACTTCTTGCGCGCAGCGGCAGGCGACGGCCGTCTTGGCAGCCCACTCCAGCGCCTCCTCGCGAGAAGGCACGTCGACGACCCAGAAGCCGCCGATGGCTTCCGGGTACGGGCCATCAGTGACCGTCCCGTTGGTGGCAACGACGCTCGCCTTCTCGGTTTCCAGTCCGCCGCCGAACACCCACACGCCGGCGTTCATGGCCTCCTCGACCACCCCGTGCGCGGCCCTGCCCACCTCGGGCATGTCCTCATCGGCGATGTGGTCCATCGCGTGGGCATCGAACGAGATCAGATATCGCGTCATCTGATCACTCCTTGTTCCGGGCGACCTGCTCCGGCCGCGTCGCAGAAGAGACTGACAGCCCACCGAGAACTCATCGGCCGCGGCAGATCCCAGCCTCACTTCTTCAGGCGTCATTCCGTGAACGCTGGGGCAGGCGACTTCCTCGTCCTCCGAGGCTAGGGCAACCGCCTCAAGCACCCCAGCCAAACGCATCATGCGTTGTCAACTCACGCCAGTACGTCGGCTCGGATACTTCGGTCCCGTTAGCCGCCTTCATCATCGGCTCGATCTGTGGCGCTTGCTCCTCGGCGAACGACTCGAAGCTCGCCCGGTCAGGCCACTCGTCCACGATCAGGACCTTCGTCCCATCTTCTGAGCCATAGAACCGATGTGCGAGCAGGCCGTGCTTCTTGGCGGCTTCGAGAATCGCTCGGACCGACTCCTGATTGGCGGCGGCGAACTGCTCTAGTCCGTTCGGATCGGCCGCGACCTCCTGAACCATGATGACCGGCATGAAGACTCCCTTCGACGGTTTCTATGCCCAGTGTGAGACTGCTCGGCTGATCCTGTCAGTTAGACAGCGGTCGCGTCGACTGTCGTTCCCCGTGGATGAGGCAGAACGTTGCCACCATCACGCCCGGCCAGCTACAAGCCGTCGCCGCGGCAAACGCCGCGCGCGAATAGTTCGAACGTGACCTCAGGCGTCATTCCGCAACACTCGCGCAGGCGAGTGTCGGCTGCCCATCTAAGGTGTAGTGGTGCTGAGAGGTCGCTGCGCATGCAATGCCGTCGCGTACGAGGTTTCGGACGAGTTCGTCGCCGCCTACAACTGCCACTGCTCGAATTGTCGTGCGCTGACCGGGGCGGCGTTCTTGCCCGTGGGCCGTATCGAGCGCGACAAACTAACGGTGACGAAGGGTGCGGAATCGTTGCTCGTGGAGGGCGATCCCGATTCAACCTACGAGGTGCGCTGCAGCGAGTGCTTCTCACTCCTCTATTGGACTTCCCGCGACGGGTACTTCGGCGTGCCGTATGGAACGCTGATCGACGAGCCTTCGCTCAAGCCGATGTACCACCAGTTCGTCGGCTCGCAGGCTCAGTGGTACGAGATCCTCGACGACCTTCCTCGGCACGACACGCGTCCTGCCGCTGATAACTACTCAGCAACAGCGCTTCCGATACCCGATTCCGACGAAGACGCTTAGTCGCTCTCAGGGGACGGTAAGACTTGGCGGGTCGGTCTGTCTGGGGCCGTCGCCAGCCTGGTTGTTGCCGTGCCGTGTGTGACTCGTCAGGTGACTGGCCGCCGTAAGCGTGCCTTCGGAATGATCTGTCTGCACGTGTGCGGCGGCGCCGGTCTGGCGCCCGCTGCTGGCTTGATCAGGAGCTTGTCCGCCTCACTGGCGTGACTCATTACCGTCCTGCCGCCGCGGTTTCCCTGCATCAGACCGGCACCACCGGACCCTACGAGCTGGAGTCGGAGGATCGAGTCTGGTGCTTGCAGACGAGCTGGACTACGTGCTCGGTGTCGATACCACCGCGACGAGCACGTCATGGCGGTCGTGACGGCGCCGGCCGGCGCCGTCGTCGCCGGAGCGGCGGCGCCCGCGAACGCGCACGGCTACCGCAAGCGGCTCCCGCCGGATTGGGCTCCCGCAGCACTCGTATCACCGGCCCCTCGCTATGTACGTCGACCAACTCGTGCGAGCCGGCTTCCGGATCGAGCGCGTGGTCGAAGCGCACAGGAGCGATGCGGACGCCGGTGGCGTTCCTGGTCTGCTCTACGCCCGATCAGTCAAGGCCGCGTCGCCTGCCCCACGACGGCGTTGAGGCAACGCAGGAACTCGTAGCCGATGCGACTCTGGCGGCTCACCCGGACGGGCCAGACGGCGCTCGACGGCGCCGGGACGTCGAAACATGGCGGCCGCTACTCACCGCCGGGCGCACCGGTGGTCAACTTCGCCTCGGAGGCGGGGCTCGCGGTGCTGGTGGCCCTGCGATACCTGCCGGGCGATCCAGCCGATGCGCCAGATGACTACGTGCTCGGTTGGACCGAGATCGATGCGATTCCCGAGCGCGTCCGCGGCGCCGACGGCGACGATGCGATCCGCGACTGGGTGACCGACTGGCTCGAGGAGCGCCGCAGCTTGCTGGCGGCAGTGCGCTCGCAGGTCCTCCCGGAGGCGGACGTCGTGTTGATGAACCCGCTCCATCCCGATGCCGCCCGGGTACGGCCGCTCGTCACGCGGCCGTTCAGCTTCGCCGAGTGCCTCCGCACTCCGCCGATGCTGAGGCGCTACTCCGCTGAGAGCGACGCTCCGACGTAGCCCCACACGCGGGAACCCACCTGGGCTTGCGACGCTCGCTCCCGAGCGCCGGCGCACCAGGCGAAGTGGTCGCCCGGCCGCTTTCAGTCGTGGTGTTCCATCGCTGCCTGCACGGCCAGCCACGGATGCCGTCGTGACTCGTAGATCGAGACGGTCGGCGCCGGGAAGGACGGATCGGCGAATGCGCCGATCGGAACGGCGACCACGTTGGGCCGTGTCGGCTCCGTGTAGAAGACGGTCGCGCCGCAGTCGGGGCAGAAATGAAACACGTGGACGGCGCGGTCGTCCTCGTCCGAGATTCGCGCGTAGTCGCTGTAGCGACCGACGATGCGCACTCGATCGGATGTGAACCGTGCCTGGATCCCGAAAGCGCTTCCGGTCCGGCGTTGGCAGGCAAGGCAGTGGCACATGGAGATCCGGATGGGATCTCCCTCCGCGGTCAGACGAAGTTGCCCGCAACTACAGGCGGCATCGCGGGTGGACATCGTCGCGGATCCTACTGGGGAGATCAGGCTGCTCCTGCCGGGACGTGGCGCACACTGCTTGGTCCGGGGTCGCGCGTCCAGTCCTGTGGCGAGGAGTCGGACGGGCCGTCGGATCTGAGAGGGTCCAGGCGTGGGGATCTTTCTGGAGACCGAGCGTCTGGCGTTGCGGCGGTTCACGGAGGACGACGTCGACAACCTGGTCGAGCTGGACGGCGATCCCGACGTGATGCGCTTCATCACCGGCGGTCGAGCGACGCCGCGCGACGAGATCCAGAACGAGGTCCTGCCGGCGTTCCTCGACTGCTACGAGCACTCGGCGGGGTACGGCTTCTGGGCCGCGATCGAGAAGTCGACCGAGCAGTTCGTGGGTTGGTTTCATCTGCGACCGGCCGACGGTGCCCCGCCCGGCGAGGTCGAGCTGGGCTACCGGTTGCGCCGCTCGGCCTGGGGCAAGGGCTATGCGACCGAGGGCTCACGCGCGCTCGTCCACGTGGGCTTTGCCGAGCTTGGCGCCGAACGGATCGTCGCTTCCACGATGGTCGTGAACGTCGCGTCGCGACGAGTGATGGAGAACGCGGGCCTCAGGTTCGTGCGGGCTTTCCACCAGCCCTGGCCCTACGCCATCGAAGGCGAGGAGGAGGGCGACGTCGAGTACGCGCTCCTCAGATCGGAGTGGGAGCAGGCGACCGCTGAGGAGCGATAGGCCACCAGGCCGTCGCTCGAGAACGCGGATCCGCACCCTGGCCGGCGTACCTCGTTCGGTGACGTGCCGAACGCCGGCGCGTGCAGGGCCGGCGTCACGCGTCCGGTGGTCGTGGCTACGTGACGGTGTCTGACACCGGGAAACGGCCCGCCAAGACAGGGCAGGTCACGCCAGGAGCGAGAATCCGCCGTCCACGATCAGCGTGTGGCCGCAGACCATCGCTGCGTCCGGCGAGCACAGGAACGCGACCGCGGCGGCCACGTCGTCGGGCTCCACCAGACGTCCCGCGGGGGTGCGCGTCAGGCCGTCCGACAGCATCTGCTCGCGGTTCGGGAAGTGGTCGAGCGCGCCCGTCTCCACGACGCCTGCCGACACCGCGTTGACGCGGATCCCGCGCGGTGCGAGCTCGACGGCGAGGTAGCGAACGAGCGACTCCAGCGCCGCCTTGGAGGTGCCGACGAGCACGTAGTTCTCCAGCACGCGCTGCGCGCCGAGGCTCGAGATGGCGACGATCGACGAGCCCGGGCGCATCGCCGGCACGGCGGCCTGCGCGAGCACCAGCAGCGCGCGCGAGTTGGCGTTGAGCGTCCAGTCCCAGTGCCGCTCGTCGACCTCCAGGGCGGGGCGGATCACGCCCGTCGCTGCGTTGTGGACGACCGCGTCGAGCGGGCCGAGTGCCTCCACCTCCCCGCGCACCCGCTCGGAGCTCACGTTGCCGCGCACGAGCAACGGCTCGGCGCCCAGGGCACGCAGCTCCTCGGCCGTCTGCTCGGCCGCGCGGTCGTTGCGCAGGTAGCCGATCGCCACGCGGGCCGCCCCGTCGCGCGCGAGGCGGAGCGCGATCGCCCGCCCGATCCCCCGCGACCCGCCCGTGACCAGGACGGTACCGCCTGGGCTCATGACCGGCCGGGCAGTGGGCTCGACGCGGGCGCGGAGCTCGGGATCCCGTCCCAACCCGGCCGCTCGCGCGACGGGCCCTCGCCCTCGGCCGCCTTCGAAGAAGCGTGACCGAGCCGGTCGAGCAGCTCCATCTGCTCCTCGCCGTGGCGCCGCACGGGATGTCCCGCCGGCAGGTCGGACACGAGCGTCCGCACGCGTGCTCGGAGCTGGTACGCGAAGTGCGGCGTCGCGGGCCCGACGAGGGCGTCGATGTCCGCGATCGTGGGCTCGGTTCCCGCCACGGTCGGAAGCCTAACTGGACTCACAGGAAGTCGTTAGGCCGCTTTCAGGAGACGTTCACACCGCGGTGGTCTCATTGAGTCAGGCAACCGAGCACGAGGCGCTCGAGAAAGGAGACCCATGACCAGACCGAGGAGCGGTGGCGGCACGGACGCAAGCCGCGCCGCCACCGCAGCCCGGCCCTCTACCACCGGCTCGCGCGCAGTCCATCCCGGCGGAGCGCACCGGACCACGGCCGTCGACCACTCGCGCCCGCCGCCTCGCTGACCACAGTTCCGATCCCCTCCCTCGAAGGCCGCACCGGCGGCCTTCGTCGTTGCGACGCGGGTAGCGTCAGCGGGATGCGCCGGTTCTCGATCGTCGACCTGATGCTGCTCACGACCGTGCTGATCTGGGCGCTGAACTTCACGGTCACGAAGTACGCGATCGACAACGGGTTCCACCCGCTCGCCTACTCCACGATCCGCTACTTCTGGGGCGCCGTGATCTTCTCGACGATCACGTACCGCCGCGAGGGCACGTTCGCCGTGCGCCGGCGCGACGTCGGGCTCCTGCTCGGCGCCGCCGCCGTCGGCGTCTGGCTGAACCAGGTCTCGTACGTCTACGCGCTGACCTTCACGACGGCGACGACGGTCGCCCTCGTGCTCGGGGCGACGCCGATCTTCGCCGCGCTGATCGCCCGCGCGGTCGGCCTGGAGCGGCTGTCTCGGCGGTTCTGGCTCGCGGCGGCCGTCTCGTTCTTCGGCGTCGGCCTGATCGCGCTGGGCGGCGGAGGGGCGGCGTGTCGGCGAACGTCAAGGGAGTTGCGCTCTCGATCGCGACCGCCGCGACCTGGGCCGCGTACTCGGTCGCCGTCGCGCCGCTGATGCGCCGCTACTCGCCGTACCGCATCAGCGCCATCGTGCTCGTCGTCGGCTGGGTGCCGCTGTTCCTCTCGAGCCTGAAGCAGCTGGCCGAGCAGGACTTCCACGTCGGCTGGCTGCCGTGGCTCTGCCTCGTCTACGGCGTGCTCGGGCCGCTCGTGCTGACGAACATCCTGTGGTTCCGGTCGATCGACCGCGTCGGCCCGTCGCACGCGACCCTGTTCGCGAACATCCAGCCGCTGTTCGCGGCGATCTTCGCCACGGTGCTCCTGTCCGAGAGCCTGGAGCCGCTCCAGATCGTGGGCGGGATCGCCGTGCTGGGCGGCATCTTCCTGTCGCGCCTCCGCGAGCCGGCGCCCGTGCCTGCCGATCCGAGCTGACGATCGACTCCCGCGAGACATGTCCTCGTGGGCCGTGTCCGATGGCCAGCCCCCACCCCTTTGAAGGGTGGGGCTCAACCCACCTCCCTCGTCGTCGACGATACGCGGGAAACCGTCACGTGTCAGTGACGGGTCAGTGCCGATTGCGTGCCGATTCGGTGCACGGCCGGGCCGGTCGGCTCGGGGGTATTGCATCGGGTACCGTCGGAGAGTGAGCAGCCGGCTCCGCGCGCGCCTCGCCTCCAAGCCGCCGGGCTACCGCTACACGATCGGCCGCATCCTGGCGATCTACGCGGGGCTGATGGTCACGCTGCTGCTCGCGGCGCTCGACCAGACGATCGTCGCCACCGCGCTGCCGCAGGTCGTCTCCGACCTCGGCGGGCTGTCCAGCTACTCCTGGGTCTTCACCGCGTACCTCCTCGCGTCGACGGTGACGGTGCCGCTCTACGGGAAGCTCGGCGACAAGTACGGGCGGCGGCCGCTGCTGATCTTCGCGATCGTCGTCTTCCTGATCGGCTCGGCGCTCTGCGGGCTGGCGCAGAACATGACCGCAGCTCGTCGCCTTCCGGGCGGTGCAGGGCATCGGCGCCGGCGGGCTCTTCCCGCTGGCGATCGCCGTCGTCGGCTCGATCGTCCCGCCGCGCGACCGCGGCCGCTACCAGGGGCTGATCGGCGCCGTGTTCGCCGCCGCCTCGATCATCGGGCCGCTCGTCGGCGGGTTCATCGTCGACAACGGCAGCTGGCGCTGGATCTTCTACGTCAACCTCCCGGTCGGCGGGCTGGCGCTGATCGTGATCTCGGCGACGATGCCGAAGCGGCGCCGTCCGCACCGAGCACTCGGTCGACTGGCTCGGCGCGGCGCTGCTCGCGGCGGGCACGGCGGCGTTCATGCTCGGCGCTCGTCTGGGGCGGACGCGAGTACCCGTGGGGCTCGGGCCAGGTCGTCGGCGCGCTGGCGGCGGCGGTCGTGCTGCTCGCCGTCTTCGGGCTCGTCGAGCGGCGCGTGCGCGAGCCGATCCTTCCCTTCGACCTGCTGCGCAACTCGACCGTCTCGGCGAGCGTCGTCGTGCGCGGGGCTCGTCGCCATGGCGATGTTCGGGACGATCGCGTTCGTGCCGCTGTTCGTGCAGGGCGTGATCGGAACCTCCGCGACGTCGTCGGGCGTCGTGCTCACGCCGTTCATGCTCGGCGCCGTGACGACGAGCATCCTGTCCGGGCAGATCGTCTCGCGGACCGGCCGCTACCGGCCGAACGTGCTCGTCGGGCCGCTCGTGCTCTGCGCCGGGATGCTGCTGCTCTGGCGCATGAACCTCTCGACGACGAACGCCGAGGCGGCCCGGAACATGGTCATCGCCGGGGTCGGGCTCGGGATGATGATGCAGGTCTTCGTGCTCGCGGTCCAGAACTCGGTGCCCGCGCGGGAGATGGGCGTCGGCACGGCGCTGACCCAGTTCGGGCGCTCGATCGGCGCGACGATCGGGGTCACCGTCATGGGCGCGATCGTCAACCAGGGCCTGCCGCGCGTCGGTGCGGAGCGAGACCGTGACGGTGCACCGGCTGCCGCCGGCCGCCCGCGTCCAGCTCTCGAACGCGCTCCACCCGGCGTTCCTCGCGGCGTGCGGCCGTCTGCCTGCTCGCGTTCGCGGTCGCCTTCCTCTGGATCAAGGAGCAGCCGCTCCGCCGCGGCTTCGAGGACCCGTGCCCGTCGACGCGCCGCCGAGCCCGACGATCCTCGAAGCCGATTAGGATTGAGGCATGGCCGACGACTTCATGCCGATCAAGAACTGGGACCACATCGAGCTGTGGGTCGGCAACGCGAAGCAGGCGGCTTTCTACTACGAGAAGGCCTTCGGCTTCGCCCATACGGCGTATCTCGGACCGGAGACGGGAGTCCGGGACCGTGCGTCCTACGTGCTCGAGCAGGGCGACATCCGCCTCGTCGTCACGAGCGCGCTCCGCGAGGACCACGAGATCGCCCGGCACGCCCGCCGCCACGGCGACGGCGTCAAGGACATCGCGCTCGAGGTGCCCGACGCCACCGAGGCCTACCGCCAGGCCGTGCAGCGCGGTGCTGTGGGCGTCGCCGAGCCGCACGTGGCCGAGGACGAGTTCGGGAGCGTCGAGCTGGCGACGATCGCGACCTACGGCGAGACCGTGCACACGTTCGTCATGCGCGACGGCTACGAGGGCTCATACCTGCCCGGCTACGTCCCGGTCACCGCGAACGGGCCGCCGCGACACCGGGCGTCGGCCTGCTCACGATCGACCACTGCGTCGGCAACGTCGAGCTCGGCCGGATGGACCACTGGGTCTCGTACTACGAGCGCGCCTTCGGGATGACCGAGATGATCCATTTCTCCGACGACGACATCTCGACCGAGTACTCCGCCCTGATGTCGAAGGTGATGTCGGACGGCGAGGGGAAGATCAAGTTCCCGATCAACGAGCCTGCCGAGGGCAAGCGCAAGAGCCAGATCGAGGAGTACCTCGAGTTCTACGGCGGCCCCGGCGTCCAGCACATCGCGCTCGCGAGCGCGAACATCGTGGAGACGGTCGAGTCGCTGCAGAGGCGCGGCATCCGCTTCCTGCTCACACCCGACGCGTACTACGAGGACGTCGGCGACCGCGTCGGCGCCATCGACGAGAGCTACGACGACCTGCGGCGGCTCAAGATCCTGGCCGACCGCGACGACGACGGCTACCTGCTGCAGATCTTCACCAAGACCGTTCAGGACCGGCCGACGATGTTCTTCGAGGTGATCGAGCGCCACGGCGCCCGCGGCTTCGGGGACGGCAACTTCAAGGCCCTGTTCGAGGCGATCGAGCGCGAGCAGGCGCTGCGCGGCAACCTGTAACAGGCGCCGCGGCCCCCGCCGACCCGCATCAATCACCCTTTGGGGGGGCGCCCGGATCTGGTCCTGCGCACACGGTGTGCACATGGCGGCGGCCCATCGTCCCGTCTGTGACCCGGAGACCACACCCTGAGGCGAATTCTCGAACCCGAGGCTCTTGTTTGCGCTGCACCTGCGCGCTCTCTGCGTGCCTTCCGGGCGCGGGTACGCTCGACGGAAGGGTTCTCGCTGATCGAGTTCGTCATCGCGATGGCGCTGCTCTTCATCGTCGCGACGCCCTTCGTCACGGTGCTCTCGACCTCGGTCGTGGCTCAGCGCTACTCCCGGGAGCGCACGATGGCCGAGCAGGCGGCGATGACCCAGATCGAGTCGATCCGCTCGCAGGACTACACGACGGTGGGGACGCCCAACGGCAACCCGAACGGGACCGTGCCGGCCAGCAGCACCATCTCGCTGCGCGGCACCCAGGGAACGCTGAAGAGCGCGATCACGTACGTCAGCGATCCGACGCCGAACGGCTACGTCACCAAGGCCGACTACAAGAAAGTCGTCGTCACGGTCCTGCGTACGAAGGATTCCAAGCAGCTCGCCAGGGAAGTGACGTATATCGCTCCTCCGGGCGACGGATCCTTTGCGCCGGCGGGCCAGGCGATCGTCATCGCGCAGGTCGTCGACTACGCGTTGAACAGTGCCCTCCAGGGCGCGACCGTCAACCTGACCACCGGCCCGAGCGCACCGCGCAGCGACGTGACGGATGCGAGCGGCACGGCGACCTTTCCCGATCTCACGATCAACCCCAGTAGCGGAAGCCAGGCCTACTACGACCTCGCGCCGACGTTGAGCGGCTACCAGACGCTGCCGGACGACGTGTCCCCGTCCGGAACGGCGCACGTCGCGCTGACGTCCGGCCAGACCTTCAACACCGTGCTCCGCATGTTCCAGCCGGCGACCATCTACGTCACGCTCAACAACAACAACGGCACGGCGTACTCCGGCGCCGCCACCGTCACCGTCTCGTCCCCCCGCAAGGCGCAGACCTTCGCGTACTCGGGCAGCACGCTGACGATCACGTCCCTGAACGGCGAGGCCATCGTGCCCAGCCTCACCTACACCGTCGGCGCCCAGACGGCGACGAACGTGTTCGCTCCTGCGGTCGCCAAGGTTGTGCCCAGCAACTACCCGAGCGTGCTGACGCAGAGCTTCACCGACACGCTGGGCGCGAGCGCCTCCACCATGCAGTCGCTGACCCTGACCGTGAAGACGGCGGCCGGGGCCACGGTGAGCGGGGCCCGCGTCGACGTAACGAACGGGCCGCTTCCGGCCATCCTCACGGGCACGACCAACGGCAGCGGCGTCGTCGTCTTCAACGTCCCTTCCGGCAACAGCTACAACGCGACGGCGACGTCCAGCAGCGGATTGACCGGCACCTGGGGCGTGCACAACGTCACGTCGACCACGACCGGCACGGTCACGGTGAGCTGACGTGGCTGCGCTGACACGTCGACTGCGGTGTGAGCGGGCCTACAGCCTCATCGAGATGGTCATCGCGATGGCGCTCATGGGGATCATGGTCCCCGCGATCGGGGCGCTGGTGACCACGGGCGCGCACTGGGGCAAGGAGGAGCAGACCGACGCCGCGCTGCAGACGCAGGTGCGCGCAGCGATGGACACGCTGGACTCGGACTTCCGCCAGGCGTACACGGGCGACAACACGACGAGCCCAGTCGAGTCGATCGCGTCTCCGTTCACGTTCGACTCGCCCGACCGCCAGGCGACGTTCCACCTGCGGCGGATCGAGTACCGGTTCAACGGGACGAATCTCGAGCGCGCGGTCTGGACGAGCACGAACACCAACGGCCCGCCCTGGACCTACCCGAACACGGCGGCGGTCTGGATCAAACAGGTCAACAA
>CAVZAC010000002.1:0-13938 GCA_963773175.1 uncultured Actinomycetes bacterium
CTACTGCGCAAGTTTTTCGCCCGGTTCCGCCTCTATCTCCCAACGTCCACGGATGAAGAGGGGGTAGACGATGAGTCGCAAGCACAGCCTGGTGATCTCCGTCCTGCTCGGCGCATGTGTCGTGACCGGCGCCTCGGCCGCACTCGAAGACAACCCATCTCGGCCAGGCGGGCAAGAAGGCCGACCTGACCCCGACCAGCGTGATCGAGGCACGCCGGGCAAAGTTGGCCCTCTACGAGGCTTCGCTGCAGAAGGCGTCGCGCGCAAAGACGCCCGCTCTGCCCGCCGTCCCCCGCTTCGCGCCGGTCTCGATGCCGGTCGTCGCCTCGGCGCCGGTGGCCGCAACGGCGCCGACGACGGCGCCGGATCCGACGATCACCTCGCCGCCGCCCACGACCACGACCCCGCCGGCCGCACCCGCCCAGCCCGCGCCGGTGGTCCAGTACGCCCAGCCCACCGTGCCGACGACGGGCCAGGGTGGCGACGACGAGCACGAGGGCGACGACAGCGGCGGCGCCGGAAGTGAAGGCAGCGATGGGTAGCAACACTGCCCGCTTTTATGCACTCGCAGCGACGATCCTGGTCTTCTTCGTCCTCTGGTCGACCATCGCGGCGAAGCCTTGGACATCGGCCAAGCCGGCCCAGGATCCACGCGTGCTCGTGCTCAGGAAGCGGGAGCGCGCGTTGCAGAGGCAGGCGCTCGAGGTGAAGCGCATCGTGTCGCACCGCTGGGTTGTCTACGAGCGGCGCCTGCGGGCCCGACGGCAGGCGATCGCGGCCGCCGAGCAACAGCACGCGCAGGCCGTCGCCGCGGCGCGGGCTGCGGCGTACCGTGCGTGGGCCACGTCGGCGGCCTCGCGAGGGACAGTGCAGACGACCGACTCGGTGTCGCGCACGTCGGCGACCCCGACCGTCGCCGCACCAGCGTCCGGCGCAGCGCACGCCGCAGCGGCGCCGGCCGCTCCGCCTGCTCCGGCGGCTCCGCCGGTCCAGATCGTGACCCTCCCGCCCGTGACTGCGACCCACACGTCGTAGTGAGCGAGATCCAAAGCAGGGCGGCCGAACGGCGTCTCGAGCGGCACGAGTTCAGAGCCATGGGCGTGACGATCGAGTGTCTGGTCGGTCACGCCCATGGCCGACGCGGCGAATTGGAGCCTGTCGAGCGCGAGTTCGAGCGCCTCGAGGCGATCTTCTCCCGTTTCCGCCCCGAGTCGGAGCTCTCGGCGCTGAACGAGCTCGGCGCGCTCGACGCTGGGCCGGAGCTCCTCGAGGTGACCGAGCTCGCGCTCGCCGCACGAGAGCTGACGCACGGGCGCTTCGACCCGACGGTGCACGATGCACTGGTCGCCGCCGGGTACGACCGGACGTTCAGCCGGGTGCCCGCCGAAAGCGTGACCTCCGAGCGCATTCCTCCCGCGCGGTGTGGCGGAGAGGTGACCGTCGATCGAGGAACGGGCAGGATCCAGCTCGGTCACGGCGTGCGGCTCGACTTCGGCGGAATCGCGAAGGGCTATGCCGTCGACCGCGCCTGCGACCTCCTCGCCGAGTGGGGCCCGTGCCTGGTCAATGCAGGAGGCGACCTCGCCGTTCGCGACGACGGCTCGGACGAGCCCTGGCCGGTCGCGGTCGACACGGGGCGCGGGTCGCTCACGCTGGGTCTGCGCAACGCGGCGATGGCGACGTCCGGGAGGGATACGCGCCGCTGGCGCCGCAACGGGATGGAGCAGCACCATCTCATCGACCCGGCGACGGGAAGCCCGGCCGCTGGCGACCTCCTCCGCGTGACGGCCGTCGGGGCGAGCGCCGTCGAGGCCGAGATCCGCGCCAAGAGCCTGTTTCTCCTGGGCGAGGCGGGCGCCGTCGCCGAGGCCGATGAGCTCGGCATCCCGAGCGTGCTCGTGACCCTGGACGACCGGTTCGTGATCGCGGGAGGGCTGCGTTGAAGACCGACCCCACGTTCTGGATCCTTGCGCGCGCGAGCGGGATGACGGCGTACGTGCTCGTCACGGCGCTCAATGATCGTGCCTGGCGCTCAAGTCGCGGCCGCTCGGCACCCGTGTCAAGCCGGCCTCGGTCACCGACGTCCACCGCTTCCTCGCGCTCATGGCGATCGTCGCGACGGCGATCCACGGGCTGGCGCTCGTGTATGACACGGCTGTCCCGATCGACCTCTTCAGCCTCGTCGTCCCGGGACGCATCGCGTACCGCCCGCTCTGGACCGGCGTCGGAATCGTCGGAGCCGAGCTGTTGGTCGTGGTCTACGTGTCCTTTTCGCAGCGGAAGCGGATCGGCGTCAAGAACTGGCGTCGGCTGCACTGGCTGACGTACGTCGTCTTCGCGTTGGTCACGGTCCACGGCCTGCTCGCCGGGAGCGACAGCGCCAGCCGCTGGGCTCAGCCGGTCTATCTCGGCGCGATCGGCGCCGTCGCGTTCGCGACAGCCTGGCGTGCACTCGCGCGGCCGGCGAGCTCAAGGCGAACCTCGGCCTCCAGCCAGGGGTAGGTAGTCCTAGCCGCCCTCGTGCGAGTCGCCGGAGCCGTAGCCCGAGCCGCGGTCGGAAGAGCTCGCCTCGCCACTCGTCCCGTCCGGATGCTCCGTCTCGGGCGTCACAGCCTTCTGGCCCGGACAGTCGACTCGGGATGCGGATTGCTGTTCCGGCTGCGCGTTCTCGCCCATCTGCTGTGACTGGTCCGACTGCTTGGGCTGCGCGCGGGCTGTGCGTCCTCACCTGCGAGGCTTGCGCGGCGGAGTCCTCCGAGCCGGTCTTCGCCGACGCCGCCGCCGGGGCGATCCAGACGATCGCCGTGCGGTGCCCGGCAACGTGGACGGGGCGCAAGCGCGCCGCGGACGGACGAGGTCAGGCGCGGCCGCGGCGGCCGGAGCGCGCTGCGAGTGGACCGCGGCTACCGGAGCGGCGACGCGGTGCCGTGCAGGATGGTGGGCCTCGAGCCCGGCCGAGCCCGCCGCGAACAGGCCGAGCCCAACGGTAGCGGTGACGGCCTTCGCGGCGACGCCGGTGGTCGCAGTGCTTGCGCCCAGGCGCGCGATCAGGTCCCGCAGCCCGAGCGGCAGCATGGCGATGGTGGCCATGGCGGTCTGGAGCCCTCGGCGGGCGCGGAACAGGAGCGACTCGACCGCCGAGTTCGAGACGCCGAGGGCGACCGCGAGATCCTCGTATGACAGCCCTCTGAACTCGCGCAGGAGGAACGCCTGCTGCTGCGGCTTCGGCAGCTCCGCAAAGGCGGCCCAGAACACGCAGACGTCCTCGTTGCGGATCGCGAGCGCGAGCGGGTCGGCGGGGTCGGCGGCCCCCTCGGGCTCGGCGATCGGGAGCGGGTCCCGCATGCGGGAGCGCACGCGTGACCAGCACTCGTTTCGTGCAATCGCGGCGAGCCAGGCGCCGGGCTCGCGCGGGACGGTCCCTTTCGCGAGGCTCCGGAACGCGGCGAGGAAGGTCGCCTGGTGGGCGTCCTCGGCCTCGGTCGGATCACGAAGGAGCATCCGGCAGAGTCCGAGGACGGCGCGGCTGTGGTCGGCGTGGAGCGCCTCTAGACGCGCTCCGGCGTCGGTCTCGAAGCGGCCTACGGAAGATGCGGGGTTGCTTGAGCTCATACAGCTGCTACCTACCTTGAGCCTTATCGCCCGAAAATCTGGCGGGCCCGAGTAAAGGTCGCGTAAAACCGCAGTAGCCACGTCGCCGGCGGAGCGCCGAGCCTGGGACGACCGAGCGATTCCTGAGCCCGTTCGAGGTCGACGCGCGAGGGAGCCGAGGGCTGGGAGGAGATGCACCCGCACTGACTGGTTCGTCACTCACGAAGCTCAGTCACCCCTTCCCCATGGCTTGCTCACGTCCGCCTGCCCGGATTCTTTACGGGCGCGTGTCCCACGCTTGTCCTGTCACCCCGTACAACTGGAGGCGACCGTACACCAACGAGAGGAGACCTGATGACGCATCGCCCGACACTTCCGCTGACGGGGCATGAGCGCGAGTTTGCGTCTTGCCTGCTGGCGTCTGGTTGGAGTGTGTTGAGGGTTGCTAGGGCGTTGCAGGCTAGGCGGCTCTCACCAGCTAGTGGAGGTATCGAGATGACTACAGCGGAAAGCGAATGAGAACGGCTGCTATACCCGAGTCCGGCTATCTCGGCTCGGCCTGGCAATCGTGAACGGCTCCGCCCACGGCCGTGCGCGCCTGACTGTGGTCGAGCGTACGGTCTGCCAGAGGATCTACGAGCCCTAGCGCGCGGGCACGCTCGCTCTTCTTGCGGGAAGACCGCAGCGCTCTTAGACGGTTCCTCGGATGACCCGGTACGAGAGTTGCGAGAGCATCTGTCTGGGCCGGTAGCTCAAGTGGCAGAGCGCCCCGCTCTTGACGGGGTAGATGGGGATCGAAACCGCCCCGGCCCACCTCCCCCTCAGACTCGGGACACCTAGGCTTAAGTCGCGGCGCATCCACTGCGACGGTGGTCACATCCCGGTGGCAGAATCGCGTCGAACGTGTCCCTGCGTTGGAGTTCAAGCAGATGGTTGGAGTTCGAGCGTCTTCTTGCGCTCGCTTTGGTCGTCGCGGTTGTCGGCGTGAGTGTGAGCGCCCACGGGCGCGTAGACTGGGTGCGAGCGCTCGCCGCGAGTCCCGATCGTATTCGCGAGGGGAAGTTGTGGTTTCTCTTCTCGAGCGCGGCTCTTGTCGATCATCCGCTCGTGTTGTCGCTGGTGTGCTTTGTCGCGCTTGCCGCACTTGCGCGCGCTGTCTGCGAGCCGCGCGTGTTTTGGCTTTCGGCGTTCTTCGGTCAGGTGATCGCGACGCTGCTCGTTTACGTTCTCGTTGTCGGCTCGGTACGGTTGGTCGTTCCGGGCGCCTTCGATTCGGTGGTCGCGGCCCCCGATTACGGGGTGTCTGCAATCTCGGCTGCCTGGCTCGGATCGATCGCTACGGTGGCCTGGAGGCGCCGCGAGCGAAGCCGGGCCGGGAAGCTCTCGATCGCACTGTGCTGTTTCGCGGTCGGCTTGTTCGCCTACAGCGAACGTCCCGATCTCAGCGTTCTGTCCAGCGAACACCTCGTTGCCTTCGCGCTCGGGATTGGTGTCGCGACTCCGGAATGGCGGTCGGCGATGTTCTCGGCTACGTGGCGCTGGCCGTTAGCGGCGAGTCGCGCGTCATTCGCCGCTATGCGTGTCAAGAGACTCGATCCATTCTCAGTTGCGGCGATGTTGTTCGCCCTCGTTGTGCTCGCGATTGCGGAGGCGCCTACGGCTCTGGCGACCTTCCGCGAGCAGGTCGCAGTCCATCTCCACCCGACGGTCAGCCGGTGCGCCGCCGATTGGAACCTCAGTAGCAGGGGGCCGAGGCTGCGCGTCGCGGGACGTGAGGCTGACCGGGTCTCGATCCAGACGTTTCGCCTCGTCCTCTCGCGCGAATCTGATGCGACGCGAGAGCCCGCGAAGTGGGCTGACTACTGCCGGTACACCTTCAACGAGCCGGATCGTCCGAACGTAGTACTGGGGCTCTGGCGGCAGGGTCGGGTGAAGAGCTGGCACAACCCGACAAGCGGAGCGGCTGCCGGGTCGGTCGCCAACTGGAACGCGACTCTCCAGCCCGACGGACGCCTGCGCTTGCTCCACAGTGGAGCCCCACGCTCCGCACCCGTACTTAGCTCGTAAGCGATCGATCGATCCGCGTTGGGGAAGCCCTAGGCAGAAACCCCGTGCTCGTCGGCCGGTCCGGTTGGCGGCGGCGCGTCAGCCGCCCTCGCAAGCGCTGGTCGCGGAGCGACGTGTGACCACACGACCACCACCGCCCTCCTCCGCATCGTGCGGTTCTGCGTTCGGACTAGGGGCAGACGGCGCCGGCGGGTATGGCCGCGTGCGGTCGGAATCTGACTTGTCGGCCGGGAGGGTGGCCGGCGATGATCGCGGCGCCGTGGTCCCAGAGGTCGTGACCGTGGCGGTTCTCGGTCACCCAGCCGGCGATCGGCTTCCGGGTGGCGTTCGCGACGCTCGCAAGTGTGGCGGCGTTCGCGTTCAGGTCGCAAGTTGCGCCGGCGAACTCTCTCTGCTCGTCGGGAGAGACGCTCCAGATCACACTGAGATCGGTTCCTGCGCTCACGAGGCGTGCGAGGCCTCCGAGACTCACCGATAGCTGCGCGAGCGTCGCGCCGGAGCGGCTCACGGCAGCGTCGATCTCACGGGCGGTCGGGTGGGTCGACGGCAGTGCGGCTCGTCGCGCGACAAGGTCGAGAAACGAGTCGATCACGACCAGCCGGTCGGGACGGAGCTCGGGGTGGTGGGATGCGAGTGTGGCGACGCCGAAGCCGGAGTAGGAGACTCCGATCAGCACCAGCTTCCCGCCGACACGTCGGTGCGTCGCCTCTGATCTTCGCAGCGAGGCTCGCGAGATAGGCGGGGTCGCCCCAGTCGAGCCGGCGCTGAGACCGAAGCCCGTAGCCGGTATAGCCGTCCTCGTAGTAGCGGCCGCAGAGAAGCGTGTATCCCGTCCGCCGAGCGAGCGCCTGCACCTGCAGGCAGTAGGCCCACCCTCCGCTCGTCACCATCAGCCCCACTGGATGGGGGACCGGGTAGACCGTGGCCGACGCAGGATCGACGGAGGAGCGAGCCTGCGACGACGCCGACACGGTGACGGCGATTGCCACGGGCACCGTCAGGGCGACCAGCACCGTCGTGAGTCGTCGTGCAATGTTGCCAGGGGCTTGCATTGTCGACGCGCGCGCAGGCCGGGTGACCTTTGCCGCTAGTCGCCTGCGACTGTAGCGACACTCGCTCTCGGTAGAAGTCCGAACCTGTGTCCTAGTAACCACCGATTCGGGGGCTCCGCGCGTGAGCGACACTTGCCTCGTGCGGTTGCGGCTTCTTCAGGTCGGCATCGGGGCCGCGCTTGCTGCGGCTCTGCTCCTCGCCGGCTCGGCGATGCAGACGGCATCCGGGGCGGCGCGATTCGCCCCGACCCCGACGAGCCCGATCTACCGCGGCATTCCCGGAGCGCTCCCGCCCAACTTCCGCTACGTCTACAACGACCGCTACCAGGGCTGGCCGATCAACCCCACGAAGGCCGAGCATCCGGTGCGTGGCTCGTTCCTCGATCCGCGCGGCAAGGACGACACGGGCCTCTCCGGCTACCACTTCGGGATCGACGTCAGCATCGACGACCGCCACCCCGAAGCGGGCGCACCCGCCGGGGTTCTCCCACCGTGTCTACGCGGTCGAGTCGGGGACCGCGGCCGTGAGCGCCAACACGCCCAGACCGGTCGTGCCTCAACCGGCGCCTCGACGTCGGGCATTTCTCCTACTGGCACGTCTCCCCGACCGTCGCCAACGGCCAGCACGTCAAGGCCGGGCAGCAGATCGGCTGGTCCTGCAAAGGCGTCTGGCATGTCCACCTCTCCGAATGGCAGGTCTTCCAAGGGACGCGCGTCTGGGTCAATCCGCTCCACCACCGTTCGAAGCTCACCCCCTACACCGACACGATCCCGCCGGTCGTGAACGCACTCGTGTTCGTCACACCGCCCGCCAAGCCATGGCGCCCCACCGTGAGCCTCGCATCGCCCGACACCTCGACCGTGCTCCAGCCAAACCAACTCCACGGCCTCGTCGAACTACGCGCCAACATCGCCGACGTCGAGTCGTTCCTCGGCTTCCTCGCCGACAACCCGGCCTGGCCGACCGCATTCACCCCGTACCGCGTCACCGTCACCATCCGCAGCGCCAAGACCGGACGGCTCGTCATGAACCGCATCAGCTTCCAGGCCGACCAACTACCCCAGACCCCATACATCGTCCACTACGCACCCGGCACGATCGAGGACGACAACATGCAGGAATGCGTCGGGCCCCCGGCACTCACGAAATGCGCAGGCACCTACTGGTTCCGCCCCTTCTCACGCTTCCACCAGGAGTACTGGAACACCCGAACCGTCCCAAACGGCCAATACCAGGTCACCGCCAACGGCTACGACCTCGCCGGCGACCACGGCAGCAAGACCGTGCTCGTCCAAGTCAAGAACTAAGACCGCCGTTCCAGTTCAGCGATTCTCGCATCAAGACTCCCGCGGCGGCCGCGTAGATGGGGTCTGGCCCCGATAGGCGGCGTCGTCTCCCACGGTCACGCTCATGGTGCGCGGCCGCCGCTCCTCTTGTTACAGCGAGAGAGCACGGGCTGGGGGCGCCCAGCGGACGTGCATCGTACGAAAGGTGCCCTGGTGGGGCGCGGCCGCCCCACCAGGGCACCGACTGAACTGCCGATAGCCGAGACCGGAGGCCATGACTCGGCATCCTCGGCAAGAGCGGCAGCCGCGAGCGCGAACTTGCGCGTCCACTGTTGGGTCATGGTGGTCTCCTTGGGGGAGATTGGCTAGGACGTCGGGTACCGGCTCCGACGGTGCCAGCGACGCGATCCCAGTAGCAGTCCGACGCTGATCCACGCCGGAGTTAGCTCGCATACGCTGACCGTGTGGATTCGGTCGCGCAGCGGCACCTGCTAACCCGGTTGATGCTGCTTTCGGTCGCCGCTGGGATCGCGACGATCGCGTTGAAGATGCTCGCGTGGCGGTTGACCGGGTCGACTGGTCTGCTCTCGGACGCCGATTCGCCTCATGCCGAGGATCCGATCGCCACGGAGTCCGGCTCACCCGGTCGAGTCGAGCCCGCGAGAAGCACGATGCCGGCAACGGCGACGAGAAGCCCGGCAACCGCGAACCCGGGATAAACGAGGGCACACGCACAGTTGGCCAACCGGTTCACGGCCGGCTTCGACCGCACGCCGGCCGTCGTGTCGTTGTTCCTGCAGATCGCGACGACCCGGACTTCGCCGCAGTGACTACACCATCCGCGGTAAGCGTTCGAAGCGGACGAGGATTCTTGTTGTATCTGCGGCGTGTGTCTGGACGATCAGGCGCGGCCCACCGGATGTGTGCGGTTGCGGGAGCGGGTCACGAGGTAGTGGCCGGCGGGAAGGCGCAACGCGAAGCGACCGTGCGCGTCGGAGAGGACGAAACGGGCTGTGCCGGGGGCTAACCCGTAGCCGAGCACATAGGGAACGGTCCGTGCTCTCGCTTCTGGGCCGCGCGCTCGCGCGACTCCGCGATCGTTCTATTCGAGATCAGCCCTACCTCAGCGGAAGATTCGCGCCGGCAGGAAATACACAGGCCTCGGCGGGGTCTGGTGGCAGGGCGGGCAGCGCCCCGGCCTCCGTCTTCTCGGGTCGCGCGAGGAGCGCGGCGCCGCCGACGGCGAGCGCGAACGCGACGATCCGCAGCACGCCGAGCGCACCGCTCGGCAGCGGCTCGTGGAACAGCGTCATCCCGGCGACGATCGGCAACGCGTTCGTCGCGAGCGTCGCCATCCCGGCCGTCGCGAGCGCGCCGCCGCGCTGGAACGCGAGCTGGATGAAGACGAAGGCGAGGCCGTGGCAGGCGAGCAGCGCCGGGACGAACGCGAGCCGCCAGCCGCCTCCGACCGCCGCCTTCGTCGCGACGTCGCCGGCCGCGTACATGACGCCGGCCGCGAGCCCGAGTCCGGCGCCGCCCGCGAGGAAGCGCGAGGCGGGCCCGACGAGGAGCCCGGCGACGACGAGCGAGACGAGCATCCAGATCGCGACCAGCTTCCAGGACGAGTGGCTCGCCCGCGACGCGTGCCCCGCGAGCGAGAGCGCTAGCAGCATCAGGCCGGCAACCGAGGCGCCGACGCCCGTCCACTCGCGCCGCGAGAGCCGCGTGCCGGTGGTCTTCCAGATCAGCAGCGCCAGCAGTCCGATCCCGCCGGCGGAGACGGCCTGTACGAGCGAGAGCGGCGCCAGCTTCAACGCGGCGACGTAGAGCACCCAGCCGCCGATTCCCACGAAGAAGCCCGCGAGCCAGCGGGGATTCGAGAACAGGAGCCGGAGCGAGCGGACCGGGTGGCGGGCCGAGAGCGGGGGTAACTCCTGCGCGACGCCGTGCTGGGCGAGGTAGCCCCAGTTGATCGCGAGGGCCGAGCCGAGTGAGAGCAGGAGAGCGAGAGCGAGGGCGAGCACGCGCTAAGCCTCGTCGCGCCTGCGGCTGCTCCATGGGAGGTACGCCTCCGCCGCGAGCGCGGCGATCCCAACGCGGGGCAGGTCGCTGCGCCGTTCGTAGACGACGAACCGCCGCTCGAACGCCGGGAAGAACTTCTCGTTGAAGCGCAGGAGGTTGTCGAGCTGGAAGTGCCCCTTGAGCGCGATCAGCGCCCGCCGCTGCGCGCGTTGCAGTCGTGACAATTGGGCTCCGGGCGTGAAGAGCGCCGCGAAGGGGGCGAAGTTGAGCGAGACCCGCTGGAACCCGTGGAGGCTGGCCCACGCCGCGGCCTCGCACACGAGCCACTCGTTGAAGCCGTTCGGCGTCGCGCGGCGGCGCGGCATCGTCGAGAGCGAGAGCGCCGCACCCGCACGCGAGACGGCGAAGTGGAGAAACCCTTGGGCCGCTCCCGAGCTGTCGCGGCCGATCACGAACAGCGCCTGGTCCCCGTCGAGTCGGAACAGGTCGTCGAGCGCCATCACGAACCCCTTCTCCGGCTGGGCCCCACGCCACTCGGCCGCGATCTGCTCCAGCTCCGCCCGCTCGTCCGGGCCAAGCGCGTCGGGATGCGCGACGTCGACGTGGTAGCCCTCCCGGCTGAGCCGCGCCACCGATTGGCGCACTTTGCGGATCGCGCGGCCCTCGAGCGAGAACGCGCGGACGTCGAGCACCGCCTCGTCGCCGTGGTAGAGAGCGTGGAGACCGTAGGCGTCATAGAGCGCCAGACAGCGTACGGACGCGCCCAGGATCGCAATCCTCCAGCCGCGCGCGTGCGCGTGCGCGATGAAGCGCTCGACGAGCGGCCCGATCGCCTCCGCCGGCCCGATCGGATCGCCCGAGACGATCGCGATCCCGCCGACGACGCGGTAGGCGAGCACGGCGGCCCCGTCCGGGGCGAAGAAGAAGGCCTTGTCGGCGCGCATCACGAACGGCGCGAGCGTGTCGGTGCCGTGCCGGGCGATCAGCTCCCTGACCTGCTCGAGCTCGCGGGTCTCCTGCCGGACGCGATGCCGCCACGGCGCGAGCCAGGCGACAATCGTCGAGCCGACCGCGACTGCGCCGAGGACGAGCACGGAGATCGGGAACCAGTCTCCGAACGCGCCGGCGACGTGCCGGGAGCCGGTCAAATCGATCCCAGAGAGCGCGAGGCCCGTCTCGCGGAGCGCGAAGCCGAGGGTGAGCGGCCGGTCGGCGAAGGCGCGGTTGACCCACAGCGCGACGAACCCGTAGGCGGCGATCCCGGCCGCGGCGACCGCGAGCCGGAGGAGGATGCGGGGCCGGGCATCAGGGTCGCCGGCGACGTCGAAGTCGTGTCGGCGAGCGACGAGTGCGACGAGCACGAGCCCCGCGCCGGCGGCGCCGTACCCCGTGCCGTGGAAGAGGTGGAGACCCGTCGCCGCGGCGAGGACGCCGACGGCGAGCTGCCAAGCACGGTGGCGGCGGCGCGCGAGGCCGCGGGCGACGACGAGCAGGACCAATCCGAGCGGCACGCCGAGCGCACTCGTCACCGGCAGCAGCGCCTGAGGCGCGAGGCTCTCGAGCAGCCCCTGCGAGTCGCGCGGCAGGATCGCGTCGAAGACGCCGATCAGCCCTACCGCCGCGACGAGCCAGCTGAGGACAAGCGGCGCACGCACCCGGCCCGGCGTGCGGGCGCGCCCGAACAGCCCCCCGGCGAGGCCTGCGAGCACCGCGGGCAGGTAGACGGCCGGCAACTGTGCGGCCGAGACGAAGGCCGCGTGCGCGGGAATCTGCCGAACCGTGAGAATCGACACGCCCTCCGCCGCGAAGAGGAGACCGCCGACGCCGACCGCGAGCAGGATCGCCGACGAGAGCCGCTCCGAGCGCGCGAAGCGCACGAGAGCGCTAAGCGCGAGCGCCGCCCCGATCCAGACGGCGAGGTAGAGCGAGAGCGGAACAGCGGAGTGGCGCGAGAGCTCGTCGAGCGGGAGCCCGTCGTTAACGACACCGCCGGGCACGGCGTCCCGTACCTGGATCAGGTAGAGCCAGCCGGTCGCGGCGAGCACGACAAGCACGCCGGCGAACGAGGCGACCGATATCCGCGCGAGCGCGACGGCCCGGTCGATCATCGCGTCAGCCCGCGCGTCACGAGCTGGCTCCACCCGTAGCCGAAGTGCCGGTCGGCCGCGATCAGCGCCGACTCCGCGTTCCCGCGCCAGAGCGCCCAGTTGTGGCCGCCGTGCAGGAGGAAGAAGCTGTGTGCGATCCGGTAGTGCGCGAGTTCCCGGGCGAACCGCACGTTCTGGGCGCTCAGCGGATCGGTCGTGCCGCTGTAGAACCAGAAGAAGACGCCGCGGCGGCGCAGCGTCGGCGCCACATGCGGCAAAGTCAGCTTCGGGCTGTTCAGCACCAGCAGGCGCGGCTTGCGATCGAAGATCGACGGGACGTTGTCGGCGACCTGGTAGCCCGACCAGCTCTCGACGACCGAAAACTCCCTCGGATGGTGGAGCGCGATGTTGATCGCCCCGTAGCCGCCCTCGGAGAGCCCCGCGATGCCCCTCGCCGACGCGCTGCGGATCGTCCGGTAGCGGGCGTCGATCGAGCGGACGAGGTCACGGGCGACGAACGTCTCCCAGCCATTGCCCTTCCGCCAGCCGTTCGCCCATTCCTCGTCGGTGAAGGTCCCGGTCGAGCCGAACGGCATCACGAGGATCGTCGGGCGCATGCGGCGCTGCGCGACGAGAATGTCCTGGTCGACGCCCGCACGGACTGTCTGGAGGAAGGCCTGCGGCCGCCCGGGGACACCATGCAGCAAGTAGAGGACCGGGTAGCGGCGCGCGGGATGAGAGGCGTAGCCGGGCGGGAGGAACACGTAGACCGTCTGGTGGCGGCCGGCGAGCGCCGGGCTCGCTACGGAGATCCTCACTGCGCTGCCGCGGGACTGGACGAACGCCGGGTCCTGCGGCGGCGCGAAGCCGCGGTAGAGCCAGAAGTTACCGAGATACCGGTAGAGGCCCACGCCGCCGACGGCGACGAATGCCGCAACGAGCACTGCCACAGCGGCCCTGACCCCCCTGTCGCGCGTGGGAGTGAACAGCGTCACGGGCCGCATGATTGCCCGCTCGACCGCGACGCCGCGGGATTCGACGACAACCTTAAATTCTCTTGATCACTCCGCAACACTGCGATCCGCGACAATTCGGGCACGATGCAGGCCCTCCCCCGGCGCCTACCGGCGCTCCTGCTGCTTCTCCTGGCTGGCGCCTGCTGCAGCGGAAGCAGCGCCCGCGCCCGGCCCGCCCCGCTGTCGCCGGGCGCGGTCCAGGATGGCTCCTACAGCTCGAAGGCCCTGCGCGGAACGATCCACTACTCGGTCTATCTCCCGGCCGGCTACGCCAACAGCGGCCTGCGCTACCCCGTGATCTATCTCCTGCACGGGTTGCCCGGAAGCCCGGATTCGTACAAGAGCATCGGATTCATCACCCGCCCGGTCGAGGCCTCGGGGATGCCGGCGATCGTGGTCGGCGTGCAGGGGGCGCGCAAGGGCGACACCGATCCGGAATGGCACGACTGGGTACCGGGCGGGACTGGGAGACCGCGACGGCGAGGGAGCTCGTCTCGGTGATCGACAGCCGCTACCGCACGCTCCCGGTGCGCAAGGCACGCGCACTGATCGGGATCTCCGCCGGTGGCTACGGCGCCACGTTGATCGGGATCCACCACGCGTCGGTGTACTCGGTGATCGAGTCGTGGAGCGGCTACTTCCACGCGACCGACCCGACGGGCACCGCGCCTATGGACATGGGCTCCCAGGAGCTCAACGACGCTGCGAACGCCCACACGCTTATCCCCAGGATGAAGACCGCTTTCGCCCGGTACAAGCCCACCGTCTTCGGCTTCTACGTCGGCACGAACGACAAGCTGTTCCTCGCAGAGAACC
>CAVZAC010000003.1:0-119729 GCA_963773175.1 uncultured Actinomycetes bacterium
GGGCACCGGCGGGAGCAGCGCCCGTACGGATCCGACGACGAAGTCTTGCCTCCGCGGCCGCCGCGGACGCGGCTCGGTAACATTCGCGTCGACTGCTCTCCTCGAAGAGGTTGGAGAGCAAGAGTCGTCGGGAAGTATAAAAGTGCCTGCGGATAGGCACTTATTGGGGCGGTTAGCTCAGTTGGGAGAGCACCAGCTCGACAAGCTGGGGGTCACTGGTTCGAGCCCAGTACCGCCCATAGGCCCGAGGCCAATCCTGGTGCCGGATCTCGCGCCAGAGGGCTTGGGACGTGGCCACACGCTGGCCACACGAGCGGCTCAGCGGGCCCGACTGTCAGCATTCGGGGTGCGCAGAGGGAGCGCCGTCGGCGGCCTAGCAGACGTCGGCGGCGCTCCGTCTGCGCTTGCCGTCGCCGGCGCGAGTGAGCCGACGCGATCCATCTCGCCGCGCAGGGCGTCGTCGGAGACGTGGTTGTAGGTGGACAGCAGGAGCGCCCCTCCGTCGCCGTGGCCGAGCCGCTTGGCGGCCAGCTCGGGCGAGATTCGCTGCTGCCGCATCAGCGTCGCCGCCGTGTGCCGGAGCGCGTGCAGCAGTCGCTCCAGCAGGTCGCTCCCTCGCCGGCTGCCCTCGTCGGTAGATCTGATGCGGCGGATGCTCTCGAGGCGCTTGGTTTCGGGGCGCGCGCTCAGCTTCTCGTCGAGATCGCCGTAGCGTTGCAGGAGAGGTGGGCTGGGTCGGTTCCGGCACAGGAGCTGGCTCTGCGCTCGCTGCCACGTGTCGGTGACAACCTCGCGCAAGCGGTGCTCTGCTTCGGCTTCAAATCGCCGTGCGGTACTGCTTGACGCGACGACCGCGCGCATCGTCCGCCGCATCTACGGGCGGGCCGATAATCGCCGCTGGCAAATCCGCCTCGACCTCTATCAACTCGCCGGCGGTCAGGGGCCCGATGCCGAATTCAACTACGCGCTCCTCGATCTCGGTGCCTCGACGTGTCGAGTAGATCAGCCAAACTGCCAGGAGTGCCCCCTTCAGTCCGGGTGCACAACAGGGTCGGGGGTCGCGCCGCGGTCGCAACTCAGTTTGGTGGTCGCCGATGAGGATTGTTCGGATGCCGCGTAGGACGACCGTGATTCCGTCAGCCGCGCGACTCATGACGTCGCTACGAGACATCGGCTACGACCTACCGAGTGCAGTCGCCGATCTCGTCGACAACAGCATCGACGCCGGAGCCACGATGGTCGCGATCGACGTCGGTCGCAAAGGCGAGCAGTCGTTCATCCGCATAGCGGACAACGGCACTGGGATGACCGACAAGGTCATCGACGAGGCGATGCGTTACGGGAGCCGTCGTCCTTACGATCCACAGGACCTCGGCAAGTTCGGCCTTGGCCTGAAGACAGCTTCGCTCAGTCAGTGTCGGCGTCTGACAGTCGCCTCTCGGACGACGCCGGCCGGTCGGATCAGGATCCGCCGATGGGATCTCGACAACGTGCGTTCACGGGACGCCTGGGAGTTGGAGCGGCTCGTTCCGTCGGAATGCCCGCGCTACTTGGTCGAGCCCCTCCGCGAGGTCCCAGGCACCGTCGTGCTGTGGGAGAAGCTCGATCGCATCCTCGCGTACGACGATCCGACGTGGAGGTCACGCCGTCAGAGCCCTCGAGACGATGAGCGATGCGATCGCCGAACACCTCGCGATGGTGTTTCACCGGTTCCTTTCAGGAGAGACCGTAGGCCGGCGGCGTCTGAAGATCCTTTTCAACGGGGATCGGTTGAAGCCTTGGGATCCGTT
The DNA here is from genome assembly GCA_963773175.1 of uncultured Actinomycetes bacterium. GTDB lineage: Bacteria > Actinomycetota > Thermoleophilia > Gaiellales > Gaiellaceae > CAVZAC01. The sequence goes on from CAVZAC010000003.1 coordinate 1,791, forward strand.
TGCGCGCGGAGAACCTGCGACGCAGGCGCTGTCGGAACAGCGTCTCCTCGTCGAGCTTGCCGAGAAAACGCACGTTCTGAGGGTGCGCCCGTACGTTCTCCCGAGCCAGGTTCAGTTCACGACAGTCGAGGCACATATCGCAGCTGCGGGACCGAAGAAGTGGAACCGGCAGCAGGGCTTCTACATCTATCGCGGAGACCGCATGATCCAGAGTGGTGGATGGAACCGGCTGCGCACGATGGACGAACACAGCAAGCTCGCACGCATCGCACTCGACATCCCAGCCGGTCTCGAGGATCGGTTCCAGATCAATGTCGCGAAGATGCGTGTCGTAGTCCCAGAGGAGGCGCGGCCCCAGCTGAAGGCGCTCTCTTCCGGAGTCGCGAACGCTGCGCAGGAGGCGTATCGCCGACGACTTCGCCTTGTCGAGACGGCGGACGGCGCCGACGACGTAGTTCGCGACGAGGCAGGGGGATGGTCGCTCGGCGCTGTCTGGCCCGTGGTGGCGGAGATCGTTACCCGAGAGTTGCGAGAGCACCCTGACCTACTCGACCGCGTTCTGCTCGCCCTTGCTAACGCACGGCCCGAGGGGGAACCCGCGTCCGCTTCGGAACGGCCTGCATAACAGCTGACGTACTACGTCCTCGAGGTCTTTACGGGCGTTGGCCGTCGGGTCCCTTTGAGGCTGGTGTTGCCGAGCTATCAGCGCCAGGTGGAGTTGGAGTTGGCTCACGAGCGACGACGAGGAGTGGGTTCAGGCCGTTGCTGAGATGCTCGAGTTGGCTGGCTGAAGTGGAGATTCAATCGACGGCTCGAGTTGGAGGCTGAGGTCGATACGAAGGTCGTCGAACGTCAACTCGCCTGGCAGCCCGTCGGCTCGAGAGGAGTTCGACGCGTAGCGGGTCACGTGCAGTTCTCCGTGGGGTTCAGCACCTGTCGAGCATCGAGATCGACGAGGGCTAGGTTGGCGCGTACGCCAGAATGTAGGCGCAGGTGGTGACCACGGCCTGGGTGGCTTGCCGCTCGCGACGGACTTGCACGTCGGCTGCGTCGCGAGCCTTCCGCTGGGTAACCCTGCGCTTGCGAATCGCGTATGCGACCGCCCCGCCGGCCACGAGGCCCAGGGGAGCCGCAGCTGCGGCGAGTGCTGCCGGCCGGACGCCCAAGGTCGGCGCGGCTTTCTTGGTGCCGGCCGCTATGACGTCGCGCGCGGCGCGATAGGCCATAGCCATGGCGAAGGCATCGACGTCCGCGACGTCAGACGCGATGCTTTCGGCCGTCTCATCGGCGGACGACTTCCGCAGGGCGGCGTCGGCCGCCCGTTGGGGGTCCGCTTCGCCTTGTTCAGCGGTGCTGGCGGCCACCGCTGCCCCGCGCAGCCATGCTGCCCGTCTGTCCTGCGACATGGTCCGGAAGGTCTTCGCGAAGTCGACCATGAACTCGTCGTGGTGGTCGGATTTCGAGAGCGTCTCCGCCTGCCGTCCGACCCGCTCCAGGACATCCTCCGCGATCGCTCTATCGCTCCGGAAGTCGTAGTAGCCGGGGGGATGGTCGTCGCCGAGTTCCTCCGCGATGCGGATCATGCGGCGCCGGAAGCCCTCAGCCAGGTCCGTCGTGGCGCCGAGGCTCAGTTGCCGGCGGAGTGTTTCTGACAGCTCGGCGAGGACCTCCTCGTCCGTCTGCAGGTCGGTGCGCTCCTGGGTCAGCAGGGCTAGGAGTTCGCGCCGCTGGTCCGGAGCCAGATCTAGGACGTGCCCGACCATGCGTTTTAACTCAAGGCCTCGGAGCGGTCGCCGTCGCCCTCGGTCAGCGCGAGCTCCGAGCCTTGCGGGCGCCAGTGTTCCTGGGTCAGCATCGCGCAGCCGAGCACCAAGATCGCGACGATTCCCACGATTGCGACCGGCGTGTTCGCGAAGACCGTTGCGGTGGTCGGACCGTCTCCGCCCCTGGGGATCGCGATCGTGGCGTTTAGCGCGTAGCCGCGACTTTCGAAATCGTTTGCGTCCATCGTCAGCGCTGTCCTTCTGTGAGTAGTTGTACTTGAAACTGTACAGCTAGCTAGACAGGTGCGCAAGTGCGCGTCAAACTCGCCGCTTGCCGACTGACTGAGGCCGGGACGGAGGTGCGAGACGCCCAACGCGCGACCGAACATCTAACCGGGAGCACTTAGAACTCGAATCACAATGAGTTCTGAAGCCTCCTGAAGCAGACGAGGCAGCAGCCGATGGCGAGGAACTCCGCGGAAAGCCGAGCCCGTGCCGCGAGGGGCGTGAGCCGTGGGAAGGCTCACAGGCGGAGGGTGATGGGCTGCTAGGAGTAGAAGAGAGAGCCGGCTTCTTCAGCACTTGCACGATCAGGCGCCGCGACATAGCGTGCGGATCCGCTCGACGAGATCGGCGTCGATTTCGTGTGGCGCGGTGGATGTCCGGTTGTTGTGTCGGCGTGATCCGGGCAGGCGTGCGCCTTCGATCGCGTCGAAACGCCGGAAGAACTCGTCGCAATGTTCGGCCCAATCGGGTCCTGCCACGAGTTCTGGTGAGATCGCCAGCATGAACTCTCCGCCTCGTGGCGGCCCGCCGTCTTTGTTGTCCGCCTCTGCGGCTTCGAAGCTGAACCGCTCGCCGGTCGCGCCGGCCGCGAGCAACTCGACCATGAGCGCGATCGCCGACCCTTTGTAGCCACCGAACGGCAACAGCGTGCCGTTGACGATCTCGTTTGGGTCTGTCGTCGGCTCGCCGTCTGGGCCGAGTCCGGTGCCGGGCGGGACCGAGTGGCCTTCGCGTGCCGCGATCTGCACCTCGCCGAGCGCCATCGCTGCTGTCGCCATATCCACCACGACCGGGTTGCGGCCCGGCCGCGGCCACGCAAACGAGATTGGGTTCGTCCCGAACAAGGGCTCCTTACCTCCTGCCGGCGCCACCAGCGGCGTGTAACAGACGCATGCCAGCCCGATGAGCCCTTCAGCAGCCAGCGCCTCGGTCTCGGGCCACAGTGCGGCGAAGTGGTGGGTGTGGGTGAGCGACATGACGGCGACGCCAAATTGCTTGGCCGCCTCAGCCAGGGCGGGCACGCCGCGCTCGATCGCTAGCGGCGCGTAGCCGTTGTCGCCGTGGACCTTGACGACCACCGGTGAGGCGTGCGTAATGGTCGGGATGGCGTGACCGTTGACCTTGCCGCTCCGGAGCGAGGTGACGTACCCGGGTATGCGGAAAAGCCCGGCCGAGAGTAATCCGTCGCGTTCGGCGTTGACGACGGTACGCACGAGCGCTTCAGTGTTGGCCTTGTCGCATCCATTGGACAAGAAGGCCTTTTTCGCGAGGCCGGCGATCTCCTCTAGCGTGAGCGAAACCCGAGCCATTAGACGGCGAGCGTCGCGGCTGTCACAGGGCGTATGGACTGCCTCCCGCCGGGGCTCATTTGACTAGAGCTTGTTGGTGCGCGGTTGACGGCTTTGAAGTAGGTCTTCTCGTGGCTGCCGTCGCAGAAGGGCTTGGTGGCGGAGAGGCCGCAGCGGCAGAGAGCGGTCGTGTCCGTGGCCTCGTAGGCGTTGCCTTCGGCGTCGAGAACGGTGACGGTGCCCTGGACGAGGTAGGGGCCGTTGTCGGTGGGTGTGATGGTGGCGTGGTTCACGGGTCTTCTCCTCGGTGTGGCTGCGCGCCCGCCCCGGTGTGGTCGGCGGGCGCGCTCGGTGCGGTTACCTGGTCAGTGGCCGGGGGGCGGGCCTGGGGGCCCGAGGATCTCGAACCCGTTGCGCTTTGCGATCGGTGCGAGCCGCGCCATGTCCGGGTGGCCCTCCATGGGCGGGGGCAGGACGCGCTCGGGTGCCGGCTCGCCGACTTCCCGCTGGAATCCCTCGAACTGCATCGGCGCGAAGCCGACCAGCGCCTTCGCTCCGCCTGCCTCGGCGTAGAAGGTGTGCGGCACCCCCTTGGGGCCGAAGCCAAACGAGCCGACCTTCAGGGACAGGCGGGTGTCGGCGACCCAGAACGTGATCTCGCCCTCGAGGACGTAGAACCACTCGTCTTCCTCGGGATGGACGTGCCAAGGCGAGCCGACGCCCTCGGGCACGACGATCTCGGCCAGGCCGTACGCGCCGTTGGTGTCGTCGCGGCTGATCTTGATCGTTTGCAGCATCCCGAGCAGCCAGAACGCCTCACCCTCGTCTTCGTGCAACGCGTATCCGAGCTCTGCTCGCTGCGGAGAGATGGTGGCCATTGCGTACTCCCTTCCTCACAGTTGATATGATCTGCGACTGTCTACTAACCAACAGTTGCAGAGAGGACAATCGCACATGGGATCAGATCTGTCAAGTCCCTCGCCGGAGCGGCTGCACTGCTGGCGCCTCTACATCGAGAGCGCGCTCGCACTCGCTGACGTCCTCGACACCGAGCTCCAGCAGGCCGTGGGCATCCCACTGCGCTGGTACGACGTCCTCGTCCACCTCGAAGAGTCGCCCGAGGGCATCCCGATGAACGAGCTCGCCGAGCGGATCCTCTACAGCAAGAGCGGCTTCACCCGCGTCGTCGACCGCATGGAAGAAGCGGAACTCGTCCGCCGCGTCCGCCCCGAACACGACCGCCGCACGATCCTCGTCGTGCTCACCGACAAGGGCAACGAGACGCTGGAGCGCGCCCGCCGCCACCACCGAGACGGAATCCAGCGCCACTTCTCCCAACACCTCACCAACGCCGACATCAAAACCCTCACCCGCGCACTTGAAAAGATCAGCACCCACACACGCCCGCTCCGCCCCGGCCGCATCCGCGGCTAGAGACACAGTCCACATGGACCTCAGCGAGTTAGAACTCGACCCGAAATACAGGGACCCGCTCGCTGACGACGAACGCCGTCGGCATCCGTCGTCAAGCTGAGAGGGGTGCCGATGGCCGGCCGGCGCCGACGAGGTATCGACTTCCGATGCGCCGCTATTCAGCGAGGACTTTCAAAAGGTGTCGGCTGCGGTCAGCGCTTGGCTTGAGCAGAAGGCCGCGGAGGCCGAGGCGAAGAAGGCCGTGAAGCAGGCAGAGAAGGAAGCTCGTAAGGCCACGCGTGCGTCCCCGTCTCAACCGGCAGCGGGCGATTCGGGCGACATCGCAGACCAGCTCCGCACGCTCGCGCAACTGCGCGAGGAGGGTCTCATTACAGAAGCAGAGTTCGACGCCAAGCGAGCGGAACTGCTCGCGAGGATGTAAGCCGGGCATCCCCGTCTTTTGGCGCGCCCACACGGTCACTGCGGCGGGTCAGCCGGTGCATGCGTGGGACTCAGGCGAAGGACATCTCCGAGCAGGATGTAGGTGCCAACGACGAAGCGGGAAGCGTCAAAGCGATCGACTTCGGCGTGCGCTCCCTTGTGACCGGCCTGGTCCGCAGCATCGAGTCTATTGCCGAGGTAGTCCAGATCGGCGGCGATCATGGCTGCCGCGGTGTGGCTAGTCGCCTGCGAGGTGATCCAGTCGACTAGGCGGTTGATGTACGCCGCATCAGTCATCTTCCGCTCGCCCTTGTCGTCCCCGGGGGGACGAAGTGCGTCGGCCGCCGCCTTGAGCAGGCGTCGGCAAGTTGACGCAGCGTTCGCCCAGTGTTCCGGATTGCTCGAGGATGCGTTCTCGAAGGCGGCTGCAAGCTTCGGGAGTGCGTCGGGAATTAGGGCCGAGAGCCGCAAGTCGACTTCAGCGCGAACCACCTCGAATGCGGTCTCTGCCGCCGAGCCAAACCGGAGCGCCTGGTAGCCCCTCGCGGCGTAAGCGTAGATCGCACCGACAACGCGATCCGCGAGCCGCGTCTGGTCTGCGATCTGGCCCAGCAGTGCGACTCGCTGTCGCTCTCTTGCCTGTTCGACAAGGACGGAATAGTCGCCGCCGACTTCCCCGGTGAGACTGACGAGTACCGTTCGGCTGTTCTCGATCATCGCCTCGCATTCGCCGAGCGAAGTCGTCCACCATCGTGCGGTGCCGTCGTCTCCTGTCGGCGCACGGCGGGCCGAACGCGAGGCAGCACGCATGCCCGCCGCATCGAGGGGGGTGTCCGATTCGTATCCGACGACCTCGTGTCGGAGCCAGTCCATCGCCGCGGCATCGTCGGTGAGCCTCGCGAGCCTCATCGCCTTCCGGGCGATGTCGGCCCGGCTGATCCGATGAAGCTCGATATCGCCGAGGAGTTCCTCGGCCAGGACCAGCGCCTCCGCCTGCCTCGACTGTCCCATGACGGCGGAGTATTCACCGTTCGTTGACACCGCACAGCCACGGTCGTCACCCACCTGTCAGAAACGTTGGCGACCCGGGTGCCAGGAGGTGGGCTAACGGTGAGGGCCGTTCTGGCCGCGGCCAATGGGAACCGTGAGACACTCGGCGGACAGCGGAGGGCCTCCGGCTGGATTCAGGCTGAATCCTCGGGCTGGGTCGCGCCGTAAGCGCGCGGCACGATCCCGCAGCGGCCCGCCTCAAGTCAGCTGTCCACGCCCGTGGCCACACCCTGGCCACACGAGGGCCGTTTCAGGCCCGGGACACGAGGGTCAGGACCGGACAGGAGCGGACAACTCGGACAGCCGAAACCCAGGCGTGGAGCGGGTTTGGTGATTCGTGAGCATCGATGGTGAAACGTGGTCCTGTTGGGGGTCACTGGTTCGAGCCCAGTACCGCCCATTCCAGGACGGCCCCGTAAATCGGGCCTTTTCTTGGGCAGCCCGTGGAGGTGATCGAGGAGGCGCTGTCCGGGCGGCGGCCGCATGGGCCTCGCCCGCTTCACCGGCCCCGAGCACTAATCTCGCGCTCGTCACCGGCACCGCGGGCTACGACGGCGCCCGCCTCGACGAGACACGCACGGGAACTTCCTGCGAGTCCTGAGGGCTGCGCTGCCCGTCTGAATGGGGTATCCTCGCGCCACTCGCCGGGGAGGTGAAACGTGGTCAAGCGGTTGGGGCTAACGGCAGGCCTGGCGCTCGCGCTGTCAGCGACGGCGGCGACCGCGACTGCGACCGCGACCGGGCCTCCGAAGATCTTCCTCGCCTACTACCACGTCTCCGGATACGGCGTCTACCACCAGACGCACGAGGAGATCTACACGCCGGTGAAGTGCACGCCCGGATCGACGAAGGGCGGTGGTTGGGACGGCGAGCGCAAGCAGGTCACGACGATCAAGTGGGAGACCGTCCTGCCCGCTACCGCGATCGTCCAGAAGATCATCTCGCAGGTGCACCTCGCATTCCCGCCGACGATCAAGTACGTGCCGGGCAAGGCTGTGATCGGCCAGCAGATCGTCTCGACCGCGACCGTGACGAAGGTGTCGACCGGGCAGGTGGACGACGTCTCGTGCCACCTCGACGGGACGGAGGATCGGCTCGCCGTTCCGTTCGATAAGGCGTGCGGGACGCACACGTACCCCCGCGAATACGGCGCGGGTGTCGTGTGGCCGCACGTCGACGAGTACCCCGGCCAGAACGTCGCCGTGGGGGTCGAGGGGCTGGGGTCGGCCCAGACGAAGTGGAGGACCGACTGGAAGCACTGCTGGGGCCCCGGCGTCAACGACTTCACCGACCACCTCGACTTCAACACGACCGTCCCCAGCGCCACCGTCAAGGGCGCGCTTCCCTTCGCGCACCTCCCGCGCAAGATCCGCGGGAAGATCACGGCGATCGCCCGCGGCCACTTCAGCAAGTCCGCGCACGGCAAGCAGGGCGGGGTCGACGGCGGGACGTTCGAGATGACGGACACGTACAGCGCGACGCACTACGTGACGTTCATCCGCACCAAGTAGTCACGCCGCGGCGCGAGGTCTTCGACGTAACCCCCGAAGTCCAGCTGCCCTCGGTGCGGGAGCGAACTCAGGCTCATGTACCGCACGGAGAAAGACGAGAGGACAAGCTGTCCTAACTGCGCGGCGCTCGTTACCGGGCCCGCGATTCCGAGACTGCGCGCCTAACCGTCCGCCAGGGCTGGCACCACCTCAGCAGCGAAGAGCTCGAGTTGGCCTCGGAGGTCCAGAAGGCCGTCGACACGCCGTCCCGACCAGCTTTCAATGAGGTAGGGATCGACCAGGCCGAGCGCAATGTGGTTGTAGCCCTGCGGCACGAAGTCGGCCCGTATGCGTTCGATCCAGTCGCGGGGCGTACCGCCGATCGATAGTCGCTCGCCGGTCTCGGATGTCGTCAGCGCCAGCGCCTGCTCGACCTCTCCGCGACCGAAGGCGTCGACCACGGGGAACTCGTCCGCGACGCGTATGACCTCGATCAGCTCGGCCAGCGGTTGTTCGGGCAGGAGCTCCACACTGAAGTCCATGCGATCTCCTCGTTCGCGATTGGTTCTCGCGAGCCGGACGCGAGCGACGGCAGGAGCGAGTCCCACGCTGGCGCCTCCTTGAGAATCGATGTGGTATGAGAGGGACGTCGTGAAGAAGAGCGCTTCGCAGAAACCCGGGTCCCCGTCCGAGCTGATAGACGGGAGGATCAGGGAGCTCGGCGACTGGCGGGGTGAGACGCTCTCCCGGCTCCGTGCTCTCATCAAGCAAGCCGACCCCGAGGTGGTCGAGGAGTGGAAGTGGAGAGGGACTCCAGTGTGGTCTCACGATGGGATCATCTGCACGGGCGAGACCTACAAGAGCGTGGTGAAGATGACCTTCGCCAAGGGCGCGTCGCTGGAAGACCCTTCGGGCCTGTTCAACTCGAGCCTGGAAGGCAACGTCAGGCGCGCGATCGATTTTCACGAAGGCGACAGGATTGACGAGGAGGCCCTCAAGGCTCTCGTTCGCTCCGCCGTTGCTCTGAATACGTCGAGCAGTGCCTAGACGTCTACGTCGGTGCTGATGGTCGGCGGCGGCCAGGCGGAGGCGCTGACGACGCCCGGCAGTGCCTTCTCGAATAGCCCAGCGAGCTGGTCCAGCTCGTCCGGCGTCAGCCGTCCGACGTAAAGCTCGCGCACTGCCGCGTGGTGGATGACCTGGGCGCGTCGTAGCGCCTCGAGCCCGTGCTTGGTGAGCTCGGCGAATGCGGCGCGCCCGTCTGTCGGGTCGGGCTCGCGGCGAACGAGACCGCGTTCCTCGAGGTGGGTGACCACGCGGGTGATCCCGCTGGGCGTGAGCATGCGCTGCGCCCCGAGGGCGCCCATGCGCAATCTCAAGCCCGGAGTCGTGACGAGCGTGATCAGAACGCCGTAGTCGGCGAGCGACAGCGCCCCATTCTCGCGGAGGCGGTGGTCGATCTCGCGCGTCACTGCTTCGCGCAGACGGATCAGCCCGCGCCACGCGTGGAACTCCGCGAGGCTGAAGGCGTCTGGCTCCGGTAGCTCCTCGAGCCAGCGCGTCGGATCTTCGTTGTTATTTGACACGGTGAAGTAAATTGGCGATACTTTATTTGCTCGTGTGAAGTATATCGGTCAAACAATCGTGGGAAGGAGACGACCATGCCATCCCTCGCTCCTAAGGTGCTGGAACCGCGTGAAGGGCTTCGACTCCAGTCCGGCCCGGGACGAGATCTCATCTTCAAGGTCACCGGCGAGGACACCGGCGGCGCATTCGACTACTTCGTCGTCGAAGTCGCTCCGAAGGGCGGCCCGCCGCTCCACGTCCACCACAAGCAGGAGGAGACGATCCACGCTCTGAAGGGCCGCTACAAGATCCAGATCGGCGACGAGACATTCCACTGCGAGGAGGGCGGCTTCGCCTATCTGCCGTCGGGTGTCCCGCACGCGTTCCTCAACCTGACCGACGAACCGGGCGAGATCGTCGTGGTCTACACCCCCGGCGGCGGCCACAAGTTCTACGAGGAGCTGGGCCCGCTCACGCGGAACGGCACGCCGGACCGCGAAGCGGTCGCGGCGGTCTTCGAGAAGTACGACATGACGCTGCTCGGGCCGCCGCTGACAGCCGATTGACGCCCGCAGATCAAGCTAGCCCGCGATCGGCTCCCAGATGAGTTCGGCGACGTCGATCACGAGGTCGGGCTCCCGTTGGCTGGGATCGGTGGGCGCGCGCACCTCTCCCACACAGACGCAGACGACGTCGTTGAGGCGCCGGTACGACTCCGCGTCGCTGACGTGGAAGACCGCGCCGACGATCTGTCGGCGCCCCGGGGGGTAGGCGCGGCCGTAGCCGTGGCACTCGAACATGATCGTCGCACCGTCGACCGTCTCGATCACGGCACGGAAGTCTGGTCGGAATGGCCCTTTAGCGCCCTCACGGCGCGGGAAGTTCGCGCCTCGGAAGCTCCCGTTGACCCCGCCCTCGCAGCGTCCGTCAGCAAGGAAGAAGTGCTGCTCCCAACCGCCCTCGAGGCCGATCACCCAGCTCTCGGGATACGTGAAGCGAATCCGGTAGAAAGGCTCGAGCCTCACCGGCCCCGAGTCTCTCACCTACCAGGAGGAGCTTTCAAGGCGAGGTGGCAGACGCCCTGGCGGTCCGGAGAGCTTGGGGCGACGCATGAAAGTCGCGGTCGCACAGCAGCCGCCGCAGCGTGGAGTCTCCCTCCCGGACCGGATACGGGATCTGCACGCGCAGGATCTCGCTGAAGTCGCTCTTCACGGGCGACGAGTACGCGTACTGGGTCTGGTAGCGGGGGACGACCGGGTTGCGGCTGCCCATGTGGAAGCACGCGCTGGAGTCGATGAACAGCGTCGTTCCGGGCGGCCCGGCGAGGACGTGGATCTCCGAGGGATCGACGACCGAGTGGAACTGCTCGTCGGTGAGCCGGTACGAGCAGTGCCGCGACCGATAGTGGAACGCCTCCGATACCCGCCGTGAGACGGACGCGGAGACGTAGTGCAGCGGGCCGCACTCGTCCGTCACGTCGCGGATGAGCGTGATCACGTAGAAGGTGGGCTCGGTGTGGTAGTCGCGATGCCAGTTCTGGCTGTCACGCCACGGGGCGTTCGGTGTCGGGTCGTGGACGTTGCTCGACTCCTGCAGCCTGATGCCGCGCGGCAGGGAGGGCGACAGGTGCGGGATGTAGCCGAACGCGGGCGCGACGGCCGAGATCACCGTCGACGACGTGCCGAAGTCGACGAGGGACGGGTACCGGGTCGGCGCGTCCTCGGGGAGGATGTTCTGGAGGTACGGCTTCCCGAGGTCCTCCCACTTCTGGAGGCCCCGCTCGTCGATCACCCCGTCCATCTCGGCGAGCAGCCGTTCGAGGTGGGGGAGCGTGTTGGACGTGTCGAGCAGGAACCCGTCGACGAGCTCGAGCCGCTGCTCGCCTCCGGGCCAGCCGTTCTCGTCGAGCAGCTCGTCGAAGCGCGCCTCGTACCACCGTCGACGCAGGTCGATCAGGGGGCGGCGGCCGCGGTTCCACCAGCGCGCGATCTGCGCCGTCCGGTCGATCCCCAACAGCGCCATGTCGTCGCGCTCGAGCAGCTTCGCCGGGGGCGTCAGCGCCCTCTGGACAATCGAGGCGATAGTGCCCGCGACCGTAACCGCTCGGAGCGCGCCCGTCCAGCCCGGGCGGACTATCGTTGCGCCGTGCTGCTGGCCCCGCACCCGGACGGCCACGTTGCCGTGTGCCAGCCCGCGCACGGTTGGATGTGCGGGCAGCTCGGACGTGCCTGGGGCAACGACCTCTTCGGGGCCGTGGAGCCCTGCGAGGAGGTCTGCCTCGCCGCCGAGCAGCACGATACGTCGTGGGCGGAGTGGGAGCTCGCGCCGACGCTCGATCCGGCGACGGGGCTCCCGCACACGTTCGACACGGCTCCGTTCACGGTGCACCTCGACATCCACACGGCCTGGCCGCCGAAGCTCGCGACGCAGAGCCGCTATGCGGCGCTGCTCGTCTCGATGCACCACCGGTCGTTCTTTGCCGCCCCCGGTCGGCTCGGACGATTGCGTCCGGCGGGTCGCCGGATCGAGAGCTACCTCGAGGGACACGACGCGTTCCAGGCGCGCATGCGCGCCACGCTCGACGTGACCGACGCGGAGATCGAGCGCAATCGGCGGCTCGTGCGTACGTGGGACGGCCTCTCGCACGACCTGATCCTCGACCAGGTGCCGCGGGTGCGGACGAACGTGCCCGCCGCCGGAGGCGCGAGCCTGGAGCTGCGGCTCGACAGAGACGGCGACGCGATCACGGTCGACCCGTGGCCGTTCGCAGCCGATCGCGTGGTCGTAGGGGTCGAGGGCAGGCTGCTCGCCGGGCGGTTCGCGGACGGGGATTCGATGCGGGCCGCGCTCGAGGCGGCGCCCTGGCTGGAGCTCCGCTACGAGCTGGCGCCGGTCTCGTGACGGCGCGCGTTCCGGCCTTCGCCGCTGACGACAGCCCGCCGGCCGGCGGGCCGCAGGGCGGGAAACTGCTGCTCGTCAAAGGCAAGGGCGGGATGGCTGCGCGGATCTTCGCCGTCGTGTCCGGGATCGTCTACGCGCGCCTCACGGGGAGGTGGGTCGCCGTCGACTGGAGCGACGACGTCTACTCGGACGACGGCTCGAACGTCTTTCCACGGCTGTTCTCCTGCACAGCGCAGCTGACCGCAGCCGCGCCGCCCACGGGTGGATCGGTCAGTCCGCCACTCTGGTCCGGTCGGCTCGATTGGTCTGTCGACGACGTCTTCGCGCTCTATCCCGAGCTGTCGAGGGCGGAGTTCGGACGGGTCGGCTCGGTCGACCTGTCCCGAGCCGACCATGCCGAGGACGTGCTCGTGCACTGGGTGTACCGCACGCCTCTCGCGATCGTGCGCCAGCATGCTCACGGGCCGAATGCACACCTGCGGCGGCTCGGCTGGTGGGAGATCGTGGGTTCCGTTCTCACCGAGGACCTGCGTCCGAGCGACGAGGTCCAGGCGCGGGTCGACGCCCTTGCCGCCGGGCGGATCGGCCCGGACACGATCGGCGTTCACGTCCGCTACTCCGACAAGCGCTCGCTGCTCCCGGCCGTCGAGCGGCGGCTCGACGCGCTCACGCGCGGACGTCCGGAGCTCAACCTGTTCGTGGCGACCGACAACTCCGACATCGAGCGGCGGCTGCTCGCGCGGTATCCCGGCGCGGCATCGGCCCCACGCTGGTACCCGCCGCCAGGCGAGCGGATGCACCGCAGCCCGACCTCCCCGAGCCGATACGAGAACGGGCTCGAGGCGCTGGTCGACATCTACGCGCTGGCCCGCTGCCCGGTGCTCGTGCTCGACACCGATTCGGGCTTTGCCCGGCTTGCCGCCGTCATCGCACGGCGGGCCGGGGGTCGCGTCCACGACGTCAGGCCGCGGACTCTGCGGCTCGGCGACGCCGTGGGCGAGCGTCTGCCGCTGTGGCTCCGCGACTCCGCACGCCCGCTGCTCGTACGCGCGGGTCTGCGCGAGCTGACCGCCGACCGCGGTGCCGGACGGAGAGGCCCTCCGCGCTAGGCCTCCGGTCGAGCGAGTGCCCCCGACTGTGGAGCACCGCTCGATCGTCGCCGGTGGCTCAGGCCGCGGTGCTCACGCCGAGCGTGGTGCTGAACATCACTTCCGCGTAGCGGGCTTCGATCAGGTCGATCTCCGTCATGTTGTCGGCGACCCAGGCCGCCGCGGCCGCGCTGCCTGCCTCGGCGTCGGCACGGGTGTCCCAGACGCTGAGCGAGAGGATCTGGCCGTCTCCCATTGCGACCGAGTAGGCCTTGAAGCCGCTCATGGCCCCGGAAGATCGGGAGGATGCCCTGCTCGGCCCTGCTGGCGAGGTCGTGGGCGTCCCCGGTGAAGTTGTAGGTGGCCATTCGTGCGTACACAACGCTCCTTTGTGCAAGGCCGGCCTGCGGGAGCGCCGTCGCGCGCATCCGTTCGGCCGGCGGGTCGGAGGGAGCGTCTCAGATCGAGCAGATCGGTGCTTCGCCTGCATTCAGGCGGCACGGCCGTAGACCTGCGCTACCCTTTGAGTATGTTCGAGCATGCGCCGCAGACTCTGATGATGGCCCGCGTGTCAGGGCCTGTCGGCGTGCTCTAGCTTCGACCGTCGAATCAACCGGCCCTCGTGTGCGGGGCCGGACGTTCATCGGTGGCTGGCCCCGCAGGGCCAGACAGGAGGGAACCCGATGAGCAACAACCGACGCTTCACCATCACAACCGCCATCCCGTACGTGAACGGCGATCCGCATCTCGGGCACGCGCTCGAGCTCGTACAGGGGGACGTGCTGGCCCGCCACCGACGGCTCCGCGGCGACAGCGGTGCGGTTCTCGAGCGGCACCGACGACAACGCGCTCAAGAACGTCGATGCTGCTGCGGCCGCCGGGCTGCCGGTCGCCGAGTTCGTCGCCGACAAGGCTGCGCGCTTCGTCGATCTCGCGTCGCTGCTCCGGCTCTCGAACGACGACTTCATCCGCACGAGCACCGACCCACGGCATCGCCCGGGTGTCGAGCGGCTGTGGCAGGCATGCGCCGCAGCGGGCGACCTCTACCGGCGCGACTACGAAGGTCTCTACTGCTCCGGTTGCGAGGCGTTCGTCGTGCCCGGCGACCTCACCGCAGGGCTGTGCCCCGAGCATCGGGAAGCCCCGGAGCTGATCGTCGAGCGCAACTGGTTCTTCCGGCTGTCCCGGTACGAGGAGGCGCTGCGCGATCTGATCGAGAGCGGGCGTCTGCGGATCGAGCCGGACCACCGTCGCAACGAGGTGCTCGCCTTCATCAGGAGCGGCCTGACCGACTTCAGCGTCTCCGCGCCCGGGAGCGGGCGCGAGGCTGGGGTATTCCGGTGCCGGGCGACCCCGACCAGGTGATCTACGTCTGGTTCGACGCCCTCGCCAACTACATCACCGCGCTCGGCTACGGATCGGATGCGGACGACTACCGCGACTGGTGGGACGGCAGCAGAGAGCGGCTCCACGTGATCGGCAAGGGGATCATCCGCTTCCACGCGATCTACTGGCCCGCGATCCTGCTGTCCGCGGGTGAGACGCTGCCGACGGCGATCTTCGTCCACGACTATCTGACGGTCGGAGGGCAGAAGCTCTCGAAGTCGCTCGGAACCGCGGTCGACCCGGTGTCGCTCGTCGAGCGCTACGGCGCCGACGCCCTCCGGTGGTGGTTCCTCCGTGACGTGCCGCGCAACGGCGACGCCGACTTCCGCGAGGAGCTGATCGTCGCGCGTGCGAACGAGCTGGCCGACGGGCTGGGCAACCTCGTCAACCGGACGATCGCGCTGATCAGCCGCAACCGGCCGGACGGAATCCGGCACGCTGCCGACCGGCTGCCCGAGGCCGGGGCGCTGCTGAGCCGGTGCAGCGAGCTGCCGTCGGCGATCGACAGTGCGCTCGGCGCGTTCGATCTGCGGGCGGCGACGACCGCGCTGTGGGAGCTCGTCGGCGAGAGCAATCGCTTCGTCTCGGCGACGCAGCCGTGGGAGCTGGCGAAGGCGGCCCGCGCCGGAGATGTCCGAGCATCCGCGCGTCTGGACGCTGTCCTGGTCGTGCTGCTCGACGCCTGCCGCGTCATCACGGCCGAGCTGGCGCCGTTTCTGCCCGCCGCCGCCGGGCGGATCGCAGCGGCCCTGGTCGACCTCGACGCGCAGCCAGGGGCGGACGCTCTTCCCGAAGTTCGAGGAGGTCGCCCCCGTTAACTCTTGAATCCGGCCGCGGCGAGGTGGGTGCCGCGAGCTAAAATTCCGTGAGGTTGGAGATGCGTGGAACCCCCAGACTGGGACGGATCCTCGCGCTGCCCGTCGGCAGTCTCTCAGCGGCAGCGCTCGGAGCTGTGCTGGCCTACTCCGTGCTCGGGCTCGGCCGCTGGCTCGGGATTGCCACCGTCTCCGCAGGGATCTTCGGCGTCTACCAGCTCGTTCGAGCGCAGCGCCTGCTGTTCCGGCAGCGTCGTGCTGCCGACGACTGGCTGCGCAGCGCCACGACCGGGTTCATACCGCCCCGGTACGCCTGGCGGGCCGCGCAGCTGAGCTCTCCACGCCAGAGGCGGACGCTCGCCCGGACGCTCAGGTTGATCGAGCAGAGTGCGTACGAGCGCCCCGTCGGCAGGCGCCGCCCCATGTACCTGCCCGCCGTTCGTCAGCACCGGGAGTCGGTGCGGGCCCTCGCTCGAGCTCTCGAGAGCCTGGATGAGCCGGTGACGCCGGCGGGGATGCTGCGCGTGCTCGACCTCATCACCGACGGGGCCAGCCCGCTCTGGGGGACGACGAAGGACGCCGCCCTCGGCAATGCGATCTCGGCGACGCTGGCGATCCTGACGCCCGGCGCGTTGGACGCGCGCCGCGGAGCCTACGCGGCCTGACCGCCGGTCAGCTCGTCAGCGTCTCCGGCGTCTCGCGGCAACGGCACGGTGAGGACGGGACACGCGGCGACGTAGGGAAGGCGGTGGGCGACGCTTCCCACGAGCAGCCCCTTGATGACGCCGAGACCGCGGACTCCGGCGATGATCAGCCCGGCGTCGACCTCCTTCGCGACCTCGGCGATCTCGTGCGGCAGGACCGCCTGCGTACGTCGAGGCGACGATTCGCAGCTCGGCGTCGATGCCGGCGTCGATCAGCGCCGCGACGTCCGTCGCGAACGGTCGCTTCCATCTGTCCCTCGTCGATCCGGCGCGGCACGCCGCCGACGACCGGGGCGAGCATCATCTCGCGCACGTGCACGACCGTGACTGCCGCACCCGTCGCGCAGGGCGAGCTCCTCGGCGACCGGGAGCGCGTGCTCCGCCTCCGGCGAGCCGTCGAGTGCCAGAACGATTCGCTTGATCATGGCATGCCTCCTCACTCCGCCGCGCGGGCGTGGTGAGCGGCTCGGCGAGCGGGATCACGACCTCCTGGCGCCGCGTCGGCGCGCCGAGGATGTAGAAGAGCACGCCCAGCGCGAAGAAGAAGAGGAGCGGGATGAACTGGCTCGCCTCGTACTGCCAGCGCTGTCCCTCGAAGCCGGACGGGAGCGAGGCGTTGGGGTCGGACTGCCCGAGCCCGGGCCAGAGCAGCGCGGCGGTCGCCAGCGCCGACCAGAAGAACGTGAGCCCGCTAAAGAGGGCAGCACCCCCGTTCCCCCAGGGAACGCGGTAGGGGCGGTGGACGTGCGGCATCTTCCGTCCGCAGCAGGTAGAGGGCCGGGAAGATGGCGAGGTAGGAGATCGTCGTCGTCGAGATCGCGAGGCCGAGCGCGGCGCTGAAGTACTTCGAGCGAGCTGCCGCTCGTGAGCACGAACGCGAGGATCATGAAGAGGCTGGCGATGATCCCCGAGAGCGCGTTGACCTGGACCGGCGTGCCGAAGCGCTTCGAGAATCTTCCGAGGACCCGCGGCCCCGCGCCGTCGTAGCACGCCACGGCCTGCGCCCGGTCGGCGCCCATGATCCAGGTCGCGCCGCTCGACATGAGCGCGAAGATGAAGAAGATCGCGGCGAAGTCCCCGAGCACCTTGCCGGCGCCGGTGAGCGTCGTCTGGTCCGGCGTCGCGCCGACGTGGCCGCCGTAGACCGTGAAGACCGTCTTGATCGCGTCGATGAAGCCGCCGAGGCTCGTCACCTGGCTCAGCGGCAGCACGAGCAGGATCGCGAGGATCGGTAGCCCGTAGAGGATGACGGCCATGAACGCCGAGCGGATCACCGTGAACGGCACGTCCTTCTGCGGGTTCTTCATCTCGTCGCCCGCGGCGTTCGGCAGCTCGAAGCCGACGTAGTTGAAGAAGAGCACGGGCACGAGCGCGATGAAGACGGGGTAGGTGGGCTTGAAGCTGCCGGCGCCGACGCCGTGGACGACCGTGCTTGATCGCGTAGATGACGACGGTGAAGCTGAAGAAGCCGAGCACGAGCATCCGGCCCCATGCTCCGACCGTCGGCAGCCACTTGCCGACCCCGAAGGAGAGGATGGCGGCCCACACCGAGATCCAGATGAAGAGCAGCCCGAAGACGTACTTGCCCGCCGCCGCCGAGGTTGAAGAAGAAGGCGTTGAAGGTCGCGACGGCGGTGATGCAGAGCGTGCCGCCGAGCCAGATCGGGTTCGCGATCCAGTAGATGAGCGCGTTGACGCCGCCGATGAACCGGCCGAGCGCGAGCTTCGTCCAGATGTAGGGCCCGCCCTCCTCCGTGAATGTCGAGCCGAGCTCGGACGTGAGGAGCGCGTACGGGATGAAGAACACCGGGACGAGGAAGATCAGCCAGGTGAACCCCTGGGCGCCGTTGCTCGCAACCGTGCCGATCGTGTCCAGGCCGACGAGCGTGCAGACGAGGAAGAAGAACATGTCGAAGCGGCCGAAGTGCTTCTGCAGCTTCGCCTTCTCCTCGACCGCAGCCGCCGTGGTGTGCTCGACCTCACCCGCGCTTGACGTCATCTGCGCACTCCTCCTGTCGGCTCGACCACGGAACGGACGTGACTGCCAACCGGCAGACAGGTCGCGCGAGTATCGAGAATCTGCGCCGCCGTTACAAGCGGCCAGCGAGCTCGACGCCCGCGTCGCCGCCGAGCGGTCGCGCCGCAGTCTCGGTTCACTCGAAGCAGGGATCCACGCGGCCACCGACAGGGCCGACCTAGGGGACAACCTCTCTCGCCGCGACGGCGAGTCAATGCCCCGTTCTCGCAGCTCACCGGGCTGTCGTTCGGGCTCACGACAACACAGAAAGTCGGTGCTACGAAATGATCAAGCGGATTCGTTCGGTGTCGTTGATCTCCGGCGCCGCCGTGCTCGCGACCGCCGGTGTGGGACTTGCCGGAGGCGCTCGTAGTCTCAGCACGCTGGCGACCCTCCCGCGGTGATCAATGCCTGCAAGAACACCACGACAGGTGCGGTGCGCATCGCCGCGCCCTGCGTGAGTGGCGAGGTTCCCGTCAGCTGGAACGTCACCGGCCCGGCCGGACCGACCGGTCCGACCGGAGCCAAGGGCGCGACCGGCCCCACGGGCCCCACGGGCCCCCAGGGCCTCATCGGGCTCAAGGGCAACACGGGCGCCACGGGCCCGATGGGCCCGCGCGGCCTCACCGGCGCTCAAGGGCGCCACCGGCGCTACCGGAAAGCAGGGCCTCCAGGGCGTACGCGGCCTCCAGGGCCAGCGCGGCCTGACCGGCCCGCAGGGCTTCACGGGCGCTGACGGAGTCCAGGGGCTTCAGGGCGACCCGGGGCCGCAGGGCCTCGACGGTCCCGTCGGCCCTGCCGGCGATCAGGGCCCGACCGGCGAGAACGGCGCTGCCGGCCCCACCGGCCCTCCCGGTTCTGACGGCGCGGTAGGCCCGATGGGTCCCGCCGGCCCCACCGGCCCCTCCGGCAACGACGGTGGGCCAGGCCCCAAGGGCGACACCGGCGATCCCGGCGCACCCGGCCCCAAGGGCGACCCGGGCACTCCCGGCGCTCCCGGCGCTCCCGGCGTTGACGGTGCACCCGGCGCTCCCGGCCCGAAGGGCGACACCGGCGCACCCGGCCCCAAGGGTGACACCGGCGACCCCGGCGCCCCGGGCGCTCCCGGCCCGCCAGGCCCGCCAGGCCCCAAGGGCGATCCGGGCGATCCCGGCACCTCCGGCGCACAGCAAACGGTCTGCGTCCTTCCGAACGAGACCATGACCTGGGGCTCGCTGCACCGGCAGCGGCACCGAGGTCACGATCCTCATCGTCGGTCAGTTCTAGGAGCAGAACTCGAATCCAGACGGCCTTGCGCCGACGGGCAGCCCGTCGGCGCAAGGCCCCTCTTCGTTGCGAGCTCGAACGGGCACGGGACATCGCGTGATAGGCCCGCGATCCACGCCCGCGCCCGGGTGCTAGCGTCCGCTCCGGGAGGATGGCCGCGATTCGAGGACACCACGCGCTGGGCCGACCTCTTCGCCGCACGCACGCGCGCAGGCGTGGGCAGCGGGCTCCTCGAGATCCTCGCGCTCGCCGGCAACACCGAGCTCATCCCGTTCGCCGGCGGGTTCCCCGACCCGCGGACGTTCCCGGCTGCGGAGGCCGCGGCCTTCCTGGACGAGCTCGCCGGAACCGGCGACGCAGAGCCGTTCCAGTATGCGCCGACCCGCGGTCTGCCCGGGCCGCTCGACGTGCTCGCCGGCCGGCTCGAGGCGCTGCAGGGGAGGCGGCCCGCCGACGGCGAGTTGCTGATCACGAGCGGCGGGATCGAGGCGCTCGAGCTGCTCGGCAAGTCGTTCCTCGACCCGGGTGACCTCGTCATCGTCGAGGGGCCGACCTACCTCGGCGGGATCATGGCGTTCCGCAGCTTCGAGGCCGACGTGATCGCCGTCCCGCTGGACGCCGACGGCCTCGACGTCGACGAGCTCGGCCGCACGCTCGCGACGCAGCGGCGGCGGCCGAAGCTGCTCTACACGATCCCCGACCACCAGAACCCGGCCGGGCGTCAGCCTCGCCGCCGAGCGGCGGCACGCGCTCGTCGGGCTCGCCCGCCGCCACGGGTTCCTGATCGTCGAGGACGTGGCCTATCGCGAGCTCGGCTTCGACGGCGGCGCCCTGCCCAGCCTCTGGAGCCTCGCGCCGGACGCTGTCGTCCAGGTCGGGACGACCTCCAAGACGTTCTTTCCCGGCGTCCGGCTCGGCTGGGCGGCGGGGCCGGCCGAGGTCGTCGCCCAGCTCGTCGTCGCCAAGCAGAACACCGACCAGTGCACCGCGGCTCTCGGGCAGAAGCTCTGGGAGCTGTACGCGCGCCGGGGTGCGATGGACGAGCAGCTCGTCCGGTCACGCGATCTGTACCGCGCGCCGCTGCGCGCTGCTGCTCGGCGCGCTCGACCGACTCATGCCCGCGGCCGCTACCTGGACGCGCCCGCAGGGCGGATTCTTCTCGTGGCTGACGCTGCCCGGGGATACGGACGCCGCGGCCTTCGCGCGCCGCGCCGCCGCCGCAGGAGTCGCCGTCGTGCCCGGCGCGCCGTTCTTCCCGGACGGGCGCGGGACGGCGAATGTGCGACTCTCCTTCAGCCGGGTCGACGACGACCTGATCGAGGAGGGCGTCGCGCGACTCGCAGCTCTCATCGCCGATCCCGAGGACAGGAGACCGAGATGACCGATCCCGAGCAGTACTTCGCCAAGGAGGCCACGGCGCAGTCGCGATCGACCGGGCACATGGGTGCAGTGGGACGCCCTCGATCCGATCCAGATGGTGCCGGGGCTCGACTTCCAGCCCGTGCTCGGCGACCGGCTGATGGTCAACTTCGTCAGCTTCGAGCCCAATACCGTGGCACCCGTGCACTGGCACGACGAGGAGCAGATCTCGGTCGTGCTCGAGGGTGAGCTCGAGTTCGAGGTCGGCGGCGAGACCCGCGTCATGGGCAAGGGCGAGGCGGTCGTGATTCCCCCCAACGTCCCGCACGGCGCCCGCACGTACGACGGCAGCTGCCTCGCGGTCGACGCGTTCCACCCGCCGCGGCAGGGAGTGGTCGACGCGATGCGGCGCTAGCGCGATGGAGCTCGGGATCGCCGGCCGCCGGGCGATCGTCACCGGCGGCTCCAAGGGGCTCGGCTTCGCGATCGCGCAGGAGCTGGTGCGCGAGGGCGCGCACGTGGCGATCTGCGCGCGCACCGAGGATGAGGTCGCGGCCGCCGGCGAGGCGCTGCGCGCGGGCGGCACGACCGTCTACGCGCAGGCGGCCGACGTCACGGACGCCGCGCTCGACCGGCGACTTCGTCGGCGCGTGCGGCGGAGGCCCTCGGCGGGATCGACTTCCTCGTCAACAACGCGGGCCGCGCGCATCCGGGCAATTTCGCGACGCTGACGGACGAGGACTGGCAGGCCGATCTCGACGTCAAGCTCTTCTCGCTGATCCGCTGCTGCCGCGAGGTGCTCCCGCACATGCGCGCGGCCGGCGGAGGCCGCATCGTCAACATCGGCGCGGTCTACGGGCGCTACCCCGACCCGACCTTCTTCGGGACCTCGGTCATCCGCGCGGCCGGGAACTCGTTCACGAAGACCTTCGCCCTGGAGGTCGCCGCCGACAACGTGCTCGTGAACGCCGTCAACATCGGCTTCGTCGTCACGCCGCAGTGGGACAACATCCATCAGCGCCGGGCGCCCGGAGCTCGACCGCGACGAGTTCTTCCGAACGCTGGCCGCGGACGAGGTCCCGCTGGGGCGCTTCGGGACGCCCGACGAGGTCTCCGGGATCGTCGCGTTCCTGCTGAGCGGGCGGGCGAGCTACATCACGGGCGCGTCGATCGACGTGGCCGGCGGCATGGGCCGCTACGTGTAAACGAGCGCCGAAGGGTGCAGCAGCGGGACGACCGGGTTCCAGCCGGAGCGGAGGATCTCGACCAGTGACGGTGGCGTGATCACCGTGGCCCTGCCGGTGGGTCGCGGTCTCGGCCGGACGTAGCCCGCGGCCGTCCAGCCGAGCAGGGCCGCGCCGAGAACGAGGCACGGCTCGCCCTCGCGCAGGACGAATGCGCCGTCGGGGAGATCGCCGAGCGGTGCTCCGTGGTGGAGTTGCGCGCGCGAGCCGGGAGCAACGCGCTCGGCATGGAGCTGCGCGTCGATCGCGTCGGCCCCGACCTGGCCCCGGGTGCAGCTCGCGCCAGAGCTCGCCGAGAAGCGGACGTAGTCCTCCCGGCGGCAGAGCGCGCACGGGCGGTGCCCGGCGGCGAAGGCGGTCGCCTCGTCGAGGAAGAACAGCTCGGTGAAGCGGCCGGGCTGCAGGAGCGGGCCGCGGTGCCAGCCGCGGAACTCGAGCCGGCAGGCGATCCACCGCCTGCCGTTGTAGCGGCGGCGGATGCGCCCCGCACCGTCGTGGAGGCAGCCGCGGTTGCCGTAGACGAGCCCGCGGCCCGGATCCGCGACCAGCTCGCCGAGCGGAGTGACCCGGTTCTGCAGCGGCACTACTGCAGCAGCGGCTCGCCCGCCAGCCCCTCCGTGTCTGCGCCGAGCAGCGCGCAGGCCGTCGCGGCGAGGTCGGTGAGCCGCGGCGGGCGCGACTGGGACCGCAGCGCGGATGCGCCCGGCGCAATCAGCGCCCACGCCTCCGGCGTGTGGTTCCCCGGGCGCGAGCTGCCCTCGCCCCGGCGCTCGACCCTGCCGAACCTGGGCGATGTCGTGCTCGCCGGCCCGACGCTCGGCCGCGGGCTCCACTCGACCACGAGGTCGGGCAGCTGGTTCGCTCTCTCCCCGTCGCCGAGCTCCTGCCGGATCCGGTGCACCGCGCGGACGGTCGGCGAGCCGTCCGGATCCTGGAAGCTCGTCAGGCCGTCCGCGATCTCGTCCATCAGCGCCTCCACGTCGCCCGGGTCGACGATGCCGTCGCGCTCGCGGCCGCGGACGTTGAGCCGGAGGTAGCCGCTGTGGTCGCCGGGCAGGGCGAACGCGCGGGTCTTGCTCCAGTCGACGCCGCGCAGGTGGAGGCGCGAGGTGAGGCCGCGGACGGCTTTCGACGGGAGCGGCCGGGTCAGCGCGGCCCGGAGCTCGGCGGGAGCCATCCCGCGCAGCCGCCAGATCAGGCTCCCCGGGCCGGCGTCTGTCGACTCCAGCGGCTTGCCCGCGAGGACGGCGGCCAGCATGCGCGGCAGGAGGTCGGTTCGACTGCGGTTCGCCGCCATTCCGAGCGGCGCGAAGACGATCACGTCGGCACCGTCGGGGAGCGTCGCGACGATGCGCCCAAGCGCCTCGTCGACGGACACGTAGATGTCCTCCAGCAGGCGCGAGCCGCGCGGACGGCGGCGCCGACGGCTCCAGCTCGTCCCCGAGGTAGTGCCCGGCCTGGTGCGGGCCGCCGAACGTGGGCCACACGAGGTCGGGCCGTTCCTCGGCGAGTACCGCGACGGTCACGTCGGCGAGGCGGCCCGCGGCAGCCTGGAAGGTGCTGGTCAGCCGCGCGAGCGTCGCCGAGGACGGGCGGCCGTACGGAAACTCGATGCTCGGCCCGCGGCCGAGGCGGTGCTCGAGGTCGCGGTTCGCCTGCCGGGGAGCCGAGAACGGTGAGGTCAGCTTGTGCCTGAACTGCCAGCCGTTGAGCATCCTCAGCCCTGCCGTCTCGCGCGGGATCCAGCTCTCGTACTGATCGATCACGAGCGACCTGCGCGCCCGTCCGGCCCAGCCGCTCCCACGCGGCCGCAGGTCGCGGGGAGCTCGTCGAAGAAGCGCAGCCGCTGCTCGGCGGCGACCCACTGAAACGCCGAGTAGATCCCGTGGTCCTCGATCTCGATCGCCGCTGTACGTGGTGACGTATCCGCCCGCCTCCATGAAGAGCGGCGTCGACCGGTCGAGCATCGTCCACGTCCCGCGTGCCTTCAGGCCAGCGAGCACCGGTAGCCGGCCCTCGGCGAGCAATCGCTCGATCAGCGCGACGTTCGTTGCGTCGAACTGGAGCAGCGCGAGCATCAGCCCGCCGCCGCGGGGACTGCGTCGACCGCGAGCCAGCTTCCGTCGGACCGCCGGGCCGCGTCGATCGTGCGCATCACGGCGAGCCCGTCGAGCGCCGAGGCGAGCAGCGGCTGGGAAACGCCACGTTCCCCGTTCGCGAACGCCTCCAGCTGCAACGCGAGGAGACGTACGAGCCCGTCTCCGCCGGTCAGGCGCCGGAGCGCACGTCGAACGAGCCCTGCGCCCGTCTGCGAGCCGATCACCCGCCCGTCGTCGCCGCGGATCTCGATGCGGTTCGTCGGGGGCCGATCGGTGGCGCACGAGATCCGGGCCGTCCCGCGGCCGGTCTCCAGCTCGAGCAGGGCGGAGGTCGGAGTGAGGGCAACCGCCCGCACGCGCTCGATCTCGCTGCCCGTCAGCCAGCGTACGAGATCGACGAGGTGCGGGCCGAGCCGGAGCAGGGCGTCGTCGTCGACGGCGTAGGATCGCCACGAGCCGGCCTGGTGGTGGAGGTCGAGAGTGAGGTGTAGGCGGGCGCCCGCCGGCACGGTCGAGCGCAGGCGTTGGAGGTCGCGATCGAAACGGAGGTTGAAGCCGATCGAGGGGAGCGGATCCAGGCTCGCGAGCCCGGCCGCCTCGAGGGCGTCGGCGGCAGGAGGCTTCTCGACGAGGGCCACCAGACCCGCGGCAGCGGCGAGGCGGGCATCGGCCAGGTGCGGCCGCGGCGGGAGTCGCCAGCACGAGTCCGTCGACCTCCTCTGCGGCGATGAGCTGCGCAGCGCTGGAATACCGGGGCAGTCCGGCCGCCACGTGCGCGCACCGGGCTGCGACCGGGTCGGCCACCGCCGTGAGCCGCACGCCTCGAGCGCGCCGCAGCGCAGGCAGGTAGCCGCGCTCGGCGAGCATTCCGCAGCCCACGAGCCCCAGGCGAAAGTCGCTCATCGTCCTGGGCGGGGTCAGCTGGCCGGGCACTCCATCGGTGCGCAGTCTGCACGAACGGCGCGGCGGTGAGCGGGCGACCGGTCTTCATCGTCGGCTGTGCCCGCAGCGGCACGACGCTGGTCCGCGACCTGCTGCGCTCCCACCCGCGCCTCTCGTTCGCCCCGGAGTCGGGGGGCCTGGACCGGCTCTACCGCCTGCACGGCGACCCGCGCACCGCACGGCAGGCGCGTCTGCTGGCCGACGGACTTCCTCTCCTCGTACTCCGTTCGCCGGTGGCACCTCGACCTCGAGCCCGCGGGCCTCGAGACGAGCCGCTCGTTCGCGGCCGTCGTCTCCCCGGTGTACGAGGAATGGGCCCGCCGCGAGGGCAAGCCGCGCTGGGGGGACAAGACGCCGCAGCACGTGCTCGCGCTGCCGCTCCTCCTCCGGCTCTTCCCGGACGCGCAGATCGTGCACGTCCTGCGGGACGGGCGGGACGTCGCGCTCTCTCTCCACGGAAAGGGCTGGGGTGCGAACAGCGCGTACACGGCGGCGGCATACTGGCGCCGGTACGTCGAGGCGGGCCTGGCGGACGGGCGGCCGCTCGGCCCGGACCGGTACTGCGAGCTGTCCTACGAGGAGCTCCTCGCTGCGCCGGAGGCGACGCTCCGGCGCGTCTGCGCGTTTCCTCGGCGAGGAGTTCGATCCGGCGGTGCTCCGGCCGACGAGGCTCCCGCTCGAGCCCGGTCAGCCCGCGCTCTGGGAGGAACGGTTCGACGATCGGATCGAGCCGTCCAACGCCACTCGCTGGAGGACGGCCATGCCGGCCGCCGACCGGGTCGTCTTCGAGTCGGTCGCGGGCGACCTCCTCCGCCGCCTCGGGTACGAGACGGACGGCCGGACACGAGCTGATCGGGCGCGTCGAGCGTGCACGTTGGGCCGCCGCGGACGCCGCCGGGCTCGTCCGGTGGCGGCTCACCTCCTGGGATCGCGTGCCGCGCGCCCGGACGACATGCCGCCTACGGACGGTCGCTCGTGCTCAGGGAGCTCGGCCGGACCGGAGCGCCCGGCGGCTATATCCTCGGGTCACACCCGACGCGGCACAACAGGGAGGACGACATGACGGAGAAGCCGACACCGACCGAGAAGCCCGACCCGGAACCAGTCGACGAGGAGGCGTCTCCGGTCGAGCCGGAGCCTTCCAAGCCGTCGGAACCGAGCCCTCACAACTGGTAGGAGGCGGGGAGCGCGGCCGTCAGCGCCCGTCCGCGCCCGGCCGCGCGTCCAGCTTCGCCTCGATCGCGGCCAGCTGCTCTCCGAGCTCCGCGAGCATCCGGCGTACCTCCTGCTCCTCGGCCTTGCGCTCCTCGTCGCGTCTGCCTGCGACCTCGGCCTGGTCCGCGGAGACGAAGAGCGAGGTCACGGTCGCGGTCAGGAACGAGATGAACGTCACCCCGAAGATGATCACGAGGCTGCCCAGGAACCGTCCCCAGGCCGTGTGCGGGACGATGTCGCCGTAGCCCACCGTCCCCAGCGTCACGATCGCCCACCAGGCGCCGTCCCCGTACGTGGGGAAGTCCTTGTGGTCGACCAGGGTCATGACGAAGCCGATCCCGAACGCCAGGACCGCGGTCGTCCCTGCCAGGATCGGGAAGATGCGTCTGCGCTCGACGGCGCCTCGCACCCGCTGCTGGAAGCGCGACGTCGTATGCGGCCTGCCGAGTCGCCGCTGACCTGTCAACCGTCCGCCGCCCTCGCTCGAGGCGGCCCAGATGTTGAGCGCGCCGTCGGTCGCGTAGCAGGTCGATCTCGGCCAGCTCCGCGTCCGTGAACCCGGGGCCGTCCAGGGCGGCGACGTTGGCTTCGAGCTGGGCGACGCTGCTGGCTCCGACGAGCGTCGACGTCATCCGCGGGTCGCGCAGGGTCCAGCACAGCGCCATCTGCGCCAGCGTCTGCCCGCGCCGGGCAGCGATCTCGTTCAACGCGACGATCTTCGCGAGGGTCTCCGCGGTGAGCAAGTCCGGCGAGAACGAGCCCGCGCGGCTCGCCCGCGAACCCTCGGGGATCCCGTCCAGGTACTTGTCGGTGAGCAGCCCCTGAGCGAGCGGCGAGAAGCAGATGCAGCCGATCCCCTCCGCTCCGAGCGTGTCCAGGAGCTCCGGCTCGATCCAGCGGTTCAGCAGCGAGTACGACGGCTGGTGGATCAGGAGCGGCACGCCCATCCCGCGCAGGATCGCCGCCGCCTCGCGCGTGGCGGCGGCCGAGTAGGAGGAGACGCCGGCGTAGAGCGCCTTGCCCTGGCGGACGGCGCTCGCCAGCGCGCCCATCGTCTCCTCCAGCGGGGTCTCCGGATCGAAGCGGTGCGAGTAGAAGATGTCGACGTAGTCGAGGCCGAGCCGCCGCAGGCTCTGGTCGAGGCTGGCCAGCAGGTACTTGCGCGAGCCCCACTCGCCATACGGGCCGGGCCACATGTCGTAGCCCGCTTTCGTGGAGACGATCAGCTCGTCGCGATACGGCGCGAGGTCGTGGCGCAGCAACTCCCCGAAGGCCTCTTCCGCGGAGCCGAACGGCGGCCCGTAGTTGTTGGCCAGGTCGAAGTGCGTGATCCCGAGGTCGAACGCGCGGCGGACGATCACCCGGCTCGTCTCGAACGGGCGGTCGTGCCCGAAGTTCTGCCAGAGCCCGAGGGACACCGCCGGCAGCAGCAGGCCGCTATGCCCGCAGCGGTTGTAGCTCATCCGCGCATACCGCTCCACGGCCGGGACGTACGTCATCGTTCCTCCCACCTCCTGTCGCCCTTGCGTGCCGGAAGTCTCCCCGATCGCGGGGTACGCTGTGTGCATGGGGGCGAAGGCGGTCGGGGCCTGGCTGGTCGCCGTGGCGGCGCTCGCATGCGTGGGCGGGGCAACCGCCCAGGACGAGCCGCAAACCCTCGCGGCCACGACGGTCGGCACCCTGCACGTGACGACCGGGATCATCGTCTCGCGCAGGGCCGTCGACATGCGCGGGGTCTGGAACGACAGGCGCTTCCGCTGCTCGGTGAGCCGCAAGCTGAAGATCCACGCCGAGGTCAACTACATCCCGTTCGGAGGCAAGCCGCGGCGCTTCCCGAGGAACGGCGTCTTCGCGGACCCGAACTGCGGCGAGGGCGGCCCGAGCGTCGGCTACACGATCACGGCGAAGAGCCTGAAGCTCGCGTGTCCGAACGGCTCGTGGAAGCCTGCGCGCTACGACTTCGTGGCCAGCACGACCGAGCCGACGAGGAACGTCCGCGCCCTCGCGGACCTGAGCTGGGTCAAGCGCGCCCGCTGCTGACCGCTAAGGTCTCCGGCCCGTGAGCGACTACATCTTCACCATGGTCCGGGTCTCGAAGTTCTACGGGCCCGAGCGCAAGGTGCTCGACGACATCACGCTCGCGTTCCTGCCGGGCGCGAAGATCGGCGTGCTCGGGCCGAACGGGGCCGGCAAGTCGACCGTGCTGCGGCTCATGGCCGGGCATCGAGGAGCCGTCCAGCGGGAGCGCCGAGCTCGCGCCGGGGGCCACGGTCGGGCTGCTCTCGCAGGAGCCCGAGCTCGACCCGGCGAAGGACGTGCGCGGCAACGTCGAGGACGGCGTCCGCCCGCTGCGCGACCTGCTCGACCGCTTCAACGCGGTCTCGGCGGCGTTCGCCGAGCCCGACGCCGACTTCGACGCCTTGCTCGCCGAGCAGTCCGAGGTGCAGGAGCAGATCGACAGGCACGACGCGTGGAGCCTCGACGACGCGCTCGACCGGGCCATGGACGCGCTGCGCCTGCCCGACGGCGACCGCGACGTGGAGTCGCTCTCCGGCGGCGAGCGGCGCCGCGTGGCGCTGTGCCGGCTGCTGCTCGCCTCGCCCGACCTGCTGCTCCTCGACGAGCCGACGAACCATCTCGACGCCGAGTCGGTGGCCTGGCTGGAGCGCTTCCTCGCCGACTACAAGGGCACCGTCGTCGCGGTCACGCACGATCGCTACTTCCTCGACAACGTCGCGGGCTGGATCCTCGAGCTCGACCGAGGGAAGGGGATCCCGTACCAGGGCAACTACTCCGGCTGGCTCGAGCAGAAGCAGGTGCGGCTGGCGCACGAGGAGAAGAGCGAGTCGGCCCGACGCCGCGCCCTCGCGCGCGAGCTGGAGTGGGTGCGCGCGTCGCCGCGGGCGCGGCACGCGAAGTCGAAGGCCCGGCTCGGCGCCTACGAGAAGCTGTTCGCGGAGGAGCGCAACGTCCGGCTCGACCGCGTCGAGATCCACATCCCCTCGGGGCCGCGGCTCGGCGACCTCGTCGTCGAGGCCGACCACGTGGCGAAGGGCTTCGGCGACCGGCTGCTCGTCGAGGACCTGACCTTCTCGCTCCCGCCCGCAGGGATCGTCGGCGTGATCGGGCCCAACGGCGCCGGCAAGACGACGCTCTTCCGCATGATCGTGGGCGAGGAGCAGCCCGACTCGGGCGAGCTCCGGCTCGGCGACACCGTCGTGCCGGCCTACGTCGACCAGGCGCGCGCCGACCTCGACCCGGCGAGCACCGTCTGGAAGTCGATCTCCGGCGGCCACGAGACGCTCGAGCTGGGGACGCGCGAGGTGAACTCGCGCCAGTACGTCTCCTGGTTCAACTTCCGGGGCGCGGATCAGCAGAAGCGGGTGAGCGACCTCTCCGGCGGCGAGCGCAACCGCGTCCACCTCGCCAAGCTGCTGCGCGCCGGCGGCAACCTGCTGCTGCTCGACGAGCCGACCAACGACCTCGACGTCGACACGCTGCGCGCGCTCGAGGACGCATTGCTCGAGTTCGCCGGCTGTGCTGTCGTGATCTCGCACGATCGCTGGTTCCTCGACCGGATCGCGACGCACGTGCTCGCCTTCGAGGGCGACTCGCAGGCGACGTGGTTCGAGGGCGGCTTCGACGAGTACGAGGCCTGGGTCCGCGAGACCCGCGGCGCCGAGGCGCTCGAGCCGCACCGCATCCGCTACAAGCCGCTCGCGCGCCCGGTCTAGGGCATACGGCTAGGCCCAGGCGGCGGGGCCGTAGCTGAACGTGATGTCCTCGCAGTACAGCTCGGCCTTGAGGCGCTGGACCTGTTCGCTACCTGCGATCTTCTCGGGCGTCAGCTTGAATGGACCCAGGTTCTGCAGGGTGAAGCGGGCGAGTTCGAGCTTCTTGTCGTTCAGGAACACGATCGCGCCGCCGCGTTCCTGGTCGCTGCCGTTGTTGCCCTGGATCACGAAGTCGTCGAACCAGTTGATCCAGCCCTGCAGGCCCTTGTCGTTCGGCAGGAGCCAGATGCTCAGGTTCGGAATGTCGAGCGAGACCGGCTGCGGCTGACCGGCAGGGCTCGAGTCGAACGCCTGCTTGACCGTGAAGGACTCGATCTTGCTGACGCGTGTGGCGTCGATGCCGTCGACCTCCATCTTCCAGGTGCCCTTGCCGATCCTGGGCGGGGTGATCGGAGCCTTGCCCTTGCGCGCCGTGATGCGGGTGTAGTCGGGCGTGAGCTTGACCGTCATCTTGGTCGGGTCGAAGGACCCGTTGAGCTCGGGGAACCCGATCTCGGTGATGAGGCCGCTGGTGAAGTCGCCGCTGACCGCTTCCTGCAGCGACGGCGTGCAGCCCACGATCGAGCCGTTCTTGCGCAGGAACGACTTGTCGAGCGTGGCCTTGATCCATTCGTACATGCCCTTGGACGTACCCATGCCGACGCTTATCGAGATGTCCTCGTACTTCACGCCAGCAAGGTGCTTGTGCACGATGTGGTCGGGGCCGAGCTTCTCGGTCACGACGTCGGCGAAGGGCTCGCCGCCCTGGACGCCCTTCACGAACCCGGTCACGGCGCCGTCGAGCTCGAGGATGAACGAGGCGCCGCCGAATCCCGGGCCGAACGCGCCCTCGACGTACGTCGTGGTGGCCGCGGTGGCGGCCGCGGCCGTCGAAGAGGCCGCTGAGGAGTCCGCCGCGGCGTCCGATGCGTGCGCCTCTCCGGCTCTCCAGGCGCCGGCCAGTGCGGCTCCGCCGATCGCGGCGGCACCGGTCCCGAGAAAGCGGCCACGGGTCTGGCCCCCTGCCATGACGCCGACGCTAGCACCGGCGTCGGGCAAGCTCAACCCGCCGGCACGATGAAGCCGAGCTCGATCATGCGCCGCACCACCGGCAGCGCGCGCGTCGCGAACTCGCCGCTCGCCATGGCCGGCTGGATCTCACGGCGCGTCTCCTCGAGGACGACCCGGAGCGGCTCCTTGCCGTCCAGCCTGACGAGGATCTGCGCCGCGAAGACGTCGACCGTCGCCATGAACGCGAGGCCCTCCTCGAGCACGACCCGGGCCGAATCCACTGCATAGCCGTCCTCCCGGCGGCGGAGCACCTGCTCGAGCCGATGGCTGTCGTTCGTGTGCAGCACGAGGTCGAGGAATGCGTCGGGACCGTCGAGCGAGACGAGCAGGTCCTCGACGTCCAGCAGGCGGGCGATCTGGTCGCCGGCCGGCCCGAGGTTGGGCTGCACCAGCGCGTCGGCCCGCACCCAGTTCGTCCCGCCGCGCCGCCGGAGGATCACCGCGCCATAGCCGACGGCCTCGATGCCGAGCCGCTCGTCGTATTCGAGCCAGCGGTCGATGGCGGCCACGTACCCCGCAGGGTCGACGGGCGCGAGCGGCCGGTTGAAGCCGACGGCGTAGTCCAGCGGGTCGGCGGACGTGTGGTGGAGCAGCCAGGCGTCGCACCCGAGGTCGTCGACCCAGGCTCTGAGGGGCTCGTCCCACTGCTGATCCATCCGGTGCGCCCAGCCGACGAGGACGAAGCCGAGCCCGCCCTCCCGCAGGTGCGCCGCGGTTCCCTGCACGACGCGCCGGGAGATCTCGTCCCCCTCCAGCGGGCTGTCGCGGAAGGCGTACGAGGAGTCGGGGGAGATGATGAACGGCGGATTGGCGACGATCAGGTCGAAGGTCTCGTCGCCCACCGGATCGAAGAGGTCGCCCGCTCGGAACTCGATGTTGCTGATCCCGCTCAGCTCCGCGCTGAAGGCCGCATAGTTCAGCGCTCGGGGATTGATGTCCGTGGCAACCACACGTCGGGCGTGGCGTGAGCAGAGGAGCGCCTGCAGGCCGCCGCCGCAGCACAGGTCGAGCACGTCCTGGACGGGCTTCCGGACGGTCACATCGGCGAGCAGATTCGTGGACGGCGTCACGCTCATCACGTGGTCGGCGGCCAGGCGGGGCGAGAACTCGTGCTGCTTGCTGCAGACCACGATCACGTCCCGCGTGGGCAGGAGCCGGCAGGTCGCCTCGACCCGGTCGCCGTCGAGCACGGTGGCACCGAGCTCCGAGCAGCGCTCGACCGAGAGCGTGCCGAGCGCGGCGGCGGCGTCGCTGGCGGGCACGGGAAGCGCGAGCAGGAACAGCCGGATCAGGGTGGAGAGCGGCTCCCCGGCCGGAAGCTGGCGGTCGACGATCGGCACCTGACCGGGCGGAATCACCACCACGCCGTCCCCGAAGCCGAGCAGCTCGCTCACGGCGGGGAGCGTGTAGCTCGCGGCCCACAGCGCCGCGCGCAGCTCGCGCACCGCCGGGTCGCCGACGGCGAGCGGGCTGTTCCCGGTCGCGTCCACGCAGGGACGATAGGGGATCGCAGGCCGAGCACGGCGCCCGGCCTGACGCGGGTGCGGCCGGCGTCGCGGGGCGCCGGCCGCATGATCGGGCGGCTAGAAGGAGCCCTGTACGAGGAGCGCACCGCCTGCGGTGCGCACGCTGACGCGCGTGCCGGATCGGACGGCCGGGACGCGCTGACCGATCTCCGAGTTGCGGCCGAGCTCGGCGCGGCCGGCGGCCGTGACGCGCGCTGTTCCGATCGTCGTTCCGTTGACGAGGACCGACACACGCCGGCCGGCGAGCGAGCGCAGGTGTGCGACCTCGACCTGGAACTCGCGCTGGCCCGGCTGGGCCTGGTATTGCGCGGTTCCGGTGGCCGCCGGATAGCGGCCGCCCGCTGCGAGCCGGATCTGCTGGTTGGACGTCGCGAGCGCGGCGGGCACGGCGAGCGCGAACAGGGCTCCGGCCACGAGTCCGGTGACTGCCAATCGACGCTTCATCTCACTACCTCCGATCGAATAGACGATTTCGTGACCCGGACGCTAGATCCGGCCTGGTTACGCCCGGGACAGGCGGAAGCAAGGACTCGGCCAAGGCGGGGCGAGATTTCGCCGTCGCTCTGGCGCGCGGCCTGTAGCCGTTCCAGGAATCAGGCTTGCGCCGCTACGGCCCGGCGCGGCGCGGCGGCTCGGCCGGGTACGGCGCGTGGCGGCGCGAGGATCCGGTAGAGCCCGAGCCAGAGCACGGGCCCGGCGGCGATCGCGGCCAGGATCGGTCCGCCGATCCCGACGAGGTCGGTGCCGGCGGTCAGCGCATGGCCGAGGGCGAGCGCGAAGGCGCCGAAGCTCGCATAGTGGAGCCGCCGCCAGCCCCGGGCGCCGATCCACTTGCGCATCCGGAACGAGGCGGCGAGGACGAGCGAGAGCCACCCGGCGACGACGCCGGCCGCGATGGCGCCCGGCCGCCAGTGCGACGCGAAGGGGATCAACGCCGCGGGCAGCCCGAAATGAAGCACCGGATCGAGCAGCACCGCGCCGACGTGCAGACCCAGCATCGCGAGGCCCGCCCAGACGATCGTCCGGTGCCATTCCAGGAGCGACTTCTGACGGCGCGGCCCGAGCAGCCGGGTGCTCATGCCGAGGCCGAGCCACACGGAGAGGGTCAGCAGCCCGAACGCGACCAGTCCCGCCGACCGTGCGACGAGCCAGACGAGCGGCACGCCGCCCGCCGCGATCACGCGGCAACCCGGGTCAGCAGCGGCAGCGCGCCGATCGCAACGGACGAGCCGGTCTGTGGCACGAACAGCGCGGCGAGGGAAGGCCGCGCGCGGAGCGCCGACACGGCCTCGTGCAGCGGGGCGATGGCGAGCGCGGTCGCGTACGCCTCGGCCTCGGTCGCGTCCGGAGCCACGACGGTGACGGCGAGCGGGCCGTCCACGGCCGGCTCGCCGGTGGTCGGGTCGATCAGGTGGTGGAGCCGCCTTTCCGGGCCGAAGCGACGGCGGTCGCGTCCGGACGTGGCGACGCCGCCCGCGGTGAGGCGCAGCGTGGCCAGGGTGGCGCCCGGCGTCCTGGGATCCGCGATCGCCACGAGCCAGGCGCCTCCGTCCGGCGAGATCCCCCCGAAGGCGAGGTCGCCCCCGAGGTCGACGAAGCCGCCCGGGAGCTCCGGCCAGGCTCCGGCCATCGCGTGGAGTGCCCGCGTGGCGGAGAATCCCTTGCCGATGCCGCCCAGGTCGACGGCGGCTCCGCGCTCGACGCGGGCCCGGCCGCCCTCTAGGTCGACGTCGACGCGGGCGCCGGCCCGCCAGCCGACGGCCCTGCCCGGCTCGCGCTCATCGAGCTCGTCGAAGGTTCGGTCGTAGCCCGCAGCGACCAGCGCGGGAAGGATGGTGGGATCGAACCGGCCTCCGGTCTCGCGGCGGGCGTGCAGTGCCGCGGAGAGGGCCGCGGCAAGACGCTCGTCGACCGGCACCCATTCGCCGCCGGCGTCGTTGAGCCGGCTCAGATCGCTGTCCGGGTCGAAGCGGGAGAGGACGCGCTCGCAGGCGTCGACCTCGGCCCGCGCGGCGGTCAGCGCGCGACGGGCGCTCGTGCCGTCGCGGAGCTCTGCCGTGGCCGCGACGGCGCAGGTCGTGCCCATCGCCCGGAAGCTCTCCTCGACGAGGCGTGCGATCACGACGTCCTCGTGGTCGCGTGTGTCGTGGAGACAGGAGCGTTTTGCAGCACGGTCGGGGAGCCGGCGGCACCGCTGAGGACGACGGGTGCGGTTGCGCCGCCGCCGGCTCCGGGGGACGTCTGCGTCGTCGCGTGGGCGACAGGTGCGGCCGGCAGCACGATTCGGCGTGCGGTGCCGTTGGCGCCCTTGACGACGACGACCGTCGGGCTCGCCTGGGCGAGCGGCGCCGCGGGCGGCTGCCGCGTCCAGGCCAGCACTCCGACGATGGCGACGAGCGCCCAGACCGAGACGACTGCTGCCCAGACGCGGCGCATCAGTCGTCTGCCCAGTGAGTCGTGGCCGCCGCCGGTGCGGGTGCGGCGGGAGCCGCAGGCTGCACGAGGACCGGAGCGGGCGCGGGGGGGTGCGCGGCGGTCCGGTGAGACAGCCCGCCGATCGCGACGACGGCGGTCACGACGGTGGCGGCGAGGGCTCCGGCGAGTGCGAGCGCCTGGCGGCGGCTCGCGATCGGATGCTCGGTGCTCGTGTTCATGCATCCGTTGTAGCCCCGCGCGGGTAAAGCGCGGGCCAGTGCGCATTGCGGTTGCGTTACGCCCGGTAAAGACTCGGCAAAGTCAGCCCAGCGCAGCAGCCGCTGCGTCGGCTTCGGCCTCGGTGTTGTAGAGGTGGAACGCGAGGCGCGCACCGCCGGCGCGGGTTGCCGCTCGGATACCGGCGTGCTCCAGCCGCTCGGCGGCACCCTCGGCCCTCACGGAGACGATTGCAGAGTTCGAGGAGGGCAGCCCGAGGCCCGAGCGGAACCGGTTCGCGAGCCGGACGTCGTGCTCGTGGATCCGCTCGATGCCGATCGACTCCAGCAGCTCGAGGGTCACGGATGCGGCCACCCACGAGAACCAGGCCGGCGAGGTGTCGAGCCTGCGGGCGGACGACGCGAGCCGGAGCGGGAGACCGTAGTACGACGCGTGGATCTCCTCGCCGGCGAACCAGTTCGCGTGCAGCGGCGTGATGCTCCCCGCTAGACGTTCGCCCAGGGCGAGGAACGCCACGCCGCGCGGCGCCAGCAGCCACTTGTAGGCCGAGCAAGCCACGGCGTCGAAGCGGCCGGCATCCAGTGGGAGCCAGCCGCAGGCCTGCGTCGCATCGACCACGGTGAGAGCACCCACAGCGGCGGCGGCCGCCGCGATCGCGGCGAGGTCGGCGACGGTGCCGTTCGACGACTGGACTGCGCTGACCAGCACCGCGCTCGTATCGCGCGTGATGCTGTCCGCGAGCCGGTCGAGAGGCGCCGTCGTCAGCGAGACGCCCCGGTCGGCGTGCGCCGCGAACGGGTAGATGAGCGACGCGAACTCTCCCTCGGCGGCAAGCACGCGCGCGCCGTCGGCCAGCGAGGCGGCCACGAGCCCGACGAGCTCGGCGGTGGTGGCCCCCGCGGCGACCCGCTCGGGCTGCACGCGCACGATCCGGGCGAACGCGTGGCGCGCGCGATCGACCTCGTCGGCCCAGCGCTCCCAGATGCCCGTGCCGTCGCGCCAGCTCTCGAGCGCCGCCTGCATCGCGTCCCAGGCCGGCGCCGGGGGAAGCCCGTACGTCGCGGAGTTGAGGAAGATCCCGTCCGGCTCCCAGAGCCCACGGACGTCCTCCGAGGCGAGCGCTTGCATGCGGCGCAGGCTAACCGCCGCGCTAGGCGCGCGCCGGGACCGCGGCGAGGATCGCCTCCGCCGTGCTACGGACGTCCTCCGCCGTCGTCTGCCAGTTCGAGACCGACAGCCGCATCGCCGTCTCGCCGTTCCACTGCGTGCCGCCCATCCATGCCGCCCCGCTCTCGCGGACGCGGCGCATCGCCTCGTCCGTCGTCGCCCCGTCGCGGATACGGAGGAGCACCTGGTTCAGCACGACGTCGTTGAGGATCTCCACGTCCTCGTGCGCGCCGAGTAGCTCGGCGAACAGCCGCGCGTGGTCGCAGCAGCGCTCGACGAGGTCGCGCACGCCGCTCCGGCCCAGCGAGCGCAGCGCCGCGTACACGGCGAAGCCGCGGGCCCGGCGCGAGAACTCCGGCACCCAGTCCATCTGGTCGTAGAGCACGCCCTCGTCGTCATGCATCAGGTAGGCGGCGTGCACGGCCATCGCGGCGCGGTGGGACTCCGGGTGCGCGCAGAACGCGAGTCCCGAGTCGTACGGCACGTTGAGCCACTTGTGCGCGTCCGTCACCCACGAGTCGGCGAGCTCCGCGCCCTCCACGAGGTGCTCGAACCGAGGCGAGGCGGCGGCCCACAGGCCGAAGGCGCCGTCCACGTGCAGCCAGGCGCCGGCTTCGCGCGCGGCGGCGGCGATCTCGACGAGCGGGTCGCACGATCCGGTGTTCACGTTGCCGGCCTTCGCGCAGACGATCGTCGGCCCGGAGCCGGTCGCGAGCACCTCGCGGAGCGGAGCGGCGAGCATCCGGCCCTGCTCGTCGGCGGGTACCGGAAGGATGCAGGCGGTGCCCATGCCGAGCAGCCGAAGCGCGCGGTCCACGGTCACATGCCGCTGCGCGCCAGCCACGACCCGGATCCGTGGCGCGCCGAACAGCCCTTCGCGTCCGACGTCCCAGCCGACCTCGCGCAGCACGTGCAGGCGGGCTGCCGCGAGCGCCGTGACGTGCGCCATCTGCGACCCCGTGACGAAGGCCGTCGAGGCATGCGCGGGAAGGTTCAGCAGATCCTTGAGCCAGGTCGCGGCCACCTCCTCGCACACGGAGGCCGAGGGCCCGCCGACGTACAGGCCGGCGTTCTGGTCCCATGCCGTTGCGAGCCAGTCGGCGGCGACGGCGGCGGGCACGCCTCCGCCGATCACGAACCCGAAGTAGCGCCCGCCCGCCATCCCCACGAGACCGGGATCGGCCGCGGCAGCGAGCTCGGCGACGACGCGCTCGGGATCGACGGGATCGTCGGGGAGCGGTCCGCCGAGCGCGGCGCGAAGCTCCTCGACCGTCGCCGTCGCCTCGACGCTGCGCGTCGCGAGCGAGTCCAGGAAGTCCGCCGCGGTCGCGGCCGTGGTCTCGAGCAGCCTGCGGGTCGACACGAATGGAACTCTACGGACCCGGTTCCACCCCGCGCGTGCCGCTCGTGCCGGCGGGTCGATCTTGGTGGGGCTCGCCCGGTGCATGTAGATCCTCTCGGCCGGTTTCCTTGCGCACCTTGCCGTGCCGGTAACCAACATCCACCACTCATTCCGCCGACATGGCCGTTTCGAAGAGCAGCAGATGGAGCGGCCGCTTGCGGTCGCGCAAAAAAGGGCGGTTCGCGCCGGAAGTCGTCATGCCTACGGCGCAGCCGAGGCGGACTTCCGGCGGCTACTACGAGGGGATGATGAAGACCGGCGTCCCGATGTGGACGTGGTCGAAGAGCCACTCGGCGTCGGGGATCCGCATCCGGATGCAGCCGTGCGAGGCCGAGTATCCGATCGACGCCGCATCGGGCGTCCCGTGCATGCCGACTCCGGCGGCCGACAGACCCATCCAGCGCGTCCCGAGCGGGTTCCCCGGTCCCGGTGGGATCGGCTTCGCGCCCTTGGCCCACGGCGAGTTCGGCGGGATCCACCACGGGTCGCGCTGCATGGTCACGATCGACCACTGCCCGAGCGGGGTCGGGTAGATCGCCTGGCCCGTTGCGACGGGGAACGTCTGCACGAGTGCGTCGCCGTTGTAGAGGTGGAGGCGGTTGGAGCCACGCTCGATGACGACGATCGGACCCAGATCGCCCTTGTTCACTCTGCGGCGCGACCCGGATGAGCGGGAGCCGCATCGGGTTCCGATTGCCGGTCGTGAGCTCCCAGCTGATCGCACGCAGTGCGGCCGCCTTGTCGATCTCCTGCCCCGCCTTGCCGCCCTGGATCGAGGGGCGATTGCCCACGAGCCCGATCAGCTTCGCGTTGGTCGGCGCGACGTAGACCTGCTGCGCGAGATGGTCGACGTAGCTCTCGACGGCGTTGCCGGTGACGTCCACCCTGATCGCGACGTGTGTGTGCGGAGCGGCGCGAAGGGCGCGGCTCACCGCGTCGTCGACCGCTGCCCGCGCCCCGAGCCAGCCGGGGGAGGCCCTCCAGCTCCGGGTGCCGATGCGGATACTGAGTGCGTGGTCGAAGCTCCGCGCCACCCGAGCGCGGGCGCGCTCGGAGGAGTTCCCGCCGACTGCCACCCCTGCGACGTGAACCCCGGGGGCAATCGACTTGAGCGGCGGCTCGGCACCGGGGGCAGCGGCTCCGATGCCTGCAAGAGCGACCACCATGATCACGAGGACGCGTCTCACGTGCGGAATGGTACGGGCTCGTGGGGCATGGCGAAAGTCCCGCTGCGCGACCCGGCTCGGTACGGGCCGCTCGCGGTCGGCTGCACCCCCGACTCGGCGGAAGCTGCGAAGCTTGGGCCGTGGACGCGGCGGGCTGCACGGGGCGGATCCGGGAGCTCGCGCTCTCGCTCCCGGAGTCCTACGAGGACGAGCCGTGGGGTCATCCGGTCTTCAAGGTCGCGGACAACAGGATGTTCGCCTCGTTGTCGGTCACAGACGGGGCCGTCCATCTGACCGTCAAGCTGACCGCAGAGGAGCGCGAGATCGCCCAGCTGCTCCCCTACGTGCGACGGGCGAAGTACGTGGGCCGGTACGGCTGGGTCACGGCGGAGGTGACCGACGCGGAGTCCCTGGACGCGGCGCTCGAATGGCTGCGCGAGAGCTACTGGCTCAAGGCGCCGGCTCACCTGCGCGACGCGGCCTTCGCCGACGACAGCTGACACCACGTCCCCGGTTCGACGCGCGGTGCTCAGTATCCTCAGCGCCCATGAAGGTGATTCTGCCGGACGGGTCGGAGCTCGAACTTCCCGCAGGGGCCAGCGGCCGCGA
Organism: uncultured Actinomycetes bacterium; assembly: GCA_963773175.1. Lineage (GTDB taxonomy): Bacteria > Actinomycetota > Thermoleophilia > Gaiellales > Gaiellaceae > CAVZAC01. The sequence continues at coordinate 41,490 of CAVZAC010000003.1, forward strand.
CGCGGCGGCTGCGATCGGCCCGCGGCTCGCCGAGCAGGCGGTGCTCGTGCGCACCAACGGGAACGTCCAGGACCTGCGTGCGCCGCTCGCCGACGGCCAGCGCCTCCAGATCCTCACCACGCGCGACACGGACGACCCCGATGCGCTGGCGGTGCTGCGCCACTCCTCCGCGCACCTCCTGGCCGAGGCCGTGCGGCGCCTCTACCCGGGCGTGAAGATCGCGATCGGCCCGCCGATCGCCAACGGCTTCTACTACGACTTCGAGTTCCCCGAGCCGATCACGGATGCCGATCTGGAGCGGATCGAGGCACGAGATCGGGCGCGAGCTCGAGGAGGGCCGCGAGTGGTCCCGCGAGGAGATCACGCGCGAGGAGGCCCGCGAGCGCTTCGAGGCCGAGGACGAGCCGTACAAGGTCGAGCTCGTCGACACGGCGGACGGTCCCATCTCGCTCTACACGCAGGGCGCGTTCACCGACCTCTGCCGCGGCCCGCACCTCCAGAACTCGAAGCCGATCAAGGCGCTCAAGCTGACCGGCCTCGCCGGCGCGTACTGGCGCGGGGACGAGCGCAACAAGCAGCTGACGCGGATCTACGGCACCGCCTTCTACTCGCAGGGCGACCTCGACGCGCACCTCGCGCGGCTGGAGGAGGCGCGCAAGCGCGACCACCGCCGGCTCGGCACGCAGCTCGATCTCTTCCACCTCGCCGACGACTCGCCCGGGCTCGCCGTTCTGGCACCCGAAGGGGATGGTGATCTGGAACGAGCTCGAGGACCTGCGCCGCCGCGAGAACCTCGCGGCGCGGCTACGTCGAGGTGAAGACGCCGCTGCTCTACGACGTCGACGTCTACGTCACCTCGGGCCACTACGACAACTACCGCGAGAACATGTTCTTCCTCTCCGTCGCGGGACGAGGAGCGCCGCTACGCGCTGAAGCCGATGAACTGCCCCGGGCACATGCTCCTCTTCGGCAACCAGCTGCGCAGCTACCGCGAGCTGCCGCTGCGCTTCGCCGAGTCGTCGACTCTGCACCGCGACGAGCTGAACGGCACGCTGCACGGGCTGCTGCGCGTGCAAGCACATCACCCAGGACGACGCGCACATCTTCTGCTCGACGGAGCAGATCGAGGACGAGATCTTCGGCTGCCTCGACTACGCGGCCTACCTCTACGACCTGTTCGGGATGAGCGCGCGCTTCGAGCTGTCGACCCGGCCCGACGAACAAGCTCGGCACCGACGAGGAGTGGGACTTCACGGAGGGCGCGCTGAAGGCGGCGCTCGAGCGGCGCGGGCTCGAGTACGACCTCAACGAGGGCGACGGCGCCTTCTACGGGCCGAAGATCGACCTGCACATGACCGACGTGCTCGGACGCTCGTGGCAGATGGGGACGATCCAGCTCGACGCGCAGATGCCGAAGCAGTTCGATCTCGCGTACGTCGGCGCCGACAACGCCGAGCACACGCCGTACGTCATCCACCGCGCGCTGCTCGGCTCGCTCGAGCGCTTCATCGGCATCCTGATCGAGCATTTCGGCGGCGCCTTCCCGTTCTGGCTCGCTCCCGTCCAGGTGCGCGTCCTGCCCGTGGCAGACCGCCATCGCGGCGACGCACGCGCGCTTCGCGACCGGCTCGCCGCGGCCGGGTTCCGCGCCGAGGTCGACGAGCGCGACGAGACGATCGGCAAGCGGATCCGCGAGTCGGAGCTGGAGAAGGTGCCGTTCGCCGTCGTCTACGGCGACCGCGAGTCGGACGAGTCGCTCGCCGTCCGCGAGCGCGGCGGCGAGCAGACGGACGGAGAGCCTCGAATCTCTGCTGGCCCATTTCGAGCAGCTTGCTAAGGTGTGACCCTGCCAAGCAGGAGCGGACCCGTTCCTCACCTCCTGAGCTCACGCTCTCGGAGGTTCAACCGAGTCGCGAGATCGACGGGGTACGGGCCGCTGCTTGCAGCGGCTTTTGTGTTTTCGAAAGGGAGGATCTGAAAACTTGGTGAGAAGCCTTTGAGGCCCAGGCGGTTCGTCGAACCGGTCCGCCCGGTGCCGCAGGTGCGGATCAACGACGGGATCCGCGTCCCGAACGTGAGGCTCGTCGACGAGGACGGCGAGCAGGTCGGGATCACGCCGACGAGTGAGGCGCTGCAGTACGCGTATTCGAAGAATCTCGACCTCGTCGAGGTCGCGGCTCAGGCGGATCCGCCCGTCGCGCGGGTGATGGATTACGGCAAGTACCGCTACGAGCAGGAGCAGAAGGCCAAGCTCGCCAGGAAGCACCAGTCCCAGATCCACGTCAAGGAGATCAAGTTCAGGCCGAAGATCGGCATCCACGACTACGAGACGAAGAAGGGCCATGTCGTCCGCTTCCTCAACCAGCGGGCGAAGGTCAAGGTCACGATCATGTTCCGGGGCCGGGAGCAGACCCACCCGGAGCGCGGACGCGACCTGCTGATGCGCCTCGCAGAGGATGTCAAGGAGATCGGGCAGATCGAGTCGCCGCCCCTGCAGGACGGGCGAAACATGGTCATGTTGCTCGGACCCACGAAGAACGCGGGAGTGACGAAAGACGATGCCAAAGCAGAAGACACACAGCGGAGCGAAGAAGCGGTTCAAGGTGACGGCGACGGGAAAGCTGCTGCGCCGGCGCGGAATGAAGAGCCCACCTGCTGGAGAAGAAGTCGCCGAAGCGTAAGCGCGGCTTCCGCAAGAACGCGGAGGTCGCGAAGGCTGACACCCGCGAGGTCGAGAAGCTGCTCGGGAAGGGTTAGGGGGTCACCGGATGCCACGCGTCAAGCGATCCGTCCACGCGCGCAAGAAGCGCCGCAAGGTACTCGAGCAGGCCAAGGGCTACTGGGGGCTCAAGCACTCCAGCTACCGCTACGCGAAGGAGCAGGTCGAGCACTCGCTCGTCTACGCCTACCGCGACCGCAAGAACAAGAAGCGCACGTACCGCCGGCTCTGGATCATCCGGATCAACGCCGCGGCGCGCGGCAGCACGGGCTCTCGTACAACCAGTTCGTCGACGGGTGCAGCAAGGCGAACATCGAGCTCGACCGCAAGGTGCTCGCCGACCTCGCCGTCAGCGATCCGGCGGCGTTCGGCGCACATCGCCGAGCAGGCGAAGGCAGCGCTCGCGGCCTGAGCACGCCGCCGCGAGACCGCCGCGAGGTCTTCCTCGCCCAGGCCGAATCCGCCGAGGGCCGGTCGCCGCTCTACGACGAGCTCTGGCGCCGGCTCGCGGACGAGCCGCTCGTCGACGGCGATCGTCGGCGAGCTGCGCTGGGACATGCCGCTGCGCCTCTCCGGCGGGCTGCATTACCTCGTCCTCGCGGGCCGGGCCTCGTGGGACGACGTGCCCGCGGCGCTCGCGCGGCGAGCGCGACTTCCTGCGCCGCTTCGTCGCCGAGCAGGGCGTGCAGACGAACGAGGTGCAGCGCTCGTGGATGCTCGTGCCGTGCTTTCTGGCGGCAGTCGGCCCGCGCGGGCGTCGAGCCTCGTCGATCTGATCGAGCTCGGGCCGAGCGCCGGGCTGAACCTCGTTTGGGACCGGTACCGCTACGGCTACGCGGCGGGCGAGTGGGGCCGCCGAGCGCGCGCAGCTGCGCTCTCGGGCGAGGAGCGGCGGCCGGTGCCGGCGGCGATCTTCGACGGCGAGCTCCGGGTGCGCCGCCGGATCGGCATCGACCGCAGCCCGATCGACGTCACCACGGACGAGGGCGCGCGGCTGCTCGAGTGCTTCGTCTGGCCCGACCAGACCGCCCGGCTCGAGCAGCTGCGGCGGGCGATCGCGGCGCTACGCGAGGATCCGCCGGAGCTCGTGCGAGGGCGATCTCGTGGAGGCGCTGCCCGCGCTGCTCGCCGCGGCGGCGCCTGGACGCGCTGACGCTCGTCTGGCAGACGTCGGTCTTCGGCTATCTCTCGCCCGAGCAGCGCAACAGCGTGCGCCGCGCGCTGACGCTGGCCGGGCGCGCCGGGCCGGCTCGCGTTCGTCGAGGCGACGCGGCCGCGCGACGGCGCGGGAACGCACTACGGCCTGTACGTCACCGTCTGGCCCGGCGGCGAGCGAGTGGAGCTCGCGCACGGCGACTTCCACGGCGCCTGGATCGACTGGCTCCGATGATCACGTCGGCGGACAACCCGAAGCTGCGGCTCGTGCGCCGGCTCGCCTCGAGCGGCCAGCGGGCCCGGCTCGGGCTGTTCGTCTGCGAGGGCGAGGATCTCGTCGATGCCGCGCTCGGCGCCGGCCTCGAGCCGGTCGAGCTGCTCGTCGCCGGGGAGTCGATCGAGCCCGAGTTGCTCGCGGCGGTGTCGACGCTTCCGCATCCGGCGCGCGCGATCGGCGTCTTCCGCAGGGACGACCTGCCCGGCATCGAGCCGCGGGCGGCATGCCTCGCCCTGTGGCGGGTCGCCGACCCCGGCAACGCCGGGACCCTGATCCGCACCGCGGACGCGTTCGGCGCAGCGGTCGCGCTCTCCGCCGGTTGCGCCGACCGCACCGGCCCGAAGGCGCTGCGCGCCTCCGCGGGGGCCGTCTTCCGCGTGCCGGTGGGCCGATTCGACGAGGCTTCGGGCCGACGGGTCGCGCTCGTCGCGCACGGCGGCCGTCCGCTCGGCGAAGGCCGACTTCGGCGAGCAGGTCGTCTTCGTCCTCGGCGCCGAGCGCGAGGGTCTGCCTCCGGAGGTGCTGCGCCGCTGCGACGAGAGCCGTGACGATTCCGACGCCGGGCCCGGCCGAGTCGCTGAACGTCGCCGCCGCCGGTGCGATCGCGCTCTACGAGTGGTCCCGGCGGCGCGTGTAGGCTCGCCCGTGTGCGCGTCACACGCCTCTCGATCACGCCGGTCAAGGGCCTCGCGCTGCACCACCCCGACGAGGTGCTGCTCGAGCGCCGGGGCGTGGCCGAGAACCGGCGCTTCTTCCTGGTCGACGCCGACGGTCGGCTGCTTCGCAGGAGTCCGGCACGGGCCGCTCGTCCGCGTGCGGGCCGACCTCGACCACGGCCCGGAAACGGCTCTCGCTGCGCTTTCCCGACGGACGCGTCGTCGACGGCGAGGTGACGCTCGGCGAGTCGACGACGACGGATTTCTACGGGCGCGACGTCGCCGGGCACACGGTCGAGGGCCCGTGGTCGGACGCGCTCTCGGCCTTCGCCGGCCGGCCCCTGAAGCTGCTGCGCGCCGATCGGGCCGGGGACGGCTCCGACGTTCACGTCGCGACGCTCGTCTCTCGTGCGTCGGTCGACGAGCTCGGCCGGCACGCCGGTCTCGAGGCGAGCCCTGACGCCCGGCGCTTCCGCATGCTGCTGGAGATCGACGGCTGCGCGGCGCACGAGGAGGACACGTGGCAGGGCCGCCTGCTGCGCATCGGCGAGGCGCTGCTGCGCATCGGCGGGCCGGTTCCCCGTTGCGCGGTGACGACGCAGGATCCCGAGACGGGGGAGCGCGATCTCGACACGCTGCGCGTGATCCGCGACTACCGCGAGCCAGGCCCGAGCAAGACGGCGGACTTCGGCGTCTACGCCGAGGTCGAGGAGCCGGGCCGGGTCAGGGTCGGCGACACGGTCGAGCTGGTCTAGTCAGGCCCGCTCCGCCACCCAGACGGTGTCCTCACCGCCGCGATACGGCCGCCGGTCGAACCAGCCGTAGCGCGCGACGACCGCGAACCCCGCGCCTTCGAGCAGCCGCTGCCAGTCGTTCGGCTCGAGCCAGGCGAGAGCCATCGTCGCACTGCCGTGCGAGCCCTTGACCGAGAGCACGAGCCGCTGCGCCTCGACGTCCCACAGCGCCCGTTCCCAGATTCCCGGCTCCCGCTCCAGCCACCGCCCGTGCGTGTCGGCGACGTCCTCGCGGGCTCGGCCGGAACACGTCGAACACGAGCCGCCCGCCGGGCTCGAGCAGCTCCCCGCGCGGCCGTCAGCGCCCGCAGCCGCTCGGCGTCGTCCACGAGGTGCAGGAAGGCCCGGAACGGCGAGATCACGAGCGGCACCCGCTCGGTGACGGGCGGCTCGCGCAGGTCGCCGAGCCGCAGGTCGAGGAGCGTCGTCGACCCCGGCCAGCCGGGCGCGCTCGCGGCAGCGCTCCAGCATCCCCGCCGACGAGTCGACGCCGATCACGCGGATCCCTTCGGCCGCGACCGGGATCGCAACCCGCCCCGTGCCGACCCCCAGCTCGACCACCGGCCCGCCGGCCCGCACGAGCCTCGTCGACGTAGAAGACGACGTCCTCGGTGACGCTGCGGCTCCACGGGTCGTAGAGCTCGGCGATCGCGTCGTACGGCGAGTCGGTCACGCGCTCGGGCTTGCGGGCGATCCATACGAACTCGCGGCTCGACTCGTCGAACGGCCGGCGGTCGAACCAGCCGCAGAGCTCCTCGACCTCGAGCCCGGCCACCTCGATCAGGCCTTCCCACTCCGACCGCGTGACCCACCAGAAGCTGACCGTGCGCGGCTCCTGCCCGGGCCCGCCGACGTACGTCGTCACCTCGATCCGGCTGTCGGCCGGAAAGTGCTTGACGTACTCCCAGATCCGGCCGCCCTCCCGCGGTTGCGCGCGCCCGTCGTCGCGCGCGGCTACGTGCGGGTCGTAGACGAAGGCGTTCCACGCGAACCGGCCGCCGGGACGCAGGCCGGCGGCCACGCGCTCGAAGACGGCGCGCCGGTCGGCCCAGGTCGGCAGGTGGTTGAGCGAGCGAAACGGGCAGTAGATGAGGCCGGCCGGCTCGTCCAGCGCGAACTCGCGCATGTCGCCGAGGCGGAGGTCGACCTCGACACCGGCCGTCGCGCAGCGCTCGCGCGCCAGCTCGAGCATCGGCTCCGACGAGTCGATGCCCGAGCACGCGGCGGCCCGTCTGTCGTGCGACGGGAATCGCGACCCGCCCGCTGCCCACCGCGAGCTCGACGAGCGGCCCCTCCGTCTCCAGCGCGAGCTCGACGTAGAACGGGATGTCGGCCACCAGCGGCCCGACCCATTCCTCGTAGACCGGCGCGAACGCGTCGTACTCGCCCACTAGCGGCGATCCTACGGCAGGGCCTCCGCTACAGTCGCCGCCGTGGACTGGACGGCGTATGAGACCGAGGCGCGCGCAGCCTTCGAGGCCGCCGCGACCTCCGACGAGCTCGCCGACGCGAGCGTCCGCTACCTCGGCCGGCGCGCCGAGCTGCCGCAGGCTCTGCGCCAGGTGCGCGACGCCGAGACCGGCCGGGCGCTGAACCTGCTGCGCCGTGCCCTCGAGGAGGCGCAGGCCGCCGCAGAGCGCGGCTCGAGCGGGAGGCCTTCGAGCGCCGGCTCGCCGAGACCGCCGATGTCACGCTTCCCGGCGAGGAGCTGCCGCTCGGCCACCTGCACCCGATCACCCAGACGCGACGCATCGATCGAGGACACGTTCCTCGGCCTCGGCTACGAGATCCGCGACGACCGCGAGGTCGAGACCGTGGAGTACAACTTCGACAAGCTCGCGTTCGACCCGTGGCACCCGGCTCGGTCGCACCGAGCGTCGTTCTTCTTCGACGACACGCATGTGCTGCGCACGGAGACCTCGCCGTCGCAGATCCACGCGCTGGAGGAGAAGGCCGCCGCCGATCTACATGGTCTCGCTCGGGCGCTGCTACCGGCGCGACGCGATCGACGCCACGCACTATCCGATCTTCCACCAGTTCGAGGGCCTCGCGGTCGACAAGGGGCTGACCCTCGCCGACCTCAAGGGCACGCTGCTGCACGTGATGCGCGCGATCTTCGGCCCCGACCGGCGCGTTCGCTTCCGCACCCACTACTTCCCGTTCACCGAGCCGTCGATGGAGCCAGACGTCTCCTGCGGAATCTGCGGCGGGAGCGGGCTGTCGCACCTGCCGCTACTCGGGTTGGCTGGAGATGGGCGGCTCCGGCATGGTCGACCCGCGCGTCTTCGAGAACGTCGGCCTCGACCCCGAGGAGTGGGGCGGCTTCGCCTTCGGCTGCGGGATCGAGCGCGTCGCGCAGCTCCGCCACGACTTCCCGGACATCCGCGCGCTCTGGGACGGCGACCTCCGCGTGTTGAGGCAGTTCTAGAGATGCGCGTCCCGATCTCCTGGCTCAGCGAGTACGTGCCCGTTGCGATGCCGCTCGACGAGCTTGCAACGCGGCTCTCGGTGGCGTCTGCCGAGGTCGAGGGCATCGAGCGCCGCGGCGTCGCGGACGAGGGCGGCAACCTCGGCCTGTTCAGGGTCGCACGGGTGCTGGAGGCGGCCAAGCACCCGAACGCGGACCGCCTCCAGCTCTGCCAGGTCGACGCGGGCGAACGGGAGCCCCGGCAGATCGTCTGCGGCGCCTGGAACTTCGGCCCGGGTGCCACGGTCGCCGTCGCGCTGCCCGGCGCCGTGCTGCCGAACGGGCTGACCCTCGATCGGCGCGAGGTGCGCGGCGAGGTCTCGGACGGGATGATCCTCGCCGAGGACGAGGTCGGCCTGGGCACCGACCACGAGGGGATCATGCTGCTCGACGGCGGCCTCGACCCGGGCACGCCCCTGGCCGACGCACTGCCGCTCGTGGACGACGTCCTGCTCCTCGAGTCCACGGGAAACCGGCCGGATCTCCTGTCCATCTACGGCATCGCCCGGGAGGTCGCGGCCCTGTACGACCTGCCGCTCGAGCCATGGCCGGGGTCTGACCCCGACCCGGTCCCGAGCGGCAAGGTGGACATCGAGATCCAGGACTTCGAGGGCTGTCCACGCTACATCGGCCGGCTGTTCACCGGCGTACGCATCGCGCCCTCGCCGGTCTGGCTCCGGGCGCGTCTCTCTGCGGCCGGGATGCGTCCGATCTCGAACGTCGTCGACGCCACCAACTACGCGATGCTCGCGCTCGGCAACCCGCTGCATGCCTTCGACTTCGCGACCCTGCGCGGTGGGCGGATCATCGTGCGCCGGGCGGAGCAAGCGGAGGTTATGCGCACCCTCGACGGCATCGACCGCCGGCTCGATGGGGCCGACCTGATGATCGCCGACGCCGAGCGCGCGATCGCCCTCGCGGGGATCATGGGCGGCGAGGAGACCGAGATCGGGGAGGCGACCACCGACGTCCTCCTCGAGGCGGCCAACTTCGAGCCCTACGGGATATTCCGATCCTCCGAGCGGCTCCGGCTGCGCACGGAAGGCTCGAACCGCTGGGAGAAGGGCGTCGACCCGCATCTGGCTCCGCACGCTGCGGCGCTCTGCACGCAGCTGATCCTCGACCTGACGGGCGCGAGCTGGGCCGCGGCAAACGACGTCCACGCCGGGCTCCCCGAGCGGCCTGCGATCCGTTTCCGCGCCGAGCGCGCAGACGAGGTGATCGGGGTCCGGACGGCCCCCGGCGTCCAGCGCGAGCTGCTCGGTCGGCTCGGCTTCGACGCGGCGGGCGATCCCGTCGCGGCGCCGACCTGGCGCTCGCGCGACGTGACGCGGGAGATCGACGTCGTCGAGGAGGTCGCCCGCTTCCGGCTCGAGGACGTGCCGTTCACGCTCCCGCTGCGCCGCGCGATGTTCGGGATGCCGACCCGCGCGCAGCAGCTCCGCCGCCGAGTCGAGGAGGCGCTCGTGGGGCTTGGCTTCGCCGAGGTCTACACACCGTCGCTGCGTCCCGACGACGAGACCCGGTGGAAGCTACCCGAGCCCATCTCGATCGAGCTGACCGCGCTGCGCACGCAGCTCCTGCCGAGCCTCGTCGATGCGGCGCATCGCAACGTCGAGGTGGGAGCTCGTGACATCGCGCTGTTCGAGATCGCGCGCGTGTATCTGCCCACGGACGGGCCGCTGCCCGACGAGCGGCTGCGGGTCGCCGGGCTCGCAGAGGGGTCGTTCGCGCACGCAAAGGGCGTGGTCGAGGCGCTGTACGCGGCGCTCAAGACTGAGCCCGAGTTCCGGCGAGGCGAGAGCCGACTCCTGCATCCGGGGAAGACCGCGCGCACCGACGCCGGCGTCGTCGGAGAGCTGCACCCGGCCGCGCTCGACGGCGTGTGGAGCGCGTTCGAGCTGGAGCTCGAACCGCTGTTCGCCGCGTCTCGCGAGCCCGTGACCTACGAGGACGTGATCACCTTTCCCCCGATCCGACAGGCCCTTGCCTTCGCCGTCGACGAGTCGGTGCAGGCAGCCGACCTCGTCGCCGCGGCCCGCGATGCGGCCGGGCCGGACCTGCGGGAAATGCGGCCCTTCGACGTGTACCGCGGCTCGCAGGTGGGTGCAGGGAGGAAGTCCATCGCCTTCAATGTCACGTTCCAGTCGGCCCAGCGGACGCTGACCGAGAAGGATGCGGAACGCCTGCGAGCCGCTGTAGTCGCCGCTCTTCGAGAGAGCTTCGGCGCCGAGCTCAGAGCGTAAGCGGACCCAGTCTTTCGGCCAGCGAGTCGAGCACGCGGAGCCGGATCTCGGGGTCGACTTCGAGCATCCGCTCGAAGCTCTGTTCGGTGATCACGAGCGCCTCCGCCGGTGACGTCGTTACGACCGTCGCCGTTCGCGGAATCCTTGACACCAGCGCGATCTCTCCGAAGAAATCGCCCGGGCCCAGCGTGCTCAGGAGCTCGCCCCGCCGCGTCACGTCGGCCGTGCCTTCGAGTAGCGCGAAGAACTCGCGTCCGCGGTCGCCTTCACGCACGAGCTCCTTGCCCGCCGGAACGTCGACGACGTCCGCGATCGACGCGATCTCGTCCAGCTCCCGGCGTGAGGCATCGGAGAACAGCGGAATGCGCCGAATGAGGTCCTGCTTGGGGGTGTGGTTTCTCGTAAGCATCATGTGTCTTCCAACGAGCGGGGCGTGCCCTGAATTCCGCTTTCCGAGCCGAATCAATCCGATCTTGCGCTCGATCCGTACTTCGCTGCAGCTGCCCGTGACGCATCGCTTCAGAGCCCTCGCGATCATCCTGGCCGTGCCGCTCCTGCTGGCCCTGCCGGCCTCGGTCGGCGCCGGGACGCGGGCCGATCCCGTGTTGATCGCGACGGTGGGCAGCGCCGGAGCACCGGACTCCTTCCACATCTCGCTCACGGACGCCAACGGGAAGCCGATCACGCGCATCCCCGCGGGTGAATACTCGATCCAGGTGCATGACTACGCGACCATCCACGACTTCCACCTCGTCGGGCCTGGTGTGGACGAGGCGACCGAGATCGCGACGACGACGAGCCCGACGTGGACCGTGACGTTCGTGAACGGCACCTACAAGTACCAGTGCGACTTTCATCCGACGATCCTGCACGGCGTATTCGCCGTGGGGCCGGCGCCGCCGCCGCAGTCACCGCCCGTCCTCCTCACGGCCAAGGTCGTGGCCGGCGGAGCCGTGACGCTGCGCAGAGCCGGAGCCGCCGTCAAGACGCTCCCGGTCGGCCGCTACCGCATCAAGGTCGCCGACACATCCGCGAAGGAGAACTTCCATCTGTCGGGCGCCGGCGTCAACGTCAAGACCGGCCTCGCGTTCAAGGGAGTGAAGACGCTGGCGGTCACGCTCAAGAAGGGCGCCTACCGGTATCGCTCCGACGCGCACCCGAAGCGCGGACGAGCTCTGCCGGTGACGAACTAGACGGCGCGGCCGCCCAGGTACCAGACCGGACCCTGCGTGGAGACCGGCTTCGTGTCGGAAAGCGCGCGCAGGACGCCGACGTCGCCGCGGACACCTTCCTCGTCCAGGCGCTCGAGGCACCGCCGCGTCATGCCGGCCGAAGCGCCGTAGCCGAAGCGCCGCGCGCAGCGGAAGCGAAAGCACGGCGCCGGGCCGTGGCGCGCAGGGTTGATGGGAGCGAGCAGCAGGGCCGCCCGGTCGAGGCTGTCGGTGGAGACGAGCGCGACCTCGGCGTAGGCGTCGCTCCAGTCCTCGGGTAGGGCGGCGATCGCCTGATCCCAGGCGGTGACGAACGTGGTGTGCTCGCGCTCGGGGCGCTGGGGAGCGGCCTCGGTCGATACGAGCTCGATCACCCCTGCGATCCGCTCGCGATCGAGCTGGACGAGTGCACGTCGCACGCGATCGGGGCCGGCCCCGTCGCCGCGTGTGGAGGCGGTCAGGACGAGAGCGCGGCCGCTCACACCGGGGGCGAGCGGCGCGAGCACGGCCGACGCGCGGGCGAGCCTCGCCTCGTCGCGGACGGTCACGCGTAAGCGTGCAGTGCCCCAGTCCGGCGGGAGGGCCGCGTCGATCTTCCGCCATTGCAGTGCGAGCCGCACGCCGCTGAGCATACTGGGCGAGGGCGGGGGCGAATCGCGACGCTAGACTCCGTCGCCGTGAACAAGGTGGAACGCAAGGGAACTCTCTCAGACGAGCGCCTCCGCGAGTTTCTGCGCGAGATGGTGTTGATCCGTCGCTTCGAGGAGAAGGTCGAGGAACGGTTCCGCGCAGGCGACCTGCCGGGCTTCCTGCACGTCGCAATCGGCCAGGAGGCGGTGGCGGTGGGCGTTTGCCGCGCACTCGAGGACGGCGACGTGATCGCGTCCACGCACCGCGCTCATGGGCACACGCTGGCCAAGGGCACGCATCCGAACGAGGTGATGGCCGAGCTCTACGGGAAGCTCGAGGGCTGCTCGCACGGATACGGCGGCTCGATGCACCTCTACGACGTCGAGCGCGGGAACATGGGCGCGAACGCCGTCGTCGGCGGCGGGCTCCCGGCGATCGTCGGCGCCGCCCTCGCCTTCCAGTTCCGCGCGGAGCCACGCGTGGCGGTTGCGTTCTTCGGCGACGGGGCGACCAACATCGGCACGTTCCACGAGGCGCTCAACCTCGCCCAGCTCTGGACCGTGCCCGCCGTATTCGTCTGCGAGAACAACCACTGGGCCGAGTCGACCCCTGCGCGCCAGCAGCTGCCGATCCAGGATCTGACCCAGCGTGCGGTCGCCTTCGGCATGCAGTCGATGCGGGTCGACGGCCAGGACGTCGAGGCCGTCTACGAGACGGCGCAGCGGGCCCTCGCCCATGCGCGTGACGGCAAGGGGCCGGTCTTCCTCCTGGCCGAGACCTTCCGCCTCGTCGGCCACTACGTGGGCGACCCGCAGGTCTATCGCGACAAGCATGAGTTCGAGGAGACGCGCGAGACGCAGGATCCGATCGAGCACCTGCGCGCGCGGCTCGAGCTCTCCGCAGCGGAGTTCGAGGAGGTGGACCGCGAGGCAGTCGAGCTGGTCGAGGCGTCCGTCGAGTTCGCGAAGAACGGCACGGATCCACGCCCCGAGGACGCGCTGAAGAACGTCTATGCCTGAGCTGAGCTACCGGGAAGCCGTCCGCGACGCGCTCGCCACGGCGATGCGCCGCGACGACGACGTGTTCCTGATGGGCGAGGACATCGCCGAGATGGGCGGCTCGATGGGCGTCACGCAGGGGCTGCTCGCCGAGTTCGGCGCCGGGGCGCATCCGCAACACGCCGATCTCGGAGATGGCGCTGGTCGGGGCCGGCGTCGGGGCCGCGATGCAGGGGATGAGGCCCGTCGTCGAGGTGATGTACGAGGACTTCATGACGCTCGCCTCCGAGCAGATCGTCAACCAGGCCGCGAAGCACCGCTCGATGTCGGGCGGCCAGCTCAAGGTGCCGTTCGACGATCCGCACGCAGGGCGGCGCCGGCTGGTCGCCCGGCGCTCAGCACGCGCAGCAGCTGGAGGCCTGGTTCTGCCACATCCCGGGTCTGAAGGTCGTGTTCGCGTCCACGCCGACGGACGTGCGCGGGCTGCTCTGGTCGGCGATCTACGACGACAACCCCGTCGTCTTCTTCGAGCACCGCACGCTGTACGGGATCAAGGAGGACGTGCCTGAGGAGCTGGAGCCGATCCCGCTCGGCAAGGCGCGCGTCCACCGCTCGGGCGAGGACGTGACCGTCGTCGCCACCGGGCGTCTCGTGCACGAGGCGCTCACCGCCGCAGCCGACGCCGAGAAGGAAGGCGTCTCGGTGGAGGTCGTCGACCCGCGCACGCTGCTTCCGCTGGACGAGGAGACGATCGTCGAGTCGGTGCAGAAGACGACGCGCTGTGTCGTCGCCCACGAGGCCGTGACCCGCATGGGCTTCGGCGCCGAGATCGCCTCGATCGTGCAGTACGGCGCCTTCGACTGGCTCGACGCACCGATCGAGCGGGTCGGCGCCAAGTTCTGCCCGATCCCGTTCGCGCCGGTGATGGAGGAGTGGGTCGTCCCGCACGCGGCCGACGTGCTCGAGGCTGTTCGCCGAACCGTGGGCCGTGGCTAGCGAGGTCAAGCTCCCGCGCCTCGGGCAGGGGATGGAGTCGGGGACGATCGTCCGCTGGCTCAAGGCCGAGGGCGAGCAGGTCGCGAAGGGCGAGCCGCTGTACGAGCTCGACACGGACAAGGTGACGCAGGAGGTCGAGGCGGAGGCGTCCGGCGTGCTGCTGCGGATATCCGTCCAGGAGGGCGAGGTGCCCGTCGGGCAGACGATTGCGGTGATCGGCGAGGCGGGCGAGGATCTTCCGGCCGAGTCGAGCAACGGCGCGGCCGCGGCCGTCGAGTCCGCAACGCCGGAGCGCCCCGCCCCCGCCCCGATCGCTTCCGCGGGACCGCGGGCCGGCGGACGCGTCAAGGCGTCGCCGCTCGCGCGCCGGATCGCGCGGGAGCGGGGGATCGACCTGGCGGAGATAACGGGCACCGGGCCCGACGGACGGGTGGTCGCGGAGGATGTGGAGCGCGCCGCGGTCGCGCCGGCGGCGGCCGCGGCCGTCCCGGTCGAGGGCGTGTCGATCGAGCCGCTCAGCTCTGTTCGCCGCACGATCGCCCGCAGGCTGACCCAGGCCTGGGAGGCGCCGGCGTTCCAGATCGCGATGAGCGCGGACATGACGCGGACGATTGCTCTGCGCCGGCAGCTCGTCGAGCGCGGCGGCTACGACGCGAAACCCACCGTCACGGACGTGCTGACGAAGGCCTGCGGCGTCGCGCTCATGCGCCACCGTGCTGTCAACGCTCTCTACGGGGGCGACGCGATCGAGCTGCACCCGTCCGCGAACGTCGGGATCGCCGTGGCGATCGACGAGGGCCTCGTCGTTCCGGTGATCCGCGGCTGCGAGCGCCTCTCGATCCCCGAGATCGCCGCAGCCCGAGCCGCGCTGGTGGAGCGTGCACGCGCCGGCAAGCTCCAGCAGGTCGATCTCGAGGACGGCACGTTCACCATCTCGAATCTCGGCATGTTCGGGGTCGAGACGTTCGTCGCCGTCCTCAACCCGCCGCAGGCGGCGATCCTCGCCGTGGGCGCGATCGAGGATCGGCCCGTGGCCCGCGACGGTGCGCTGGCCGTCGCCCCGCTCATGTCGCTGACGCTGACGTGCGATCACCGCGCCCTCGACGGTGCGACCGCCGCCGAGTTCCTGCGGAGCGTGAAGGACTTCCTGGAAGAGCCCGGCCTGATGCTGTGACGGTCGTGTGGTACCGGGTGCGCGATCTCGACGCGGCCCGCGCCTTCTACACCGGCACGCTCGGATTCGAGGAGCGCTACGTCGATCTCGAGAGCCGTTGGGCGCGGCTCGAGTGGAACGGCACCGAGGTTGCGCTCGCCGAGGGCGAGCCCGAGGAGGGCGGGGTCGCGCTGATCGACGTTGCGGACGTGAAGCTCGAGGCCGAGCGTCTACGCGAGGCAGGCGCCGAGGTGGGCGTCGTGCTCGAGCTGCACGCCGCGATGCGGATCGTCGACGTCTTCGACCCCGACGGAAACCGCCTGCAGCTCGCCGAGGAGGTCTCGTGATCCTCCGCCGTGGCGGGACGCAGGACATTCCGTTCATGCGCGACATGCTGCGTCACGCGTACTACTGGCGCGCCGACGAGGCGTTCGAGGACGAGGAGCCCCTGTCGCGCTACGTCAACGGGTGGGGGCGCGCCGGCGACACGGCGCTCGTCGCGATCCAGGGCGCGAACCCGGTGGGAGCCGCGTGGTACAGGCTCTTCACCCGGGAGCATCCCGGGTTCGGCTACGTCGACGACGAGACGCCGGAGCTCGCGATCGCGGTCGTTCCCAATCGGCGCGGAGGAGGGATGGGCTCCACGCTCCTCGACGCGCTCGTCGACCGCGCCCGCGCAGGAGGGCTACGGACAGATCAGCCTGAGCGTCGAGGCGGGCAGCCCTGCGGTTGGCCTGTACGAGCGGCACGGCTTCGAGAAGGTCGCGGAGTCTGACCACTCGTGGACGATGCTTGCGAAGCTCTAGCGTTGCGGCTCCGCACGCGGGGCAGGGCCGCACTACGGGTCTGTCTAGCTAGGATCGCACTCGAGAAATCGAGTCAGGGGAGCAAGAGGACATGGACTGTGACGTCGCGGTGCTCGGGGGCGGCCCCGGGGGCTATTCGGCGGCGATTCGCGCCGCGCAGCTGGGAGCCAGGGTCGTGTGCATCGAGCAGGAGGACGCCCTCGGCGGGACGTGCCTGCGCGTCGGGTGCATCCCGACGAAGACGTGGGTGCAGACGGCCACGTTCCTCAAGGAGGCCGAGGAGAGCTTCGCGAAGCTGGGCGTCCAGGTCGGCGAGGCGACGCTCGACTTCGCCGCCGCCAACGAGTGGAAGAGCAGGGTCGTGACCCAGATGACGCAGGGCATCGCAAGGCTTTTCAAGGCGAACGGCGTCGAGTGGGTGCGGGGCACGGGCCGCTTCGCGGACGCGAACACGATCGCCGTCGAGGGCGGGGAGGGCGTCACCTTCAAGTCCGCGATCGTCGCCACCGGCTCGTTTCCCCTCCGTCCGCCGATCGGCGGGCTCGACTCCGCGAGGTGCGTCGACTCGACGGGCTTGCTCGCCCAGACCGAGGTGCCGGCCCGGCTCGTGATCCTCGGCGGCGGCATCATCGGCTGCGAGTTCGCGTCGATCTTCGACCGCTTCGGCTCCGAGGTGACGATCGTCGAGATGTTGCCGCGGCTGATCCCGCAGGAGGACGGGGACGCGTCCAAGGAGCTGGCCAAGCAGTTCGGCCGCCGCGGGATCCGCCTCGAGCTCGGCAAGCAGTGCACGAGAGTCGAGGAGACGGGCGGCGGACTCACGGTTCAGTTCGGAGAGGGTGAGACCGTCGAATGCGACCTGATGCTCGTCTCGGTCGGCCGCGGCCCGGTTTGTGAGGGCCTGGGCCTCGAGGGGATCGGCGTCGAGCTCGACCGCCGGAAGGGCGTCGCCGCCGACGAGCGGCGCCGGACGACGGTCCCGCACATCTATGCGGTCGGGGACTGCGCCGGCTACTGGCAGCTCGCGCACACGGCCTTCCGCGAGGGCGAGGTCGCCGCCGAGAACGCGTGCGGCCACGACGCCGTCGTCGAGAACCGCGGCGTGCCGCGCCCGATCTACACCGACCCGGAGATCGCCGCGGTCGGGCTCACCGAGGAGGAGGCCCGCGAGCAGTACGGCGACGACGTCACGGTCGGCACCTTCCCGTGGATCGCCAACGCGCGCGCCGTGATGCAGAACGAGACCGTCGGGTGGGTGAAGTCGATCCACGAGAGCCGCTACGGCGAACTGCTCGGGCTCGTCATGGTCGGCCCTCACGTCACCGACATGATCGAGGTGGGCGTCGTGGCGCTGGACGCGGAGGCGACGGTGGAGACGATCGCCGACGGGATGGCTCCGCATCCGACGCTGTCGGAGGGGATCAAGGAGGCCGGGCTCGTCGCCCTCGGGCGCGCGATCCACGTGCCGAACAGGAAACGTCAGCCGGCGAGGACGTAAGGAGGCGATCCGATCGTGAGCATCGTCAACCGCAGGAACGCCATGCTCGGGTGGGGCGTCTGGAGACTCAGCCAGAGCATCCGCAAGAAGAAGCAGGAAGAGGCGGCCAAGCGCGAGGCGGCGAGGAAGAAGGAGGCCCGACGGCGCCGCAAGCCTGTACGCAAGGTCGCGGCGGCGGCAGGCAGCGCCCTGGCGCTGGTCGGAGGGCTCCTCTTCTGGCGCACGCGCAGGTCCAGGAACTCGGGCAAGTGAGGCCCTAGCCTCCCAGCCCGCGTCCCAGCTCCTCCAGGCTCGCGAGGTTGTGGCCGCTCGCGAACACGTCGACGTACGGCAGCGCCGCCCGCATCCCGCGCGCCAGCGGCTCGTAGGCCGGATCCTCCTGTAGCGGGTTGAGCCACACGATGCGGTGGGCGAGCCGCGACAGGCGCGCCATCTGCGCGGCGAGCAGCTCCGCGTCGCCGATCTCGAGCCCGTCGGAGCAGAGGATGACGACTGCGCCGCGGGCGAGTCCGCCGTGGCCGTACTCGTCGAGGAAGCGCTTGAGCGACTCTCCGATCCGCGTGCCGCCGCTCCAGTCGACGATGTCCCCGGCGGCGCGGGCCAGCGCTTCGTCGGCGTCGCTCGCTGCCAGCGCCGTGGTCAGGCGGGTGAGCCGCGTGCCAAACGCGAACGCCTCCCAGCGCGCGTCGGCGCGCAGCGCCGCGTGCGCGAACACGAGCAGCGCGCGCGAGTAGTCCGCCATCGACCCCGAGATGTCGAGCACGACCACCAGCCGGCGACGCTGGCGGCGCCGGCGCTTCCAGGCCAGCTCCAGCGGGTCGCCCCCGGTGCGGAACGACCGGCGCAGGGTCCGCCGGAGATCCGGCGAGCCCGCTCGCGCCGCCTCCCGACGGCGCGAGCGGCGCAGCGGGATCGCCAGCTCGACCTGGCGCATGAGAGCCGCGAGCCCGGCCAGCTCCTCGTCGGTGAGCTCGGAGAAGCTCTTCTCGCGGAGCTGCTCGACTTCGCTCGCAGGCGCCAGCTCTTCCTCCGCGACCCGGACGCGCACACGCAGCGGCTCCTCGTCCTCGATCCCGCCGAAGATGCGGTCGTAGGCGGGGATGTCCTCGGGCCGGGAGAGCAGCGTCGCCCGCCCGGCCCAGTACAGCCCTTCCGCGGGGAGCAGCGCGGCCGCCCTGCAGAAGTCGATCACCCGGCCCGGTCCCACCGCGACTCCCTCGGCGCGCAGCCGGCGCGCGAACCCGACGAGCCGCTCGACCTCCTCAGCCACGGAGCACACGGCTCCGGTCCTCGCGGTTCTTGACCGCCCAGCCCAGAGTCTCCCGGCCGGCGTCGCCGTCCGCGGTGTCCGCGCCCAGCAGCGCGAGAGCCTGCGCCCAGTCGATCGCCTCCGAGACGCCGGGCGGCTTCGTGAGCTCCATGGCGCGTAGCCGCTCGACGGCTTCCGCAACCGACCGCGCGAGCGCAGCCGACACCTCGGGTGCGCGGAGCCGGACGATCGCCACCTCGCGCTCGAGGTCGGGGAAGTCGATCCAGTGGTACAGGCAGCGCCGCTTGAGCGCGTCGTGCAGCTCGCGCGTCCGGTTCGACGTGACGACGACCACCGGGGGCTCGGCGGCGGCGATCGTCCCCAGCTCGGGCACCGTGACCGTGTAGTCCGAGAGCACCTCCAGCAGGAACGCCTCGAACTCGTCGTCGGCGCGGTCGAGCTCGTCGATCAGCAACACCGCGGACGATCCGGCGCGCACCGCGCGCAGCAGCGGCCGCTCCAGCAGGAAGTCCGCCCCGTACAGCTCCGACACGCGCTCCTTCGGCTCCGGCTCGCCGGCCTGCAGGGCCCGCGCGTAGAGCAGCTGCCGCGAGTAGTCCCACTCGTAGAGCGCCTGGGAGGCGTCGATCCCCTCGTAGCACTGGAGCCGGATCAGCTCGCCGCCGAGGCTGCGCGCCAGCGTCTTGGCCACCTCGGTCTTGCCGACGCCGGCTTCGCCCTCGAGCAGCAGCGGCCGCTGCATCGCAAGGGCGAGGAAGATCGAGGTCGCGAGCCCCCGGTCCGGGAGGTACGACTCGGCCGCGAGCGCCCGCTCGACCTCCTCGACAGATCCGAAAGACATGCGGACATCGTACGGCTGTACCGCCTGCGAGCGGCTTCCGGCTTGGTCTGTCCTGTCTCCGGTGGTACGGTCGGTATCGCGGATGGCGTCCTCTTCCGAATGGCAGCTCGGGCTCGTGCTCGGCGTCGTGGTGATCCTGGTCGCTGCAGCGATCGTGATCATGATCGTGCTGCTGGCGCGCAAGATCGCCGGGCAGGCCAGGGTGGCCGAGCAGGCGGTCGAGGTGGTGCGCCGTCAGACGGACGGGCTCGTCGGCATCGCGCAGATCAACGACTCTGGCGTGAGGATCCTGCACGCCGCGCGGTCGCTGAGGAAGGTGGCGGTCGGGAAATGATCGTCGCTGCGACCTCCGGCAGCACGTACTGGTGGATCGCCCTGGGTATCGGGATCGTCGCGGCATTGATCGTCGTGGCCCTGCTGTCGGCGCTCATCGCCGCCGTCCGGAGCATCGAGCGGTCGGTCGACGGCCTGCTGGCGACGGCGGGCCAGGTCGCCGCGAACACCGCAAACATCCCGCAGCTCGAGGCGACGGCGCCCGTGCTGGCGCTGATCGTGGAGGAAGCGGTGGTTCAGGACGGTTACATGAATGCGCTCACCGACGGATACGGAGGGGCCGCATGAGCGGACACGGCCTGCTTGTGCTCCTGACCGTCGCGCTGGCCTTGCTCGTCGTGGCCGTGCTGGCCGTCGCGCTGGCCGAGGTGCGCCGGGGCCTGACGCACATCTCCGAGGGCCTCGCCACGCTCGCCGGCGCGCTGAAGGGCGTCGAGGAGCAGCATCTGGCACCGCTCGAGCCCGCAGTGAAGGCGATCAACGAGCAGTTCGACATCATCCTCGGCGCGCTGCCCGGGATCGGCAAGAAGGCCGCGATCGTGGCCGAGCGGAGGCCGCAGTGATTCTCCTCTGGATCGTCGACATCGTGCTGCTCGTGATGGTCGTCCCAGCCCTCCTCTTCCTGCTCCGCGGGGTGCTCGGCGCGGCGAAGAGCATCGTGCCCAGCGTGCAGCAGATCGCACAGGTGACGGCCGCCGGATCGAAGGACCTCGACGCCGCCGCGCTGCTCGTCACGACGCAGGACCAGGCGACCCGGACGATCGCCGGCGTCGCGAGCTACGGCGCCTCACTCGACGTGATCCTGGACGACGCGTGATGGTGCTCGCGTTCTCGGCCGCCGGCTCCGTGACCATCCTCGCCGTCCTGCTGATCGTGCTCGCGCTCGTCTACTACCTCGGCTCGGTGATCCTCCAGCTGCGCAAGATCACTGCCGGCCTCGACGAGGTCATCACCCACGTGGGCGAGATCGTGGAGAAGAGCGCCCCGGTCAACGGGATCGTCACGGCGATCAACGAGCAGCTCGACGCCGGCGTCGACGCGCTGGAGGGCCTGCTCGTGAAGAAGGCCGGCATGACGGACGCCGTCGGCCTCGTCGACGGGCTGTACGCCGGTGCGGCCGCGGCCGGCTTCAGGAACTTCCCGGAGAGTGCCACGATCGAGGCCCCGCGGATCGGCGAGGTCTACACCAGAGGCACGCTCACGCTGGCACGGCTCGGCCGGGAGGCGCCGATCGCGGCGGGGAATCCGGCCGGCTTCCCGCTGAGGAACGTCGAAGGCGGCAGCCTCGCCGCACGGATGCTCTACCCGGAGGTCCGGCAGACGAGGCCGTCGGCCCTGCCCAGGTCGCCGGTCATCGGCACCGATGCGCCGGTGCAGTACGAGCAGCGCGAAGATATCGGAGCACCGCGCAAGCGGCTCCCCGGCAGCCGCGCGAGCGGTCGATCCTGACCTCGCTGGCGCGACCGGCCGCGAGTAGAATGACGCGTCTCCCTTTCACTGCGGCCTGAGAGGAAAGGAGCCCTCGTGCAGACCCCTGCGGCATTCGAGTACGAGCGCGCGACCAGCGTCGAGGGCGCGATCGCGTCGCTGCAGCGGCTCGGCCCCGAGGCCCGCATCATCGCGGGCGGGCACAGCCTGCTGCCGATGATGAAGCTCCGGCTCGCGAACCCGGAGCACCTGATCGACATCAACGATCTCGCGGAGCTTTCCTACATTCGCGAGCAGGGCGGCGAGATCAGGATCGGCGCGCTGACCCGCCACGTCGACCTGCTCAAGTCCGAGCTGCTGGCCGAGCACTTCCAGCTGTTCCGCGACGCCGAGGAGGTGATCGCCGATCCGGTCGTGCGCAACCGCGGCACCATCGGCGGCTCGCTGTGCCAGGCGGACGCGGCGGAGGACCTCTCGGCGGTCTGCTCGGCGGTCAAGGCGAAGGCCGTGATCCGCGGCGGCGACGGCCGAGCGGGTGGTCGGCATGGAGGAGTTCCACGTCGGGCCGTACATGACCGCGGTGGGCGCCGGCGAGATGCTCACCGAGGTTCGGATCGCATTGCGCCCGGGTGGCGGCAGCGCGCACGAGAAGGTCGAGCGCCGCGCCGGCGACTGGGCGATCGCAGCCGCGTCGGCGGCCGTCTGGATCGAGGGCGGCAAGCTCGCGGAGGTCGGCATCGCGCTCAGCGCGGTCGGGCTCACGACGATCCACCTCTCGCGTGCCGAGGAGCTGCTCAGGGGCAAGGCTCCGTCGGAGGAGTTGTTCGCGCAGGCGGGCGAGATCGCCGCGGCCGATTGCTCGCCGGGCGCCGACGGCCGGGGGCCGATCGACTACAAGCGCCATCTGGCCGGAGTCCTCACCCAACGCGCACTGCGCCGCGCGACGGCGCGCGCTCTTCACCAGGAGGCCTGACCATGGACGTCTCCGATAACGATCAACGGCGAGCAGGTCTCCCGCGAGGTCGAGCCCCGTCAGCTGCTCGTCCACTTCATCCGGGAGACGCCGGGGCTGACCGGCACGCACTGGGGCTGCGACACGTCCAACTGCGGCGCCTGCGTCGTGCTGATGGACGGGGCGCCGGTCAAGTCCTGCACGATCCTGGCCGCGATGTGCGTGGGCCACGAGATCCGCACCGTCGAGTCGCTCGAGGTCGACGGCAGGCTCGATCCGGTGCAGCAGGGCTTCCACGAGCGGCACGCCCTGCAGTGCGGGTTCTGCACGCCGGGGATGCTGATGACGGCGCGCGCCCTGCTCGACGAGAACCCGGATCCGACCGAGCACGAGATCCGTACAGCAATCTCAGGAGCGATCTGCCGGTGCACGGGCTACAAGAACATCGTCAGCGCCGTGCGCTGGGCCGCCGAGCACGAAGCCGCCGCGAAACAGGGGGTCTGAGCATGGCCATCGACGTCGAGAACCTTCCGAGCCCCTCCTCCGAGCGCCCGATCGGCTTCGGCCGGCTGAAGCGCAAGGAGGACGCGCGCTTCATCCGCGGCAAGGGCACGTACCTCGACGACATCCGGCTGCCGAACATGGTGCACGGTGCGATCCTGCGCAGCCCGTACGCGCACGCGCGCATCGTCTCCATCGACACCTCGAAGGCGCTCGCCCATCCGAACGTCGCCGCCGTCGTCACCGCGAAGGATCTGGAGACGCTCGGCCTCGCCTGGATGCCGACGATCTCCTACGACACGCAGGCCGTCCTCGCCGGCGACAAGGTGCGCTTCCAGGGTCAGGAGGTCGCGTTCGTGATCGCCACCGACGAGTACTCGGCGAACGACGCCCTCCAGCTGATCGACGTCGAGTACGAGCCGCTGCCCGCGGTCGTCAACGCGCGCAAGGCGCTCGACCCGGACGCGCCGGTGATCCGCGACGACAAGACGGGCCAGCGCGACAACCTCGCGAGCCCGCTCTGGGAGGCCGGCGACAGGGACGCCACGGACCGGGCGTTCGCCGAGGCCGACACGATCGTCAAGCGCGACATCATCTATCCGCGCTGCCATCCGGCGCCGCTGGAGACGTGCGGCATCATCGCCGACTTCAATCCGGAGACGGGCCAGCTCGACATCTGGAACGGCAACCAGGCGCCGCACGCCCACCGCACGGTCTACGCACACGTCGCGGGTCTCGCCGAGCACATGATCCGGATCCGCTGCTCGGACATCGGCGGCGGCTTCGGCAACAAGGTCCCGATCTACCCGGGCTACGTCTGTGCGATCGCCGGCTCGATCGTGGCCGGCGTGCCCGTGAAGTGGGTGGAGAACCGCACCGAGAACCTCGTGTCCACCGGGTTCGCCCGCGACTACGTCATGCGTAGCGAGATGTGCTCGAAGGACGGCAAGATCACGGGCCTGCGCGTCGACGTGATCGCCGACCACGGAGCCTTCGACAGCACCGCGCAGCCGACGAAGTTCCCGGCCGGCTTCTTCCACATCGTCTGCGGCTCGTACGATCTGGAGGCGGCGCACGTCCAGGTCAAGGCCGTGTACACGAACAAGGCGCCCGGCGGCGTGGCCTATCGCTGCTCGTTCCGCATCACGGAGGCCGTCTACCTCGTCGAGCGGATGGTCGACGCGCTGGCGCTCGAGATGAAGGTCGACCCGATCGACCTGCGGATGCGCAGCTTCATCGCGCCCGAGCAGTTCCCGTACGAGACGACGACCGGGTGGACGTACGACTCCGGCGACTACGCGCAGACGATGCGCGTCGCGATGGACATCGCGGGCTACGAGGACCTGCGCAAGGAGCAGCTCGAGAAGCGTGCCCGCGGCGAGCTGATGGGCATCGGCGTCTCGTTCTTCACCGAGGGCGTCGGCGCCGGGCCGCGCAAGCACATGGACATCCTCGGGCTCGCCATGAACGACGGAGCCGATCTGCGCGTGCACCCGTCCGGCAAGGCGGTGGTCAGCATCAGTGCACAGACGCAGGGGCAGGGTCACGAGACGACGTTCGCCCAGATCGTCGCCGAGGAGCTCGGCATCCCGCCCGAGGACGTCGAGGTGCGGCACGGCGACACCGACAGGTCGCCGTACGGGCTCGGCACCTACGGCAGCCGCTCCACGCCCGTGTCCGGCGCGGCGGTCGCCGTCGTCTCGCGCAAGGTGCGGGACCGGGCGCGCCTGATCGCGGCGACGATGCTGGAGACGAGGCCCGAGGATCTCGCCTGGGAGAAGGGCCGCTGGTACGTCAAGGGCGACCCCGAGAAGGGGGCGATGATCGAGGAGATCGCGGTGCGCGCCTACAGCGGCGAGCCGATGCCGGAGGGCATGGAGGGCGGGCTCGACGCGCAGGTGATCTACGACCCGCCGAACCTCACGTATCCCTACGGGGCCTACATCGCCGTCGTCGACATCGACCCCGACACCGGCCAGGTCACGGTCCGGCGCTTCATCGCCGTCGACGACTGCGGCGTGCGGATCAATCCGATGATCGTCGACGGCCAGATCCACGGCGGGCTCGCCGAGGGCGTCGGCATCGCGCTGATGGAGCTGATCAGCTTCGACGAGGAGGGGAACTGCCTCAACTCGTCGTTCATGGACTACCTGATCCCGACCGCGCTCGAATGCCCCGACTTCGAGCTCGGCGAGACCGTCACGCCGTGCCCCCATCACCCGCTCGGCGCGAAGGGCGTCGGCGAGTCGCCGAATGTCGGCTCGCCGCCGGCGATCGTCAACGCGGTGATCGACGCGCTGTATCAGACGCACGGCGTCGAGCACGTCGACATGCCCTGCACGCCCGCACGTGTCTGGGCGGCGATGCAGGGGCGTCCAGAGCCACCGCAATGATGACCGCCGCGCTGTCGCGGCGGGCGCAGGAGCTCGCAGCCGGGGGCACGCCGTTCGTGACCGCGACGGTCGTGCGCGCGCAGCGTCCGACGAGCGTGAAGGCGGGAGACGTCGCGCTCGTGCTCGGCGACGGCACGATCGAGGGGTTCGTGGGCGGCGTGTGCGCGCAGCAGAGCGTGCGCGTGTTCGCGTTGAAGGCGATCGAGACCGAGGAGGCGGTGCTGTTGCGGATCGTTCCGGATGGACCGATAGGCGAGGACCCGGGCACCGGTCAGGATGTTCCGATCGAGGACGGAGCCGTGACGGCCCACAACCCGTGCCTGTCGGGCGGCTCGATCGAGATCTTCCTCGAGCCGGTGCTCCCGGCGCCGCGCGTGCTGGTCGTCGGCGACTCACCGATCGGGACGGCGGTCCTGTCGCTTGGCGCGGAGCTGGGGCTCGAGGCCGTCCACGTGGAGGACGCATCGCCGGAGCCTTCGCCGGGCGATCTCGCGCTCGTCGTCGCCGCCCACGGGCGGGACGAGCTGCACACGCTGCGGCGTGCGCTCGAGGCGGGCGTGCCGTACATCGGCCTGGTGGCGAGCCCGAAGCGTGGAGCGACCGTGATCGACGGGCTGCGGGCCGACGGGGTTCCCGAGCAGCAACTGGAGCTGATCGACGTGCCCGCCGGACTCGACATCGGCGCCCGCACCCCCGCCGAGATCGCCATGTCGATCCTCGTCGAGATCGTCGCCGTCCGCCGCGGAAAGCGCGCCGCCGGGCTCGACACCGCAAGCGTCCCGGCTCCGCCGGAGCTGCCGCCAGCCGAGCCGCCGCCGATCGCGATCGATCCGATCTGCGGGATGACGGTCGCGGCCGTGCCGGGCACGCCGTCGGTCGAGCTCGACGGCGAGACGGTCTACTTCTGCTGTGAGGGCTGCAAGGCCAGGTTCCAGGCGCAACACGAGCATGCAGTCGCCGCGGAGTGACGCCGTCGTGACCGGCGGATGACCCCGCGGCAGGTCACGGGCGAGGCGGCCGGCGAAGTCCGCCATCTCGTGCCCGACGTCGAGACGCTGGCCCGGCGTCTCGCCGAGGTCGACTACCTGGTCGACGAGGGCCTCGCCACGTCGATGTTCCTCAGCCTCCGCCTGCCGCAGCCCCTGCTGCTCGAGGGTGAGGCGGGAGTGGGCAAGACCGAGGCCGGCAAGTCGCTGGCCCTCGTGCTCGACACGCCGCTGATCCGCCTGCAGTGCTACGAGGGGATCGACGCGGCGGAGGCGCTGTACGAGTGGAACTACCCGCGGCAGCTCCTCGCCATCCGGCTCGCCGACTCCAAGCACGCGACGCTGCACGAGGAGGATCTGTTCGGCCCGGACTACCTCATCCGGCGCCCGCTGCTGCGCGCGCTCGAGCATCCCGGCCCGCGGCCCGCGGTGCTGCTGATCGACGAGATCGACCGGGCCGACGACGACTTCGAGGCGTTCCTGCTCGAGCTGCTCGCGGAGGCCAGCGTGACGATCCCGGAGCTCGGCACGATCCGCGCGACGCACCCGCCGATCATCGTCCTGACCTCCAACCGGACGCGCGATCTGCACGACGCCGTCAAGCGCCGCTGCCTCTACCACTGGATCGACTACCCGACCCCGCAGCGCGAGGTGGAGATCGTGCGCCGCCGGGTGAAGGGCGCGTCGGAGACGCTCGCGGTGCAGGTCGCGAACGCCGTCTCGCGCATGCGCGGCAGCGACGTCCAGAAGCCGCCCGGCGTGGCCGAGGCGATCGACTGGCTGGCCGCCCTGAGCGTGCTCGGCGTCGAGCGGCTGGACGCTGCAGCGGTCGAGCGCACGCTCGGGTCCGTGCTGAAGTACAGCGAGGATCAGGAGGTGATCCGCGCGGGCGGCCTCGAGCAGCTCGTGCGCGCCGGTGACTGAGGCGCCTGTCTTCGGCGTCGAGACGGTGCAGCTCGACCTCCCGCCGCTTGCAGGCGCGCTGAGCCGCCGCCTGTACGACGGTGGCGTGCCCGTCACGCCACGAGGCTCGGCCGACTTCGCACGCGCGCTCGGCGCTCGTCCGGCCGATAACACGTCGGCGGTTGTACTGGACCGCCCGCGCCGTGTTCGTATCCGACCCGGCGCACGTGAAGACGTTCGACGAGGTGTTCCGCTCGGTGTTCGGCGGTCCCGTGCGGGGTGAGGATGTCCCGCTCGAAGACGTGCGCACCGTCGAGTCGCCGGCGGACGGCCGGCCCAGGGCCGAGCACCGGGCCCCGCCCCCGGACTCGAGCGAACGGGAACCGCCGGCGAGCGCGTCCGCGTCGCCGCAGGGCGAGCACGCCGACCAGGACTCCGCCGTGGTCGACGTGCCGTTGGCGGTGGCCAGCGACGAGGAGCTGCTGGGACGGAAGAGCTTCGACGCACTCGAGCCCCACGAGCTGGCTCAGCTCTACCGGCTCATGTCGCGGCTCGAGCTCGCGACCCCGCTGCGGCGGACGCGCCGCTACGAGAAGGGGCGCCGCGGCGAGCGCGTCGACCTCCGTCGAACGTTGCGTGCCAGCCATCGCACAGAGGGCGATCCGATCCGTCTCGCGCATCGCCGCCGCCGGATCGCGCGCCGCAGGCTCGTCATGCTGTGCGACATCTCCGGCTCGATGGAGCCCTACGCGCGGGCCTATCTGCAGTTCCTGACCTGTGCGGCCGGCAGCAGCCCGACCGCCGAGGCGTTCGTCTTTGCCACGCGTCTGACCCGGCTCACCCGCGCGCTGGCTTCCCGCAACCCGGAGCGCGCGATCCAACGGGCGGCAGAGGCCGCGCTCGACTGGTCGAGCGGCACCCGGATCGGCGACGCGCTCAAGGAGTTCAACGACCGCCACGGCCGCCGCGGAATGGCCCGCGGCGCCGTGATCGTGGTCCTTTCCGACGGCTGGGAGCGCGGCGATCCGCTGCTTGTCGGCCGCGAGATGGCGCGCCTTGCGCGACTGGCCCACCGGATCGTCTGGGTCAATCCTCGGATCGGGGCTGGCGCCTCCGTGCGGGCGGGCGGCATGGTGGCCGCGCTGCCGTACTGCGACGCGCTCGTGAGCGGGCACAGCTTCGAGGCCCTGGGCGAGGTCGTGGAAGCGATCGGCGGCCGGCCCGCGAGCCTCGTACCGGCGCCCGCCGCCGAGCCCGAGGCGGAGTCGTGGGCCAGCGCCACACCGGTGCCGGGCAGCTCCGTCGCCATGCCGAGCGGATACGGTCCGCGCAAGGGCCGCACGACGCCGGGATGGGTGACCGATGAGTGAGACCGGGACGAAGACGTGCATCTACCCCGGTTGCGAGCGCCCTGCCGTGCCTCCGCATCCGCTGGGCGGCCCCCAACCCGCGTTCTGCGACCTGGAGGAGCACAACGCGCTGACCGCACACCTCGAGCGACAGCGCCTCGGACGAGCGAGCGAGAGATCGGCGATCCACGAGTCAGGAGGAAATTGAGCGATGGCTAACGAGGCGTACCGGGCGGTCTTTCTGCGCGTGCACCCGACCGGGAAGATGGTGCTCAGCCTGACCACCGAGTCCGACGGGAAGGAAGCCGAGTACGCGCAGCTCGTCGCGGGCGAGCTCGGCATCCCGCCGCTCGACGTCAAGGTCGTTCCCGCGGACACCGACCGGTTCGGCGTGGGCCACGGCTACAACACGAGCCCGTCCCCGGGCACCCCGGGTGCGATCGTCAGCGCGTCCGGGAAGATCCGGGACAAGGCACAGCTGCTCGCGGGCGCGGCGCTGGGGGCCGAGCCGGACTCGCTGACGTGGGTGAACGGCGCCTGGGCCAACGGCGACGGCAGCGACCCGACGCAGGTCAAGACGGTCGAGGACATCGCGCTCTATGCACATGGCACCGGCGTGCTCCCGCCCGGAGTCGAGGGCGGGCTCGACGCGCAGACCGTCTACAGCGACTGATCGGCAGCGCTACAGCGGGATCTCGTACATCGAGATCCAGTCGTTGA
The DNA here is from genome assembly GCA_963773175.1 of uncultured Actinomycetes bacterium. Taxonomy (GTDB): domain Bacteria; phylum Actinomycetota; class Thermoleophilia; order Gaiellales; family Gaiellaceae; genus CAVZAC01. The sequence continues at coordinate 70,772 of CAVZAC010000003.1, forward strand.
CGACCGCCCAGTCGAGGTTGTCGAAGAACGCGTCGATGTAGGCGCCCCGGTCGGTTTGGAAATCGAGGTAGTAGGCGTGCTCGTCGACGTCGAGGGCGACCAGCGGTGTCGCGTTCCAGATCGCAAAGGTGTTCTGCGAGTCACCCATGTAGTTGAAGAGCCGGCCGTCGTGCCAGTCGTACGCGGTCCAGGCCCAGCCGCGGCCGGCCATTCCGGTGGCTTTGAGGTCGGCGCGCCACGCCTCGGCCGAGCCGAAGTCGCGCTCGACCAGGTCCGCGAACGCACCCTCGGGGTCGCCGCCGCCGCCGCCGAGGTGCTCGAAGTAGACCTCGTGGTTCTTGATCGCGCCGGTTGCGAACGAGAGATCGACCTTCAGCGCCCGCAGGTCCGACGAGATCTGGTTGGCGCTGCCGAGGTCGGCCGCCTCGAGCTTGCGGAGGATCTCGTTTCGCGTGCCGACATAGCCCTGGTAGAGCCCGTGGTGGTCCTCCACCGATACACGCGAGATGCCGTCGAGCTCCAGCAGCGCCGGCTTCAGCGCGCGCGGCCTGATCCTCTCGTAGCTCGGGATCCGCGCCTCCGCCTTCGGCGCCGACCTCCGGCTCCGATCCGGCGTCGAACACGACCTCGACCTCGTCGACGACCTTGAGGGCGCCGAACAGCGTCGAATAGGGCGTGATTCCCCAGTCGGTCTGCTTGACGATGGCGGTGCCGCTGAGCGTGCCGTCGTCACCGACGGTGAGGTCGAACGCGATCGGACAGGCCTTGCCGACCATCGTCAGCTCGCCCTGCACACTGATCCGGCTGCCGTCGGCGGCCGTCTGCACCTCAGTCGAGCGGAACTCGATCGTCCTGCCGCTTCAGGACCTCGTCGTCGATCGTCTGCTCGATGTTCGCCTTGTCGTCGTCGCCGAGCGCCTGGATCCCGCCCGGTGCCCTCGATCACGCGCAGCGAGCTGGCGTCGACGTCGAGCGGCGATGGTGGTCTCTTCGCCGACCTCGACCGTGGCCTGCCAGGCCGTGACTTTGATGCAGCAGGTCGTGCCCGGCCTTGGCCGCGGCGCCGGTGCGGCTCGTCCTCACGGAGAGCGTGCCGTCCTCGGGCCCGAGCGTGTGCGTGCCAGCCGGGAGCGACATGCGTGGGAGCCTAGTGCAAACTCTAAGATGGCTCGCGAATGGCCGTCGAGCTCGATCACTCCTTCTCCACCGCGAAGTCGGTCGACGAGAGCTGGGCGGCGATCCGCGACCTCGAGCTCGTCGTGCCGTGCGTCGAAGGCGGCAACGTCCTCGAGCGCACCGGGCCGGACTCGGTCAAGGCCGAGATCGTCGTGCGGATGGGCGCCATGTCGATGACGTTCACGGGCACCGTGGAGATCGTCGAGCAGGACGCCGAGGCACATCGAGCGGTGATGAGCGTGAAGTCGCAGGGAGGCCGGCGGCCAGGGGCACGCGAACGCGACGGTCGTGCTGACGGCCGGCCGAGGGCGGCGGCACGATCCACACGACCGCGCAGATCACGGGCAAGGCGGCGTCGATGGGCGAGGGCGTCGTCGTCGGCGTGCTGGACGCGCTGATCGCCGACTTCGCCGGCAAGCTCGTCCGCCGCGATCTGAGCCGTGGCGACCATCACGATGCGGCAGATCCGCCCCGGCGAGGTGCCGCGCGACGGCGGGACGGCGATCCAGGAGGATCCCGAGCGGCCGGTCTTCCGCGGCAACGGTCCCGACGACTACGTCTGCGTCGAGTGCGGCAACCTCCTGGCCGCGTCGATGAACGCGGTGCAGATGACGAAGAAGGTGCGCGTCCGCTGCGGGCGCTGCTCGACCGTCAACGTCTCGGTGATCGACGGATACGAGCTGGCCAGGGCGTCCGGAAGCGCCGGCAGCGAGACCGGCCGGCCGCGGTAGGCGGTTGTCCTGTCGCCGTCGTTGCACCTCGGGCACGAAGGCGTGACAGACACGGCACACCTTCTCTGGTTGGCTTGGAGTCCATGGAGAACCCGGGCAGGAAACCGACGGTGAAACAGATCTACGCGGTCGCCGCCGAGCTCTGCGAGCGAGCGGGCGAGCAGTTCCCCGAGACCGTGTCGGAGGCCTCGGAGCTGATCGAGCGGCTGCGCATCGAGAACGGGAAGCCGCTCTGGCGAGGGAGCCGGCGCCGTCGACTCGCGACGCGTGAAAGCCGAATCTCGAGGCGCCGAGTCTGACCGCCCGAACTGTGGACGAGATCTTGCAGTCTCGGCACGAAGTCGTGACGGACGCGGCACTCGATCTCTGGTTCCATCCACCGCATGGAGCGACCCGATTCGACGCCGACCGTGCGGCAGATCTACGCGCTCGCCTCGGCGCTCTGCGAGCGGGCCGGCGAGGAGTGGCCCGAGAGCCGCGAGGCCGCCTCGGAGCTGATCGAGCGGCTGCGCATCGAGAGCGGTCATCCGGCACCGCGGCTCGATGACATGCCGGTGCGGCCCCGGCGCCCGCGGCGAGGAGGCTACGGTCACGGGAGCCGACAAGCTCGCGGCGGCGATCGCGCGACGGCTCGCAGAGGAGTTGCGGTGACTCCGGCGAGGCGACGCGGCCGGCCGTGGAGGTCGATCTCGCCCGGACGACCGCCGTGGCCGCCGCCGGAGCTCGCGCACCGCTCCCTCCAGGCCGCAGCAGACGCCACTTCGGCGGTTGTCGCACGGGTCGTCCGGCGCGCATCTCGCCACTGTCGGCGGCCGCTCGGCCGTCTCCGCGGGACGTGGACTGACTGTCTGAGCGGGCTGGCGGAGCCCGCCGGGGCGGGTTCTAGACTGAGCCTCCCGTGCCTCCCGCCGACTTCGTCCACCTCCACGTCCACTCCGAGTACTCGATCCTCGACGGGGCCTGCCGGATTCCCGACCTCGCTGCGCGGGCGGCCGAATTCGAGATGCCGGCGGTGGCGCTCACCGACCACGGCAGCCTCGCAGGTGCCGTCGAGCTCTACCGCGAGGCCGGCAAGGTCGGGGTCAAGCCCGTGCTCGGCTGCGAGGTCTACGTCGCGGACGATCGCAAGGCCCAGAAGAAGGGCTACAACCACCTCACGCTGCTCGCGGAGACGCAACGAGGGCTACGGGAACCTGATCAAGCTCTCGAGCCTGGGCTACCTCGAGGGCTACTACTACAAGCCGCGTGTCGACTGGGAGCTGCTCGAGCGCTACGCGCCGGGGCTGATCGCGCTCTCCGGCTGCCTGTCCGGCCGCGTTTGCCGCGCGCTGGAGGAGAACCGGCCCGGCGATGCGCGCACCGACCTCGACCGCCTCGCCCAGATCTTCGGGCGCGAGTCGACCTATGTCGAGCTGCAGAACGCCGGGCTCGACATCCAGGAGCGGGTCAACCCGCTGCTCGTCGATCTCGCCGCCGAAGCCGGCCTGCCTCTGGTCGCGACCGGCGACGTCCACTATCTCCGCCACGAGGACGCGCGGGCGCACGAGGCGCTGCTCTGCATCCAGTCCGGCGACTCGCTGAAGAACCCGAACCACTGGAAGTTCGCGACCGATCAGTTCTTCTTCAAGTCGCCGGCCGAGATGGCGCTCGACTTCCCCGGCCGGGAGGAGGCGCTGCGCCGCACGCTGGAGATCGCCGGCCGCTGCAACGTCGAGATCGAGCTGGGCACGATCCGCCTGCCGAGCTTCCCCGTCCCCGAGGGCCGCGACGCGTTCGACTACCTCGTCGAGCTGTGCGAGAAGGGCCTGACGAAGCGCTACGGTCGCTCCACGCCCGAGCTCGAGGAGCGGCTCCGCTTCGAGCTGAAGACGATCCGCGAGATGGGCTTCGCCGACTACTTCCTGATCGTCTCGGACTTCGTCGGCTTCGCCAAGCGGAACGGCGTCAGCGTCGGCCCTGGGCGCGGCTCGGCGGCAGGCTCGCTCGCCGCGTACTGCCTCGAGATCACCGACGTCGATCCGATGCAGTACGGGCTCCTCTTCGAGCGGTTCCTCAACCCCGGCCGCAAGGACATGCCCGACATGGACATCGATTTCTCGGTGGCCGGACGCGACCGCGTGATCAACTACGTCACCGAGAAGTACGGGCGCGACCGGGTCGCGCAGATCATCACCTTCGGGACGATGATGGCCCGCGCCGCCGTACGCGACGCCGGTCGTGTGCTGGAGATCCCGTACGGCACGGTGGACCGGGTCGCCAAGCTCATCCCGGAGGGCCCCAAGGTCTACCTCGACGACTGCCTGAAGCCGAACGCGGAGCTCCGCCAGGCCTACGACACCGACCCGCTCGTGAAGGAGATCGTCGATCTCGCGAGGCCGCTGGAGGGGCTCGTCCGCCAGGATTCGATCCACGCCGCCGGCGTCGTGATCGGCGACCGGCCGCTCACCGACTACCTGCCGCTGCAGCAGAAGGGCCCCGACGCCGAGGTCGTGACGCAGTTCCCCATGGGCGTGGTCGACGCCCTGGGGCTCCTGAAGATCGACTTCCTCGGGCTGCGCAACCTCGACGTGATCGACGACGCGGTGGCGCTCATCGGCGACGTCGAGATCGCGAAGATTCCGCTCGACGACCGGCAGACCTACGAGATGCTGGCGCGCGGCGAGGCGACCGGCGTCTTCCAGTTCGAGTCGTCGGGCATGCGTGAGGCGCTGCGGCAGGTCAAGCCCACCGTCTTCGAGGATCTCGTGGCGCTCGTCGCGCTGTACCGGCCCGGGCCGATGGCGTACATCCCGATCTACGCGAAGCGGAAGGCGGGTCAGGAGCAGGTCACGTTCCTCGACGAGCGGCTGAAATCGATCACGGCGGGGACCTACGGCATCTGCATCTACCAGGAGCAGTACATGCAGATCGCCAAGCTCATGGCCGGCTTCTCGCCGGCGGAGGCCGAGACGCTGCGCAAGGCGATCGGCAAGAAGGATCACGCGCTGATGGCGTCGCTCAAGGACAAGTTCCTGGAGGGCGGCGCCCAGAACGACGTCACGCCCGCGGTTGCGAACCAGCTCTGGAAGGACATGGAGCAGGCGCAGGACTACTCGTTCAACAAGGCGCACGCCGCGTGCTACGCCCTGATCGCGTACCGGACGGCGTACCTGCGGGCGCACCACCCGGCCGAGTACATGGCCGCGCTCATCTCGTCTGTGATGAACACGAAGGACCGGGTGCCCTTCTACGTCAACGCGTGCCACGAGATGGGCATCGACGTGCTCCCGCCCGACGTCAACACGTCCCAGGTCGACTTCGCCGTGGTCGAGGGCAAGATCCGCTTCGGGCTGAATGCCGTCAAGAACGTGGGCGGGCCGGCCGCTGCGGCGATCGTGCGGGCGCGCGAGGAGGGCGAGCCGTTCGCGACGCTGTGGGAGTTCACCGAGCGCGTCGACCCGCAGGTCGTCAACAAGCGCGGGCTGGAGTCGCTGGTCAAGGCGGGCGCGCTCGACTCGACCGGCGCGCCGCGCAAGGGCATGCTCGCGGTGCTCGAGCAGGCGCTCAACCTCGGTGGTCAGCACCAGGCCGACCGGCTGGCGGGGCAGGGCTCGATCTTCGATCTCGGGCCGGTCGAGGAGGCACGGCCGAAGCACCATGCGCCGATCCCGCCCGGGGAGTTCGAGAAGAACGAGCTGCTCCTGCTGGAGAAAGAGGCGCTCGGCCTCTACGTCTCCGAGCACCCGCTGTCGGCGATCCGCGACCAGCTCCGGCGCAAGTGCGACTGCGGGCTCTCCGAGCTCGAGCGGCGCCGTGACGGCGAGGTCGTCACCGTCGGCGGCATCGTCGGCCAGCTCAAGCAGCTGACCACGAAGAAGGGCGAGCCGATGGTGTTCATGCGCCTCGACGACGTCACCGGCGGTGTCGAGGTCGTCGTCTTCAACTCCGTCTACGCCGCCGCGCGGCACCTGCTCGTGCCCGACCGCGTGCTCGTGCTCAAGGGCCGGGTCGACCACAAGGAGGGCGAGACGAAGCTGATCGCGCTCGAGATGGCCGAGTTCGAGACGGCTCCGGAGCGGCGTCAGGTACGGCTCAAGCTGGACGCCCGCAAGGCTCCGGCGGGTCTCATCCGCGACCTCGCCAACGTCGTTCGCGACTTCCCCGGCGAGGCGCCGGTGCTCATCGACATGGTGACGTCGGCGGGACCCAAGACGCTCAGGCTCGGTCCCGGCCACAAGGTGCAGCCGGTGCCCGATTTCTTCGCCGAGGTGAAGGCGCTGCTCGGCGAGGCCGCCGTGCTGTGAAGCGAGGCTGGGCGCGGGGTCGTGGCCCTGATGAGGACGTCGACGCGGTCGCCCTCGGGCAGCCGCTCGATTAGGGTCGCCAGGTGGCGAAAGCCCTCGACGTTCTCGACAACCCGGCGACGGGCGACCGTCTGACGTTCCTCCGGACGGGCGAGGAGACGAACGGGGAGGCGCTCGAGTACGAGCTCCGCTTCAAGCCCGGCGGCTTCGCCGTCCGCGATCACCTCCACCCGCACCAGACGGAGCTGCACCACGTCCTCGAGGGAGAGCTCGGGATCGTCGTCGCCGGAACGGAGAGGCGGCTCGGCCCGGGCGACAAGGAGCTCGTCGCGGCGGGAACCCGGCACCGCATCTTCGCGGTCGGCGACGCGCCGATACTCGCACGCTTCGAGCTCCGCCCTGCGCTCGAGAGCGCGGTCCTGCTGGAGACCCTCTTCGGTCTCGCCAACGACGGCAAGGTGAACGCCAAGGGCGAGCCGGGTCTGCTCCAGCTCGCGGTCATCTTCCACGAGTTCGGCGAGCTCGGCCGGCCGGTCAAGCCGCCTGCGGCAGTGCAGAAGGCGCTCTTCACGCCCCTTGCAGCGCTCGGACGCAGGCGCGGTCTGCGCGCCCGGTACCCCGAGTACAGCGGCGCAGCCTAGCGATGGCCTCCGAGTACGTCTTCATCGACGAATGGGACGTCGCCGCGCCGCCGGAGGCCGTCTTCGACGCGATCGCCGACGGGCGCACGTACCCCGACTGGTGGAAGCCCGTCTACATCTCCGTCGAGGCCGACGGACCGCCGGCGGTCGGCAGCGAGTCGCGCCAGCACTTCAAGGGCCGCCTGCCGTACACCCTGAAGACCCGCTCCACGATCGTGCGGCTCGAGCCGCCGACGCTGGTCGAGGCGGACGTCGTCGGCGACCTGCGCGGCAAGGGCGTCTGGACGCTGACCGCGACGGCGGAGGGGACGCACGTCCAGTTCGACTGGCGGGTCTTCGCCGACCGCGGCTTCATCCGGATCCTGACTCCCGTGCTCCGCCCGCTGTTCCGGTCGAACCACAACTGGGCGATCAAGCGCGCGATGGAAGGGCTGGAGCCCTACGCCAGGCGCCGGGCCGGTCAGGGCTAGCATGGCGCCCGTCGCCGTCCATCGCCTGCCGGGCCTCGTCCTCACGGAGCATGTCTTCTCGCTACCGCTCGACCACGGGCGCCCGGACGGCGAGCGGATCGATGTCTTCGCCCGCGAAGTGGCGGCCGCCGGGGGCGGGGATCGCCCCTGGCTCGTCTTCTTCCAGGGCGGCCCCGGGCACGAGTCGCCCCGTCCCACTGCGCCCGACTCGCCGGGCTGGCTCGAGCGCCTGCTGGAGGAGTTCCGCGTCCTGCTGCTCGACCAGCGCGGGACCGGCCTCTCGTCGCCGGCCACGCACGAGACGCTGGCCGGGCTCGAGCCCTCCGCGCAGGCGGCGTATCTGCGCGCACTTCCGCGCGGACTCCATCGTGCGCGACGCGGAGCTGATCCGCGCCGAGCTCGGGAGCCCGCCCTGGAGCGTGCTGGGCCAGAGCTTCGGCGGCTTCTGCGTCACGTGCTATCTCTCGCTCGCTCCGGAGGGGCTGCGCGAGGCGCTCATCACCGGCGGGCTGCCGCCGCTCGAGCGCGGCCCCGACGACGTCTACCGGGCGACCTATCGCATCCTGCTGGACAAGAACCGAGCGTTCTACGAGCGCTATCCCGAGGATCGCGACCGCGTCCGGGCGATCGTCGAGCGGCTGCGCGCCGAGGACGTGCGCCTGCCGGAGGGCGATCGCCTGACCGTCCGGCGCTTCCGCCAGCTCGGCAAGGCGCTCGGGATGAGCGACGGCGCCGAGACGCTGCACTACCTGCTCGAGCGCCCCTTCGGCTACGGGTTCCTCCGGGCCGTCGAGGCGGAGGCCGAGTTCGTGTCCGCCCCGATCTTCGCGCTGCTGCACGAGGCCGAGTACTCGCAGGGCCCGGCGACGCTGTGGTCGGCCGCGCGCATCCTCGCCGAGGTGCCCGAGTTCGAGGACGAGACGCTGTTCTTCGGCGAGATGATGTTTCCCTGGATCTTCGAGGACTACGGGCTGCTGGCGCCGCTGCGCGAGGCGGCGGACCTGCTCGCGGAGATCGACGACTGGGGACCGCTCTACGACGTCGATCGCCTGCGCGCGAACGAGGTGCCTGTGGCGGCCGCGATCTACGCCGAGGACATGTACGTCGTACGGGCCTACTCGGAGGAGACGGCCCGGGCGATCCGCGGCGCTCGGGTGTGGCTCACGAACGAGTACGAGCACAACGGCCTGCGCGCCGACGGGAGGCGGATCCTCGACCGCCTGCTCGCGCTCGCGCGCGGCGGGACTCCGTCGGTGTAAGCCGTGGCCGTCGGCTTCCCTTGCGCCTCTCCCTTCCCGGCCGCGAGCGAACCCGCTAATCTGGCTACGCGGCGACCTCACGATCCGGCTCGAGGCCGACGTGTCGAAGCAGGAGGTACCAGCGCTGGCCCAGACCTTCCGCCGTTGAGTCCGCGTTAAGCAACACCGATCACTCTGTTCAGGGTGATCCGTGTTCGCGTCTTTCTCCGAAAGACAGAGAGAGACAGCTACGAAGGAGGATCAGGAAATGCCTGCGGCTGAGATCCACACACCGGAGCGAACCGAGATCGAGCGCATCGAGCACTGGCGCGCGACCGAGCTCGAGCGTGCCGGATTCTCGCCCGCGCACGCGGCGACGATGGCCGCTCGTCACGACATCGACCTGCACTTCGCGATCGACCTGGTCGGTCTCGGTTGCCCCCCGACGTCGCCTTCAAGATCCTGATCTGACGCCTCGATCGGGCGGCTGCCCGCGCAGGCGGGCAAGATACGGCGCGTGACCCTCGCCTCCATCCCGTCCCCGCATACGGGGACGATCAACATCGGCCCGCTCGTGCTCCACATGTACGGGCTGATGCTGCTGCTCGCGATCGCCGCCTGTATCGCGCTGACGGGCTACCGCTGGACGCGTCGGGGAGGCGACTGGGATCTCGTGATGCGCGCCGCCGTCTGGGGCGTCGCAGCCGGCGTGGTCGGGGCCCGGCTGTACCACGACATCACGAGCTGGAACGAGGTCCCGACTCCGAAGTGGAAGGGCATCTTCGAGGTGTGGCAGGGAGGGCTCGGCGTCTGGGGCGGCATCCTCCTCGGCTGCATCGTCGGCGGGCTGATCGTGAGCCGATCGCTGGCCAAGGACCGGGCTTCGCTCCCGGCCGAGATCGCCCGCACCGAGCAGTCGCTGAAGGAGGGTAAGGATCTCCCGGCGAGCGAGGTCGCGGCTCTGAACGAGAGCCGGCGGCGGCTTCGCGCCCGGTACGAGGCCGCCAAGAGGCTGAGTGTCTGGGACATGTTCGACGCCGTCGCGCCGGGGCTCCTGCTCGCCCAGGCGATCGGCCGCTGGGGGAACTGGTGGAACCAGGAGCTCTTCGGCAAGCCGACGAGCCTGCCCTGGGGCCTGAAGATCGACGCGGTGCACCGGCCCGTCAAGTACCTCAACTCCACGACCTTCCACCCGACGTTCCTCTACGAGTTCGTCTACGACCTGATCGGGGTGGGCCTGCTGCTGCTGCTCGATCGCCGCTTCCGGTTCCGGCCGCCGGCGCTGTTCGCCCTCTACGTCTCGTACTACACGTTCGGGCGCACGTTCGAGGAGTTCCTGCGAGTCGATCCGTCGCACCACGTCCTCGGGTTGCGTCTGAACGCGGTGGTCTCGATCGTCGTGTTCTGCGTCTCGACGGCGTTCTTCATCTGGTGGCAATTCGTGCGCAAGGGAGAGCAGTCGGAGCAGCCGCCGCCCCCGTCCGACGAGTCGCCGCGGCCCCCGCGCGGGCCGCGACGCTCGCTCCGAGATCGCATCCTGCGGCGCCCGGCCGGCGCCGACACGACGGCTCCGAAGATGGCCATCCCGAAGGGACGCGTCCGCCCCTCTCGTTAGCGTCCCGGCATGCTCGCCCGGGAGCTCGAGCTCGACCTGGACGCCTTCGAAGGCCCGTTCGACCTGTTGCTCGCCCTCGTCCTGCGCGACGAGCTGCCGCCGGCCGAGGTCGACATCGCCGAGATCGTGCTCGCGTTCTGCGAGCGCCTGGCCGCGGAGGATCGGCTCGATCTCGACGTGTGCGGTGAGTTCCTCGTGCTCGTGGCTGCGCTGCTGGAGCTGAAGGCGCGAGGGCTGTTCCCCGATGAGGCCGCCGAGCTGGACGAGCTGGAGCCGGAGGAAGCCGCCGAGGAGCTGGCCCGCCGGCTGGCCGAGTACCGCCGGGCGAAGGCGGCGGCGGCGTGGCTCGCCGAGCGGCTGGAGAGCGAGCGGACGCGTTTCTTCCGGCTCGGGCCGGCACCGCTCGCGCCGCGCCCGGAGCTCCGCCAGGCCGCCGAGCGGCCGGAACGCCTCGCGGCCGCACTGCGTGTGCTCGCCGCACCTCCGGCGCAGGTCTCGCTCGAGCACCTCGACCTGCGGTTCCCGCCGCTCGAGCGCTTCGTCGACCGCTTCCGTTCCCTGCTTCTGCGGCGCACGCGGTTCGACTTCGACGGGGAGCTCGGCGACCTGACCCGTACCGAGCAGGCCGTCGCGCTGCTCGCCCTGCTGGAGCTGCGCAAGCTGGGCGAGGTCGCGATCGAGCAGGCCGCCCCGTTCGCCCCGATCCGTGTGAGCCGCGAGGAAAGGAGTGCACCGTGGACCGCCCTCTCCGCCTGATCGCGGCCAACCCGCTCGACCGTCTCGCGCGCCTGCTCGAGGCGCTGCTCGTCGTCGCCTCCCGCCCGCTCGCGGTCGAGGAGCTGGCCGAGGCCGTGGACGATCACCCGGAGCGGGTCGAGACCGCGCTCGGCCTCGTCGCCGAACGCTTCCGCGAGGGTCGCAGCGGGATCGTGCTGGAGAAGGTCGCCGGTGGCTACGCGCTGCGCGCCGCACGCGAGGCCGCGGAGGCCTGCGAGCGGCTCTACGAGCGGCCGGTCGAGCGCGGCCTCTCGCAGGCGGCATTCGAGACGCTCGCCGTGATCGCCTACCTCGGCCCGTGCTCGCGGCCGGAGATCGCGCGCATCCGCGGCGTGTCGGTCGACTCGGTCGTCGCCGGCCTCGCCGACCGGGGCCTGATCACCGAGGACGGCCGCCGTGACGGTGCCGTGCGCTACCGCGTGACCGCGCTGTTCGAGCAGGTCTTCGGACTGGAGAGCCTGTCGGCCCTGCCGCGGCTCGACGACCTCGGCGCGAGCACCGACGAGATCCGGACGCGACTGGAAGAAGTCGCGGCCATCCGTCCGGCCTCGTAGCCGCGGGGGGCCGGGCGCGATTCGCGCGCTTGCCCTGACGAACCGAGCACCGCGCCTTCGAAGAGCGGCAGATGGTGCGGCCGCTTGCGGCCGCGAAGAACGCGGCCAACCCGCCCGAAGTCGTCATGCCGACGGCGCAGCCGAGGCGGACTTCGGGCGGCTAGATGCGGCGGATGATGTCCTCGGCCTCCTCGCGCGTGAAGGCCTTCAGCGTCTCGGTGTGCTCGGCGCCGTAGCGGTTCAGCCTGAGCAGGATCTCGACGGCGCGCTCGTCGTCGGGAGCCTCGAAGATCTCGACGACGTCGTAGCGGCCGAGCGTGACGTAGACGCCGACGAGCCTGCCGCCCGCCGCCTCGATGATCCCCTCGCCCTCCTCGATGCGCTCCCGCCACTTCGGCAGGCCGGCGAATCCCTGCGTCGTCCACCGCATCAGCGTCACGTAGTGCGGCACGGCGCGACAATACAGGCCGTGCGGTTGAACGCCTATCTCGCGCGGGCAGGGGTCGCGTCCCGGCGCGGCGCGGACGAGCTGATCAGGGCCGGGCGCGTGGCCGTCAACGGCTCGCCCGGTGAGCTGGGCACGTTCGTCTCCCCGGGCGACCGCGTCGAGCTCGACGGCCGCGCGCTCGCGCCGCAGCCGCTCGTCTACGTGCTGCTGCACAAGCCGGCGGACGCCGTCACCACCGCGCGCGATCCGCACGGCCGCCGCACCGTCCTCGACCTCGTACGCCACGACGCCCGGGTCGTCCCGGTCGGGCGGCTGGACGCGGACACGACCGGCGCGCTCCTGCTCACGAACGACGGTGACCTCGCACACCGGCTCGCGCATCCGCGCTACGAGGTCGACAAGGTTTACGTCGCCGAGGTCGAGGGCCGGCCCGGCGCCGAGGCGGTGCGGCGCCTCGCATCGGGAGTCGAGCTCGACGACGGCCTCACGGCGCCGGCGCGGGTGCGTCGGATCGGGCCCTCGACGCTCGAGCTCGTACTCCACGAGGGCCGCAAGCACCAGGTGAAGCGGATGTGCGCCGCGGTCGGCCATCCGGTCACGGCGCTGCACCGCAGCCGGTACGCCGGACTCGAGGTCGAGGGCCTGAGCCCGGGAGAGTGGCGCGAGCTCGAGCCGGCCGAGGTGGAGAGTCTGAGAGCGCTCGGCGTACGCCGTCGCTGAAGCGGCAGAGGGCCCGCCGCGCGGCGGGCCCTCTGCGCGCGGCGGTGTGGCTACGGCGTGAGCGCGTCGGCCTGGGCGATCAGCGAGTTCGCCTGGTCGATCCAGGTCTGCGCCTGGGTCGGGCTGATCTTCGTGCCGTCGAACGCGGCTGCGTTCAGCGCCGACCTGATCTGCGCGACGAGCGCGTCGCGCTGCGCCGGTGAGGCTCGTGATCGAGTCCTCGATCGAGTTGTACGTCGCGTCGTCGGTGCTCTCGAGCGCCTTCGTCGAGGCCTCGAGCGTGAAGGTCGCGAACTGCCCGAAGGAGGCGTTCACCTGCTCGTACGCGTCCATGAGCGGCTTCACGTTCTCGCCGCGCAGCGCCCTGTTGGAGCGACGTCGTGTCCAGCCCCTCGACGAGCACGCGGCCGTCGTCGGTGTAGTCGTCCTTGAGCCCGGTGAGCGAGAGGATCGTCGGCCGCAGGTTCGTGTGGTCGGTCCATGTCGTCGAGTCGATCCCGTTCCTTGCGACTCCCGGCCCGACCATGCCGACCCAGGTGTTCGCGATCTCGCTCTGGATGTCGCCGTGGTTCCACGCGAACGACGGGTTCACGCACGACCGCGAAGCCCGTGCACGGGTTCGACGTCTGGAAGAAGAAGTCGGGGTTCCCGAACATCGTGAACGTCGGCGTCCGGCTCGGGTCGGAGTTGACCATGTGCAGGGTCTTCTCCTCGACCGGGTCGGCGAGCGCCGTCGTCAGCGGGACCGTCTGCACCTGGTCGCCGCCGTTGCGCACGTACGGGTCGAGCGACGTGAGGCCGCCGACGTCCCGCTCGAGCTGGCGCACCGTCGTGTCCGTCCTGGCCGGCTGGCCGTTGACGTAGAACGTCGGGGCGTCGTCGAAGTGGATGTCGAAGGTCGGCTCGCCCGCCGGGAGGATGCCCTTGATGTTGGCGTTGACCTCGCCGATCTGGTTCGTCGGGCACGTGCTCAGGTTCGTGCACGTCCGGTGGTCGTAGATGAGCCAGCTGCCGCCGGGTTGCGGGGAGCCGACACCGCCGGCGAAGTGGTCGCCCTCGTCGACCGTGATCACGAACAGCGTGTTCTGCCGCGTGATCCCGTGCTGCTTCAGGTTCGTGAAGAACGCGTCGAACGCGTCGTCGTAGGCCTTCAGCTGCTGCTCGTGGGCGAGCTCGCCCGGGCCCGTCGCCGAGCTGGCGTACGCGTCGGTCGAGAGCGTCGGCACGTGGAAGTCGTGCGCGTCCGAGATGTAGCCGTAGGTCACCGGGACGCCGGCCTCCTGCATCGCGGCGACGTAGCCGAGCGTGTTCTTCGCGAGCATGCCGTCGAAGCCGGGGAAGCCGCAGTTGCCGAGCGGGTCGGTGATCGGCTGCCCCGATCGTGTCGTTCACGCACGCATTCCCGTTCGCGATCGCCGGGTCGACGTACTTCGTCCCGTAGAGCGCGTTGAAGCCGTTGTAGCCGCCGGGCTCGTCCGGGAGCGGATCCGGCTTCGCGTTCGCGTTCCCGTTGCAGACGCTCGACGAGGCCTGCGAGCAGTGGATGGCGATGCCGACGAAGTCGGTCTGCCCGAGCTGCGGGTTCGCGGCCGCCTCGTTCCACTCCGGCGAGCCCCTGCCGAAGACACGTGTGATGTCGCCGGTCGCGGCCGTCGAGGCGTTCTCGAGCTCGATGTTCGCGGTGCCGACGCCGCCGACGTCACAGCCGGCGCGCGTGAACGGCACCCAGGGGGCGGGCGTGTTCTTCTGCCCGTCGGTGATCATGTTCGGCAGCGGGTCGCCCGTCGGGTCGACCGGGTTCGTCCAGTACTTGAACGAGCTCGTGAACGTCGGCACCTTCGTCGGGCTCGTGACCGGGTAGTAGTCGTAGCTGTTCGAGACCGTCTGCCCCTGCCGATCGGGGTAGAGGCCGGTCAGCGAGCTCAGGATCCCGCCCGCGGTGTGCGAGATCAGGATCGTGTGGTCGTTCGTGAACAGCGTGCCGTTCGACTTCAGGAAGTCGAGCAGGTGCGGCATCTGCTCGAGGTCTGACGCGACCCCCGGGGCGTCGCGGTTGTAGTGCGTGTTGTCGAACTGCAGGTAGATCACGTGCTGGATATGCGCGGCCTGGCCGGCGCCGGCAAGGCTGCAACCCACGGCGCTCTGCGCCGTACGCTTGCTGCTGTCCTTGGCGGTCGCGAAACCGCTCGCGGCGAGGGCCAGGAGCGCGGCGGCAGCGAGTGCGACCGCCGCGAGTCGTGTGCTTCTCCTCATCGTTCACACCTCCGGTCGGAGTTGACGCGCCGACGCTAGGGCGGTCGCGCCGGCGGGTGGGTGGCCGTCTGTCGGCCACCGGGTTAAAAGAGTGGTGGCGCCACCGCTGCCGGTTACCGGAACGCTGCAGCGGTGCCGGTCGAGACGGGCAGTGGCTCGAAAGGGCGGCTCCGGCGGCGGCCGGCAGCCTGCTGGTCTCATCCCTTCCTCCTCGGTCGAGTCCGGTGCGGGCCGAGGCTACGCCGATCGGGACCGGAAGAAAAGGGTCGGGAGGCGATTTTTTGATTCGGCGTCGGACGGCCCTTCGGGGCGGGACGAAGCCTCTGTCGCCGATCGCGCGCTCGAGTTGGAAAACAGATGGAGGTTCGGTAGATTCGCAGGCTCCGACTATGGAGCCTCCGCCACGACGTTGACTCGTGCGGCCGGGCACGCCTGCCGGGGCTCTGCCAAGGGAGGCAGGACATGAGAGGAAGAGGGAAGCTCGGCGCGCTGGGAGCGCTGGTCATCGCCTGCGTCGCGGCTGCCGTGCTGGCGACGGCGGCCCGGCCCGGAGGCGCGCGCCCGGCCGCGAGCCTCGGACGGCAACGAGCTGCACAAGATCAAGCACTTCGTCGTCATCTACGAGGAGAATCACAGCTTCGACAACCTGTACGGCGGCTGGGAAGGCGTGAACGGCCGCACGCATGCGACCGCAGCGCACACACTCCAGGTGAACCAGGCGGGAGCTACCTACGCCTGCTTGAAGCAGAACGATCTGAATCTCCAGGCGCCGAGCCCGCTCTCTGCGACGTGCTCCGACTCCACCGCGGGGACGCCGGGCGGCCCGTTCGTGAGCCACTTCGGCAACGCGCCGTTCACGATCGACGACTACATCGGGCCCAACGACGCCACGTGCCCGCCGAACCCGCTGCTCGCGTTCAGCAGCCCGAACGGCTGGCTCAAAGACACGCCGTCTGCGCCCGGGGGCCCTTGCCAACGCCCGGCGGCTGCACGCGCGACATCGTCCACCGCTTCTACCACGAGCAGTACCAGCTCGACGGCGGCAAGCAGGACCGCTACGTGACGGGCAGCGATGCCATGGGCCTGACGATGGGCGGCTACGACACGAGGGCGCTTCCGATCTACGCGTACCTCCACGGCAGGCACCACCCGGACTATGCGATCGCGGACAACTTCTTCCAGGCCGCGTTCGGCGGGTCGTTCCTCAACCACCAGTGGCTGATCGCGGCGGCGACGCCGGTCGACCCGACCGGTGCGCCCGGCGGCGCGAACGCGGCGCGGCACCCGGTGCTCGATGCCAACGGGATGCCGTCCAACGAGCCGCTCTACACGTCGACGATCACGCCTCCGATTCCACCGGACCGGGAGCTGACGGCGACCTGCGAGCAGGTCGCGACGCTACCTGCCCCGTTGAACCATCTCGCCTGCGGCAACTACGGCGTCAACACGATGCAGCCCGTCTTCTATCCATCGGGCACGTTCGGCGCGCTGCTCCCGGCGCAGACGGCTCCGACGATCGGCGACCGGCTGACGGCTGCAGGTGTCGACTGGGCCTGGTACGCGGGCGGCTGGTCGAACGCGGACGGCGATGTCGGCGCGCCGGGCTGGACGAACGGCAGCGCGCCCTCTGCCACGCCGACGGGGTGCTCGGATCCGTACGTCGACCCGAACAGCCGAGCAGGGGTGCCGGCGGCCCAGTGGCCGCGCTGCCCGGACAACCTGTTCCAGTACCACCACCAGCCGTTCAACTACTTCGCCAACTTCGCTCCGGGCACGCTCGGCCGGGCTCATCTCCAGGACGAGCAGGCGTTCATCGACCTGGCGAGCTCATCGGCGAAGAAGGGGTGCGACCTGAAGCCGGTCAGCTTCGTGAAGCCGTTCGGGACGGAGAACGAGCATCCCGGGTACGCGAGCGAGCCGGACGGCAGCGACCACCTCGTCGACCTGATCGAGTCGATCGAGAACTCCAAGTGCGCGAAGGACACCATGGTGATCGTCACCTACGACGAGTTCGGCGGTCAGTGGGATCACGTGCCGCCGCCCGGCCAGGGCAACAACAACGGCCCACACGACATCTGGGGGCCCGGGACCCGGATCCCGGCGCTCGTGATCGCGCCGCATCTGAGGGGCGACTTCGTCGTCGACAGCAAGGAGCACGACACGACGTCGATCCTCTCGACGCTCGAGCATCGGTACCACCTCGCGCCGCTCGGCACCCGCGACGCGGCGGTCAACGACCTCTCCACCGTCTTCGACGCGAAGGAGCCGAAGACGCACGGCAGGTCGGACCGAGACCGACTGAATCGCATGGCGGCCCCTCGCACGAGGGGCCGCCATGCTTCAGCGCAGGTAGCCGATCTGGTCCAGGAATCGCCAGACGCGGGCGACGAACCGCGTCCCGAACGGCCCGTACGAGCCGTTGCCGTGGCTCTCACTCGAGAACGCCCCTGCACGCGCCCACCGCAGTAGCTGCGCATGCGCGTACCCCGGCCGGCCGAGGCTCACCTCGTTCGCGGCCCACGCTGCTGCGGCGTCGCGGTTACCGCAATCGTGGGGGGTCTCCACCTCCCTGCGGTAGAACCTCGCCCAGGACTCGATCGCCCTGGGGAACCGCCTCGTGACGTCGAAGAGGCGGCCAGCGCGGTAGTGCCAGATCTGCACCGGATAGGCGTAGCACGGCCCTCCGTGGAAGCCTAGCGAACTGAAGTGGTAGTCGCCCCCGTCCAACTCGGGGCGTCTGTCGCCGTTCAGGTCGCGGATTCGGGGCGCAGCCGAGAAGTTGCCCCACATGTGGACTGTGACGATGTACCGTCTGCGTCCGGGGACGTAACGGTAGATCCGCCACCATGCGCAGCACTGCGTGCCGCTCCAGTCAAGCCTCAGGACGACTTCGGGCTCGCCGTCTCCGTCCAGATCGTGAACGAAGAGCCCCGGGTATCCTGGCTCGACGCGATATACCCCGGGCCAGCGCGGGATTGTCTTGTCGAGGCGCTTCACGCCTTGACGCCAGATCTCCAGGCGTATGTAGTTGTCGTCCGAGAAACCGTCAGCGTTGGCGTGGTAGTCGAGCCGGGCCTGGACGCCGCGCGATGAAGCGGTCTGCTGCGGCCGGGGTAGGGATGTGCCGGCGGAGCCCGCGCGTCCTAGCGCGAGTACTACAAGGCAGGCGAGGCAGAGTCCGATTGCCTGTCGCCTGAGCACACGGCCGAGTCTACGACGGCCCGGTTCAGCGCGAGTATGTCCAGCTGGAGCAGGGGCGGGTCCGGCGTTAGCCCCGCGCCGGTCGAAGAGCGGCAGATGGGAGCGGCGGCTTGCTGCCGCGGAAGAAGGTAGATCTCCCGCCGGAAGTCGTCATGGCCTCGGCGCAGCCGGGCCGGACTTCCGGCGGCTCGGCGGCTCACGAAGCCCATGCGCTCGTACATCGTCTCGAGCGTCGGCGCCGCGACCGCGCGCGCCTTCTCGGCGCCCTGAGCCAGTAGCGCGCGGAGGCCCGGCTCGTCGGCGCGCAGCTCGTCGTAGCGCGCCTGGATCGGCTCCAGCAGCGTGACGACGGCCTCGGCGACGTCCTGCTTGAACGGGCCGTAGCCGGTGCCGTCGTAGCGGGACTCGATGGCGGAGAACGGCTCTCCGGTCGCGACCGACATGATCTCGATCAGGTTCGAGATCCCGGCCTTCTCGGAGAGGTCGTAGCGCACGTCGCGGCCCGAGTCGGTGACGGCGCTCTTGATCTTCTTGCGCACGACGTCCGGAGAGTCGGCGATGAGGATCGTCCCCTGCGGCGTCCCGCCCGTGGTCGACATCTTCCGCTCGGGCTCCTGCAGGTCCATGATCCGCGCGCCCGCCTCGGGATACTGGCCGGTCGGGATCGTGAACGTCTCGCCGAAGCGCGAGTTGAACCGCTCGGCGACGTCGCGCGTGAGCTCGAGGTGCTGGCGCTGGTCGTCGCCGATCGGCACCACGTCGGTCTGGTAGAGCAGGATGTCCCCGGCCATCAGGACCGGGTACGTGAACAGGCCCGCGGAGACGAACTCCTGCCGGTCGCCCTTGTCCTTGAACTGCGTCATCCGGCCGAGCTGGCCGTAGCTCGTGACCGCCGCCAGCAGCCAGGCCGCCTCGGCGTGCGCGGTCACGTGGCTCTGCGCGAAGACGGTCGAGCGGTCGGCGTCCAGGCCGGTCGCGAACAGCATCGCCGCCAGGTCGAGCGTCGAGACGCGCAGCGCCTCGGGGTCGTGCTCGGAGGTGATCGAGTGCAGGTCGACGATGCAGAAGAAGCCTTCGCCCTGCTCCTGGGTCGCCGCGTACTGGCGGAAGCCGCCGCTGTAGTTGCCGAAGTGCTTGGCGCCGGTCGGCTGGATGCCCGAGAAGATGCGCACGGTCGTGCGATTATCGCGGAAGTCCCGATCCGTAGACTTGAGGCGTGGCAGCCACCCCCAAGGCCTGGACGCGCGAGTCCTGGCGCGACGTTCCCGCCGAGCACCAGCCCGAGTGGCCGGATCCGGCGCGGCTCGACGCGGTCCGCGGCCAGCTCGCCGAGCTGCCGCCGCTCGTCTTCGCCGGGGAGGCGCGGGCGCTGCGCGCCGGGCTCGCCAAGGTCGCGGAGGGTCGCGCGTTCCTGCTCCAGGCGGGCGACTGCGCCGAGTCGTTCCGGGAGTTCACGGCGCCCATGATCCGGGAGAAGCTGAAGATCCTGCTCCAGATGTCGGCCGTTCTGACGTGGGGCGCGTCGCTGCCGGTCGTGAAGGTGGGGCGGATCGCCGGCCAGTTCGGCAAGGCCCGTTCGAGCCCGACCGAGCGCGTCGGCGACCTCGAGCTCCCGTCGTTCCGCGGGCACATGGTGAACGACGACGCCCCGACTCCCGAGGCGCGGATCCCCGACCCGGACCGGCTCCTGCGCGGCTACCACCAGTCGGCGGCCACGCTCAACCTGCTGCGGGCGTTCACGAAGGGCGGCTTCGCCGACCTGAACCAGGTGCACGTCTGGAACCAGGAGTTCGTCGCCGGCTCGCCGGAGGGCCGCCGCTACGAGGTGATCGCCGACCGAGATCGAGCGGGCGCTGCGCTTCATGGAGGCCTGCGGCATCGACCTGGCGAACGAGCATCAGCTGCACGAGGTCGACGTCTGGACGAGCCACGAGGGACTGCTGCTCTCCTACGAGGAGCCGCTGACGCGCCGCGACTCGCTGACCGGCGACTGGTACGACTGCTCCGCGCACATGCTCTGGGTCGGCGAGCGGACGCGGCAGCCGGACGGCGCGCATGTCGAGTTCTTCTCCGGCGTCCACAACCCGCTCGGGCTCAAGGTCGGCCCGACCGCCACCGCGGAGGAGATCCTCGCAGTCTGCGAGCGGCTCGACCCGGGCCGTCTGCCCGGCCGGCTGACGCTGATCTCCCGCATGGGCGTCGACCGCGTGCGGGAGCTGCTGCCGCCTCTGCTGCGCGCCGTCCGCGATGCCGGGCACCCCGTGGTCTGGGTCTGCGACCCGATGCACGCGAACGTGATCACGCTCGACGGCGGGCGCAAGACGCGCCGCTTCGACGCGATCCTGGGCGAGATCGAGGGCTTCTTCGCCGCCTGCCGCGGTGAGGCGGTCTGGCCGGGCGGCGTCCATCTCGAGTTCACCGGCGACGACGTGACGGAGTGCGTCGGCGGCTCGGCGGCCGTGCTCGAGGAGCACCTGGACACCCGGTACGAGACACTCTGCGATCCGCGGCTGAACGCGCGCCAGTCGCTCGACCTCGCCTTCCGCGTCGCCGAGCTGATGCGGCAGGACCCGCGCGACAACCATCTCCGTGACCTGAATGCCGGTCAGCAGGCTCGCCCTCGTCGGCACCGGACTCATCGGCGCCTCGATCGGACTCGCCGCGAGGCGGGCGCGGCGCCGTCGAGCGCATCACCGGCTTCGATCCCGACGCCGACGCGCTCGCCGAGGCCGCGCGCCGGGGCGCGGTCGACGTTCCGGCCGGCTCGCTGCAGGAGGCGCTCGCCGGCGCCGAGCTCGCGGTCGTGGCCGCGCCGGTGACCCAGCTTCCGGCCGTGACGGCGGCCGTGCTGGCGGCGAGCGAGGACGGCTGCACGGTCACCGACGTGGGCTCGACGAAGTCCGCCGTCTGCGCGTCGGCCGGCGGCGTCGCGCGATTCGTCGGCGGCCATCCGGTCTGCGGCTCGGAGGTGCGCGGCCCGGGCGGTGCGCGGCCCGATCTGTTCGAGGGCGCGACCTGGTTCCTGACGCCGCTCTCGGGCACGGATCCCGCGCGGTACCGGCTCGTGCACGGCTTCGTCTCGGCGCTCGGCGCGACCCCGGTCGCGGTCGACCCCGACGCGCACGACCGCCTCGTCGCGGTGACGAGCCATCTCCCGCACGCGCTCGCGAACCTGCTCGTCAACCAGGCCGGCTCGAGCCGCATCGAGGGCCACGATCCGGTCGCCGGGGCGGGGGGCTCGCTGCATGGACATGACCCGCGTGGCCGGCGCGAACCCCCGGATCTGGGTCGACATCTTCCTCGAGAACCGCGCGGCGCTGCTCGAGTCGCTCGCGGAGCACCGGCGCTCGCTGGAGCGGCTGGAGCGCGCGCTCGCGGCGGCCGACGCCGGCTATCTCGCCCGCTGGATCGGCGAGGCGGCGGGTAACCGGCGCCGGATGCTGGAGGGCGCGTACCCGGACCCGAGCGAGCTGCAGCGCGTGCGCGTGCACGTGCCCGACCGCCCCGGCGTCTTCGCGGCGATCACGCAGGCGCTGGGCGCGGAGCGGATCAACATCGAGGACTTCGAGTTCCGCCACATCTCGCCCGAGCGCGGCGGCACGCTCACGCTGCTCGTCGCCGGCGAGCGCGACGCGGCCCGCGCCGCGGAGTTGCTGGAGGGCCAGGGCTACGGCGTCGAGATCTCGGCGGCGCTGTGAGGGTCGAGCCCGCGGTCGCGCTGGACGGCGTCATCGCCGTGCCTGCCGTGAAGGGCATCTGCCAGCGCGGCGTCCTGCTCGGGGCGATCGCCGAGGGCGAGACGGTCCTGCGGGGCTTCGGCCACGCGGCGGACACCGACGTCGCGCTCGACATCGTCCGCTCGCTCGGCGCCGCGCGTCTCTGACGGAGGCGACGTCGTGCGGATCCAGGGCGTCGGGCTGCGCGGGCTCCGACCCCCGGGCCGGCCGATCGACTGCCGCAACGCGGGGACCGTCCTCCGGCTGTTCAGCGGCGTGCTCGCCGGCCAGGACGGGCGCTTCGAGCTCGTCGGAGACGAGTCGCTCTCGGCGCGGCCGCTGCGGGTCGAAGACCCGTTGGGCCGGATGGGCGCCCGGATCGAGACGACCGGCGGCACGCTGCCGGCCACGATCGAGGGCGCGCGCCTCCGGCCGATCCGCTACCGCCTCCCGCAGGCGAGCGCACAGGTGAAGTCGAGCGTGCTCCTCGCCGGGCTGCTGGCCGAGTCGGGCCCGACGACCGTCGTCGAGCCGACGGCCACGCGGGACCACACGGAGGTGATGCTTCGCCGCCTCGGCGTCCGCGTCACCCGCAAGGGCGACGCCGTCTCGGTCTGGCCGGTCGAGCGGCTGCCGCCGCTCGACCTCGAGATCCCGGGAGACTTCTCCTCGGCGGCCCCGTTCCTCGGCGGCGGCCACGCTCGTGTCGGGCTCGCGTCTCATCGTGCGCGGCGTCAACGTGAACCCGACGCGCACCGGCTTCCTCGACGTCCTGGAGCGGATGGGCGCCCGCATCGGGGTCTTCGACCGCCGCTCGGCGGGAGGCGAGCCCGTGGCCGACCTCGAGGTGCAGCCGGCCGAGCTCGTCGCCACGTCGATCGGGCCCAGCGAGGTGCCGGGCATGGTCGACGAGCTGCCGCTGTTCGCGCTCGTGGCCGCGATGGCCCACGGCAAGAGCGTCGTCTACGGCGCGCAGGAGCTGCGCGTCAAGGAGACCGACCGGATCGCCGTCGTGGCGCAGTCGCTGAGCGCGCTCGGCGCGCACATCACGGAATGTCCGGACGGCTGGGAGATCACGGGCGTCCCGGCCCGGCTGCGGGGCGGCCGGATGGAGAGCGCGGGCGACCACCGCATCGCGATGCTCGGCGCCGTCGCGGGCGTCGTCTCGCGCGAGGGCGTGACGATCGGAGGGGCGGAGGCCGTCGCTGTAAGCTTCCCCGGATTTTTTGACCTTCTCGAGTCGGTGGTTCAACGGTGAACGTCACGATCGACGGGCCTGCGGGCGCGGGTAAGAGCACGGTCGCCCGCCGGCTGGCCGACCGGCTCGGCTTCCGCTACCTCGACACGGGGGCGATGTACCGGGCGCTGACCTGGGTGGCGATGGGCAAGGCGGTGCCGCTGGGGGAAGGAGGCGCGCTGGGCCGGCTCGCGGAGGATCATCCGGTCACCTTCGACGAGGCGGGCCGGGTCTTCGTGGACGGGGCCGACGTGACTGCCGCGATCCGGCGCTCGAGCGTCGACCGGCTCGTCCCGGTGGTCGCGCGCCACGCCGAGGTGCGCGAGGTGATGCGGCGCCGCCAGCGCGCGCTGGCGGACGAGGGCGATTCCGTGATCGAAGGGCGTGACATCGGGACGGTCGTCCTCCCCGACGCCGAGGTGAAGGTCTACCTGGTGGCCGATCGCGACATCCGGGCGCGGCGGCGGCTCTCGGAGCGGCCGGAGATCGGCGCGGACGCGCTCGCCACCGATCTCCGGGCCCGCGACGAGAGCGACGCGGCGCGGATGCGGCCGGCCGACGACGCGGTGGAGATCGACACCACCGACCTCGACGTCGACGACGTCGTGACGCGGATCGAGGAGATCGTGCGTGCGCGCCAGCCCGCCTAGAGAGAGCCCTCCCGACTCCGGCGAGGAGATCGCAGGCACCGTCGCGATCGTCGGCTTCCCCAACGTCGGCAAGTCGACGCTCGTCAACCGCCTCACCGTCTCGCGCTCGGCCGTCGTGCACGAGACCCCGGGCGTGACGCGCGACCGCAAGGAGCTGCTCTGCGACTGGAACGGCAAGCGCTTCCTGCTCATCGACACGGGCGGCGTCGACATCGTCGACCCGTCGCCGATCACGCGCTCGATCGCCGACCAGGCGCGCACCGCCGTGGCGGAGGCGGACCTCGTGCTGTTCGTGACCGACGCGCGGGCAGGCATCACGCCCGGCGACGAGGAGCTCGCCACGATCCTGCGTGCGGCGCACAAGCCGGTGCTCGTGCTCGCCAACAAGATCGACGACCCGGACGCCGACACGCTCGCGTTCGAGTTCCACCGCCTCGGGCTCGGCGACCCGATCCCGCTGTCCGGCCTGCACGGCCACGGCACCGGCGATCTGCTCGACGCGATCGTGGCGCGCCTGCCCGGCCACGGGCGGCTCGCGATCGGCGCCGAGGCGATTCGGGTCGCGATCCTCGGCCGGCCGAACGTCGGCAAGTCGAGCCTGCTGAACGCGATGCTGGGCGAGGAGCGGGTGATCGTCTCCGACATCCCGGGCACGACCCGCGACTCGATCGACACCGTGCTCCACCGCGGGGACACGACGTTCGTGCTCGTCGACACCGCCGGGCTGCGCCGCAAGCGCAAGCAGCGGCAGGGCATCGAGTACTACTCGGAGCTGCGCGCGCTGGAGGCGGCCGAGCGCGCGGACGTCGCGCTGGTGCTCGTGGACGCGAGCGAGGGCGTGGTCGACCAGGATCTCGCGGTCGCGGACGTGGCCCGCAAGGCGCAGTGCTCGACGCTCGCCGTGCTCTCCAAGTGGGACGTCACGACCGTCGGGATCGAGGACGTCCGCCCGCGGCTGGAGAGCCGCCTGCGGCAGCGGCCGCCGCTCGTGGCCGTCTCCGCGCTGTCCGGGCGTGGCGTGGGGCGGGTGCTCGACCGCGTCGAGACCCTGTTCGCAAAGCACTCGAGCCGGATCCCGACCGGCGAGCTGAACCGCTTCCTCGGCGAGCTGCGCGAGAGCCGCCAGCCGCCGGCCCGCGGCGGGCGCAGGCTGAACCTGCTGTACGGCACGCAGATCACCTCGCGGCCGCCGCGCTTCCGCTTCTTCGTCAACGATCCCGGGCCTGATCACGCGCGACTACGGCTACTGGGTCGAGAACGAGCTCCGCAGCCGGTTCGCGCTGGCGGGCGTCCCCGTCTCGATCGACTTCGTCCGCCGCGCGTGAACGTCGCCGTGGTCGGGTGCGGGGCCTGGGGCACGGCGTTCGCCGGCGTGCTCGTGGGCCGCGGCCACGAGGTGACGCTCTGCTGCCGCGACCCGGAGCAGGTGCACGCGATCCGGGCGACGGGCCGGAACCCGCGCTACCTGCCGCAACGTCGACCTCTCCGGGGTCGACGCGTGCACCCTCGACCGGGCGCCGGCGGCGGACGCCGATCTCGTCGTCGCTCGCCGTGCCGAGCCATGCGTTCGGTGCGGTTGTCGCCGCGCTGCCCGGCTCGGCGCCGGTGCTCAGCCTCACCAAGGGACTCGACCCTGCGACCGGCGAGCGGCTGTCGACGCTCGTGCACGGTCGCCCTGCGGCGGTGCTCTCGGGCCCGAACTTCGCGGAGGAGGTGGCGGACGGCCTGCCCGCCGCGGCCGTCATCGCGAGCGTCGACGGCGAGCTCGCCGGGACGCTCCAGGAGGCCGTCAACTCCGCCGCTCTTCCGCGTCTACGTCAACGACGACCTCGTCGGCGTCGAGTTCTGCGCGGCGGCGAAGAACGTGATCGCGCTGGCCGCGGGCGGCGTCGACGGGCTGGGCCTCGGCGACAACGCCAAGGCGGCGCTGATCACGCGCGGCGTCGCCGAGATGGTGCGGCTCGGCGAGGCCTTCGGCGCGCGCGGCGAGACCTTCGCCGGGCTGGCGGGGATGGGCGACCTCATGGTCACCTGCTGGAGCAGCCACGGTCGCAACCGCCGTGCCGGCGAGCTGATCGCCCGCGGCGCCACGCCGGAGGAGGCGGTGGCCCAGGTCGGCACCGTCGAGGGCCTGACGACGGCGCCCGTGCTGCGCGATCTGTCGCGGCGGATCGGCGTCGAGCTGCCGATCACGAACGGTGTGTGCCGGGTGCTCGCCGGCGAGCGGCTCAGCGACCTCGCCGCTGTGCTCGATGGGGAGACAACCGACCGCCGAGTGAGTAAGGTTGGTGGCATGCGTCGGCCCCGCCTGCTCCTAGTCGCGCTCGCCGCGGCGGTCGGGATCGTGGCCGCGGGCTGCGGGGGCAGCTCGAACAGCTCCGGCGGCGGCGGGTCGGTTCCCGGCCAGCGCGAGCCTCGTCCCCGCGAAGGCGCCGGTCTACGTCTACGCCAACACGGATTTCAGCGGCAGCCAGTGGAAGAACCTGGACTCGCTGCTCGCGCTGTTCCCGGACGAGCATCAGCTCACCGACCGCGATCCAGTCGAAGATGCTGAGACGCCGGGGTCAACTGGAGCGACGTGAAGGCGGCGCTCGGCCCCGACACCGCCGCTTCCGTCCTCGCGCTGACCGCGTCCACGAAGGCGTTCCTGGCGACGCAGCCCAAGGACAAGGCCGCGCTCGACTCCCTGATCCAGCAGCTCGACAAGGCCGGCGGGCCGTCCTCCCCGTCGCAGAAGGTGATCGACGGCTGGACGGTCGTCGCCGACTCGGCGGCCACGCTCGCCGCAGTCTCGGCTGCGAACAGCAAGCGGCACGTCGCTGGCCGACAACGAGGCCTTCAAGTCGGCGTTCGCCGCGCTGCCCAGCGACGCGCTGGTCAAGGTCTACGCGGACGGCTCGGCCGATCGCGCACGAGGTCCAGAGCCGTGGCGGCACGGCCGGCGGCGCGGCCGCCAGCCTCTCCACGCTGCAGTCGATCGCGGCCGCGCTGGCGGCCACGGACAACGGGCTCGAGCTCACGGCGGTCGTCAAGGGCGCCGGCCGGCGCCAAGACGTTCAAGCCGGCGCTCATCTCCGAGGTGCCGTCCGGCGCGCTCGTCTACGTCGGGTTCGACGATCTCGGCGCGCAGCTCGCGAAGGTGGCCTCGAACCCGTCGCTGCAGCAGTTCACGACAGGGCTTGGCGCAGCTCGGCATCACGACCGACGATCTGACGAAGCTGCTGTCGGGCGAGGGCGCGCTCTACGTCCGCGCCGGCTCGCCGCTGCCCGAGGTGACGCTCGTGCTCACCGAGAGCGATGCGCCGGGCGCGGTCGCGACGCATCGACAAGGTCACCGGCGCAGCGGCTCGTCGCGCTCGGGACGACGGTCGAGACCGTCAACGTCGGCGGCGTCCAGGCCAAGAAGCTCACGGTCCGCAACATTCCCGATCTACTACGCGGCCGTCGACGGGAAGCTCGTCGTCACCACCGCGGAGAGCGGGATCACGGGCCTCACGGCGAGCGGCGACAAGCTCGCCGACGATCCGGTCTTCAAGGGGGCGACGAACGCGGCCGGCCTCCCGAGCGATACGACCGGGATCTTCTACGTGAACATCAAGGACACCGTCCCGCTGATCGACAGCTTCGCCTCCCTCGCCGGCCAGTCGCTCCCGCCGCAGGCGACGTCGAACCTCGAGCACGTCACCTCGTTCCTCGCCTACGGCACCGCCTCGGGCGACACGAACACGTTCAAGGCGTTCCTCGAGATCAAGTAGACGGGTGCGCTGCCGGCTCCGGTAGCCTTCGCCGCCGATGGCCGGCCGCTCCTTCCTCTTCACCTCCGAGTCCGTCACGGAGGGCCATCCCGACAAGGTCGCGGACCAGGTCTCCGACGCGATCCTCGACGCGGTCCTCGCCGAGGACCCGGTCGGGCGCGTCGCCTGCGAGACGCTGATCACGACCGGGCTCGTCGTCGTCGCCGGCGAGATCACGACCAACACGTACGTCGACATCCCGCGGCTCGCGCGGCGCACGATCTCGGACATCGGCTACACGCGGGCCAAGTTCGGCTTCGACGCCGAGACGTGCGGCGTGATCGTCGCGCTCGACGAGCAGTCCGCCGACATCGCCCTGGGCGTGGACGCCTCCTACGAGGCCCAGCACGAGCCCGGCGACCGCGACCCGCTCGACAGGGTGGGCGCCGGCGACCAGGGGATGATGTTCGGGTACGCGACGAACGAGACCGAGGAGCTGATGCCGCTCCCGATCATGCTCGCGCACAAGATCTGCCGGCGGCTGGCCGAGGTGCGCAAGGCCGGCGTGCTCCCGTACCTGCGGCCGGACGGCAAGGCCCAGGTCACGATCCGCTACGAGCTCGACGACCAGGGCCGCCAGGTCCCGACCGAGATCGAGCGGGTGCTGATCTCCACCCAGCACCGCGAGGGGCTGGACGGGGACTCGCTGATCAAGCCGGACCTCGCCGAGCACGTCCTGCACCCGATCCTGCCCCGGCACATGTACGACGACGCGCGGCTGCTCGAGGACAAGGGCTTCTTCTACTGCAACCCCACCGGCAAGTTCGTGATCGGCGGCCCGATGGGCGACACCGGGCTCACCGGGCGCAAGATCATCGTCGACACGTACGGCGGCGCGGCACGCCACGGAGGCGGCGCCTTCTCCGGCAAGGATCCGACGAAGGTCGATCGCTCGGCGGCCTACGCGGCGCGCTACGTGGCGAAGAACGTCGTCGCCGCAGGGCTGGCCGACCGGGTCGAGATCAACGTCGCGTACGCGATCGGAGTGGCGCGTCCGGTGTCGATCACGGTGCGCACCTTCGGCACCGAGCGGGTCCCGGTGGAGCGGATCGAGGAGCTCGTCGGCGAGCACTTCGACCTGCGCCCGGCGGCGATCCTGCGCGATCTCGACCTGCGGCGCCCGATCTACGCCAAGACGGCCGCGTACGGCCATTTCGGGCGCGACGACGCGGACTTCACGTGGGAGCGGACGGACAAGGCGGAGATCCTGCGCGCACGCGTCCGGCCTGAAGTCCGCCTCGGCTTCGCCGTTGGCATGACGACTTCAGGCCGGTAGGGCCGGCTTCCTTCGCGGCAGCAAGCTGCCGCTGACATCTGCCGCTCTTCGGGGCCTGCACCGCCCGGTTCTGCTTCTTCGAGCGCCGTCGGCGGCCGGGCTAGGGCAGATCTACTGGCAGCTTCGAGCACCTAAGCGTCGTCGCCGAAGTAATCGTTGTCCACGCGCTTCACGGCGTACGTCTCGCGGTCGCTGCTGACGCCGACGTCGTGGTCGATCATGAGAGTGGCGAGCCTCTGGCCGTCCACAAGGACGACGCGCGGCGTCACGCTCGCGGCGTACTCGTGCGCGCCGCTGGAGAAGGTCGAGGCGGTGAACATGATCCCCTTGGCGGGCCTCGCGCCTTGCAAGGCACCGACAAAGCCCTGTACCTCGGGACGACCGACCGTCGCCTGCCATCGCTTGGCCTGAACGTAGACAACGTCGAGGCCGAGTCGGTCTTCGCGGATCACGCGCGTCGATCCCAGCGTCCCCGCTGACTCCCGTCCGCAGCCGGGAGTGCTCGGTCCGTCCCCGTAGCCCATGGCGTGTAACACATCGAGCACGAGGTCCTCGAACGCCGTCGGCGAGACAGTGAGGACTCTGTCTCGCAACTCTGCAACCAGCGCCTGGCGCAACTCCTGGTAGGCGGCATCGATGCGCTCCTCGGGCGTAGCCGTCTCCGCCGCGCCGGTCTCCTCGGTCGGCACGCCGACATGCGTGCCGCTCACCTTCGTGAACTCAGCGAGCTCGGGGAACTGCGAGAGCACGGCGAGGTCAACGCGTTCGGCGTTCGCGGCCAGGACCTCTCGCCGCGTTCCGTGATCGTGTACGACCGCGCGTCGCGGCCTCGCAAGCAACCCCACGCGGTACAGGTACGTGGCAGCCCAGCCGACCCGGTTGTTAAACGTCTTCGCCAGCCCGCTTGGGAGCCTTTGAGCGAGTTCCTCTTCGGTTAGCCCGAATCTTGCCGCCAGCGCCGCGCGCACGTCGGCGATACGCCGCTCGCCTCCAGCGGCGTACTCCGTCGAGCAGAGGGCGCATCAATGTCTGGTAGTCAGGAAGGGCCATCGTTCGCCGACCCTACTCTCTCATGGGCGGGCTGCCTCGGCGGCGGGCCGCATCTCTGCCCAATCCCTGCCCAGATCCAGCCGGAACGGCCTACGGAGCAAGGCGGTTCGTGGCCATCTCGCCGGGCGGCAACCGCACTGGTGAAGCCACTTGGCGGCAGTCAGCTGCAGCTGGCGCCTACCGGCGCAATATGCCTACGGCATGGCCGAGGCGGACGCTTGGCGGACGAACAGACCCGCCGCAGCCTTCTCGCCGATCGCCCGCTCGCCGCCTTCCAGCGCGACCGTGAGCTGCCCGGCCTCGGGCTGGGCGGCGCGCACCTCGAGCTCCGCGCCCGGGACGAAGCCCTCGGCGTAGAACCAGTGCAGCAGGTCGCCGTCGTGCTCGGCCAGCCGGACGATCGTCGCACGGCGGCCCGGCTCGAGCTCGGCCAGGGCGACGAGCTCGCGGTTCTCGGCCTGCTCGAAGTCGGTGTCCACCGGCCAGCCGTGCGGGCAGCGGTCGGGATGGCCGAGGCGCTCGTCGATGCGGTCGATCATCTCGTCGGAGAACGTGTCGCCGAGCTCGTCGGCGTGGACGTGCGCCTCGGCGGCCGTGTAGCCCATGAAGTCCGTCAGCAGGCGCTCGATGATCCGGTGGCGCCGCACGACGTGCTCGGCGCGGGTCCGGCCGGCCGCCGTCAGCAGCGCCTCCCTCTGCTTCCCGCGCTCGATGAGGCCTTCGGCCTCGAGCCGGCGCAGCATCTCGCCGGCCGAGGCCCGCGAGACGCCGAGCATCTCGGCCACACGCGATGCCAGCGTGGGCGACCCGCTGGTCTGCGGCCGGTACTCGCCGATCGGAAAGGCGAGGAAGTAGATCGTCTCGAGGTAGTCGTCGATCGAGTGGCCCTGGGCCATGCCTCTCCCCTCCAAAGGACCAGGTCACTATAGTTGCCGGCTCTTTGTAAGGTGACCCTTACACCGACTGCAAGGGAGACCCCGCCCGCTTGTCCACAGCCCAGATCCTCCTGCTCGGAGCCATCGCCGGACTGACGGTCTTCCTCGGCCTGCCGATCGGGCGGATGCGGAACGTGCCGCCCGCGCTGACGTCCTTCCTCACCGCCACGGCCACCGGAGTCCTGCTGTTCCTGCTCTGGGACGTGCTGACCGCGGCGGTCGAGCCGATCGACGCTGCGCTGAAGGGCGGCAACGACGCGCGCTTTCTGGGCCTTGCGACGCTGCTCGCTGTCGGATTCGCGGTCGGGTTGCTGAGCCTGGTGAGCTACGACGCCTGGATGAAGCGGCAGCGGGCAAGGCGCGCGCTGATCGGACCCGGCGCTGCGGCGACGGCCGAGTTCGGAGCTGCCGACCGGGGGCTCGCCTCGCTGTCTCCCGCGCGGCTACTCGCGGTGTTCATCGCGGTCGGTATCGGTCTCCACAACTTCTCGGAGGGCCTCGCCATAGGCCAGTCCGCGGCGGCCGGCGAGGTCGCGCTCGCGGTCGCGCTGATCATCGGCTTCAGCCTGCACAACGCGACCGAGGGGTTCGGCATCGTCGCGCCTCTGACCCGCGAGACGGAGCGGCCGAGCTGGGGCTTCCTCGCCCTGCTCGGGCTGATCGGCGGCGGGCCGACGTTCCTCGGCACGGTCGTCGGCCAGGCCTGGACGAGCACCGCGCTGTCCGTCGCGTTCCTCGCGCTCGCGGCGGGATCGATCCTGTACGTCGTCGTCGAGCTGATCGGCGTTTGCAGCAAGCTCGGGTCCAAGTCCCTTCTGTACCAGGGAATGCTGCTCGGCCTCTTCCTCGGCTTCGCCACCGACTTCATCCTCGTCGCCGCCGGCGCCTAGAAAGCAGGGGAACCCCTAGCTTCCCCCACTGACCCCCTCCTCGAGGACGTCGCCGTGGGGTCGTTCGTTTGCGGAGCCGGCACAGCGCCCGGCGGCTCTTGCGTCACTCGCCCGCAGCTGAGCCTCCCGCCGGGGCAAGCCCGGCTTCGGCGGCGGGTCGTTGCTGGCTCCGCGATCGTCTCGTGCGCGGATCACAAGCATCGACTCGAAGCACTACGCTGGCTGGCCGTGGCCCGCTTCGCGACCGTCTACCCGCTGATCACCACCCGCGCGCTCGCGCGGCCCTTCACGTACACGGTCGAGAACGGCGTGCGCCGGGGGTCCGTGGTCGCGGTTCGCTTCGGGAACGCGCGTGCCCGCGGCGTCGTGGTCGAGCTCGACAACGCCCCGCCGGCGGGAGTCGAGGCGGCGCCCGTCGAGCGCGTCGTCGACGAGGTGCCGGAGGCGCTGGTGGATCTCGCGCTCTGGATCGCCGGCTACTACGGGTCGACGCCGGGCCGCGCGCTCGCTCTCGTCGCGCCGTACAAGGCTGCGCGCCGCGCCGAGAAGCCTCATCCCGCAGAGCGTCAGTCGCTCGTCGGCGAGGCGCCTCCGGCGGAGCTGAGCGCCTCGCAACGGCACGCCGTCGGCCGCATCGTCGGCGAGCTCGACGCCGGCACCGGCGCGCACCTCCTGCTCCACGGCGCGACCGGGAGCGGCAAGACCGAGGTCTACCTGCAGGCCTGCGCGGCCGCGCTCGAGCGCGGGCTGGGAGCGATCGTGCTCGTGCCGGAGATCGCGCTGGCCCCTCAGACGGTGGGCCGCTTCCGCGCCCGCTTCGGCGACCGGGTCGCGATCCTCCACTCGGGCCTCGGCGCTGCCGAGCGGCGCGACGAGCGGCAGCGCATAGCCTCGGGCGAGGCCCGGATCGTCGTCGGCGCCCGCTCCGCGGTATTCGCCCCGCTCCGCGGGCTGGGCCTGATCTGCATCGACGAGGAGCACGACGCCGCCTACAAGCAGGAGTCCGATCCGCGCTACGACGCGCGCACGGTCGCCGCGAAGCGCGCGGCGCTCGAGCACGCGGTCGCCGTCTACGGCAGTGCGACGCCCCGGCCGGAGAGCTGGGCGCGGCTCGAGCGGCTCGACCTCGGCGTCCGGCTCGGCGGGCCGCTGCCGCCGGTGCAGATCGTCGATCTCCGACGCGAGCGGGGCTATCCGCTCTCCGCGCCGCTGCTCGCCGCGCTGGGCGCGATCCAGGATGGCGGCGGCAAGGCGATCCTGCTGCTCAACCGCCGCGGCGTCGCACCTGCGCTCCACTGCCGCGCCTGCGGGACGACGCCTCGCTGCGCGAACTGCGACGTCTCGCTCGTCCTGCACCGGGACGGGCGCCTGCGCTGCCATCACTGCGCCCACGCGGAGCCGGCCCCGCAGACCTGTCCGGCCTGCGGATCGGCGGAGATGGCGCGCCTCGGCGCCGGGACGCAGCGGCTGGAGCGCGAGCTCGCCGAGCGCCTGCCGGAGCTCGAGCTGATCCGCCTGGACGCGGACACGGCGGGCAACCCCGAGGCGCTGGCCGACGCGCTGCGGCGGTTCTCGGCCACCGACCGGGCGGTGCTGCTGGGGACGCAGATGGTCGCGAAGGGCCATCACTTCTCGGGCGTCGCGCTCGCCGCGGTCGTCGATGCCGACACGGGCCTCGCGCTCCCGGACTTCCGCGCCGAGGAGCGGACGTTCCAGCTCGTCACGCAGCTCGCCGGCCGGAGCGGTCGCGACGCGCCGGGCCGCGTGCTCGTCCAGACCTTCCAGCCCGACGCACGCCCGATTCTCCATGCCGCCCGCCACGACGTCGCCGGCTTTCTCACGGAGGAGCTGGAGCGCCGCCGCGAGCTCGGCTACCCGCCGTTCCGGCACCTCGTGCGCATCGTCGTCTCGGGCCGCGACGCCGACGCCCCGCTGCGCCTGCTCACCGAGCTGAAGGCAGGCCTCGCCGACCGAGACCTGCTCGGTCCCGCGCCGCTGCTGCGCCTCCGCGGGCGCTTCCGGGCCCAGCTCGTGGCGAAGACGGACGAGCCCCGCCGGCTCGGCGCCCGGACGGCGGAGCTGCTCAGCGGCGCGACCGCGGCGATGCGGCGCGCGGGCCTGACCGTGGTCGTCGACGTCGACCCGCAGGCCCTCTAGATCGGCTAGATAGGCTTTGTGGCATGGCAGAAGTGGACGAGACGGAGGTCGACGAGGACGTCGATCCCGAGGTCGAAGCGAAACGTCGGCTGGCGCTCGCGCAGATCCGTCAGTACCCGGACCCGGCGCTGCGGTTGAGGGCGCACGAGGTGGAGCTCTTCGACGACGATCTCCGCCGGCTCGCCCAGCGGATGACGGGGCTCATGCAGGACGCCCGCGGGGTCGGGCTCGCGGCCACTCAGGTGGGTCTGCTGCAGCGCATCTTCGTCTTCCAGCCGGGCGAGGACGAGCCGAGGACGATCGTCAATCCGCGGATCGTCGAGCGCTCGGAGGAGACGGACTCGGACACGGAGGGCTGCCTCTCGCTCTGGGGCGTGACCGTTCCGGTCGAGCGGAGCATCGAGGTGACGCTGGCCGGCCTGGATACAGAGGGCGCGGAGCTCACGCTGGAGCTGTCCGAGCTCGCCGCCCGGGTCGCTCAGCACGAGCTCGACCACCTCGACGGCGTCCTCATCATCGACCGGACGACGCCCGAGGCCCGCAAGGCGGCACTCGCCACCCTGCGTCCTCGGCTCTCGTTCGGCTAGGCCCGTCGATTGGCCCGGCTGGCGGTTGCCGCCACGGCGCCGTTCGGGGCCGACATCCTCGAAGGGCTGGCCGCACAGCACGACATCGCCTATCTGTTGACGCGGCCCGACCGCCCGCAGGGCCGCGGGCGGAGGAGCGGCCCACCGCCGGCCAAGGAGCGGGCCGAGCGGCTCGGCATCGCGGTCCGGCAGGAGCCGCGCCTCGGCGGCGAGGTCGAGCTCGGTGTGGACACGGTCGTCGTGGCCGCCTACGGGCTGCTGATCCCGACCGTGCTGCTCGACCGGGCGCTCTGGCTCAACGTGCACCCTTCGCTCCTGCCGCGCTGGCGCGGGCGCGGCCCCCGTGGAGCGCGCGATCATGGCCGGCGATCCGGAGACCGGAGTGACGATCCATCGCACGACGCCGGAGCTCGACGCGGGCCCGATCGCAGCGCAGCGCGCGTTCCCGATCGAGCCCGACGACGACGCCGGAGCCGTCTACGCCAGGGCCGCACCGCTGGCGGTCGAGCTGCTCGGCGACGTCCTCGCGGCCACCCCCGAGTTCCGGCCCCAGCCGTCCACCGGCGCGACCTACGCGGACAAGCTGACCGCCGCCGACCGTGAGCTCGATCCCGCAGCACCGGCCGAGGAGCAGCTGCGGGTCATCCGTGCGCTCTCTCCGCACATCGGAGCGCGCACCGAGCTGCACGGGCGACCCGTGATCGTGTGGCGCGCCCGCGTCGAGGACGGACGGCTCGTGCCGCTCGAGGTGCAGCCGGAGGGTCGGAAGCGGATGGGCTACGACGAGTTCCTGCGGGGCCTGCGCTGATCTCGCCGGCGCGCCGCGCGGCCCACGAGACGATCCTGCGGGTCTTCGAGCACGATGCGTACGCCGACCGGGCGTTCCGGACGGCGGCCGCCGAGCTGGATGCGCGCGACCGTCAGCTGGCGCAGCGCCTCGCGTACGGGACGATCCAGCGTGTGCGGACGCTCGACCACGGGATCGAGACGCTCGGCCGCCGACCGGTGCGCAAGCTCGACCCGCCGGTGCGGGCGGCGCTGCGGCTGGGCGCGTACCAGCTCGCCTATTCGGAGGTGGCCGTCCACGCGGCCGTCTCGGAGTCGGTCGAGCTCGTGCGCCGCGCGCGGCTCGAGCGCGCCGTTCCGTTCACGAACGCCGTGCTGCGCCGGCTGTCCGAGGGGCTGCGGCCGCTGCTGGACGCGCTGCCGGAGTCGACCCCGGAGCAGGCGGCGCTGCGGCACTCGTACCCGGACTGGGTCGCGGCGGTGTGGTGGGCCGAGCTCGGCCCGGCGGATGCGCTGGCCCTGATGCGGGCGCAGAACGAGCCCGGCGAGCTGGTCGTGCGCGTCAACAGCCGACGGCCCGGGGCGGTGGCCGGCCGGCCCGACCCTGATCTGCCGTCCGCGCTGCACGTCGAGCGGGTCGACGAGGCTGCGCTCGCCGGCGGCCTCGTCTGGCCGCAGAGCGTCGGCTCGCAGCTCGGCGGGGTGGTCGTGGGCGCGCGTGAGGGAGAGCGGACGCTCGACATGTGCGCGGCGCCGGGCGGGAAGGCCACGCAGCTGGCGGGCGACGTGGTCGCGGTCGAGCTGCATCCCGGGCGGGCGGCCGAGCTGCGCGCCAACGTCGAGCGGCTCGGGGCCACCAACGTCACCGTCGTCGAGGGCGACGCGCTCGCGCTGGCAGCCGAGCTCACGGGCTTCGACCGCGTCCTCGTCGACGCGCCCTGCTCCGGGCTCGGCGTGCTCGCGCGGCGGCCGGACCTGCGCTGGCGTGCCCGGCCGCTGCCGGAGCTCCAGCTCGCGCTGCTCCGCGAGGCTGCGCGAAGGGTGAAGCCGCGGCGGTACGATCGTCTACGCGGTCTGTACCGTCAACGCTGCGGAGAACGAGGCGCGTGGTGGACGCGGCGGGTCTCGAGCCGGAGCCGCTCGGAGACGAGTGGCCGCGCTTCCGCCACCCGCGCCGCCCGGAGTTCCTGCTCACGCTCCCGCACGTGCACGGGACGGCGGGCTTCTTCATCGCCCGGCTGCGCGCCCCCGCCTGACCCGGGCCGTAGGATCCGCAGATGGGCTGGGACGAGTGGGCCGGAACGATCGAGATCGAGCCGTCCCTCTATGCGGCCGATTTCGCGCGGCTCGGCGAGCAGCTCGAGACGCTGCTCGCGGCCGGGGTGCGGATCTTCCACTTCGACGTCGGCGACGGGCACTTCGTCCCGCCGGTGACGATCGGACCCGTCGTCCTGCGCTCGATCTCGCCGCTCCTGCGGGCCGGCGGCGCCGTCGTCGACTGCCACCTGATGGTCGACAACCCGGAGCGCCACTTCGCGGAGCTGCGGGACTCGGGCGCCGACAGCGTCACGGTGCACCACGAGGTCTGCGGGATCGCCTTCCCGAGGTGGTCGCCGCCGCCCGGTCGCTCGGGCTCGCTGCGGGCCTCGCGTTCAACCCCGAGACCGAGCCGGAGGACGCGGCCGTCGCGGCGAGAACGGCCGGCGTCGATCTCGCGCTCTGCATGAGCATCCACCCGGGCTATTCGGGCCAGCAGCTGATGCCGGAGGCGTTCGACCGCGTGGGCAGGCTGCGGGCCCTGCTCCCGCCGGGGGTGCTCGTGCAGGTTGACGGCGGCGTGGGGGAGGAGAACATCCACCGGCTCCGCGAGGCGGGCGCCGGCCTGTTCGTCTGCGGCACGTCGATCTTCGGCGCGCCCGATCCGGGAGCGGCCTTCCGTGACCTTGCCCGGCTCGCCGCGTGACCGCCTGCCGGCACGTAATCGGCACACTTCCGTCACGACCGCGTGCGCACTCCGCCGCTATCGTCCCCGACCAAGGGGGGCGCGTGATGACCCCCACCCGGGCGGGTGGTATCGGCCGCGTGGCGTCCCCAGAGGACATGGCCCGATGAGCCTGCTCGGGCGGGCGCTCGAGCTCGCCGAGCGGGGGCGCGGCAGCACCCACCCGAACCCCGTCGTGGGTGCGGTCGTTGCGCGCGGCGACGAGATCGCCGGCGAGGGCTGGCACGAGCGGGCCGGCGGGCCGCACGCCGAGATCCGGGCGCTCGAGGCGGCAGGCGAGCAGGCACGGGGAGCGACGCTCCACGTGACGCTCGAGCCGTGCGCCCACCACGGGCGGACGCCGCCGTGCGTCGATGCGGTGCTCACGGCCGGGATCGCTCGCGTCGTGATCGGCTCTCTCGACCCGAGCGTCGACGCTGGTGGTGGCGCGGCGCGGCTCCGCGCGGCCGGGGTCGAGGTGGAGCTCGTCGACAGCTTCGAGGCCCGCGCCCAGAACGAGGGCTGGCGCACCTGGACGCAGCTGGGCCGACCGTTCGTCACCTACAAGGTCGCGGCCACGCTCGACGGCCGGGTGACCGCACCGGGCCGTCGCTGGCTCTCGGGCGAGCAGAGCCGGCGCGTCGTGCACGAGCTGAGGGCACGCTCCGACGCGGTCGCCGTCGGCATGGGCACGGTCCGCGCAGACTTGCCGAGACTCGACGCCCGGGGTGTCGAAGCGGCCCGCCAGCCCAGGCGGCTCGCGTTCGGGCGCGGGCCGCTTCCAGGGGGAGCGGAGCTCGAGCTCCGGCCCGGCCCGCTCGCACGACGAGCTGCAGTCGCTTGCGGCCGAGGGCGTGCAGACGCTGCTGCTGGAGGGCGGGCCGACGCTCGCCGCCGCGTTCTTCGCCGCCGGCCTCGTCGACAAGCTGATCGTGTTCGTCGCGCCGCTCCTGTCCGGGACCGGCCCCCACCTGCTCGGAGACCTCGCGCAACCCGTCGAGCTGACGTCACTTCACAGTCGAGCGCGGTCGGCGAGGATGCGATGCTGACCGCCTATGTCCGGGACCCCTGAGAACCACCTGGTGACGGTGCTCTCGCGCTGGCTCGCGAGGCACGTCACGGACGACGAGCTGCAGCGCGAGGTGGAGGCGGTCGACGTGACGCGGCTGTCGCCGGACCAGGCCGAGGCGGTCGAGGAGCTGCGCGCCGGACTGCGCGGCCCGGGGGGCAGCGGCGGCCGCGAGATGCTGGTCCGCGAGACGCTGGAAGCGCTCGCACTCGGCGGCTGACGTAGCCTTGTGGCGTGTTCACGGGGATCGTGCGGGAGCGGGGCATCGCCGTCGCGGTCGAGGGGGGCGCCGACGGCGTGCGGCTGGTCGTGCGGGCGCCCGCAACTGCCGCGCACACCGTGATCGGCGACTCCGTCTCGATCGACGGCTGTTGCCTCACGGCGGTCGAGGTCGCCGGCGACCGAATCGCGTTCGACGCCGTGCCCGAGACGCTCGGCCGCACGACGCTCGGCCGCCTCGGAGCCCGGCGCGGAGGTCAACCTCGAGCCGGCGCTGCGGGCCGGTGAGCCTCTGGGCGGGCATATCGTCCAGGGCCACGTCGACGACGTCGGGCGCCTCCGCACCGTCGAGCCCGGAGGGTGACGGCGTTCGGCTCACCGTCGAGGCGCCCCCGGACGTGCTGCGCTACTGCGTCGAGAAGGGCTCGATCGCGGTGGCCGGCGTCTCGCTGACGGTCGCCGCGCTCGAGGACGACGCGTTCGCCGTCGCGCTCGTGCCGCATACGCTCGCGGTCACGACCCTCGGAGGGCTCGGGCCCGGCGACGAGGTGAATCTCGAGGTCGACGTGCTTGCGAAGTACGTCGAGCGGCTGCTCGCACGATGAGGCTGGATCCTCTCTACCGGCTCACCTTCCGCTACCCGGAGGCCTGGGACGCACAGGGCGAAAGGCTGCCTGCTGGCCGAGGGCCGCTGCGAGGGCCGCGTCTCCGGCCGCTTCCGCGGTGCGAACCGTGCGCGGCGCCGTTCCGACGGCATCTGGCTCCCGCTGCTCACCGGCGCCATCGAGACCGACGACGGCAAGTCGATCCTCCTCACGCTCACCGGCTACGGCGACCCGCGCGCCGAGCCGAACGGCGAGGTCGTCGCGTCGATCGTCCACGCTGCAGACCACGACTACGCGTGGCTGAACCGCACGCTGGGCGTGGCCACCGGCGAGGTCCGGGGCGGTCGTGAGATCGTGCTCGACGTGGCTGCGCTGGTGTGGGAGCCGCTGACCGAATGAGCCCGGGTACGATCCCGTCCATGGAGCCGGCAACGAAGGACCGAGTCTTCGCGAGCGTCGAGGAGGCGATCGAGGACATCCGCCAGGGGAAGTTCGTCGTCGTCGTCGACGCCGCCGACCGCGAGAACGAGGGCGATCTCACGATCGCCGCCCAGTTCGCGACCCCGGAGGCCATCAACTTCATGGCGACCCACGGCAAGCGGCCTGATCTGCCTGTGCCTGACGCCGGAACGCTGCGACGAGCTCGACCTGAAGCAGATGACGGATCGCAACGAGACGCCGTTCGGCACGGCCTTCACCGTCTCCATCGAGGCGCGCGACGGCATCTCCACCGGCATCTCCGCTCCCGACCGCTCGCGCACGATCCAGGTCGCCGTCGACCCGTCGCGCGGCCCCGACGATCTCGTCCGGCCCGGCCACGTCTTCCCGTTGCGCGCACGCCGGGGCGGCGTGCTCGAGCGGGCCGGCCAGACGGAGGCCGCGGTCGACCTCGCGCGGCTCGCGGGCCTCAACCCGGCCGGCGTCGTCTGCGAGGTGATGCGCGACGACGGGACGATGGCGCGGGTCCCGGATCTCATCCCCTACTGCGAGCGGCACGGGATCAAGCTGATCACCGTCCAGGACCTGATCGAGTACCGGCGCCGCCACGAGCGGCTCGTCGAGCGCACGACGCACGTCCGCCTCCCCACGGCCTACGGTGAGTTCACCGCGATCGCGTTCCGGGAGCGACTGTCGGGCAAGACCCACCTCGCGCTCGTGCGCGGGGAGGTCGACGGGCAGGAGAACGTGCTCGTTCGCGTCCACTCGGAATGCCTCACCGGCGACGTCTTCCACTCGCTGCGCTGCGACTGCGGCGAGCAGCTCGAGCTCGCGCAGCAGCGGATCGCGTCCGAGGAACGCGGCGTGCTGCTCTACATGGCGCAGGAGGGACGCGGGATCGGGTTGCTGAACAAGCTGCGGGCATACGAGCTGCAGGAGGAAGGGCTCGACACCGTCGAGGCCAATCTCCGGCTCGGCTTCCCCGCCGACGCGCGCGACTACGGGATCGGCAACCAGATCCTCGCCGAGCTCGGGCTGACGACCATCCGCCTGCTGACGAACAATCCCAAGAAGATCGTCGGAATCGAGGGCTTCGGGCTCACGGTCGTCGACCAGGTGCCCATCGAGGTCGAGCCGAACGCCGAGAACCGCCGGTACCTCGCCGCGAAGCGCGACAAGCTCGGCCACCGGCTGCATCACCAGGATCTCCGCTACGAGCCGGACGGAGAGGCATGAGCGAGCGCGTCGAGGAGCAGAGCCCGGCCGGCGAGCCCGACGAGCAGGCGGTCGAGAGCGTGCTGCCGGCAACGCCGCCGGCGCCCGAGGCCGAGCTCGTGCCCGAGGCGGAATCGGCGGCCGAGGCGGTGATCGCCGATCCCGAGGCAGGGCTGGAGGTCGAGGCGGTGATTGCCGATCCCGAGGCGGAGCCCGTGATCGCCGATCCCGAGGCCTGGCAGCAGCACGCGCCCGGGAGCCTCGACGTGCCCGGCGGCTACGGTCTCGTCGAGGGCCAGGCGGAAGGCGCCGCTCGCCGCTCGGTCGGGATCGTCGTGGCGCGCTTCAACGGCGACATCACCCAGCGCCTGCTGGATCACGCGCTGGGCGAGCTGGACGGGCTGGGCGTTCTGCGCGCGAACGTGACCGTGATGATCGTGCCCGGCGCGTTCGAGCTCCCGCTGGCGGCGATGGCGCTGGCGAAGACACGCCGCTACGCGTGCATCGTGGCGCTCGGCTGTGTCATCCGCGGCGCGACACCGCACTTCGAGTACGTGGCCGGCGAGGCGGCCAGCGGCCTCCAGCTTGCAGCGCTCGAGACCGGCGTGCCGGTGGCCTTCGGCATCCTGACCTGCGAGACCCAGGAGCAGGCCGAGGAGCGGCTCGACAAGGGCGCCGAGGCGGTGCGCACGGGCCTCGAGATGGCGCATCTCTTCTCGCAGCTGCGGGCGCTCGCCTCCGCACGCTAGACTGCGCCGCTCATGTCGAAGGTCTGTGCATTTTGCGGCAAGGGGCCCGGATTCGGGAACAATCGGAGCCACTCCATGGTGGCCACGAAGCGCCGCTTCAATCCGAATCTCCAACGCGTCCGCGTGCTGATCGCCGGCAAGGCCCAGCGCGCCTACGTTTGCACGCGCTGCCTCAAGGGCGGCAAGGTCGAAAAAGCGGTCTAGATGGTAGGCCCGGTCCGGGGCACGCCAGGCCGGGTCACGCCGGGTCGCGCGCCGATGGGATCAGGACACCGCAGCCCGGCCGGTGATGCTGTGGTCGGACCGACGCGCCGGCCGGGGTGGTAACCCGTTCCTGCAGCCCGAGCGTCTAACGCCATCGGCGTGGACGCGGAACCGCTCTCGACCCCCCTCGGCCGGATCACGATCGCGAACGACGTGATCGCCCAGATTGCGGCCCGTACCGTTGCCCGCTGCTACGGCGTCGTCGGCATGTCGTCTCGCGGCCGTGTGCCGCGCCTGCTGGCCCGAGACCGTGAACGGCACGGCGTCGAGATCGGCCGTGACGGCGGCACGGTGTCGGTCGGCCTGCATGTCGTCGTCGAGCACGGACTCAACCTCGCCGAGGTCGCGGCCACGATCCGCTCCCAGGTCGGCTACGAGGTCGAGCGTCTGACCGGGCTGAGCGTGACCGCTGTAGACGTCCACATCGACGACGTCAAACACTCGGCATGAACGACCGCAAAAGACACGAAGTTGACACACATTCGGCGCAGTCTCGTGCGACGTTCCGAGGTATCGTCGACGACGAGGGAGGTGGGTTGAGCCCCACCCTTCAAAAGAGGGGTGGGGGGTGGCCGCCGGCGTTGACCGAAGGTGGCATGCCCGTATGAGCGGGCGGGAGCGCCTGGTCGAGCTCGTCCGGGCCGCGACCGCCTCGCTGGAGCAGAGCCGGGAGCGAATCGACGACCTGAACGTCTATCCGGTCCCGGATGGAGACACGGGTACCAACCTCACGCTCACCGCCCGCGCCACCCTGGAGGCGCTCGAAGGCTCACAGGCCACCGATCGTCCGACGCTCGCCCATGAGACGACACGGGCCACCCTCATGGGCGCGCGAGGCAACTCGGGCGTGATCCTCTCCCAGCTCGTGCGCGGAGCGGCCGAGGTGCTGGGCGGCGCCGGCCCGATCGACAGCCCGGAGGTGGCTCGCGCCGTCCGCGCTGCCAGCGACGCCGGCTACCGCGCCGTTCGGGAGCCCGTCGAGGGAACGATGCTGACCGTGATCCGCGAGATCGCGGCCGAGGCGGAGTCCCGCTGCGACGAGCCGCTCGCCGAGCTGTTCCCTGCGCTCGTCCGGCGTGGCGACGAGGCCGTGGCCCGGACCCCCCAGCAGCTCGCCGTGCTGCGCGAGGCGGGTGTCGTCGACGCCGGCGGCGCCGGGCTGGTCGAGCTCCTGCGGGGGATCGCGGCCGTGCTTGCCGGCCACCCCGTGCCGCCGGCCGTCCGAACGCCGCCGCTGACCGTCGAGGCGATTCACCTCGAGCCCTCGCGCTACCGGTACTGCACCGTGTTCGTGGTGGAGGGCGACCACCTCGACCGGGCCGGCCTCGAGCGCGAGCTCGAGCCGCTCGGAGACTCGCTGCTCGTGGTCGGCGATTCGACCGCGCTGAAGGTGCACGTGCATACGGACGATCCGGGCGCGGCGCTCGTCATCGGCACTGCCCGCGGCTGGCTGGAGGGGATCGAGATCGCGAACATGCACCGGCAGACCGAGGCGCGCGAGCAACGGCTGCTGCACGTTGTGCCCGACACGTTGCCCGACGCCAGCGAGGTCGTGGCCGTGGTCGCCGGCACGGGGAACCGTCGCCTGTACGAGAGCCTCGGAGCGCGGGTCGTGGACGGGGGCACGTCGATGAACCCCGCCACCGCCGAGCTCGTGGCTGCGATCGCGGCCGGCGCGGCCCCCGGGGCGGTTCTGCTGCCCAACAACCCGAACGTGCTGATGACCGCGCAGCAGGCGGCGGGACTAGCCGCCAAGCCGGCCGAGGTCGTTCCATCGCGGTCGATTCAGGCGGGGCTCACGGCCATGGTCGCCTTCGATCCGGCGCGCACGGCGGCCGAGAACGCGGCCCGGATGAGCTCGGCGCTGGCGGCGGTCGCGACCGGTGCGGTGACCATCGCCTCGCGCCCGGTCGAGCTGAACGGACGCCGTGTCGCTGAGGGCAGCTACCTGGGGCTCCTCGAAGGCGAGCCGGTCGCGGGCGGCTCCGAGTTCGACGCGGTCGCCGTCGCCGTCGCCGAGCGTCTGCTCACGGACGGTCGGGAGGTCCTGACGCTGATCGCAGGCGCCGACGGGCGCCCCCTCGAGCCGCTGATCGAGCGGATCGCCGCACTGCACCCCGAGGTCGAGCTGGACGTACAGTCGGGCGGGCAGCCACACTTCCCGCTCTTGCTCGCCGCCGAATAGACGAGAGTGCGGGCAATGGCCGCGCCGATCCGGATCGTCGTCGTCGAGGACAACGACGTCTACCGCGATGCGCTCGAGCTGCTGCTCGGGCTGCGCGGCGACGTCGAGGTCGTCGGCTCCGTCGCCGACGGCGCCGACGCGGCGGCGACGTGCGAGCGGCTGCGTCCGGATGTGTGCCTGATGGACTACCGGCTCCCCGGGCTCGACGGTGTCGAGGCGACCGTGGCCGTCCGTGCCGCCTCGCCGGGCACGGCGGTGATCTGCCTCACCGCCGCGGCGGACGTGCGCGAGCGCGACGCCCTCGTCGCGGCCGGCGCTGTCGCCTGCCTCTCGAAGGACGAGGGGTTCGAGTCGGTCGTCGCCGCGATCCTGCATGCGGCCGGGCGAGAGAACGGCGCGTGAACCTCACGGCCGCGAACACCGCCGTCGTTCTCGACTCCACGTCGGACCTGCCCGACGCCTCGCAGCGATTCCCCAACTGGCGCGTCGTGCCTCTGTACGTGCGGTTCGGCGCCGGGAGCTTCCGCGACTACGTCGAGCTCTCGCCCGAGGACTTCTACGGGCGCCTGCGCGCTGCGGCCGCGCTGCCGACCACCTCGCAGCCGACGCCCGCAGACTTCGCCGCCGTGTACGACGAGCTCGGCGGCTACGAGAGGATCCTCTCGATCCACATCTCGGGCCGGCTGTCCGGCACGATCGAGAGCGCACGCACCGCCGCCGCCGGTCGCGACGCCGTACGCGCGATCGACTCCGGCACGGCATCGGCGGCGATCGCGATGCTCGCGCTGGGGATCCAGCGCCGGCTGGAGGCGGGCACGACCGACGG
The DNA here is from genome assembly GCA_963773175.1 of uncultured Actinomycetes bacterium. Lineage (GTDB taxonomy): Bacteria > Actinomycetota > Thermoleophilia > Gaiellales > Gaiellaceae > CAVZAC01. Next base: position 115,508 of record CAVZAC010000003.1, read on the forward strand.
CGACGTGGACGCCTTCGTCGATCGTTTCAGGCGCGAGGCGGGGCTGCTCTTCACGGTCGAGACGCTGGAGTTCCTCGCCCGCGGCGGGCGGATCGGCCGGGCGCGGGCCGCGGCCGGGCAGCTCCTCCAGGTGAAGCCGATCCTCACGATCGTGGACGGCGAGGTGATTCCGGTCGGCCGTGCGCACGGCAGCCGCAAGGCGCTGGCCGAGCTGGCGTCGGAGTTCGAGCGGCGGACCGGCGACGGCAGCGCGCCGCTGGTCGGGATCGCCCACGCCGATGCGCCTGCACGGCTGGCGGCGCTGCGGGAGCTCGTCGTCCACGCGCGGCCGCACGCCGAGATCGAGGTCGAGACAACGCTCGGAGCCGTCGTCGGCACGCATGCCGGGCCCGGCACCGTCGGCCTCTTCTGGTTCACCGACTCCTGACCGGGAGTCCGGGCGGGTTCCTACACTGGCTCGATGCCCACGAGGACGCTGCCCGACGGCTTCGCGGGGACCGAGGCGCCCGCGGGGTGGCCCGCGACTCCCCGCCGGCCGCGGCCCGAGGTGCTCGAGCTCGGCGTCGAGTCGCTGGCCGGAGTCGGTCCGGGCCTCGCGCGGAAGCTGGGCAAGCTCGGGCTGCGCACGCTCGGAGATCTGGTCCGGTACCCGCCGCGTGACTACCAGTCTCCGCTCCAGGAAGTGCGGATCGCCGATCTCTTCGGCGAGCAGGAGGCCGCGATCTCCGGGGTCGTTCGCTCGCTGTCGTCGCGCCGCGTGCGCCGTCGGCTCTCGATCCAGAAGGCGCTGATCGCCGATGCGAGCGGCACGATCACGGCGGTCTGGTTCAACCAGGACTGGCTCAGGGAGAAGCTCCCGGCCGGCACGAAGGTGCGGCTGCGCGGCCATCTGAAGGGCGGCGAGTTCTCCGTTCGCGTCCACGACACGGGCGACGGCGAGGCGACCGCCGACTTCGCGCCGATCTATCCGGCGAGCGAGGAGCTGAACGCCAAACGGCTCCGCGAGCTCGTCCTCGGCGCGCTGCCGCACGCGCTGTACGACCCGCTGCCTGCGGCACTGCTGGTCGCGAGCGGCTGCCCGATCGCCTCGACGCGCTCTGGGCGCTGCACCGCCCGGCGAGCCGCGAGGAGGCGGAAGCAGGTCGGCGGCGGCTCGCGTTCGACGAGCTGCTCCTGCTCCAGATCGGAATCGCGCGCCGCCGCCGCGAGGCGGAGCAGGCGGTCGCCCCGTCGCTCGGCGCGCCCGGCGAGCTGGTCGCGCGCTACCGCGAGCTGCTCCCGTTCGAGCTCACCGCCGGGCAGGAGCAGTCGATCCGCGAGCTCGACGCGGATCTCGCCCGTGCCGTGCCGATGCAGCGGCTGCTGCAGGGCGACGTCGGCTCCGGGAAGACGGTCGTCGCGCTCTACGCGCTGCTGCGCGCCGTCGAGAACGGGCGCCAGGGCGCGCTGATGGCGCCGACCGAGACGCTTGCCGAGCAGCATTTCCTCACCGTCGAGGAGCCGTGCCGCGAGCTCGGAGTCCGCGTGGTCCTGCTCACCAGCTCGCTGCCCGCGAAGGAGCATGCTGCGGCCCGGGCGCAGCTCGCCTCCGGTGAAGCGCAGCTCGCCGTCGGCACGCACGCGCTGATCCAGGAGGCCGTCGAGTTCTCCGACCTCGCCGTCGCCGTCGTCGACGAGCAGCACCGCTTCGGCGTCGAGCAGCGGAAGGCGCTGGCCGAGGGCCGCAGCCCTCACGTGCTGCACATGACCGCGACGCCGATCCCGCGCACGCTCGCGCTGACCGTCTACGGCGATCTTGCGCTCAGCGAGATCCCGAAGCCTCCCGCCAGCCGCAGACCCGATCGTGACCGCCTGGGTGACGGCCGAGCGCAGCGCGGAGGCGTACAGGCGCCTGCGCCGGCACCTCGACGCCGGGCGGCAGGCATACGTCGTCTGTCCGCTGATCGAGGAGTCGGAGACGTCCCAGGCCCGCGCGGCCGAGGCGGAGGCGGAGCTGCTGCGCAGGGGAGAGCTGAAGGGCTATCGCGTCGGGCTGTTGCACGGCCGGCTGCGCCCGGGGGAGCGGCGCGAGCTGATGGCGTCCTTCAAGGCGCGGGAGCTCGACGTGCTGGTGGCGACGACGGTGATCGAGGTCGGCGTCGACGTCCCCAACGCGACGATCATGATCGTGCAGGAGGCCGACCGCTTCGGGCTGGCGCAGCTGCACCAGCTGCGCGGCCGGGTCGGGCGCGGGGCCGAGCAGTCGTACTGCCTGCTGGTCTCGCGGCCGCGGGAGGAGCTGACCGACCAGGCGACCCGCCGCCTCCAGGCGCTGGTGGAGACAGCCGACGGATTCGCGCTGGCGGACGTCGACCTGGAGCTCCGCGGCGAGGGTCAGCTGCTCGGGACGCGTCAGTCGGGTCTCTCCGACCTGCGCTTCGCACGCCTGACCCGCGACCGTGCGCTGCTCGAGCGAGCGCGCGCAGGCGGCCGCCGACAATGACCTCGACACAGGCCCGCTCGCCGACGAAGTCGACGCCCTGTTCGCCGCGGGCGAGCCGGCCGGCGTGAGGATCATTGCCGGCAGCCGTAAGGGCCACGGGATCGCGGCGCCGCCCGGGCTGACGACGCGGCCGACCTCCGACCGTGTGCGCGAGAACGTCTTCAACATCGTGGCTCCGTGGGTCGGAGGCGCGCACGTGCTCGACCTCTTCGCCGGCTCCGGCGCGATGGGTCTCGAGGCGCTGTCGCGCGGAGCCGCGCGGGCCGTCTTCGTGGAGGCCGACACCCGCGCCTGCCGCACGATCAACGAGAACCTCGACAAGCTGAGGCTCACCGGCGCCCAGGTGCTGTGCCAGGACGTCGACCCGGTTCCTGGCCAGCGAGTCGCGTACGTTCGACCTCGTCTTCTGCGATCCGCCGTACGCGGAGCTCGAGCGGTTCCAGCCCGTCCTCGCCCGCCGCGCGCCGGCTCTGCTCGCCGAGGACGGGCTGCTCGTGCTCGAGACTCCGTCGCGCGGCCCCGAGCCGGAGCTGCCGCTGGAGACGAGGACGTCCCGCCGCTACGGCGCCGCGCGCATTACGCTCTTCGAGCGCCCGTGCTGACCGCGATCTATCCCGGCACCTACGACCCCGTCACGAACGGCCACGTCGACGTGATCACGCGCGCGGCGGCGATCTTCGATCGCATCGTCGTCGGCGTCGTCCGCGACCCGCACCACAAGGAGACGATGTTCACCGTCGAGGAGCGGGTCGAGTTCCTGCGCGACGCGCTCCGGCAGCTCGACAACGTGGAGGTGGACGTCTTCTCCGAGCTCGTCGTCGACTTCGCCCGCCGCTGGGGCGCGAAGACGATCGTGAAGGGGCTGCGCGTGATCTCGGACTTCGAGTGGGAGTTCCAGATGAACCACCTGAACCGGACGCTCGCACCGGAGATCGAGACCGTCTACGTGATGGCGAGCCCGCAGTACAGCTTCGTCTCGTCGAGCGGGGTGAAGGAGATCGCCAGCTTCGGCGGCCGCGTCGACGCGCTCGTCCCGGAGGCCGTCGCGCGGCGCTTCGTGGAGATGTTCCCGCAGGCGCGGGCAGGCTCGCCGGTCAGCCCCCAGGAATAGGGGGTCCTCCGGCGTACCAGTACACTGGACCACTATGGACGTCCTGGTTCTCATCGACAAGCTCGACGACCTCGTGCACAACGCGAAGGCCGTCCCGCTCACCGATCAGGTGCGCATCGACCGCGAGGAGATCTACGACATCCTCGACCAGATGCGGGCCACGATCCCGGAGGAGATCAAGCAGGCGCGCTGGATCGTCAAGGAGCGGCAGGAGATGCTCGCCGAGGCGAAGCGCGAGTCCGACCGGCTGCTCGGCGAGGCCCGCGAGCAGGCCGTGCGCGAGGCGTCGCAGACCGAGATCGTCAAGCTCGCGGAGCGGCAGGCGCAGGAGATCATCGACGACGCACGCCGCCAGGCCCGGGAGCAGCGGCTCGAGATCGAGGACTGGGCGGACGGCATCCTGTCGACGCTCGAGGTCAATCTCGACAAGTTCCTCGTGGCCGTGCGCCGCGGTCGCGAACGGCTCCACGAGCGCTCGCAGGAGTCGGTGTTCGCCGGCGTCGGCCCCGGCCCCAGCGACGAAGACGCGCTCTCCTAGTATCGCGCCCTCACGTCCGCGACGCGTTGCTTCGCATCGCGCTGCGCCTTGCCCTCATAGCAACCATCCCCTTTCACGATCTTCTGAGCCA
>CAVZAC010000004.1:0-280381 GCA_963773175.1 uncultured Actinomycetes bacterium
TGGCAGAGGCGCACGGGCTGGAGTACACGCCGCTCGAAGCGGTTATCCCGCTCTCGCCGGTCTAGGTCCGCTTCCGGCGGAGCGGTGGTGGCCGCGTTCGGGCGGCGATCTATTCTCCTGCGGTGATGGTCTGTGCGAGTTGCGGCCACGAGAACGGCGGCGCCGCGAGGTTCTGCGAAGCATGCGGTGCTGCGCTCGGCGGCGGGCCGGGTGAGCACAGGAAAGTTGTGTCGGTGGTGTTTTGCGACGTCGTTGGGTCGACGGCGTTGGGGGAGTCCACGGATCCAGAGGCGCTGCGCGCGCTGCTCGCCCGGTACTTCCAGCGGATGAAGGGGATCGTCGAGGACCACGGCGGTTCGGTTGAGAAGTTCATCGGGGATGCGGTGATGGCGGTGTTCGGGGTGCCGGCGGTGCACGAGGACGATGCATTGCGGGCGTGCCGGGCGGCGGTGGAGATGCGGGAGGCGTTCGCGGGGTTGGGGATCGAGGGGCGGATCGGGGTGAGCACCGGTGAGGTGGTGACGGGGACGGACGAGCGGCTGGCAACCGGTGACGCTCTTAACGTGGCGGCCCGGCTGCAGCAGGCGGCGGCGCCGGGGGAGGTGCTGATCGCGGAGGCGACGCGTCTGCTGGTCGGTGAGGCGGTCGATGTGGAGCCGGTCGAGCCGTTGGTGTTGAAGGGGAAGAGCGAGCGGGTGCCCGCTTTCCGCTTGCTCGAGGCCCGCGCGGCGCCCGAGCGGCGCCACGACACGGTGTTCGTCGGCCGCGAGCCCGAGCTGCGGCTGCTGGGCGAGGCCTGGCAGCGCGTGCAGGCGGCGCAGAGCTGCGAGCTGGTCACGATCGTGGGCGACGCGGGTCTCGGCAAGTCGCGTCTGGTCGCGGAGGCGTTGGCCTCGATCGAGGCGCGGGTGGTGCGCGGCCGCTGTCTGCCGTACGGGGTCGGGATCACGTACTGGCCGGTGGTGGAGGTCGCCAAGCAGCTCGGGGTGTTGCCCTCCGATCCGGCTGCCGCCGCGGCGATCCGGTCGCTGTTGGGGGAATCGGAGAAGGGCACGTCGGCGGAGGAGATCGGCTGGGCGTTCCGCAAGCTGCTCGAGGAGCAGGCACCGCTCGTGGTCGTGTTCGACGACATCCAGTGGGGCGAGGAGACGTTCCTCGACCTGGTCGAGCACGTCGCGCTGCTCTCAAGCGGCGCCCCGCTTCTGCTGCTTTGCATGGCCCGCCCCGAGCTGCTCGACAGCCGCCCGTCCTGGCCTGCGACGGTGCGGCTGGAGCCGCTCGGCGGCCGCGAAGCGGCCAGCTTGATCGGGGCGAGTGTGGGCGACGAGCTGCGCGCGAGGATCGCCCATGCGGCCGGCGGCAACCCGCTGTTCATCGGCGAGATGCTGGCGATGGCCGGTGAGGGTGGAGACGAGGTCGCGGTGCCTCCGACGTTGAAGGCGCTGCTCGCGGCCCGCCTCGACCAGCTCGACGTGGCCGAGCGGGGGGTGCTGGAGCGCGGCGCGGTCGAGGGCGAGGTCTTCCATCGCGGCGCAGTGCAGGCACTCGGACCGGAGGGAACCCAGGTCACGCCCCGCCTGGCTGGCCTCGTGCGCCGGGAGCTGATCCGTCCCGAGAGGGCACAGTTTTTGGGTGAGGACGGCTTCCGCTTCCGCCACCTGCTCATCCGTGACGCCGCCTACGACGCCCTCCCCAAGTCCTCGCGGGCGGACATGCACGAGCGCTTCGCCGGTTGGCTGGAGCAACGCGGCAAGGATCTGGTCGAGCTGGACGAGATCGTCGGCTACCACCTCGAGCAGGCCGCCCACTACCGGCATGAGCTCGGGCAACCTGCCACAACCCCGGCCGAACGCGCCGGCAACCGGCTTGCGGCCGCCGGCCGCCGTGCGCTCTGGCGCGGCGACGAACGGGCGGCCGCCGGGCTGCTCGAGCGCGCGCTCGAGCTGACCCGGCCCGCGCGACTCGACGTCGTGCTCGAGCTCGACCTCGCCGAGGCGCTCTCCCGGGACACCCCGGAGGCCGCAGCAGCACTTGCCGACGCCGCCGCCGAGCGTGCACGGGCAGCCAGCGACGACACAGGCGAGGCGCTCGCCCGGGTCGGCGCCGCTTACCACCGCGTGTTCTTTGCGGCCGATCCGGCCATCGACGAGCTGGAGACGCGAGTGCGAACGACGGTGCCATTGCTAGAGCAGGCCGGAGACGACGCGGGACTGGCGCACGTCTGGGCTGCGTTCACCAAGGGGGTCGCGAACTGGCGCTGCCACTACGAGGACTACGCGCACGCGGCGGAGCAGGCGCTCCGCCACGCCCGGCTGGCCGGCCAGCGCAGGTCGGATCTCTTCCACCTCGACCGCGCACTCCTCCACGGGCCGCGGCCGGCCGACGAGGCGCTACACACCATCGACGCGCTCCTTCCCGAGAACCCGCATCCCACGCTGCTGCTGTGTCGCGCCTGGCTGCTCACGATGCTCGCCCGCTACGAGGAGGCATCGCAGCTTGTAAGCGAGGCCGGCCAACGGTGGCGCGAGCTCACAGGCGATGACGACGTCGACTTCTTCCTCGGCGACATCGCGGTGACCGCCGGCGACCACGAGAGCGCAGCAATGCACTACCGCCGCTTCTGCGACCTGGCCGAGACAGGCCCCAGCAAGGGCTTCCTCCAGACGTCCGCGCCACTTCTCGGCCGCTCGCTCTGTGCGCTCGGCCGCCACGACGAGGCCGAGCCGCTCGCCGAGCGGGGGCGCGCCCTCGACCCGACGGCGTCGGACATCTACACGCAGGCGCTCTGGCGGCAGGTGCAAGCGCTCGTCGACGCGAGCCGCGGGAAACACGCGGAGGCAGAGGCCCTCGCCCGCGAGGCCGTCGCGATCATGGAACCAACCGACGCGTTGAACATTCAGGGCGCCGCACTCAGCGACCTCGCCGAGGTGCTCCACGCCGCCGGCCAAAACAACGAAGCCACCGCTACGCTCGGCCAAGCGCTCGAACGCTACGAACGCAAGAACAACCTCGCCCAGGCCGCACAGGTACGCGACCGGCTGGCCGAGCTCCAGCACGCAGCGCCGGGATGAGCCTATCCCAGACGGTTGCCCGGCCGCCGCGACCGACGTGAGCGGGTGCGGCACTCAGCGGCCGTGGCCAGGTTGGATCCGCCGGAAATCGTCATGGCCCGCGAAGCGGGCCGGATTTCCGGCGGCTACGACTCGGTCGGCGTCGCTGCCGGCTTCGGCGGTTTCTCCTTGAGCGGAGACAGCTTCACGACCGCCCACGTCACCCCGGCCGCGAGCGCGATCACGGAGACGCAGAAGACGGCGAGGCCGATCAGTCCGAGCGCGATGCCCACGCCTCGTAGAATAGCCCCATGCCGCGCGCCTGCGTGATCGTGCTGGACGCCGTCGGTGCGGGCGAGCTGCCGGACGCCGATGACTACGGGGACGAGGGTTCCGACACCCTCGGCAACGTCGCGCGCGCGGTGGGCGGGCTCGACCTGCCGAACCTGGAGGCGCTCGGGCTCGGCAACGTCGAGCCGCTGGAGGGCTGCCCGCCCGAGCCCGGCGCGCCGGCGATCACGGGCCGGCTCGTCGAGCGCTCCAAGGGCAAGGACACGACCACGGGCCACTGGGAGCTGATGGGCGTCCTCACGGCGACGGCCTTCCCCACGTATCCGCACGGCTTCCCCCACGACGTGATCGACCCGTTCATGCACCGGACGGGCCGCGGCGTGCTCGGCAACCGGCCGGCCTCGGGGACGGAGATCATCCAGGAGCTCGGCGAGGAGCACCAGCGCACCGGCAAGTGGATCGTCTACACGTCGGCCGACTCGGTCTTCCAGATCGCCGCCCACGAGGAGACGATTCCGCTCGAGGAGCTGTACGAGGCGTGTCGCGGGGCGCGGGAGATCCTCACCGGCAAGCACGCCGTGGGGCGCGTGATCGCGCGGCCGTTCGCGGGCGAGCCGGGCAACTACGAGCGGACGCCGAACCGCCACGACTTCTCGCTGGAGCCGAAGCGCCCGAACTACCTCAGCCTGATCCGCGACGCGGGCCACCAGGTGCACGGCGTGGGGAAGATCCACGACATCTTCGCGGGCTGCGACATCGACGAGTCGCATCCGACGCGCTCGAACGCGGACGGGATCCAGATCACCGAGCGGCTGCTCTCCGAGCTCGACTCGGGCCTGATCTTCGTGAACCTCGTCGAGACGGACATGCTGTGGGGCCATCGCAACGACCCCGTCAACTTCCACCGCTGCCTGCAGGACTTCGACCGGCGGCTCCCGGATCTCCTGGCCCAGTTGCGCGACGGCGACCTGCTCGTGATCACCTCCGACCACGGCTGCGACCCGACCACGCCGTCCACCGACCACTCCCGCGAGCACGCGCTGCTGATGGCCTACGTCGAGGGCCGGAACGCCGCGGGTCGCCGCCACGACGGCGAGTTCGCCGACGTCGGCGCGACGGTGAACGCCTGGCTCGGGGGGAAGCCGCCGCGGCGCGGGGTCCCCGGGACTCCCTTCGTCGAGCGGTGAAACTCGACGACCCACAGCTCGTCAGGGCCGAGTACGCGGACGAGTCGCGCTTCGCCGCCCGCGCAGCGGCGTGGGCCGGATCGACGGGGCCGGACCCGCGCGTGCTCGCGTTCCGGGCCGTGGCGGAGGTCGCGCCCGGGCGCGTGCTCGAGGTCGGCTGCGGGCGCGGCGAGCTCGCCGCACGGATCCAGGACGAGCTTGCCGCCGAGCTGGCCGCGGTCGACCAGTCGGAGCGCATGGTCGAGCTGAGCCGGGCGAGAGGTGTCGATGCGCGGCTCGGCGACGTCCAGGAGCTGCCGTTCGAGGACGGGACGTTCGACTGCGCGGTGGCGGCCTGGATGCTCTACCACGTGCCCGATCTCGATCGCGGGCTCGCCGAGCTGGCGCGCGTGCTCCGGCCGGGCGGGCGGCTCGTGGCCGTCACCAACGCCGAGCTCAACCTGCCGGAGCTGTGGGGCCTGTTCGGCGAGCGGGCGGTACGGCTGCACGGCTTCCACTCCGGGAACGGCGAGACGATCCTGCGGCGGCACTTCGCGCGCGTCGAGCGCCGCGACGCGCGCGGCACGCTGACCTTTCCCGACCGCGAGGCCGCCCGTAGGTATGTTGCGTCGTCGATCACCCGCGCCCATCTCGCGGACGAGCTGCCGGAGTGGGAGGGGCCGCTCGAGTGCACGCGGCTCTCGACCGTCTTCGTGGCGGAGACGGCATGAGGCCCGCCGAGCTGATCGAGCGCAAGCGCGACGGGGGCGAGCTCTCCGCCGAGGAGCTCTCCGAGCTCGTGCTCGGCTACGCGGGCGGCGATGTCCCCGACTACCAGATGGCCGCGTTCTGCATGGCCGTATTCTTCCGCGGGCTGAGCTTTGCCGAGACGTTCGCGCTGACCGACGTGCTGGTGCGCAGCGGGGAGACGATGGACATCTCGGCGGAGGTGGGCCGGCGCGTGGTCGACAAGCATTCGACCGGCGGCGTGGGGGACAAGACGTCGATCGCGGTCGGGCCGATCGTCGCCGCATGCGGCGTCCCGTTCGGGAAGATGAGCGGCCGCGGGCTCGTGCATACGGGCGGCACGCTCGACAAGCTGGAGTCGATCCCGGGGTTCCGCGTGGAGCTGACGCGCGAGCAGCTCATAGGGCAGGTGCGCGATGTCGGGCTCGCCATCGTCGGCCAGAGCCCGGAGCTCGTGCCCGCCGACAAGCAGCTCTACGGATTGCGCGACGTGACGGCCACGGTCGACGAGGTCTCGCTGATCGCGTCCAGCATCATGTCCAAGAAGATCGCGGCGGGAGCTTCGGGCATCCTGCTCGACGTCAAGGTCGGCGACGGCGCGTTCATGAAGACGCTGGAGGACGCGCAGCGGGTGGCCGGCCTCATGCTCGACCTCGGCCGGCGGGCCGGTCGCGACGTCGTCTGTCTGGTGACCGACATGGATCAGCCGCTCGGCCGAGCGGTCGGCAACGCGCTGGAGATCCGCGAGGCGCTGGCGACGGTGCGCGGGGAGGGGCCATCCGACTTCACCGAGCTCGTGCTCGACGCGTGCGCCCGCCTGCTCGCGCTCTCCGACCTGGGGGTGGACGAGGCCGAGGGCCGGCGGCGGGCCGAGGCCGCGGTCGCCGACGGTGCGGCCGTCGCTGCGTACGAGCGCTGGATCCGCGCGCAGGGCGGCGACCCCGACGAGTCCGCGCTGGCCCGCGCGCCGGTCGTCCGCGAGGTCTATGCGCGGCGCGACGGCTTCGTGCAGCGGGTCGGGGCGCTGCCTATCGGCGTCGTCGCACTCGAGCTCGGCGCCGGCCGCCGCACGAAGGACGACGAGATCGACCACGCCGTCGGCATCGTCCTGGCCCGCAAGCGCGGCGATCGGGTCGAGGGCGGGCAGCCGCTCGCCGAGGTGCATGCTCGCGACGACGAGGCGGCCGAGCGCGCGGCCGTCGCGGTGCGGGCCGCCTTCGAGCTGGGCGACGGGCCCCCGCCCGAGCGTCCGGTGCTCATGGACGTGATCGAGTAGCCCGGTGCGCCGGGCGCTGGCACGAGGAGCAGAACACGGTCGTGCGGCCGGCGATCACCAGTCTCGAGAGCTCCCGTCCGCAGCTCGGGCACGGCTCGCCCTCGCGGCCGTAGACCAGGTGCTCGTCCTGCGCCTCGCCGAGCGCGCCGTCGGGTGAGGTGTAGTCGCGGATCGACGAGCCGCCGAAGCGGATGCCCTCGGCCAGGGCGGTCCGGACACCGGTGACGAGCCGCTCCGCCTCTGCCTTCGACAGCGAGTTGGCCGGCCGCAGCGGATGGAGCCGCGCCCGGAACAGGGCCTCAGACGCGTAGATGTTCCCCATCCCCGCGCATACGCGCTGGTCGAGGATCGCCGCCTTGAGCGGGCCGTGCCGGCGGCGGAGCACGGTGCGCAGCCAGCCCGCCGTGAACGACTCGCCGAGGGGCTCCGGGCCGAGCCGGGCGGTGAAGAAGTCGTCCTGCTCCTCGCGTGTGCGGAGCAGCTCCCACGTACCGAAGCGCCGCGTGTCCGTGTACGCAATCAGCCGTCCGTCGTCGAGGCGCAGCAGCGCCCGGGTGCGCTCCGGCAAGCCCTCCTCGGGTAGCCGGAACATCCCGGTCATCCGCAGATGCGTGGCGAGCAGCGCGCCGCTGTCGAGGCTCCAGGCGAGGTACTTGCCGCGCCGCTCGAGGCGTTCGACCCGCGTGCCGGTGAGCTCGATCGCGATGTCTGCTGGGGCCTCGGGAGCGACGAGCCGGACGTCGTCGATGCGCACCTCCGCGAGCAGCCGTCCTTGGACGAGGGGGCTCAGCACGCGGCGCACGATCTCGACCTCGGGCAGCTCGGGCATGTCCGCAATGGTCGCAGTCGCGGGCGGACCCGCGCGTGCCGGGGCCGTGTCTACAGTGGAGCCGTGGCCGGTCGCTCCATCCGCACGCAGGCAGTCGTGCTGCGGTCGATCCGTTTCGGCGAGGCCGATCGGGTGCTGCACCTCTACACGCTCGAGCGAGGGAGGGTGGGCGCCGTCGCGAAGGGCGTGCGCAAGACGAAGAGCCGGTTCGGCGCGCGGCTGGAGCCGCTCTCGCACGTCGAGCTGCAGCTGTACCAGGGCTCGGGCGAGCTGGGCACGATCACCGGCGTCGATCTCGTCCGCCCGCATGCACGCGCCCGTGAGGACTCGTACCGGCTCGGCGTCGGGCTCGTCGGTGCCGAGGCGATGCTGCGCCTGTTCGACGAGCAGGAGGGGAACCCGCGCGCGTTCGAGGCGCTGACGCGGTTCCTCGACCTGCTCGACGAGCTGCCGGGCCGCGCGCCCGAGCGGCCCGCGCTCGACCCGCTCGCGCTCTCGTTCCAGCTCAAGCTCCTCTGGCTCGCCGGCTACCTCCCGCACGTGACCGGCTGTGCCGAACTGCGGCGCGGCCGACGGGCTCGTCGGCTACTCGCCGCAGGCCGGCGGCGCCGTGTGCGCGGACTGCGGCGCGGGCTCGCTGCGGCTCGCACCGGCGACGCTGGGCGGGATCGAGGCGCTGCTGCGCGCGCCGCTCGCCGAGGCGCCGCGGCTCGAGGCCCGCGAGTCACGGGAGACGCTGGCGGTCATCACCTCGAGCTACGAGTACCACGGCGGGTTCCGCATGCGGACGCTCGAAGCGCGCAGCTGACACGATCGAGAGCGCATGAGATGGTTCGTCGGAAGGCGCATGACATTCCGGGATCGCCTGCCTCAGCTCGACGGCTCGTTCTTTCTCACGGACGGCGGCATCGAGACGTCGCTGATTTTCCACGAAGGGCTGGAGCTACCGGAGTTCGCGGCTTTCGACCTGCTCAAGGACGAGGCGGGCACGGAGGCGCTGCGCCGCTACTACTCGCCGTATGCAGCGCTCGCCAGGGAGCGCGGCCTCGGTTTCGTCCTCGAGAGCCCGACATGGCGTGCGAATCGCGACTGGGGAGCACGGATCGGGTACGGGACAACGGAGCTGGACGCCTTGAACCGGAAGGCGATTGGCTTGATGGCGGAGATCCGGGCCGAGTACGGATTCTCCGGTGGCGCCTTCGTGATCAGCGGCTGCATCGGCCCGCAAAGCGACGGCTACCGGCCCGCGACCTCGATGTCGGCAGCCGACGCCGAGCGCTACCACGCGACGCAGAGCGCGACGTTCGCCGACACGGAGGCGGACATGGTCACGGCGATCACGATGACCTATGCCGCCGAGGCCGTCGGAATCGTCCGCGCGGCGCGGGCCGTCGGGCTGCCGGTCGCAATCTCGTTCACGGTCGAGACGGACGGGCGGCTACCGAGCGGCCAGCCGCTCGGCGAGGCGATCGATCAGGTCGACGCCGAGACCGGCGGCGCCGTCGCCTACTACATGGTCAACTGCGCGCATCCGACGCACTTCGCCGGCGTCCTGGTCGACGGTGCGGCGTGGGTCGAGCGAATCCGTGGCCTCCGCGCGAACGCATCCACGAAGAGCCATGCCGAGCTCGACGAGGCGGACGATCTCGACGAAGGCGACCCGGCGGATCTCGCCGCGCAACACGCCGCGTTGCGCAGGCGGCTGCCGAACCTCAACGTCGTGGGAGGTTGCTGCGGAACCGATCACCGGCACGTCGCCACGATCTGCGACGCCCTGACGTAACCTCGGCTCACGGCGTCAGGCACCGGCGACAGGCGTGTCGAGCACGGGCGATCAGGAGGCGAGCGGCAGGGCCGCGGTGGGCGCGGCGGCGTTCGCGACTGCGTCGGGCGCCAGCAGCAGCAGACCGAGCAGCGCCGCGCGCTCGGGCATCGATGCGAGGACGACATGCTCGTCGGGCGCGTGCGAGCCGTCGCCCACGGGGCCGAGTCCGTCGAGGGTCGCCGTGTAACGGCTCGTGCTGTTGGCGTCCGATGCGCCGCCGACGATCGTCGCCTCGTCCACGGTGAGGCCGAGGCCCCCGGCCAGACGCTCGGCAAGCCGGTAGAGCGCCCGGTTGCGTGGCGTCGCCTCCATCGGCGGGCGGCCGATCCGGCCCGAGATCTCGAGCTCGACTCCGTCCTGCACCGGTTCCAGGCCGTGAATCTCGCGCTCGATCCGGTCGGCGTCCCCCTCGGTGGCGACGCGGACGTCCACGAGCGCGGTCGCCTCGGGCGCGACGACGTTGGGCCGCAGCCCGCCGTCGATCGTGCCGACGTTCACGGTGATCCCGCGCTCGGGCTCGTTGAGCGCGAAGAGGTGCTGGATCTGATGCGAGAGCTCGAGGATCGCGCTCACGCCTGCCTCCGGCTCGGATCCGGCGTGCGCGGCCCGGCCGTGCACCGTGAGCTCGAACCGGCCCACGCCCTTGCGCCCCGTCTTCAGCCTCCCGGAGGGTCCGTACGACGGCTCCAGTACGAACGCGCGCGACGCTCCGGCGGCCAGTCGCCGGATGGTGGGACCCGATTCGCTGCTGCCGAGCTCCTCGTCTGCGTTGATGAGGACGACGGGTGTCAGCTCCGACGTCAGCTCGAGCGCATGCAGCGCATGCAGCGCGAAGACGATCTCCACGAGCCCGCCCTTCATGTCGTACACGCCGGGCCCGTAGAGGCAGCCGTCCTCGACGTGGAGCGGCATGGACTCGAGCGTGCCGACCGGCCAGACGGTGTCCATGTGCCCGAGCAGGAGCTGATACGAAGCGCCGTGCCTACGCCCGGCCGGCCGCGCGTAGAGCGCATCCCCGCGCTCGCGTCCGCGGATAGCGCGCACCGCCATTCCCGCACGCTCCAGCTCGGCGGTGAGGATCGCGAACGGACGGCGCTGCGTCTCGCTCTCCAGAGTCGGCGACTCGGCCCGGGCCAGCTCCTCGAGGAGCGCCTCCATCTGGTCCTGGCGCGATCGGAGCCAGCCCAGCACCCGCCGGTCGCGCGTCGGGGTCATCAGAGCGAGAAGTCGAAGGGGTAGGGGAACGACCGGCTCTCGCCGACCGCCGCGAAGCGGCCGGGAGCGAGGTACGCCAGCAGCGGCAGGTCGTGGAGGAGGTCCGCGTCGTCGGTCTCCTCGCCGCGCAGCGCCTCCTCCGGCGCGGAGGCGGCGACCACGCGGCCGACGATCAGGCTGTTCTCCCCGAAACCTTCGACGATCCGGTCCAGCGTGCACTCGAGGTTCAGCTGCGCCCCGGCCACGAGCACGCCGTCGACGCTGTGCGCCGGCACGGTCTCGAGCGCGGCCAGCGTGGGCTTGCTCCCGTCCTCCAGCCGGCCTCCGGCGGCCAGACTCGCCTGCAGGATCTGTCTGGGGCGGGGGAAGCAGACGGTGAACTCGGGGTGCCGGACGACGTTGGCATACGTGGCATGCCGCGCGCTGCAGACGAAGCAGTAGAGGTCGTCCCATCCGAGCGGCATGGCCATGTGCTTGGGCGCCAGGTCGTAGCCCTCGCCCTCCTTCGTCCCCACGAGCACGAGCGGCGCGAGCGTGAAGACACGCCCCCACAGTGCCGAGCCCGTGGGCAGCAAAACGAGCCTCTCGGAAGAGACGGCCACGACGCCATCGTCCGCCGCGCCGAGCACGAGGGCATCCGGAGCTGCGCCGATCCCGCCTCCGGGGAAAGTACGCACGCCCAGTAAGCTCGCCGGCGTGCGACGCGACCTCGGCGACGGCTACGAGCTGGACGACGACCCGGCGCGGGTCGACGTCGACGCCATCTACGACTTCCTCTCGAACCACGCGTACTGGTCGATCGGCCGGTCGCGCGAGACCGTCGAGCGGCTCGTCCACGTCTCGCAGCGCGTCGTCTCGCTCTTCCACGAGGGCAGCCAGATCGGCTACTGCCGCGCGGTCACGGACGGCGTCTCCATCGTCTACCTGGCCGACGTCTACGTCCTGCCCGAGCACCGGGGTCGCGGCCTCGGGCTCGAGCTCGTGCGCGAGATGATCGAGCGCGGCAGGTACGCGGGCCAGAAGTGGATCCTGCACACCGAGGACGCGCACTCGCTCTACCGGAGGCTCGGGTTCGCAGAGCCGAGTCGCAAGGTCATGGAGCGCATCCCGTAGGGCGGCTCCCACCGGCGCTCTCGTTGTTGCACTTTCGGCACGGTTTCGTCACAGACGCGCGCGAATTTCGCCGATATGGTCTGAACCGGTGGGTGGTTAGCGGTCGGCCCCTAGCCGGTGTGCCCACAACGCCTGTCCGCAAGAGACACCCGTCGTTCCACGAGTACGATGGCGCGACCGTGGCGGGGCTGAACTACCAGGACATGATCGCGCGCCTTCAGGCGTACTGGGCCGAGCGGGGCTGCGTGATCATGCAGCCGTACCACACCGAGCTCGGCGCGGGCACCTTCAACCCCGCGACGTTCCTGCGCTGCCTGGGCCCGAGGCCGTGGCGCACCGCCTACGTCGAGCCCGTGATCCGGCCCGGCGACGGGCGCTACGGCGAGAACCCGTTCCGCTTCCAGCACTACTTCCAGTACCAGGTCATCCTCAAGCCGGCGCCGGAGGACGTGCTCGACGCTCTACTTCGGGTCGCTCGCCGCGCTCGGGATCGATCTGCTCGCCCACGACATGCGGCTCGTCGAGGACGACTGGGAGGGGCCGACGCTCGGTGCCTGGGGGCTCGGCTGGGAGATCTGGGTGGACGGCATGGAGGTCACGCAGTTCACGTATTTCCAGCAGCTCGGAGGGCTGGACGTCGAGCTGGTTCCGGCCGAGATCACGTACGGCCTGGAGCGCCTGGCGATGTTCCTGCAGAAGAAGCGCACGGTCTTCGACCTGGAATGGGCGCCGGGCGTGACGTGGGGCGATGTCTACCGCGAGAACGAGCGTCAGTGGTCGGTCTACAACTTCGAGGAGGCGCCGGTCGACGTGCTGATGCGGCGCTTCACCGAGCACGAGGCCGAGTGCGACCACCTGATCGAGCGCGGGCTCCCGCTGCCGGCCTACGACCAGGCGCTCAAGTGCTCGCATACGTTCAACCTGCTGGACGCGCGCGGCGCGATCTCGGTTACGGAGCGCGCCGCGTATATCGGCCGGGTGAGGAATCTCGCCCGCAGTGTGGCGCGGCTCTACCTCGAGGGGGCCGACGGTGCCGTCGCTGCTGCTTGAGATCGGCTGCGAGGAGCTCCCCGCGTCCGCAGCCCGGGGGGCCGAGCGGCAGCTGCCCGACCTCGTCGAGCGCGCGCTGGGGACGCGACCCCACGCGGTATACGCCGGCCCGCGGCGACTCGCCGTGCTCGTGCGCGACCTCGACGAGCGCACGGCTGACGAGTGGATCAAGGGTCCGCCGCTCGCACTGCGCGAGAAGGCCGCCGCCGGCTTCGCTCGCAGGCACGGTGTCGCGGTGGACGAGCTCGAGGAGCGCGACGGCTTCCTGGGCGTGGTGCGCCCGGGCCGTCCCATGACGGAGGTGCTGCCGGAGCGCCTCGACGCTCTCGTTCGCGGGATTCCGTTCCGCAAGACGATGCGCTGGGACGACAGCGGGCTGCGCTTCCCGCGCCCCGTGCGCTGGATCCTCGCCAAGCTCGATGCGCAGACGGTTCCGGGCTACGCGGGCACGTCGTGGGGCCACCGCTTCACGCACGGGGAGATCGACGTGCCGACCGCCGAGGCGTACGCAGAGACGCTGCGCTCGGTCGACGTCGAGCCCGACTCCGGTGAGCGGCGGCGGCTGATCGTGGAGGGGCTGGACGGGCTGGGCGCCTGGAGCGATCCGGGCCGGAAGCTCGAGGAGGTGGTCCACCTCGTCGAGCGGGCGACCGTGGTCGAGGGGAGCTTCGCCGCGCGGTTCCTGGAGCTGCCGGAGCGCGTCGTCGTGACGACGATGCAGTCCCACCAGCGCTACTTCCCGCTCGGCGGGTCGCGGTTCGCGGTCGTGCTGAACGGCGGCGACCCGGAGGTGGCGCGCGCCGGGCACGAGCAGGTGCTCGAGGCGCGGCTCGAGGATGCGGCGTTCACGTTCGAGCGTGACGTGCGGCGAGGGATCGACGGGCTCGCAGGCGAGCTCGGATCGATCACCTTCGCCGCCGGGGCCGGAACGTTCGCGGACAAGACGGAGCGGCTCGTGCAGCTCGTCGAGGCGCTCGGCGGGGACGCTGCCGCGCGCGAGGCCGCACTGCTCGCGAAGGCCGACCAGGCGGCGGAGCTCGTGCGCGAGTTCCCGGATCTCGAGGGGTATATCGGCGCCCAGTACGCGCGGCTCGCCGGCTACCCGGAGGCCGTCAGCACTGCGATCGAGGAGCACTACCTGCCCGACGGTGCCGACGCTCCTCTGCCGCGCACAGAAGCGGGCCGGGTGGTCTCGGCCGCGGACAAGCTCGACAACATCGCGGTCAACTTCCGGCTCGGCAACAAGCCGACCGGGTCGCGCGACCCGTTCGGGCTGCGGCGGGCCGCGATCGGGCTCTGCCGGCTGGCCGTGGAAGGCGGTCTAACGATCGAGCGATGCTTGCTGGAGGACGAGGCCCGCGACTTCGTCCAGGAGCGGCTCGAGGGCCTGCTCGACGTCCCGGTCGAGTACCTGCGCGCGGCCCGGGCGTCGATGTCGAACGACCTGGGCGGCGTCGCGCGGACCGCGCAGGCGCTGTACGACGCCCGCGACACACCCGAGTTCGACGGCGTCTTCACCGCGTACGACCGCGCACACCGGCTGGCGGGCAAGGCCGAGGGCGAGGCCGCCGCCGAGCTCGACCGTGCGCTGCTGGAGGATCCGGCCGAGCGGTCGCTGGCGGAGACGCTCGCCGAGGTGGTGATCGACGGCGACGTACCGTCATCGCTCGCCTCGGCGGCGGCGCTCGCGCCGGTGATGGAGCGCTTCTTCGAGGACGTGCTCGTGATGGCCGAGGATCCGCGTGTCCGTGCCAACCGGCTGCGGCTCCTGCTCGACGTGCGTGACACGCTCGGGCGGCTGGGCGACTTCTCCCAGATCCCGAGGTAATGGCCCGCACGCCGGCGATCGCTGCTGCCGAGCGGGCCGGGATCGAGTTTCGGGTGCTGGAGCTCACGCCGGGTGATCTCGTCGGCTGACCGGCGCAGGTCCGGCCCATCGCGCGCTAGCTCCCGTGTAACGCGCGACCCGTTCCGGGCGAAGAGTGGGTGACAGCGAGGAATCGAGGAGGTGCGAGTGACAGGCGAACCGAACGCCGGGGCTTTCGCGGAGATCGCGTCCGACCCGGAAGCATTCGAGCGCTTCTACCGCGAGCACGTCGAGGGCGTGTCGCGCGCCGGATCGACGACCCGTATCTCGCGGCCGACCTGACCGCGGACGTGTTCGTCGCCGTGATCGGGCCCGCCCGTTCGTACCGGCGGGGTCGCGGCGAGCCGGTCGCGTGGCTGTTCGGGATCGCCCGCAACGTCGTCGCCGGCGAGCACCGGCGGACCGCGAAGGAGTTTTCGGGGGGCGGTGCGGATCCGGGGCCGGGAGCTCGTCGACGTGGACGACCTCGCCGCGCTTCACGACCGGATCGACGCTGCGGCCGCGGCGCGGGAGCTCTACCGCGAGCTCCGACGGCTCGGCGACGGCGAGCGCGCTGTGCTCGAGCTCGTGGCGCTCGACGGCCTCACCGTCGGCGAGGCGGGCCGGGCCCTCGGGATCGGCCCTGTCGCCGCGCGCGTGCGGCTGCATCGGGCCCGGCGCGCCCTGCAGATCCGGCTCGACCCCTCGACCCTCGGCATCGGCGACCTTCCGGAGGTATCCCCATGACCACTGAACAGCACACCGGCGGCCGCTCCCGCGGCCGGCCAGGCGCCGATGGGCGCTCGCCGCGGGCGTCGCCGTCGCGGTCGCGATCGCGGCAGGAGTGGGCGTGCAGCTGCTCTCGGGCGGCGCGCAGCCCGCGTACGCCGTCACGTCGAACGACGACGGGACCGTCACCGTGCAGATCAACTCCCTGACCGACGCCGCCGGCCTCCAGGCCAAGCTCCGCGCAGTGGGGATCCCGGCGGTCGTGCAGTACCTGCCGATCGGCAAGGCGTGCGCGCAGCCGTGGTTCACGCCGGCCGGCCATCGCCCGGGCGAGACGATGCAGGGAAGCGTGGGGGGGGGGGCGGTCGGGCGGCCCCGTCTCGTTCACGATCTCGAGCGACGTCCCCGCGGGCGAGACGCTCGTGATCACGACGCAGACCGGCCCCGCTGCGGCGGGCGCGCCGGTGCCGACCGCAATCGCCATAGGGCACGCGTCGGGCACCGTTCCGCCGTGCAAGGTCGTCGACGCGCCCGCGGGCCAATCGTTGTTCCCGCCGCCGTCCGGCGGCTAGGAGGGATTGGCGAAACGAATCTGCAAGACTCCGGCCATGGCGGATCTTGTTCCTCTCACCGTCGTACGCAGCCAAGGCCAGGCTGACGTGCTCTGTTCTCTGCTGCACGCATACGGCATCGAGTGCGGTGACAGGTCAGCAGTCCCCACCGGAGGTGCCGGTGGATGGTGTGAAATCCTTGTCAGCGACGAAGACCTGGACGCCGCGCGCGATGTCGTTTCTACGCGGTCCGCTGAATAGCGCGCGTTCGACCGAGCGCCTGCCCGAGCCGGGCGAGGATCACGAGGTCAGCGTGCAACCGGATGCGCTCGATCCCACGGACGCGGAGGAACGCGAGTCCGTACTGGTGCTTCAACCGGCCGAACTCGCGCTCAACCGACGTGCGACGGCGGTACAGAGTCGCCCACTCGTCCGTGCCGCGCTTGATCGGCGTCTCGGGCTGGACGCGGCCCTTGCGGAGCGGGATCACGGGGTTGACGCCGCGCTCGTGGCACTCGGCGTAGACCCGGTTGTTGTCGTACCCGCGATCCATCGCGACCGTCTCGGCGTTGTACCCACGCTTCTTCACGGCATCGAGTAGCGGCGCGACGTACAGGGACTCGTTCCGTGCGCCCGTGTGAACTGTCCAAGCGAGCGGGAGGCCCGTCCGGGCGCAGACGGCAGCGTGAATCTTGTACCCGTAGAAGCCGCCGCCCTTGCGGGTTGAGACTGCGGAGCGGTGTCCCCACGAGGCGTCGGGATCGCTGTACGCCTGCCGCTCGGGTCCGTGGTTGTAGAGGTACCGCTGGCCGTTCGCCCACGCGGGCATGTCCGATGCGTCGATAGCAACTTCGCGGCCTATGTCCGGGTTCTCCTCGCGGAGCGCGGCGGCGATGCGGTCAACGCAATCGGCGATCAGGCCCCGCTCGCCATGCAGTTTCCGGGCGAACCGGTAGCAGGCCCAATGCGACGGCGTACCGCCTAGAGCCGTGCTCAGGCCCGGATGCTCCGCAATCAGATCGGCCACGCGCGTCCACGTCGGCAGCGCGTCCAGGCTCTTGACGAGGCACGCGCCGAGCAACGCTCTCACGCCGTAACCCTTCCTGCCCGTCCAGCGCAGTGCGTCAAGCTTCGCGATCAGCGCGGAGACTTCGGGTGAATCCAACAGGGCCGAAAGCTCGGAGACGGCCGAGTGCCGTGGTACCGTCCGTACTGCCAAGCGAGCCAAAGCCTCGATTGGTCACGGCCTCCGGAAGCGCCAACTTCGCGGGGGCTTCTTTTGCCGTTATGCAGGGAATTTAGTTGTGGCATCGGACGGCATAGGATGTGCTTACCGTGGCATCCGAAGACGAACAGCAAGAGATTCGGCTCAACGTCCGACTGCCCGAGCCGCTGGCCGGAGGCGTGTGGGCAAACTTCGCTCGCGTGAACCACAGTGAGCACGAGTTCACCGTCGACTTCGTGCGGATCGACTACGGGAGCGCGAACGCCAACGAGGGCACGGTGGATGGCATCGTTGTCGCTCGCGTCGGCGTATCCCCCCTTTTTGTGACGCAGTTGATCCATGCGTTGCAGGACAATTGGGACAAGTACGCAAGGAAAGCGATGCCGAGGGAGGTGTACGGTGACGACGAAGCTCAAGGTGCAGATGGACCTGCCGCCGACAAGGGGTGAAGACCGCGTTCTGACGCTGTCGGACACCACGACTCTGACCTCGGAGTTCGAGATCGCAGACAGCGCGCGCGCTGCGTACCTCGCAGCGTTTGAGCGGATCGATGATCTGAGCATCGCGCTTGAGATCCGGGCGAGAGAGCAGCGCAGCGGCGAGCAGACGGAGATCACGGAGTTCATCCGTGAGCAGGGATACGACCCTGCCGAGTTCGGGCTCTGATCTTCCTGTCCATATAGGCCCAGAGCAGCGGGCCGACTACGCCGCGCTCCCGTCTGAGGCGCCAAAGCGCGAGGCGCTCCGCTATCTGGCGGAACTCAAGAAGACCCCGCACAAGGGGCTACGACTCCGTGATCACCCGACGCTCGGAGACCTCTCCGACTGCCGAAAGATCTACTTCGATGAGCGAAGCGGTCCGCCTCGCTGGCGCATCGTCTACCGCCTGGTCCCTAACGAGGACGCCCCAACATCAGTTCAGATCGTGAGTATCGGCAAGCGAGCGTATGCCGAGGCCTACACCATCGCTGTCCAACGACTCGGGAGGGAAGCAAATGGGAGCTAACCACAATCGGCGTTTCGCCAATCCCTCCTGGAGCGGAAGCTTGGGCGGCTGATGTCCACCGGGCTGGGCCGCAGGGCGGCGTGTCCCCGCGGCCCGGCCCGGCTACGCTCCCGCCGGTGAAGCAGCCGCCCGTCGAGCTCCACGTCGTCTCGGACGCCACCGGGGAGACCGCCTTCCGCATCGTGCAGGCGCTGGAGGCGCAATTCCCCGACCTCGAGTTCGAGGAGATCCGGCACCCGCGGGTCGAGGACGTCGACGACCTCGCGCTCGCCGTCAACCGCGCGCGCGGACGGCCCGCGATCGTGATCTACACGCTGGTCGAGCCCGAGCTCCGCGACTCGATGAGATTGCTGTGCCGCCGCGCCAAGGTGCACTACTGCGACCTGCTCGGACACCCGATCGACGCTGTTGCCCGCGTATCGGGCCAGGCCGCTCGGATGACCCCGGGCGCGCGTCAGCCGCTGACGTCGTCGTACTTCAAGCGGATCGCTGCGATCGAGTTCGCGGTCAAGTTCGACGACGGGGTCGCCGGAGGGCTGAAGGAGGCGGACGTGGTGCTCGTCGGGGTCTCGCGGACGTCGAAGACGCCGCTCTCGATGTACCTCGGCTACCTCGGCTACAAGACCGCGAACGTCCCGATCGTGAGGGGGATCGAGCCGCCCGAGGAGCTGTGGGAGATCGAGCCGGCGAAGATCATGGGGCTGACGATCGAGGCCGAGCGGCTCGCCGAGATCCGCCAGGAGCGGGCCCGCCGCATGGGGGGCGTCCAGCGGGGGTACGCGGAGCTGGAGGAGATCTACGAGGAGCTGTACGAGGCGGCACGCATCCACCGGCGGCTCGGCTGCCCCGTGCTCGAGATCTCCGAGCTCGCGATCGAGGAGACCGCGACCCAGATCGTGCGCATCATCGAGCGCCGGCGCGCGGAGGCCGGGACATGACCGCCAAGCCGCCCGTGCCGTGGTGGCGGTGGGTGGCCTGGATGGCGATCCTGGCCGTGGCCGACGTCGTCTTCTACGTGCTGCTGACGCCGCTCTGGATGGGCCTGCGAGGGGCCGCCTGGATCGCCGAGTTCCGGGCCCGGCGACGGCACGGACGCGACGCACGCGCCGAGCAGGCCTAGACCTCCCCGAGGAAGCGCTCGACGTCTCCGGGCGAGCGCAGGCGGACGACGTTCCGGCCGGCCAGGGCTCCGGGGAGCTGTCGCCGAAGGCCGAAGTGCGACCGGATCGTCCAGAAGAAGAGCGACTCCCTGCCCCAGAAGGCAGCGCGATAGCTCTCCCGGTTGCCGTTCCACAGCTCCTCGCGCGTTCGGATCCGGCGGATCGTGCGCCGCCAGAGCCGGGGCAGGATCACGGCCAGCGGCTGGTCCAGCCAGACGATCGTGTCCGCCCGGTCGAAGACGAGGCTGCCGAGCTTCCGCGAGTAGTTGCCGTCGACCACCCAGGTGTCGCCGCTCGTGACCCGGTCGACCGCGGACCGGAACTCCTCGAGGTCGGGCTCGGCCCAGTCCGGGCCGTGGTGGAGGGCGTCCAGCTCGATCGCCCGCACACCTAGTCGGTATGCGAGCGCACGCGACAGCGTAGTTTTCCCGTTGCCGCTGGCGCCGACGATTACTAGTCTCCGCAAGGCGCTGAGGAGTATGACTCGGCGCAATCGCTCTCTTACTGAAAGGTGAAGACCGATGGGATCGACCGAGCAGTTCGTCTACGGCTTCGACGAGCCCACCGCCGGCGGGCGCGAGCTGCTCGGAGGCAAGGGCGTCGGGCTGGCGGAGATGACGCAGCTCGGCGTACCGGTGCCGGCCGGCTTCACGATCACGACCGGCGCATGCCGCGCCTACATGGCCGCCGGCGGCGAGCTTCCGCCGGGTCTCGCCGACGAGGTCGACGCGCACCTTACGAGGCTCGAGGAGCGGACCGGCAAGCGCTTCGGCGACTCGGGCGATCCACTGCTCGTCTCGGTGCGCTCGGGTGCTGCCGTCTCCATGCCGGGGATGATGGACACGATCCTCAACCTCGGTCTCACCGACGAGGCCGTGCAGGGGCTCGCCCGCACCACGGGCAATGCGCGCTTTGCGTTCGACTCCTACCGGCGCCTGATCCAGATGTACGGCGAGGTGGTCGACGGCGTCGACCCCCAGCGCTTCGAGGGTGCGCTCCGCGACCTGAAGCACAGCCACGGTGTCGTGCAGGATGTCGAGCTCGGCGCCGACGATCTCGAGCAGCTCGTGCGCAGCTTCGAGCAGATCTACGAGCGCGACGTCGGGCGACGGTTCGCGCAGGACCCGCGCGAGCAGCTGGCACGGGCCGTCCGGGCGGTGTTCGACTCGTGGAACACGCCGCGCGCCCAGGTCTACCGCAGCGCGCACGGGATCCCGGACGACATCGGCACCGCCGTGAACGTCGTCCAGATGGTTTTCGGCAACAAGGGCGAGGGCTCGGGCACGGGCGTCGTCTTCACGCGCGACCCATCGACCGGCGAGCAGGGCCTCTTCGGCGAGTTCCTCCAGAACGCCCAGGGCGAAGACGTCGTCTCCGGGATCCGCACCGCGGAGCCGATCGGGCGGATGCGAGACATCATGCCGCTGGCCTTCCAGCAGCTGCTCGACAACACGCAGCGGCTCGAGGAGCACTACCGCGACATGCAGGACATCGAGTTCACGGTCGAGGACGGGACGCTCTATCTGCTGCAGACGCGGACGGCGAAGCGCACCGCCGTCGCCGCGCTGAAGGCGGCCGTGGCGATGGCGGCGGAGGGGCTGATATCGCGGGAGGAGGGTGTGGCCCGGATCGACCCCGCGCAGCTCGACCAGCTGCTGCACCCGATGCTCGATCCGGACGCGGACTTCGAGATCGTCGCCCAGGGCCTCAACGCATCACCGGGGGCGGCCTCGGGCAAGATCGTGCTCGACGCCGACACGGCGGCCGAGCGCGGCGCCGACGGCGAGGAGGTCATCCTCGTGCGCTTCGAGACGACGCCGGACGACTACCACGGCATGAAGCAGGCAGCCGGGATCCTGACCGCGCACGGCGGCCTCACGTCGCACGCCGCGGTCGTCGCGCGGGGCGAAGGGATCCCGTGCGTGGCCGGATGCGAGGCGCTGCAGATCGACCTCCGCGAGCGCACCGCGACGATCGGCGGCCACACCCTCGCTGAGGGCGAGACGATCACGATCGACGGCGGAACGGGCCATGTGATCATCGGCGACGTCCCTCGCGTTCCGCCGCGGATCAACGACGATTTCCAGACGATCCTCGAGTGGGCCGACGCGATCCGCCGCCTCGAGGTCCGGGCCAACGCCGACTCGCCCGAGGAGGCGCGCCGCTCGCTCGACTTCGGCGCGCAGGGCATCGGCCTCTGCCGGACCGAGCACATGTTCAAGGACGAGCAGCGGCTCGAGCTGATGCGGGAGATGATCCTCGCCCTCGACGAGGAGGGCCGCCGCAGCGCGCTCGACCGGCTGCTGCCGATCCAGCAGGCCGACTTCGAGGGCATCTTCGAGGTCATGGCCGGGCTGCCGGTCACGATCCGGCTGCTCGACTGGCCGCTGCACGAGTACCTCCCGTCGCTCGACGAGGCGCGGGACAAGGTGACCCGGGAGCGCATCCGCGGGCTCCAGGAAGCCAACCCGATGCTCGGCTGGCGGGCCTGCCGCGTGGGGCTCGTGTACCCCGAGATCTACGAGATGCAGGTGCGGGCGATCGTCCGTGCCGCCATGGCCGTCAAGCGGCGCACCGGCCGGGCCCCGCTGGTCGAGATCATGCACCCGCTCGTCGGCTTCGCCGAGGAGCTGCGCCGGCTGCGCGCGCTGACCGTCGCGATCGCGAGCGAGGAGGGCGACCTCGAGTACCACGTCGGCACGATGATCGAGCTGCCGCGCGCCTGCGTCCGCGCCGACGAGATCGCCGAATACGCGGACTTCTTCTCCTTCGGGACGAACGACCTGACGCAGACGGCGCTCGGGGTCTCCCGCGACGACGCGGGCCGCTTCCTCACGCGCTACGTCGAGGACGGGATCATCGAGACTGACCCGTTCGAGACGCTGGAGCGCGACGGAGTCGGCGATCTCGTGCGCATGGCCGTCGAGCGCGGCCGCAGGGTCAATCCGGCCTTGCACCTCGGCGTCTGCGGCGAGCACGGCGGCGATCCGAGCTCGATCGAGTTCTTCGACGAGCTCGGGCTCGACTACGTCTCGTGCTCGTCGTACCGCGTTCCGCTCGCCCGCCTCGCCGCCGCCCAGGCGGTGCTCAAGGCGAGCGGCGTCGTGGCTGCGGTCGCGGGCGGGTAGCGCCCGGTCCGGCCGGGCCTGTCTCTACGATGCGCCGGTGAGATTGCTTCGCGCCGCGGCGCTGGTCGCGTTCGTCTTCGTATCGCTCACCGCCGCAGAATCTCGCAGCGGCGGCGCCGCGACCGGACGCTCTCCGGCGACCGGCTACGTGATCCTGAACACGTGGGACGCGAAGCTGATCCCGAAGCTGCGCAGGCAGCGGCCGGGGGTCAAGATCCTCGCCTACAAGAACCTGAGCCTGACCGTGGCCTCGGCGTGTCGGGGCGGGGTCGACGACACCCGCGTGCCGGCGGGCGCCGGCTACTGCAACGCCGACCGGCATCACCCGGCCTGGTTCCTGAGGACGGCGGCCGGGAAGCGGATCAACTCGTTCTGGTTCCCACGGGCCTGGATGATGGACGTCGGTAACCCTGCCTACCAGAAGCGCTGGCTGGCCAACGTGCTGGGCGCGGTCCGGACGCTCGGGTTCGACGGCGTGTTCGTCGACGACGTGGACGCCGATCCCGGCTGGCATCTCCAGGGCCGGGTGATCGCGAAGTACCCGAGCTCGAGGCTGTGGCAGCAGGCGACGCGGAGCATGCTGGCGCGGGTCGGGCCCGCGTTCACCTCGCGGGGGTACCTGTTCATCCCGAACCTCTCGACCCCGTGGAGCGCGAGCTACGACGCGCTCGCCGTCTGGAAGAACTGGCTGCGGTTCTCGTCGGGCGCCTCGCAGGAGTACTTCACGAAGTGGGGCGACGCCAGCTCCGCCTGGTTCGTCGGCTCCGACTGGACCTTCCGGCAGGAGTTCCAGCGCGCCACCGAGGCTGCTGGGAAGATCTTCATCGGGATCACGTATGCGCCGGGCAGGGACGTGCGGTCGCTCCACTATGCGCAGGCCAACTTCCTGCTGAACACGACCGGCGGGCCGTCCGCGCTCCTCTTCAAGTCCAGGCGGGAGATGGGCGATCCGGACACGCGATCCTGGACGAGCCCCATCGGCCGGCCGCTCGGCCGCAGGCAGAAGGTCGGTGCGGCCTGGCGGCGTGCCTTCAGCGGCGGCGCGGTCGCCGTCAATCCCTCGCCGAAGACGACGACGGTGCGGCTCGGCAAGCGCTACGTCGACGCACGCGGCAAGGTCGTCTCGTCCGTGCGCCTGCGGCCGGCAACGGGCGCGATCTTCCGCTTCGTCCGGCCCTAGATAGGCCCGATTATCGGCGTCAAGGCCCCATGCGCCATGATTGTCACGATGGCTTACGACGAGGATCTCGCCAACCGGATCCGGGAGCTGATCGCCTCCGAGGACGGCTACACGACCGTTTGAGATGCGCGGACGCGAGATGAAGGGCTGGCTTCGGGTTGATGCCGAGTCGGTCTCCACGAAGCGAGCGCTCGAGCCCTGGGCTATGCAGAGCGTCGCGTTCGCCCGCGCGTTGCCGCCGAAGGAGAAGAAGTGAGCTTGAGCGATGCCGATGCCTATGACCGGTTCATTGGCCGCTACTCGAGGCCGCTGGCGGTGCCCTTCGCCGATTTCGCCGGACTCCCGCTCGGCGGCCGGGTCCTCGACGTCGGATGCGGCTCCGGTGCGCTGACCGCGGAGCTCGCCCGGAGGGCCGGGCCGGTACGGGTCACGGCGGTCGACCCGTCCGAGGAATTCGTCGCGGCCCTACGCGGCCGCCATCCCGGAGTCCAGGTCATCCGGGCGCCGGCTGAGGATCTGCCGTTCGAAGGAGGCTGCTTCGATGCGACGCTCGCCCAGCTCGTGGTCAACGTCATGGACGATCCGGTCGCAGGCCTCCGCGAGATGGCGAGGGTGACGCGGGACGGCGGCGTCGTCGCCGCATGCGTGTGGGACTTCACCGACGGCGGCCCGATCGGTCCGTTCTGGTATGCAGCGCAAGCGCTCGATCCTGAGGTCGAGACTGGGTCTGTCTGCCCCGGCAGCAGGGCCGGCCACCTGGCCGACCTCTTTCGCGCGGCTGGAATCGGCGACATCGTCGACAGCGCCGTCGCGGTGGACGTCGAGCACGCCACGTTCGAGGACTGGTGGGAGCCGTTCACGCTCGGCGTTGCCCCGTCGGGTGCGCACGTCGCCGGCCTCGAGCCCGATCGTCGCACGGCATTGCGCGAGCTCTGCAGGGAGAGGCTGCCGGAGCCGCCGTTCGTAGTTTCGGCGAAGGCCTGGGTGGCGCGCGGCGCGGCTTGACGCCTAGTCGTGCCGCTCGCCCTGCACACCGGCTCGGCGGGCTCCCGTCCGAGGAACATGCGGCTTGCCGTGGAAAGGAGAGCCACGGCCCAGCGCCCGCTTCTGCGGCGTAGGGAGCGATGGGCCGCGGCGCGGCAGCCGTCGCCCGCGTCGCGGCCCTGCACTCAATCGAAGCGGACGAGGATCTCGGGTTCGGGTCTAGGCGTAGCCGCGGACGCGCCAGTACGCCACGAGCACGCTCAACACGCCGACGGCGACGATCGAGGCGATGCCGGCCAGGCCGAGCCTGCTGTAAGCGGGATGCCCGCGGCCGAACCTGGAGAGCGCGTAGGTGGAGACCGCGCCGCCGATGAGGCCGCCGACATGGCCGCCCCACGACACGTTCGGGAAGATGAAGCTGAAGACGAGATTGACGACGATGAGGCTCATCGCACTGCCGCCGAGCACCGGGTAGCCCTGTCGCTCGAGCACGAGTGCGGCGCCGAAGAGGCCGAAGATCGCGCCCGAGGCGCCCACCGTCGGCACCAGCGGCGCCTGCAGCAGCGCGCCGGCAGCCCCGGCGAGCGCGGACGCGAAATAGATCAGGATGAACCGACCGCGGCCGAGTGCGCGCTCGATCGGGACACCGACGATCCAGAGTACGAGCATGTTCATCCCGATGTGGAAGAGGCTTGCGTGCAGGAATGCGGACGTGATCAGCCGCCACCAGTCGCCCTGGGCGACGAGCGGCCCGTAGAGCGCGCCCTTGTTGAAGATCTCTCCGCCGGGGTTGCTGATCGTCGCGCCCTTGGCAACCATCAGCAGCCAGACGGCGACGTTGATCCCGATCAGCGTCTTCGTCACGATCGCCCCGCCGCCCTCGTAACCGACGCGGTGCACGGTCTTCGTGATCCGCTGGACGCCCTGCGGCTTGCCGGAGTGCTCGGGACAGCGGATCCCGACCGGCGCCGGGGTCATGCACTCGTAGCAGATGGGCCGCTCGCACTCGGAGCAGGAGAGCCCGGTCTCGCGGTCGGGATGCCGGTAGCAGTACGCCATTTGCAAGTAGCGTAGCCCCGTGCGCGTCGATGTCGCCTTCACAGCCGCCGAAGTGCGGCCTGCTGCGGTCGGCATCGTGGTCGACGTCATCCGCGCGACATCGACGATCCCGCAGGCCCTTGCTTCCGGCTACCGGCGCGTCGTGTGCTGCCGGGAGATCGACGAGGCGCTGGCGCTGCGCGCCGAGCTGGGCGACGCGATCGTCGGCGGCGAGCGGGACGCGATCCGGGTCCCGGGCTTCGACGCGGGCGCCTCGCCGCGCGAGTTCCTCGAGCCCCGTGCGGAGACGCTGATCCTGTCCACGACGAACGGCACCCGGACGATCGTCGCCGCCGCGGAGGCGTGCGGCGAGGTTCTGCTGGGGAGCCTGCTCAACCTGGAAGCGGTCGCGCGCGCCGCTCGCGAGGCGGGCGGCGACGTGGCGGTGCTGTGCGCCGGCTACAAGGGGACGTTCGCGATCGACGACGCGTACTGCGCCGGCCGGATCGTGGAACTGCTCGGCGGCGAGCGCACCGATTCCGCCAAGGCGGCCGCAATCCTCGCCGGCTCGTTCGCGACGCCCCTGGCGGGAATCCAGGCCCGCACGTACGGCCCGCCCGGGCTGGAGGCCGACATCGCCTTCTGCGCCAGGGAGAGCGTGCTGGACGTCGTGCCGAGGCTCGCGCGGATGATCGGCGCCGCAGCAGAGGTGACCCTGACCGCCGGAAGCCCGGCTCGCGCTTCGCGCTAGCCGTGACGCCTCCGGCGGGAGGCGCAGGCCTCTTCGCGTCCGCAGGCGGCCGCGTCATCCTTTAGAGGTCTCCAGCGCAGTGAGCTCGGCCGAATGGAGGTCGTATGGGAGCCGCTCGAGCACGCGGAGGCGCGGCTCGGCGACCGTGAAGAACCGCAAGATCGCGCGCTCCTCGAGCCATCCGAGCTCCTGCCGGGCGGCGAGTACGTCCGTGACCGCGCGGCGATCGCCGCCCAGGGCCGCGAACTCGGCGCGCTCCCGCCAGGGGCCGAGCACACGCACGGCGACCTCGGCCGCCTCGTCGATCAGCGCCCGCGCCTGCTCCTCGCGCCGTCGCCGGAAGCGGTTGGCCGACGACCCGCCCTTCTTGTGCCGGCCCTTTACGAACCGGGAGCCGACCTTCGAGTCGACGAGCCGCTCGCCGTCGAAGACGCCGACTGCGTAGCCGCCGAGCCGCACGAGCAGCGCGGCGACGACGTGGTCGACGGCGAGCGCGTCGAACAGCGGCGCCAGCCGAACCGTCTCGTACACGGCTTCATGCGGGAGTCCGAACGGCGGGCGCGCGACGAGCGTCTCCCCCGGGAGCTCGATCCTCGCTTCACCGTTGGCGTAGACGGTCCGGCCCGGCTCACCCTCGAGCGGAGCCAGACGCTTGCGCAGGTTCTCACGTCCGATGTAGCGGGAGATGCGGGCAGCCTACGGGTACCCAGTGGTGAATCGGGAGCGGGCAAAGGTATTGCACGCTCGCAGGGGAGAGGACGCTCTCCCGGCGGAGCGTCTTAAGCGCCGCAGCCGTTGTCGGCGTTGCAGAACCCCACGGGTGGACGGGCCATCCGAAAGCTCCCATCTCCTGCCGCAGGCCTTGACACATGCCGATATCAGAATATGATCGAACCGTGGCCCGCTCTCCCACGACGTCGGACGTCTTCAATGCGATTGCCGAGGCGCACCGCCGCGAAATCCTGGACGCGCTGATCGCAGGCGAGAAGCCGGTCGGGACGATCGTGACCGACCTCTCGATGTCCCAGCCCCAGGTTTCAAAACACCTACGGGTGCTCAGCGAGGTGGGACTCGTCAGGTGCCGGGCGGAGGGCCGTCGCCGGCTGTACCGCCTGGAACCCACGCGCCTTCGGCCGTTGCACGAGTGGGTGGCCAAGTACGAGCGGGCGTGGAACGACCGACTGGATCGGGTGGACGACTACCTCAAAGAGCTACAACAACAAGGAGAGCCGCAGTGACACCCAATCGGCACGGATCGGCAGTCGTCGAGTTCCCGAATGATCTCGAGATTGTCGTTACTCGAGACTTCGACGCTCCGATCGCACTCGTCTTCGACGTCTTCACGAAGCCGGAGCATGTGCGCAAGACCTTCGCTCCATACGGGGGAGAGGTGAAGGTCTGCTCGATCGACCTGCGCGTGGGAGGGAGCTACCACTCCGTCATGGTGACGGACGACGGAACCGAGATGTCGTTTCGTGGAAGCTACCTGGAGGTCGAGCCGCCGACCCGCACCGTCCAGACGTGGCTGTACGACGGGTGGCCAGATGCGGAGGCCGTCGAGTCGATGGATCTGCACGAAGCTCACGGAGTGACGACGTTGACGTGGAAGCTGGCGTTCCGCGACAAGGCCGGCCGTGACCACATGACCAAGTTCGACGGCATCGAAGCGAACTTCGACAACGCGGAAGATCTCTTGAGATCACTGCTCGATCAAGAGGGAACTGCCTCTGGGTAGTTGAAGCTCTGGGGCGATGCGGGCCGACACGCGCGCTCGGCTCCCGGCCGGGACCCTTCGCCGTCCAACGGTCCCGATCGTCGTCGAGGCGCTCGTCGCGATCGACTGATGGTCACCACGGCGCTCCGCGGGCAGCCCAGGCGCGCGCCGTGAGCACGAACGGTGCGACGGGGAGCAGGGCCCGGCACTGTTCGCGCAGCCGGACTTGCCGTTCGGGGTCGAGGCCGGCGACGTAGGAGCCCGCAGGACCGACGCCGAGGGTGAACGGCTCCCACCACTCCTCGAAGCTCGGGTGCTCCACGCGAGCTGAGAGAGCCGTCTCCTCGATCTCGTGCAGCCCCGAGGCCTCGAACAGCTCGGCCAGATGGCCCTCCCGGGCGCCCGCGAGCCGGGATTCGTCGTCGACGCCGGGATCGAGCTCGTGCACCGCCTCCCAGAACAGGCTGAGCGGCCCGTGGCCGCCTGCGTGATCCCAGACGCACGCCGCGACGACACCGCCCGGCCGGGTCACGCGCGCCATCTCACCGAGTCCTGCGATCGGGTCTGACATGAAATGGACGACGAGCTGCGCGAGCGCGGCATCGAACATCTGGTCCGGAAAGGGCAGTTGCTCCGCGGGCGCGCGCTGGACGCTCACGCCGGGGTAGCGCACTCGGGTGGCCGCGACGAACGTCTCCGAGGGATCGATCGCCGACACGGCCGCAGGCCCCAGCCGGTTGACCAGCTCGGCGGTGAGCGCACCGGGGCCGCAGCCGACATCGAGCACCCGCTGACCACTGCGGACTCCGGCGAGGTCTGCAAGCTGCGGCGACAGCAGAACCGAGTATCTGCCCATGAAGCGGTCGTATGCGTCTGCGCCGACAGCGAAGCTCACGAGCGCAACCTACGCTTCCGCGGCCAGCTTACGGACATCCTTGACGGCGAACATTTGTTCGTGTAGAACATGTGTTCGCTGATGATCGCCTGTCTGACCATCCCGGGGTTCGAGCTTCGTGCGGCGCTTCTCGCCCGGCCGGGGCTCGCCCGCCGGCCCGCGGCGCTGGCGCCCGCTGAGGGGAAGGAGCCGCTGCTCGGGCCCGTCACGGCTGCCGCGGAATCGCTCGGCGTGCGGCCGGGGATGCGGCTGGGGGAGGCGCTCGCGACCTGCCCGGCGCTCGTGCTCGTCGAGCCCGATCCGGCTGGTGCCGAGCAGGCCTGGGACGGTCATGCTGCGCCGGCTCGAGGACGCCGGCTTCGCGGTCGAGCCGGCCGAGCCCGGCTGCCTCTACTTCGATACGCGTGGCGTCGAGCGGCTCTACGGCGGAGTGCAAGGCGGCGCTGCAGCGCGCGCTGGCCGCGGCCGGCACGGGCTGGGACGCGCGGGTGGGCGCGGCCGAGCGGCGGTTCGCCGCGCTCGCTGCCTGGCTCCGTCGCCCGTCCGGGGCAGGCGCTGATCGTCGCCGACGAGCTCACGCGCACCTTTCTCGCCCCGCTGCCGCTGACGCTCCTGCCGCTCGAGCAGCGGCGCAGCGAGGAGCTCTCGGAGCTCGGGGTCAAACGGCTCGGACAGCTTGCGGGGCTGCCGGGCGCTGCCGTCGCCGAACGCCTGGGGCCGGACGGCCGGCACGCCTGGAGCCTCGCGAGGGGCGGCGACGAGGGGCGCGTCAGGCCCCGTCGCCCCTCGTCGCCGCTCGCCGAGACGCTCGAGCTTCCGGAGGCGGTCGGCAACGAGTTGACCCTGCGGCGCGCGCTCGGCGTGCTCCTCGACCGGCTGCTCGCCCGCGAGGAGCGCGGAGGTCGCGCGATCCGCAAGCTGACGCTCTCCGCCAGGCTCGTGGGCGGCGGCTCGTGGCGGCGAACGCTGACTCTGCGCGACGCGACGGCCGAGCGCTCGCGACTGCGGGCGGCGCTCGGGCCGAAGCTGGCCGATCTGCCGGCGCCGATCGTCCGGCTCAGGCTCGAGCTCGCACAGCTCTCGGAGTCCAGCGGCCGGCAGCTCGAGCTCGTCCGGCCGGAGGGAGCGGAGCTGGAGGTCCGCCTGAAGGAGGGTCTGCGCCAGGTGCGAGCCAGCGCCGGCACAGGAGCCGTCTGCACCGTCGTCGAGGTCGCACCGTGGTCGCGGATTCCGGAGCAGCGGGCACTGCTCGTTCCACGCGACGACTGAACTCGCCGCGGCCGGCGCTCGTCGAGGCGCACCTCGACGGTGTCCCGCGCGCTGTCGACCGCGCCGGTGTGGCCGTCGTTCGCGAGGAGTGGCGAGTCGTCGACCGCTGGTGGACGGAGGAGCCTGTCGACCGGCGCTACTTCGACCTCGTGCTGGAGTCGGGCGAGAACCGCGTCGTGTTCCACGACGGGGAGCGCGAGGCGTGGTTCAGCCAGCGAGGAGCCTAGGGGCCCTGACGCGGGAGATTGCGTCAGAGGCCCTCGAGCGCGGCGTCGGCGAGCCCGGGCCAGCGCTCGGCGTGCTCCGGCGGGACGACGACCCATTCCTTCAGCGGCCGGTTGCCCATCGGGTCGAAGAGCGTGGCTCCCGCGATCGCGAGCGCGCGCTCCGTCGTGGCCGGGTCGGTGAGCTTGAAGACCATGCTGTGCTGCCAGAGCCCGCCCGCGGCCTTGCCGTTCGCCTTGAAGACGGGCATGCCGAACATCTTCCCGGCCTGCACATGTGGGTGGCGGTGGACGAGATCGTCGAGCGAACTGTTCGTAGCGGGTCTGTGCGTCCATGGTGGACTAGTAGGCCGCGCACCGACTCGGCGAAGCCGGAGTCGGGCGCGTGGAGGTTGAGCAGCCGCGCGCGACCCGGGCCCGGGTTCGCGAAGCCGTGGAGGACATCGGGCGGCACTGCGACGAAGGTGCCCGGGCCGGCGAGGTGCGGGCCGTCCTCCAGCAGGAACTCGACGACTGCCCTCCAGCACGTAGAAGGCGTCCACGTGGTCCGTGTGCGTGTGCTGGTCGACCCGGAAGCCGGGCTCGAACTCGATCTCCGATGGCCGACAGCTGCGTCGAAGTCGGCCTTGATCACGAGCGTCCGATCGCTCCGTACGAACTGCTCGCCCTCGCCCGGCCCCAGTACGACCGCGTCCATGCGCGCAGCATATGAGCTACGTCGAGCTGCACGCCCACTCGGCGTACTCGTTCCTCGACGGCGCCTCCCAGCCGGAGGAGCTCGCGGCGCGCGCCGCCGAGCTCGGGTACGAGGCGCTCGCGCTCACCGACCACGACGGCGTCTACGGCTCGCTCGAGTTCGCGCACGCGGCCAAGGCGCTCGGCGTCCGTCCGATCACCGGCGCCGAGGTGACGCTGGAGGGCGGCGCCCACGTCACCCTGCTCGTCGAGACGGCGCGCGGCTACTCGAATCTCTGCCGGCTGCTCACGGAGGCGCACGCCGGCACGAGGCCCAGGGAGGGAGCCGACCCGCTGCCGCCGGCGCTCCCGCTCGCCGCGCTGGTCGAGCGCACCGACGGCCTCGTCTGCCTCTCCGGCTGCGCGCGGCACGGACTCGGGCTGCGCGACCCGAACGCCGCGGCCCGGCTCGCCCGGCGCGTTCGGCCGCGACCGCTTCTTCGTCGAGCTCCAGCGCCCGTACGAGCGCGGCGACGCGCGCCGGCTCGCGGCGCTCCGCGACCTGGCCGCGACGCTCGGCGTCGACACGGTCGCGACCGGCGACCCGCACGCGCACCATCCGCGGCGGATCCTGCTCCAGGACGTGCTCGTCGCCGTCCGCAACCGCACCTCGCTCGACGGCTGCGAGCGCGAGCGCCGCGGCAACCGCGAGAGCGTCCTGCTGGCCCCCGGCGAGATGGCCGACCGCTTCCCGCGCGATCCGGGCGCGGTCGCCCGCACCGCCGAGCTCGCCGACCGCCTCCGCTTCGACCTCACCGAGCGAGCTCGGCTACCGCTACCCCGACTTCTCCGACGGCGAGGAGCCCGCCGACGTGCAGCTCGCCCGGGTCTGCGACCGAGCGCGTTCGCCGACCGCTACCGGCGCCAAGCAGCCACAGTGTTACAGGGTCGCGCGAGAGGCCGGCTCGACGAGGAGCTGGCGCTGATCCGGGAGCTGCGCCTCTCCGGCTTCTTCCTCCTGCACTGGGAGGTGCTCGAGCTCGCCCGCGAGGTCGCCGCCGAGGTGCGCGGGCCCGGCTCGCCGCGGCACGCGCTGCCGCCCGGCCGGGGTCGGGGCAGCTCGGTCGGCTCGATCGTCTGCTTCCTGACCGGGCTCTCGCACGTCGACCCGGTCGAGGCCGGCCTCTCGCTGGGCCGCTTCCTGAACCGCGAGATGGTGTCCGTGCCGGACATCGACCTCGACTTCCCGCGGGACATCCGGGCGAAGCTGATCGTCGGCGTCACCGAGCGGTACGGGCACGAGCGGGCTGCGCTCGTCGCCAGCTTCTCGACGTACCGCTCACGCGGCGCGATCCGCGACGTCGGCAAGGCGCTCGGGCTGCCGGCGGCCGAGCTCGAGCGGCTCGCGCGGCTCACCGAGGGCAACCCGCATCGGGTCGCGGAGGAGCTCGAGCGCATGCCGGATGCGACGCACGCGGCTCGGCTCGGCGCGCTGGCGGGCGCTCGGCGCGCTGGCGAAGGAGATCGCCGGGCTGCCGCGCCACATCTCGCAGCACCCGGGCGGGATGGTGATCTCGACCCGGCCGCTGGTCGAGCTCGTCCCGGTGCAGCCGGCGGCGATGGCGGGCCGGCAGATCTGCCAGTGGGACAAGGACTCATGCGCCGACGCGGGCTTCCTGAAGATCGACCTGCTCGGGCTCGGGATGCTGTCCGCGGTCGAGGAGTGCGTCGACCGGATCGCACGGCTGCGCGGCGAGACGATCGACCTCTCGCGCGTGCCGCTCGACGACCCGGCGGTGTACGCGGAGATCCAGCGCGCGGACACGGTCGGCGCGTTCCAGATCGAGAGCCGCGCGCAGATGCAGAGCCTGCTCCGCACGCGGCCGGAGAACCTCGACGACCTGACGGTGCAGGTCGCGCTCGTCCGGCCCGGGCCGATCCAGGGCAAGGCCGTCCACCCGTACATCGAGCACCGCCGCCGGCTGCGCGAGGACCCGTCGTTCGTGCCGCCGGTCGACCATCCGTCGCTCGCGGAGCCGCTGCGCGACACGCTCGGCGTCGTCGTCTTCCAGGATCAGGTGCTGGAGGTCGCGATGGCGCTGGCCGGGTTCAGCGTCGGCGAGGCCGAGGGGCTGCGCCGTGCGATGAGCCGCAAGCGGAGCCACGAGGCGCTGGAGTCCCATCGCCAGCGCTTCGTGGAGGGCGCGCTCGAGCGGGGCGTCGAGCGCGAGACGGCGGATCGCGTCTACGACAAGCTCGTCGGCTTCTCGGGCTTCGGCTTCCCGAAGTCGCACGCGGCGGCGTTCGCGCTGCTCGCCTACCAGTCGTGCTGGCTGCGGCACCACTATCCCGCGGAGTTCCTCTGCGCGCTCATGAACGCGCAGCCGATGGGCTTCTACCCGCCGGCCAGCCTCGTCCGCGACGGCCAGCGGCGCGGCGTGGAGGTGCGCCCGCCGGACGTCAACCGGAGCGCTGCGGCCTGCTCCCTCGAACCTCTCGCATCGGGCCGGCTGGGCCGTCGGCGAGTCGGCGTCGGCTACATCCGGTCGGTCGGTGAGGACGAGGCAGAGGCGCTCGAGGCCGAGCGTGAGCAGGGCGGCCCCTTCACCGGTGTGCGCGATCTCGCGCAGCGGGCCCCGCTCGACCGGGCGGCGCTCGAGGCGCTCGTCGTCTCCGGTGCCTGCGACGGATTCGGCAGCCGGCGGCGCGAGCTGCTGTGGGAGCTCGGGCTGGCGTCCCGGCCCGTGGCAGTCCCCGGTACGGGCGGCGGCGCGCGGCAGCTCGCGCTCCCGCTGGAGCCGACCGCGGAGACGCCCGAGCTCCCCGAGGAGAGCGTCTGGGAGCGGATGCTCGCCGACTACCGGACGACCGACCTCTCGGTCGGCGTCCACCCGCTCGAGCTGCTCCGGCCGCACCTGCCGGGGGAGGTCGTCTCCAGCCGGGAGCTGGCCGACCTCCCCGACGGGCGTCACATTGCGGTGGCGGGCCTGGCGATCGCCCGCCAGCGGCCGTCCACGGCGAAGGGGGTCGTCTTCATGCTGCTCGAGGACGAGCTCGGCCAGGTGAACCTGATCGTCCCGCCGCCGGTCTACGAGCGCTACCGGGCGATCGTCCGCGCCGAGCCGCTCCTGCTCGCGCGCGGCACCTTCGAGCGCCGGGACCGGAACGCCAACGTCCTCGTGCGCCAGGTCGTCTCGCTCGGCCCGCTCGCCCGCCGCGTCGCGAACGAGGCGGACGTCTTCGGCGCGCTCCCGCGGGCGCACCACTTCGGCCACCGCTAGATGTACCGGCGCGCCCCGGCATAGTCGGCGGTGCGCACCGGCACGATCCGCACCCTGCTCGCCGAGTTCGGCGCCTCGAGCATGAGGCCGCCGCCGAGGTACAGCGCCGCGTGGTGCACGTGCGTCCGGCCGTAGAAGAGCACGTCGCCGGGCCGCAAGTCGGCCCGAGCGACCTGCCTGCCGGCCGCGGCCTGAGCGTCGGCATCGCGAGGGATCACGACGCCGTGCGTCCGGTAGACGAGATGGATCAGGCCGGAGCAATCGAAGCCGAAGGCCGACGTGCCGCCCCACAGGTAGCGGACGCCGACGAAGGCGCGGGCTGCGGCGGCGATCGCAGCTCCTGACGGGCGCGGGATCCGGGCGGCCGACGGGAAGATCGACACATCGGACCGGCGGAGAGACGCGCCCCCTCCTGACGGCGCTCGCGACGTGAACGAGCGTACCTGCGGTGCCGAGATAGCGGAGTCGCGTCCCGTAGCTGAGCTCGATCGTCCGGTGCCGCTTCGCGTTCAGAAGCCATGCCGTGGGCCGGGTGACGACGGCGATCGGTCCCGCCTTCGCCGCGCGGCCGACGAGCTGCACCGTCGGAACCCAGCCGGGGTAGCCGCTCCGGTCGCGCGGCGTGGGCTGGCCCACGGCGACGACCCGCGACCAGCTGCCGCGCCGCTCGAGGACGCGCACCTGCGAGCCGTAGAGCGCCTGGGTCTCCAGCTTGCCGACGAGCCAGAGCCGCGCCGGAGTCGAGAGCGCCCGGTTCCAGGCGCGCATGTTGACCGGGTTACCGAGCGAGGGTCGGTCGAGCGGGCGGGCGATGCCCGGAGCCGTCCAGAGGGTCGCGACGGAGACGTCCACCGTCGCCAGCCGTCCCGGGCTCGCGCGCGCAGGAGCTACGGCGGCGATCGCGAGCACGGCGACCGTTGCGGCCAGCGCGCTGCTCATACGATCACCGTGACCCGTCCCGTCTCACGCCCGGCGGAGGGCATCGGCGAGCCTCGGGAACCGCCGCGCGGCCGCGCGGTCGAAGGTCGCGACGTAACTCCGTTCGGCCTCGCCGTCGAGCGTCGCCGCATAGGTGTCCCGCAGCTTCGCGAGCTCCTCGGCGGCCCACTCGAGGGCGTCCTGGTAGTCGCCGAACGCCTCCTCCGCCTCGTCGCGGGCGGCCCGGTTGTAGGTCTCCTCCGCCTGGTCGCAGGCGGCGAGCAGGTCTGCGGAGTCGCGTGCGAACAGATCGAGCTGGCGCGAGACGGCGTCGGCGAAGCGGCGGCGGCGGAAGATCACGGGGCGCCTAGAGTACGGCCCGTGCTCGTCCGCAGCTGGAACGTCTTCCACGGCAACGCATCCCCGCCGGGCCGCGAGGGGCACCTGGAGAGCATGGTGCGGCTGGCCAGCGCCGACCGGCCGGACGTTCTCTGCCTGCAGGAAGTACCAGTCTGGGCGCTGCGACGGCTGGGAGAGTGGAGTGGAATGCAGGTCTTCGCCGACGTGGCGGCTCGCCCCTCGCTCGGCCCGGTGCCGTGGCCCGCGGAGCTGGGCCGGGTGATCACGGAGATCGACCATGGGCTGCTCCGGTCGGCCCTGACCGGCCAGGCCAACGCGACCCTCCTGGCGCCGGGGGCCCGAGCGCTCGCGCGGCGCTGCACGGTGCTCAACCCGCGGGGCTTCCGTCGGGCGCAGGCGCGCTGGCTCGGGCTAGGCCCGATCGCGCGGCTCGCGTGGGCGAAGGAGCGCCGGATCTGCAACGCGGTGCGAGTCGAGCTGGACGGGCGGACGATGCTGGTCGCCGGGCTGCACGCGACGAGCTATCCGGCCGACAAGCGCCTGGCCGACGCCGAGGTGCTGCGGGCAGCCTGCTTCGCGGACGAGCTGGCCGAGCCCGGCGACGTCTGCGTCCTGGCGGGCGACTTCAACGTGACCGGCGGCGAGTCGCGCACGCTCGCCGATCTCACGGGCGACCGCTGGGGCTTCTCGCCGCCCGGCCCGCGAATCGACCACGTGCTCGTCCGCGGCGCGGAGGCAGGCCCGCATCAGGTCTGGCCCGAGGAGCGGCGAACGGTCGACGGCCTGGTGCTGTCGGACCACGCGCCCGTCGAGGTCGAGATCGCATGACGGTGGAGGAGGCCCGCGCCCAGCTTCCGGTGTGCGAGCGCTACGCATACCTCAACGCGGGCACGAACGGGCCGCTCGCGCGGGCGACGGTCGCGGCGGTCGAGCAGCAGCTGCGCGCCGATCTCGAAGGCGGTCGCAGCGGCGCTGCGTACATCGAGCAGATGATCGGGCTGCGAGACCGTCGCGCGCGAGAGCCTCGCGGCCGTCTTCGGGGTCGGCCCGGAGAACATGGCGCTGACGTACTCGACGACCGATGCGTGCAACGTCGTGCTCGGCGGCCTCGGGCTGGCTCCGGACGACGAGATCGTGACGACGGACAACGAGCACTTCGGGCTGCTCGGGCCGCTCCACGCCTCCGGGGCACGCGTGCGGGTCGCGCGGGTCGGCACCCTCGGCCCGCAGGAGTCCTTCGACGTGATCGCCGCCGAGATCGGGCCGCGGACGCGGCTGCTCGCGCTCTCGCACGTGTCCTGGATGACCGGGAACCGGCTCCCGGTCGAGCGGCTGGCGACCGAGACCGATGTCCCGATCCTCGTCGACGGCGCGCAGTCGGTGGGCGCGATTCCCGTGGATGCAGCGCGCTTCGACTTCTACACCGCGTCGTGCCAGAAATGGCTCTGCGGGCCGGACACGACGGGAGCGCTCTTCGTCCGTCGAGCCCGAGGGGCTCCGGATCGCACGGCCCTCGTATCTCTCCCAGTCCCGCTACGAGGAGACGGGACAGTTCGTGCCGCGCGACGGGGCACCGCGTTTCGACACGGGGTGGGTGCCGCCGCCGTCACTGGCCGGGCTGGTCGCGGCGATCGGGGCCGCGCCCGAGTGGCGGTTCGAGCGGGCCGCGGCAATGGCCGCGCGCTGCCGTGAGCTGGTCGCGGAGCGGTACGAGGTCGTCACCGCGCCGGGTCAGGCGACGCTCGTCGCTTTCAGACCGGGGGAGGAGGATCCGGCCGACGTCGTGGAGCGGTGCGCCGCGCGCGACGTGATGGTCCGCTCGGTCACGGGCGCCGTGCCGCTGATCCGTGCCTCCTGCGGCTACTGGACGAGCGACGACGATCTCGCCCGGCTGCTGTCAGCGCTCGAAGCGCGCTGAGCCGGCCCCCGCGACCCTCGATCCTCGGTCGCGAACCCGGGCAGGGCACGACCGAAGAGCGCCAGATGGAAGCGGCCGCTTGCGGCCGCGAGGGATGGCGTTCCCGTCGGAAGTCGTCATGCCTCCGCGCGCAGCCGAGGCGGACTTCCGACGGTTTAGCGGAGCCCGAGCTGCGGGGCGATCGGGCGCAGCGCCTCGATCACGAACGACGATGTGGTCGTCCAGCTCGACGCCCAGCTCCTCGGCGCCGCGCGTAGACCTCGTCGCGATGCACGCCCGCCGCGAACGACGGCTGCTTGAGCTTCTTCCGGACCGACTTCGACGCCCAGCGTCTCGATCCCGTCGGGCCGGACGAGGCCGCAGGCGTGGATGAAACCGGACAACTCGTCGCAGGCGAAGAGCGTCTTCTTGAGCGGCGTGTCGCGCGGCATCGACAGGTGCTCCGCGTGCGAGAGCACGGTCTCGATCAGCTCCTCGGGATAGCCCTCCTCGCGCAGGATCGGCGCGCCGTCCTGCGGGTGCTTGTCGAGCGTCGGATGGATCTCGTAGTCGAAGTCGTGGAGCAGCGCGGCGGCGCGCCAGAACTCCTCGTCCTCGCCGAAGTGCCGCGCGTAGGCGCCGGTCGAGGCCTCGACGGCCAGCGCATGGCGGCGCAGCGCCTCGCTCTGCGTGTAGCGCGTGAGCGTCTCCCACGCCTGCTCTCTGGTGACGGGCACGGCCGCTAGGGTACCGCCCGTGTCGACCGTGGCGGTAGCCAAGTCGCTGGCGCAAACCTTCGTCATCGAGGGCGGTCAGCCGCTGCACGGAAACGTCCGCGCGGCCGGGAACAAGAACGGCGCGCTGCCGATCCTCGCGGCCACGCTCCTGGCCTCCGGGCCGGTCGAGCTCACGAACGTGCCCAGGATCCGGGACGTCGGGACGATGTGCGAGTTGCTCTTCGACATCGGCTGCGACGTCGAGTGGACGGGTCCGAACGAGCTGCGCGTCGATGCCGCCGCCGCGCACAAGGTCGATCTCGACACCGAGCTCTGCTCGCGCATCCGCGCCTCGTTCCTGCTCGCCGGGCCGCTGCTGGCGCGTTTCGGCCGCGTCACGGTTCCGCCCCCCGGCGGTGACGTGATCGGCCGCCGGCGCCTCGACCCGCACGTCCACGCGCTCAGCGAGCTGGGCGCGAAGGTCGATCTGAGCGACCGTTTCGAGATGCAGACGGCCGGTCTCCGCGGAACGCAGATCTTCCTCGACGAGGCCAGCGTGATGGCGACCGAGAACACGGTCATGGCCGCCGCGGTCGCGCCGGGCGAGACCGTGATCGGCAACGCCGCCTGCGAGCCGCACGTCCAGGATCTCTGCCGCTTCCTCGTCAGCCTCGGCGCCCGCATCGAGGGCATCGGCTCGAACGTGCTCCGCATCGAGGGAGTCGCTGCACTGAACGGCGGCGAGTGGCGGATCGCCCCGGATCACGTCGAGGTCGCCAGCTTCATCGGACTCGCGGCCGTCACCGGCGGGCAAGGTCACCGTCGACGACGTCGTGCGCGAGGATCTCGCGCCGATCCTCCCGGCTTTCGAGCGCCTCGGCATCGAGCTCGAGCTGCAGGAGTCGAGCGTCCGCGTCGCCGGACGGCCAGGAGCTCGTGATCCGCAACGACCTCGGCGACCAGATCCCGAAGATCGAGGACGGGCCCTGGCCCGCGTTCCCGGCCGACCTGACGTCGATCGCGCTCGCCGTCGCGACGCAGGCGCACGGGACGATCCTGATCTTCGAGAAGATGTTCGAGAACCGCCTGTTCTTCGTCGACAAGCTCGTCTCGATGGGCGCCCGGATCATCCTGTGCGATCCGCATCGCGCCGTCGTCACCGGGCCGGCGAGGCTCTACGGCCAGCGAATGGCGAGCCCGGACATCCGGGCGGGCATGGCGATGCTGATCGCGAGCCTCTGCGCGGAGGGCGTCTCGACGATCGGGAACGCCGGCGAGATCGATCGCGGCTACGAGCGGATCGACGAGCGGCTGCGCTCGCTGGGCGCGCGTATCGAGCGCCGCGAAGCGTAGGCTCGTACGCATGGCGGGAGGGCAGCAGGCCGGCGACGAGGCGCGCGTCCGCGCACGCGTCGAGGTGCACGGCTCGGGAACGGCCGAGGTCGTCACGGGCGTGGCGATCCTCGATCACCTGCTGGGGCTGCTCGCCGATCGCGCAGGCTTCGACATCCGGCTCGAGGTCGCGCCCGGCGGCGCGGTCGACGAGATCGCGGAGGCCGGGCTCGGGCTGGGCGAGGCGCTCGCCGAGGCGCTCGTCGCGCCCGGGTTCGGCTCGGCCGCCGTGCCGACCGAGGAGGCCCTCGCGCAGGTCGCCCTGGAGGTCGGCCGGCCGCTCCTCGTCACGAACGTCGACCTGTCGGACGCACGCGTCGCCGGCCTCGACACCGATCTCGTCGCCCGCTTCCTCGAGCAGCTCGCCCGAGGGCGCCGGGCTGACCCTGCACGTGCGCCTGATCGTCGGGGACGACCCGCAGCACGTGCTCGAATCCATCTTCAAGGCCCTCGGCGCCGCGCTCGCCCAGGCGTGCCGGCCCGGCACCCGAAAGGAGCAGTAGTGGAGAAGACCGCGGTCCGCACCGACGCCGCGCCCGCCCCGTTCCAGGGCGCGCCCTACTCGCAGGCGATCCGCGCCGGCGACTTCGTGTTCGTCTCGGGGCAGCTCGGGCTCCAGCCCGACCACGCGACGATCGAGGGCTCGATCGCCGAGCAGACCGAGCAGGTCTTCGCCAACCTGGGCGCGATCCTCGAGGCGGCCGGCAGCGGCCTCGACCGGCTCGTGAAGACGACCGTCTACCTCACCCGGCTCGACAACTTCGCGGCGATGAACGAGGTCTACGCGCGGCACGTCGGCGACACGCCGCCGGCCCGCGCGACGATCGAGTGCGGCGCGCTTCCGGCCGGCGCGCTCGTCGAGATCGAGGCAGTCGCCCACATCTAAGGGGCGATAGCCCGCACGTAC
Organism: uncultured Actinomycetes bacterium; assembly: GCA_963773175.1. GTDB lineage: Bacteria > Actinomycetota > Thermoleophilia > Gaiellales > Gaiellaceae > CAVZAC01. Next base: position 40,409 of record CAVZAC010000004.1, read on the forward strand.
CCGAGGTCGATCGGGTTCGGCGGAAAGGCCACGACCCGCGTCGAACCGTCCGCCGTCCAGCCGCGTCGCTCGTAGAACCGCCGGGCGCGGGCGTTCTCCTCGAGCACCCACAGCCGCGCCAGGCCGACTCCCGCCGTCGCGAGAGCCTGCAGCGCGGCGTCGTGCAGCCGGCCGGCGACATCGGTGCCCCAGGCGTGGGGGAGCACGTAGAGCGCCTCGAGCCAGGGCGGCGCCACCGCGACGAACCCGAGCCCTGCGCCGTCGCGCTCCGCAACCGCCGCCCAACCCGCGAACTCGCGCCAGCGCTCCTGCACGGCCGCAGTCGGGAACGGGTAGAGCTCGGGCGGGTACACGTGGGCCAGGCCGGCGAGCGAGGCCTCCTCCTGGATGCGCGCGAGGAGCGCCGCGTCGGCCCGGCCGGCGCGGCCGGATCACAGGCGTCCCGCGTCGGTGATCCGCTGCAGGAACTGCTGCGTCCGAGCCTCCTTCGGCGCGGAGAAGATCTCGCGCAGGCGGCGCCTCCTCCAGGATCACGCCCTCGTCCAGGAAGCACACGCGGCTCGCGATGTCGCGGGCGAACGCCATCTCGTGGGTCGCGATCAGCATCGGCATGCCGCCCTCGGCCAGCTCCCGGATCACGGCGAGCACCTCGGAGACGAGCTCCGGATCGAGCGCGCTCGTCACCTCGTCGAGCAGCATCAGGTCGGGCCGCATCGCCAGTGCGCGGACGATCGCCACGCGCTGCTGCTGCCCGCCGGAGAGCCGGTCCGGGTACTCGTCGCGCTTGTCGGCGAGCCCGAAGCGGCCGAGCAGCTCGAGCGCGCGCGCCTCGGCCTCGACCGCGAGAGCTTCAGGACGTCGCGCGGCGCGAGCGTGACGTTGCGGAGGACGGTCATGTGCGGGAAGAGGTTGTAGGCCTGGAAGACGATCCCGATCCGGCCGCGCACGCGGTTGACGTCCACGCCGCGGGCCGTGATCTCCTGGCCGTGGGCGACGATCCGGCCGGCGTCGACCGGCTCGAGCAGGTTCACGCAGCGCAGAAGCGTCGACTTGCCGGAGCCCGACGCGCCGATCAGGCAGATGACCTCGTGCTCGGCCACCACCAGGTCGATCCCGCGCAGCACCTCGAGCTTGCCGAACGACTTGCGCACCCCCTCGATGCGCAGCGCCTCGCTCATCCGGCCGTGTCCTCTTCGACCGTGTCCGGTGGCCACCCCCACCCCTCTGAGGGGTAGGGCTCAACCCACCTCCCTCGTCGTGGACGATACCCCGGCAAGTCGTCACGGGTCTGTGCCGGAACCGTGCCGATTGTGTGACTTCTGCTCATGCGACCAGACCGCCGGACTGACGGCGGCGGCGGTCGCGCAGGATCAGCCAGTCCGTGAACCGGGCGAGCGGGATCGTGATCGCGACGAAGAGCAGCGCGGCGGCGAGGTACGGGCGTGAAGTTGAAGGTCGCCGCCACGTCGATGTTCGCCTGGTTGAAGGCCTCGATCGCGCCCGAGGGTGCCGACGAGCGCCGTGTCCTTCTGCAGCCCGATGAAGTCGTTGAGCAGCGGCGGGATGACGCGCCGCACCGCCTGCGGAAGGATGACGCGGCGCAGCGTCTGCAACCGGCTCAGCCCGAGCGACCGCGCAGCCGCTTCCTGGCTCGGGTGCACCGACTCGATCCCGGCCCGGTACACCTCCGAGACGTACGCGCTGTAGACCAGCACCAGCGAGACCGTGCCCCAGAAGATCACCGACTTCGGCACGCCCTGCAGCTGGAGCGCCGGCGCGCCGAAGCCGAGCACCGAGATCACCAGGATCGTCGGCACCCCGCGGAAGAAGTCGGCATAGACGATCGCCATCGCCCGCAGCGGGAAGAAGACCGGCCCCGGCAGGCTGCGGATCACCGCCAGCAGCAGCGCGAAGGCCAGGATGAGCACCTCCGCGACCATGAAGATCTTCACGTTGAGCAGGAATGCGCGGGCGATCTCCGGCAGCGAGGAGCGGAAGACCTGCCAGTTGAAGAACTCGCTCTGAACCTCGGGCCAGCCCGGCGCCTGCGTGACCAGGACGACCACGAGCACGAAGAACACGATCGTGCTGACCGTGGCGACGACCACGCTGCGGCCGCCCTCACCTCCGAGCAGGCGGGAGTCGAGGAGGCGGGAGCGCCGCCCGTCTACTTCAGGACCGGGGCCCCGGTCGCCTTCGAGAGCCACTGCTGCTGGATCTGCGCCAGGGTCCCGTTCGCTCCGCAGCGCGGTCAGCGCCCTGTTCACGCAGGCCGTGAGCGCGCTGTGCTTCGCGAGCACCAGCCCGAAGTGCTCACCGCCGGCCGGCGTCGGGAACTGGCCGAGGACCTTCGAGTTCGGAACCTGCACGGCGGTGACGTAGAAGGCCGTGGGGAGGTCGACGACGAGGCCGTCTATCTGCTTGTTCTTGAGCGCCTGGACCGCGTTCGGGTTCTTCGGGAAGACCGACGGCTTCTGGGACGGAGCGATCTGCTTGACGATCGTGTTGTAGCTCGTCGTCCCGAGCTGGGCGCCGAGCTTGAACGGCTTGAGGCCGGCGACGGTGGTGACGGAGGCGATCTTCGTGCCCTTGTTCACGACGACCGACTGGTTGACGTCGTAGTACGAGTCGCTGAAGTCCACGGCCTTCGCGCGCGCCGCCGTGTACGAGATCTCGTTGATGTCGAAGTCGAACGGCTTCGTTCCCGGCGCGTACGAGGTGCTGAACGGCACGTACTTCCAGACGACGGCGGCCGGCGTGAAGCCGAGCTGCTTCGCGACGGCGTAGGCGACCGCCGACTCGAAGCCCTTGCCGGTGCTCGGGTCGTTGATCTTCCACTTCGAGCCCGACTTCGTGCCGCCCCCGAACCACGGGTCGGGTACGCCGGATTGTCGGTGCCCGACGGTGAGCTTGCCGGCGGTGACGACGGGAAGGTTGTTCTTCGCGCAGGCGTCCGCCGATTGCGCCGTGGCGCGATCGTCGTGCGTCGTCGTCTTCTTCCCTCCGCAGCCCGCGGCTGCGAGCGCGAGAGCGACGACGGCGGCTGCGGCGAGTGCGATGCGCATGACGGGGGCCTCCTGGGGCTCGGGACGGGTGCCGGCAATGCGAGCCTACCGGGCGGGCGGGCACAATTCGACCATGAGGGCAGAGGAGGTGATCGCGACCCACGGCAATACCGACTTCGACGCGCTGGCCGCGGCGGTCGCTGCGCGGAAGCTCTACCCGGACGCGGTGGTCTGCCTCTCCGGCTCGCTGAACCGCAACGTGCGCGAGTTCCACCGCCTGCATGCCGAGGAGCTGCCGACGGTCGATGCGGCGCGGCTCGAGCTCGACTCCGTGCGCCGGCTGATCGTCGTCGAGACCGTGCATGCCTCGCGGCTCGGCGAGCTCGAGGCCGTCGCGCTCGACCCGGCCGTCGAGAAGGTCGTGTTCGACCACCACGCCGGAGATCTGCCCGGCTGGGTCGCGCCCGAGAACACCGTCGTCTCCGTGGACGGCGCGCTCACGACGACGCATGGTCGGCATCCTTGCCGAGCGCGAGCTCGACGTCACTCCGCTCGAGGCGACGCTGTTCGCGCTCGGGATCCACGAGGACACGGGCTCGCTCACGTATCCGACGGCGACCCAGCGCGACGCCGAGGCGCTCGCGTGGTGCCTGCGCCACGGCGCCCGCCAGCAGCTCATCGAGATGTACCTGCACAGCCCGCTCGGCGCCGACGAGCGGGAGCTGCTGACGGCGCTCGTCGACCGGCTCGAGACGCGCTCCGTGGGAGGGATCGACGTGCTCGTCGCCGCGGTGTCCTGGCCGCGCTACGTGGACGGGATCTCGGTCCTCGCCCACAAGGTCGTCGAGCTGACGGACGCGCGTGCCCTCGTGCTGCTGGTCGAGATGGACGGCCGCGTCTTCTGCGTGGTTCGCAGCCGTTCGCCGGAGCTGGACGCCGCCGGCGGTCGCGGCGGCGCTCGGCGGCGGCGGGCACGCGCAGGCGTCGTCGGCGATCTTCCGCGGCCCGCTCGGCACCGCGCGGGCACTCGTCGACGAGGCGCTCCCCGCCGCGGTCCGCGAGCCGGTCCGGGCCGGCTCGATCATGTCCCGGCCGCCGCGCTTCGTCGGGCCCGACGAGACCGTCTCCGCCGCGCTGTCGCTCTGCCAGCGCCATGCGCAGAGCGGGATCCTCGTCGTGGACGACGGGCGCGTGCTCGGCGCCGCCGGTCGCGAGGATCTCGACCGGGCAGTGTCCCACGGGCTCTCGCACGCGCCGGTCAAGGCGATCATGAGCGGCCGCGTCGCCACGGCCGCGCCGGACACGCCGCTGGCCGAGCTCCAGCGCCTGCTCGCCGGCGGTGCGCCCCGCATCGCGGTGCTCGAGGACGGGCTGGTCGCCGGGGTCGTCACCCGCAGCGACGTGCTGCGCGCGCTCGGCGAGCCGGCGGAGGCGCCGCCGGAGCCGGGCGAGGACCTCGGCCCCGAGCTCGCCGCCCTCGATCGGCTCGCAGCCCGCTTTCCAGGCCGTCGCCGCGGTCGCCGGGCCGTACGAGGGCGTCTACCTCGTGGGCGGCACGGTGCGCGACATCCTGCTCGGCGAGCCGGGGTTCGACGTCGACATCGCGGTCGAGGGCGATGCCATCGCGCTGGCCCACGCCCTGGCTGCCGCACTCGACGGGCGCGTTCGCCCGCACGAGAAGTTCGGCACCGCCGCGGTCATCTACGGCGACGACGAGCGGATCGACGTCGTCACCGCGAGGACGGAGTTCTACGAGGCTCCCGCCGCGCTGCCGAGCGTCGAGCACGCGTCGATCCGCGAGGATCTCTTCCGCCGCGACTTCACGATCAACGCCATGGCGGTCTCGCTGAAGGGCGGCGAGTTCGGCCGCCTCGTCGATCCGTTCGACGGCCGCCGCGATCTGGAGCGGCGCACGATCCGCGTCCTCCACAACCTCTCGTTCGTCGACGACCCGACGCGGATCTTCCGCGCGATCCGCTACGAGAACCGCTACGGCTTCCGCATGGAGGAGCACACCCTGCGGCTCGCCCGCGGCTGCGTCGAGATGGGGCTCGTCGGCGATCTCTCCAGCGCACGGCTGCGCGACGAGCTCGTGGCGCTGCTGGAGGAGGGCGAGGTCGAGCACTCGATCCTGCGGCTCGGAGAGATCGGAGTCGCCGCTGCCGTGCACCCGCACCTCGCCGCGGACGCCGAGGCGGTGGCGCTGCTCGCGCCGGCTCGTCGAGCTGAAGGCGCGAGCTCGGCGTCGACGTGCCCGACTGGCGGCTCGGGCTGGTGGCGCTCGCCCGCCGGCTGCCTTCGGGCGAGGTGGTCGACTGGCTCGACCGGCTGAAGGTGCGGCGTCGCGACGCCGAGGCGATCGCGACCGCGGTGACCGTGGGGCCGAGGCTCGTCGAGCGCCTGCACGAGCCCGGGATGACCCCGGCCGAGGTCGCCACGCTGGCCGATCAGCTGCCGCCCGACGCACTGCTCCACGCGCTGGCGCTGGAGGAGCTCGAGCCGCTGCGCGCCTACTTCGACCGCCTGCGCGACGTGCGGATCGAGCTGACCGGCCGGGACCTGGCCGCGCTCGGGCTCCGCGAGTCGCCGCGCGTCGGCGAGGTCCTCTCGGAGCTGCGGCGGCGGAAGCTGAACGGCGAGCTGGACGGCCGCGAGTCGGAGCTGGCCGCCGCGCGGGAGCTGATCGACGCGTGATGCGCTGGGCGGCGCCCGGGCCGTACGAGATCGGGTTCACGACACGGGTCGGCGGGGTCAGCGAGGGGCCGTTCGCGTCGCTCAACCTGGGCCGGAAGCTCGGCGACGATCCGGAGCGCGTGGACGAGAACCGGCGGCGCGCCTGCGCGGAGATCGGAGCCGACGCGCAGCGGCTGGCCCTGAACTTCCAGCAGCACAGCGCGATCGTGAACCGCGCGCACCCCGGCGGCCGCGGCGAGCCGGGCGACGGCCTCTGGACCGACGAGCCCGATCTGCCGCTGCTCGCGCTCGGTGCCGACTGCCGGTGATCGCGCTGGTGCGGGTGAACGGCGCTGAAGCCCGCGGTCGGCGTGCTGCACGCGGGCTGGCGCGGGCTGCTCGCGGGCATCGCGGAGGCCGGCGTGAAGCGCCGTCGGCGGGCGGGTCGCGGCGGCCGTCGGTCCGGCGATCGGGCCCTGCTGCTACGAGGTGCGGCGACGACGTGGCCGACCCGTTCCGCGCCCGTTTCGGCGCGGACGTCGTCCGCGACGGCAAGCTCGACCTCTGGGCGGCGTGCGACCTGGCGCTGCGGGAGGCGGGCTGCCTCTCCGTCGAGCGGCTCGACCTCTGCACCGCCTGCAACCCGGAGCTCTTCTTCTCCCACCGTCGCGACGGGGCCAGGCGCGGGCCGGCACGGGGTGCTGGCACGTGTCGCCTGACGCGATCCGCCGCAACTACGAGCGCATCAGGCGCGAGGTCGGGCCCGACGTGACGATCGTCGCCGCCACCAAGTACGTGTCCCTGGAGGACATGGCAATGCTGGTCGAGGCGGGGATCGAGGTGGTGGGGGAGAACCGCGCGCAGGACCTCGAGCGCAAGCACGCCGAGTACGGCGACGCGTTCCGCTGGCACTTCATCGGCCACCTGCAGAGCCGCAAGGCGAAGATCGTGAACCGCATCTGCGAGCTCGTGCACTCGCTGGACTCCGAGTCGGCGGCGGCCCGCCTGGAGATCCCGGCGCTCGTCGAGGTGAACCTCTCCGGCGAGGCGACGAAGTCCGGGGTCGCCCCCGAGCAGCTCGGCGCGTTCCTCGAGCTCTACACCGACGTGCGGGGCCTGATGACGATGCCGCCGCTGGCCGCCGAGCCCGAGGCGTCGCGCCCGTACTTCCGGCGGCTCCGCGCGCTCGCCGCCGAGCACGGGCTCACGGAGCTGTCGATGGGCACGAGCCAGGACTACGGCGTCGCCGCCGACGAGGGGGCGACGCTGGTGCGCGTGGGCAGCGTGCTCTATGCGGAACCGGCCGACAGGTAAGCGGGAGACGGGTTCGAGCAGCCGAGGTGTTCACCCGACGTCGGGATCCGGACTACCATTTCGCCGATGAGCTTCGGCGACCTCTGGAACCGGACACTCGTCTACTTCGGCATCGCCGAGGAGGACGAGGAGTGGGACGAGGACGGCTACCTCACCGACGAGGAGCTCCAGCGCAGCTACGCGGAGCGGCCGAACGTGCGCCGGCTCACTCCACGCCGATCGCGCCAGCGGGACGCCGACGACTGGACCGATCCCGAGCCCGCGACCGCGCCCACCGCGATTCGATCCGACCAGACGCGCCGGGCCCGCCATGTCGAGGCCGTGCCGTCGGTCCGGGTGCATCTCGTCCTGCCGCGCAGCTTCAACGACGCGCAGCAGATCGCAGACAAGTTCAAGGCGGGGATCCCGGTGATCCTGAACCTCCAGGGCTGTGACGCCGAGCTGTCGAAGCGCCTGATCGACTTCACGAGCGGGCTCACCTACGCGATGGACGGCGGCATGCAGCGAGTCGCCGACAAGGTGTTCCTGCTCACCCCGCGCAACGTCGAGGTCTCGGCCGAGGAGCGCGCCCGGCTGCTCGAGCGCGGCGGCTTCTTCAACCAGGCCTGAGCCGCCGGAAGTCCGACTCGGCTGCGCCGTAGGCGTGACGACTTCCGGCGGGGACCTGCCGGCTTCCTTCGCGGCAGCAAGCAGCCGCCACATCTGCCGCGCTTCGAACCGACACAGTCGGGAGCGCGAAAGCTCCTCCAACCAGGCATAACGCAGAGTCACAATCTGTCCCTTCGGGCCACCGTGTCTCGGGGTCAGACCCCGGGCCGTGGCGGTTCGGGACATGGCGGGGTGCCGAGTCCCACGCGTAGCCGTCTCGAGACGGTGTCCCGAGCGCCAGGACACCGTAAGGGCTCGGCTGGTGGGGACAGAGCGGACAATGGCCCTTCGGGGCCAAACAAGATGAGCCGGCGTCCTTCACGGAGGCTCAACGACATGCTTATGAGTCTGCATCCCCGGTAGGCATTCCGGCTCGCCTCAGGCAAGAGCCTAGCGCGCGGCACCATCGAGGAGTGGCAGACGGCAGCGGCCGCGGAGGAAGCCGGCCGGTCCTCTCCGCCGGAAGTCTGTCATGCCAACGGCGCAGCCGGGGCGGACTTCCGGCGGTATGTTGCAAGGAACCGGCCCTCCTGGGCCGAATGCCTCGCCATGGGCGCGATCGCCGCCACCATTCCCATGCTCTACGACACGATCTCCAATGTCGCGACCTTCGTGGACGTCTTCATCTACGTCTACATGCTGCTGCTGTTCGCGTACATCCTCCTGTCGTGGATCAAGCTTCCGTACTCGCCGACGGTGAACCGCATACAGCGGTTCCTGTACGACGTCTGCGAGCCCTATCTGCGGCTGTTCAGGAGGTTTCTCCCTCCCCTCGGGTCGTTCGACCTGTCCCCGATCGTGGCGTTCGCCGTCCTCTACCTCATCAACCGGCTGGTGCTCACCTTGCTCGGGCACCTGCACTAAGGAGGAGACCATGGCGTACTCACCAGTGGAGCTCAGACACCTCCACCTCTCCCGCGGCCTGTTCGGGTACCGGCGGGCCGCTGCCGACCGCGTGTTATCCGACGTCGCCGACAGCTTCGAGGACGTCTGGCGCGAGCGTGCCGACCTCGCGGACCGCGTCGAGCACCTCGAGGGCGAGCTCGTCCGCTACCGCGAGCTCGAGTCGATCCTCCGCGCGACGCTGGTCTCGGCCGAGCGTTCGGCGGAGGAGCTGCGCGACCAGGCGCGGCGCGAGGCCGATCTCATTCTCTCGGAGGCCCACGCCGAAGCCCGCGCGGTGGTCCGCCGGGCGGCCGCCGACCGCGAGCAGCTCGTGTCCCACGCACAGCGCGTGCGTGCGCAGCTGCGCACCGCGCTCGAGGTCGTCGACGACGCAGACCTCGGCCAGGACGTGCCCCGGGGGGTCGAGGCCGCCTAGGATTACCGACCGGACAGCCGGAAGCCGATACGCTTCGGACGTGGTCGCCGCTCCCACACGGCTGAAGCTACGGGTCGCTCCCGGAGCGACGCGTCCCGGCGTGGTCGGTCGACACGGTGACGCGTGGAAGGTGCGCGTTGCCGAGGCCCCCGAGCGCGGACGTGCCAACGAGGCGGTGGTCGCGCTACTGGCCGGGGCCCTGTCCGTGCCGCGCGCGAGCCTGACCGTCGTCTCCGGGCGGAGCGGCAGGGACAAGGTCGTCGAGCTCGACGGGCTCGAGCCGGCCGAGGCCGAGCGGCGACTGACCGCCGCGGCGGCCGGCTTGTGAGCGCCGTCGCGAGCACCGGGCGGTTCAAGCAGGCGCTGCTGGAGGAGCGCGAGCGCGTCGTGCATGCGATCGGCTCGATAGAGAACGAGACCGAGGAGATGCCCGCCAGCTCGGACGACCGCCTTGCGGATTCGGCCGCGGTCACGCTCGATCGCGAGATCGACAGCGCGTTGGAGGAGAATGCCGAGCACGTGCTGGCCGGGATCGACGCCGCGCTGCAGCGCATCGAGGACGGGACCTACGGGCGCTGTGAGGACTGCGGCCGCCCGATCGGCGAGGAACGGCTCGCGGCGCTCCCCTGGGCGCGCCTGTGCATCGACGACGCCCGGAAGCGCGCTCGATGAGCGAGCCAGCGCGGGCGGACGTCCGCGTCGGCTCGTCGACCGACGCGCTGACCCCGGTGTCCGCCGCCGAGCGGTCGCTCGCCGCACGGACCAGCCAGTGGGCCGCGCTCGCCGTTATCGCACTCGCCGCGCTCGGCGCAGACCAGCTGACGAAGGAGATCGTCACCCGCCGGCTCGCGCTCGACGGCGGCGTCCACGTGCTCGGGCCGTTCTCGATCCGCCACGTGCAGAACTCGGGGATCGCCTTCGGCCTGTTCCCCGGTGCGACGCCGATCGTGACCGGGCTCACCGCGCTCGCGGTCGGCTGGATGCTGGTCTTCTTCGCCCGCTCCGGCGCCCGCCACCCTGTTCTCCCGGTGGCGCTCGGCCTGCTGATCGGCGGCAGCGCGTCGAACCTGATCGACCGCATCCGTCTCGGTCACGTCACGGACTTCCTCGACTTCCGCTACTGGCCCGCCTTCAACCTCGCCGACAGCTTCATCGTCGTCGGCGTGGCGATCCTCTTCCTGACGTTCGTCGCGGTCGACCGTGGGCCGCGCCACCGGCACGCCGACGCTCCGCCTTCGCGTTCCTGACGAAGCGGCGGGCGAGCGGCTCGACCGCTTCCTGGCCGGGCTCGACGACGTCGGCTCCCGGGCCGCCGCCGAGCGGCTGCTCGCGGCCGGCGCAGTGCAGGTCGACGGTGCGCAGCGCGGGAAGAGCCACCGGCTGACCGGAGGCGAGACGGTGGAGTTCGAGCCGCCCGCGCCTGCCGCTCCGCCCGCGGCCGAGCCGGTGGCGCTGCGGATCGCGTTCGAGGACGAACACTTGCTCGTCGTCGACAAGCCGGCGGGAATGGTCGTCCACCCGGGCGCGGGCCGCGAGCACGGGACGCTCGTCCACGCGCTGCTCGACCGCGGGATCGCGGGAGGCGACGACGAGCTGCGGCCCGGGATCGTCCACCGGCTCGACCGCGACACGTCGGGGCTGCTCGTCGTCGCCCGCTCGGAGGATGCGTATCGGGGGCTGCAGGAGCTCGTCCGCCAGCGCAAGCTGGAGCGCGGCTACGTCGCCCTCGTGCGCGGCCGGCCTCGGTCCCGGCGGGGGACGATCGAGGCGCCGATCGGGCGCGACCGCCGCGACGCGACGCGCCGCTCGCTGGAGACGGACGAGCCGCGCGACGCCGTGACGCACTTCGAGGTCGCGCGGCTCCTCGGCGCGCATGCGCTGCTCGACGTACGTCTGGAGACGGGGAGAACGCACCAGATCCGCGTGCACCTGGCGGCGATCGGGCTGCCGGTCGTCGGCGACCGCCTCTACGGCGCTCCGGACCCGGCGCTCGGCAGACAGTTCCTGCATGCGGCACGGCTCGCGTTCCCGCACCCGATCAACGGGGAGCGCGTGGAGGCGGAATCGCCGCTTCCGCCGGACCTGGCGGAGTACCTCGGCCGATTGGACGAGCCGGAGACCGTGCCCTAGCGGTCCCGCTTCACGCCGTACAGCCGGCGGTCCGCGGCCCGGAACAGCGCCTCGGCGCTCTCCCCGTCCGACGGGAAGTGCGCGAGACCCCCGGAGAAGCCGAATCCGGCCGGTAGCTCCCCGTCCCCGATCAACTCGTCGATCCGGTCCTGGAGCCGGGCGAGAAAGTGTCCGCCTGCCTCGGCCTCCGTCTGCACGAGGAGCACGGCGAACTCGTCGCCGCCCATGCGCCCGGCGATGTCCGAGCCCCGCCGGATCTCCCGCAGCAGCTGCGCGATGCGGCGCAGGACGCGGTCGCCCTCGAGGTGGCCGTACGTGTCGTTGACCGCCTTGAAGCGATCGAGGTCGACGAACGCGAGCGTGACTCCCTGGTCGTAGCGACGGGCGCGCCCCAGCTCCAGCTCGAGCTCCTCCGTGAACGCCTCGTGGTTCAGCAGCTCGGTCAGCAGGTCGTGCCGGGCCTTGTGCGCCAGCTCCGAGGTCGCGCGGTCGAAGTAGGCGACGACGCACTCCGTCACGAGCCGGTCGACGGCATCGTTGAGCCGCTCCTCGGCGACGAGCACCTGGGGGGTGTCGAGCTCCCCCGCGCGGTCCGAGACGAAGCGCCACAGGACGCGGCGCAGCAGCAGGAACTCGGTGACGATCTCGCGCGGGGAGAAGCCGAGCCCCTCACGGGAGCGGGCGTGATCGCGGACGAGCACGGCGAGCGCGCCGCCGCGGAGGAGGCGCTCCGGCCTCGGCTCCTCGAGCTCCGTGGCGAGCGCGCCGACGAAGGTCGGCAGATCGCCGATCTGCCCGAGGCGACCGAGGCGGGCGAACGAGGGGACCGAGTCGTCGCGCAGGCCCAGCTCGACGACCTGGGCCGCGAGATCCCACGAGGCAGCCCTGATCTCCCCGGCGAGCTGCGCCAGCACGGCGCCCCCGGCGGCGTCGGTGTCCATAGTCGGAGGATAGGTAGAATCCGCGCGTTCACCAGTCCCTTCGACCCGGCGGGTCGACCCGGATGGCGGTGCCGGTTCTCCAGACGGACGACCGGTTCCATTCGGTGCCGCCGGCCAGGCATTCCGAAACCAAGCGAAAGGGGCGTGAGCCCATGTCCGTCGTCAGCATGCGGGAGCTCCTGGAGGCCGGAGTCCATTTCGGCCACCAGACGCGGCGCTGGAATCCGAAGATGCGGCGGTTCATCTTCACCGAGCGCGGCGGGATCTACATCATCGACCTGCAGCAGACGCTCCAGCTCGTCGAGGACGCGCACACGTTCGCGCGCAACCTTGCCGAGCGTGGGGGCACGATGCTGTTCGTGGGCACGAAGAAGCAGGCGCAGGACGCGATCTCCGAGCAGGCGTCGCGCGTCTCGATGCCGTACGTGAACCACCGCTGGCTGGGCGGCCTGCTCACGAACTGGCGCACGATCTCGGACCGCATCGAGCGGCTGCACGAGCTGCGCCGGCTGCGCGAGGAGGGTCAGCTCGAGCTGCTCCCGGCCAAGGAGCGGATCTCGATGCTCGGCCAGCTCGAGAAGCTGGAGGCGAACCTCGGCGGCGTCGCCGACATGCGCCGCCAGCCGGACGCGATCTTCATCGTCGACCTGCGCAAGGAGCAGCTCGCCGTGCGCGAGGCTCGCCGGCTCGGCGTTCCGGTCGTGGCGCTCGTCGACACGAACTGCGATCCGGACGAGGCCGACTACGTGATTCCCGGCAACGACGACGCGATCCGCTCGTGCTCGTTGATCGTGCGGGCGATCGCCGACGGCATCGAGGCCGGACGCCAGAAGGTAGCGCCGGCCGAGTTCGTGCCGAGCACGAACGGCGAGGAGCCCGTCGCCGCCGAGGAGTCGGCCGAGGTCGAGGCCGAGCCGCGGAGCGAGGAGGCGCAGCCGGAGCCCGAGGTCGAGAGTCCAGCCGCCGAGGAGCCGGCGCCCGCCGCGACCGAGGGGCCGGCGTCGTCATGACGACGATTGCGGCCAGCCTCGTGAAGGAGCTCCGCGACCAGACCGGTGCGGGAATGATGGACTGCAAGCGCGCCCTGGAGGAGACCTCCGGCGATGTCGAGGCGGCGCGCACGCTGCTGCGCGAGAAGGGCATGGCGCAGGCCGCGAAGCGGGCGGGGCGCGAGACGACGGAGGGCGTCGTCCTGGCCCGGATCGACGGCGCTCGCGGCACGATCGTCGCGGTCGGCTGCGAGACCGAGCCGGTGTCGAAGAACGACGAGTTCCAGGCGTTCGCGGCCCGCGTCCTCGACTCGGTCGAAGGCGACGGGCCCGACGCTGCAGCCGCGCTGGAGGAGCAGCGCGCCGGCCTGGCCGGCCGGCTCGGCGAGAACATCGTCGTCGTCGGAGCCGCCCGCTTCGAGGCCGCCGACGGCGAGGTGCTCGCCGCCTACGTGCACACGCCCGCGAACAAGAAGGGCGTGCTCGTCCGCGGCCGCGGGTCGCACGAAGCCGCGCGGGAGCTGGCGATGCACATCTCGTTCGCGGCGCCGCGCTTCCTCGCCCGCGAGGAGGTTCCCGCGGAGGAGATCGCCGCCGAGCGCGCCATCTACGAGAAGCTCCCCGACGTCGAGGGCAAGCCGGAGCAGGTGCGGGAGAAGATCGTGGAGGGGATGCTCGCCAAGCGGTTCTTCGGCCAGACTCCGGGCGGTGTGCTCGTCGACCAGCCGTGGATGCGAGACCAGGGGAAGACGGTGGCCAAGGTGCTTGCCGAGGAAGGGTTCGACGTGATCGAGTTCGCGTACTACTCGGTGTCCGGTTGAGCATCGAGGCGCCCGACTCCGTGGTCTCCCGAACGGCCGCGCCGATCTTCCGGCGCGTGCTGCTGAAGCTCTCCGGCGAGGCGCTGATGGGAGAGCGCGAGTACGGCCTCGACCCCGAGCGCGTGGCCGCGATCTCCGAGGAGATCGTCGATGTGAAGGGCCTGGGGCTCGAGATCGCGATCGTCGTCGGCGCGGGGAACATCTACCGGGGCATGGCCGCGGCGGCCGAGGGGATGGACCGCGCGACTGCCGACTACGCCGGGATGCTCGCGACGCTCCTGAACGCATTGGCTCTGCAGGACGGCCTCGAGCGGCGGGGCGCGGACACGCGCGTCCAGTCCGCGCTCGCGGTGTCCGAGGTGGCCGAGCCCTACATCCGCCGGCGGGCGATCCGCCACCTCGAGAAGGGGCGAATCGTGATCTTCGCGGCCGGAACGGGCAACCCGTTCTTCACCACGGACACCGCCGCGGCGCTGCGTGCGCTGGAGATCGGCGCCGAGGCGATCCTGATGGCGAAGCATGCCGTGGACGGCGTCTACGACGGCGATCCGCGCACCGATCCGGACGCAGAGTTCCTCCCGGAGATCACGCACCTGCAGGCGATCGAGCGCGGCCTCAAGGTGATGGACACGACCGCGCTGTCCCTCTGCATGGACAACAACCTGCCGATCTACGTGTTCGCCTCGGCCGACGGCACCTTCCACAAGGTCGCCCTGGGTGAGAGGGTCGGCACGATCGTCTCGAGCACCCCGACCCACGGAGCACGCTGATGGCAACCATCGAGGAGTTCATCTCCGACGCCACGCGCCGCATGGACAAGTCCGTCGAGGCGGCGCACCACGAGTTCAACACGGTCCGCACCGGGCGCGCCTCGGCGGCGCTGCTCGACCGCATCCAGGTCGAGTACTACGGCACCAAGATGCCGCTCAAGCAGCTGGCGACGATCAACGTGCCCGAGCCTCGGATGCTCACCATCCAGCCTTTCGATCCGACCACGATCCCCGTGATCGAGCGGACGATCATGGAGTCCGATCTGGGCCTCCAGCCGTCCAGCGACGGCAAGCTCGTCCGGCTGCCGATCCCGCAGCTCACCGAGGACCGGCGCAAGGAGCTCGTCCGTGTCGTGCGCAAGATCGCCGAGGACTCGCGCATCGCGGTCCGCAACGTGCGCCGCGACGTGATGCACCACCTGAAGGTGCTCGTCGACGACGGCGACGTCGGCAGCGACGAGGAGCGCCGTGCCGAGGACCGCGTCCAGAAGCTGACCGACGAGCACACGCACCGCATCGACGAGCTGCTGAAGAAGAAGGAAGCTGAGATTCTCGAAGTCTGACCGGCGGAAGTCGGGCCCGTAGCCGCCGGAAGTCCGGCCCGTAGCCGACGGAAGTCCGGCCCGGCTACGCCGCGCCATGACGACTTCTGTCGGGGGCGCCCGCTTCGTTCGCGACCGCAAGCGGCCGCACCCTCTGCCGCTCTTCGATTGGTGTCACTTCTCCGGCGTCACACTTTCGTGACGGTGTCTGACACCCGGACGTGGCCGGGCCGAACAAATGCAGTTCTTGCACCACGCCTGGCCGTCGGTTCGCTCAGGTGGCTCTCAAGCCGGTCGGGCACAATCCGTGCGCCTGTGAGTCTCCTCACGAAGATCAGGACGTTCCGTACGCTCAAGCCGTCCCCCGAGCCCGAGCTGCCCGAGGTCGCGCGCTCGGTGGCGATCATCATGGACGGCAACGGCCGCTGGGCCAGGCGCCGCGGGTTGCCGGTTGCCGCCGGCCACCGCGCCGGCACGAAGGCGCTGCGCCGTACCGTCGAGGCGGCGATCGACCTCGGCGTCCAGTCGCTGACCGTCTATGCCTTCTCCACCGAGAACTGGTCGCGCTCCTCCGAGGAGGTCGGCGCGCTGATGGACATCTTCGGCGAGACGATCGACCGTGAGCTACCCGATCTCGCGCGGCAGGGCGTCCGGACGCGCTTCATCGGGCGGCGTGACCGGGCGCCGCGTCGACTGCAGGAGAAGATGGCGGGGCTCGAAGCCGAGACCGCCGGGAACGACCGCCTCGATCTCTGGATCGCGTTCGACTACGGCGGCCGCGCCGAGATCGTGCAGGCCGTGCGAAGGCTCATCGAGGAGGGCGTCGACGCGGCGGACGTCGACGAGAACCTGCTCGCCGCCAACCTGTTCGCACCCGACATGCCCGATCCGGATCTGCTGATCCGCACCTCGGGGGAGCTTCGAGTCTCGAACTTCCTCCTCTGGCAGCTCGCGTATGCGGAGCTCGTGTTCGTCGACCGCCTCTGGCCGGACTTCGGCAAGCGCGAGCTGCACAGCGCTCTCGCCGCCTATGCGCGCCGCCGCCGGCGCTTCGGCGGCCGCTGAGAGCCGCGTGAGCTCCTTCTGGTCGCGCATCCTCGTGGCGCTCGCCGGCCTGCCGGTCGTGCTCGGCCTGGTCTGGCTCGGCGGATGGTGGCTCTTCGGGCTCGCCGCGGTGGCCGGAGTGCTCGCGCTGCACGAGTTCTTCTCGATCACCCGGCCGCTTCGCCCGCTCGTGCCCGCGGGCTACGCAGGCGGTGTGCTCGCGCTGGTCGGCGCCGAGCTGGGAGGGCCGGACTGGGCGCTGGCCGGCCTCCTCGCGACGCTTCCTCTGGCTCTACTGCTCAAGGGCCTCGGCGACACTCGCGCCTCTGCCACGGCGGCGATCGGGGCCACGGTGCTCGGCGTCGCCTGGATCGGGATCGGCCTGGCCTTCGTGCTGCTGGTGAGACAGATCCCGGAGCATGCCCAGCTGGCCGTGATGACCGTTCTGATCGCCGTGTTCGCCGGCGACACGGCCGCGTACTTCGTCGGCCGGCTGATCGGGCGCCACAAGCTATGGGCGGTGCTCTCGCCGGGCAAGACGTGGGAGGGCTTCATCGCCGGCTCGGTCGCGACGATCGCGGTCGTGTTCTTTGCGCTCTACCAGGATCGGGACACCTTCCTCCCGGTGTGGGAGGCGCTCGTGCTCGGCGCCGTGCTGGCGCTTGCGGCCCCGGCCGGCGACCTCTTCGAGTCGGCCATCAAGCGGGACATGCAGGTGAAGGACACGGGACGGCTGCTGGCCGGGCACGGCGGCGTCCTCGACCGGATCGACTCGCTCCTGTTCGCGTTCGTCGCGGCCTACTACCTGCTGCGCGCGTTCGGAGTCGTCTAAGGCCGCGTACACTTTGCACCTGGTGAAGCGAATCGCACTGCTCGGAGCGACCGGATCGATCGGACGCCAGGCGCTCGACGTGATCCGGGCACATCCGGGCCTCGAGCTCTGCGCAGCCGCGTCCGGAACCTCGCCGCTCGACGGCATCGACGCGCCGTTCCGCCAGGTGGGCGGCGACCTCGTCGAGTTGCTCGAGCGGGCCGAGCCCGACGTCGTCCTGAACGCCGTGGTCGGCTTCGCCGGCCTGCCCGCGACGCTGTGGGCGCTGGAGCGAGGCGTCGACCTCGCGCTGGCCAACAAGGAGAGCCTCGTCGCCGCGGGGGAGCTCGCGCTCGCCGCGCAGGAGCGGGGGGGAGGGCGGATCCTGCCGGTCGACAGCGAGCATTCGGCGCTCTTCCAGTGCCTCGAGGGGCGGTCGATGGAGACCGTCTACTCGCTCGTGCTGACCGCCTCGGGCGGTCCGTTCCGCGGCCGCACCCGAGACGAGCTCGTGGACGTTACGCCCGACGACGCGCTCGCACATCCGACCTGGGCCATGGGCCCGAAGATCACTGTGGACTCCGCAACTCTCGCGAACAAGGGACTCGAGCTGATCGAAGCGCATTTCCTCTTCGGCCTCCCGTACGAGCGGATCGAGGTGGTCGTGCACCCGACCTCGGTCGTGCACTCGCTCGTCCGCTTCCGGGACGGCGCGTGTCTCGCTCACCTCGGCTATCCGGACATGCGCGTCCCGATCTCGTTCGCGCTCACCTACCCCGAGCGCGCGGAGACGCCGATCGCGCCGCTCGATCTCGCCGGCGGCGTGACGCTCCAGTTCGAGTCGCCCGACCTCGAGACGTTCCCGCTGCTCCGGATCGCACGTGAGGCGGGCGTCCGCGGCGGGACGTTCCCCTGCGCGTTCAACGCAGCGAACGAGGTCGCCGTGGCGGCGTTCCGCGCGGGCCGGATGCGGTTCCTGGAGATCGCGGAGACCGTCGAGGAGACGGTGCACGCCGTGTCGGGCCGTCCAGCCCGTGACCTCGACGACCTCGTCGAGGCGGACGCCGAGGCCAGGCGGGCGGCCGAGCGAGGGATCGTGGTCGTCTGATGGACCTCGTCGTCGCGATCGTCGGGCTCGCCCTGCTGATCCTCGTCCACGAGGCCGGCCACTTCTACGCGGCCCTGGCCTGCGGGATGCGGCCGCGCCGCTTCTTCATCGGGCTCCCGCCGAAGGCGTTCTCGGTCACGCGCAACGGCGTCGAGTACGGGATCGGCGCGATCCCCCTCGGCGGCTACGTGAAGATCCCCGGGATGCACCGGCCGTCGCCGTCCGACGTCGACCTGTACTTCGCGCCGGCCGTCCGCGAGGAGCCCTCGCTGGTGCGGGAGACCGAAGCCGTCAGACGCGAGCTCGAGACGGGCGACCACGAGCGGGCGAAGGTGGCACTCGACCAGCTTCGCTTCGCGATCGAGGCCGTCGAGCTGAGCGCTCCTGCCCGCCGAGCCGCGAGCCGGGGCCTGCAGGAGATCGGGGACGGGCTCGGCGCCGACGCCTACTGGCGGCAGCGGACGGCGAAGCGCGTGTTCGTGATCTTTGCCGGCCCGGGGACGAACCTGCTGTTCGCGCTCGTGCTGTTCGCCGTCCTGTTCATGGTCGGCAAGGGGGTCGCGACGACGAGGGTGGACAGCGTGCTCGCCAAGCATCCCGCGGCGGTCGCCGGGCTCCGTCCGGGCGATGACATCTACGCGATCAACGGCCAGGAGATCAAGAGCCCGAGCGAGATCCCGACCCGGATCGCCGCCTCCAAGGGCAAGCCGCTGACCCTGGTCGTCTTCCGCAACAGCCGCACGGTCGTGCTCGGCCCCGTCCGGCCGCAGAAGGACCAGGGCGCGTACCGCCTCGGCTTCGTCCTCAGCGGTCGCGGGCTCGGCCCGGCGGCGGCGGTCTGGCGGTCGGTCCAGCTGAGCTTCGACATCACGAGGGAGACGGGCCGCTCGTTCGCACGGCTCGCGCACGGAAGCGGTCGCAAGGACATCTCGGGGCCGGTCGGGATCGTCCAGACATCGTCGAGTGCGCTCAAACAGAGCGTGCAGAACTACCTCTGGATCCTGGGGTTGATCAGCCTGTCCCTCGCGCTGCTGAATCTGCTGCCGCTGCTCCCGCTGGACGGCGGGCACATCGCCTTCTCGATCATCGAAGGCATGCGCGGACGGGCGATCCGGCGCGAGATCTACGAGCGCGTCTCCGCCGTGGGGATCGCCCTCGTCCTGCTCATCTTCTTCATCGGCCTCACCAGCGACATCGGACGGCTGGGCGGAGGCTAGCTAGGGCCTTTCGCCGGTCACGGCGGCGACGTCTAAACTCGTAGCAGGTGCCCAGCGAGCGTGCGATCCGGGTCGGGAACGTGCCCATCGGCGGCGGCGCGCCCGTCGCCGTCCAGTCGATGACCCTGACCAAGACGCACGACGTCGAGGCGACGACGGCGCAGATCGCGGCGCTGGCCTCCGCCGGCTGCGAGATCGCGCGCGTGGCCGTGCCGAAGAGCGAGGACGCGGACGCGCTGCGCGAAGATCGTGCGCCTGTCGCCGATCCCGGTGATCGCGGACATCCACTTCAACGCAAGCCTTGCACTCCGCGCGATCGACGCGGGCGTCGCGGCGGTGCGCATCAACCCGGGCAACATCGGCGGGCCCGAGCGCGTGGCCGAGGTCGTGCTCGCAGCCCAGAAGGCGAAGCTGCCGATGCGCATCGGCGCCAACTCGGGCTCGCTGCCGCGTCACCTCTACGAGCTGGCCAACCACGACCAGGCCGAGGCGCTCGTCGAGGCCGCGCTGGAGGAGGTGCGGCTGCTCGAGCAGCTCGACTTCCACGACTTCAAGATCTCCGTCAAGTCGAGCCACGTACCGACGATGATCCGCGCCTACCGGATGCTGTCGGAGAAGGTGCCGTACCCGCTGCACCTCGGCGTGACCGAGGCGGGGACGCCGTTCTCGGGCTCGATCAAGAGCGCCGTGGGGATGGGCGCGCTGCTCGTCGACGGGATCGGCGACACGATCCGCGTCTCGCTGACGGCCGATCCGGTCGAGGAGGTGCGCGTCGCCTTCGAGATCCTGAAGGCGCTCGGCCTCCGCGAGCGCGGCCCGATCATGATCGCGTGCCCGTCCTGCGGGCGCGACAACGTCGGCGTGCAGACGCTGGCCGAGAAGGTCGAGGAGCGGCTGCGCGACGTACCCGCAGCACTTCGAGGTCGCCGTGCTCGGCTGCGCCGTGAACGGGCCCGGAGAGGCCGGCGACGCCGACTTCGGAATCGCCGGCGGCCGCGACGTCGGGTTCGTCTACGCGCACGGCCGCGTGCTGAAGAAGGTCTCGTCGGACATCCTGATCGACGAGCTCTTCCACGAGATCGACCGCTGGATCGCGGACGGCATGCGCCGCCCGAAGCGGCTCAAGATGGCGAAGCCGGCCGCCCTGGCGATGGCCGAGGCGTCGATGATCTCGATGGACTGACCCCGTTCGCCCGGGAACGCCTCGCAAGGTCGACTCGATGACGCCGTCCCCGAGCTGTCCGGAGCCCGGGGTCTGACCCCGATCCCCGCCGGAAGAGACGAGCTGCTTCGGCCGTGGGTGTTCGGACAAAGTGCTGCAAACGGGTTGGTTCTGGCGAAACGGGCACGTCTGGTGGCCTGACCCCGAACGCGAGACGGTGGAAGACTCGGCCTTCGCCTGTGGACAACCGGGCGGGTCGCAGCCCCCCGCGTCTCGGTGCGAGCCCGGTTACGCTCCCCTCGTGATCGCCCGCGCCTCCCAGCTCTTCCTCCCGACCCTGCGCGACGCGCCGGCCGACGCCGAGGCGGTCAGCCACAAGCTGCTCGTCCGCGGCGGGTTCATCCGCCAGGTCTCGCGCAGGGCTCTGGACGTACATGCCGCTCGGCTGGCGCGTCCACCGCAAGGTCGAGCAGATCATCCGCGAGGAGATGGACGCGATCGGCGGCGCAGGAGATGCTCATGCCGGTGCTCACGCCGGCTCGACCTGTGGGAGACGACCGGCCGCGTCGGCGATCCCGGAGATCTTCCACGTCACGGACCGCAACGGGCGCGAGTTCGTCCTGCCGATGACGCACGAGGAGACGGTCACCTTCCACGCGCGCGAGATCCAGTCGTACAAGCAGCTTGCCGCAGCTCTGGTACCACTTCTCGATGAAGGACCGCGACGAGCCGCGGCCGCGCGGCGGGCTCCTCCGCGTACGCGAGTTCATCATGAAGGACGGCTACTCGTTCGACCGCGACGAGGACGGGCGTGCGCGCGAGCTTCGAGGCGAACCGCGAGGCGTACAAGAGGATCTTCGACGCGCTGCGGCATCGAAGACGTACGACGTCCAGGCCGAGAGCGGGATCATGGGCGGCAAGCTCAGCGTCGACTTCCTCGCGCCGTCGGGCTCGGGCGAGAACACGCTCGTAACCTGCGAGAACGGCGACTACGCGGCCGACCTGGAGATCGCGCGCGCGGTGCCGCGCGCCCCGAGTTCCCGGCGCCGCTCGACGCGCCGGAGGAGATCGAGACGCCCGGCGTGACCACGATCGAGGCACTGGCCGAGTTTCTCTCGATCGACGCGAGCGCGCGACGTCGAAGGCGATGCCGGTCGTGCGGGAGAACGGCACGCTCGTGCTCGCGCTCATCCGCGGTGACGACCGGCTCAGCGAGTCGAAGCTCTTCGACGCGCTTCACGGCGGCTCACGGCCCGCGACCGACGAGGAGATCACGCAGGGGTTCGGCGCCGGCGGCGGCTCGCTCGGACCGGTCGGCTTCGCCGGCGAGATCGTCGCCGACGAGACGCTGCGCGAGGGCCAGTTCGTCGCCGGCGCGAACCGCGACGGCTGGCATCTGCGCGGGGTCGAGGCCGGGCGAGACTACGAGCCCCGGTTCGCCGACCTCCGCGAGCCGTGCGAGGGCGACACGCTGCCCGAACTGCGGCGGCGCGCTCCGGTTCCGGACCGCGATCGAGGTCGGGCACATCTTCGACTTCGGCAGCTTCTACTCCGAGCCGCTGGGCGCCACCTTCCTCGACGAGGACGGGCAACGAGAAGCCGCTGCTCGGCGGCAGCTACGGGATCGGCCCGGCACGCGTCATGGCCGCCGCGATCGAGCAGCGCCACGACGAGAACGGGATCGTCTGGCCGCGCGTCGATCGCACCGTACGACGTGCACGTCGTCGCGCTGCCGGGCGTCGAGGAGCAGGCCGCGGAGGCGGCGCGCGTGCTCGACGAGGCCGGCGCCGACGTGCTCCTCGACGACCGCGACCAGCGGGCGGGGGAGAAGTTCGCCGACGCCGACCTGATCGGCTGCCCGATCCGCGTCACCGTCGGCAAGCAAGACGCTCGAGGACGGAGCGGTGGACGTCCGCGACCGCGCGACCGGCGAGGAGCGGCGCGTGCCGATCGCCGAGCTCGGCGAGCGTCGTCTGATGCCTCGCCGCCGCCGCTTCAGCGACGAGCCGTTCGGCGAGACCGTGCAGCGGCTGATGGCCGAGACCGGGGTCACGTACCGCGGCCTGGCCGACAGGACGAGCCTCTCGGCCGGCTACCTGAACCACCTCGTGCACGGCAACCGGCCGGTGCCGTCCAACGACGTCGTGGAGACCCTCGCGGGCGCGCTCGGCGTGGAGCCGGAGCACTTCCGGGAGTACCGGCTGCGCGCGATCACGGCGAAGCTGGAGGAGATGCCGGATCTGATCGACCGTCTCTACAGGAGGCTGGGGGAATGAGCACGGGCCGCTTCGACGAGCATGTCTTCGAGAGCGACGCTCTGCGCGGCAACCCGCTGGGCGACCCGTACGAGCGGCCGCTCTGGGTGTACGTCCCGCCCGGGTACGACGACGAGCCGGGCGCGGCGCTACCCGTCGGTCTACGTGATCCAGGGGCTGACGGGCCAGCTCGCGATGTGGCGAAATCGCGTGCCGTTCGCAAGAACTATCCGGAGCTCGTCGAGGAGCTCGCGCCCGCCTGCGTCGTCGTCTGGGTCGACGCGTGGACGGCGCTCGGCGGCAGCCAGTTCGTCGACTCGCCGGGGACCGGGCGCTACCACACCTACCTCTGCGACGAGATCGTGCCCTGGGTCGACGCGCGCTACCGCACGCTGGCCGACCCCGCGCACCGCGGGATCCAGGGCAAGTCGAGCGGCGGCTACGGCGCGATGATCACGCCGCTCCTGCGGCCTGATCTCTTCGGCGGCCTCGCCACTCACGCCGGCGACGCGCTGTTCGAGGCTTGCTACCTGCCCGAGTTCCGCGATGCCGGCGCGCGCGCTCCGGGATCACTACGACGGCTCGTTCGACGCGCTTCTGGGAGGACTTCCACTCGCGGCCGCCGCTCTCCAAGCCGAGCGACTTCGCGTTGCTGAACACGCTGGTGCATGGCCGCCTGCTACTCGGCCGACGACGACGGCACGGTGCAGCTCCCGTTCGACCTGCTCGACGGGCGAGCTGCGTCGACGACGTCTGGGCGCGCTGGCTCGCGCGTGGACCCCGTGCGGATGGCGCGTGCCCGGCCAGACGTGGTCGCAGGGCTCCGCGCCGTCTACATCGACGCCGGCACCCGCGACGAGTTCTTCCTCGACCTCGGCGCCGAGGCGTTCCGGCGAGAGTGCGAGACGGCAGGCGTGCCGGAGCTCCGCTTCGAGCTCTTCGACGCCAAGCACGGCGGGATCGACTACCGCTACCCGATCGCACTGGCCTGGCTCGCGGAGCGGCTCGGCGCGACGTAGGGAGGCGAGCCCGGACGGAGCAGGCTCGGCCCCGGTAACCTTGCCCGCAACGGGGCGTGGCGCAGCCTGGTTAGCGCGCTAGTCTGGGGGACTAGAGGTCCCGAGTTCGAATCTCGGCGCCCCGATCGGGTTCACGGCCCACCGGCCTGCCGGTGCTCGCGGCCGTACTATCGAAGCGTCGGAATCCGGCGGCGAGCATCCGGGCGGGTGCCTCGTCGCGGTGTGCCCCCCGAAGCCACCGGCGTAGTGTGATGAGCGCCGGTCAGTAGGTGCTGTAGCGCACTGATGGCGGCTTCCCCGACCAGGAGCCGCGGCTGCGGCGGGTCGTTGCTCCCCGGCCACTGCTCACCTGAAACAGGATCCCGCCGGGCGACCGCACGGCCCGGCTCGGAAGCTCCGCGTTTGCGGGGGGTGTGCGTTTCGAGCGATCTCTCGGCCTGCGTACTCGTTCCCGAACTCGCGGCCGTCTTTAGACTCGGGCGGAAACAGGCACAGACCAGGAGGTGGAACATGACTGTCACTTTGGACCCCGCCCTCGTCACTGATCTCGGGACACGCGTCTCCGGGCCCGTCCTCGCCCCGGGGGATGCGGGCTACGACGCCGCCCGCATGGTTCACAACGGTCTAATCGACCGCAGGCCGGCTCTGATCGTCCGTTGCCGGACGGCGGGCGACGTCGTTGCAGCGCTTGCTCTTGCCCGCAGCGCGGGCGTCGATGTGTCGATCCGCGGCGGCGGTCACAACGTCGCCGGCCGGGCAGTGGCTGACGGCGGGCTGATGATCGACCTGGCCGAGATGAAGCGGATCGAGGTCGATCCCGACGCCCGCACCGCGACGGCCGAGGGCGGGGTGATCTGGGGCGAGCTGAACGAAGCCGCCGCCGAGCACGGGCTGGCCGTGACCGGAGGCGCGATCTCCACTACGGGCATCGCGGGCTACACCCTCGGGGGCGGACTCGGCTGGCTGATGGCCAAGTACGGCCTCGCCGCCGACAACCTGCTCGCCGTCGAGCTCGTCACGGCGGACGGGGACGTACTCGACGTCGACGCCGACTCGCACCCCGATCTGTTCTGGGCGCTGCGGGGCGGCGGGGGAAACTTCGGCGTCGCGACCTCGTTCACGTACCGGCTGCACCCCCTGCAGATGGTCGTGGGCGGGCTGATCGCCCATCCGATCGATGCCGCCCCCGACCTGCTGCGCTTCTACCGCGACGCGGTGGCGCAGTGCTCCGACGACCTGACCGTCTTTTGCGGGCTCGTGCACGCGCCTGACGGCTCCGGCGCCAAGCTCGCCGCACTGGTCGTGTTCCATACCGGAGAGGCCGACGAGGCGGAGCGCGAGCTTGAGCCGTTCAGGACGTGGGGGTCGCCGCTGATGGTCGAGGTCGGACCGATGCCGTACCCGGTGATGAACACGCTCCTCGACGCCGCCTACCCGGCCGGCTCGCTCAACTACTGGCTGTCCAGCTTCACGCGCGGCATCCCCGACGAGCTGATCGACATCGCGATCGAGCGGTTCGCCACCGTCCCGTCGCCGATGAGTGCGCTCCTGTTCGAGCACTTCCACGGCGCGGTGACCCGCGTCGGAGTGACGGACACCGCGGTGCCTCACCGCGACGAGGGCTGGAACCTGCTCATCCCGTCCGTCTGGATGGATCCTGCCGACACAGAGGCGAACATCACGTGGACGCCGTGAGACGTTCGCGGCGATGCGACCCTACTTCGGGACGGGACGCTGGCTCAACTACCTCGGCGACGACCAGGCGGACGACGCGATCCGGGCGGCGTACGGGCCGAACTACGACCGGCTCGTCGAGGTCAAGCGGCGCTACGACCCGGCCAACGTCTTCCACCTCAACCACAACATCGTGCCGTAGTCACCAGCGCGGGCCGGCGCCGGGTGTTTCTGATCCGACGCCGGCCCGACGGGTCGGACTCAGCTGACGGCGAGTCCGGCGACGGTGGCAGGGGAGACGTCGACCGCGCCGATCGCTTCGAGCCGCCCGTCGGAGGCGACGCTCCAGCCGAAGATCCGCCGCGCGTCGGCATCGAGCGCGTAGAGGAAGTCGCCCGCGCTGCTGAGCGCCTCGTCACGGACGCCCTTCTCGCCTTCGACGGTCGTCGCTGCTACGGGGTCGAGCAGCTCGATCGCCCCGGACGCGCCGATCGCATAGCTCGAGATCGTGCCGTCCCCGAAGTTGGTGACGTAGACGAAGCGCCCGTCCGGGGTCACGGCCGCCCAGCAGACCTCGCTGCGTGTGTTGCCGACCGAGCGGCTCACCGGCGAGAAACCGCCAGCGCCCAGAGCGTACGACGACGCTGCGGCAGCGCCGATTGCGCCCCCGAACGCCTCGGTCACGACGAGCGCGCCCTGAGGGGAGAAGCCGAAGCCGTATGGCGTGGCACCCGGGGACGCGATCGTGCGGAGAGCGCCGAGGAGACCGTCCTCGCCGACCGTGTAGACGCTGAGCGAGTTCGTGCCGCGCTCGGTGACGACGAGCAAGCGGCCGTCGGGGCTGAAGGCGACCTGGGCCGGGTCGGCATCGGGTGCGCTGAGCGGCCGGCTCGAGCCGTCGATCTGCGCCAGTGCGCCGTCCGAATCGATCGTGAATCCGGCCACGCTTGCCGGCGCTGCCGTGTTCAGGACGTAGACGAGGTTGCCGTGTACCGCGATGCTCCGCGGTGTCTTCCCGCCTGCGGCGATCGTGTCCGCGAGCCGCAGGCCGTTCGAAGCGACGGCGAAGACCGAGACGTCGTCGCTGCCCGCGTTCGCGACGAGTAGCCAGCGCCCCTCGCCCGTGAGAACTACCGAGCCCTGCGAGGGGAGATGGGGTGCGCCGCTGCCGCGGCCGGAGGTGACGTAGGAACCGATCGAGTCGAGGCTCCCGTCGGCGTTGCGACCGAACGCGAGTACCTCGTTGCGGTCGGCATCGTTGGTCTGCACGTAGACGGCGCCGGGGATCGTGATGTCGTTCATTGCTCCTCCTTGAGTCGGCGGTGTTGCCGGCTCTACCGTCGTCCAGACCCCCGCCGGCGTTACACGTGAGCTACGACGACGTGCGCCAGCGGCGGAAGGCCCGGAGCAGCGCTTCCTCGGCCTCGGGATCCAGATCTCCGGGGCGGAGCCGGCCCACGACGCGTACGGTCTGTTCCATCTGCGCGAGGTACACGCGGCAGCCGCCGCATCCTCCGATGTGCTCGTCGAACCGCGCCCGCGCCCCGGGCGAGAGGGCGCCCTCGAGGTAGTCCGTCACGAGTTCGACCAGCTCCTGGCAGCTCAGCTGTTCGACCGGCGTGCTCACGCGGACTCCTCGTTCAGGTAGGTCTCCAGCTCGCCGCGCACCTTCGAGCGCGCACGGTGCAACAGGACCCGCTGATTGGTCTCGCTGATGCCGAGGGCGTTACGGACCTCCTCGGAATCCCAGCCCTCGATGTCCCGCAGGCTGATTACCGCGCGCTGGCCCGCCGGCAGCCGCTCGATCGCGTCCGCCACGCGCTGGCGCGTCTCCTTGCCCAGTAGGCGCTCCTCCGGCAGCCCCGCCCAGCTCGAGGGCGCCGACGCCCAGTGGCCCGGCCAGCGCGGGTGCTCCGCGTCGAGGAACCGGTCGGGGTCGACCGCAGCCTCGGGCACCCGCCCCGGGTCCTGGAGCGCCGAGAACGGGATCGTACGACCCTCGCGCTGGGCCCGGGTCTTGGCCGTATTGGCGAGGATGCGGAAGATCCACGTCTTCAACGACGAGCGGCCCTCGAAGCGGTCGATCCCCCTCAACACGCCGATCCAGGTGTCCTGGATCACCTCCTCGGCGACCGCGCGGCTCGAGACGTAGATCTGCGCGACGCGCAGCATCGCCGCGTGGTACATCCGCATCAGCTCGACGAAGGCAGCCTCCTCGCCCTCGCGCAGCGCGCGGATGAGCCGGGCCTCGGCGAGTTCCGGCGCGGTCTCCACGCGGTGACTGTAACGACGTGGGGTCCTCCTTTACGTCGGCGGCGTCCGGGTCTGCCGCCTAATGCCTGCCGTCGAGCCGACAGCGCGCGGGCCGTCGTGAGGCGAGGCGACCCACGAGAATGGCGAGGTTGACTCGAGCGAGTGGATCCGCAGTCGCTGTGGTGCTGTGCCGCCGTGGTCGATGCGCGAGATGAGCAAGCTTCGCGATCGATGCAGTCTCACTCTGGCATCCGGGTCTCTGCTAGCGGTCGTGCTTCTCGCTCCAGGCTCTCTTCTAGGAGCGCGCTCCGCCGCCAGCACGCGTCCGGCCGGGGAGGCAGGAACCGCCGGACAGCTCACGACCCGGAGGACCGGTGCGTCCAGTCCGGCCTGGTCGCCTGACGGCAGTCAGATCGCCTTCCAGAGCGTGACCGTCCAGGACCTCGACTTCGACCTGTACGCGATGAACGCGGACGGCAGCGGGATACGGCGGCTGACCCGTGCGCGGGGTTACGACGACACGCCCGCGTGGTCGCCTGACGGCCGCCGGATCGCGTTCATGAGCAAGCGCGGCGGCAGCACCGCGGTGTACGTGATGAACGCGGACGGGAGCGGGCAGCGCCGGCTGACCGACGGCCACCCGTTCGAAGGCAGGCCGGCCTGGTCGCCGGACGGCCGCAGGATCGTGTTCCAGAGCGGACGCGACGGCAACGTCGACCTGTACGTGATGAACGCGGACGGGAGCCGGCAGCGGAGGCTGACGCGCGCGCCGGGGTTCGACGGCGACCCGGCCTGGTCGCCCGACGGCCGCCGAATCGCCTTCACGAGCGATCGTGGTAGCGGGTCTGAGGTGTACGTGATGAACGCTGACGGGAGCCGGCAGCGGAGGCTGACGCGCGCGCCTGGGTTCGACGGCGGCGTCGCCTGGTCGCGCGATGGCCGGCGGATCTCCTTCGACAGCAACCGCGCCGGGAATCCCGAGATCTTTGTCATGAACGCCGACGGGACCGGCCAGCAGCGGCTCACGCGAAACGCGGCGGACGACACCGGATCCACCTGGTCGGCCGACGGCACGCGGATTGCCTTCGCCCGATTCCTCCGCGGGATCCCCGAGATCTACGTCATGGATGCCGACGGCACCGGCCAGCACCGATTGACGCGAGGCTAGGGCTCGGCTCGAACGGATGATGTGAGCCCGCGCGCCAGGGGGAAGGGAGGCCGGGGGGCACCTGCTGCGGCTTCAGGTGCCCCCCGGACGGAGTGCCGAGGATCAAGGAAAGAACCCTTTCCCCAGCGCGCTCTGGGACACACAAAGCGGCGCCGGCAGGCCGGGCCTCGTATATCCCCGGTGATGCAGTCTAACTTTTGTGCACCCAAAAATCCAGCACAGACTTCAAGTGTCCTGCGACTGCTCAGTCGAGGAACGACATATAGGCAGCAGCCGGCTCGCGCTCCCGCGCCGGCGGCTCCTTGTGCGGGTAGCCCAGATGAATCAGACCCAGGACCCGCTCCGCCGCCGCAATGCCCAGCGCGGCTCGTCCGGCCTCCGTCCGCAGCACGGCGGGAGTGCGCCAGTACGACGCGAGGCCCTCTGCCGTCGCCGCCAGCAGCACGATGTAGATCGCGGCCGCGGTCGCGCACAGGTCCTCCTCGTCCTGCTGCGGCTCGCCGGCGAGGTGCGCCGACGCGACCACGAGCGTGGGGGCGCGGTCGAGCTTCGGCGCTTCGGGCGGGCCTGCCGCCTCCTTGAGGCGGACGAGCGCTTCGGGGCCGAGCACCCGAAAGCGCCAGGGCTGGGTCAGGTGATGGTTGGGCGCGTAGCGGGCCAGATCGAACAGGCGCTCGACTGTCGCCCGGGGCAACGGCTCGCGCGTGAAGGACTTGCGAGTCCTCCGGGTGCGGATCGCGACGACGGCGTCCAAATCAGGGAACGCGGCGCCGAGCCAGCCGCACCGGCGTGTGGACGTCCATCGGAGCCTGCCCGGATATCGCGACGGTCGTCGGCCGCTCGGCCTCGATCTCGACGACCTCGGGCTCGACCCGCACGCGCACGCGTGAGCCGCGGAACCTGACCCTCAGTTCCAGCGCATCCCAGGCTGCGGGCAGCTTCGGGTCGAGCGTCAGCGTCCCGCCGACTGGGCGGAGCCCGGCGAATCCGAAAGCGAGCGCCTGCCAGACGCCGCCCATCGTCGCCACGTGGAGCCCGCCCTGGCTCGTCTGCGTGATGTCGTCGAGGTCGAGGCGGCTTGACCGGCGCAGCAGATCGACCGCCTCGTCGAGCCTGCCGGCCCGGGCGAGGAGCGAGGCGTGCGCCGCGGGGGAGAGCGAGCTGCCGTGCGACGTGCGGGGCTCGTAGAAGTCCAGATTCGGCTCGAGCGAGCCGGGGGCTACCTCGTCCGGCACGAGGTGGTGCAGCATCAGCACGTCGGTCTGCTTCACGATCTGCGAGCGGTGGATCTTCTCCCGGCCGATGAGCACCTCCGCGTGCACGGGGCGCACGGGGTAGAGGTCGGCGATCACGAACGGTTCGAGGTCGTAGAAGCCCCGGAACTGCTCGTAGAGCCCCGTCTCGGCGTCGTACCCGTCCACGATCGCATCCGCGATGCGGAGCCACTCGGCACGCTCCCCGTCGATCGACACGCCCGGCACATTCGGCCGCGGCGCGACGCAGGTTCCAGCGCGCCATGACGTTGGTGTACGCGTTGTCGTCCACGTCCTCGTGGTACTCGTCGGGACCGATCACGTGGGAGATGTGGCCCGAGCCGCGACTGTCGAGCTCGATTCGGGAGGCCCAGTAGCGCGCCGTCTCGACGAGCAGGTCGACGCCCGGCCCTCTGGCGAACGCCTCGTCGCCGCTCCACTCGACGTAGCACGCTGCCGCCCAGGCGATGTCCGAGACGACGTGCTCCTCGAGCTCTCCGGTGAAGATCGGGAACGTCTCGCCGGTCCTCAGGCGGCCGAACTTCGGTGTCACGTCACGGCCCGAGCGCGCTGATTCCCACGGGAAGCGGGCCCCGCGGCGGCCACAGGCGCGCGCGAGGAAGCGAGCCTGGTCGAGTCGCCGCAGGCGGTACTCGAGGATGGCGCGGGCGGCTGCAGGACGGGTCGCGGCGAGGAATGGGAGGACGAAGATCTCGGTATCCCAGAAGACATGTCCGCGGTAGTGGTGACCGGTCAGCCCGCGGGCGCCGACCGCCGCCTCGCCGGTCTCGGCCGCGGAGCTGAGCAGGTGGAACAGCGCAAACCGCACCCCCTGCTGGAGGAGGGGATCGCCCTCGATCCGCACGTCGGCATCGGCCCAGCGCTCGCTCCAGGCCGTCCGGTGCTCGCCGAGCAACCGCTCGAAGCCGGCATCCTCGGCCTGCCCGAGCGCGACCAGCGCCTCCACAGCCGAGGGCTGTCGGGCGCCGTCCGTCACGTAGGCGCCGAGTCGCTCCAGACGCCTGACCGGAGCCACGCCGATCTGACGCTCGGTCGCCGCCGCGACGACGCCGCCACGGTCGCCTCCGACCTCGACCCAGCGGCGGTTGCCCTTCCCGCCGACCTGCGTGCGCTTGCGCTTCGACGGCGGCAGGAGCATGGATTCCGGGCGCGAGACCGCCTCGCAGCCCTCGGCGCGAAGCACGACGGTGCCGGGCCGGGCGATGGAGCTGAAGTAGACCGCGCGGAACGTGCTTCCGTCGCGGGAGACGACCTCCTGGCCCGCCAGCCCCGAGCGGAGATCGACCACACGGCGCAGCGTTGGCGCCCTTCGGCAGCTCGGCGTCGAGCCGGTTCCACACCGGAGACCCGAGCAGACGGCTCGCCGCCCCCTTCCCGTCGTAAACGCCTGCGGGGAGCACGAGCGGCCCAGAGGCTGGATGGCCGAGCACTGTCGTGCCGCTCGTCCCGAGCAGCCCGTCGCTCACGCTGAGCACCGACTGCCGGACGCGCTCGCTCGGACGATCGATCCCGTCCACCACCACCGACCACTCGGGATCGTCGTGGACGCGGGGAGCCTCGCCGTCCCGCCGTCGCGCGAGCTGGTCGTCGAGCACCGAAAGGAACACCTGCGGCCCGCCCGACAGGTGCACGACCCCGTTCGGCACGCCGTTCGGCTCGACGCCGACGGAAAAGGTGACGGCGCCGGCGCTCTCCGGAACGAGCATGAAGGAGTCGCTGCCGGGTAGGTCTCCGATCGGCCCCAGCTCGTCGCCGGCAATCAGGACGTCGGCCGGCACGATCCCGCGGCGCCCGAGCTCGCCGAGAATCCAGCGCGCCGAGTCGGCCTTGTCGGTGAGGCCGATCTCGATGTGTTTGACGTCGCTCGTGATCTTGGGGTCCGCGAGCCCTGCGTCCCGTGAGGCCTGCTCGCAGAGATCGACGACCTCGGCCAGCCCCCCGAGCCCGACGGCCGAGAGCCGCTGCTCGACGGCGGTGAGCAGCTCGCCGATCCGGGCCTTGGGCGGGTCGGCCCACTCGGGCTCGGGGATGATGTCCACCTTGCGCCGGTTGAGCCGCTGCGAGACGACCTCGGCGCGCAAGCCGACCTTCCCGAGCCGCTCGATCGACAGGCGTGCGGCCTCGTCGAGTGCACGCTCCTCCGCGTCCGTCGCCTCGCGCCGCCACACGAGCTGGGGGCCCGAAGGGCCGACCGAGAAGACCTCGGACCCGCGGTTCAGGCAGAGGTGGAGGCCGCCGGGGCCTGAGGGCCGGGCCGCGAGTTGCGGGTCGACGTTCTTGATGTTGGTTCCGGTGACGACGGCAACGTCGAACCCGAGGTTGCACAGCGCCTCGATCACCCGACGCGCGGCGGTGCCGTCTGCCGCGCGATCGGTGACAGCGGTGCCGTCCCAGTCGAAGATGACGGCTTCGAAGCGCCGGTCGAGCTCGACGGGCAGTTCGGGGCCGGAACGTGGGGCACTCGCAGCGTTCGTTGCCATTGATCGCATCCTTAACGCGCCGGACGGTCGCGGAGGCACTCGACCGGGGCACGCGGGTGGGGGAGGACGTGCAAGTCGCTCACCGTAGTCGTCTTGTCGGCCGTTCGGAAGGGGTCGACGTCGGAATCCCGCGGTCGGCGTGGCGATTCCCTCCGAACGGGGTATTCCAGTCCGCCGCCCTGGGCTTTAGGCTTGGCCGACTTGCGGCGCCTTTGTCTCGTTCTGCTCGGACTTGTCGCGCTCGTGGCCCTGCCCGCCGCGAGCGGCGGCGGCCGCGTCCCCCCGCGGGTCGCGATCTTCTACTACCCGTGGTACGGCAACATGGCCCACGACGGGCGCTGGATCCACTGGGACCAGAACGGGCACCAGCCTCCTGGGGATCTCGCCTCCCAGTACTACCCGGCCCGCGGCGCGTACTCGAGCGGCGATCCGCGGGTCGTCGCGGCGCAGATGGCGGAGATAGCCGGCACCGGTGTCGGCGAGATCATTGTCTCTTGGTGGGGGCGCGGCTCCCTGGAGGACCTTCGACTCCGGCTCGTGATCCGGGCTGCGACGAAGCGCGGGCTCGAGGTCGCCATCCACCTGGAGCCGTACGACAACCGGACAATCGACTCAGTGACGGTCCGACATCGCCTACCTGCAAGGGCTCGGGATCCGCGACGTCTTCGTCTACGACCCCTTCACGCTGCCGGACGCGGGATGGACGGCGCTCAACTCGCAGCTGAAGGGCATCAGGATCTTCGCGGCCACCGGCTGGGTCCGGCGCGCGGCGATGGACCGCTTCACCGGTGTCTACACGTACGACGTGTCCGACCTCAGGGGCTTCAATGCGTTCTGCGCGGCTGCGCGGAGTGTGTCGCTGCTGTGTGCGCCGTCGGTCGGCCCGGGTTTCGATGCGCGCCGCGCCGCGGGCATCGCCCAGGTGCGTCCCAGACGCGGCGGGGCGACCTACGACGGACTGTGGCACGCGGCGATCGGCGCTCACCCGGATCTCGTCACGATCACGAGCTACAACGAGTGGCACGAGGGGACACAGATCGAACCGGCCCGGTCGATCGCGTTCCTCAGCGGCCGTCGCTACGGGACGTACAACGGCGCGTGGCGCCTGCACGGGCGTGCCGCCTCGGAGTCGTACCTGCTGCGCACCGCGTACTGGGTCGGCCGCTTCCACTGATCGCACATCAGCGCAAGACGTCGGCCGCGCAGCCGAAGACGAGCGCGGCCGGCAGCTCGGCGGAGGCGACGCCACGGAGCGACGCGTGCGTGAGGTCGACCTCGACATCGTCCCAGCGGTCGATCCCGAGCGCGACGGCGCCCTCCGTCGAGCCGAATCGCAGCAGCATCTCCGGCGGGACGACGTTGCGACGCAGCGCCGCACGCCGGGCGATCCCCTCCAGCTCGCGCAACTCCTCGAGCGGGTCGATCCGCACGTTCGAGTCCGAGCCGATGCAGAGCTCGACGCCGGCCTCGACGAGCGCGCCGACCGGCGCGAACCCGTCGCCGAGGTTCGCCTCGGTGGTAGGGCAGACGCAGACACGCGAGCCGGCCTCGGCGAGGAGACCGAGCTCCGTCGCGCTCGCGCGGGTCGCGTGAACGATCGTCGTGTGCGGGCCGAGGCAGCCCGAGCGGGCGAGCAGCTCGACGGGCCTGATGCCGTGCTCCGCGAGGCACTCTTCGATCTCGCGGTCCTGCTCGTCGGCGTGGATGTGCAAGACGAGCCGCTCCCGATCCGCGTAGCGGCCGATCTCCTCGAGCCATCCGGCCGGGCAGGCACGCACGGAGTGGGGGGCCAGGCCGACCGTCAGGCCCTCGCTGCGCAGCGTCTCGACCTGCTCCAGGTACCGGGCGGGCGTGGCCTGCCGGAAGCGGGGAAGCCCGCCGCGGGCGTACGCGGCGAGTAGCAGGACGAGGCGCACGCCCGCCGCCGCCGCCGCCTCGGCCGCCGCACGCGCCTCGCCGAGCCCCAGGTAGTGGAACTCCCCCACGGCCGTGTATCCCGCGCTGCGCATCTCCGAGTAGGTCGCCTCGTACTCGCGCCGTACCAGCGCCGGGGTCTGGCCTTCGGCGAGCGCGAGCATCGACTCCCGCCAGGCCCAGAAGTCGCCGCCCTCCGTTCGACCCCGAAGCGACCGCTGGAACGCGTGGCTGTGCGCGTTGACGAAGCCGGGGAGCGTGGTGAGCCCGGGCTTCGTCGGCGGGTCATGAGCGCTCATCGCGGACATCATCGCGGCTGGACCGACCGGGGGCCGGCCGCGAGCCACCCACCGGTTCAAGCCTAACGACGAAACCCGCGCGTGTCTGTCACGGAAGCGAGCCGGAAGTGGAACAAGCTCCCGCTGCCGCCGCACTATTCTTCGGGCATGTCAGCCACAGCCGTTCCGGCCCCGCTGCGGCAGCTTCCGAACGTGCTCACCATCGGTCGGCTCGTGCTCGTCCCCGTCTTCATCGTCCTCCTCGCCTCGGCCGACGGCGGGGAGAGCTGGCCGGCGGCGATCGTCTTCGGCATTGCCGGTCTCACCGATCAGCTCGACGGCTGGCTCGCGCGCCGCTGGCACGTCGAGTCGGAGTTCGGCAAGATCGCCGACCCGCTCGCAGACCGGCTCATGATCGACGCGGCGGTGCTCCTCCTCGTCATCGCAGGCCGTCTGCCGTGGCTCGCGCTGGCCATCGTGATCGCGAGAGACCTCTTCCTCCTCGGCGGGTATAGGCTCGTGCTGCCGCGCGGGTACGAGCTGTCCGTGAACCTCGTGGGGAAGGTGGCGACGTGGCTGCTCTACCTCGCGCTCGCTCTCCTGATGGTGACCCCGACGTCCGCCCAGTGGCCACTGTGGCTCTTCTGGAGCGGGCTCATACTCGCCGTCGCGGCCGGTGCCGTGTACGTTGGATCGGCGTGGAAGGCGGTGCGGACGTGAAAGCTGTGGTGATGGCGGGCGGCGAGGGCACTCGCCTGCGGCCGCTCACATCGAACCAGCCGAAGCCGATGGTGCCGATCGTCGGCAAGCCCTGCATGGAGCACATCCTCGAGCTCCTCGCGCTGCACGGGTTCGAGGACGTGATCGTGACCGTCGCCTTCCTTCCGCAGGCGATACGCAGCTACTTCGGCGACGGGGAGTCGCTCGGCCTGAGGATCGAGTACTCGGTCGAGGAGTCGCCGCTCGGCACGGCCGGGTCCGTGCGCCTCGCCAGCGATCGGCTCGATGAGACCTTTCTGGTCATCTCGGGTGACGCTCTGTGCGACGTCGACCTCACGAAGCTCGTGGACTTCCACAGGGAGCGCGGCGCCGCCGTCACGATCGGGCTGAAGGCGGTCGACAATCCTCTCGAGTTCGGGATCGTGGTCACCGACGAGGACGGGCGGATCGAGCGCTTCCTCGAGAAGCCCTCGTGGGGGCAGGTCTTCTCGGACACGATCAACACCGGTATCTACGTGATGGAGCCCGAGGTGTTGCGGCACATCCCGGACGATCGACCCTACGACTTCTCGAAGGAGCTCTTCCCGTTGCTGCTCGAGATGGGGCGGCCGCTCTACGGCTACACGATGGACGGCTACTGGCAGGACATCGGCAACCTCGACCAGTTTCGCCAGGCGAACTTCGACGCACTCGACGAGCTGGTGAAGCTGAACATCCCCGGGATCCGCCTGCGCGGCAACGTATGGATCGGCGAGGGCGTCGAGATCGACGACGTGGAGGGGGTCGAAGGGCCGGCCTTTCTCGGCAACTACTGCCGGATCTCGCCCGACGCCTCCGTCGGGCCGTATTCGGTGCTCTCCAAATCGGTCACCCTCCGCGAGCGGGCGCGCACCGTCCGCTCGGTCGTCGACTCGTCGACACACATCGGGCGCAGCGCACTGATCGAGGGCGTCCATCATCGGTCGCTCCTGCGACGTGCGCTCGCACGTCCGCATCCACGAGGGTGTAGCGATCGGCGACGAGGTCACACTCGGCGCGCAGAGCGTGGTCATGCCCGGTGTGCGCATCTACCCGTACAAGGAGGTCGAGTCCGGAGCACAGATCCACGAGAGCCTGATCTGGGAGTCACGGGCAACGTCGCGGCTGTTCGGCAAGGGCGGCGTCTCGGGTCTCGTCAACGTCGACCTCACCCCAGAGGTCGCGGTACGGCTCGCCGCCGCGCTCGGCACGGCGCTCAAACGCGGCGCCCGGGTCGTGGGTAGCCGCGAGTCCCCGGATGCGTGCCGGATGATCAAGCGAGCCATGATCGCCGGCTTCAACTCGACCGGAGTGGACGTGGCCGATCTGCGCGTGCTGCCCTCTGCCGTCAGCCGCCACCTGTTGAAGACGGATGCGTACGACGCGGGCTTCCACGTCGGCAGTCACTCGAGCCCCGAGCTCGTCGAGATCCGCTTCTTCGAGCCGCCAGGCATCCTGGCCACGGCCGAGCTGCAGAAGGAGATCGAGAAGAACTTCACGCGCCTTGAGTTGCGGCGGGTCGGGTTCGACGAGGTCGGCGAGGTGAGCTACCCGGCGCGCGTGCGGGAGAGCTACGCACAGGACCTGCTGGCATCGCTCGACGTGGAGACGATCAGGCGGCGCAGCTTCCGGATCGTCGTCGACTACGGCTTCTCCGCCGCGTCCGCCGTCCTGCCGCTGCTGCTCGGGCCGCTGGGGATCGAGGCCGTGACCGCGCACGGCTTTACGACGAGTCGGGCGGGTGGGATCGGCGCCGTGCGCGAGTCGATCGGCGAGGCGAAGCGGCTCGTGACCGCGGTCGGCGGTGATCTCGGCGTCGCGTTCGACCGCTCGGGCGAGCGGATCTTCCTCGTCGACGAGCGCGGCCGCGAGGTCTCGGTCGACCAGACTCTGCTTCTGCTGCTGCGGCTGATCGGTCAACGAGGCGGCCGTGGCAAGCTCGCGTTCCCGATCACCGTCACGAGCCGCGTCGAGGAGATGCTGGAGGGCAGCGGGCTCGAGGTCGTGCGGACGCCGGCGTCGGCGGCCGACCTGACCAAGGCGGCGGCTGAGGAAGGCGTGATCTTCGCGGGGGCGGTCGGGGGTGGGTACGTGTTCCCGGACTTCCTGCCGGCCTACGACGCGGTGGCCAGTCTCTGCAAGCTGCTGGAGCTGCTGGCGCCGGTCGACAAGCCGATCTCCGCGCTCGTCGCCGAGCTGCCCGGGCTCGACTCTCGTGCACCGCCAGCTCGCCTGTCCGTGGGCGCTGAAGGGGCTCGTGATGCGCGTGCTGAACGAGCAGCTCACGGGCCGCGAGGTCGACCTGACCGACGGGATCAAGGTCTTCGACGAGCGCGGGTGGGCGCAGGTGCTCCCGGATCCCGACGAGCCCGTGATCCACCTCTACGCCGAGGGCGACAGCGAGCAGACGTCGGCCGAGCTCGAGGCGGAGGTGCGGGCGCTCGTCGAGCAGATCATGCAGAGCGAGGAGGCCGCCGTCCGGGCGTAGTTCAGCCGAAGCCTCAAGGTGACGTTGATCCTTCGGGCGCCTGCTGCTTTACTGAGGGTGCCCGTCCTCTCCTGAAAGGCCTGCTTTGGAACCAGTTCCCGACTTTGCGTCGCTGTCCGACGACGACCTGAAGAAGCTGATCGCCCAGCTCACCGAGGAGGAGCTCGAGGTCTCCTACCGCCGCAGGATCCTGCACGGCCAGATCGACATCCTGCGGGCCGAGCTCGTCGCGCGGCTGCAGAAGTCGAAGGGGCGCAGCGTGCTCGACAGGTCGACGTCGAGAAGCTGACGGAGATCCTGGCCGGCAAGGGCACGCCGCCGGCCTAGACGTGAGTCACACAGCTTCGCGTCGGCCCTGCCGGCAACACGTTCGGCCGGGCCGACACCTCTCTCTGCAGGAGCCGCGAGCCGTCCAATGAGCCATGTCTACTGTCCCGAGTGCGGCTTCCAGAACCCCGAGGCCGCGAACTACTGCTCCCGCTGCGGGGCCGCTCTCACGCAGGCCGAGGCCGAGGGTGCGACGACGATGAGCTTCATGCCGGATGAGGGGCACGACGAGGCCGCCGACGCCGTCGGCGAGGACGTCGTGCCCGAGGGGCCGGCGCTGATCGTGCGCTCGGGCGGCGGGCGGGCCGGCGAGCATTTCACGCCCGCGGGCGAGCGGACGACGATCGGCCGGTCGCCCGACTGCGACATCTTCCTCGACGACGTCACCGTTTCGCGGCGGCATGCGGTGCTGATCGCGCGCGACGGCGACTTCCTGATCGAGGACCAGGGCAGCCTCAACGGCACGTACGTCAACCGCCGGCGCATCGAGTCGGAACGCCTCGAGAGCGGCGACGAGGTGCAGGTCGGCAAGTACCGACTGACGTTTCTGATCACGACATGAACCCGGCGGCCGAGAGCACCGTGCGCGAGGAGCGGCTGACCATCGGCAGCCTGTGCAGACGCCTGCAGCCGGAGTTTCCGGACATCTCGATCTCCAAGATCCGCTACCTCGAGGACCAGGGACTCCTTGCACCGCGCCGGACGCAGGGCGGCTACCGGCTCTTCAGCGAGGAGGACGTCGAGCGCCTGGAGACGATCCTGCGGCTGCAGCGGGACGAGTTCCTGCCGCTGCGCGTCATCCGGCAGGAGCTGGCCTCTCCGGCCGCGGCCAAGGCGCGCCGCCGGCGGCGGCCCTCGGGGCTCGTCGGCGAAGAGGAGATGCTCACGCTCGCCGGCCTCTGCGAGCGCGCGGGGATCACCCCCGAGCAGGCACGGGAGCTCGAGGAGTTCGGTCTCATCGAACCACGCGAGGACGGCGCGCAGAAGCGGTTCCCCGCCTCCGACGCGGACGTCGCGTCGACGTGCGCGAAGCTCTCCCGCTACGGCGTTCACCCCCGCCACCTGCGCACGTTCCGACACGGAGCCGACCGCGAGGCGGCACTGCTCCAGCAGCTCGTCGCGCCGGCGCTGCGCTCGCGCAACCCGGAGCGGCGGCAGGCCGGGCTCGAGGACCTGCAGATGCTCGCCGAGCTGGCGCAGGAGCTCTCGCAGCTGCTCTTCTGGCGGGACCTGAGGCAGGTCGCGGGCCGGTGACGGTCGATCTCCGCGCACGGGTCCGGGAGGTCCCGGACTTCCCGCGCCCCGGCGTCGGCTTCAAGGACATCAGTCCGCTGCTCGCCGACTCCGAGGCGCTGAGCCAGGCCGTGCACGACCTGGCGGACTGGGGGAGGGAGCTGCGGCCGGACATCGTGCTCGGGGCGGAGGCGCGCGGGTTCATCCTGGGCGCAGCGATCGCCTGCGACATCGGCTGCGGCTTCGTGCCTGCGCGCCGGCCCGGCAAGCTGCCGCCCGAGACCGTGAGCGCGACGTACGCGCTCGAGTACGGGCACAACGCGCTCGAGCTGCATCCGGAGGCGGTCGGACAGGGGGCCCGGGTGCTGATCCACGACGACGTGCTGGCAACCGGGGGTACCGTCGAGGCGATCGGCGGCCTCGTCGAGCAGCTCGGGGGCACGGTCGTCGGCTGCGCGTTCATCATCGAGCTGGGCTTCCTCGGCGGCCGTGAGCGGCTGTCGCAGTACCGGCTGCACTCGCTCATCGAGTACTAACCGCAGACAGCCGTCGGCGTCCAAGGACCACAACGTCACGGTCCCGAGGTTCAGCCTTCCGTCCGCTGTGCCGATTACAACAACGCTGTGTACGACAGCCTCACCGGTCGCTACGCCTTCTCGTGTCCCGACGCGGGGCGAGACGCGGGTGCGGCTGTCGGCGTTCCGGCGGCTCGAGCGGCTGCCGGGTGCAGCGCACCCCTCCGTCTACCGCGTGCGGTTCGCCTGCGCGTGCGGCCTCGACCACGACGGCCTGGTCGCCCACGACGAGCTCGACTGGGCGCCGCTCGGGCTCGGCGTCGGGCGAGTTCCTGAACCTGATGACGGCCCGGCTCGAGCCGGTCGCAGAGGAGCTGGCAGACATCGCTGCCCGCCGGATCGGCGCGGGGCAGTGGCCGTGGAGCTTCTTCTGCTACCCGGAGGAGCGGCCCCGGCCGGTCTTTCCGTCCGCGTTCCGGCTGCTGGCGCCGGGCACGCGCGCACGGCTCGGTGGGCGTTGCCGTGCGCTGCCCGGTGTGCTCGTCGGTCTCGGTCAACCTCGTGTCGCACGAACACCTCGACCTGCCGTTTCACAACGACCCGGTGATCGGGATCGTCGAGCACGTCTTCCTCGACGACGCGGAGCGGACGGTGCAGGAGTTCAGCGCGGAGCTCCACTCGGCCGCGTTCGACGCGCGCCGGCTGGCGCTCGAGTAGCCGCATCCTGCGACCGGCCCTCCGGTCGAGGGATCGCGCTCACTCACAGGCCGCCGATAGTGAGGCCAGCAGTGAGTCCAACACTTCACCCCGGCATCGTGCGGCTCGCGCAGGAGGTGCTCCCGCCGGACTCTGGTCCGCTGGCCGGGGACGACACGCCGGACGCGCGGCACCGGCTCGCAGAGGCCGTCGGCCCCGAGCTGGCGCGGCTGCTTCTCTTCGCGCTCGCCGCGCCTTACGGCGAGCGGCCCGGCGGCGGTTTGCGCACGCGCTCCGCGCCGTAGGTGCGGACGAAGAGGAAGATCGCCCCGGCCGAGACGGCGGCGATGATGAACGCCGTCGGGCCGGAGACGCCGAGCGCGAGCTGGCCGATCCAGATGAAGAGACCGAGGCCGAGCGCCCACAGGAATGAGACGACGCCGTGATCGACGCTGGGCGGCCTGAGCTCGGACATACGGAGAATCCTAAACGGGACCAAAAAAATTCGCCGAGCCGGTTGTGCTTTCGTCCACCGCTTCCGTTGACCTTCGCCTTGCGGCTACAGCCCTCGCCTGCGGCTTCGACCTACTTGCACTCCGTGCTCGGCGCAATTGGGAATCTAGTGGTCTACGCGGGGCCGCCGCAAGGTCGTCCGACACAGAAATGACGCAATTTGCGACAAGTCAAATTCTCCACATTTGCACAGCTTTTGCACTGGTTTGTGGACAGGAGCTGGGGGTAACGGCCGCTCGGTCGCTGAGAGCTTGAGGCAACCCTGTGGACAAGAGAGGGAGGAGGCATTGCCGAGGCCCAGTTCTTCTTCAACTTGACATAACGCCCGTTATCGTGCGCCACAGGAGCAAGGCCGCGGGGTTTGAGTTTCCCGGCAAGACGGGAAGGACGCGAGAGCATGGCTCTGGAAGTCGAGAGTCTCCTGTGCGCTGACGATGTTCGCCGGCTGCTCGACGCAGCCGACACGACGGGGACCATTCGCCGGGCCGACGTCGTCGAGGTCTGCGAGACGCACGAGCTCGACGCGCTGGAGACCGAGGCGCTCTACCGGGAGCTCGAGCAGCGCGGGATCGACGTTCTCGAGCCCGACCCGCAGGACCCGTCGCCACCTCCGCCGCCTCCGGTGCAGGCCGTGGAGACGACGACCGATGCACTGCAGCTCTTTCTCCGCGATGCCGGCCGCCACTCGCTGCTGACTGCGGCCCAGGAGGTATCGCTGGCCAAGCGTATCGAGCGCGGCGACGCCGAGGCGAAGCAGCGGATGATTCAGGCCAATCTCCGGCTCGTGGTCTCGATCGCCAAGAACTACCGCAACCAGGGGCTGCCCTTCCTGGACCTGATCCAGGAGGGAACGATCGGACTGATCCGCGCCGTCGAGAAGTTCGACTGGCGTCGCGGGTACAAGTTCTCGACCTACGCAACGTGGTGGATCCGACAGGCGGTGGCCCGCGCGCTCGCCGACAAGGCCCGAACGATCCGGATGCCGGTTCACATCGTCGAGCGCATGCAGAAGATGAACCGCGCCGAGCGGCTGCTCTGGACGCAACTCGGCCGCGAGCCGACGCTCGACGAGATCGCGTGGCAGGCCAACCTCCCGCTTCAGCAGGCCCGCGAGGTACGGGCCGCGGCCCGTGCCTCGACGAGCCTCGACCAGCCGGTCGGAGCCGATGACGACGCGGTATTCGGCGACTTCGTGGCCGGCGACGGGCCCCTCCCCGAGGAGGAGGTCGAAGTGTCGCTGCGCGCCGCGCAGCTGGCGACCGCGCTGGCGGCCCTCACGGAGCGCGAGCGGCAGGTGCTCGCTCTGCGCTACGGCCTCGTGGACGCCGAGCCGCGGACGCTCGAGTACATCGGGCGCTCGCTCGGGCTCACGCGCGAGCGTGTGCGCCAGATCGAGACCGCCGCGCTGCAGCGCCTCGCGCGCGTCTGGGAGATCGAGCACGCGGCCGGCTGAGCCGGCCGGCGGCCCTACTCGCCAAGGTAGAGCTGGAGCGACGGCGCGACTGTCCGCAGCTCGCGGAGAGCTCTCGCCTCGACCTGGCGCACACGCTCCCGCGTGATCCCCAGCCCGAGGCCGACCTCCTCCAGGGTCTGGGGCTTGCAGCCGTCGAGGCCGAAGCGCCGGGCCAGCACGTGGCGCATGCGTGGGTTGAGGTGGTCGAGCGCGGCCTGGAGCTCGGCGTGCCGGAGCCGTTCGGCGGTCGCCGCATCGGGGCGCGCGGTCTGCGTGTCCTCGATCAGATCGCCGTACATGCTCTCGCCGTCGCCGACCGGCGTCTCGAGGCTGATCGGCTCCTCGACGAGGTCGAGCAGCTCTCGCACGCGCTTCTCGGTGAAGCCGGCCTCGTTCGCGATCTGGAGATCCGTCGGCTCGTGGTTGAGCCGCTGGGCGAGCACGCGCCGCGCTCGCTGAACCCGGCGCACCTGCTCGGCGACGTGCACCGGGAGCCGGATGGTCCGCCCCTGGTCGGCGAGGGCGCGAGTGACCGCCTGGCGAATCCACCAGGTCGCATACGTCGAGAGCTTGTAGCCCATCGTCCAGTCGAACTTCTCGACGGCGCGGATCAGGCCGAGATTGCCCTCCTGGATGAGGTCTAAGAGCGGCACGTTGGCCTTCGTGTAGTTCCGCGTGATCGACATCACGAGCCTCAGATTCGACTCGATGAGCTTGGCCTTGGCCTCGAGGTCGCCCTCGTCCTTGCGGCGGGCCAGCTCGCGCTCGCCGGCCGGCGTGAGCAGCGGACCGTCGCCGATCTGGCGTACGTACAGCCGGAGCGGATCCTGTGTAGCGGCGGGCTCCTCGTCGAGGCTCGGCTCAGCGGCCTCCTCGACCTCTGCAACTGCGGCAGGCACCGCCTCCTCGGCCTCGTCTTCGAGCGGCTCGACGAGCTCGAGGTGCGGCTCGCCGACGGCGGGCGCAAGCGGTGCGCTTTCGTCCTGCGGCTCGGAAAGTGGCTGACCCTCGATCACGGTCTGCGTTATCGGCGGCGCCGATCACAGCCTTGACCGATCGCGTTACCCCGATCGAGGGAGAGGAGCCGGCGCGTAACAGCCGAATACACGTGCAGACTAACTTCCAGGCCGAAGCCTCGTCCCTATCTCACAAGCGGCCAAAAACGAGCTGCGGTGGCGATTTGGCCGGGGTCGGCTGAAGAGGACATACAAAGAACTGCTTATGTGCGGCATAGCGGGATATAGTCTGAGCGCGCGCAGCACGGTGGATCGGACACTGGCGGCGCAGGCGCTGCTCGCGGCGATAGCCGAGCGAGGAGCCGACGCTGTCGGCTACGCGCACCGCTCCCCCGGCCGGCATGCCCATGTCCACAAGCAGCGCTCGGGCGCGAGCGCCCTGCTCGACCGGATCGACATCCCCGCAGCCGCGACCGAGGTCCTGCTGCACGTCCGTGACTACACGAAGGGCCATCCCGGGATCGAGGCCAACAACCACCCGATCCGTCACGGCGACATCGTCGGCATCCACAACGGGATCATCGACAACGACGAGCAGATCCTCGAACGACACGGCTTCGAGCGTGCTCGGCCCGACATGACGGTCGACTCCGAGGCGATCTTCGCACTGGTCGACGAGTTCGGTCCCAGCCCTCGGGCCCTTGGTGAGCTCCGCGGCTCGATGGCATCCGCGTGGCTCGACGAGAGCCGGCCCGGAACGCTGT
Source organism: uncultured Actinomycetes bacterium (assembly GCA_963773175.1). Taxonomy (GTDB): domain Bacteria; phylum Actinomycetota; class Thermoleophilia; order Gaiellales; family Gaiellaceae; genus CAVZAC01. The sequence continues at coordinate 84,903 of CAVZAC010000004.1, forward strand.
TCATCGCTCGCGGGGTAGGCCGGCCGCTCTGGATCGGATCGTCCCGCCACGAGACGTTTTTCGCCTCCACGAAGCAGGCGCTCGAGCTCGTGGAGCGCTATCTCGCACTCAGGCTGCGCAAGCGCGAGGTCGAGGACGGCATCGTTGTCGAGCTCCGGGACGGCGCTATCGGACGGCACGCACGGTTCTCGCCCGACCGATCGTTCCGCGAGACGACCGAGCTCCCGGCCGTGCGCGCCCCGCGAGAGCGCGATCTCTGTCTGACGTTGCTCGCCGCGCTCGCCGCCTGAAGCTGCCGCCTGAAGTCCGCCTCGGCTTCGCCGTAGGCATGACGACTTCAGGCGGGGAACCCGACTTCGTCCCCGGCCGCAGGCGGCCGCAACCTCTGCTGGTTCTGCGAACACACCGACCGGTGATCGGCCCAACTACAGACTGCCGTCTGGTGCGACCTCGACGCCGGCCTGTTGCAGCCGTTCCCGGATGAGGAACTGGAACGTCGACCAGGCGCCGCGGCGCGCTTCGAACATCCGGTACACCTGCCATTCGGTCAGCAGCCGCGTGTCGTGCCGCCGCGCCGCCGCCCAGTCCGCGAACTTCGGTAGTCGGCGCAGCTCGACCGCGAGCTCGGCGCCCTGCTCGATCGCGCGCTCGAGCCGCTCCTCCCCCACCGCTACGTCGAAGCCGGCCTCCCGCAGAGCGGTCGAGAGCGACCCGAATGTGTGCCAATACAGCGACTTCGACGGCATGAGACCGCGGTTGGCTTCGATGTCCTTGGCGGTCGGCACGCGGCCGAGACGCTCGCCGAGCTCGCGCAGGAGGCCGAGGAGCTCCTCGCGCGTGGCGAAGCGGCGCGGCACGAGGCCGGCCTCCCGCTTCGCGGCGTTCCAGCTCCCGAAATGCTCGATTACGGTCTGCGGGTGCACCGTGGTGTCGGGGTCGTCGGCGAACTCGCGCATCGTCGGCGACCGCCCCAGCCGCTGGGCACAGGCGGCGAGCTGAACGAGGATCTCGGGGTCGGAGTAGCGCCGCCGGATCTCGGCCTGGAAGGCCCGGAGCTGGGCCGGGTCGATTCTCGAGACTGCCGAATACTCGCGCTTGCGGGCCATCGCCAACAATGGTAGAGCAAGCGGCTCTTCCCGCAAGTCGCTGTGCGCGGGTCAGACGGCGAGCAGTCGCGGCACCTGGTTGCCCTCGAACTCGGTGACCGGCAGGATCTGCTCCAGCGCGGCGACGCAGCGCGGACAGAACTGGGTGCCTGCCGCCCGCCTCAGCTCCTGCAGCGCGTGCTCCAGCGGTCTGGCTGAGCGGTAGATCCGCGTCGTGAGCATCGAGTCGAGCGCGTCGGCGACATGGATGATCCGTGCTCCGAGCGGGATGTCCTCACCGGAGAGCCCGTCGGGGTAGCCGCTGCCGTCGTAGCGCTCGTGGTGGTAGCGGATCGCCGGCACCGCGTCGCCGAGGAATCCGAGCCGGTCGATGATCCGCGCGCCCTCGTCGGCATGCCGCTGCATCAGCGCCCACTCCTCGTCCGTGAGCGTCGCAGGCTTGAGCAGGATCGAGTCCGGGATGGCGAGCTTGCCGATGTCGTGGAAGAGCGCGGCATGGCCGAGCAGATCGAGCTCGGCCTGCGTGAGCCCGAGCTGGCGACCGACCGCGAGTGCGAGCCGCTGGACACGCCGCGAGTGTCCGGCGGTGTATGCATCGCGCGCGTCGACCGTGGCCGAGAGGGACTCCATCGCCGCCGTCGAGCGCTCGCGCAGGAGCCGGTTTGCGCGCTCCAGCGAGGCGTTCTGGGACTGGATCGTGGCGGCCGCCTCGCGCAGCTTCTGCGCGCTCTTCTGCGTGTGCCGGAGATAGGCCTCCTGCGTCTTGCGCATGAGCAGCAGCGGAACCGCGAAGACCGCGAGCGCGAACAGATGCGCCGAGTCGTACGCGATGGCGATCACGCCGCCGATGAAGCCGTAGACGAGGTAGTGCGGGAGCAGCCACGCAAACCGCTCGTGCCAGACGCGCCACCAGCGCTCGTGACCCTCCAGCGCGAGAGCGAGGCTGAGTAGACCCATGTTGACTGCGAAGTACGCCGCTCCTGCGAGCACGCCGGCCGTCGCAACGAGCGCCTTGTCCCGGCTGTCGACGACGCCGGCGTGGACGCAGAGCCGGAAGACGCCCGCAGCCGCGAGCGACGCCAGGGACAGGGTGCCGACGTTGAACAGCACGCGATGCAGCGGAGACCGGCGAGCGCTCCATTCGACCAGCGACGTGGTGACCGCCAGCGCAAGGGCCGCGCGGGGGCCGACGAGCGCCGCGCCCGCCAGTGCGCCGACAGCGCTGACCGAGATCGTCCCGTCGTCGAGCTCGAGCGCCAGGGCCTGGCCGATGGCCACGAGCGCAACGACTGCGAGCAGCCCCAGGATGTCGTGCGAGGTACCCCAGACGAGACCGGCTATGCCGGCCGCGATCCCGCTCACCGCAACGAGCGCGACGAAGGCGGCGAGCGGCCTGGACAGCAAGAGAAAGCGCGGGCTGTGCAGTGCAGAGGGCATCGGATGCCGCCTGTCGAGGTGGGGCTTGCCGTCCGACTCCGGCGGGAGGGTCGCCACGTACTGCCCCTCCTCGGGCACGGAGACGAGCCGGGCCTCACGGGCCTTGCGCGGCTCGTGGGGCACGGACACCGGCTGTGCGCTCGAATCGAGCACACGGTTGCGGCCCTGGAGCTTCGCGCGGTAGACGGCGAGGTCGGCCTGGTGGATGAGCTCGTTCGCGTCGACACCGTCGCGCGGGAAGGCGGCGACCCCGATCGAGACGGTGGCGTGGACCGGCTCGCTCGAGGTCTCGATGGCGAAGAGCTTGTCCGCCGTCGCCTGCCGGATCCGCTCCGCGATCTCGAACGCCTGCTCGGGCGGCGTCTCCGGCAGAAGGATCGCGAACTCCTCCCCACCGAAGCGCGCCGGCACGTCGTACTGGCGCAGGTGGAGCCGGAACACCTCGGCGATACCCTTCAGCACGGCGTCGCCGGCCAGGTGGCCGTAGGAGTTGTTGATGTCGCGCAGGAGATCGAGGTCGGCCATGATCAGCGACAGCGGGCGCTGGAACCTGGCGGAGCGGCCGAGTTCCTCCTGCAGGGCAGACGAGAAGTGGCGCGCGTTGAAGAGGCCGGTCTTGGGGTCGACCCGGGCCTCCTCCTGAAGGGCGGGAACCGACAGCGACCTGTGGACGAGCAGCAGCGGCGCGACCGCGAACGGGATGAGCCACTTGTTCGTCTGCCAGAGCACGGCGATGCCGACGCCGAGCGTCGCCAGCACGAGCTCGGTGGACAGGCTCTCGAAGGTGAAGAGCCCTGTCTCCCTGAACGAGTGGCCGCGCGCGAGGTGGAGCATGGGGGCTCGCAGGACGTGGGTCATCCCGACGACGACGATGCAGGCGACCGCGCCGGCCAGCGCGATGCGCAAATCGGGGTTCGCGACGACCCCCTGCGCGTGGAGGACGAAGCGCGCGCAGAAGAGCGCCGCGAGCGAGCTCAGCGTGTAGTTGCAGACGTTGAAGCTCGCGGTGGTCCAGGGGCCGCGCTCCTTCAGCCACTGGGGCAGGTGCATCGCCAGCGGCATGAGCACGACGAGCTCCGGCTTCAGGATCAGGATCGCCGGGATCAGGAAGATGCACGTCGAGCGGTACGACTGATTCCGCGGTGTGCGCACCACGAAGAGCTGCGCGATCGCGGCCCCTGCTGCCAAGGGCGAAGAACGCCGGCCACCCCGGGGTCTGCGTCGTCAGGTGCGCGAGTGACGGGAGGGCGATCGCCGCGGCTGCCGCTGCGACCAGTGCAAGGTAGGCCAGGGCGCGCCCCGGCAGCCTGGGCAGCGGGAGCATGCGCGCCGCATCGGGCAGGTTGATCTCGGCTCGAACAGCGCTCATCGAGTGCGGTCCGTCTCCCATCTCCACGTCACCGACGCGGCTCGCGGCTGTCGGTCGCGGCTGCTCCACGACTACTCGTCCTCGCCGGAACGTGGCACCGGGAACAAGGGCACACAATCCCCCGATCGTGTGAATCGGCCGCGAGCCATTCTCCCTGTCACGCGGCCTGCAAGGCCCAATGCGAGCGCGGGAGCGCCGCCGCAGGCGGATTCGATGACGCAGCCGGGGCTCGATTGCGGCCGCACGGACATGGGGGGAGATCACTCGTTCGAGGGATTCGCTCCGGCCGGTACGGTGGCGCGGTGCGTGTGCCCCTCACAGCAGAGGTCGCAGCCGCCCGAACAGCGGCGCGGCTGTCACGGCTTGCAGCGGACGGGTGGCGGCACGACGCTGCCGGGCAAGCTCCTGTGGAAGCTGGATCCCGGCGCTGTCGACAGGCTGGCCGCGCGGCTTCCGCAGGGAACGGCGCTCGTCTCGGCGACGAACGGCAAGACGACGACGGCCGCGATGGCGGCGAGCGTCCTCTCGCCGCGCCTGCGGCTCGCCCACAACGCCGCGGGCGCGAATCTCGTGTCGGGCGTCGCATCCGCACTGCTCGCGGCCCGCGGCGCCGAGCTCGGCCTGTTCGAGGTCGACGAGGCCGCCCTGCCGGAGGTCGCGCGGCGTGTGCGGCCCCGTGCGTTGTGCCTCGGGAATCTGTTCCGCGACCAGCTCGATCGCTACGGCGAGCTGGAGCTCGTCGCACAGCGCTGGCGGGCGGCGGTCGGCGAGCTGCCGTCGGAGACGGTGCTCGTCGTCAACGGCGACGATCCGCAGGTCGGTGAGCTTGCACAGGCCCGGGACCAGGCGGTGATCTTCGGGCTCGACGACCCGCGCCAGGCGCGTCCGGCGCTCCAGCACGCGGCCGACTCGAAGTGGTGCGTGCGCTGCGCCACGGCGTACGAGTATGCGGCGGCTTACGTGGGCCACCTGGGCGACTATCGCTGCCCCGCCTGCGGCCACGCCCGGCCACCGCTCGACGTGAGCGCGCGGGAGCTCGAGCTCCACGGTCTCGACGGCGTCTCGTTCCTGCTCGTCACCCATGAGGGCGAGCGCCGCCTCCGGACTGCCCCTACCCGGGCTCTACAACGTGTACAACGCGCTCGCGGCCGCGTCGTTGGCCCTTGCGCTCGGGTCGTCGCTCGACGATGTCTGCGCCGGCCTCGAGCGCTTCGACGCGGCGTTCGGCCGCTTCGAGCGGATCGAGATCGGCGACCGGCGGCTGCTGATGCTGCTGATCAAGAACCCGGCCGGTGCGAACGAGGCGATCCGTACTCTGCTCGCGGGACAGGTCCGGACGCCGGCGGTGATCGCGCTGAACGACGGGATCGCCGACGGCCGCGACGTCTCCTGGATCTGGGACGTCGACTTCGAGCCGCTGCTGGAGCGGCTCGAGCGCGTCGTCGTGACCGGCGAGCGTGCCGCCGAGCTGGCGCTGCGGTTCACCTACGGCGGCCTCGACGCCGACCGGCTCGAGGTCGTGCCCGACCTCGAGCGCGCGCTCGACCGGGGGCTGGAGCTGACGCCGGCCGGAGGCGAGCTCACGGTTCTTCCGACCTACACCGCGATGCTCGCGTTGCGGGAGATCGTCGCCCGCCGCGGCCACGTCCGGCCCTACTGGGAGCCGGCCGTATGAGGATCGTCGTCGGCCACCTCTACCCCGAGTACCTCAACATCTACGCCGACCGCGGCAACATCGCGGTGCTGGCGCGGCGGGCCGCGTTGCGCGGCCACGAGCTCGACGTGCGCGCGCTCGGCCCGGGCGACGCGCTCCGGCCGGGTGAGCACGACCTGTACTACGTGGGCGGCGGTCAGGATCGCGAGCAGGCGCTGATCGCCCCCGACCTCGCGGCGAAGGGCCCGGATCTACGTTCGGCGGTAGCGGGCGGGGGCTGCCGCGCTCGCGGTCTGCGGCGGCTACCAGCTGCTCGGCCGCTCATATCTCGACGTGGGCGGCGACGAGATTCCCGGCGTCGGGCTCCTCCCGCTCGTGACGGTCGCCGGGTCGCGGCGGATGATCGGCGACATCCTGATCGAGTGCGAGCTGGAGCCGGGCGTGCGGCGCACGCTGGCCGGGTTCGAGAACCATGCCGGGCGGACGCTGCTGGACGAGGGCGCCGATCCGCTGGGACGGGTCGTCCACGGCTTCGGCAACGACGGCGAGAGCGGTTACGAGGGCTGCCGGGCGGGCCGCGTGGTCGGAACGTACCTGCACGGGCCGTTGCTCCCGCGCAATCCGTGGCTGGCGGACTGGCTGCTCGCCCAGGCGATCGCGCACCGGACGGGCGCGCGAGCCCGCAGCGCTCGAACCGCTCCCGGACGTGCTGGAGAGCCAGGCCCATGAGGTGTCGGCCCGGCGGGCTCGCGAGCGCGGCGGCCGTTACTCGTAAGCGGGAGCCGCCCGCCGCCGGCCGCGGGGGGTCCGCTCTTCGAAGGCACCCCCAACCTCCTCCCCACGACGATCCTATCGAGGAAACCGTGACGTGTCTGTGACGGGTCAGTGCCGGAAGAGTGACGTTCGCAGGGTGGCTCACGGCCGAGCTGGAACGCCGCCGTGGGTCGCGAGTACCGTGTCGGAGAGCCCGCCGCGACGCTACGGGACCCACATCGAGCCGAGATACACGGCCGGATCTCCCGAACGCCAGCGCCGGAGGAAGCGCTGGATCGGGGGGTGCACGACGATGTCGTCGAGCTCCTCCAGCGTGAACAGGCGGTGGCCGCGGACCGCCGCGTCCTGCGAGGTCACCGCCTCGAGCGACCGGTGCCCCAGATCGGCCGCGAAGACGATGTGGACGACATGCTTCACGCGCGGGCTGCCGGGCGGCGAGATCGAGTCCACGAGCGCCACAGGGCCCTCGAGCGGAAGGCCCTCCTCGATTCCGACCTCCTCCTCGAGCTCGCGGCGTAGGGCGTCGATCAGCGACTCGCCGCCGTTGACACCGCCACCGGGCAGCAGCCAGTGGTCGTGGCCGTTCTTCTCGTGCCGGCAGAGAAGAATCCGGTCGCGCCAGCGCAGGACGGCCGAAACCCGGATCCGAGGCTCGTGGTGCACTACGAGCGCGGCATCCCCGGCGGAGACTCCGGCCTGCATGTCAGTGCCGCGACGAGCCGAGGCCGCGGGCGCCGCGCTCGCTCTGCGGCAGCTCGTCGACCTCGACCGGCTCGACGTCCGGGATGCGGAGCACGACGAGCTGCGCTATCCGCATGCCTCGCTCGACCTGGAACGGCAGCTCCCGGTCGGTGTTCAGGAGCACGACCTGAATCTCGCCGCGGTAGCCGCAATCGATGGTCCCGGGCCCGTTGACGATCGTGATCCCGTGCTTCGCAGCGAGGCCCGAGCGGGGCTGGACGAAGCCCACGTGCCCCTCCGGTATCGCCACCGCCAGCCCCGTCGGCACCACGGCCCGCCGGCCGGGCGGCAGCACGACCGACTCGCAGGAGGCGAGGTCGAGGCCGGCGTCCCCGGGATAGGCACGCGACGGCAGCGCGGCGTCGGCTCGCAGCCGCGTCACGGGCAGCTCGATCACAGCGCCGACCCTGCCGGTGCCGGCTCGTCCTCGACGAGATACGCGGCGAAGCGTGGAATCTCGCGCCGCGGCAGCCGCGCGCGCACCAGCACGCCCTCCGCGACGTCGGCCCGCTCGTCGATCGGGGCGCCGAGCGCGTACAGCTCGGCGAGCTTGCCGCCCTCGCTGTGCGGAAGCAACAGCCGCACCGCTTCGAAGCGCTCCGCGAACCGCGCGGCGATCCGGAGGCCGAGCTCGTCGAGACCCTCCCCGGTGAGGGCAGACACCTGGATCGCAGCGGGAAAGCGGTTGGCGAGCCGCCGCCGCCCGACGGCGTCGACCGCATCGATCTTGTTCAGGACGAGCTCGAGCGGAAGATCGTCGGCCCCGATCTCGTGCAGGACCGACTGCACGGCCTCGAGCTGCGAGTCGAGCTCCCCGTCAGGCGCAGATCCGTCCACGACGTGCAGTACGAGGTCGGCCACGAGCGTCTCCTCGAGCGTGGCCGCGAAGCCCTCGACCAGCTCGTGCGGGAGCCGGCGGATGAAGCCGACGGTGTCGGTGACGAGGTATCTGCGGCCCTCGACTTCGAACGCGCGCGTGGTCGGATCGAGCGTCTCGAACAGCCGGTCGTTGACGGACGCGTCCGCTCCGGTGAGTGCGTTCAGCAGCGTCGACTTGCCGACATTGGTGTAGCCGGCGAGGGCGACGGTGGGCGTCGCTGCGCGCTCCCGCGACTTGCGCCGCGTCGCGCGCTGGGCGGCGATCTCGCGTAGCCGGCGGCGCAGAAGCGTGACGCGGCGCCGGGCGATCCGGCGGTCGGTCTCGAGCTGCGTCTCCCCCGGCCCGCGCGTGCCGACGCCGCCGCCGAGCCGCTCGAGGTGCTTCCACAGCCCGCGCATGCGCGGCAGGTTGTACTCGAGCTGCGCGAGCTCGACCTGGAGCTTGCCCTCGGCGCTCCGCGCGTGCTGGGCGAAGATGTCGAGGATCAGCTGCGTGCGGTCGATGACCCGGGCCTCCAGCGCGTTCTCGAGCGTCCGCTGCTGGGCCGGGGAGAGCTCGTCGTCCACGAGCAGCACCTCGGCCTCCACACCCGCGTAGGACTGCTTCAACTGCTCGAGCTTGCCCTTGCCGACGTAGGTGCGCGCGTCCGGGCGCGTCCGGCGCTGGACGAGCCGCTCGACGACGGCGACGCCGGACGTGCGCGAGAGCTCTTCGAGCTCGGCAAGCCTCCGGTCGGCGTCGACGCCCGCGGGGAAGACCGCGACGGCGAACCCGCGCTCGGGCTCGCCGCCCGGCATCGGGTCCGGCTGGCGCTGCGTCACGGCGCTGATTATGCCTCGCCGCGTCACAATCACCGCATGGCCGGTCCGGATCTCGCCCGCCGTACCCTCGAGCTCGTCGACATCGCGTCGCCGAGCCGCGAGGAGGCGGCTGCGATGCGTTACGTCGCCGAGGCCCTTCCCGGTGAGCCGGTGTGGGCCGACGACGACGTCCGGTTCGTCGTTCCGCGCCGCCGCGAGGGCCGTCCGCTCGTCGTTTTCGCCGGCCACGTCGACACCGTCCCGGCGCAGGGGAACCTCCCGGGACGGATCGAGGACGGCTGCGGTGATCGGGCTCGGCGCCAGCGACATGAAGGGCGGGGTCGCGGTGATGATCGAGCTCGCCCGCTGGTGCGCGGAGGCCGAGACCGAGCTCGACGCGGGGTTCGTGTTCTTCACCCGCGAGGAGATCGCGCTCGTCGAGAGCCCGTTGCCCGCGCTGTTCGCGAGCGGGGCTCGTGGCGGACGCCGCGCTCGCGGTCGTGCATGGAGCCGACCGACAACACGATCCAGGCCGGCTGCGTGGGCGCGATCAACGCGGCCGTGCGCTTCCACGGCGTGGCGGCCCACTCGGCGCGGCCGTGGACGGGCGTGAACGCGATCCTGCTCGCCGCCGAGGCGCTCGTGCGGCTGCCCGGGCCCGGCCGACGTCGTGGTGGACGGGCTGCTGTTTCGCGAGACGATCACGCCGACGATCGCGAGCGGCGGCGTCGCGCGCAACGTCGTGCCCGACCTCGCCGAGGTGACGCTCAACTTCCGCTACGCGCCGGGCCGGTCGCGCGACGATGCGCTGCGGCGGCTCGGTGAACTGATCGGCCCCGGCGCGGACTGGGAGGTGCTCGACCACTCGCCCGCCGCCGACGTCAACCTCGGCAATCCGCTGGTGGAGCGGCTGAGGGCCGCAGGCGAGTTCGAGATCCAGCCCAAGCAGGCGTGGACGCCGGTGGCCCAGTTCGCCGAGCACGGGATCGACGCGGTCAACCTCGGGCCCGGCGCGACCCGCTACGCGCACCGCCGCGACGAGCAGGTCGAGATCGCGGCGCTGGAGCGGTGCTTCGCGGCGCTCCAGCGGTTCCTGGCCGGCTAGCGCAGGAACGGCAGCCTCGGCCGGAACGGCGAGCCGTGCACAGAACGTGACAGAGTCGGCACACGGCTTGATCTCGGGGCCACTACCATGCACCTCCCCCGGGGGTGGGTGGGGGATCGGGATGAGGGCCGGCGGGGAATCGGGATGGGGCCCGGCTGCGGCCGGTACGGTCTAGCCGTGCGACTCTCCCCCGCCCTCGCCGCGACCGGCACCTACCCGTTCGTCCATCTGGAACGCGCAAAGCGGCGCCTCGCCGCGGAGGGCGTCGAGCTCATCGACTTCGGCAAGGGCGATCCGATGGAGCCCACCGACCCGCTGATCCGGCAGGCACTCGTCGACGGGCTCGAGGAGCGGATGGGCTATCCGCTCGCCGAGGGTCTTCCAGCGCTGCGCCACGCTGCCGCCGGCTGGGTCGGGCGACGGTTCGGCGTCGAGCTCGACCCGGACACGGAGCTCATTCCGACGCTACGGCGCGAAGGAGGCGATCTTCACCCTCGCGCAGCTCGTCGTCGATCCGGCGCAGCGAGAAGAACCTCGTGCTCTACACGGAGCCCGCGTACCCGGTCTACGAACGCGGCGCGCTGTTCGCCGGGGCGAAGCCCGTCCAGGTCCCGTTGCGCGAGGAGAACGGCTTTCTTCCCGACCTCGCAGCGCTCGACCCGGACGTGCTCCGGCGCACGAGCATCCTGTGGATCAACTACCCGAACAACCCGACCGCCGGCGTCGCCCCGCTCGATTTCTTCGAGCGCGCGGCCGCTCTCGCGACCGAGTACGACTTCCTGCTCGCCTCCGACGAGGCGTACACCGAGCTCTGGTTCGACGAGCCCCCCCACTCCGCGCTGGAGGCCGCCGACAGATCGCACGTCGCCGTGTTCCAGACGCTGTCGAAGCGGTCGTCGATGACCGGTTACCGCTCCGGATTCGTGGCCGGTCCACCGGAGCTGATCGGCGCGCTCAGGCAGTACCGGCCGAGCCTCGGCACAGCGCCGCAGGAGTTCGTCCAGCGCGCCTCGATCGCAGCGTGGAACGACGAGGCGCACGTCGAGCGGACACGCGCGCGGTACGAACGCAAGCGCGCAGGTTCTGCTTCGTGCTCTGGAGCACAAGGGCGTGCGGTCGGCCGGCGGGAACGCGACGATGTACCTCTGGCTCGAGGTCCCCGGGGGCGAGCCGGCCGAGCCGTTCGCGAAGCGGCTGCTCGAGCACGGACTGATCGTCTCGCCGGGCACGTTCTTCGGGCCCTCCGGCGAGGGGTACTTCCGCATGGCGCTGGTGCCCACCGAGGAGGAGTGCGCCCGCGCTGCCGCGCTGCTCGAGGAGGCACTGTGAACGCGGAGCGGGTGATCGAGCTGATCGCGGCCCTCGACCGCGGCGAGCGCCGCGTCGCCTCGAAGGAGGGCGGCGAGTGGCATGCCGACTCCGAGATGCAGGAGGCGATCCTCGAGTTCTTCCGGCTGCGGGAGATGGAGCCGCAGGAGGTCGGGCCGTTCGAGTACCACGACAAGATCCCGCTCAAGAGCGGCTACGAGCGGCTCGGCGTGCGGGTCGTGCCGCCTGCGGTCGCCCGCTACGGCGCGTACCTCTCGCCCGGGCGTCGTGATGATGCCGAGCTACGTCAACATCGGCGCCTGGATCGGGCCGAACACGATGGTCGACACGTGGGCGACGGTCGGCTCGGGCGCGCAGATCGGTGCGAACGTCCATCTCGCCGGCGGCGTCGGGATCGGCGGCGTGCTCGAGCCCCCCGGAGCGCGGCCGGTGGTGGTCGAGGACGGCGCGTTCATCGGATCGCGGGCCGTGATCGTGGAGGGCGTCGTCGTGCAGGAGCGCGCCGTGATCGCACCCAACGTCGTGCTGTCGGCCTCGATCCCGATCATCGACGTGACCGGATCGCGCCCGCGCGAGCATCGCGGGATCGTGCCGCGCAACTCGGTGGTGATCCCCGGGACCCGGCCGAAGGAGTTCCCGGCCGGGACGTACCAGATCGCCTGCGCGCTGATCGTCGGTCAGAGGGAGCCGTCGACCGACCTCAAGACGAGCCTGAACGACGCTCTGCGCGAGTACGGCATCGGCGCCTGACCGAACTCGCAGGTAGCCCGAATCCCGAGTTCACAACTCTGCCGCCGGTCCCATCCCTAACCCCCACCCACCCAAAGGGGAGAGGTGCATAGTAGCCGCCGCCGGTCCACAAGAATGTGCCGAAAGTGCGCCTATTCCAGGGGTTCTGCGTGGCCCGTGAGGAACGCTCGACCTCCTTCGAGGCGCACCTGGAGGTCGCCGCCCGGGAAACGCACCGTGACGTCGCCCTCGCCGTGCGTCGCCGCCGCGACCGCGATCGCGCTCGTGCCCGAGGCGCTCGTCTCCCCCACGCCGCGCTCCCAGACCCGGGCGGTCACGATCGCCCGGCCCGTCGACCCGGACGACCTGCACGTTCGTCCGCGCCGGGAAGCGCTGGATGCGTCTCGAGCAGCGGCCCGATCCGCGCGATCTCGTCCGGGTCGCCGACGACGACCGCATGCGGGTTCCCGACGGAGACGGGCGTGAGCTCGATGCCCTCGACGATCTCGCGCGGCCCGACCTCGACGGGGCCGAGCTCCTGCTCGACGATCCCGTGACCGAGCAACCGCGCCCGGACGGTGCGCGGCCCGACGCGGATCTCGACCGCGCCGGCGCCCGTCCGGACCGGCCAGCCAGGCGGCCGCGATCCGCGTCCCGTTGCCCGACATCTCGGCCGTCGAGCCGTCGGTATTCCAGATCACGATCTCGGCCCAGTCCGGGTCCGGTCGCGAGCACCTGCAGGATCCCGTCCGTGGCGACCGCCTGCGCCCGGACGTCGGCGGGCGTCAGGTCAGCGTCCTGGGAGACGAGGTAGACGTTCCCGTGCGCGTGCCACTTCGAGGATCTCATCGGCGGTCTCGCCCGGCGGGCGGTCGGCGTTGACGGTAACGATGTCCGGGATCCGCCGCATCCACTTGCGCTGGTACGCGGCATAGCGGCGCGTGCGCACGATCAGCCGCTCGAGCGCCTCGGTCGCGAGGAAGCTCCGCCAGCTCGCGAAGCCCGATTGCCTGCTCGGCCGTGTAGGACAACGGCCGCTCCAGCGCCCGCGCCACCTCGGCCTCGACGCCGCGCTCGAACATCGCCCGCGAGCGCTCCTCGATGCGCCGGTTCAGCTCCTCGTGCGGAACGTCGAGCCCGAACAGGAGCGTCGGGTGCCGGGTGTCGGCACCCCAGAGCCGGTCGTCTGCGAGCGACTCTCCGACCTCGGCGAGCTCCAGGCGCGCGCACGACGCGACGCCGGTCGTTGGGGTGAACGCGCGCCGCCGCCGCCGGGTCGACCTCCGCGAGCAGCCCGTGCATCGCCTCCGCCCCCTCGTCGTCGTAGCGCGCCTGCCAGCGCTCGCGTGCCTCCCGCGGCCGGCGCCGGGGGGATCTCGAGCGCCGACAGCGCGGCACGGAAATACAGGCCTGTCCCGCCCGTCACGACCGGTGTGCGGCCGGCCGCGAGGAGCTCGTCGATCGCCGCGTGGGCGAGCCTCTGGTACTCGGCGACGGACGCCTCGTGATGGAGCGGCCAGATCGCGGCCAGCCGCGGCGGCGGGTCGTCCTGATTCGTCAGCACCGGGAGGCCGCGGTAGACCTGCATCGAGTCGGCCGAGACGACCTCACCTCCGACCCGCGCCGCGACCTCGCGCGCCACGGCGCTCTTGCCCGACGCCGTCGGCCCGAAGATCGCAAGGACGCTCACGCGAGCAGCCTGCCGCGCGCGCGGCCGAGCGCGGCCTCGTCGAGGCCGGTCCCCAGCAGGTACTCACGGACGCCCCCGTAGCGCGTCTCGACCTCGGTCAGCACCTCGATCATCGTCTCGAACGCCGAGGCGCTGACCCGGGTGCGGAGCGCACGCTCGCGCTCGCCGTCGGCCTCGGCGATCCATTGCTCGAGCACGGGTCGGAGGTTCTGCGCCGAGATCGCGTAGTCGGCTGCGATCTCCTCGATCGGTACGCGCGCGAGCCTCAGCAGCAGCGCGACGACGAGCCCGGTGCGGTCCTTGCCGGCCTGGCAGTGGACGAGCACGCCGCCGGGAGGCGCGTCCGCAACGGCGGTGATCGCGGCCGCGAACTGCCCGCCGTAGCGCTCGAGGAACGCGAGATAGGAACCGGTCTGAGCCGCCGCGGGATCGGCTGTCGCGAGCGCGCGGTGATTGATCTCGACCCAGTCGGGCGCGCCGAGACCGGGCAGGAGCTCCACGTGTACGACCGCAACAGGCAGCTCGAGCGGCGGGTCGGCCTCGAGCTCCTCGTGAAAGCGCAGGTCGAGGATCGTCCGGATCCCGAAGGCGACCAGCTCGGCCCAGCCCTCGCCCGACAGCCGCCGCACGCTGTCCGCGCGCACGAGCCGGCCGTAGCGTGTCTCGCCCCCGTCCTCGGTCGGGTGGCCGCCGAGGTCGCGGACGTTGAGGAGACCGTCCCAGGCTAGCTCGCGCGCGGCCACTATGCCGCGACGGGAACGGCCTGCGTGCCGCGAAGCGTCGTCGACGTCGCACCCTCGATCCGCACGTCCACGAGCTCTCCCGGCGCCGCTTCGCCCACGAAGTTGACCATGGTGTTGCGGCGCGTCCGCCCTCGCAACACGCTGGAGTCGGTGCGGCTCGGACCCTCGACGAGCACCTCCTCGACGCGGCCGATCCGCTCCTCGTTCCGCTCGCGCGCGATCCGCTGCACGACGTCGACCAGCCGCTCGATGCGCTCGCGTTTCACGTCCTCGGGCACCTGACCGGGCAGGGTCGCCGCCTCGGTGCCTGCCCGGGGGGAGAAGACGAACGTGAACGCGCTGTCGTAGCGGACGCGCTCGACGACCTCGAGCGTCTGCGCGAAGTCTGTGTCGGTCTCGCCCGGGAAGCCGACGATGATGTCCGTGCCCAGCGCGAGGTCCGGAATCCGGGTGCGCAGCCGGTCGACGAGCGCGAGGTAGCGGTCGCGATCGTACGTCCGCCGCATCGCCTTGAGGATCCGGCTCGACCCCGACTGGAGCGGGAGGTGCACCTGCTCGCAAACGGACACGCATTCGGCGATCGCGGCGATCACCGGCGCCCGGAAGTCCTTCGGGTGAGGGCTCGTGAAGCGAATCCGCTCGATCCCCGGCACGGCGTCGCAGGCTCGGAGCAGCTCCCCGAACTCCGTGCGGATCCCGGGCGCAAGGTCGCGGCCCCACGAGTTGACGTTCTGGCCGAGCAGCGTCACCTCGCTGACTCCGTCCGCGGCAAGCCGCGTGACCTCGGCGACGATCTCGCCCGGGCGGCGGCTCTGCTCGCGGCCGCGCACCGACGGGACGATGCAGTACGCGCACTTCGAGTTGCAGCCCATCGAGACCTGGATCCACGCCTGGAACGGGCGCTCCCGGTGCATCGGGAGCTGCGACGCGAATCGTCGGTCGTCCAGGCCGAAGCGGCTGCGCTCGACGCCGTGCCCCCCCGCGCCGAGCCACTCGCCGAGGTGCGCGATCGATCCCGGCCCGAAGGCGACGTCGACAAACGGATAGCGCTCGAAGAGCCGCTCGCGCTGGGCCTCCGCGTAGCAGCCGCCGACCGCTACGACCCGCCCGGGGTGCGCGTCCTTGAGCGCCCTGGCGTCGGCCGAGGTGCGCAGCGAGCCGAGTGTCCGGCTTCTCACGGATCGTGCAGGTGTTGAAGACGAGCACATCGGCCTCGTCCTGCGCGGCCGCCTCGCCGAGCCCGAGCTCCTCCAGCAGACCCTTGATCCGCTCGGAGTCGTGCGCGTTCATCTGGCACCCGAACGTGGTGACGTGGTAGCGCTTCATCACGCTCCATTCTGCCCTCTACGCGGCCTGCTCGGAGGCCTGTCGGCGTGTAGGAAGGCCAAGCCGGAGACTACGCGCGAGGTCAGCCCGCGGCACGATTCACGCCGCGTGCACCGAGCCGTGCTCCTCGCCCGGCAGCGGCTGGACGTCCTGCGACGACGCGTTTCGCGCGACGTCGACAGCCCGGCTCTCACGGATCACCGTGACCTTGATCTGCCCGGGATAGTCCAGCTCGGCCTCGATCTCACGGGCGATCTCGTGCGAGAGCAGCACCGCGCCGTCGTCGTCGATCTCCGTCGGCTTCACGATCACACGGATCTCCCGCCCGGCCTGGAGTGCGTAGACGCGGTCGACCCCCTTGTGCTGCGAGGCCAGCTCCTCGAGGGCCTCCAGCCGCTTGATGTACTGCTCCAGATTCTCCCCGCGTGCGCCCGGACGCGATGCCGAGATCGCGTCGGCCGCGATCAGCAGCACGGCCTCGACCGTCTGCGGCTGAACCTCGTAGTGATGCGCCTCGATCGCGTGCACCACGGCCTGCGTCTCACCGTGGCGCCTGGCGTACTGGGCCGAGATCAGCGCATGCGAGCCCTCGACCTCGTGCGTCATCGCCTTGCCGAGATCGTGCAGCAGCGCGGCGCGCTTCGTCGTCTTCACGCTGGCGTCGAGCTCGGTCGCCATGATGCCCGCGAGGTGGACGACCTCGAGCGTGTGCTTCAGGACGTTCTGGCCGTAGCTCGTGCGGAACTTGAGCCGACCGAGGATCCGCACCAGCTCCTCGTCGAACTCGCCGCAGTTCGCCTCGAAGACGGCCTGCGCGCCGGCCCGCACGAATCTCCTCCTCGATCTCCGACTTCGACTGGTAGTAGGTCTCCTCGATCCGCGCCGGGTGGATGCGCCCGTCCTCGATCAGCTTCACGAGCGTCAGGCGGGCGACCTCACGTCGAATCCCGTCGAACGAGGAGAGCACGACCGCCTGCGGGGTGTCGTCGATGATGAAGTCGACGCCCGTGAGGTGCTCCAGCGCGCGGATGTTGCGGCCCTCCCGGCCGATGATCCGGCCTTTCATGTCGTCGCTCGGCAGCTCGACCAGCGTCACCGTCGTCTCCGCGGCATGGCTCGCCGCGACCCGCTGCAGGGCGTCGGCGACGAGGTTCCGGGCGCGCCGCTTGGCTTCGATCTGCGCCTCCTCCTCCATCTGGCGCACTCGCCGTGCGAGCTCGTGCCGGACGAGCTCCTCGCCGCGGTCGAGCATCTGCGCCTTCGCCTCGTTGACCGTCATGCCGGAGATCCGCTGGAGCTCCTGCAGCTCCCTGTCCCGCGCCGCCTTCAGGTCCTCCTGGAGCTGCTTCGTGTGCACCTCGCGGTCGGCGACACCCTGCTCGCGACGCTCCACGTCCCGGACGCGACGGCCAAGCTCCTCGTCCTTCACCGCGATGCGCTCCTCGGCGCTGATGACTTCCGAGCGCCGCCCGCTGACCTCGGTCTCCACCTCGGAACGCAGCCGGACAGCCTCTTCGCGCGACTCGATCTGGGCCTCGCGCCGCAGGGCCTCCGCCTCGCGCCTCGCCTCCGCAAGCAGCAGTTGGCGAGTCCTGCGCGCCGCCGCGAGCCGCGATCCGGTGAGGGCGTGGAGCGCGAAGAAGGCGATCGCGGCTCCTGCCACGACCCCTCCGGCAATACCAAGAACGAGCACCATGCGCCGCCCCCTGCGATCGGTTGCCCGCGGCGTTTCCGCGGCCACCCGTCCACCATCGCGCCCGCTCGGCGACGTTGCTCGAATCCGGTCCGACGCGGGCCGTGTGCAACACGGCCCGGATCACTTCTAGCGCACTCCTGTCAGGGCCCTCCGTGCCGGGATCGCAGGTCTGGTGTCGTCATCGTCAAGCGTTCGTGGCATTCGAGAAACGTCTGGTTATGCAGGAAAAATAGTGGATGGATTTCAATATCGTAGCTCCGCCGAGGGTGGGTCTGCAACGACCGCTTGCAGAGCCGACTCGACGGCGTCCTCCCCGAAACCTCGCCGGACAAGGCCCTGCGCCGCGCGCACGCCGCCGCCGAGCCGTTCGACGAGCGGAGCGGCTCGGTCGATCTCGGGCGCGAGGCCGGCGAGCGCCTGGTCGATCTGCTCGGACTCGATCCCCTGCCGATCCAGGTCGTATCGGATCGCGGCGTCGCCGCGACCGCGACCGGCGAGCACGGCCGCCCGCGAGCGTGCGAAGCGAGCGTCGTCGACCACGCCCACGCGCTCGAGCCGGTCGACGGCGGCGCGCCGCTCCGCGGGAGCGACTCCACGAGCTGCGAGCCGCTCCTCGAGCAGTCCCCGAGGCAGGTCGCGCCGACCGAGCGCGGCCGTCGCGACGTCGCGTGCTTCCACCCGCCGCAGCTCGCGGCGGAGAGTCCGCGCCCGCGCACGGTCCAGCTCGGTCCCGGGCGAGAGCGACGCAGCCACCACCGCCTCGGCGGGAAGGACCCGCCACGGCGCGCCGTCCAGCTCGACCGCAACCCGACCACGGGCCGCCGCTCTGAGCCGGGTCACGCGGGCCATTTCTAGGCCTTGACTGCCACCAGCTCCGGCTCCGGCTCCGCGCTCCTGCACCGCGGTCGGGAGCAGCCGTGCCGAGACGACCTGGTCCGGGCCGGCCTGCGCCTGGAGCTTCGCCAGGATGGCCTGCGTCACATCGGGGTGCTCCCGGAGGAACGCGGTTGCGTTGACGCGGCCCTGGCCGAGCCGCTCGTCGGCGAAGCTGAAGTACGAGCCCGACTTCTGGACGATCTTGCGGTCGAGCCCGGCTTCGAGGACCGTGCCCTCCCAGGAGATTCCGGCCCCGTAGATGATGTCGAACTCGGCCTGCTTGAACGGCGGCGCGACCTTGTTCTTCACGACCTTGACGCGCACGCGGTTGCCGACCGCCTCGACGCCGTCCTTCAGCGTCTCGATCCGCCGGATGTCCAGGCGCACCGACGCGTAGAACTTCAGCGCCCGGCCGCCCGACGTCGTCTCGGGGCTGCCGAACATGACCCCGATCTTCTCGCGCAGCTGGTTCGTGAACAGGCAGATCGTGTCGGTGCGGTTGAGCGTGCCTGCGAGCTTGCGCAGGGCCTGGCTCATCAGCCGCGCCTGCAGGCCGAGGTGGTTGTCGCCCATCTCGCCTTCGATCTCCGCCTTCGGGGTCAGCGCCGCCACCGAGTCGATGGCGACGACGTCGAGCGCGCCCGAGCGGATCAGCAGCTCGGCGATCTCCAGCGCCTGCTCGCCCGTGTCGGGCTGCGAGACGAGCAGCTCGTCGATGTTGACGCCGATCTTGAGCGCGTACTGCGGGTCCATCGCGTGCTCGGCGTCGATGAAGGCGCAGATGCCGCCCCGCCGCTGCGCCTCCGCGATCACGTGGTAGACGAGCGTCGTCTTGCCCGACGACTCGGGCCCGAAGACCTCCACGATCCGGCCGCGCGGCAGTCCGCCGATCCCGAGCGCGAGGTCGAGCGACAGGGAGCCCGTCGACACCGCCCCGATCTGGACCTGGGCCTGGTCGGTCATCCGCATGACCGATCCCTTGCCGAATTGCCGCTCGATCTGCCCGAGCGCGACGTCCAGAGCTTGCTCACGATCCACGTTGATCAGCCTCCTAGCGGGACGAATTCGAGGACCTCGTATCGCGCCCCCGATGGGTGCAACCGAGATAGGAAAACAGCAGCGTCGGACGGACCGATCCTCGCCGATGTCGGGAAGCACAGGGTCCAGGCGCGGCGGCCGCCGGAATCGGAGCACCGTGAGGTGCGGAAGCCAGGGGCGCTGCTCGCGCCTGTACAGACCGAGCCGCTCGAGCCGCACGTGGAGCCGCTCGGCCAGAATGCCTGCACGGCGGTCCTCGTCGGCGAGGACGAGCATCCCCACGCTGCGCGTCTCGCGGTAGGCGCGGACGGCCAGGACCGGCCGCCCGGCTCCGGCAGCAGCTTCGCGCAGCGCGCCGGCCACGGCCTCGAGCTCGCCCGCCGGGAGGGAGCCGAGGAAGGCGAGCGTGACGTGGAGGTTCGCCGGGGGAACGATCCTCCCGGCCGTGAGCCGGTCGCGCTGCCACTCGGCCAGCCGAGCGACGCTCGGAGCCGGGAGCGGGAGACCGCAGAAGAGCCGAAGACGTTCATCGCCTCCGACACTACCGCGAGCGGTCATACGTCTCTGTGCCGACTCTGTGTCAGAAGACGCCGCACGAGATGGAGCGCCGTGCTGACGGCGCGCCCGCGGACCGTGGCGCGGTCGGCCGGGAGGTTGAACTCCGCAGCCAGCCCGCCCTCGGGCCCCGCGGCGTACACGTGCACGAGTCCGACGGGCTTCTCCCGCGTCCCGCCGCCGGGGCCTGCGACCCCGGTCACCGACACCGCGACGTCCGCCCCCAGCACGCGCCGTGCGCCCTCGGCCATGGCGGCGGCCGTCTCCGCCGAGACGGCGCCGAAGCGCGCCAGCGTCTCCGCCGGCACGCCGAGCCGCCCCTGCTTCACGCTGTCTGCGTAGCTCACGATCGCGCCCAGAAACACGTCGCTGGCGCCGGGCACGGAGGTCAGTCGTGCGGCGACGAGCCCGCCCGTGCAGGACTCGGCCGTCGCCAGGGTCAGCCCGCGCTCCCGGCAGAGATCGAGCACGACCTCTTCGATGGGCGCATCCGTTTCGGCGAAGAGGTAGGGCTGGAGCGGCTCGCGCAGACGCGCGGCGAGCTCGGCTACGCGGTCCGCCGCATCCGGAGGCGCGACGAGATCGACATGGATCTCGAAGTCCCGGGCGCAGATCGTGGCCTCGACGCCGTCCCGCTCCCCTCCCGCCCCGGCGAGTGCGACTGCGACCGCCGACTCGCTCACGCCGTAGAAGCGGAGCACGCGGCGCACGGGCGCCTCTGCACGGGCCAGGAGCCGCAGCAGCGGCCCGCTCTCCGCTGCGCGGACCCAGAGCCGGCGCAGCTCCCTCGGCGGGCCCGGGAGCGCCACCGCGACCCCGTTCTCCATTTCCAGCAGCACGCCCGGGGCCGTTCCCGCGAGGCCGAGGTGCAGCGCGCCTTCCGGCAGCGTCGCCTGCTTCGTCACCCCTGCCTCGAATTCGCCGTACGGGCGGCCGAGCCGGGCGGAGATCGTGCGCGACACGGACTCGATCTCGTCGCGCAAAGCGGTGTCGACCACCAGCGGTCGGCCTGTCACCCGCGCGAGCATCTCGATGGTGCGATCGTCGTGCGTCGGGCCGAGCCCGCCGGAGATGACGCACAGCTCCGTCTCCAGGCCGCGTGCCAGCGCGCGCTCGAGGTCGGCCTCGGAGTCGCCGACGATCGCGATGCCGACCGGCTCGATGCCGAGCGCGTGCAGCTCGCGGGCGAGGAACGGCCCGTTGAGGTCGGTCCGCTCCCCGCGCACCAGCTCGCTGCCGGTGACGACGATCGCGGCCCGCGGCGTCAAGCGCCGCCCGATCCGCCCTTCAGGCCGGCCGACGTCACGACCACACCCGTCCTCTTGACCGTCGCCGGCAGCGGCACGACCTTCCCGTTCAGGCTCGCGCGCAGATGCTGCGGAGCGCTGGTGGCGATCCACAGGCGCTTGCTGTAGAACCGGTTCGACTGGCCGCGCTGCATCGTCCCTGCGTAGACCTGCTTGCCGACGCTGGAATGGAGCCGCACCTTGACGTACGTCGAGCCCGACGCCGTGAGGATCAGCGTCACGGGCGCGGCCGAGTGGCGAGTGCCCGGCCCCGGCGAGTGGCGCTGGGACACGGTCGGTGGCAGCGTCGGCTGGTGCGTGCCGCCGAACTTCCACGCCGCGATGACGAGCGCCGTCGCGATCCCGATCGCGCGCCAGCGCGAGCAGCAGCACCCGCGACTCGACACGCCGTCCGTGGCGCGGCGCGACGGCGCTGCGCCGCAGCGGGGGCTCGTCCTCGCCGATGATGTAGCGCGAGTTGTACTCGTCGACGTAGAGCTGGCCGTCCATTCCGAGGTAGTCCGCGTACGTGCGCAGGAAGCCCTTGACGTAGGTCGGGGCCGGGAGGCTGTCGAACTGCTCCTCCTCGAGCGCCCGGAGGTAGCGCGCGCGGACCTTGGTGGCCTGCTCGATCTCGGGGAACTCGAGGCTCTGTCTGAGCCGGGCCTCCCGCAGGCTGGTGCCGATCTCGAACACGAAGCGATTGTAGACGTCCGGCGCCCGGGCGCCACACCACTCTCAGGCCAGGAAGACCCGCAGCACCGTGAAGAACGCGAGCGCGATGCACGCCGCGATCGACAGGCACAGGCCGAACAGCCCCAGCGCACGGCCCGCGCGGACGAGCCCGTCGGCGCTGGCCCGCCCCAGCGTATGGTCGGCGTAGAGTCGCCCGCGCCGAGCGAGCAGCAGCGTGAGCAGCGCAAGCACTCCCGACGCCGCGATTGCGGCGGTTGCCTGGAGCAGCGTGACGCCGGCGACGCGCTGTGACGCGACGATCGCGGCGGGCCCCACCGCGAGCGTCAGCACCCCGAGGACGACCGAGAACCGGGCGTACCAGTTCGGGCGGCGCAGGGTGCTACTGCTTTCGATACGGGCGACCAACGGCGGCCGGCGGGATCGAGCGGCCGATGAGGCCGGCGACGGCGATGAGCGTGAGCACGTACGGCAGCGCCTGGAACAGCGTCGCCGCCGAGCCCGAGTACACCGGCAGGCGGTAGCGCGAGCGCCGTCGAGAAGCCGAAGAGGCACGCGGCGACGAAGGCGCCGAACGGGCCGCCAGTTCCCGAAGATCAGGGCGGCGAGCGCGATGAAGCCGCGCCCCGCCGTCATGTTGTCGTTGAACGTCGCCGACGAAGCCCGATCGAGAGGAAGGCGCCGCCCAGCGCGGCGAGCATGCCCGGAGAGGATCACGGCCCCGTAGCGGACCGCGTACACGTTGATCCCGACCGTGTCGGCCGCGCGCGGATGCTCGCCGCACGCCCGGATCCGCAGCCCGATCGGCGTCTTGAACATGACGACGTACGAGAGCGGCACCAGGAGGAAGGCCGACCCAGATCATGAGGTTGAGGTCGCCGATCGCTGGGCCGAGAAAGCGACAAGCTCGACGATGTGGAGGTTGACGTTCGGGATCGTGGGATGTTGGTCGGGATGTCGTCGCCGTGGTAGAGCTGGTGAAGAAGTAGCCGGTGATCCCGAGCGCGAGGAAGTTGATCGCCGTCCCGCCCACGATCTGGTCGGCGCGCAGGTGGATGGAGAAGAACGCGTGGACGGCGGCCATGAGCCCGCCCGCGAGCATCGCCGATGAGCAGGCCGAGCTCCCACGAGCCGGTCTTGTCGGCGCCGTAGACGCCCCAGAAGGCGCCCATCAGCATCATCCCCTCGAGCCCGATGTTCACGACGCCGCTGCGCTCGGAGAACATGCCGCCGATCGCGCCGAAGATGAGCGGCGTCGCGAAGACGAGCATCGACGCGATGAGCGCGGCGCGGAAGACCGTGTCGAGGTTCGCCGTGCTCGAGCGCGTGGCGAGGATGCCGAGCGCCGATGCCGAGCGACGCCGGCGGCCACCGCGCCCCAGCCGAGCTTGCGCTCGCCGCGCGTGATCGTCCACGATCCCGAGCGCGGCCACGGCGAGATCCGAGGATGATCGGCCAGCACGATCGAGCGCGCCGTGAGACGGCGGGATCGCGATCCAGAACGCCGCGATCGCGCCGAGCACGACGCCGATCCAGCCGACCGTCTCCGCGCCCCGTCGCGCAGGACGGCAGCCGTGCCGATCGTAGCTGCTCATGCGGCCGTAGTCGCTCAGCCTCGTCCGGCCGCGTCACGCGGCGCGCGTCGCAGCTTCCGTCGCGGCTGTTCCACACGGCAAGGATCAGCACGTCGGCGCCCGACGAAGAGGACGACGAGGCCCTGGATGATGAGCGTCAGGTTGCCCGGCGAGCTGCGGGCTCGAAGACGGTCGAGTCGATGCCCGTGCGTCGTCCCGTACAGGAGGGCGCCGAAGAGGAGGGCGGCGAGGCCGACGCCGACGCGCCGTGTTGCGGCCGAGCAGCGCGACGGCGATGCCGAGGAAGCCGACGGTCGAGCTCTGGATGTCGAGCGTCCCGTGGCCGAAGTGGAAGAGGTAGCCGAGCATGTCGATGCGCGCCGGCGAGGCCGGCGAACGCGCCGAGATCGCCATCGCCTGGACGTAGTTCTTGCTGACGTTGATCCCGCCGTAGGCAGCGGCGTCGGGGTTGAAGCCGACCGCGCGCACCTCGTAGCCGAGCGTCGTCCGGTTGAGGATCAGCCAGAAGACGACGAGCGCGGCGAGCGCCACGAAGAAGCCGACGTGGACGCCCTGCGAGGTCGGGTCGCCCCAGAAGTCCGGCAGCTGCGCGCCCCGCGGCGATCGTCCGCCGAGATCGGGCTCTCTCGTCGCTGGGATTCTGGAGCGGTCCCCCCTGGCCGAAGAGGTAGCTCGCGATCCAGATCGCGATCCAGTTGAGCATGATCGTCGTGATCACCTCGTGCGCGCCGGTGGTCGCCTTGAGGAAGCCCGCGATCCCCGCCCAGATCGCGCCCGCCAGCGTCGCCAGCGACGACGGCGAGCGAGGACGTGGAGCGGCCGCGGCTCATGCCCGACGAACGAGATCCCGACCCAGTTCGCGACGACGAGCCCGATGACGTACTGGCCCTGGCCGCCGATGTTGAACATGCCGCAGCGGAAGGCGAAGGCGACGGCGAGCCCGGTGAGGATCAGCGTCGTCGTCTGGAGCAGCGTCTGCGTGAGGTTGTAGGCCGGAGGTCTGATCGTGTTCGGTGTCGGAGTGGAAGAACCAGTTGAGCCCGGCGCCCTTCGAAGATGTCCCGGTAGACGGTGAGCGGGTTGTGGCCGGTCGCGACGCACGATCGAGCGCCGCCGATCAGGAACGCGAGCACCGCGGTGATCACGGGCCACGATCCCGCCCGCCCGCTGCGCGACCGCGAGCCGGCCCGCGGCGGCCGGGCGGCGGCTCCTCGGGCGGCGCGACCGGCGGCGCGGCGCTCGCTCACGCCGCCGTCCTCGCCCGCTGCGCCGCCGAGCATCTCGAGGCCGATCTCCTGCTCGCTCGACGTCGGCGCCGTGCTCGCCGACGATCCGGCCCTCGTAGATGACGAGGATGCGGTCGGCGAGCGACAGCACCTCGTCGAGCTCGAGCGAGACGAGCAGGATCGCGCGGCCCCGGTCGCGCTCGGCGACGAGGCGGCGGTGCACGTACTCGATCGCGCCGACGTCGAGGCCCGCGCGTCGGCTGGGCCGCGACGAGCACGCTGCGGGTCGCGGGCCACCTCGCGGGCGACGACGAGCTTCTGCTGGTTGCCGCCGGAGAGCGTCTCCGGCGTGCGTCTGCGGGCCGCCGCCGCGGATGTCGAAGTCCTTGATCAGCCCGCTGCGCCCGCTCGACGAGACGGTCGCGGGAAGAGCCAGCCCCACTTGGAGTCGGGCGGCTCCGCGTAGTCGTGCAGCGCGATGTTCTCGGCGAGCGAGAACTCGAGCACGAGCCCGCGGCGCTGCCGGTCCTCGGGGATGTGGCCGATGCCGGCGTCGAGCATCGTGCGCGCGGTCGCGTGCGTGCGGCGCGGCCTCCCGGCCACCTCGACCGTCCCGCTCTCGGCCTGGCGCAGGCCGGTGATCGCCTCGACGAGCTCGGTCTGCCCGTTGCCGTCGACGCCCGGCGATCCCGACGATCTCGCCGGCGCGCACCTCGAACGAGACGCCGCGCACGGCCTCGCAGCCCGCGGTCGTCGAGCACGTGCAGGTCGTCGACCTCGAGCAGCGACGTCGCCCGGCTCCCGCGGGCTGCTTCTCGACGCGGAGCAGGACCTCGCGGCCGACCATCATCCGCGCGAGCCCGGCCTCGGTCGCGCCCTCGCGGGCGACCGTGTCGATCCTCTTGCCGCGCCGCAGCACGGTGATCCGGTCGGCGATCTCGAGCACCTCGTTCAGCTTGTGGCTGATGAAGATGATCGAGGTCCCCTCCTGCTTCAGGCGGCCGATGATCTGGAACAGCTCGCCCGCCTCCTGCGGCGTGAGCACGGCGGTCGGCTCGTCGAGGATGAGGATCTCGGCGCCGCGGTAGAGCGCCTTCAGGATCTCGACGCGCTGCTGCTGGCCGACGCTGATCTTCTCGACCATCGCCTCGGGGTCGACCGCGAGGCCGAACTGCGTCGAGAGCTCGCGCACGCGCCGCCTCGCGCCCGCGCTCGTCGAGCAGGACCACCGCCGCGCATCGGCTCGGTGCCGAGCACGATGTTCTCGGCGACGGTCATCACCGGGATCAGCATGAAGTGCTGGTGCACCATCCCGATCCCGTGCTCGATCGCGTCCTTCGCCGAGCCGAACGTCGACCGGCTTGCCGCTTGACCACGATCTCGCCCTCGTCGGGCTTGTAGAGCCCGTAGAGGATGTTCATCAGCGTCGACTTGCCGGCCCCGTTCTCGCCGAGCAGCGCGTGCACCTCCCCGCGCCGGAGGTCGAAGTCGACGTGGTCGTCGGCGACGATGCCGGGGAAGCGCTTCGTGATGCCGCGCAGCTCGAGAACGGGGGCGTCGTCCACCGGCGGGGATCGTAACTGGCTCGGCAACGACGAGGGGCGGAGCCGTCGTGCCCGCCCCTCGATCGGTCCGAGTCTCTAGAGCTCTAGGCCGAGGGACCTTGACCTTGCCGGAGATGATCTTCGCCTTGTAGGACGTTCATCTTCGCGATGAACGCCTTCGGCACGGACGGGTTGATCTTGCCGACGGCCGATGCCGTTGTTCTTGAGGTTGAAGAGCAGGTCGGTGCCGCCCTTGAACTTGCCGCTTGCTGCCTGCTCGACGACGCTGTAGACGCCGACGTCCACGCGCTTGACGCCGCTCGTCAGGACGCGCTTCGCGTCGTTGTACTGATCCTTGTCGACGCCGATGCCCCAGATGCTTGGCGTCGTCGGCCGCCTTCAGGGCGCCGAGGCCGCAGCCGCCGGCGACCTGGAACACGACCTGCGCGCCCTGGGCGATCTGGTTCTCGGCGATGCGTCTTGCACTTGTCGGCGGCGACGAAGTCCTGCGAGTAGTCGACGAGCACCTTGATGCTTCGGGTTCGCGATCTTGGCGCAGTACCGGTAGCCGACGATCCAGTTGTCGACCGGCGGGATCTTGATGCCGCCGACCGCGCTGATCACCTGCTTGCCGCCCTTCTTCTTCGCCATCTGCGCCGGCGAGGTACGCCGACGAGGCAGCCGGACTCGTTCGCGGCGTACGTCAGGCCCTCGACGTTCTTGACGAGCGCTTGCCCTTCTTGTCGGCGAACGGCGCTGCTGCACCGGAGTAGTCGGTGATCGCGAAGTCGATGTTCGGGAACTTCTTCGCGACCGTGCCCGTCGCGGGCGCGAGCAGGAAGCCGGCCGCGATGACGAGGTTCGCGTGCTGCCGGATCGCCGTCGTCAGGTTCGGCAGGTAGTCGCGAGCTCGAGTTCGACTGCAGCGGAATCGCCGTGATGCCGAGCTGCTTCTTCGCCCGCAGCAGGCCCTCGAGCTGGGACTGGTTGAACGACCGGTCGTTGAACTTGCCGGTGTCGCTGATCAGCGCGACCGTGAGCTCGTGCTCTTCGACGCAGCGGAGCCGCGTGCTCGCGTAGCCGGCCGCTACGGCAGCCGATACCACGAGCAGCGTCGCGATTGCGGCTGCAATCCACCTCTTGCCTGTCACATGCCCTCCTCGGTTTACGAAGTGTGTCGGCGGCCCGGTTGCTGGTGTCCGTCGGCCGCTCCGACAATCTCCCATTGAGACGACCGATCCTAGACCGAAGTTAGGGGCGTTTCCAGCGGCAACTCAGCGACGGACGGCCGCTTCGAGGCCGGACTCGTCGATCAGCACGCGCCGCGGCTTCGAGCCCTCGTAGCCGGAGATGATCCCGCGCCGCTCGAGCATGTCGATCAGGCGGCCCGCCCGCGTGTAGCCGACCCGCAGCCGGCGCTGGATCAGCGAGACCGAGGCCGTCTGCGTCTGGACGACGATCTCGATCGCCCGCTCGAGCAGCGGATCCTCGTCGGGGTCGAACTCGCCGTCGTCCTCGTCGGCCTCGACCTGCACGTCCGGCGGCTCGAGATAGGCCTCGTCGAGCTCCTGCTCCCGCTGGCCCTTGCACTGCTCGACGATCAGCGCGATCTCCTCCTCGGTCACGAACGCGCCCTGCACGCGCTGGAGGCGCGAGGTGCCGAGCGGCTTGAAGAGCATGTCGCCCTGGCCGAGCAGGCTCTCGGCGCCGGACTGGTCGAGGATCACGCGCGAGTCGGTCTGGCTGGAGACGGCGAACGCGATCCGCGACGGGACGTTCGCCTTGATCATCCCGGTGATCACGTCCACGGACGGCCGCTGGGTGGCGAGCACGAGGTGGATGCCGACCGCGCGCGACTTCTGCGCGAGCCGGATGACGGCGTCCTCGACGGCCTGCGGCGAGATCATCATCAGGTCGGCCAGCTCGTCGATCACGACGAGCAGGTACGGCAGCCGGCTCTCGCCGCGGCCGCGCAGCGTCCGGTTCGCCTCGGCCAGGCTGCGCGCGCGCAGGCGGCTCAGCTGCTCGTAGCGGCGCTCCATCTCGGTCGACGACGTTGGCGAGCACCGCCGAGGCCTCCTTCGGGCTGGAGACGACGGGCGTGAGCAGGTGCGGGATCGACTCGTAGTAGTTGAGCTCGATCCGCTTCGGGTCGATCAGGATCAGCCGCACGTCGTCGGGGGTCGAGCGCAGCAGGATCGAGGTGAGGATCGTGTTGATGCAGCCCGACTTGCCCGAGCCGGTGGTGCCGGCGATGAGCATGTGCGGCATGCGGGCGAGGTCGGCCCAGACCGCGTTGCCGGAGATGTCCTTGCCGAGCCAGACGGCGAGCGGGCTCGCGGTGCCGGGCAGGTCGTCGTAGATGTCGCCGAGCGCGACGTAGCTGGGGCTCGTGTTGGGGAGCTCGACGCCGACGGCCTGCTTGCCGGGGATCGGCGCGAGGATGCGGATCTCGGTGGTCGCCAGCGCGTACGAGAGGTCGTCCTTCAGGCTCGCGACCTTGGACACCTTCGTGCCCGGGGCGAGCTGGAGCTCGTAGCGCGTGACGCGCGGGCCGGAGATCTCGCCGACGACGGTTGCGCCGACGCCGAAGCTCTGCAGCGTGGCGACGAGCGCCTTCGCGATCCGGTCGCCGGCGTCGGTGCGGCCGCCGCTCACGGGCGGCGAGCGGCGAAGGATGCCGCGGTCGGGGAGCCGGTAGTCGGACGTCGTGTGCGGCGGCTCGAAGAGCGATTGCTGCTCCGCGGAGGTCGGATCCTGCTCGATGAGCAGTCGCGGCTGCTCGTGCGGCTCGTGCTCACCCACGATGTCCGGGTATTCGTGCACGCCGTCCACCGGGTGCGCGCTCGCAGGCAGCCGTGAGTCGCGGGTCGCGGGCACGACCGCGAGCGCCGGCCGCTCGAGCGTGCGGCGGGCGGCGGTGTGCGCTTTGCGAACGGCGCGCCCGGAGCGGCGGACGAGCGCGCCGATCGACGCGCCCGTGAGCAGGACAGCGCCGGCCAGCAGCGCGGACACGCCGAGCAGCAGCGCGCCGGTGCGGCCGAGCAGCGTGGCGAAGATCGAGTCGAGCCCGCGGCCGGCCAGGCCGCCGTGGGCCGCGCCGAGCGTGAGCAACAGTCCGGGAATCGCGACGAGCGAGCCCGGTCCGGAACGGCCCGAGATCGACGAGCGCGCTGCGTGCCACCATCAGCAGCCCGATGGTCAGGAGCGCGACCGGCGCGGCGTATGCGGCGACGCCCAGGAGGTCACGCGTCCCGGACGCCGTCGCGGAGCCGACGGAGCCGCCGTTCCAGCCCAGGTACAGCACGCGTGGCGAGAAAGAGCCCGAGCGCCGCGAGCGCGAGCCCGATCAGCTCGGGGCGGTGGTGTGCGCGGGCCGAGCGCCTGCGCCGCTGCTTGCGCTTGCGCTCGCGGGCCGGCGCCTTCGGGCGCAGCCTGATCGTCCGCCTGCGGCGTGCCATCCGGGCCTCTTCGCGCCCAGCCGCGCGCTTCCTGCGCGGATCCGGCCGGAGTCAGCCGAGGGATTCGAGCCGCTCGAGGAGCAGGCTCACGAACCCGGCGGCGTCGATGCCGACCGCGACCGACGCGTTGGGCTCCTCCCCGGTCCGGCGCCAGAGGTCGACGACGGTGCGGCCCCGGCACAGCGTCGACTCGCAGTCGACGGCGACGTGCAGGCGCCGCTTCTCCAGCAGCTCGGGCCGGATCACGTCGGCGACCGCCACCGCGTCGTGGATCGGGGAGCCTCCGAAGTGGTAGACCCGGTCGTGGAAGCGGCGGTAGAAGCCGAGCAGGTCGGCGACGACGACACCGATCCTCCCCGCCGCCCGCAGCCGCTCCTCGTGCTCGGGAGTGAGCAGCGCCTGGTGGGTCACGTCGAGGCCGACCATCGTGACGTCGAGTCCGCTCTCGAAGACCCGCAGCGCGGCCTCCGGATCGGCCCAGATGTTGAACTCCGCGGCGGGCGTGACGTTTCCTTCGGCGATGGCGCCGCCCATGAGCACGATCCGCTCCGGTCGCACGCGCGGATAGCGGGCGAGCAGCAGAGCGACGTTGGTCAGCGGGCCCGTCGCCACGAGCGTGGCGCCCTCGACGCGTGCGGCGAGGAAGTCGACCGCGTGCTCGGCCACGGGCTCCCCGCGCGGCGGCGGGAGGTCCGGGCCGTCGAGACCGGTCTCGCCGTGGACGCTCACGGCCACACGGGCCTCGCGGACGAGCGGCCGGTCGGCGCCCGCCGCGACCGGCACGTCCCCGCGTCCGGCCAGCTCCAGCACGCGGATCGCGTTCGCTGTCGTCTTCGCGAGCGTCTGGTTGCCGGCGACCGTCGTCACGCCGAGGAGCTCGACCTCGGGGCTCGCGAGCGCGAGCAGCATCGCGATCGCATCGTCGTGGCCCGGGTCGCAGTCGAGCAGGATCGGCACGCTCATCCGTGTTCCGCCCAGAGCGCATCGACCTCGACGGCCGTCGGGAGCGACGGCTGCGCGCCCGGCCGCGACGCGGCCAGCGCGCCCGCTGCGCAGGCCCGGCGCAGCGCGGCCGGCCACGGCCGACGCTCGAGGTGCGAGACGACGAGGCAGGCGGTGAACGCGTCGCCGGCCGCCGTGCCGTCGACCGCCTCGACGGCGGGGGGCTCGGCGCGCGCGACCTCGCGGCCGTGCTCGAGGAGCACCGCGCCCTCCGCCCCGAGCGTCAGCGCCGCCAGCCGCGGCACGGTCGGCAGCGCGTCGAGCTCGTAGCGGTTGGCGACGACGAGATCGGCCCGCTCCACGAGAGAAGCGGGGACCGGCACCGCAGGCGCCGCGTTCAGGCAGAAGAACCCGGCGCGGCCCGCGCAGGCCTCGACCGTCTCCACCGGGATCTCGAGCTGGCAGAGCGACGGCCTCGTCGGGCCCGATCTCCGGCGGCCGGACCGCCCGGTTGGCGCCCGGCGCGACGACGATCTGGTTCTCGCCGCCCTGCTCGACGAGGATCACCGCGACGCCGGTCGGCTCGCTCGTCCGGGCGATCTCGAGCAGGACTCCGGCCTCCCCGAGCCCGGCAAGCGCCTCGTCTGCGAACGCGTCCTCGCCGACGCACCCGACGAACCGCACGTCGGCACCGAGCCGCGCCGCCGCCACCGCCTGGTTCGCGCCCTTGCCGCCCGGATGGCGCTCGAACACGGCGTCGGTGACCGTCTCCCCCGCCCTCGGGAGCCGGGCGCAACGGGCGACGAGGTCGAGATTGACCGAGCCGACGACGGTGACGCTAGGCGGCAATCGCCCGCAGGTCCTCGACAGCGCGGCCGAGCAGATTCTCGCGGAGGTCGAAGAGCCCGGCCCACAGGGACGACCGATCGGGCGGCGAGTCGATCCGTGCGGCGGTGGTGAGCCCCTCGAGCGCACGCACGAGCACGGCGAGCTCGAGATACGCCTGGGCGACGCGGGCGCCGCTGACGCGCACGCCTGCGCGCTCCAGCACGGGCTCCCAGTCGACGAGCTCCCCCGCTCCCGGCATGCCGTACCACGACCGGCCCTCGGCGTGCTCGGGCTGGAGCTCGAGCAGGTAGCGGCCGAGCGGGCCGTCGAGGCCGGCGAGTGCGGTCTCCGCGCGGTCGGC
The DNA here is from genome assembly GCA_963773175.1 of uncultured Actinomycetes bacterium. Classification (GTDB taxonomy): domain Bacteria; phylum Actinomycetota; class Thermoleophilia; order Gaiellales; family Gaiellaceae; genus CAVZAC01. The sequence goes on from CAVZAC010000004.1 coordinate 116,687, forward strand.
CGCATGGCGGAGCGCCGCCTGGCGCCGTCCGGGCGTGGACGGCACCGCCTCCCCGCGTCCCCAGCGCTCGAGCAGCCGGCAGAACGCGAGCCCCGCCGCCTCGCAGGCGGCGAGCTGGCCGATCAGCCGTGCGGTCGTGCCGTTCTCGCCGTGGGCCGCCAGCACATCGCGCCAGCCGCGCCGCGGGAGCGGGACGGCGCTCATACCTCGACGACCACGGGCAAGATCATCGGCCGTCGGCCCGTCCGGTCGTAGACGAGCTGGCCGACGCCGTCGTGCAGGTGCTCCTGCAGCAGCTTGATCTCGGTGACGTCGTCGGCGAGCAGGTCGCGCAGGATCTGCCCCGCCTCGGCCCGCGTCTCGTCGATCAGCGTGTCCGGACTCGGCGAACCCGCGCGCGATCAGCTCGGGCGGTGCGGCGCTGGCCCCGTTCTGCGAGCCGAGCGTCGTGACGATGATCAGCACGCCGTCCTCGGACATGTGGCGCCGGTCGCGCAGCGCGACGTCTCCGATGTCCCCGACGCCGAGCCCGTCGACGAACGTGATGCCGGCCTCGACCTTGTCGACGATCCGCACGCCGTCCTGCGTCAGCTCGACGACGCTCCCGTTCTCGGCGAGCACGATCCCCTCCTCCGGGATGCCGCCCTCGCGCGCGAGCCGCGCATGCGTGTAGAGCATCCGGAACTCGCCGTGGATCGGCATGACCGCCTTCGGCCGGACGAGCGCGATCATCGTCCGCAGCTCCTCCTGCTGGCCGTGCCCGGTCACGTGCACGGGCGCGTTCTCCTGGTGCAGCACCTCCGCGCCGGCCTTCGTGAGCCGGTTGATCGTGTCGTGGACGCGCAGCTCGTTCCCCGGCACCGGCCGCGCGGAGATGATCACCGTGTCGCCGCGGTCGACGGACACCGTGGGATGGTCGTCGTACGCGATCCGCGTCATCGCCGACATCGGCTCGCCCTGGCTGCCGGTGCACAGGATCATCGCCTTGTGCGGAGGCAGGTCGGCCAGGTCGGAGGGCTTGATCAGCACGCCCTCGGGCACCTCCATGTAGCCGAGGTTGCGCGCGATGTTCACGTTCTTGCGCATCGAGCGGCCGACGACGGCGACCCTGCGCCCGATCTCGACGGCAACGTCGATCGCCTGCTGCATGCGGTGCACGTTGGAGGCGAACGAGGCGACGAGGATGCGGCCGTCGCGGCCCGGCATGAGCTGGCGGAACGCCTCGCCGACGACGCGCTCGGAGCCGGTGACGCCGGGGCGCTCGGCGTTCGTCGAGTCGGCCAGCAGCAGGTCGACTCCACGGTTGCCGACCTCGGCCAGGCGGCCGACGTCGGTCCGCAGCCCGTCGACCGGCGTGTGGTCGAGCTTCCAGTCGCCGGTCACGAGCACGCGGCCGGCCGGCGACGAGATGACGACGGCGACGCAGTCCGGGATCGAGTGCGCGACCCGGATGAACTCGAGCTCGAACGGCCCGATCTGCACCGCACCGTCCTCGGGCCGCGCCTCGACCAGCTCGGTCGCGCGCAGCAGGCCGTGCTCGTCGAGCTTGGACTTCACGAGCCCGAGCGTCAGCCGCGTCGCCCACACCTCCCTCACCTGCAGCTCGCGCAGGACGTAGGGCAGCCCGCCCACGTGATCCTCGTGGCCGTGGGTCAGCACGATGGCCCGGATCTCGCCCTTGCCGCGCAGGTACTGGAAGTCGGGGAGCAGCAGATCGACGCCGAGGTGCTCGTCGCGCGGGAAGGCGAGCCCGGCGTCGACCACGATCGTGTCGTCGCCGTACTCGAAGACGGTCATGTTCTTGCCGATCTCGCCGAGGCCGCCGAGCGGGATTATGCGGAGCGCGTGAGCTATGCGCGGCAGTCTAGTGCTCGCCCCTCGCGGGGGTCGCCGGCTCAGCCGGCGGCGACGAGCACGCCGAGCCGCTCGAGACAGCCGCGTACGGCCTCGCGCTCGGCCTCGGTGGCCTCGACGAGCGGGAGGCGGAGACCGCCGACCTCGAAGCCGAGCAGGTTCATGGCCGCCTTGATCGCGATCGGGTTGCCGGCGACCTTGAGCAGCTCGTACGCGGGCCCGAGCTCGCGGTCGATCCGCTGCGCGCCCTCGACGTCGCCGTCGCGGAAGCGGCGCACCATGTCCTTGACCGCCGGTCCGACGACGTGCGTGTGCACGCAGATGCCGCCGATGCCGCCGAGACCGAGGAACGGGTAGATGAGGTTGTCGTCGCCGGCGTAGAGATCGAGGTCCGTCTCGGCGACGATGCGCCGCGCCTGGTCGAGGTCGTCGTGCGCCTGCTTGACGGCGCGCACGGTGGGAATCTCGGCGAGCAGCGCGATCGTCTCCGGCTCCAGGTTCAGCACGACCCGGCTCGGGATGTTGTAGACGACGATCGGCAGGTCGCTGACGGCGGCGATCGCGCGGAAGTGCGCGACGATGCCTCGTACGGGCGGCTTGTTGTAGTACGGCGTGACGACGAGGTAGCCGTCCACCCCGGCCTCCTGCGCGACCTCGGCGAGGTGCACCGAGTGCGCGGTCGAGTAGGTGCCGACGCCCGCCACGACGGAGGCGCCGTCCCCGACGGCGTCGACTGCCGCGGCCCAGAGCTCCGCCTTCTCGTCGTCGGTCAGCGTCGGCGCCTCGCCGGTCGTGCCGGCGACGACCACGCCGTCCGAGCCGTGCTCGACCAGATGCGCGCAGATCGCGCGGAAGCGGTCGTAGTCGACCTGCCCGTGCTCGTCGAAGGGGGTGACGACCGCGGTCAGGATCTCGCCCAGCACCGGGTCGATTGTACCCCGGGAAACGGCCGCGCGGCCGGAGTCGTTAGAGCCAGTCGGCGCCCGGGCGTCGCTCGATCCGGCGGTCGTACCCGAACACCAGCTCTGCCTCGACGACCTCTGCGACGTTGACGACCGTGCCCTCCAGCGTGGGCAGCATCGGAGCGTCGGTCAGCCTGCCGGTCACCATCCCGGGCTCGCGCAGCCCGCCGGTGTCGAGATGCCGGCGCTCCCCGTTCGAGAGGGTGAGTCTGATCACGTCCTGCATCGGTGCGATTGCTCCTTCTGGGTCGCGGCCCGACGGCCCCGACGTCGTGTCCGTTCCTCATCGCTATCGTCATCGGGAGCCGGATGCTTTAGCGCGCGGTCGACCGGCCGCACCGGCGCGCGACGTGCAGGGGAGGCTTCCGTCTCTACTCCCCGCCCAGATCAGGCCCCGAGTGGCTTCTCTACAGCCATTCGGCGCCGGTGCGGCGCTCGATCGGGCGGTCGTACTCGAAGAGGAGCTCGGCCTCGACGACCTCGTTGACGTTCACGATCGTGCCCTCGAGCGTCTCCAGCAGCGGCCCGTTCGAGAGGCGGTTCGTCACCATCCCCGGCCGGCGCTCGCCGTCCGTGCCGGTGTCGAGGTGCCGCCGCTCGCCGGTCGACAGCGTGATCCTGATCACGTCGCGCACGGGTCGATCGTACCCGCGCCCGCAGCGCGGCCTCTCAGTCGAGCAGCGTCTCGAGCCCGGTGGTGAGCCCCGGCGGAAGGCTGCCGAGCCGGTCGAGCGCCAGCAGCACGCCGGGCACGAACGCCTCGCGCGAGAAGGTGTCGTGGCGGATCGTCAGCAGCTGTCCGAGGTCGCCGAAGAGGACCTCCTGGTGGGCGACGAGCCCCGGCAGGCGCACGGAATGGATCGGCACGTCGCCGCCGAGCATGTGGGCCGTCTCCCGCGCCGTGCCCGAGGGGGCGTCGCGCTTGGTCTCGTGGTGCAGCTCGACGATCTCGACACGCGGCATCAGGTCGGCCGCCATGCGGGCGAAACGCATCATGAGGATCGCTCCGATCGCGAAGTTCGGCACGCAGAACAGCTGGACGTTCTGGTCGCGGGCGAGGTCGTCCAGGTGGTCGAGCTCCTCGCGCCCGAGGCCGGACGTGCCGACGATCGTGGGCACACCCTTCTCCAGGCAGATGCGCACGGTCGTGAAGACCGCGTCGGGGCGCGTGAAGTTGATCGTCGCGTCCATGCCGTCGACGGCGAGCCGGTCCTCGCGGCCGATCCCGAGCACCTCGTGGCCGGCCTCCTCCAGCGCCGGCTCGAGCACCGTCGCCGACCTTGCCGCTGCGCCCGATGAGCGCGACGCGCATCTAGGCGGCCCGCCGGGCGAGGGCCGGGTTCACGCGCTCGACGGCCTCGGAGAAGCGCTCCTCGCTGGGGCCGACACAGGCGGCGGCAAACCGCTCGGGCGCGAGCAGGACGCCGGCGAGCTCCGCCACCTGATCGGCCTCGACCGCGTCGATCTCCGCGATGATGCGCTCGAACGAAAGAAGCTCGGTATCGGTGATCAGCGACTTCCCGAGCCGGCTCATGCGATTCGACGTGGACTCCGTGGAGAGCATGATCCTCCCCGCGATGTTGTCCTTCGCGCGCTGCAGCTCGTCGGCGCGGACGTGCCCGGAGGCGATGTCCGCGATCTCGCTCGGCCACGATCTCGAGACAGGAGCCCAGGTTTTCCTCGCGTGTGCCGATGTAGACGCCGATCTGGCCGGCGTCGGCGTACTGGGCGCCGAAGGTGTACACGGCGTAGGCCATCCCGCGCTTCTCGCGGATCTCCTGGAAGAGGCGCGACGACGCGGAGCCGCCGAGGATCGCGTCGAGCAGCGAGGCGGCGAAGCGCCGCTTGTCCGAGCGCGAGATCCCGGGCGCCGAGAGGCAGAGGTTGTACTGCTCGATGTCCTTGCGCTGGAAGTGCAGGGCCGGTGGCGGAGGCTGGACGAGCGGCGGGCGCGTGTGCGGGCTCGTGGTGCGCTCGTCGGTGACCTTGGCGATCGCACGGTGGACGAGCTCGAGCAGGCGCTCGTGATCGACGCTGCCGGCCGCCGCGAGCACGATGTTCCCCGGCGCGTACAGGGCGCGGTGGTACGCGGCGAGTGCCTCGGCCGGCACGGTGGAGATGACCTCCGCGGTCCCGATCACCGGGCCGCCCCAGCGGGTGGTCGCCGAAGACGGCCGCCGAGATCAGGTCGTGGACGAGCTCGGAGGGGTTGTCCTCGACCATCGCGATCTCCTCGAGCACGACCTCGCGCTCGGAGTCCAGCTCGACGAACTGTGGCTGGAAGACCATCTCGGCCATCACGTCGAGCGCGACCTCGAGCCGGTCGTCGGGGACCCGGACGTAGACGACCGTGTGCTCGTGCGAGGTCGCAGCGTTCAGCTCGCCGCCCAGCGTGTCGAAGATCTCGGCGATGTCGCGCGCCGTGTGCGAGGGCGTGCCCTTGAACAGCATGTGCTCGATGAAGTGCGTGATCCCTGCCTGCTCCGGGGTCTCGTCCCGCGAGCCGGCGCCGATCCAGAATCCGAGCGACACCGAGCGCACGTGCTCGATCCGCTCGCTGATCACGCGCTCCCCGGAGTCGAGCTCCGTCAGGACGTAGTTGTGCACCGGCGGATCGTACTCGGCGCCGCGGCGGCGCGCTAGCCCGACGCGGCCAGGCCTCCCCGGTCGCGGCTCGCGAGGTAGGCACGGGCCAGTGCGAGCAGCGCGATCAGCGTGACGACCATGTCGCTGGCCACGCACCAGATGCAGATCGCGTGGATCGCGACCACCTGGACGACGAGCAGGTACGCGCCGAACAGGACGGCGCAGACGGCCAGCGTGACGCCGGCGGCGCGCGCGACCTCGCCGCGCAGGAGCGCCGTGACGAAGAGACCGACGTAGCCCGCGAGGCCGATCAGCGCCACGGGCACGCCGGCGACCTTCGCGTAGCGCGAGTGCTGCACGGTCTCGCAGCCGCCGCTGGTGCACACGATCGTTCCGCCGGTGTAGCGCTCGTAGAGCAGGTAGGCGGCGATGCCCGCTCCGACGAGCGCGAGGATCGCGATCGCCGTCCGCGCGACACGGTCTGTCATCTGCCGAGCAGGGTGTTCAGCGGCCCGCGGAAGGCGCCGACGTCGAGCGCGGTGAGCGTGAGCGGCTGCAGCTGCCCGCCGGTGCGCCCCACTGCGAAGCTCGGAGTCCCCCGGATCCCGGCGCTGCCGGCCTTGTTCGCCGCGTCCTGCACCTGGGCGGCTACCTGCGCCCCGTCCCGCGCGGCGAGCACGCGGTTCGCGTCCAGACCGGGAACACCCGCCAGCACTGCGCGGAGCAGCGAGTCGGTGACCCATCCGGTGTTCTCCGTGCCCTGGTTGCGATAGAGCAGATCGACGATGTTCCAGACGCGGTTCTGAGCCGAGGCGCCGAGTGCGGTGCGCAGCGCCACGGCCGAGTCCGGCCCGACGAAGTCGAGTCCGCGGAACTCGATCTGGAGCTTCCCCGGACGGACGTACTCGCGGAGGAGCGCCGGGAGCACGTTGCGCGCCCACTCTCCGCAGTACGGGCACTGCAGGTCGGCGTACTCCACGAGCTTCACCGGCGCGGTCGGAGAGCCGAGGATCGTGCCGTGTTGCGGGATCCCGGCGAGCAGCGCGGTGGTCGCGCGCCCGCCGGTGATGCTCGCCGTCGGCGTGGCCTTGGTCGTGCGGCCGGTGAGGAGGCTGGCCCCGACGAAGACGGCCGCGAGGGCGACGGCGACGCCGAAGGCGCCGACGTACAGAGTCCGCGTGGAGATCCTGCGCCCGGGTGGGGCACCGCGCTTCAGCGGCGCCTGCACGGGACGCTTGGAGGCGGAAGGAGGTCTGGTCTTCGTGCTCACTGCGAGCAGAATCGACCGGACCGGATGATCTGCCATCCGTGGCGAGGCGAAACGGCGCTGCGGAGAACTACGGGTGTGCGTCGTGAGCAACCTTCGAACCGCGACGCCTCGACGACGACCACTTGTAGGGTCGCGCCCGTGGCGCCCGCCCTGGTCTGGACAGACGCGGAATGGCTCGCCCTTGCCCACGCCTGGATCGACACTCAGCTCGCCCGGCTCGCCCGCCCGCGCACCGGGCCGATCGAGCAACCGCATACGCGGCCGTGGGCGACCGCCCTGCGCGTGCCGACCGGGCGCGGCCACGTCTGGTTCAAGGCGAGCGTCCCCGCGATGGCGCACGAAGCGGACGTGATGCGTGTGCTCGAGCGCCGGCGCCCCGACCTCGTCGCCCCGCTCCTCGCCGCAGACGTAGAGACCGGCTGGATGCTGCTCGAGGACGCGGGCCTGCGGCTGCGCGAGCTGCTCTGCGACGAGCCGGACGACGTGTTCCAGTCCTGGGAAGGCGTACTACCGCTCTACGCGGACCTGCAGCGCGCGGTGGCCGGTGATCTCGACGAGCTGCTCGGCGCGGGAGTTCCGGACCGCCGGCTCGTGCTCCTACCCGTCCTCTACGAGGAGCTGCTGGCCTGGAGCACTGCACGCCCCGAGCTCCCGGAAGCCCTCACGGCGGATGAGTTGCGGCGCCTAGGCGCGCTCTCTCCGAGCCGTCGTCGAGCTCTGCGCCGAGCTCGCGACCTACGGTTTCGCGGAGACGATCCAGCACGACGACCTCCACGACGGCCAGGTGTTCGTGCGCGACGGGCGCTACCTCATCCTCGACTGGGGCGACGCCTGCGTCTCCCATCCCTTCTTCACGCTCACGGTCACGCTCAACGCGATCGCGCACAGGCTCGGGATCGAACGGCGGGCACCGCAGCTGGCGCGCGTACGTGACGCGTATCTCGACGCGTGGCCCGGTCGTGGATCGGATCTTCGGCGCGCGTTCGAATCCGCGGATCTGCTCGGCCACGTGTGCCGCGCACTCGCGTGGCAGCGCGTCGTGGACGGGCTGCCGGCGCCGTTCGCCGACGAATGGGCCGACACCGTGCCCGGCTGGCTTCGCACGTTCCTCGAAGCCGCACCCACTCCCTAGCATGTCGAGGGCGAAGGCGCGCTTGACCGGTGGCTGCCTCGGAAGACGCCGAGGGCGGGGTCGCCCCCGCCCTCGGTCCGTCGATCTGCGCTGCGGCCTAGCGCCTGCCGCCTCTGCCGCCGCCGCCGCGCCCGCCGCCGGGGCGGCCGCCGCGGCCGCGATCCTCCTCCGGAGGCCTGGGCGGAGCGTCCTTCGCCCGCTCGATGAGCTCCTCCGGCTTGACGAGCGTGCCGTTCTCGTGCTTCGCGACCAGCTTCAGCCCGATCCGTCCGCGCTCCTTGTCGACCTCCTGGACGATCACGTCGACGACGTCGCCGCGCGCCATCACGTCCTCGATGTGGCCGACCCTGCCCGGGCCGACGTTCGAGACGTGGAGCAGGCCGTCGGTGCCCTTCTTGAGCTCGACGAATGCGCCGAACTGCGTGGTCTTCACGACCTTGCCGGTGTACGTGTCGCCGACCTCGGGGGACTTCGTCAGACCCTCGATCGCTGCGATCGCGGCGGCCGACTTCGTGCCCTCGGTCGCGTAGATCAGGATCGTCCCGTCCTCCTCGATGTCGATCTGGACGTCGTAGTCGGCCTCGAGCGAGCGGATCGTCTCGCCGCCCTTGCCGATGACCATCCCGATGAACTCCGGGTTGATCTTGATCGTCGAGATCCGCGGCGCATGCTCGGCGAGCTCGCCGCGCGACTCCGGGATCACCCGCAGCATCTGGTCGAGGATGTGGTCACGGGCCCGCTTCGCCTGCTCGAGCGCGCTGCGCATGATCTCCTGCGTGACGCCGGTGATCTTGATGTCCATCTGCAGCGCGGTGATGCCGTCGCGCGACCCGGCGACCTTGAAGTCCATGTCGCCGAGATGGTCCTCGGCACCCTGGATGTCGGTCAGGATCGCGTAGTCGTCGCCCTCCTTGACGAGGCCCATCGCGATCCCGGCGACCGGCGCCTTGATCGGGACGCCCGCGTCCATCAGCGAGAGCGTCGACCCGCAGACCGAGCCCATCGACGACGAGCCGTTCGACTCGAGCGTCTCGGACACGATGCGGATCGTGTACGGGAACTCGTCCGGCGTCGGGATCATCGCCTCCAGCGCCCGCTGCGCGAGCGCGCCGTGGCCGATGTCACGCCGCTTCGGGCCGCGCATGAAGCCGGTCTCCCCGACCGAGTAGGGCGGGAAGTTGTAGTGGTGCATGTACCGGCGCTCCTGCTCCAGCGAGAGGTCGTCGATGCGCTGCCCCTCCTTGGCGGTGCCGAGCGTCAGCGAGCTGAGGATCTGCGTCTGGCCGCGCGTGAACAGGCCCGAGCCGTGCGAGCGCGGGTTGATGCCGACCTCCACCGAGATCGGGCGGACGTCCTCGGTGCCGCGCCCGTCCGGCCTGCGCTTGTCGACCGCGATCTTCTTGCGGACGAGATCCTTGTAGATCGCCTCGGAGGCCCGCTTCACGTAGGTCTTGGTGAGCGAGTCCTTGACGACCGGAGCCTCGCCCTCGACCGTCATCGGGCCGGCCGGGAACGGAAGGTCGACGGTGTCGACGATCCGCTCGAACAGCAGCCGGCGCTTGGCCGACTTCAGCTCCTTCGAATCCTGCTCGGCATCGGTCAGCGTTCGCAGGTCGTCCTCGAACTCGTCGCGGACCGGGCCGACGACCGCATCGAGCCGCTCCTGCTCGAGCAGCAGCGCGAGGCTCGAGCGGAGCTGGATCTGGCGGACGATGTCCTCCTCGGTGGAGTCCATCGCCAGCTCGGGCCCGTGCTCGACGAGGAGCTCCTCGACGATCGCACCGCCCTCGCGCAGTCCGACCTCTGCGATCCGCTCGCGGATCACGGGGCCGAACCGGCCGGCCAGCTCCTCCGTCAGGTCACGGTCGAGCCACTTCGGCTTGCCGGCCTTGGCGCGCAGCTCCTCCTGCGCCGCACAGAGCTTCTTGATCTCCTCGTGCGCCAGCGCGAGCGCGTCGAGCAGCGTCTCCTCGGGCACCTCCTCGGCACCGGCCTCGACCATCGTCAGGCCGTCCTTCGTGCCGACGACGATCAGGTCGAGAGTCGAGCCCTCGTGGATCTCCGCCAGCGTCGGGTTGACGACGAACTCGCCGTCGATCATCCCCACGCGCACGCCGCCCACCGGGCCCATGAAGGGCAGCGGACGAGAGCATCAGCGCAGCCGAGGCGCCGTTGATGCAGAGGATGTCGTGCGCCACGACGAGATCCGCGGAGAGCACCGTGCCGATCACGTGCACCTCGTTGCGGAACCCCTTCGGCCACAGCGGCCGGATCGGGCGGTCGATCATCCGCGCGGTGAGGATCGCCCGCTCGGTCGGCCGCCCCTCGCGCTTGAAGAAACCGCCGGGGATCTTGCCAGCAGCGTACATCCGCTCCTCGACGTCGACCGTGAGCGGGAAGAAGTCCGCGCCCTCGCGGGCCTCGGACTTGCCCTGCGCGGTGGCGAGCACCATCGTCTCGCCGGAGCGTACGAGCACGGAGCCGTCGGCCTGCTTCGCCAGCTTCCCGGTCTCGAACGTGATCTCCTGGCCGCCGACGGTCACGCTCACCGTGGTCAGCCCGTCTGTTGCAACACTCATCTTTCCTCCACTTCCGAGCGACGAGGTGGAGGTTTGAGTGAGGACCGCGGCCGACGGCGCTCGCTCAAACTTCCACCCCCCGCTGCAATTGAGCTAGCGCCGGAGGCCCAGCTCCTTGATCAGGGCTCGATAGCCCTCCAAGTCGGTGCGCTGCAGATAGTTCAGGAACCTCCGCCGGCGTCCGACGAGCTTGAGCAGACCGCGCCGCGAGTAGTGATCGTGCTTGTGCGTGCGCAGGTGCTCGGTGAGATAGGCGATCCGCGCGGTCAGCAGTGCAATCTGCACCTGCGGCGACCCGGTGTCGGCGTCGGCGCGGCCGTGCTTCTCGATGATCTCCTGCTTCTGGTCCTTGGTGAGAGTCATGCACCCTCCTAGAAACGAAAGTCCGCGGTCTCCGCACGCCGCGCCAAGGAACGCGGGCGGCCGGGGCTGCGGTCGGCAACTAGGGTAGCAGCCGTGATTTCCCCGACCGTCGCCGCGGGGCACCAGGCCACGGCGGAAGCCGGCTCCGAGGTCCTCGCGGACGGGGGCTCGGCCGCCGACGCGGCCGTCGCTGCCTGCCTCGCTTCCTGCGTCGCCGAGACGATCATGACCGGTCTGCTCGGCGGCGGGCACGCCGTGTACTTCGACGCGGCGACGGGTCGGACGGAGAACCTCGACTGCTTCGTGGCGGCGCCGGGTCTCGGCGCCGTGAAGCGGGCGAGCCCCATGGTCGACGTGCGGGTCCCGTTCGGGGAGGAGCTCGTGCACTACTCGATCGGCCCCGCCTCGTGCGGAGTGCCGGGCGTTCCGGCCGGGCTCGACGCCCTCTGGCAGCGGTTCGGACGGCTGCCCTGGCCCCGGCTCGTCGAGCCTGCGCTCCGCCTGGCGCGCTCCGGCGTCGAGCTCCCGCCCGCGCACGCGTCGTGCCTCGCGATGCTCGAGCCTGTGATGACCATGGACGCGGGCGCCCGCATCTATGCGCCCGGCGGAAAGCTGCTCGGCGCGGGCGACCGGCTCGACCAGCCCGGGCTCGTCGCCGCACTGGAGGCCGTGGCTGTCGAGGGCGCGGCCAGCATGTACTCCGGATCGCTCGCGCACTCGTTGCTGGCGCTGATGGACGACCGCGGTGGGACCGTCACGAGCGCCGACCTGGCTGCGTACGAAGCGGTCTGGACCCCGCCGCGGGAGACGACGCGCGCTGGCCGCCGGATCCGCACGCGAGGCGGGCTCTCCCACATCGCGGAGACGCTGTCGCGCCTCCCCGTGCTGGGCGGACGCACCGAGGCGCAGCGGGTGCTCGCGCTGGTGAACGCGCTCGACGGGCCGAGGCTCGACGGCCATACGACGAACCTCGTCGCCATCGACCGGGAGGGGTCGGCTTGTGTGCTCACGACGAGCCTGGGGCTCGGCTCCGGGGACTTCCTGCCCGGCTACGACCTGCACCTCAACAGCATGCTCGGAGAGTCCGACCTCCACCTGGGCCCGCTCGAGGCCGGCGGGCGGATGGAGAGCATGATGGCGCCGACCCTCGTCTTCGACGCGGACGGGCTCGTGCTCGCCGCCGGCGCCGCGGGCGGCACCCGGTTGCGCACCGCGCTCGTCGGCGTGCTGACTGCGATGCTGGACGAAGGGCTCGAGCCCCAGGTCGCCGTCGATCGGCCGCGCGTTCATCCGGTGGGCGACGTCGTGAACGCGGAGCCGGGCGTCGGCGAGGACGCGCTCGCCGCGCTCGAGGCCTCGGGCCGAACGGTTCGCCGCTGGCCGGCGCCGCACCACTACTTCGGCGGCGTCAGCGTGGTGGCGAGCAATGGAGCAGCGGCCGACCCGAGGCGGAACGGCGCAGTGGCCAGGCCGGGCTGAACCTTGTGATGGCGGCTCCGGCCATTGTCCGCAGCCGGATTTCCGCGTAGTCAAAGCCGGCCACTGCCCCTTCGGGCCACGGGTCGAGCCTCGCATCCAGGAAGGCCTGGCACGGCGCCATGTCCCTAACCGCCACGCCCTGGGGTCTGACCCCCGGACATGGTGGCTACAACGGACAGCTTTGTGACACGGGCCGCGGTCAGACCGGACGCTGGGCGCTGCGGGTCCGCTCGACGTCGCGCGCGATCTGCTCGACGAGCTCGGCCTCGCTCGCGAACGCCTGCTCGTCGCGGAGCCGCGTCCAGAGCTCGACGACCAGCCGCTGTCCGTACAGGTCGCCGTCGAACTCGAGGAGGAACGCCTCGATGCGCCGCTCGCCGCCTCCGTAGTGTGGGTTCGTCCCGATCGAGACCGCTGCCCGCTGCCCCCCGGCAGCGCCCGCGTAGATGCCGTGCGCCGGCACGAGCAGACGGGGGTCGACGGCGAGGTTCGCGGTCGGGAAGCCGAGCGTCCCACCGCGCGCGTCGCCCGAGACGACGACCCCGTCCACCTCGGGCGGGCGGCCGAGCAGCGCGGCCGCAGCCTCCATCTCCCCCGCGGCGACGAGCCCCCGGATATGCGACGACGAGACGCCCTCGACGAGCGGCACGTCACGGGCGTCGAAGCCGAGGCGGCGCAGAAGCTCGAGGTTGCCGCTGCGGCGATGGCCGAAGCCGAAGCCCGTGCCGGCCGCGACCACGTTCGCCCCCAGCGCTCCGAGCACACCCTCGGCAAACCGCTCCGGGGTCCAGGCCGCGAGCTCGCGCGTGAACTCCACGACGAGCACGTCCTCGATGCCGAGGCGCCGCGATCAGCTCCAGGCGCCGCTCCAGCGTCGTGAGCAGCTCGACACCGTCGCCCAGCACCTCGCGCGGATGGGGGTCGAAGGTGACGACGGTCGGCGTCAGACCCGAGTCGAGAACCGCGCGGATCACGCGCGCGTGGCCGCGGTGGACGCCGTCGAACGTGCCGATCGCGACGGCGCGCGGCCGGCGCTCGAGCCCGTCGATCGTGCGGGCGACCGTCACAGCCGCGCGAGCGCCTGCTCGGAGGGAATGATCGTCTTCTCGTCGGCCTCCTCGACCCGGAAGGGACCGACCTCGGTGCGGCGCAGCGCGACGCAGTAGCCGCCGAGCGCGGCCGCGATCGAGCGCACGTAGGTCCCGGTGCTGACGGTCAGATCGAGGCGTGCGACGCGTCCGTCGAACTCGAGCAGCTCCAGCGAATGGACGACCGACCGGCGGACCGGCAGCTCGACGGCCGTCCCGCTGCGCGCGAGCTGGTAGGCGCGGCGCCCCTTGATCTTGACCGCCGAGTACGCCGGAACCTGCAGCTCGATCTCGCCGCGCAGGCCGTCGAGCAGCCGTTCCAGCTCGGCCGCGCCGGGCGGATCCCGCGGCTCCAGCTCGCCCTCGCTGTCGCCCGTGGTGCTGACCGCCGAGAGGTCGACGTCGGTGACGTAGCGCTTGTCGAGGCCCACGAAACGCTGGGCGAGCCTGGTCGCTGCGCCGAGGAAGACGAGCAGCAGACCGCTGGCGCGGGGGTCGAGCGTGCCGGCGTGGCCGGCGCGGGCGCCCGTTCGGTTGCGCAGCCGATGCACGACGGCGAACGACGACGGGCCGGGCTCCTTGTCGACGAGCACGAGCGCCGGCGGGACTCAGCGCGCGCGGCGGCGCCATCGAACTCAGCCGCCGGAGCCGGCCCGGGACGCGGCCACGAACTCGCGGAGGATGAAGTCCGTGATCTCGGTCAGCGAAGCGTTGCTCGAGAAGCCTGCCGCCTGACGGTGGCCTCCGCCGCCCGACTTGCGCGCGATCGCGGAGACGTCCAGCTCGTCGGTCTGGGCGCGCAGGCTCACCTTGTGCGTCGCCGCCCCGTCCGCGCGCGGCGGCTCGCGGATCAGCGCGACCATGTCCGCGCCGTCGACGGCGCGAAGGTAGTCGATGATGCCCTCGGCGTACGCCTCTGCGGCGCCCACCTCCGTGAAGTCGCTGCGCACGAGGTGCGAGATCACGAGCCGGCCGCCGTCGTGGATCTCGGCCCGCTCGAGCGCGCGTGCCAGCAGCTTCAGCTTGGCGAACTCCACCGACTCGTACACGCCCTGGAAGACCCGGTGGACGTCGGCGCCGGCCTCGACGAGGTCGGCCGCCAGCCGCAAGCGTGCGCGGCGTCGTGTTCGTGTACTGGAAGCGTCCCGTGTCGGTGACGAGCGCGACGTAGAGCGGCTCGGCGATCTCGGGCGTGATCTCGACGCCGAGCAGGGCGAACAGATCGTTCAGCACCTCGCCGGTCGAGGAGGCGTCGGGGACGATCAGGTTCACGTCGCCGAAGCGCGAGTTGTCGTGGTGGTGGTCGATGTCGATCGTGAACGGCGCCTGCGCGACGACATCGCTGTTCGGACCGATGCGCGATGCGTTGGCGCAGTCGACCGCGACCAGGGTCCGCTCGGCGGCGTCGGCGGGCACCTCGCGGGCGACCGGCTGGAGCGCCATGAACGAATACTCACGCGGCAGGGGCGCGTCGCCGTGGAGGTACATGACGGCGTCCTTGCCGAGCTGGTCGAGCGCCAGCTTGGTGGCGAGCAGCGAGCCCAGCGCGTCGCCGTCCGGGTTCTCGTGGGACACGATCAGGAAGCGGTCGCGCTCACGAAGCGCGTCGGCCGCTGCCTGGAGGTCAGCTGTCTTCTGGGGCGAGCTCATCGATGAGCTGCGTCATGCGCACACCGCGCTCGACGCTCGGATCGTATTCGAACATGAGCTGGGGAGTCCGCTTGAGCCGGAGCTGGGCGCCGATCCGGGCCTGGAGCACGCTGTGCGCAGACTCGAGCGCCGCCAGCGAGGCGTCGCGCTTGCGCTCGTTGCCGAGCACGCTGACGAAGACCTGGGCGTGCCGGAGGTCGCGCGACGCGCGCACGCCGGTGACGGTCACGAACCCGATCCGCGGGTCCTTCAGCTCGGGCAGCGCCTCGGACAGCACCTGCCGCAGCGACTCGTCGACCCTCCGCATCCGGTCACTCATCGAGGGTCACGACCTCGCGCGTGGAGCCGACGAGCTCGTACTCCTGGCCCGACAGGTACCGCTCGGCATCGTCCAGCAGGTGCTCGGCCTCGCCGTGCTCCCGCGTGACGCAGGAGACGGTCAGACGCGCGCGCTGCCACAGCTCGTGATGGTCGACCTCGGCGACGGCCAGCGCCGAACCGGTTCTGCAGCTGCGCCTTCGCAGACTTGACGAACTTGCGCTTGCCTTTCAGGGACCCCGCCTCCGGAAAGTGCAGCTCGACAGAGAGGATGCCCACGTAGCCTGCTCCCACGCCGGATGCCCGTTCGACCCTGGAGCCGCTACGCGGCCGGCGCCGGGGTCGTGCTGTCGCCCAGGTCGGTGCGCTCGACCGAGCGGGTCTCGTAGACCTCGAAGATGTCGCCCTCCCGGAGGTCGTTGAAGCCCTCGAGCAGGATCCCGCACTCGAAGCCCTCCTGCACCTCGCGCACGTCGTCCTTGAAGCGCTTGAGCTGCGCGATCCGGGTCTCGTGGATGACCGTCCCCTCGCGCACGAGCCGGATCTGAGAGTTCCGCTTGACGACGCCCTGGGTGACCATGCAGCCGGCGATCGTGCCGAGCCGGGAGACGCGGAAGAGCGCCCGCACCTCG
Source organism: uncultured Actinomycetes bacterium (assembly GCA_963773175.1). Classification (GTDB taxonomy): domain Bacteria; phylum Actinomycetota; class Thermoleophilia; order Gaiellales; family Gaiellaceae; genus CAVZAC01. Next base: position 132,600 of record CAVZAC010000004.1, read on the forward strand.
ACCTCGCCGATGGTCTCCTCGTGCGTGACCGGGGCGAGCATGCCGACGAGCGCCTGCTCGATGTCCTCGGTGAGCTTGTAGATCACGCGGTACGTCCGGATCTCGACGCCCTCGCGCTCGGCCAGCGCACGTGCCTCCGCGTTCGGCCGGACGTTGAACCCGACGACCATGGCGTTCGAGGCGGAGGCGAGCATGATGTCGTTCTCGGTGATCCCGCCCACGCCCTGGTGGATCACGCTCACGCGCACCTCGGCGTGCTGGATCTTCTGCAGCTCCGAGACCGCGGCCTCGACCGAGCCGACCACGTCGCCCTTGAGCACGAGGTTCAGGTCCTGAACCTCGCCGGACTGGAGCTGCTCGAAGAGGTTCTCGAGCGAAACGCCGGCGGGCCTCTGGGCGAGCTGCTCGCGGCGCAGTCGCTCGCCGCGCAGGTTCGCCAGGTGCTTGGCCTGCCGCTCGTTCTCGACGACGTGCCCGAGCTCGCCGGCGGGCGGCGGCTTGTCGAAGCCGAGCACCTCGACGGGCTCGCCCGGGCTTCGCGTCCTTGATCTTCTCGCCGCGATAGTTGTAGAGCGCCTTCACGCGGCCGGACGCGTCGCCGGCCACGATCGCGTCGCCGACGCGCAGGGTTCCGCGCTGGACGAGCATCGTGGCCACCGGGCCGCGGCCCACGTCGAGTCTCGACTCGACGATCGGGCCGGACGCGTCCGCGTTCGGGTTCGCGGTCAGCTCGAGCTCGAGGTCGGCGACGAGCAGAACCTTCTCCAGCAGGTCGTCGAGTCCCGACGCCGGTCTTGGCCGAGACCTCGGCGAACTGCGTCGTGCCGCCCCACTCCTCCGGCTGGAGGTCCTCCGCGGCGAGGTCGGCCTTCACCCGGTCGGGGTTGGCGTCGGGGAGGTCGATCTTGTTGACGGCGACGACGATCGGCACGTCGGCGGCGCGCGCATGGGAGATCGACTCGCGCGTCTGCGGCATCACGCTGTCGTCGGCGGCGACGACGAGCACCGCGATGTCGGTGACCTTCGCGCCGCGCGCGCGCATGGCCGTGAACGCCTCGTGGCCGGGAGTGTCGAGGAAGGTGATCTTGCGCCCGTCGTGCTCGACCTGGTAGGCGCCGATGTGCTGCGTGATCCCGCCGGCCTCGGTGGAGACGACGGAGGTCTTGCGGATCGCGTCCAGCAACGTCGTCTTGCCGTGGTCGACGTGGCCCATGATCGTGACCACGGGCGGCCGGGCGACGAGGTCGGCCTCGCTGTCCTCGAACGTCTCGAGCTCCTCCTCCTCGTCGGCCGCGTGCTTGATGATGATCTCGCGCCCGACCTCGGCGGCGATCATCTCGACCTCCTCGTCGGAGAGCGACTGGGTGGCCGTGCGCATCTGGCCGAGGCTCATCAGGAGCTTGATGATCTGCGGCATCGCCATGCCGACGGCCTGCGAGAGATCCTTGACGGTGACCCCCGACTGCACCTTCACGGGCCCGGTCGGCGCGACGACCGGCGCCGTCGACTTGGGCCGCGCCGTCCTGGCGGTCGCGGGCCTGGCGCGAGTCCTGCCGCGGCCGGCCCTGGTCGATCACGACGCGGCGCTTGCGGCGGCCGGCCATCGCCCCCTGGCGGGGCCTGATCGGGCGGTTCGGCTTGTTGGGTCCGTCTGCCATGGCTTCCTCAGCTCTCAGTGTAGAGACGCGCCAGCTGGGGATCGACGCGCAGCGTCGCGCGCAGCGTGCGGTTGAACGCCCGCCGTGTGTAGGCGCGCTCGAAGCACGCGAGCCGCCGGCATGTGTATGCGCCGCGCCCCGGCAGAGCCGCGCCCGGAACGAGCGTCCCGTCCCGCGCGGCGAAGCGCAGGAGCTCGGCCTGCGGCGCCTTGCGGCCGCAGCCGACGCACGTCCTGATCGGAGTCCATCGCGCAGGGCCCTACTCCTCGCCTGCCGGGTCTGCTTCCGCGGCCGGCTCCTCGGGCGGCTCGGGCAGCTCGGCCTCGCGCTTCGCCAGCTCCTGGTGTGCGGGCACGCCGCAGTAGCGGGAGCCGGCAAGCGCGCCGTTGGGGCAGCGCTTGCCGTTGCTGAGGATCGCGGCGCAGCGGCCGGAGATCTCCTGGTCGCCGTTCTCGCCGCCGAAGGCAGCGTCCGCCTCGGCCTGGGCGAACTCGCTGTCGGACTGGATGTCGACCTTCCAGCCGGTCAGCCGTGCGGCAAGGCGGGCGTTCAGCCCTTCCTTGCCGATCGCGAGCGCGAGCTGGTCGTCGGGCACGACGACGGTCGCCTCGCGCGAGTCGTCGTCGATGTAGACCTCGCGCACGCGGGCCGGTGACAGCGCCTTCGCCACGAACCGCGCCGGCTCGTTGTTCCACGGGATGATGTCGATCTTCTCGCCGCGCAGCTCGGACACGACCATGCGGACGCGCGAGCCGCGGGGGCCGACGCAGGCGCCGACCGGGTCGACGCCCTGGGCGTGCGACTCGACGGCGATCTTCGAGCGGTAGCCGGGCTCGCGGGCGACGCCGCGGATCTCGACGAGCCCGTCGGCGATCTCCGGCACCTCGAGCTCGAACAGCGTCCGGATCAGCTCCGGGTCGCGCCGCGAGAGGATGACCTGCGGCCCCTTCGTGCCCGAGCGGACCTCGGTGATCACGGCCTTGATGCGCGAGCCCTGCTCGTAGCGCTCGCCGTCGACCTGCTCCGAGCGCGGCAGCAGCGCCTCGACCTTGCCGAGGTCGACCAGCACGTTGTTGCGGTCGCCGGCCTGCTGGACGATTCCGGTCACGACCTCGGTGACCCGGTCGACGTACTCGTCGTACATCATCGCGCGCTCGGCCTCGCGGATGCGCTGCAGGATCACCTGCTTCGCCGTCTGGGCGGCGATGCGGCCGAAGTTGTGGGGGGTCACGTCCTCGCGCTTGATCTGATCCTCCGGAATGTCCGACCAGTCGACGTCGAGGTCGTCGTCGAGGACGAGGGTGTGGGAGCGCTCGCCGTTCTCGACCTCGAGCCGCTCCAGCTCCTCGATCGCGCGCTCGCGCGCCTCGTCCAGCAGGCGCAGCTCGATGTCCGGCGGGCAGCTCGACCGAGAAGACGCGGAAGTCGCCGCCCTCGTCGAGCTCCACCGTCGCGTGCCGGGCTGCTCCCGGCGTCTTCTTGTAGGCGGCCAGCAGCGCATCCTCCAGCGCGGACACGAGGGTGTCGCTCTCGATGCCCTTCTCGCGCTCGATCGTGCGTACCGCCTCGATGATCTCTCGGCTCATCTCAACGACCCTTCGTCGATCAGGTTGCCCCGCACGATTGTCTCGTACGGGATGTCAACGGACTCCTCGGCCCCGGTCTCGACCTTCACAGCCCGCTCGTCAGCCGCAAGCACCGTGCCGCGAAAACGCTTCCGTCCGTCGATCGCCGGCGCCGTGCGCAGCGCGACCTTGTGCCCGACCGCGACCTGGAAATGCTCGGGCTTGCGGACCGGGCGCTCGGTGCCCGGCGAGGACACGTCGATCGCGTACCGATCGAGGAAGCCGCGCAGCGCGTCGGTGACCCGGACGCAGAGCGCGTGGTCGACCCCGGCGGGATGATCGATGTAGACGCAGAATCGCGAGGGGGAGACGAGCTCCAGCGTCAGGACCTCGACCTCGGGCAGGCGCAGATGGATCGCCGTGGCGACCTCGCGCTCGAGCTTGCGCTCCTGCTCATAGATAGACGGCAAAAGGGCCCCCTTTCACAAGAAATGGGCGCCGCGCGCCCATTTCCCAAACCGGTGAAATGTGGTCAGACACAAGGATAGCAGCCATGTCCGGGCGCATGGCGGAGCCTGCCCCGCCGACGACCAGATTACGTCGCGATACGCTTCAAGCGTGTTCGAAGCGCTCCGCCGCCTGTTCGGCCGGCAACCTCTGACCGAGGAGGAGCGTGAGGATGTCGCGGAGAGCGAGTCGGAGCGTCTGCAGGCCGAGGCGGACGCGGCGCGCTACGCCGGCGCAGCCTCGATCCAGGGCCGTGGCGAGGGAACCGGGCACGGCTTCTAGAGCACGATCGTCCCGGGCACTGCCCGCGGAGGATCGCCAATATGCCCTTTCGTGCTTCCCCGTAGAGCGGATGAGCAACGGGAGTGGAAGACGCTCATACAGCGCCGGGTCTCATTGGTGTTGGGGCCGGGTGGCGATCTGAACGCCTCAAGGCGGCTGAGGCTTTCCGCACCCGGCCCCGCGTTGCACGTTACGACAGCCGTGCGTGTCCGCCTATTGGTCGTTCGGGTCGTCCTGACTTCGTGAGCGAGCGCTCGTCGAACAGGCCGCCCGGCCGTCACGTCTCGACGACGATCGTGACCGGCCCGTCGTTCACGAGCTCGACCTCCATCCGCGCGCCGAAGACACCGGTCTCGACGGGGACGCCCTCGGCCCGCAGCGCGGTACAGAACACCTCGTAGAGCGGCTCGGCCTGCTCGGGTCTCGCCGCGTCCGTGAAGCTCGGCCGGTTGCCTTTCGTCGTGTCGGCGATGAGCGTGAACTGGCTGACCACGAGCGCCGACCCGCCCTCGTCGACGAGGCTCCGCTCGAACTTCCCGCTCGAGCCCTCGAAGATCCGCAGCCGGGCGACCTTGCCGGCCAGCCGCTCGGCCGCGGCGGCATCGTCGCCGCGCGCCACGCCGAGCAGGACGACGAGACCGCGCCCGACCGCGCCGGTTGCCCGGTCGCCGACGTGGACCCGCGCCCGAACCGACCCGTTGCACGACAGCCTTCAACTTTCGTCCCGAGCTGACGATATACAGCCCCGTGGAAGCCGCCCATCTCCCCTGGCTCAGGCTCGGCGACCTGCTCGTCCGCGACGGGCTGATCACGCACGACCAGCTCAGGGAGGCGCTCACAGCACGCGTCGAGACCGGCAAGCGCGTGGGCGAGATCGTGCTCGAGCGGGGCTGGATCTCGGGCACGCGATCTGGCCCAGGCGCTCGCCGAGCAGTACAGCCTGGAGTATCTGGAGCTGAACGAGTCAGACGTCGACCGCGACCTCGCGCTTCGGCTCCCCGAGAACCTCGCCCGCCGCCATCGCGCCATCCCCGTCCGCAAGCTCACCGACGGCGTCGCGCTCGTCGCGGTCGCCGACCCGACGAACGTCATGACCTCGGACGACCTCAAGCTCGCGTTCGGCTCCCAGCTGCGCTTCGTCGTCTCCGAGGACGAGGACATCGAGCGCGCTATCCGCAAGGTCTACCGCAATCAGGTCGAGTTCGTCGACCAGGGCGACCACCCGACATTCGGGCCGATCGAGCCGCAGCTCGACGAGATCGCCGACGACGACTGGGATCAGAGCGAGGCGAGCCCCGCCGTCAAGATCGTCAACGCGGCCCTCGCCCAGGCGATCGAGGAGGGCGCGTCCGACGTCCACTTCGAGCCCGGCGAGCGCGAGCTGGTCGTTCGGGCCAGGATCGACGGCGTGATGCGCGAGCTGATGCGGATCCCGAAGACGATCCAGGCCGGCGTGACGTCCCGCCTCAAGGTGCTCGGCGAGCTCGACATCGCGGAGCGGCGCGTGCCGCAGGACGGCCGCTTCGCGGTCCGCTTCGGCGGCCGGCCGGTCGACCTCCGGATCGCCGTGATGCCGACCACGCACGGCGAGCAGGTGGTGCTCAGGATGCTCCATCGTGCCGTGTCGCTGTCAGCTTCGAGCAGCTCGGAATGGCGCCCGACGCCGAAGAGTCGTTCATGCGCGGCATCAGGCAGCCGTACGGCGCGATCATCGTCTGCGGACCGACCGGCAGCGGCAAGACGACGACTCTCTACGGCGCGCTCCACCTGCTCAACTCGGAGGAGCGCGTGCTGATGACGATCGAGGATCCGGTGGAGTACCAGATCGAGGGCGTGAACCAGATCGAGGTCTTCAACGCGGCCGGTCTGACCTTCGCGCGCGGACTGCGGACGATCCTCCGCTCCGACCCCGACGTGCTGCTCGTCGGCGAGGTTCGCGACGAGGAGACGGCGCGCATCGCGGTGCAGGCGGCGATGACGGGCCACCTCGTGCTGACGACTCTGCACGCGCAGCACGCAGCCAGCGCGGTCGCGCGGCTGAAGGACATGGGCGTCACTCCGGGCCTGCTCGCCAGCTCGGTCAACTGCATCGTCAGCCAGCGGCTCTGCCGTCGGCTCTGTACGTGCAAGGAGGCGTACGAGGCGAGCGGCGAAGAGCTCGCCGAGTTCGACACCGAGACGCAGGGCCCGGTCACGCTGTATCGCGCCCGCGGCTGCGCGGCCTGCTCCCGCATCGGCTACCAGGGCCGCGTCGCGCTCTACGAGGTGCTGCTCGTCCGCGGCCGGGTGCGGCGCATCATCGAGAGCTCGACCGAGGAGATCTTCGCCGCCGCGGTCGAGCAGGGCATGCGCACCATGCGCCAGGACGCCGCACGCCTCGCCCAGAACGGGGTCACGTCGGTGGAGGAGATCCGCAGGGTCATGGGCGAGAAGGGCGGCTGACGCTCCGACTCCGTCGTGATCAGGGGTCGATCTCCGGCTCGAGCTCCCTGATCCGAGCGGCGTACTGTTTCGAGCCCGGGCGCAGGGAGCTCGCGAGCTTGTAGTGGCCGTTCGCCTCGCGGGCCGAGGCCGCGCTTCTCGAGGCAGCGGCCGAGGGCGTAGTGGCCGTAGTCGTCGGTCGGTGCCAGCTCGAGCAGCGCGCGGAACTCCGACTCGGCCTCCTCGTAGCGACGCAACCGAAAGTACGCGATGCCGAGCCGCTCGCGGATCGAGGCCTTGTCGGGCGCGCGGCGCTTCGCCTTCTCCAGCGGCACGAGCGCCTGGGCGGCGTGGCCCTGCTCGAGGAGTGTCCGGCCCTGCTGGAACAGGTCGTAGATCTCGGTCATAGCAGCGATCTGGTCGGGGAAGCTCTCCGCGATCAAGTCAAGCGGACACGTCAAATCGCGTGACGTCCTGCCTCACCGCGTGACGCCCAGCGAGCGGAGCGAGACGAGCCCGCAGCGCCCGGCTCGAGCGCGGGAGCGCGGCCCGCAGCGAGCGCAGCATCCGCTTCCGCTCGCGCCGGGCCAGCCGCGCCGAGTCGCGCGCCCCGGCGGGCGGCCCGTAACGTGCACCGGCGACCGCGTCGGCGAAGGGGCGGCCGTCGACGCCGAGCTCGTGGCGAAGCAGCGCGGACAGCTCGTGCGCCGTCGCGCTCGCGGGCACGGCGATGCGCTGGTCGCGCAGGAAGTCGGCCAGCTCCAGCCTGCAGGCGGACGCCACGCGCCGGGGATCGCGCGTGAGGTACCGCCCCTGCCGCACTACGGTCTTCGCGAGCACGACGAGCGCGACCGCGCAGAGAGCGGCGAACGCCAGCAACCGCAGCAGGCTCGCGCTCCGCCCGCGGTCGGTCAGCAGCCCTGTCACGCCGCGGCCGCGGCGCGGCACGTCCGCCTGGAGCCCGCTGAGCCCACCCTTCCGACCGGCGCCGGGGCTTCGCGGCTTGAGGTGGAAGCCGCTGAGCCCGAGCCGCGCTGCGACCGCGAGCAGGCCTGCGCCGGCGACGTCGAAGGCCGGCGACGCGGTCGTGTACGTCCCGCTCAGCGATCCTCTGGACGGGGTGGGGTCGAACGGCAGCCAGCCGTAGCCCCGGAACCAGACCTCGACCCACATGTGCGCGTCGTGGTCGGTCACCGTCCAGGTATGGCTGCCTGCGTCGTACTTGCCCGCCGTGAAGCCGGCGTCGACGCGCGCCGGAATGCCGAGGGAGCGCAACATCAGCGCCATCGCCCCCGCATAGAACTGGCAGTAGCCGGTCTTGCCCTGCGTCACGAACCAGACGAGGGGCAGCTCGCCGGGCGTGACGTGCGGGTGCTGGTTGTAGGTGAAGGCCGGGTTGGAGCGGAACCACGCCTCGATCGCGACCGTGGCCGCGTACGGGCTCGGCAGCTCCGGCGGCGACCCTCCGGGCGGTGCGATAGAGGGGCTCGTAGGCGGCCACCGACTCGTCCAGCGCGGCCAGCTCGTCGATCCGGGCAGCGCCGCCGGGGCTGCCGAAGGGCAGGGCCAGACGACCGGGCTCGAGCTCGAGAAACGCGTCGGTCCCCGTCGGGTAGACAGGCTTCGAGGACGCGAGCTGCTTCGGGGTCGGCTGCGGCGCGTAGCTCCAGACGGTGTAGCGCTGGTCACGGGCGAGCGGATCCGCCGCGACCGCCACCCCGTCTTCCTCGTAGGTGACGTTCTCGACGTCGCCGCGGTCGTAGGCGACCGGCGTGCCGGCCCCCACGAGGTGATCGTCGCGCAGGGCCGCCATCGTCACGCGCTGCTCGATCCAGTGCTCGCTGTGCCGGCCCGCACTGGGAAGCGATGGATCGGCCGCCAGCACGTCGCGGCCGCCGTCGGAGGTCGCGGCCACCGGCGCGAGATCGCCCTCGATCCACCCCGGGCCCTCGAACGTGTCGAGCGTCGTAGCGCGCCAGTAGTGCGGGGTCGCCGGCGCGTTGACGCGGAAGACGGTCGTGATCTTCTTGGGGAAGGTGATCCCGCCGAAGTTCATGTTCCAGACGTACCCGACGCCGACCGGGTTGTCGGGCCGGTTGTAGAGGTCCCACTGCTGCCACTGGAGGAACTCGCTCTTGGCCACCGCCGGTGACGTGGACACGGCGAGCGCACCGAGGGTGAGCACGCCGGCCAGCGCCAGCGCGAGGCCCGTGCGGCGGCCGGGCGCAGGCCGCACGGCCGTGAGCAGGAGCAGGACCCCGGCAAGCACGAACGCGCCGCGCAGCAGGTCCCCGGGCCCGGTCAGCAGCGTCGCCGGCCAGGCCGCCCACACGAGCAGCGAGACCGCGGCCGCGGCGGGCTTGCGGGAGGCCACGCAGAGGCCGACGCAGAGGCAGCCGGCGAAGACCGCGAGCAACGCCACACCGTGCATGTACACGTGGAAGTGGCGATCGAACGGGAGGCCCACGTCGTAGTAGTCGCCGAGCCCGCGCCCGAAGTGCGAGAGCAGCGGGCCGAAGAAGTCGTGCGCGCTGAACGGCCGGGCATCGAGCACGGACACGCGAAGCGCGGTGTGCAGGACGAGCGCCAGCGCGACGGCGGCGGCAGCCAGGCGGAGCGAGAGCCGGGGGAGCAGCGCAGGCGCGACGCCGAGGAGCGCCACCCACAGCACCTGCCCACCGGGTGCGGCGGGCTGCTCGATCCGCGCCCAGCCGGCCGCGATGATGAGCGCCGGAAACACGAGCAGCAGCGCGGTCCGCCCGGCCTCACGCACGGGCCGCTCCCGCGAGCTGCGGTGCCGAGAGCACCGACGCGAGGTCGTCGCCGCGGCGCAGCACGGCCACGGGAACGCCGACGCTCTGCAGGCGGAGCAGCACGGGATGCCGCTGCGCCGTGGGCTCCGGTGCGAAGCTGGCCGCCTCGACGAAGACGAGTGACACGCTGTGCCGCGCGAGCGCGCGCTTCAGCAGGCGGTCGAGGAGCGCGCCGTCGAGCGTCGCCGTCACGACGGTGAGCTCCAGCGAGCGCGCTGCTGTCCCTCCCTCGTCGGCGAGCAGCGCCGCTGCCGATGACGTCGAGCCGGGCTCGACAGCCGCCAGCAATTCGAGCGCATGCCGCCAGTCGCCCTCGAACGAGTGCACGCGCTGCGTCTCGCGCCTGTGCGAGTTGAGGACGAGCACGGCGCGCCGGCCGCGGCGGGCGTGCGCCTTCAGGATCGACCCGGCGGCGCGCACCTGGAGGTCGAAGCTCGAGTCGGGGGGCGTGCCCTCCACCGAGCGCCCGTCGCAGTCCAGCAGGACCGCCACCTCGTCACGCGGTGCGTCCTCGAGCTCCTTCACCATCAGCTCGCCGCGCTTGGCCGTCGACGGCCAGTGCACGCGCCGGAGCGACTCCCCCTCGCCGTACTCGCGAACGCTGTGCAGCTCGAAGCCGCTGGGACGTCGCAGCAGCAGCCGCCGCCCGTCGAGGGCGCTCAGGCCGCTCTCCGAGAAGAGCCGGTCGAGCTCGACGAGCCGCGGGTAGACGAGCACGGCACCGCTCGTCTGCAGGTCGACCTCGCAGCCGCTGCAGGCCGAGCGGGTCCTCGATCACTGCGGTCGCCCGCTCGAAGACGTAGCGCCCGCGAGCCAGGCCGGTGAGGTCGTACTCCGCCCGTCCGGAGCCGATCGGGGTGCGCTGCTCGCCGAGCTTGGCGATCCGCTCGACGAGCACCAGCGAGCCGGGGGCGATCCCGCCGGAGCGCTGGAGCTCGAGCTCGACGTGGACGTCGTCGCCCTCGACGTGATCGCCGCCCGGGAGCCGCCGGTGCAGCCGCAGCGGCCGGTTCGAGAGCCCGACCCAGACCCAGGCGACGGCGACCGCGAGCACGAGCCCCACGGCCACCGGGTACAGCGGCTTCGAGCCGAACGCCCAGGCGCAGACGTAGGTGAGAAGGCCGAGCGCGAGCGCGAAGCGGCCACGGCGGGTCACAGCTAGACGGGGACCGGCGTTCGCTCGAACGCCTCGCGTACGAGGTCGAAGCCGGTGAGCCCGCCGGCCCGCGCCTCCGGCGCGAGGATCAGCCGGTGTGCGAGGACCGGCCCGGCGACCGCCTTCACGTCGTCGGGTACGACGTAGGCGCGGCCGTCGGCGAGCGCCCTCGCCTTGGCGACGCGCAGCAGCGCTATCCCGGCGCGGGGACTCGCGCCGAGGTAGAGGCGCTCGTCGGAGCGGGTGTACCGGAGGACGGCGACGACGTAGCGGTTGAGGCTCTCCTCCACGAACACGGCCTTCGCCTCCTCGATCGCCGCCAGTACCTCGGCCGCCGTCACCGCGGGCGTCAGCGAGTCGAGCGGCGGGTCGCTGGTCTGCTCGGACAGCATGCGCGCCTCGTCGCCGAGCGGCGGGTAGCCGATCGCGATGCGCAGCGTGAAGCGGTCGAGCTGGGCCTCGGGCAGCGGGTAGGTGCCCTCGTACTCGACGGGGTTCTGCGTGGCGAGGGCCATGAACGGCCGCTCGAGCGGGTACGTGACGCCGTCCACGGTGACCTGGTCCTCCTGCATGCACTCCAGCAGCGCCGCCTGGGTCTTCGGCGAGGCGCGGTTGATCTCGTCGACGAGCAGGATGTTCGCGAACACGGGCCCGGGCCGGAACTCGAACTCGTTGCGCTGCTGGTTGAAGACGTTGACGCCGGTGACGTCGGTGGGAAGCAGGTCGGGCGTGAACTGGAGCCGCGAGAACCGGCAGTCGACCGAGCGGGCGAGCGCCTTCGCCAGCATCGTCTTCCCCACTCCCGGGAAGTCCTCGATGATCAGATGGCCCTCGGCCACCAGGCACAGCACGCAGAGCTGCAGGGTCTCCTCCGGCGCGTGCATGACCAGCCCGAGGTTCGCGACCACCCGGTCGATCGCCTCGGCACCCGAGCCCTCGGCCCGCAGGCCCGGCCTACCCGCCGCGTCCATCCGTCCCCAGCAGGCGCGCGACCTCGTCGAGGATCTCGCCTGCGATCCGCTCCTTGGCGGGCCTTGTGCAACGCTCGCTCGCCGGCCGCTCCGATGAGAGTCACCTCGTTGTCGGGTGCGTCGAAGCCCACGTCGCTGCGCGAGACGTCGTTGTAGACGACGAGGTCCGCGCCCTTCGCACGCAGCTTCGCCGCGTGCCCGCTCGATCCCGGCCTCACCGTGCTCGGCCGCAAAGCCGACGAGAATCTGTCCGTTGACGCGCCGCTCGCCGAGCGCGCGCAGGATGTCGGCCGTCGGCTCGAGCACGACCTCCCACGGCTCGCCGGACTTCGGCCGCTTGCCGCCGTGCGCTTCCACCGGCCGGTAGTCGGCGACCGCGGCCGCCATCAGCACGACGTCCGCCGACGAGCGCCGGAGCGCCTCGCGCTCGAGGTCGGCGGCTGTCGGCGTCTCCACGACTTCCACGCCCGCGGGCGCCGGAACGGAGAGGTTGGCGGCGAGCAGCGTCACTTCGGCCCCGCGCCGCCGCGCCTCTGCGGCCAGGGCGACGCCCATCCGGCCGGACGACCGGTTCCCGAGAAACCGCACCGAGTCCAGCGGCTCGCGCGTCCCGCCGGCGCTGACGACCACCCTCCGCCCCTGAAGCGACCCGCCTCCGGCGAGCAGCTGCACGCACCGCGCGTGGATCGCCTCTGGCTCGGCCATCCGGCCCGCGCCGTGCTCGCCTTCTGCGAGCTCCCCCTCCTCCGGCCCGATCAGCTCGACGCCCCGCGCGCGCAGCAGCTCTGCGTTCGCCTGCGTCGCCGGGTGCGCCCACATGCGGGCGTTCATCGCAGGCGCGACGAGCAGCGGACCGTCGTGGGCGAGCGCCGCCTCGGTGACGAGATCGTCGGCGAGGCCGTGCGCCAGCCGCGCGAGCGTGTTCGCGGTGAGCGGCGCGATCACGAAGAGGTCGGCGCGCTCCAGATGCGGGTACGGAGTGCTCCGGCGGGCCGCGGCGGGCCAGCGCCTCGAAGGTCTCGCGCCGCACGAACCGGTCGGCGCCCCGGGTCACGAGCGGTACCACCTCGTGCCCGGAGCGGACGAGCAGCCGGACGAGCTCGCAGGCCTTGTAGGCCGCGATCCCCCCGGTGACACCTACGAGCACTCGGGCCATACGCTCATTGTGCCGACCCTCAGGGCATCGGCACAGGGACCGGCCTACTTGTAGGCGTACTCGATCTTGCCTTCGGCGACTTCTTCGAAGGCCATCGTGAGGTAGTTCTTCGAGCGGGATTCCACGAGCGGCGGGGCGAACTGGTCGAACGTGCCCTCGCCGAGCTGATGGTGGTAGTTGTTGATCTGACGCGCCCGCTTGGCCGCAACGATCACCAGCGCGTAGCGGGAGTCGACCTTCTCGAGCAGTTCGTCGATACGGGGATGAATCATGCGGTCATCGTACCTGCGGCGGCCAGCACCCGCCGCACGACGCCCTCCAGCTCGGCGACCGCCCGGTCCAGATCGTCGTTCACGATCACGTGGTCGAACGCATGCTCGAGCTCGAGCTGCTCGCGCGCGACGAGCAGCCGCTTCTCGATCTCGCCGCCGCTCTCGGTGGCCCGGTCCCGCAGACGGCGCTCGAGCTCGGCGAACGACGGCGCCTTGACGAAGATCGTCACCGCGCCCGGCACCTGCTCCTGGATCGCGAGCGCGCCCTTCGTCTCCAGGTCGAGCAGGGGCACGCGACCCTTGCCCTGGATGCGATCGATCTCGCTGCGCAGGGTGCCGACCCGCTGGCCCCAGGGATGATCGAGATACTCGATGAACGCGCCGTCCGCGACCAGCTGGGCGAACTCGTCCGGCGAGACGAAGTAGTACTCGCGGCCCTCCAGCTCGCCCTGCCTTCGCTCCCGCGTCGTCGCCGAGATCGCGAGCTCGAGCTCCGGCATGCGTTCGAGCAGCGGCCGTTCGAGCGTTCCCTTGCCGGCCCCGGAGGTGCCGGTGATCACGAGGACCGGCAGTGTCGTCCTACCGGTCGAAGAGCCCAATCAGCTCCGACCGCTGCCGTTCGGAGAGCCCGCCGACGGTCTTGGACTGGCTGATCCGGCACAGGTTGAGGAATCGCGCGGCCTTCACGCGGCCGAACTTGGGGACGGCGAGCAGCATGTCGAAGACCTTGGCCGTGGACACGAACTCGGGCGGCTCGGCCAGGATGTTCTGGATCTGCGCCGCACCGCTCTTCAGATCCTTCTTCAGCTGTGCGCGCCGGACCCTGATGTCGTTCGCCCGCTTGAGCGCCTCCATGCGCTGATCGAGTGAGCGAACCGGAGCCTGAGCCTGGGTCTTGGTCGGCACGTTGGCGCGGGATACTAGCACCTGGCCGCTGCGGACAACAAGACAAAAAGCAGGTTTTTTCCAGGGCTTTTAGGCCGAAACTCTCGACTTCTGGTCGAGGTTGCGGGCGGGTTGGTGCGCGACTCCGCGGGCCTGGCCGGGATCGGCGAAGCCGTGAGCGGCGGCCTCCGCGGCAAGCTCGGCGCGGATCCTGGCCGGCGCATCCGGATCGGCGAACAGGATCGTCCCGAGCGCGACGTGCCGCGCGCCCGCAGCGATCAGCTCCAGCGCGTCGCGGCCGGTCGTGACCCCGCCCATGGCCACGATGTCGAGCTCCGTCGCGCGGTAGGCGGCGAAGACGGCGGCCAGCGCGATCGGCTTCAGCGGCGGGCCCGAGTAGCCGCCGGACGCCGTCCCGAGCCGGGGCGCGAGGGTGCGCTCGTCCAGCGCCAGGCCGCGGATCGTGTTGACGAGCGAGAGGCCGTCGGCCCCGGCGTCGCGCGCGGCGACGGCGACGGCCGCGACGTCCGAGACGGCCGGCGAGAGCTTCGCGTAGAGCGGCTTTCCGGTCGCCGGCCGGGCGGCGGCGACGATCTCCGCGGCGCTCTCGGGCGCCTCGGGCACGTTCGGGCAGGAGACGTTGAGCTCGATCGCGGCCACCTCGTCGCGCTCGTCCAGGCGGGCGCAGCTCTCGGCGTATTCGTGCGCGGCGAAGCCGCCGACCGAGACCCACACCGGAACGCCCAGGTCGCCGAGCCGGGGCAGCACCTCGGCGAGGAAGCGGTCGATGCCCGGGTTGGCGAGCCCGATCGAGTTCAGCATCCCGTGCTCGGTCTCGGCGATCCGGACCGGCGCGTTGCCCTGCCGCGGGAGCGGCGTCACCGTCTTCGTCACGAACGCGTCGAGCGCCCGCGCGACGTCGGGCGCAGTCAGCGCGTCGAGGCAGCCGGAAGCGTTCAGCAGCACGGTCTAGCGTCGCCCGCTGCAGAGCACGGGGCCCTCGATGCAGAGCCGCTTCAGCTCTCCGCCCACGCCGACGACGCAGCCGTAGCAGGCGCCGTAGCCGCACGCCATCGGCGCCTCCCAGGCGAGCTGCGCCCCGGGGCGCAGCCGTTCGATCGCCCTCAGCATCGGCTCCGGCCCGCAGACCAGCAGGTCGCGGCGGTCGGCGGGGAGCAGCTCGGTGACGAGCCTCGGCTCGACGACGACCTCGGCGTTCGGCACGAGCGCCGCGGCCTCGGCGTGCCAGACGCTGCGGAAGCCGAGGATCGCGGGCGGGCTCCCGAGCGCCGCGGAGGCGTACGGGAGCGGCGCGATCCCGATCCCGCCGCCGACGAGCAGCGGACGCTCGACGTCGAGGTCGTAGCCGTTGCCGAGCGGCCCGAACACGGTCACCTCGTCGCCCGCCTCCAGCGCGCAGAGCGCCCGCGTCCCGGGTCCGATCGGATCGATGAGGAAGCCGAGCTCGCCTGGCGGCGCGAGGCAGAGGCTCATCGGCCG
This sequence comes from uncultured Actinomycetes bacterium, assembly GCA_963773175.1. Taxonomy (GTDB): domain Bacteria; phylum Actinomycetota; class Thermoleophilia; order Gaiellales; family Gaiellaceae; genus CAVZAC01. The sequence goes on from CAVZAC010000004.1 coordinate 147,786, forward strand.
GGGCAGGAGCCGGCCCGGCGGCGAGAGCATGAAGAACTGCCCCGGGATCCCGGGCTCGAGCACGTCGCGATCGACGCGAAGCAGCGTGTAGGGCCCGACCCGGTCCGAGCCGGTGACGGCCGTCGGAACGCGCCGCGCCCCGCTCACGACCCGTGCCGCAACCGCCGTGCCGGGCGCCGGTCTCATGCCGTCCTGGCCTGCTGCGCGTGCCGTTCCTGCAGGGAGATCGCGATCTCCGGGCGTGCATTGGCGATCGCGTGCACGGCCGCCGCCAGCTCCGGCGAGGGTCGTGACGCAGGGCACTCGGGCGGCCAGGGCGGCCTCCCGGATCAGGTAGCCGTCCCGGCGGGCGTTCCGGCCCTCGGGCGTGTTGACGACGAGATCGCAGCGCCCGCGCCGGATCAGATCCACGATCGCCGCGCCCTTCTCGACGCCGCGCACCGCGAGACCCGCCGCGGCGAGCGCGTGCGCCGTGCCGGCCGTGGCCAGCAGCTCGAAGCCGAGATCGGCGAGGCCGTGCGCGATCGGCGCGAGGTCGTCCTTGTCCGCGTCGCGCACCGAGAGGAACGCCGTGCCGCCGTGCGGCAGCGGCCGCCCGGCCGCCCGCTCCGCCTTCGCGAACGCGGTCGGCAGGTCGGACGCGCTCGCCATAACCTCGCCGGTCGAGCGCATCTCCGGGCCGAGCACGGGATCCGCACCCGGGAAGCGGCCGAACGGCAGCACCGCAGCCTTGACGCTGACCTCGGAGGGCTCGCGCTCGGCCGGGAGGCCGAGCTCGTCGACCCGCAAACCTCCGGCGAGCCGGCACGCCGCGTCCACGAGATTGACGGCGATCGCCTTGCTCGCAAACGGCACCGTCCGCGAGGCGCGCGGGTTGACCTCGAGCACGAACACCTCGCCGCCGACGACGGCGAGCTGGATGTTGACGAGGCCGACGACTCCGAGCGCGGGCGCGAGCTTCCGGACGATCCCGTCGATCTCATAGGCGGCGGCGGCCGAAAGCGACTGCGGGGGAAGCACGCAGGAGGAGTCGCCCGAGTGGACGCCGGCCTCCTCGACGTGCTCCATCACCGCGGCCACGTACGTGTCCGAGCCGTCGCAGAGCGCGTCGACGTCGATCTCGACGGCGTTCTCCAGGAAGCGGTCGACCAGCACGCGGCCGGCCGCGCCGCGCATCGCCGCGCGCACGTCGTCCTCGCCGTAGCAGACCCGCATCGCGCGCCCACCCAGCACGTACGAGGGCCGCACGAGCACCGGGTAGCCGATGCGGTCGGCGGCCGCGGCAGCCTCGTCGCCCGTGGCCGCGGTGCTCCAGTCCGGGCAGCGGATCTCCAGCTCGTCGAGCAGCGCGCCGAAGCGCTCGCGATCCTCGGCGAGGTCGACCGCGTCGAACGGCGTGCCCAGGATCCGGTAGCCGGCCGCCTCGAGCGCGCGCGCCAGCTTGAGCGGGGTCTGGCCGCCGAACTGGATGACGACGCCGGCCGGCTGCTCGCGCTCGCAGACGGCGAGCACCTCCTCGATGCCGAGCGGCTCGAAGTAGAGGCGGTCGGAGGTGTCGTAGTCGGTGGAGACCGTCTCCGGGTTGCAGTTCACCATCACGGCCTCGTAGCCCTGGGCGCGGAAGCTCGCAACCGCGTGCGTGCAGCAGTAGTCGAACTCGATCCCCTGGCCGATGCGGTTCGGCCCCGAGCCGAGGATGACCACCGAGCGGCCGGGCTCCGGGCGGCGCCTCGTCGGCCTCGCCCCAGGTGGAGTAGAAGTAGTTGGACGCGGCCTCGACCTCGCCCGCGCACGAGTCGACGCGGCGGTAGGCGGGGCGGACGCCGGCGGCGACCCGGCGCGCCCGTGCCTCCCACTCCTCGGCGCCGCACTGGGCCGCGATCTCGCGATCGGAGAGACCCGGCGCGCTTGAGCGCCGTCCAGTCGCTCTCGGCGAGCCCGTCCAGCGAACGGACGGCGTTCAGCGTCCCGCGCATCCGGGCCAGCTCGGCGCCGAACCACGGGTGCAGGCCCTCCGGGAGGTCGGCCAGGTTCGCCCACGGAGTGACCGCGCCCGCGTCCAGCTCCCGCGAGCGCAGCGCCTTGCCGAAGGCCTCCGCGAAGGTGCGGCCGATCCCCATCGCCTCCCCCACGCTCTTCATCTGGGTGCCGAGCCGGTGATCGGCGCCCGGGAACTTCTCGAACGCGAAACGCGGCACCTTGACGACGACGTAGTCGAGCGTTGGCTCGAAGCTCGCCGGCGTCGTCCGCGTCAGGTCGTTCGGGATCTCGTCGAGCGTGTAGCCGACGGCGAGCTTGGCGGCCACCTTGGCGATCGGGTAGCCCGTCGCCTTCGAGGCCAGCGCCGACGAGCGCGACACGCGCGGGTTCATCTCGATCACGCGCAGGTCGCCCGTGTCGCGGTCGCGCGCGAACTGGATGTTCGAGCCGCCGCACTCGACGCCGACGGCGCGCACCACCGCGGCCGCCGCGTCGCGCAGCTCCTGGTACGCCTCGTCCGACAGCGTCATCTGCGGCGCAACGGTGACCGAGTCGCCGGTGTGGACGCCCATCGGGTCGAGGTTCTCGATCGAGCACACGACGACGACGTTGTCGTCGCCGGTCGCGGATCACCTCGAGCTCGAACTCGTCCCAGCCGCGCACCGACTCCTCGACGAGCACCTGGCCGATCGGCGACGCGCGCAGCCCGATCTCGACCTGCTTCAGCAGCTCCGCGTGCGTGGTGGCGAAGCCGCCGCCGTGGCCGCCGAGCGTGAAGGCCGGGCGCACGACCGCGGGGACGGCGATGCCGTCGAGCTCGTCGAGGTCGCGCACGATGCGCGAGCTCGGTACCTCGAGGCCGACGCTGCGCACCGCGTCGCGGAAGAGCTCGCGGTCCTCGGCGCGCTGGATCACGTCGATCGGCGCACCGATCAGCTCGATGCCGAGCGCGGCCAGCACTCCGGACTCGGCCAGCTCCAGCGCGAGGTTGAGCGCGGTCTGGCCGCCCAGCGTCGGGAGCAGCGCGTCCGGGCGCTCGCGCTCCAGCACGTCCGCGACCCCGTCGTGGTCGAGCGGCTCGAGGTACGTGCGGTCGGCGAAGCCGGGGTCGGTCATGATCGTCGCCGGGTTCGAGTTGACGACGACGGTGCGGTAGCCGTCGGCGCGCAGCACCTTCAGCGCCTGACAGCCCGCGTAGTCGAACTCGCAGGCCTGGCCGATCACGATCGGGCCGGAGCCGATCAGGCAGATGGTCTCGAGGTCGTCACGCCGCGGCAACGGTCGCTCACCTCCTGAACCCACGATTCGAGGATCGGCCAGGCGTCGTGCGGGCCCGGCCCCGCCTCCGGGTGGAACTGCACCGAGCGCGCGCGAAGCTCGGGGAAGTCGAGGCCCTCGACGGTGCCGTCGTAGAGCGAGACATGCGTCGCCTCGGGCCCGTCGCTCGGCTCGACGGCGAAGCCGTGGTTCTGGCTGGTCACGAGGACGCGATCCGCGCGGCGGTCGTGCACCGGGTGGTTCGCGCCGCGGTGGCCGAACGGGAGCTTGAAGGTGCGGTGCCCGGCGGCGAGGGCCAGCAGCTGGTGGCCGAGGCAGATCCCCAGGATCGGCACCCGGCCGAGCAGGTCCCGCACGGTGGCGGTCTCCTTGTCCGAGCGGCTCGGGATCGCCGGGCCCGCTGGAGAGCAGGACGCCGTCGAACCCGGCCAGCTCGTCGGGGTCGGCGTCGTGTGGGAACACGGTGACCGCGGCGCCCGCAGCCACGAGACGGCGCAGGATCGAGCGCTTGCAGCCGTAGTCGACGACCGCGATCCGAACGGCGCCCTGCTCGCTGTGCACGTAGGACTCCTTCGTCGAGACCGCGGCGGCCAGCGCGCGGCCGGCCATCAACGGCTGCTGCCTGCACGCGGCCACAGCCTCCTCCGGCGACGCGTCGCCGGAGACGGCTATCGAGCGCATCGCGCCCCGCTCGCGCAGGTGCAGCACGAGCGAGCGCGTGTCGATTCCCGAGAGGGCGACGACGCCGCGATCGTGCAGCCAGTCCGTCCAGGCCGGCCCTCGCGCCTCCCGCATGAGCACGGCCCGGGCCTGCACACGGCCCGACTCGGAGCGCGACCCGCTCGACGCCGTAGTTGCCCACCATCGGCGCGCGTGAAGCAGACGATCTGCTCGCTGAAGCTGGGGTCGGTGACGACCTCCTGGTAGCCGGTCATCGCAGTCGTGAAGACCGCCTCGCCGAACGCGAAGCCCGGCGCGCCGACCGACTCTCCCGGGAAGACCGTCCCGTCCTCGAGCGCCAGAAAGGCGGTCATCCCTCGAACACCACGCGGCCGGCGGCCACGGTCATGCGCACCTTGCTCTCCAGCGTCCGGCCGAGCAGCCACGAGTTGACCGAGCGCGAGTGGAACCCGCCCTCGTCGACCCGCCAGCTCGCGCCGGTGTCGATCAGCGTGAGGTTCGCCGGGCGCGCCGACCGCGATCCGCGGCGGCTCGAGCCCGAAGGCACGCGCCGGCCCGTCGGACATCCGCTCCAGCAGGATCTCCAGCGGGAGCACCCCGGTCGCGACGAGCTCCGTGTAGAGCACCGCGAACGAGGTCTCCAGCCCGGTCACGCCGAACGGCGCCGCCTCGAACGGCACCTCCTTCTCGTGCCGCGCGTGCGGCGCGTGATCGGTCGCGACCGAGCCGATCGTGCCGCTGCGCAGCGCGTCGATCAGCGCCTGCCGGTCCTCCTCGGCCCGCAGCGGCGGGTTCATCTTCACGTTCGAGTCGAGCGAGCGCACGGCCTCGTCGGTGAGGCAGAGATGGTGCGGCGTGACCTCGCCGGTCGCGGCCAGGCCGGACGCCTGGGCGCGGGCGAGCGCCTCGACCGACTCGCGCGCCGAGAGGTGCATCAGGTGCACGAGCTGCCCCTCGTAGGCGGCCAGCGAGAGGTCGCGCTCGACCATGAGGCTCTCGGCCACCGACGGGTAGCCGGTGAAGCCGAGCTCGGCGGAGACCGCTCCCTCGTGCATGTGGCCGCCGCGGGAGAGCGTCGGCTCCTCGCAGTGCAGCGCGAGCCGCCGGCCGGTGATCGCGTGGTACTGGAGCGCGCGGCGCATCAGGCCCGGCGCGACGACGGGGTGCCCGTCGTCGGTGAACCCGGCCGCGCCGGCGTCGGCCAGCTCGCCCATCTCGGTCAGCTCCTGGCCGGACTGGCCCTTCGTGATCGCCGCCAGGAAGCCGACCGGGATCGCCGCATCGCTCTCGGCGGCTTCGATCAGCGCCCCGAGCACGGCGGCCGAGTCGGTCACGGGGTCGGTGTTCGGCATGGCGAGGATCGCGCAGTAGCCGCCCGCCGCGGCCGCCGCGGTGCCGGAGGCGATCGTCTCCTCGTCCTCGCGGCCCGGGCGTGCGCAGGTGGACGTGCGGGTCGACGAACGCGGGCGCGAGCAGCAGCCCGTCCGCCTCGACGACGCGGTGCGCGTTGGCGTCGAGCCCGGTGCCGAGCTCGACGATCGTGCCCGCGTCGACGCGCACGTCCAGCTTCGCGTCGATCCCCTCGACCGGGTCGAGCACGCGGGCGCCCCGGATCACCAGATCGGCCTTGCGGCCCTCCTTCGCGAACAGCATCACGCCACCTCGATCTCGTGGACGCGCCGCCGACTGGACGCCGGCCGGGCCGTGGGTGAGCAGGTCGTAGAGCACCGCCATGCGGGTGACGAGCCCGGCGCGCACCTGGGTCTCGATCAGCGCGTCGGCCGCGTCGGCGACGCGCGGGTCGATCTCGACGCCGCGGTTCATCGGGCCGGGGTGCATCACCTTCTGGCCCGGCCGCAGCCGCTCGGGCGTGACGCCCCAGCGCGCCGTGTACTCGCGCAGGCTCGGCACGTAGTTGGCGCCCTCCTGCATCCGCTCGCGCTGCATGCGCAGGATGTAGACGACGTCGGCGGCCTTGATCGTCTCGATGTCGTAGGAGACCTCGCAGCCCATCGCCTCGATCCCGCGCGGGATGAGCGGCGGCGGCCCGACCAGGGTCACCCGCGCGCCCATCAGCGTCAGCGCCTGGATGTTCGAGCGCGCGACCCGCGAGTGGAGGACGTCGCCGACGATCGCCACGTGCAGGCCCTCGATGCGGCCCAGCTCCTGCTGGATCGTGTAGAGGTCGAGCAGCGCCTGCGTCGGGTGCTGGTGCTTGCCGTCGCCCGCGTTCACGATGTGCGCGCTCGGTCACCCGCGCGACGAGCTCGGGCGCGCCGATCTGCGGGTGGCGCAGCACGATCACGTCCGGGTCGTAGGCGCCGAGCGTGATCGCCGTGTCCTTCAGCGACTCGCCCTTGTCCACCGAGGAGCCGCTGGCCTTGATCGACATCGTGTCCGCCGAGAGCCGCTTGGCGGCGAGCTCGAAGCTCGACGAGGTGCGGGTCGAGGACTCGTAGAAGACGTTGATCAGCAGCCGGCCGCGCAGGGTCGGCAGCTTCTTCATCTCCCGCTCGAGCGACCGCTCGAACGTGCGCGCCGTGGCGAGCAGGCGCTCGACGTCGTCGCGTGTCAGGTCGGCGACCGAGATCAGGTGCCGGCGCGGCGGCCGGCCGGGCGGGAGCAGGTTCTCCCGCATGACGCGGATGTTCAAGGCGTTGCCTCCTCGGATGTGGAGATGAGCAGGACGCGGTCGACCTCGTCCACCTCGACCAGCTCGACCTGGATCCGCTCGTCGCGGCCGGTGGGGAGGTTCTTGCCGACGTAGTCGGGGCGGATCGGCAGCTCGCGGTGGCCGCGGTCGACGAGCACGGCGAGCTGGACGCGGGCAGGCCGGCCGTAGTCGAAGAGCGCCTCGACGGCGGCGCGGATCGTGCGGCCGGTGTAGAGGACGTCGTCGACGAGGACGCAGGTGCGGCCCTCGAGCGGGAAGTCGAGCTTCGTCGCGCGCACGAGCGGCTGGGCGTGCTGCGGGGCCTCGCCGCCGCGCACGTGGACGTCGTCGCGGTAGAAGGTGATGTCGACCGTGCCGAACGCGACCTCGTGGCCGGAGAACTCCTCGATGAGCCGGCGGAGGCGCTGGGCGAGGGAGACGCCGCGCGTGTGGATGCCGACGAGCGCGACCCGGTCGAGCTCGGGATTGCGCTCGATGATCTCGTGGGCGATCCGCGAGAGCGTGCGCTCGACGGCCTCGCCGTCCAGCAGGACTTTCGCGGCCGACACGCCGACCGGGCTCAGGGCGCGGCTGGGGTCGCAGGCCGACTTGCAGGCAGACTCATATGGCACTCCTTTCCGGCCTCTCAGGGACCGGGTTAAAGGAACGGTGTGGCGTCAGGGTAACCGATCGCGTCGGACGAACCGTCCAATTGAGCCCTAGAGCCGCTCGACGAAGCCTCCATCCTCGGCCCAGGCGAGCCCGATGCCCAGCGAACCTAGAAGTTCCTCGAAATCCGCAGCCGGCCGGCCGGGCAGCACCACAGCGAGACGTAGCCGGCGTCGCTCCTTTGGATCGCGGAACCCGAAATGCGCGTAGTCATAGAGCTGGCCGATGGCCATGCGGAGCATCGAGCGATCCGCACTGTCCGCCTTCGCCTCGAACAGGATGTGCTCCTTCGAGTCGTAGACGTCGGACACGATCGTTTTGCCGTTGATCTGGATGTTGCGTGAAACCGAAGGACGCTCCTGGCTCAAGAGGTACTCAACGAACCTGGCTACAAGCTCGTCCTCGCGGTGTCGTATCTCAACGACCTTCTCGTGCGAGGTGTACTCGGCCCCCTCAATGCGGCCAGACACGACCTGTGCGTCCCAGACCACGACTCGCGCGAAGCTCTCGGGGCCAAGCTCGTGAACGAGTAGCGCGCGACACGCCTGGAGGATGGTCTCGTCGACGCGCACGCCTCCAGCCCACCGCTTGGAACGGCCCGATAGCTCTGGTGACCCATCAGGCGGGTCTACCGGGAGCGTCCTGAAGTTGAGTTTCGTAACACCCTTCTGCACGAACACCTCGCTATGCCGCTTGCCCTCCAGGTAGATCGTGTAGAGCGGGCGGCCGCGCTCGTCGTAGTACGTGTAGCCAGTGTCCAGCCGTCCGTCAGGCAGGAAGTCTCCCTTGCATCCGGCTGGATCGTGGACGAGCCCGCGGAGCAGCTCGCCCTCCAGAGTCTCAGGGTGGGGCTCGCCTGCCAGCGGAGGAGGCTGGGTCGACACCGGATGCCGACGATAAATCTTCAGGGCGCAGTTGGCCTGGAGAGCGGCCAGATCGGCATCGCGCGTTGGTGTCAAGATCGACACTCTTTCGCTTCACTTTCCAGCCGCTGACGACCGGCGCCGGGGCTAGCATCACGGTTGTGTCTGCTGAGCCTGCCACGCTGGATCCGCTCGAGAGCCTCTCGGCCGAGGAGCTCGATGCCGTCATTGCCGCCGCGACGTGGTACGCGAAGCGCCATGAGTCCATCATCGCCGAGCTCGCGGACGATCGGTCGGCCATGGCCGTTGCCAAGCGCGAGCGGTATCAGACACTCCACACGCGGTTGAGCAAACTCGGAGTACGGCTGCGGCGACCTGCGGGCATAAGAGCGGCGTAGGCCCCGAACCGCGCGCCGTCTCGCCGCGTCGGTACCGTGGCTCGGTCGCGCTACCACGTAGCCGCCTTCACCACGAGGCTGCCCGCCGGCAGCCCTCAACGAAAGGGGTCGCTCCATGCGCCGTCTCCTCTCCACCCGTCCCAGCCCGTCACTGGTCGTCGCCATGCTCGCTCTCTTCGTCGCCCTCGGCGGTGCGTCGTACGCCGCCGTGTCGCTGCCGAGGAACAGCGTCGGCACCGTGCAACTAAAGGCCAACGCAGTCAACACGTCGAAGGTCCTCAACCACTCGTTGTTGTCCGCGGACTTCAAGAGCGGCCAGATCCCGAAGGGACCAGCGGGTCCGAAGGGCGCGACCGGCGCAACCGGCGCAGCTGGGCCGGCCGGGCCGGCCGGGCCGGCCGGGATCAGCGGACTCGAGCTCGTGTCGGGAACCGTCCAGACCGGCACGGGGAACCACTCCGCGACCGCGACGTGCCCGAGCGGGAAGAAGGCGATCAGCGGCGGCTACAACACGAGCGGGATCAGCGGCACCCCGACCATCACGATCACGCAGAGCGCCGTCCAGGACAGCGGCACGACCTACCAGGTCGACGGCCGGATCAGCGCAGGCAGCTGGAATCTGACCGCCCGCGTGGTCTGCGCGACGGCCTCGTAACGCGGTAGTGGGCCGGCGGGCGTGCCAGGGGTCAGGGGCGCCCGCCGGTCACCAGCAGCCACTCGAGCGCGTAGTCGATCCGTTCGGGGAGCTCGCGCTCCGCCCGGGCGAGGCCGGCGGCGTACTCGTCCTCGCCGATGAGCTGGAACGTCGAGATGTGCCGGCCGCGGATCCTGGCGAGCGCGGAGTCGCGGGAGATGGAGGCGCGCTGCGAGAGCCGCTCGAGGCTCGGGTCGAAGCCCGCCGCCGACGAGCTCCTGCTCGAGCTCATCCGGGCGCGGGAAACGGGCGCGGTCGGCGGCCTCCATCGAGGGAAAGAGCCGGTTCAGCCAGAAGGCGTCGAAGTGGGCCGGGTCGAAGGTCGCGATCACCAGCCGCCCGCCCGGGCCCAGCACGCGCGCCAGCTCGGCGAACGCGCGCGGACGGTCCATGAGGTGGACGGTGAGCCAGCAGACGGCGGCGTCGAACCACCCGTCCCGGAAAGGCAGAGCCTCCGCCCTCCCCTCCTTCAGGCCGACCCCGCGCGGGACCCGGGACCTGGCCACCTCCAGCATCCCGGGGGCGGGGTCGACGCCCCAGACTCGGGCCCCGCGTGCGGCCAGCGCTGCCGAGACGCGACCCGTCCCGCAGCCGACGTCGAGCGTCCGGCCCGACGCCAGCCTCCCGAGCGCGAGGACTCGTTCGAAGAGCTCCTCCCAGTTCGCGTCGGCCGGGCGCAGCTCGTCATAGCGCGCCGCGAGCGCCGAGAAGTCGGGCTGTCGAATCAGACGTCCGAGACCAGCTCGTCGGGCTCCGTCAGAGCCTCGATCGCGTTCTGGGCCGCCTCGAGCGACTCCTCGGGAACGAGCACCTTCTGCGGCGCGTCCTCGGTCTCGCGCGGGTGGTGCTCGACCGCCACCTCCAGCGCGGACTCGATTCCGGCGCGCGTGAGGATCTCCTGGATCTCCTCCGCCTCGGCCACGTCGCCCGCGATCGTCAGCTGAACCATCGGCGTCATCGGCTCGTCTCCTCCACCGCCGGGACCGGCTCGGCCTCGGCGGCGCTCTCGATTCGGCGCACACGTGCCCCGCTCTTCACGAGGCGCGGTCCGCCCCGCTCCTGGAAGGGCACGTCGATTATGTCAAAGTCCTTCGGCACCACCGTCTCGGAGAAGACCGCCCGCGCCTCGTTTGCGATCTCGGGGCCGAAGTAACGGTTGGAGAGATGGGTGAGGGCGAGGAGCGACACCCCGGCCTGCCGGGCGAGCTCCGCAGCGCCGACGGCGGTCGAGTGCAGCGTCTCGTCGGCCCGCTCGCGCTCGTCCTCGGAGAACGTGGCCTCGTGCACGAGCAGCTCGGCGCCCCGCGCCGCCTCGAGCACCGTCCGCGACGGCGCACCGTCCCCGGCGATCACGACCTTCCGCCCGGGGCGCGCCCCGCCGAGCACCTGCTCCGGGAGCACGACGCGCCCGTCGGCGAGCGTGACGGCCTCGCCGCGCTGCAGAGCACCTCGCTCACGACCTGCCGGGACGCCGAGCGCGTCCGCGGCGTCGACATCGAAGCGGCCGGGGCGCGCGTCCTCGACGAGCGCATAGCCGAGCGCCGGCACGCCGTGCCGGGCCCGGAACGGAACGATCGTGTGGTCGCCCCGGTCGAGCGCGTCGCCGGCCCGCAGCTCCACCAGCTCGACGTCGTAGGTCAGCTTCCCGAAGATCCGCCGCAGCGACGAGAACAGATCCTCGAGGCCCGGCGGCCCGTAGACGGTGAGGGGCATCTCGCGCCCCCGCAGGGCAAACGTCTTCAGCATCCCGGGCAGGCCGAGGTAATGGTCGGCGTGGTAGTGCGTGAGAAAGACCTCGCGGAGCTCGACGAGGCCGACCGACGAGCGCAGAAGCTGGCGCTGCGTTCCCTCCCCGCAGTCGAAGAGGAGACGGTCGCCGCCGCGGCGCACGAGCGTAGCCGCCGTCGCCCGCTTGGCGGTCGGAACCGACCCGGACGTGCCGAGGAACACGAGATCGAGATCCACGCCGCGAGTGTAGATCCCTCGGCTCCAGGATTCGGCACGCTCATGCCGCCGAGGGCCCGCCGGCGCGCAGGCAAACGCCGGCGCCGAGAGCTAGGGCAGAACGATCCGCTCGCCCGGACTGAGTGCTGCACCCACGATCTGATTGCGTCGCTCGATCTTCCAGATCGCCGCCCGGGGGTCTCCTGCGTAGTGCGCCGTGGCTATCGACCAGAGCGTGTCGTACGGCTTTACGCGGTAGACCTGCGCGTGTCCGCCGCCCCGGGACGAGTGCGCGACGACGCTGAGCCCGACGGCGAGCAGAGCGGCTACGACGATGAGCTTGACGAACATGTGTTCGCCATACTAGAGCGAACACGCGTTCGTGTCAAGAGCCGGATGCTGGCACTCGCGAGGTGCCCGCTCGCGGAGCGGCAGATGGCAGCGGCAGCTTGCTGCCGCGAAGGAAGGACCGCCTCCCGCCGGAAGTCGTCATGACCCGGCGCAGCCGGGCCGGACTTCCGGCGGCCGCTTCCGGCGGCTCCTACCAGATGCCGTTCACGAAGCGACCGTCGCGATACACGAGCTCGCCGTCGGCGTAGACCTCGCTGCCGGTGCGGAGGTCGCAGATCATGTCCCAGTGCAGCCCCGACCGGTTGAGCCCGCCGCTCTCGGGATACGCGGTGCCGAGCGCGAGATGCACGGTGCCGCCGATCTTCTCGTCGAACAGGATGTTGCGCGTGAACGCGGTGATGCCGTCGTTGAGGCCGAAGGCGAACTCTCCGGCCCGTCGAGCGCCGTCGTCCATGCCGATCATCTGCTCGAGGAAGTCCTGACCGCGGGCCGCACTCGCCTCCACGACCTCGCCGTCCTCGAAGCGGAGCGTCACCCCCTGCACCTCGCGGCTCTGGAAGACCGCGGGATACGTGAAGCTGATCGTCCCTTCGACGCTCGTCTCGATCGGCGCCGTGTAGACCTCGCCGTCGGGGAAGTTCTCGTGACCCCGGGCCGGAATCCACGTGCGCCCTGCGACGCCGAGCGTGAGGTCGGTGCCGTCGGCGACGATCCGGAGCTCCGAGACGCCGGCGAGAAAGTCGGCTACCCGCATCAGCCGGCCGGAGAACGCCTCCCAGAGCGCGACCGGGTCGTCCTCGTCGACGAGCCCCGCTCCGTAGACGAAGTCCTCGTACTCGGCGAGCGACATCTCCGCGTCCTGCGCTGCGGCCTGCGTCGGGTACGCCGTCAACACCCAGCGCAGGTCGCCCGCGGCGGCGCGCTCGAGATACCTGTTGCGCAGCTGCTCTCGGGCCCGGGCGAACTGCGCCTGACGCGCGGGCTCGATGCTCGACAAGGCCTTCGTGTTCCACGATGCCTCGAGCACGATCCGCACGTCCGCGGTCTCGATCTCGTCGACCAGCCTTGGATTGATCCATTCGAGCTGCTCGCCGGAGCCGTCGCGGAGCAGCCTCTCGCCCACCTCGTCGAGCGCCAGGCGCAGGATCGGATGACCGCCGGCACGGAGCACGCTGCGGTAGATCTCGCGGACGAGCGGTGCCGCCAGGACGCTCGCCTCGATCAGCACGAGGTCGTCCGGCTGAACCCGGGTCGAGTAGCCGACCAGCACGTCGGCCAGCCGGGCGTGCCGGCTATCGGACACGAGCGGGCACCGCCTGCTCGAGGAACCTGCCCGCGCGCCAGACCAGCTGCCCGTCGGCGTACACCTCGCCGTCGGCGCGCAGGTCGCAGATCAGATCCCAGTGCAGACCGGACTCGTTCTTGCTGCCCAGCTCGGCGAAGCCCGAGCCGAGCGCGAAGTGCATCGTGCCGCCGATCTTCTCGTCGAAGAGGATGTTGCGCGTGAAGCGGTCGATCTCGTAGTTGAGGCCGAACGCGACCTCCCCGAGCACGGCCGCGCCGTCGTCCATCCCGAGCAGCGCCCGCAGATAGTCGCCCCCTCGCGCAGCCCCGGAGTCGACGACCCGGCCGGCCTCGAAGCGGAGCCACACGTCCTCGACCTCGCGTCCGTTGAAGACCGCGGGGAAGCCGAACCGGATCTGCGCCCTCGGTGCCCGTCTCCACCGGGCTCGTGAAGACCTCGCCGTCGGGCATGTTGAGGTGCCCGTCGGCGGCAGTCCAGCGGCGTCCGCCGACTGCCAGGCGAAGGTCGGTGTCGGGACCCAGCACCCGCAGCTCCTGGACGTCGGCAAGCGCTCGTGCCCGCTCGTTGAGCTCGAGCGACACGGCCTCCCAGTGGGCTACCGGGTCCTCGCCGTCGAGCACGTGGCACGCGCCGAAGACGAAACGCTCGTACTCGCGGAGCGACATCTCCGCCTCCTGAGCGTGCGCATGCGTGGGCATCAGCGTGCCGCACCAGCGAAGCTCGCCCGTCGCGATTCGCTCCCAGAGTCGCCTCGAGAGCCGCCGCCGCGTCGCGATCAGGCGCCCGTGGCGATCCGGGTCGGCCTTTGTGAACGAGCGCGTGTTGCTCTCGGACCAGATCGTGGCGATCGCATCGACGACGTCGAGCTCCCGCCAGTCGGTCGGCGAGATGTACGTCAGCTGCTCATCCGACCCTTCGGCGAGCATCAACTCCGACGTGCCGTCCAGCTCGACCTTGGAGTACGGGTGCGCGCCGACGGCGAGCCCTGCCGCCAGCATGGCGACGACGAGCGGCGCCGACGAGTCCTGTCCGTCGACCCTCAGGATCTGACCGGGCCCTACATCGAGCGAGTAGCCGACGATCAGCGTCGCGAGCCGCTCGATGCGGGGGTCGATCATAGAGGCCCTTATACCTGAGCCGGCGGCGGGGCTCAGCCGGCGTTCGACAGGGCCAGTGCCGGGAGTGTCACTTCTGCTGCACGAACACCGGTTGCGCCGGCCCGACGCGGAACGGCTTGCTCAGGAAGAAGCTCGTCCGGGCGGGGTTCACTGCTGCGCTCAGCCGTATCGCGTACACGTACCAGCCGGGCTGCAGCTGTCGCTGCGCGAACTTGACTCGGGGCACGTAGTACGCCTTGAGGGTGCCCGTCATCGACAGCGCCGCGGCTACTGCCCTCGCGGCCAGCGCGCGCTGGATCGGCGCGCTCTTGGCTGCCCGCGGCCCCTTGACCGGGAAGACGCCCGGCCCGGTACGTGGCGTCCTCGGTCGCGGTCGCGGAGAAGCTCCAGGACGTCTGGCGGGCCGGCCTCGGCTTGAGCGCTCCCCAGGTGGGCTTCGCGCCGACGACGGCGTTCGTGTGCTGCCAGGTGTCTTCCGTGCCCAGGCAGCGGCCCGCCGCTCTGGCCGATCGCGCCGCGCACCGCATCGTAGGACGGCCGCAGGGTGCCGTCCGCGCGCACGAGCCCGCCCTGGAAGGCCTCGAGCTGGGGCTCGTCGATGAAGCCGAAGAACGAGAGCGCCGACAGCGAGGGATCGCACTCGGAGTCCTTGACGAGACCGGCGTAGATCGCGGCCTGCGTCTGCTCGTCGGTCACCGCCACGTTCTCGGTGCCCGTGTAGACCCGGGCCGAGGATGCCGGAATCGCGGTCTGCCAGGCGATCTCGTCGACGCGCAGCTTCAGACCGCCGCCCGAGACAGCCGCAGGTCCTTCGGCGAAGACGGGTTGCGCCGTGCCGTGGAAGGCGTCCCACACGGCCTGCTTGATGCGGTCGAGATTCGCGAAGCCCACGTTCGGCCACAGGAAGCCCTTGTCGATCGGGTCCGTCGACTCCGCCGGATACGGGTGGACCGCGATCTCGTCCATGATCGGCGCGTTGCGGGCGCTCGTGTGGTAGGCGAGGCCCATGTCCCGGATGAACTTCACGGGCGACGTGGAGATGTTGCCGGCCGCTGAGGGGTTGTCGTTGCCGCGCGAGTTGATCCCGAGGCCGATCACGTCGATCCCCGGGTTGACGGCCTTCAGCGCGTCGTACGACTGCGCGAGCAGCGACTCGTAGGCGGCCCCGGCCGCGCCGGTGCGGTCGGCGTTGAACTGCGGCTGCCAGAAGCGAGGCTGGTTCGGCTCGTTGCCGACGATGATCTTCGTCACCTGCGGGTACGTGCGGGCGACGCGGGTGAGGAAGTCGACGAACAGGTTCTGCCCGTTGGGCGTGCCGGTGATCCCGGTCGCCGTCTCCGGGTAGACCGCGAAGACGATGCGGACGCCCTGCCCGCGCACGCCCGCGGCAGGTACTTGTCGAGGAACGGACGATCCACGATCGTGGTCGGGCGCGACGGATCCCAGCGGATGGTGACCCGGTTCTCGGTGAAGCCCGCGTTGGTGAGCAGCCAGAGGAAGGAATTGCCGTGATCCCGGGCGTACTTTCCGGCGTCGTCCGAGACGCTGAAGGCAGGCCCCGCCGAGGCGGTGGATGCCACCGCCGCCGAGTACCACGCACGCGCACGCGATGAGCGCCGAGAGCTTCCGCATAGACCCCTTCTTTCTTCGGACGCGGCCGGAGCCGCGCCCATCCCCCATTCGAGCGGCTAGTCCCCTCCCCTGTTTGCGGTACCCCTGTCCTGCATTTGCGTGCTACCCCGTGCGGCGACGATAGCGTCCACGAGCGACGAGGGCCCGAAGCGAACCGGATCGGCCGCCGGCAGACCGGTCTCGTGCGCGGCCGCCTCCACCGCCCTTCGCGCCTCGGCCTCGTCGAGGTCGCGTGTGTTCAGGGCGATCGCCGCCACCCTGGCGGGCCGGGCGAGCAGGCTCGTGCGCTCGTGCAGGTCGACGAGGTCGGTCAGCGGCGGGATCGGGAAGCGCTCGTCGCCCTCCACGAATCGCTGTCCGGCCTGATGGCAGAGCACGTAGGCATGCGGGGCGGAGCCGTGCATCAGGCCGAGGGTCACGCCCGAGTAGGCCGGATGCAGCAGCGAGCCCTGCCCCTCGACGAGCAGCAGCTCGCCGCCGCGCCGCGCGCCCTCGACGACGAGCGCCTCGGCCGCGCCCGCGACGAAGTCCGAGACGACGGCGTCGACCGAGATCCCCCAGCCTGCGATCGCGATCCCGGTCTGGCCGGTGGGCACGAACTCGGAGGCGATGCCGCGACGCCGCGCCTCTCGGTCGAGCTCGAGCGACACGGTCATCTTGCCGATCGCGCAGTCGGAGCCGACCGTGAGCACGATCCGGGCGTCCAGCTCGAGGTTCGCGCCGGTCGGGACGTTGAGACCCGCCGGCGGCCGGCGCAGGTCGCGCAGCTCGGCCCCGTGCAGCGCCGCGAGCTCGGCGAGCTCCGGGTCGTCGACGAGGAACTCGTGGAGGCCGTTCTCGATGTCGAGCCCGTTCGACACGCAGCTCCGGAGCAAGTCGCGCCATGCGGGCGGGAAGCGGCCGCCCGACGTGGCGACCCCGACGAGCGCCGTGGTCGGGCCGAAGCAGAGCGCGTCGTTCACGGTGCCGACGATGGGGATCCCCTCGTGCGTCTCGCCGGCGCGGGTCGAGTCGAGGATCGCGACCACGGGGTCCCGCCCGTACTGCATCACGCCGCGCGCGGTCTTCCCGTGGTGCGGGTCGGCCGAGTGGCCCTCAGCCAGAACGAGGTAGCGCTTCCCGGACACCGAGCCCCGGTTCGTCGGAGGGAAGCTGGACGCCGTCCACGAAGGCGACGCCCGGCCACGGATCGTCGGCGAGCAGCAGGTTGCCGTCGAGGTCGACGTGCTCGCACAGCGACGCGAGCTGGCAGGCCGCCGAGATCCCGAGGCCGGACTCGATCATGCAGCCGAGCATCACGTGCAGGCCGAGCGCCCGGGCGGCGTGTGCCATGCGCACGGCCTCGCGGATGCCGCCCGACTTCGCGAGCTTGATGTTGATCCCGTGCGCGCGCTCGGCGCAGGCTGCGACGTCGGAGAGCGTGTGGCAGTCCTCGTCGACGTAGATCGGGACCGGCGAGCGGCGCTTCAGCTCGGGCCCGCCGGGATCGCCGGCCGGCAGCGGCTGCTCGCAGTACTGGACGCCGAGCTCGGCGAGGCGGGGCAGCGCCTCGAGCGCCTCGTCGAGCGACCAGTACTCGTTCACGTCGACCTGCAGCGGGAGCTCGGTGACGCGCGCGCACCGCGGCGACACGCTCCACGTCGAGTCCGTCGCCGCCGCCGAGCTTCAGCTTCAGCCGCCGGAACCGCGGCGCCGCCTGCTCGGCCCGCCGCGCCATGTCGTCGGGGTCGCCGAGCCAGACCGTCCACGAGGTCGGCGGCCCGGCCCGCGGCAGCCCGAGGAGCTTCCACACAGGGAGACCGGTGAGCTTGCCGCAGAGATCGTGCAACGCCGCATCGAGCGCGCTCTTCGCCGCCTGCTCGCCGGGTCTCTCGGCGAGGCGCGCGCCGATCTCCTCGAGCGCGAACGGATCGTCTCCGAGCAGCGGGCCGGCCTCGTCGATGAAGGCCTTGGCCGACGCGGCAGTCTCGTCGTACCGCTCGATCGGCGCCGCTTCTCCAAACCCCCGCACGTCCCCGTGCCGCAGCGTCACCTGGACGACCTCGGCGACGTCGGCGCTCTCGCGGGCGATCACGAAGGTCTCCGCGAGGCGCAGGGTCGCGATCCGGGAGTCGACTTGCACGCGGGTAGACTAAGCCTCCTCGCGCCTGTAGCTCAGGGGATAGAGCGTGCGCCTCCGGAGCGCAAGGTCGTAGGTTCGATTCCTACCAGGCGCACTGCGGCCGCCCGACGTCCGGCCGCACGCTAGCGGCGGGCGTGCGGGTGGACGAGCGCGCCGACGTGGAGCCGGACAAATTTCGGTCGCCGCCGCTCCCCGATCGTGAGCGCCGCCACGACAGCTCCCGCGAGCGAGATCGCCGCGCCCACACGCAGGGCGTGCTGAAAGCCGTCGATGAACTGCAGCGGGTAGCGCGGATCGAACGGCAGCGTGTGGATCGAGGCGGTCAGGATCGCGCCCATCACGGCCACGCCGAGCACGCCTCCGGTCTGGCGGCACGTCTGGAGCACGCCGCTGCCCACACCTGCCTGGTCGGTCGGGACGGCGCTCAGGGCCGCGGTCGAGGTCGGGCCCATCGCCAGGCCGAGGCCGAAGCCGCCCGCGATCAGGCCCGGGAGCATCTGGGCGAAGTGGGCGTGCAGGCCGAGCCGGGAGAAGAGGAAGAGCGACAGGCCGATCAGCGCCGACCCCGCGGTCATCGGCCAGCGGGGGCCGATCAGGTCGGTCAGCTTCCCGGCCAGCGGCGCCACCAGGACGATCAGCACTGTGAGCGGCAGCTGGGTCGTGCCGGCCCGCACCGGCGAGTAGCCGAGCATCTCCTGCATGTAGAGCGAGATGTAGAACACGATCCCGAACATCGCGAAGGTCAGCAGCAGCACGGTCGTGTTGGCGCCCGAGAACCGGCGGATCCGGAACAGCGAGAGGTCGAGCATCGGCAGCCGCTCCCGCGCCTCGAGCACGACGAAGGCCGCGAATGCGAGCGCACTGCCGGCGAAGAGGCCGACGATCAGCGGCGACCCCCAGCCGTACGCGTTCGCCTCGATGAGCGCGTACGTCAGCATGAACAGGCCTGCCGCCGAGGTGAGGAGCCCGGGGAGATCGAGTCGCCGCTCCACCGAGTTGTCCTTCGACTCGTCGATGAAGAGCCGCGCGGCGACGAGCGCGAGCGCGCCGATCGGGACGTTGACGAAGAAGATCCAGTTCCAGGCCGCGTGCTCGGTGAGCAGGCCGCCGACGAGCGGCCCGATCGCGATCGCGATCGACGAGACCCCCGCCCAGATCCCGATCGCCGTGCCGCGCTCCTCGCGGGCGAACGTCGCGGTGATGATCGAGAGCGTCGCCGGCGACATCATGGCGGCCCCGGCTCCCTGCACGGCGCGCGCGCCGATCAGCATTCCGGCGCTGGCCGCCAGGCCGCACGTGAGCGACGCGGTGGAGAAGACGATGACGCCGATCATGAACAGGCGGCGCCGCCCGAACATGTCGCCGAGCTTTCCGCCCGTGAGCAGCAGCACCGCGAACGTCAGCGTGTAGCCGTTGACGACCCACTCGAGTCCGGAGATCCCGGCGTGCAGGTCGCGGCCGATCGTGGGCAGCGCGACGTTCACGACCGTGTTGTCGAGCATCACCATGAAGAGCCCGAACGAGACGGCGCCCAGCGTGAACCACTTCCGGGTCGGGCTTGCCGCGCGTGCAGCCTCCATCTCCACAGGAATACGCCCGTGGCGGCGCGCCGGCGTCGGAGCGGTCACGGATGGCGCTGCGGGTTAACCGCAGAGCGGCGGCTCAGCGGCAGCAGCGGGTACGGCCCGGCGGAGCGAGACGCGCCGCCGGGCCGGTTCGATGCCGCTAGAGGGTCGGGATCTCGGGCGTGCAGAGCGTGAGCGGGAACGACGGGTCGCCGATGTTCCGCATCCACGTGTTCGCGGTGCCGAGTGTCTGGCTGCCGGTCGAGTTATCGCGGCAGGCGAAGTGCGCCGCGGTGCCCGCGTAGTTGTTCTGGAACCGGTTGTTGCTGGTATCGGAGGCGGCGAAGAGGTTGTTGCCGGCCGCGCCGGTGGCCGAGTTCGTCCGGATCGAGGAGCTCGTCGTGGCGTAGACGGCGATCCCCTGATTCCCGCCGGTGATCTTGTTGTCGACGAGGGTCGACCCGGTCGACGTGTCGAGCGCGATCCCGTCGAACGTGCTGCCGAAGATCGTGTTGTCGCTCACCTGCGTGCTCGGGGTGCCGCCGAAGACGTAGATACCTGCGTCATTGGCGTAGGACATGTTCTTCGAGACCGTGACGCCGTCGCCGGGGCTGAAGAGCAGCACGCCCGTCGACGTCACGGTGCCGCGGCGAGTACACGTTGCCCGAGACGTCGTTCTTGCTGACGGTGCCGCTCGCGCCGCTCGAGACCTGGATCCCGTTCTGCGCGATCACCGGGGTGGGGCCTGCGCCGACGATCGTGTTGCCGGTGATCGTGCCCAGCGAGCCCGCGTTGCTCACCGTGATGCCGTTCTTCTGGTAGTCGTCGATCACGTTCGACTTCGCGGTCACCGAGCCGGAGGTCGAGTCCGCGGCGCGGCCGGCCTGGATGCCGACGCCGTTCTGGCAGCCGCTGAACGGCTCGTCACGGATGTGCGTGATCCGGTTGTTCGAGACGGTCGCGGATCCGCCGCCGTCGATGCGGACGCCGAACTCCAGGCTGTCGCAGCCGCCGTCGCCCGGGCCCTGGATCTGGAAGTCGGTGATCTTGACGTTCTGCGAGCCGGTGACCCGGACGATCGCCTTGGGCGAGCTCATCGCGGCGGGAGCCTGGATGATCGCGGCCAGGTGCCCGTTGGACTGGAGCGTCAGGCCGTCCTTACCCGCGGGAACCGAGACCTGCTCGGTGTACGTCCCGGCGCAGACGATGATCTTGTCGCCCGCAGCCGACGCATTGACCGCCGCCTGGATCGACGAGAACGTCGCCTGCTGGCAGGTCGGCGGACCGACGGTCCTCGTCGCGGCGAAGGCCTGGGTGGCCCCCACGACGAGCAGCGTCGCCGCCACGGCCAGCGTGACGCGTGTGAAGCGCTTCATGGCGTCCCTTTCATAGGTGCGCCCACGGACTCGCGGGCGGCAGTGTCCCCAGTGGAAGAAACATACCGCGATCCGTTCTATCAACGGCCGGCGTTTCCTTGCCTCAATCCCGTCGCGGGCGTCAGCGCCCGTCGCGCCACGTGGAAGGCCAGCGCTCCTCGCCGAGATGCCAGCGTCCGGTACGGTGCGCGAGCGCCTGGAACCACGCCACGCGAGCGCCCGCGCCGTCGACGACGTCGATGCGGTAGGAGGCGGTGCGCCGCCCGCGCGCCACCTCCTCTGCGCTGGCGGTCAGGACCGTGCCCAGCGCGGCGGGCGCCGTGTAGTGCAGCGAGATCGAGGCGGCGACGGCGACGCGACCGTGCGAGTTGCAGGCCGCCTCGAACGCCGCGTCGGCGACCGTCGCCACGATTCCGCCGTGCACCGTGCCCACGAGGTTCCCGAAGGCAGGCGCCGTCGGCAGCCGTACCTCCGCCCAGCCCGGACCCCAGGCTGCCAGCTCACCCCCGAGGTAGCGCAACAGCGGGCTCGATCGGAGCACGGCGTCGAGCTCGGCGTACACCGTCTCGAGCTCGCTCGGCCAGGGAGGGCGACCGGACACAGCGCCCAGTCTGACGTGAAGACCCGGTCGGAGGGCGTTGACGACGGCGTTCGCCGTGATCTCCGGTCAGATCGAGCTCGTCGCCTGATCAGAACCGGCGCGCGCCTCGCCGCTACCGTGGCGCCCGTGGCGCGGCTCTCCGCCTACTTCCGCTCGCTGCACCCCGAGCTTCCGCGCGCCGTCTGGGTGCTGCAGTTCGGCGGCCTGCTGAACGCGTTCGGGAACGGCATCGTGCTCCCGTTCCTGATCATCTACCTGCACAACGTGCGCGGCATCTCCCTCGGCGCGGCGGGTTTGATCGCCGCCGCCAACTCGGCCGCCGCGCTCTGCAGCGGCTTCGTCGCCGGCTCGCTCTCCGACCGCATCGGCCCGAAGCGGGTCCTGATCGGCGCCCTGCTCCTCATGGCCGTCGCGATCTCACTGTTCCCGCTGATCCGCAGCGCCGGGAACGCGGCCCTGCTCATGATGCTGCTCGGCCTCGGCAGCGGCGCCTTCTGGCCCAGCCAGTCGAGCCTCGTAACCGGCCTCACGCCCGCCGACCGCCGTCACTCGGCCTTCTCTGTGCAGCGCGTGACGATGAACCTCGGCGTCGCTCTCGGCGGCCTCACGGGCGGGCTGATCGCGTCCACCGGCAACCCCGAGACCTTCACGATCCTCTTCCTGCTCGACGCGCTGACGTTCGTCGGCTATGCGCTCGTGCTCACGAGGCTGCCCGCGCCGCGGCTCAGCAGGGAGCGCGATTCCGGGAGCTATCGCCGCGTGCTCGCCGACCGTCCGTTCGTCAGCTACATCCTTCTGAACGCCCTCTTCATCTCCGCCGGGATGGCCGTCATCATCGAGCTGCTGCCGCCGTTCGCGAAGAACGACGCGGGCGTGAACGAGCAGCAGATCGGCTTCATCTGGGCCGTGAACTCGCTCGCCATCGTCTTCTTCCAGCTCCCCGTCGCCAAGCTGGTCGAGGGGCGGCGGCGGATGTGCGGCCTCGCGCTGATGGGCGTGATCTGGTGCTGCGTGATGCTGACCGTGGGCGCGGCCGGCTACTGGGCGTCGGGGTCGACGGCCGCCGTGATCATGGCCGGAGCGGCCGGCGTGTTCGGGCTGGGCGAGTGCCTGCACGGGTCGATCCAGCTCGCGCTCACGGCCGACCTCGCGTCCCCGGGAGTGCTGGGCCGCTACCTCGCCCTGTCCAGCCAGTCGTGGCAGGTCGGCTGGATCATCGGGCCCGCCTGTGGCGGCTTCCTGCTCCAGCATGCGCCCTATGCCCTGTGGCCGATCGCGGCGGGCGCGAACCTCGCCGGCGCCGCCTGGGCCCTCGGCCTCGAGCGCCGGCTGCCGCAGAACGTCCGCCGGACGCCGCGGATCGCGACCCGCCCGCCGGTGCTCGCGCCCGATCCCCTCGCGTAAAGAGGTCCAACGAAATTCGCTTCGCCGACGGGGCGGGCTGGGAGCCTCCAAAGGGGGCAGGTTCGGGCCGCTAGACTCCGAACCTCAATGCAGCCGATGACGGACGATCCCCTCAGTACCGATGCCGAGCCTGCCTCGCATCAAGCGGTCCCGTCCGCGCACCGGCCCGGGCGACATCGTCGCGCCCGCAGAGCCGCGGCTCGCTGAGCTCACCGCCAACGGCCTGACCTGGGTCCACCTCGACACGCCGACGTCGATCGAGGCGGATGTCCTCGCGACCCGCTTCGGCTGGCACGCGCTCGACGTCGAGGACGTGCTCTCGAAGCGGCAGCGTCCGAAGATCGACGAGTACCCGGAGTACCTCTTCGTCGTTCTCCACTTCCCCGTCTTCGACAAGCAGATCCAGCGGCTCAACGCAGCCGAGCTGGACATCTTCCTCGGCCCGGACTTCCTGATCACGCTGCCCAACGTCGAGCTGCTGCCCGTGACGCGGCTCTTCAGCCGCTGCGAGGAGGACGACGCGCTCGCCGAGCAGCTCTTCTCCAAGGGCTCCGGCTACCTGCTCTACCACGTCCTGGACGACCTCTTCGACTACTGCTTCCCGATCCTCGACAAGATCGGGCACAAGCTCGACCGCACCGAGGACGAGATGTTCGAGGGCCGCTCCGAGGAGATCGTCCGCGACATCTCCAACGTGAAGCAGGAGATCATCTCGTACCGCAAGATCATCAAGCCCGAGCGGTCGACCCTGCGCCTGCTGGAACGCCACGTCGAGCGCTTTCTGCCCGAGGATCTCGAGTCGTACTACGACGACATCGTGGACGCGTCCGAGCGGATCTGGGACCTGCTCGACAACTACAAGGAGGTCGTCGAGGCGCTGGAGAGCACGAACGAGTCGATCATCTCCCACCGCCAGAACGACGTGCTGCGGATCCTGACGCTGTTCAGCGTCATCCTGCTGCCGCTGACGCTGATCACCGGGCTGTTCGGGATGAACGTGCATTTCCCGGGCTTCGACACGACCGGAGGCGTTCTGGGCGATCGTCGGGATCATGGTCCTGATGGCCGTCGTGCATTGCGGGCTTCTTCCGCTACAAGCGCTGGTGGTAGCCGCCTAGCGTGGAGCAGCTCTGGGCACCCGTGGCGGCTCGAGTACATCCGGTCGGCCGACGAGCAGCCGGGCTGCGTCTTCTGTACGGCGCTCGAGCACGCGGGTGACGACGACTCGCTGGTCGTGCACCGCGGGGAGACCGCGTTCGTGCTGATGAACCGGTTCCCGTACGCGTCCGGCCACGTCATGGTGGCGCCTGCGCGGCACGTGGGGGACTTCGCGGAGCTGACGGCCGACGAGGCGCTGGAGGTGCACGGGCTCGCGGGCCGGGCGCTCGCGGCCCTCACCGAGACGATGGCGCCGCACGGGTTCAACCTCGGCTGGAACCTGGGTCGGGTCGCAGGAGCCGGCATAGTCGACCACGTCCACCAGCACGTCGTCCCGCGCTGGGGCGGCGACACGAACTTCATGCCGGTGCTCGCCGACGTGAAGGTCCTGCCCGAGTACCTGGCGGAGACGCGGCGGAAGCTGGCCGCCGCCTGGCCTACCTAGTCCAGGTCGCGCCGCCGTCGGTCGAGCGCCACTCGACCTTCGGATCGGGGCCTGCAGCCGGATGCGCGTAGTCGGTGCCGTCCACGGTCAGCACCGGCCAGCTCGCCCGGATGCTCTGGACGTTGACGGCGGCGCCGGCGGACGGCAGCGTCACGACGGTGGTCGCGCCGCGGGAGACGATCACCTGCGGCGCCTTCTCGTGGCGGTCGACGAGCGCGACGACTCCGCCGGGCACGTTCACCGCCGAGAGGATCGTCCCCTGCGTCTGCGCGACCGGGCGCGAGGAAAGCCTGGAAGCCGCCGCCGGCCAGGCCTTGACGCGGAAGAGCGACCCGCCGCTCCACCAGAACAGCAGTCGACCCCGGCCCTGGAAGTTGGCGCTGACCCGCTGCGTCTCGCTCCATGTACGGCCCCCGTCGAGCGTCACGAGCTCGCGCGTCGCGCAGGCGCAGCTCACCGTCGGCGTGCCCAGCGAGATCACGCCCGCGAGCGCGGACGTGCGCACGACGCGGACGGCCTGCCGCTTGTAGATCCGCCGCCACGCACGGCCGCCGTCGCTCGTCGCGTAGACGCCGTCCTCCCTGCTCTGCCAGCCGTGCTTGGCGTCGAAGAAGCTGGAGTACTCCGGCAGCGCCGTCGCCCGCCTGCCGCGCGCAGCGGGGAACGCGTGCGCCGAGAAGCCGTGCATGACGCCGAGGAACAGCATCCCGTCCACCGCCGACGGCTGCGCGAAGGAGATCCCGCCGATCGCGCGCCGCGAGACGACCTTGCCGGTGCGCGCATCGACTCCGAGCAGCACCTCGGCCCGGCCCGTGATGTTGCGCGTCGGGTACGCGACCCACACGACGTTCCCGGTCACGACGGGCGAGCCGTAGAGGGTGGCCAGGCCGAGCTTGAGGCTCCAGGCCAGGCGCGGCCGACAGTTCGCGCCGATCTCGATCCGGTCGAGGTGCGACGCGGTGACGACGAACAGCGACCGGAGCGGGGGCGCGTACGTCGCCTCGGTGAGCATCGGCGCGGCGTCGCTCGCGGCCTGCAGCTTCAGCGACCACAAGGGTCCCTTCGCCACGCCGTCGGTGCGCCAGCCGAACAGGAGCCCGCTCTTGGCGGCTGCCGCGACCTGCTCGGGGCACCCGGCCCGGTCGACGACGACCGGCGCGCCGGTGAGGTCGTCGTCGGGGAAGCCCCGCGGATGGGGCGCGTTCGCCGCCCGCACGGCGAGGCCGGGCGAGAGCTCGACGAGCTGCTCGCCGTACCCGGCCCGCTCGTCGAAGTTGCCCCCGACGTTCGCGCCGCCCTCGAATGCGTTGCCGGTGACCACGAAGAGCGAGTGCCGGTGCGCGCTGAACGTCGGCCCGCCCCACCCCCAGATCCCGCCTCCGCCGCCGAGCGAGAGCGGCACCGCCTTCCAGCTCGCGACCGCCCTCGTGCCGAGCCGGACGCGGATCAGCTTGCCCTCCATCGGCGCGGCGTCGCAGTACGAGCCCGTGCCCACGTACAGGGAGCCGTCGACGAGCGTGGAGGCGCCCCAGACCAGCTCCTGCCTGTAGTCCTTGAAGAGCACGACCGGCCAGCCCTTGCGCTCGGCACCGGTCGCGAGGTCGAGTGCGTGCAGCCGCCCGAAGGCGTCCGCGACGTAGAAAGTGCGCGTGGCCGGATCGATCACCGGCGTCCCGGTGACCCCCCAGCCGTCCGGGATCTGCGGGCACGAGTGGACGAGGTGGCCGAGCTCCCTGCGCCAGCGCAGGTAGCCGTTCGGAGCGAAGGCGTAGACCGTGCCGTCCGCCGAGCCGACGTAGACCGTCAGATCGCCTGCCCGCGGCACGTTGCGCGCGACGAGCGGCTGCGTCGTCACCGTCGACGGAACGGGGTAGAACCAGGCGAAGCGGCTGGAGGCGACCGGCGACGGCGTGTACCCGAGCCGCTGCGGGCCGCCGCCGAACGACAGCCAGCCGGCGACCGGAGGGTGCGTCGCGCCCTTCGCCGATCCGCTGAGAACGGCGACCGCGCAGAGAATCGCTACCTGGGCAAGGCGCCGCACTCCGGCCCATTGTTCCATGCCCCGGCCCACGGGGCGCCGGTCGCTCAGACCGGGTGCTCGGCCACGCCGTGCGGCGAGCCGTGCTCCGCCAGCAGCTCGAGGAACGGCGCGGCCGGGAACGCCTCCGGGCCGAGCACGCCGCTCCCCTGCCAGTCGCCTCGCGCGAGCAGCTCGAGCGCGACCACCGGGTTGAGCGCCGTCTGCCAGACGACGGCCTGCGCGCCGTACTCGGCCATCGTCCACTCGTTGTCGGCGACGTGGTAGAGGTACGTCGCCCGCGGCCGGCCGTCCTTGCCCGTGCCGGTGACGAACGTTCCCGCGCACGTCTTCCCGGTCATCCGGTCGCCGAGCGTGGCCGGATCGGGCAGCGCAGCCGCGAGCACGTCGCGCGGCGCCACCTCGACACCGCGCACCTTGATCGGCTCCTTCGAGTCGAGGCCGAGCCGGTGCAGCATCTTGAGGATCTCGATGAACTCGTCGCCGAGCCCGTACTTGAACGTGACCCGTCGGCACTCGACCCAGCGCGGGACGAGCACGACCTCCTCGTGCTCGACGTTCACGCACTCGATCGGGCCGATCCCCTCCGGGAACTCGAACACCTCGGGCTCCGAGAACGGCTCGGTCGTGAACCAGCCCCGCCCGCGCTCCCAGAGCAGCGGCGGGTTCAGGCACTCCTCGATCGTCGTCCAGATCGAGAAGGTGGGCGCGAAGTCGTAGCCACGGACGACGAGGTCCGCCCCGTCGCGGATCCCGACCTCGTCGATCTCCGAGAAGAGCTCGTCGGCGGCGTGGCGCGCGAAGACGTCGGAGAGACCGGGCTCGACGCCGATCCCCACGAGCGCGAGCAGGCCCGCGTCGACCCAGCGCTCGTGCTCGGCGAACTGCGCGTCGCCGAGCTTCACGCCCGGGCAGCTCGAACGGGCGCTCGGGATGGGGGCTCGGACAGCGTCATCGCCATGTCGAGGTACGTGCAGCGCGCCGCACGGGCGGCGGCGAAGAGCGGCGGATTGAAGCGAGGGTCGCAGGCGTTGAGCAGGACGTCCGAGCCGGTCTCCGGAGGAGCGCGGCGACCGCGTCGGCGTCGCTCGCGTCGAGCTGCGCGGCGCCGAACCGGTCCGGCTCGCCGAGCCGGTCGACCAGGGCACGCGGCCGCGCCGGATCCACGTCCGCGAAGACGATCCGCTCGAAGAACGAGCGCCGCTGCGCGATCGGCCCGACCGCGCCGCCGACGCCTCCCGTGCCTGCCACCAGGACTCGCATGGCCGCACGCTAACGTTTCACGATCGAGGACCTCGCGCGAACCGAGATCGACGAGTTGCTGCGCGCCGAGGTCGTGGGCCGGATCGGCTGCCACGACGACGCCGGCACCTACGTCGTCCCGGTGATCTACGCGTACGACGGCGAGGCCGTGTACGTCTACTCGATCGAGGGTCGCAAGATCCGGACGATGCGGGCGAACCCCGAGGTCTGCTTCGAGGTCGACCGCTACGACGGCCCGGGCGACTGGCGCAGCGCGATCGCATTCGGGACGTACGAGGAGCTCGACCCGGCCGGCGCGGAGCGGGCCCGGGCGCTGCTCCGCGAGCGCTTCAGCGCGGGCTCGGCGCGGCCCGCAGTCCGGCGGCGGGTTCACGGCCGTTGCGTTCCGGATCGTGCTCCGCGAGGTCACCGGCCGCCGACGGCGCCCCGTCTGACGCTCTGCGTGGCAGCCTCGCGAGCACCGTCCGTCACAGTTCCGTGACGGTGTCTGACACCGGGACGCGCTCGGACCGACACCCGCAGAATCGGGTCACGGCGCCAGAAGGCACCCGTTTCGCTACGAGCGCGTCACAGTTCCGTACGGTGTCTGACACCGGGACGGCTCGTCTTGCGAGGTCACGGGCCGCCGCCGACGGCGCGCCTGACACGCGCTGCAGTCCATCTCCGGCGGGCTTCCCGCCCAGGCGTAAGCGGCAGATGGAAGCGGCAGCTTGCTGCCGCGAAGGAAGACGGCTCAACCGGCTGAAGTCGTCATGCGCACGGCGCAGCCGAGGCGGACTTCCGGCGGCTCCTAGGCGCCGATCGAGATGACGCGCGCGCGCCAGGCGCCGCGCGGCGCGGCGACCTGGACCTCGTCGCCGACCTTCGCCCCGAGCAGCGCGCGGCCGAGCGGCGAGTCGGGCGAGATGCCGCCCACGCTGGAGATCACGACCTCCATACGCTCCCCCTGCTCGTCCTCGATCTCGGCAGTGGAGCCGACCGAGACGGTGTCGCTCGCGGCCACGGCCGCCTCGTCGATGATCACGGCTCCGTCGAGCCGGGAGCGGAGGATCGCGATCTTGCGCTCCAGCAGCCCCTGCTCGTTCTTCGCCGCGTGGTACTCGAAGTTCTCCGAGAGGTCGCCGAAGCCGCGCGCCGTGGCGATCGCCTCGACCATCTCCGCCCGCTGCGGCCCCTCCATCTGGGCCAGCTCGGCCTCCAGCTGCTCCTTCTGGGCCAGGGTCAGATGCTCGCTGCGCTCACTCGACATGGCAGCAGCGTAACGACTGGAGCGGCACGAGGCGGGCCTGCGTCCGGCTCACGCCTCGTAACGCTCGACGACATCCGGATCGCGGGGCCGCGCCACGTCGGGGTCGTACCCGGCCTCCCGCAGGGCCCTCCGCTGGCGGAGCAGATCCCAGCACTGGTCGAGGCTCACCTTCAGCTCCGTCAGCCGCTCGTGCTCGTCGGACGGGAGCGTGCCGTCCTCCTCCCGCTTCCAGAGCTCGTGCTCTTCCGCCACGAGCTCCTCTATCCGCCTGTGAATCTCCGCATCGTCCATGTCGCACCTCCTCGTCGTGAGCCCATCGCGTCGCCAGCGCGCCGACGCGTACGTCGGCCTTGCACACTATCCGTGCGGGTCGTTCGTGCCCCGCGAGCCCGATCGGTACCCATCGCCTGGCCCTCCGTACTTTCCCCGGATGACTGGCCGGCGGTCACGGCCGATCATGGCGGGCGATCGGCAGCATCGGAGCGGAGGGGAGCAATATGTCAGTGCTGGAAGCCGACGAGAATCTGAGGCGTGGTCTGGAGCACGTCGCAGAGAGGCTCGAGGATCAGTTCGGCGGCGTCGACGGCCGCCTCGTCCAAGCCCACGTGCATGTCGTGGCGAAGAGGCTGCTCGACCGCGCGCGGTTCCCGGACTTCGTGCCGTTGCTCACCGAGCGCTACGCGCGAGAACGCCTGGAGTCGATCGTCGCCGCTCCTCCGGGGTAACGTCTGAGCGACCTATCCGTCCTCCAGGAAACGCCCCGGACACCGGCTCGTGGCTATTGACTCGTAACAGGGCCGCAGTTCTCTCGGGCTCGGGCGACGGTGCGGCGACTCAGACCTTGGCGTTGAGGTCTTTGAACGTGTTCCTCAGGTCGCGCGTGATCTTGCCGGCGTTGTAGCCGGCCTCCACCACCTGCGCCAGCGCTGCGCGATCGGGGATCGTCTTGAAGAACGCCTTCGCATTCTTCTTGGCCTTCGACTTTCCGAAGATCCCGGCGCTGCTGATGTCGCGCTCGAGCTGCTCGATCTTCGTGAGGAGCGTGCGGAAGCCGGCAATGTCGGTGACATGGATGAACGTCGCGCCGAACTCATTGGTCGCGATCGGCTTCGAGACGTCGGCGAAGAACTGCCCGGCTCCGCCCACGTAGTCCTTGTCCAGGAGTGCGCCGATGTTGTCCTGTCCGATCGAGTGGAAGATCGGGTCGTACTCGACGCCGTTGACCTTGAGCGTCCAGTGGCCGTAGAACACGAAGATGTTGACCCCGTCGAGGCCCTGGGCGACGACGTTGCCGCTTCCGTCGACCTGCAGGTACACGTTGCCCTTCAGCGCAGTGGCGCCCATCAGCGTCAGCCCCTGCCGCGTGGCGAAACGCTGGTTCGAGAGGTCGTTCCCCAGCACGATGTTGAGCGCGCCGTTCTTTATCGCCGCCTCCGGATGGGACGGCCGGAGCCTGTCGTAGACGGTCAAGATCTCCGCGAAGGCGTTGCGGTAGCTCTCGCACATGCCCGTCGTCTTGCCGCCGTTGATGTAGGACGACCCCGAGATGTTCTTCTCCGACGCCATGTACTTCCAGCCGGTCTTCTGGAACATGTTGTCGTAGATCTGTCGAATCGCAGCGTCGATCGTCTTCTTCTCGAGGACACCTTCCAGCAGCGTCTGCGCCATCGCCGGCAGGTGATCGATCTTCGGCAGAGCCGCCGCGGCGGGCGCAGCAGCGGGCTCGCCGTCAGGCGGATCACGCTGTACGAGGGACGTTCCGGCCGGCGCGACGGCTCCCTCGGCCGGGAGCCGGGCGGCGGCGAGCTTCGGGTCGGCCGGGACCTCCCCGGTACCGACCGCACGGGTCGAGGCGCGGCGCTGGATCAGCGGGGCGAGCCGGCTGACCGCGCGGTTGCCTGCGGCTCGCTGGAGCGCGAGGATCCTCGAGGCGGAGTATGCGATGCCGGTGGCCGCAGACGGCGTGGGAGCGCCCTTGGCACGACCGCCGTGCGCCAGCCGCTCGGCCGGCTGCTGTGCGCGCGGCTCGTGCCCTTCCTTCACCGGCGCGGACCGGTCGCTGGTGATCGTTGCGCCCCGGGCAGACCGCGCTGCGGTCGGCCGCTCACGACCGCCCTCGCGAACGGCGGCGCAGGCAACCGATCTCGCTTCACGCTGAAGGAGCGTAGATCATTGTCCGGCGCAAGGAAAGGAGGAGGCGACGGAACTGGAGACCACCAGCCTGACCGCACCATTCTTGAGGTTCTGCCTGCTCGGAGAAGACTGCGGCGCGGTGGCTGCTCGCGGCCGGAGGCGAAGCCGCGCGAACCGGCACGCCGCTACGAGTGGCCCTGCCCCGGCGACCTGCTGCACATCGACTGGACGACCCTGGCCCGTTTCCAGCAGCCGGGGCATGCGGTCACCGGTGACCGCACCAGTTCGGGCGCGAAGAAACGCGCGCGGGTTGGCTACGACGTCGTGCACGCGATCGTCGATGACAACTCGCGGCTGGCGTATGCCGAGGTCCTCGATGACCCCAAAGCGCCCACGGTGACCGGGTTCGTGGAGCGCGGGCTCGCGTTCTTCGCCGCGCATGGGATCGAACCGAAACGGGTGATGACCGACAATGCCTGGAGCTACACCCTGAACCAGTCGCTGCGCGAGCTGCTGGCAAAGAACGCGATCCGGCACCTCACCACCAAACCGCGGCGGCCACAAACGAACGGGAAGGTCGAACGCTTCATCCAGACCCTCCAACGAGAATGGGCGCACGGCCTCGTCTACGCCAGCTCACACCACCGACAACGAGCTCTGCCACACTGGCTCAACCACTACAACACGGGCAGACCGCACAGCTCGCTCGGAGGTCGACCCCCGATCAGCCGCGTTCAGAACGTCTGTAGGCAGGACAGCTAGACGCGACGAGGCGTCGAGCAGTGGCAGTTCGAATCGTCGGCTGCGAACTTCGGACAGCGGTCACGTTTCGCCGGGTTCCCGCGAATAGCTGCGGAACACCGTGAGCAGTGCATCCTTCTGGCTCTCGGAGAGCGTGCGGTCAGCGCGGATCGCAGCTTCTGTGGCGCTCGGACTTCCGCCTGCTCGGTCGATCGCTCGGCGCCGAAGAGACCTGCTTGCTCGAGGAGTGGCTCGGCAGAGAGGTCGAGGGCAGCGGCGACGGACTTCAGCAAGCGGACGACGGGACTCGAACCCGCGACACCTGGCTTGGGAAGCCAGTGCTCTACCAACTGAGCTACGTCCGCCGGAGGCCCGGATGATACCCCGCAACACCGGGCGGCCCGCGTTCGGCGGGCCGCCCCGGTGCTTCAGTTTCGGCGCCCGGCTACGGGCAGGTGATCAGCGGTACGTTCGGTGCGATCGGCCCCGTCGACATGGCGGCGAGGTCGGGCGACGCGACGTTGACCGTCGGATCGAGCGCGACCGAGTCGCGCTTCGCCTTGTTCGTGCCGGTGCCGCCGTCGTTCTTGCCCGGGCGGGTGACCGGGATCGGCTGGTCGGGGCCTCCGTCGACCATGCAGAACCGGTCGTTGCCGGTGCCGCCGAGGAACTGGTCGTTCCCGAGGCCCGCCGTAGATGTCGTCCGCCCCGCCGTTGCCGTTCAGGACGTTGTTGGCTGCGTCGCCGACCAGGATGTCGTTGCTCGGCCGAGCCGTTGACGTTCTGGACGCCGCTGAGCGTGTCGGTTCCGTCGGAGGTTCCGAAGATGCCCAGCGCCAGGCCGGTGTTGAGGTTCACGTACATGGCGTCCGCCGCTGTCGCGTAGTCGGCGGTGTCGCCGACGGTCGTGAAGCCGCCGCCGATGAGCGTGTCGTTGCCGACGCCGCCCTTCAGCAGGTCGTCGTCGGCGCCGCCGTTGAGCATGTCGTTCCCGTCCGAGCCGACGAGCGTGTCGTTGCCGTTGTTGCCGTTCAGCGTGTCGTCGCCCGTGCCGGTGACGACGGAGACCGTCCCGCCGTAGAGCGTGTCGTTGCCGTCGCCTCCGTTCTCGGTGTCGTTGCCGAGGCTGCCGCTGAGCGTGTCGTTGCCGACATCGCCGTTGAGAACGTCATTGCCGTCGCCGCCGGTCAGGGCATCGTTGCCGGCGCCGCCGAAGAGCGTGTCGTTACCGCTCAGCGTGACGGGTACGGCGACAGTTCCGCCGAAGAGCTGGTCGCACCCCGAGCCACCCGAGACGATGTCGTTGCCGAGGCCGCCCTGGACGACGTCGATGCCGGCCGTACCAACCGGAGGCGTAACCGCAGTCGCGGCGGCACAACACCAGTCGCCCGCCCCACCGTCGACGGTGTCGTTGCCCGCGCCGCCGTCGACGGTGTCGCCACCGGCCCCGCCGCCGATGGTGTCGTTGCCGTCGTTGCCGTTGAGGATGTCGTTGCCGTCGTCGCCGGCGATCGTGTCGTTGCCGTCGCCGCCGTTGACCGTGTCGTTGCCGGCCACCTGCCCAGCCGGGAGCGCGGCACCGCAGTTCTCCCCGCAGAGGTTGTCGTCGCCGCGCGAGTCCGTTGATCGTGTCGTTGCCGCCCATGCCCTTGATCGTGTCGACGCCCGGCGTGCCGGTGAGGACGTTAGCCGCGCCGTTGCCCGTGATCAGGTTGCCGCCGAACGATCCGGTCGGCCCGAGCACGTTCTCGATCGAGCTGACCGCCGGGCTGCCCGTGCCGACGATCGTGTCGTTGCCGTCGCTGATCGTCCCCTGAGGCGTGTTGACGACCGAGAGGTCGATGCTGATCGGGCCCGTCGCGTCGGAGAAGTCGATCGTGTCGATGCCGGCGAGGCCGTTGATCGTGTCGTCGCCCTGCTCGCCGTTGATCACGTTGGCGCCGGTGTTCCCGGTGAGCGTGTCGTTGCCGAAGCCGCCGATGAGGTTCTCGATGTCTGCGTGATGGTGTCGATCTCGCCGACCGACCGGTTTCCGGTCGTGTGGCCGACCGGCGAGCGATGGCGGTCACGTCCGAGAAGTGGTCGATGTAGCTCGCGGTGTCGGCGTTGGCCCCGCCGTTGATCACGTCGTTGCCCTCGTCGCCCTCCAGGATGTCGTTGCCGTTGCCGCCCTGGAGGTTGTCGTTGTCCGGGAAGTTGTCCGGGTTGCCGCCGCCGTCGCCCTTGAGGCAGGTCGTTGCCGTCGCCGCCGAGCAGCGTGTCGTTGCCGGTGCCGCCGTCGAGCTCGTCGTCGCCGGCCAGGCCGCTGATCGTGTCGTCGCCGCCGCCGCCGACGAGCAGGTTGTCGGTCGCGCTGCCGGTGATCGTGTCGTCGCCGTGGCCGCCGTAGATGTTCTCGACGTCCGGCTGGATGTTGTCGTTCTCGCCCGCCTCGCCGTCGTTGCCGCCGCCGCCGATCGATCAGGTTCAGGTTGGCGACGCGGTCGAGGTAGTAGACGGTGTCGACGCCGTTGCCGCCGAACATCGAGTCGGTACCGAGGCCGCCGTCCAGCTGGTCGTTGCCGTCACCGCCGGAGAGCATGTCGCTGCCGGCGCCGCCGTCGAGGATGTCCGGGCCGGCCTTGCCGGACAGGTTGTCGTTGCCGTCGCCGCCGGCGATCTGATCGCTCGCCGTCGCCGAGCCGGGTGACCGGCGTGCCGACCGGAAGCGAGGGCGAGGCGCGATCGGATCCGCGAGGGTGACGACGAGGCCCACGACCGAGACGATCGTCGGTCGTCTGCGCCGTCGCGCCCGGTGCCGATCACGAGCTGTGTCGCCGGGAACGAAGCCGACGGCGCTGACGACGCTGATCGACGGATCGTTCACGCGTCGCGGCGACGCGCGAGCGTCGTGGTCACGTCCGCCGTGTTCGGGCCCGCGGTGATCGTGTCGTTGCCGCGTCGCCGGTGAGGATGTCGTTCCCGTTGCCGGTCGTGATCGTGTCGTTGCCGTCGCCGCCGTCGGCGATGGTGTCGCCCGGCGAGGTCGGCGTTCGGCGCGCCGTCCGTCGTCGAGTCGTCGACGATCGAGTCGTTGCCCGTACCGCCGAAGAGCAGGTCGTTGCCCTGGCCGCCGGTCAGCGAGTCGGACCCGTCGCCGCCGGTGAGCGTGTCGTCACCGAGTGCCGCCGTCGAGGCTGGAAGACTGAGACCGCTGTTGCTCGACGACGGGGTCATGCGGCGACACGCCGGTACCGGTCGCGCTCAACGATCCGACGTCGCGTTCGGGACCTGGAGCTTGTTGAACGTGATCGTGTAGGCGTCGCGTCGGCAGCGACCCGCCGCTCGATCGAGGTGACCACGACGTTGCCCGCGCCGATGTTGCGACAGGCTCTCGAGCGCCGGCCTGGACCGCGTCGGTCGAGCGTTGAAGGCGAGAGGCGGCCGTCGTGTGGCCGCCGAGCGAGAGCGTGAACGTGCCCGCCACGGCGCCGGCGTCGGTCAGCACCTTCTGGACGCCCGTGTTGTCGTCGGCCGAGGCCGCCGTCGATCGAGTCGTCGCCCGCCGCGCCGACGACCACGTCCTGGCCGTCCCCGCCGGCAGCGTGTCGTTGCCGTCGCCGCCGCTCAGCGTGTCGCTGCCGGCCCCGCCGTCGAGCGTGTCGTCGTCGGCGCCCGCCGGAGAGGCCGTCGTTGCCGGCCCCGCCGTCGAGCGTGTCGTCGCCCGCGTCGCCGGTCAGGACGTCGTTGCCGCCGCTGCCGGACGAGCGCGTCGTCGCCGTCGCCGCCGTCGATCACGTCGTTGTTGTTCGAGCCGTCGATCGTGTCGTCGCCCGCGTCGCCGAACAGCTGGTCGTTGCCGTTGCCGCCGTTGATGCGTGTCGCTGCCCGTCGTCGCCGTGCAGGACGTCGTTGCCGTCGCCGCCGAGCATCGTGTCGTTCGCCCGCGTCGCCGGTGACGGCTATGTCGTCGCCGGTCGCCGGCGTCGATCGTAGTCGTCGCCGTTCCCGCCGCTGATCGCGTCGACGCCGTCGCCGCCGAAGATCGTGTCGTTGCCGTCGCCGCCCGTGAGCGTGTCGTTGCCGACGCCGCCGTTCAGGATGTCGTTGCCGATCCCGCCGTCGATCGTGTCGGCGCCGTCCCCGCCCTGGATCGTGTCGTCGCCCCCGTCGCCGGCGAGGGTCGCGGCGCCGACGCCGGTCTCGGAGATGTTGTCGTTGCCGTCGTTGCCGTGGACCGACGTCGGCGCCGCCCCCGCCGGCGATCACGTCGTCGCCGTTGCCGCCGTTGAGCGCGTCGGCGCCGCCGAGCCCGGAGAGATTGTCGTTGCCGTCGCCGCCGTTGAGGGTGTCCGCGCCGGCGTTGCCGATGAGCGTGTCGTTGCCGAGCCCGCCGTTCAACGTGGCCGGGTCGGCCGTGCCCGCGGCGAGCGTGTCGTTGCCGTCGCCGCCGTTCAGGATCTCGTTCGGCCCGCCGGTGGTGAAGCTGTCGTTGCCGGCCGAGCCGTTGAGGATGGAGATGTTCAGCAGGGTGTCGGTCCCGCCCCAGCCGTCGCTTCCGCCGGCAGGAGCGACCAGGGTCACGCTGGCGCCGGCCGGCGCGCCCGAGTAGTCGGCCGTGTTCGTGCCGAGACCGCCGTCGAGCGTGTCGTTCCCGGCGCCGCCGTTGAGCGTGTCGTCGCCGAGGCCGCCGAGGAGCGTGTTGTCGAGCGCGTCGCCGATCAGCGTGTCGTTGAAGTTCGAGCCGATGACCCGCTCGATCCGGGTCAGCGTCTGGTTGCCGTAGCCGCTCGCAGTGCCTAGCGCCAGGTTCGACGTTGACATTGCCCAGCGCGTTCACGTACGTGGACGTGTCGACCGCGCCCGGGCCGCCGTCGAGCGTGTCGCTCCCGCCGCCGCCGTCGAGCGTGTCGTTGCCGTCGCCGCCGTTCAGCACGTTGGCGCCGGCGCTGCCCGTGAGCGTGTCGTCGAACGGCGAGCCGGTCACGTTCTGGACGTTGACGAGCGTGTCGGCGCCGCCGTCGCCGTCGACGGTGGTCTGCGGGGCCGCCGCCCCGAGGTTCACGGTGACGGGAGCGAGCGCCGAGGTGTAGTCGGCCGTGTTCGAGCCGGATCCGCCGTCGAGCGTGTCGTTCCCGCCGGCCCCGTACAGCGAGTCGTTGCCGCCGGCGCCGCTCAGCGTGTTGATGCCGGCGTCGCCGCGCAGCGTGTCGTCGTAGGGCGAGCCGGTCACGTTGGAGATCGCCGTCAGCGTGTCGTTACCGACGCCGGTCGCGGTGCCGAGCGCGAGGTCGACGGTGACGGCCTGCGGGGCGTTGGTGTAGTCGACCGTGTCGGTGCCGCCGCCGCCGGTGAGCGTGTCGTTGCCGAGCCCGCCGTCGAGCGTGTCGTTGCCGAGCGCCGCCGTTGATCGTGTTGGCACCGTCGTCGCCGACCAGGTGGTCGCCGAAGGAGGATCCGGTCAGGTTCTCGATCCCCGAGAGCGAGTCGGTGCCCTGGCCGGTCGCGATGCCGTCGAGAGCTTCGCCTCGACCGCCGCGCCGCCGGCGAAGCTCGCCGTGTCGGTGCCGATGCCGCCGATCAGCGTGTCGTCGCCGAGGCCGCCGTTGACGACGTCGTCGCCGGCTGCGCCGTCGAGGACGTTGTCGTTGCCGTCGCCCGTGAGCGTGTCGTTTCCGGGCGAGCCGGTGACGTTCTCGACGTTCGTGAGGCTGTCGAACCCGTCGCCGCCGCCGACCGCCTGGAACGTCGCGTTCGAGAGGTCGACGGTGACGCCGGACCCGTCCGAGTAGTCGGCGGTGTCGCTGCCGGTGCCGCCGTCGAGCGCGTCGCCGCTCGTGGCGACGACTCCCGTGTCGGGACCGCCGATCAGCGTGTCGTTGCCCGCTCCGCCGCTGAGGGCGTCGTTGCCTCCGCCGCCGTTCAGCGTGTCGTTGCCGTCGTCACCGTTGAGCGTGTCGTTCGCCCCTGCGCCGACGATGGTGTCGTTGCCGACGCCGCCCGACAGGACGTTGATGTTGCCGTCGCCGGTGATCGAGTCGTTGTAGTTCGATCCGGTGACGCTCTTGAAGCCGGTGATCTTGTCCGAGCCGTCGCCGGTGGCGGTCCCGGCGCCCAGGTCGGCGATCACCGGGTTGGGCGAGGCCACGTAGCTCACGGTGTCTCCGGGACTGGTTCCGTCGTCGCCGCCGCCGTTCAGCACGTTGTCGCCGGCGTTGCCCTGGATCGTGTCGTTCTGCGGGGACCCGGTGACGTTCTGGATGTTCGTCAGCGAGTCGGTCCCGCTGGTCGCCCCGCCGATCGGATTCGCAGCGCCCGCGCGGAGGTCGACCGACACGCCTGCGACGGTGGTGGCGGAGTAGTCCGCCGTGTTCAGACCCGTGCCGCCGTCCATCGCGTCGTTGGCGCCGCCGCTCTTCAGCGTGTCGTCGCCGTCGCCGCCGTTCAGGCTGTCCGTGCCCGAGGACCCGCCGGTGAGGGTGTCCTTGCCTGCGTCGCCGTTGAGCACCGTGCCGTTGGCGTTTCCGGACTGGGTGATCGTGTCGTCACCGTTGCCGCCGCTGAGCGACTTGGTCGCGTTTCCGTTCCCGGTGATCGTGTCTGCGAACGCCGAGCCGATGACCTCTCTGGATGTTCGTGAGGCTGTCGGTGCCCGCGTCGTTCGTTCCGATCGCGGTCGCCGTGAAGAGCGGGAGGTTGATGTTGACTCCGTCGGTCGCCGCCAGGGCCACCGAGCTGGTGTAGTCGACGGTGTTCGTTCCGGTGCCGCCGTCCAGCGCGTCGTTTCCGGGGCCGCCGACCAGCGTGTCGTTGCCCGAGCCGCCGTTCAGCGCGTTGGCGTTGAGGTCGCCGATGAGCGTGTCGTCGAACCCGGAACCTGTCGCGTTCTGGATGCCGCTCAACGTGTCGGTCCCGTCTCCCGTCGTCTTGCCGTTCGGGAGGTCGACGGTGACCGCGCCGGGGGCGGACGAGTAGTCCGCGGTGTCGCCGGCCGCCGTGAAGCCGCCGCCCGTGAGCGTGTCGTTGCCGCCCCGACCGACGAGGGTGTCGTCCCCGAGGCCGCCGTTGATGTCGTTCACGTTCCCGTCGCCCCTGAGCACGTCGCCGAACGGCGAGCCGGTGATGTTCTGGATGTTCGCGAGCGTGTCGGCGCCGTCGCCGGTGCCGGTCCCCGTCTGCAGGTCGACCGTGACAGGACCGCCGGCGAGCGAGTAGTCGACCCTGTTCGACCCCGCGCCCCCGTCCATCGTGTCGTCGGCGCCGCCGCTCTTCAGCGTGTCGTCGCCGTCACCGCCGTTCAGCGTGTCGCTCCCCGAGGCGCCCCCGGTCAACGTGTCGTTGCCCGCGCCGCCGCTCAGGACGGCGCTCCCGGCTGCGCCGGACTCGCTGACGGTATCCACACCGTCGCCCCCGCTCAGCGTGTCCGCGCCGCCGCCGCCGTTGATCGTGTCGTCACCGACCCCGCCGGTGATCACGTTCGCGTTGGCGTCACCGGTGATGGAGTCGGCGAACGCCGATCCGAGGACGTTCTCGATGTTCGTCACCGAGTCGGTGCCGGCGTTGTTCGTCCCGATAGCCGAGGCCGAGTTGGTTCCCAGGTTGACGGTGACACCGTCCGTGGGTGCGGTCGCCGCCGTCCCCGAGTAGTCGACCGTGTCGTTGCCTCCCTGGCCGTTGATCGCGTCGTTTCCCGGGCCGCCGTCGAGCACGTTGTCGTGACTGTCGCCCGTGATGGTGTCGGCGCCGGTCGAGCCGACGACGTTCTCGAAGCCGGATACGTTGTCGGTCCCGTCTCCCGTCGCAACGCCGCCGGCGAGGCTGACACTCACGGGTCCGGCGCCCGTGTAACTGAGGGTGTCGTTCCCTCCACCGCCGTCGAGGGTGTTGTTTGCGGAATCGCCCTGGATCGTGTCGTCGTTGGGCGTGCCGGTGACGTCGAACCCCGCGCAGCAGATGATGCTGTCGTTGCCCTCCCCCGACACGGTCCCGTTCCGGAGGTTGACGTTGACGCCGTTGGGGCCCTGGGCCAAGGCGTAGCTGATCGTGTCGCTGCTGGCGAAGTTGCCGATGAACGTGTCGTCACCCTTGCCGCCCACCAGCGTGGTCGGGATGCTCGAGACGTTCTCCAGGGTGTCGTTGCCGTCGCCGCCGTCGATCTGGATATCGCTCACGTGGGAGCTGGCGGAGGTGATGCCGAAGCCGATGAAGACCACGTCGTTGCCGTCCAGAGTCGAGATCGACGAGCTTCGTCCCGGACGAGAGACCGGCGCAGTCGAGGGTGTCGTTCGTGAACGTCGTGGTCATGACCACGCAGCCACTGGTTGCCGTCACCTGGATCTGCGCTCCGCCGGCCGTGGTGCCGGTGTCCTGGATCCTGACGTCTCCGACGGCCGGGCTGGTGACGGAGATGTTGTTGACCTCGAGCGGATTGGCCGTGTACGACAGAGTCGAGCCGGTGACTCCGCCGGAGCCGGCCAGGGCCGTGAGGGAGAACGTCGCGGCCGCCACAAGGGCGACCAAGAGGAGAAGCGCCTTCTTCGTGAACCGCGAGCGAGCCACAGTTACTCCCTTCGTGCGGCGAGACCCGTGCCTCGCACAACGGCCGACGACCCGGAAACACCCATACCGATTGTGATTTATAAAACACCCCGCGCAGCCAAGAGGCAAATGCCACGAGCCCCTCTCGATGCCTCGGCTGCAGCTACGAGGCTATAAGACGTCGGCTCGAAAGATTGGTTAGCTCCCCGAAAAAGTGGTCTCTCCGAGCTCCTCCGCCGCCGCGCGCGTGAGGAATAATCGGGACGAGACCATCTAGGAGGACTGATGACGAACGAGCTGCACGAGACCGCAAGGGCGCTCGTCGCCGAGGGCAAGGGCATCCTCGCCGCCGACGAGAGCGACGGCACGATCAAGAAGCGCTTCGACTCCATCGGGATCGAGTCGACGGAGGAGAACCGCCGCGCCTACCGCGACCTGCTGTTCTCGACCGACGGCGCCGAGGAGTTCATCAGCGGCGTGATCCTCTTCGACGAGACGATCCGCCAGCGCGCCCTGGACGGCACGCCGTTCCCGGAGCTGCTCGCGGGGAAGGGGATCATCCCCGGGATCAAGGTCGACACCGGCGCGAAGCCGCTGGCGCTCGCCGAGGGCGAGACAGTCACGGAGGGTCTGGACGGGCTGCGCGACCGGCTCGAGGAGTACCGCGGCCTCGGCGCGCGCTTCGCCAAGTGGCGCGCCACGTACT
This sequence comes from uncultured Actinomycetes bacterium, assembly GCA_963773175.1. GTDB lineage: Bacteria > Actinomycetota > Thermoleophilia > Gaiellales > Gaiellaceae > CAVZAC01. Next base: position 188,671 of record CAVZAC010000004.1, read on the forward strand.
CGATCGGCGACGGGCTGCCGAGCGAGTACTGCGTGTGGACGAACGCCCACGCGCTGGCCCGCTATGCCGCGCTGTGCCAGGAGGCGGGAATCGTCCCGATCGTCGAGCCCGAGGTCCTCATGGACGGCGACCACTCGCTCGAGGACAGCGGCAAGGCGACCGGCCGCGCCCTGCAGGCGCTCTACACCGAGCTGCACGACCAGCGGGTCGACCTGTACGGGACGCTGCTCAAGCCGAACATGGTGCTGTCGGGCTACGGCGCGGCCGCCCGGGCGTCGGTCGAGGAGGTCGCCGAGGCGACGATCGACTGCTTCCTGCGCCACGTCCCCGCCGCCGTGCCCGGGATCGTCTTCCTCTCCGGCGGCCAGTCCGACGAGGACGCGACGGCGCACCTGAACGCGATGAACGCGGGGGCGCGCACGCATCCGTGGCAGCTCTCGTTCTCGTACGGCCGCGCGCTCCAGGCCCCAGCGCTCAAGGCGTGGGGCGGCGATCCGGCGAGCGTCGAGGCGGGTCGCCGGGCGTTCTACCACCGGGCGAAGATGAACGGCGCCGCGCGCACCGGGCTGTATGCGCCGGAGATGGAGGCGGCCGCCGTCTGAGCCGGGCTCAGCTCGTGAGCACGTTCACCGCGCGGGCGGCGACCATGACGAGGAGTAGGACGCTCGCCCCCGCCTCGACGAGCATCAGCATCTTCGCCCAGCGTGACAGCGGCATCGCGTCGGTCGGGCTGAACGCCAGCGCGTTCGTGAACGAGACGTACAGGTAGTCGAGGAACTCGGGCCGCCAGCCGGGGCTGGCGAATCTCGGTGACTCCATCTGCGGATAGAGGAAGTCCCGGGGCTTCTCGGGATCCGCCAGGCGGGCGGCCGGCCCTCCGGCGTCGAACTGCCAGAACCACAGCGCGAAGACGATCACGTTCACCGACCAGATGTGGATCGCCGCACGGATCAGCTCGTGCGCCTGGACCTTGTGCCCGGTGACGATCAGGTGCACGAGGAGCAGGATCGAGATCGCGTTGGCGGCGGTGATCACCGCGATCACTGCGATCGCCACGCGGCGGCGGCCGAGCGACTGGGCGACGCGATGGTGCGGCGACGTGAGCACGAGCGGGATGACGAGCGCCACGGTGAAGATCGGCACCACCCAGCGCACGACGGAGACGTAGCCGGCCGACCCGGACACGAAGCGCAGCGGCATCGTCGCGTACAGCCCGGCGGCGGTGAGCGCCGCGGCGGCCGGCCAGAACGTCGACTCGCCGAGCTGCTCGGAGCGCCCGAGCGCGGCGATCCGCTCGCGCCGCGAGCGCTGGGGAAGCGGTGCCGGCTGCTGTGGGGTCTCGGCCATCGCCGAATCGTAGGCGACCCGGCGGGAATCGTTCAGCGGTACTCGAGGCCCGACAGGTTCGAGAGCTTCTCGAAGCGGTGATGCGCCTCGATGCGGCGGACGGTGCCGGAGCGCGAGCGCATCACGATCGAGTCGGTGCGCGCCCCGTCCCTGCTGTAGAGCACGCCGCGCAGCAGCGCGCCCGTCGTCACGCCCGTGGCGGCGACGAACACGTCGTCGCCGGCGACGAGATCGTCGGTCGTGAGCACTCGATCGGGGTCGAGTCCCGCATCGACGAGCTGCCGCCGCTCCTCGTCGTTCCGCGGCCAGAGCTTGGCCTGGATCCCGCCGCCGACACACTTGAGCGCCGCCGCCGAGATGACGCCCTCGGGCGTGCCGCCGATTCCGTACAGCATGTCGACGCCGGTGCCGGGCCGCGCCGCCGCGATCGACGGGGCGACGTCGCCGTCGCGGATGAGGTTCACGCGCGCGCCCGCCTCGCGCAGCTCCGCGATCAGCTCCTCGTGACGCTCGCGCTCGAGCACGACGACGTTGACGTCGCGCGGCGTCTTGCCGAGCGCACGTGCCACGGCCTGCACGTTCTCGGTCGGCGAGGCGTTGATGTCGATCGAGCCGAGCGCCTCCTGGCCGACCGCGATCTTGCTCATGTAGAGGGCCGCGCCCGGGAAGAAGAGCGTGCCGCGCTCCGCCAGTGCGATCACGGTGATCGCGTTGGGCTGGCCGAGCGCGGTCAGACGCGTCCCCTCGAGCGGGTCGACGGCGACGTCGACGGCCGGCCCGTGCCCGTCGCCCACCTCCTCCCCGTTGAACAGCATCGGCGCCTCGTCCTTCTCGCCCTCGCCGATCACGACGACACCGTGCATCGCGACGGTGTCCAGTGTCCCGCGCATGGCGTCGACAGCCGCCTGGTCCGCCGACTCCTTCTCCCCGCGGCCGATCCAGCGCGCCGCCGCGAGCGCGGCCGCCTCGGTCACGCGAACGAGCTCGAGCGCGAGGTTGCGGTCGGGGGGATTGCCCCGCCGGGCCGCCGCCTCGGTCGGTCCTGCACTCACCCGAGCATCCTAGAACTCGGGCGGCCGGGCGGTCGGCTACATCCGCTCCGGCGCCTCGACCCCGACGAGGTCGAGTGAGCGGGCGATCACGAGCCGCGTCGCGCGGCACAGCGCGAGCCGGAACGGCTGCTCGTCCGAGTCGATGACGCGATGGTGGTGGTAGAAGCGGTGGAAGTCGTCGGCGACGCGGATCGCGTAGGTCGGAATCGCCTGCGGCCCGCGCCGCTCGACGGCCTCGGCGACGATTCCGGGGAAGTCGACGAGACGCTTGACGAGGTCGCGCTCCTCCGCCGCGAGCGGCCCGCGCGGCCGCGGCGATACGTCGGCGCCCGCACCGGCCTTGCGCTCGATCCCGGCGATGCGGGCGTGCGCGTACTGGACGTAGTAGACGGGGTTCTTCTCCGACTTCTCGGCGGCCAGGTCGACGTCGATCTCGATCGTCTGGTCGGGCCCGCGGTTGACGAGGTACCAGCGCGCGGCGTCGACGCCGATCTCCGCGACGAAGTCGTCGAGGAAGACGACGTCGCCGCGCCGCTTCGACATCTTCGCGAGCTGCGCCGCCCCGAGTGAGGTGTACGAGCTGGTAGAGCAGCACCTCGACGCGCCCGGGGTCGTAGCCGAGCATGCGGGCGACCGCGGCGTACCAGTTGCGCGTCCCGTGGTGGTCGGCGCCGAGCACGTAGATCGCCCGGTCGAAGCCGCGCTCGAGCTTGTCGACGAGGTAGACGATGTCGGCCGCGCGGTAGGTCGGATTCCCGCCCTGCTCCGGCGAGCGGATGATCACGCGGTCGTCGTCGTCGCCGTAGGCCGACGAGCGGGCCCAGAGGGCGCCGTCCCGCTCGTAGGTGTCGATCCGCGGCAGGATCTCCGGCAGCCGCCGCTCCAGCTCGCTCTGGCGCACCCACGAGTCGAAGTGGATGCGGAAGCGCTCGAGCGTCGCCTCGATCTCCTCCAGCATCGCCGGCACCGGGTCGCCCGGCCGCGCGGCGAGCGCCGCGACGTAGTCGCCGTGGTAGCCGTCCTCGGGCGGCTCCTCACCGCGCCGCACGGCCTCGACCGAGGCGCGGAAGCGGTCCATCTGCGCACCCGCGTCGTTGTAGTAGTACTCGCGCTCGACCTCGTGGCCGGCGTGCTCGAGGAGCCGCGCGATCGCGTCCCCGTAGGCGCCGTTCCGCGCAGAGGCCACGGTCACGGGGCCTGTCGGGTTCGCGGACACCATCTCCACCTGCACGCGCTCGGCGGGGATCCGCCCGGCCGCCGCCGTAGTCGGACCCGGCAGCGAGCAGCTCCGCGAGCGCGTCGCCGTACCACTCGGGCGTGAGCCAGAGGTTGAGAAACCCCGGCCCCGCGACCTCGGCGCGCTCCACCACGGCGAGCGTCTCTGCCGCCGCGGCGAGCTCCTGCGCGACCTCCCGCGGCGGAACCCGCCGAGTCGGGGCGATGCGCAGCGCGACGTTCGTCGCGTAGTCGCCGTGCTCGGCGCTCGCGGGGCGCTCGAGCTCGAGGTCGGCGCCCGCGAGCCCGGCAAGCTCGAGCCGGAGCCGCTCCAGCGGGCTAGCCGGCAACGGGCTCACGCGGCGCGAAGACGTCCTCGAGGGCGTGCAGCTCGTCCAGGGTGCCGGCCGCGATGACGACGTCTCCGTCCTCCAGCCGCGCGTCCGGCTGCGGGGTCGTGTCGAAGCCGCCGTCCTGCTTGCGGATGGCGACGACGAGCGCGCCCGTCGCCTGGCGGATCCGGAGCTCCCGGATCGTCTTCCCCGCCTGACCGGACGAGCTCGTGACCTCGATCTCCTCGAAGTGCAGATCCGGCCCCGCGGCGGACGTGACCACGTCCAGGAACGCGGTCACCTGAGGCTTGAGCATGAGGTTGGCCATAACGCGGCCGGCCGTCTGGTACGGCTGAACGATCCGGTCCGCGCCCGCGAGCGTGAGCTTCCGCGCCGCGTCCTCGGTCGAGGCGCGCGCGACGATCAGCAGCTCGGGCCGGGCCGTACGCGCCGACAGCACGATGTAGAGGTTGTCGACATCGGAGTCGGACGAGGCGACGAGCCCACGCGCGCGCTCGACTCCCGCTGCCTCCAGGTCGCCGTCGTCGGTGCCGTTTCCCTCGATGAACAGCTCGCCCCGGGCTCGCGCCTCCTCGAGGGCTCCCTCGCTGAAATCGAGCAGGACGTACTCGACCCCGGCCTCTCGGAACTCCGCGGCCACGCGGCGCCCTACCCGGCCGTAGCCGCAGATGATGAAGTGATCTTGCATCCGATCGATTGCCCGCATCTTCCGTTTCTCCGCCCAGGCGCCGGTGATGCGCCCGCCGAGGAGAGCCTCGGCGAACGTACCGGCAACGTAGGCGAAGAGTGCCACGCCGCCGAGCACCAGCACCATCGTGACCACGATCGCGCCGTTGCCGCGCGGGCTCGAGTCGAGCCCGGTGAGCGACGTCGTGACCACCGAGCGGTAGAGCGAGTGCAGCCAGCTCTCGTGCAGGATCGCGCGGAACGCGATCGTGCCGGTGAGCAGCAGCGCCGCCAGGACGCCGAACGCGATCCCGAAGCGCCGCCCGCTGAGGCCGTCCCCCACGCCCGTAGTATCGTTGCCGCGTGGCCGCCGACGAGCCTGCGGAGCGCAAGCTCAACATCCACGTGGATCCCGAGAACCTGGCCGGCGTCTACGCCAACTTCGCCAACATCAGCTTCTCCGACTACGAGTTCACGATCACGTTCGCGCGGATCGATCACGACGTCGAGGAGGGCGACGTGCCGGGTGTCGTCGTCGCCCGGGTGAACATGTCGCGCCTGTTCATGGAGGAGCTGGTCGCCGCGATGCAGGATTCGTGGTCGAAGTGGGCGACCCGGGAGGGGATCAAGAACCTCCCCGAGACGAACGACCGCTAGCGCGCGTGCGGGTTGCGGGCTTGCCAGGCCCGCACCATGCCGATGCGCTGCACCAGCGTCGGGTGATCCTCGAAGAAGAGGTAGTCCAGGGTCGACGGGCTCGGCTCCTCCAGGTCGTCGGTCGCGAAGCGCCTGAAGAGCCCGGTCGCGACCTGGGGGTCGCGGGTCGCGTTGAGCGCTCGCCAGTCCGCCTCGGCTTCGTAGCGGCGGGACACGTCGTTGGCCGCAGGCGCCATGACCACCGCCAGCACGCTGAGCACGAGCAGGGCGACCGGCACGGCGGCGGGCTGCGCCATCCCGCCGCGCCACCGGGTCGCAAAGGCAACCAGGAAGAGCTCGGGCAGGATGACCAGAGCGGTCCAGCCGATCCCTTTGAGGATGTGCCGGGATCGCACGTGGCCGAGCTCGTGGGCCACCACGACGACCACCTGACGCGGGCTGTAGCGGTTGACGAGCGTGTCCCAGAGCACGACGTGTGAGGTCGGGCCGAAGCCGATCGTGCCCGCGTTGACCGCGCGCGTCTGGTCGCTGACCTGCTCCACGTCGACGGGCGTCCCGGTAACGCCCTCCACTCGCTCCAGGCGTTGGATCGAACCCTTGAGCGCCGGATCCCGCACCGGGTGGGTGTCGAACAAGAGGTAGGGCGATACCGCCGCCAGCAGCGCGGCGTAGCGCGGTCAGGACAGCGGCAGCGGGAATCCACCACGTGCGCGGCAGCGCGGCAGCAAGAGCCATCAGCAGCACGATGACGAGCGTCGTGAACGCGATGTCGAAGCCGAGCGAGAACCAGGCGCCGAGCGCCCACACGCCGTAGTCTGCGAACACGATCCCGTAGCGATCCTCCCACCAGGTCGCCACGAGGCCGAACGGCAGATCGACCGCCCAGAGCAGCGTCCCCGCCACGCAGCCGACGAGGATCCCGCGCCCGATCCGACCCACCTCGAACGCGTCGGCGAGCCGCTTGGCGAAGCACACCACCAGCACGAGGACGGTCAGGTCGGCGAGGGCCCCACCCCACGCGAGCCAGGTGAGCAGTCCGGAGAAGTGCTCGGCCCGGTCGATCTGGGCCGCAGTGAACAGCCGTGACGCATCCACGTGCGGCAGCCGCAGGTCGTGCGGAACGCTCGTCCGCCAGAGGAAGGACGCCGCCAGGACCCACAGGCCGACGGCGGCGGCTAACGTTGCAACCCGTCCAGCCATGCGCGTCGCCGTCATCTCCGACATCCACGGTAACCTCCACGCACTCGACGCGGTCCTGGCCGCGCTCGAGGAGGAGCAGCCCGACGCGCTCTGGTGCCTCGGGGATCTCGTCGGCTACGGCCCCCAGCCGAACCGCTGCACGACCGCCGTGGCCGCACGGGCCGAGCTCTGTCTCGCCGGAAACCACGACCTCGCGGCGCTAGGCCTGCTCCCGATCGAGGAGTTCTCACCCGATGCGGCGGCCAGCGCGGCGTGGACGCGCAAGGCGATCACGGAAGAGACGCGAACGTTTCTGGGCACGCTGCACCCCCGGGCCGAGCGCGAGGGCGTCGAGCTGTTTCACGGCAGCCCGATCGACCCGGTCTGGGACTACGTGCTGAGCGGCGAGGCGGCGTGGGCGAGCTTCGAGGCGACGACCGCGCCCGTCGTCCTGGTCGGGCACAGCCACGTCGCGCTCGCGATCCGGAGCGACGGGGAGTCCCTCTCGGGCGGCCTCGCCCCGGAAGGCACCGACACGGCGCTCGACGGGGGTCGCTGGCTGCTCAACCCCGGCTCGGTCGGCCAGCCCCGTGACGGCGACCCGCGGGCTGCGTATCTCCTGCTCGACCTCGACCGGGGCAGCGCCGAGTTCCGGCGCGTCGACTACGAGATCGAGCGCACGCAGTCCGAGATCCGCGAGTTCGGCCTCCCAGGAGCGCTGGCCGAGCGGCTGGCGGTCGGGGCCTAGGTCCTACGCTTCGACCGCGAGCGGATCGACCTTGGTCTCCTTCGGCGTACCGAAGGTGATGCCCTCGCGCGCGAGCGCGAGCTGAACGTCTTCGCGCGCCTTGTAGATCCGCCACTTCACGGTGGCGAGCGTGATCTCGAGCGAGTCGGCGATCTCCGTGTAGGAGAGCCCGACGACGTCGCGGAGCAGCAGCGCCATCTTCAGGTCGACGTTCAGGTCCTCGATGGCGCGCCACACCGCGTCGATCGCCTCGAGCCGCTCGAACGGCGCGTCGACCACCTCGAGCGGCGGAATGTCGTCGATGTTGACGCTCGCCTTCGGTCGCCGTTCGTTGGCGCGCAGCTCGTCCAGCACGCGGTTCTTCGTCACCTGGAAGAGCCAGGTGGTGAAGCGGCAGCGCAGCGAGAACTTGGGCAGTCCCTGGTAGACGCGGATGAAGACCTCCTGCGTCGAGGTCCTCGGCGAGCGAGCGGTCGCCCACGAGCCGGAGCACGTAGTTGAAGACGGGGATCTCGTACGCCCGAACGATCAGTGAAAAGGCTCGCTCGTCGCCGCGCTGAGCTTTGCGAAGCACGCCGAGATCAGGTTGGGCCAGCGACAAGGCGGGGGAGTATAGCGTCTATTTGGACCGGTATACAGGCTGCTCTATCAGCAGACTTTTCCCGGTCATTGCGGCCGGCTGCTCGATGCCGAGCAGCTCCAAAGCGGTCGGGGTGAGGTCAGACAGCTCGCCGCCGTCGGCAAGCACGGCGTCGATCGTCGTCAGCACGAGCGGGACGGGGTTGGTGGTGTGGCGCGGTGTGAGGGCTGCCGTCCGGCTCGAGCATGGTCTCTGCATTCCCGTGGTCTGCGGTGATCAAACATGCGCCGCCGGCCCTCGTCACCGCGTCGACGATCTCGCCGAGGCAACGGTCGGTCGTCCTCCACGGCCTTGACGACGGCCGGGATCACGCCGGTGTGCCCGACCATATCCGGGTTCGCGAAGTTGATCACGGCAAAGCGGTAGTCGTCGCCGATCTCCGCGCAGAAGCGCTGCGTCACCTCCGCGGCGGACATCTCCGGCTTCTCGTCGTACGTCGCGACGTCCTGCGGTGACGGGACGAGGATGCGCGTCTCCCCCTCCCACCTCTGCTCGCGGCCGCCGTTGAAGAAGTAGGTCACGTGCGCGTACTTCTCGGTCTCGGCGACGTGGAGCTGGCGCGCACCGTGAGCGGCCAGCACCTCGGCCATCGTGTCGTGCACCTCGCGCTCGGGAAACGCGACCGGGCACGGCAGATCGGCCCGGTACCGCGTCATGGTGGTCACGTCGTAGCCTTCTTCGACGAGGCGCTGCGTGAGCTGTCTGCCCCGATCGGGGCGGAAGTTGAAGAAGATCGCCGCGTCGCCGGGCTGCAGGCGCGGCCGGCCGTCGATCACCGTCGGCTCGATGAACTCGTCCGTGAGGCCGCGCTCGTAGCTCTCGCGCACCGCCTCGACCGGATCGCCGGCGTGCCCGCCTTCGCCCTCGACGATGGCCGCCAGCGCGCGGTTCGTCCGCTCCCACCGCTTGTCGCGGTCCATCGCCCAGTAGCGGCCGCACACGGTGGCGATCCGGTCGGCCGGCAGCTCCGCCAGGTCGGACACGGCCGCATGGGGCGAGACGTCGCGGCCGTCGGTGAAGGCATGAATCCAGGTGCGCTCGGGCGCGAACTCGAGCAGCGCCTGCAGGTGGTCGAGGTGGGAGTGGACGCCGCCGCGGGAGACGAGCCCGAGCAGGTGCACGTTCGCGCCCCGCTCGAACGCGCCGCGCAGCGCGGGGTTCGCGAAGAAGGAGCGGTCGCGGATCGCGCGGTTCACCCGCTGCAGATCCTGGTCGAGTATGCGGCCCGTGCCGATCGTCAGGTGGCCCACCTCGGAGTTGCCCATCTGGCCGGCGGGCAGCCCGACGGCCTCCCCGGAGGCGTCGATGCGTGGTGTGCGGATACTCGGCCCAGAGCCGGTCGAAGACGGGCGTGGCGGCGAGGTCGACCGCGTTCCCCGGCCCCGGCGGGGCGCAGCCCCAGCCGTCGAGGATGACGAGCGCTACGAGCGGATACGGGCCGCGGCTGAGCAAATCGCCGTGAAGGAGTCGGGATCGAGTGAGGCGCCGCCGACGAGCGCGCCGTCCACCGCCGGCCGGTCGAGCAGCTCGGCGGCGTTGTCCGGCTTCACCGAGCCGCCGTAGAGCACCGGCACGTCGAGCAGAGACTTGATGAACGCGTGCGCCTGCTGAGCCGTCTCGGGCGTCGCGGTCTTGCCGGTGCCGATCGCCCAGACGGGCTCGTACGCGATCACGAGGCGGTCGTGCCGCGGCAGCACCGAGACCTGGCGGCGCAGCACCTGCTCGGTCTCGCCGCGCTCGCGCTCGTCCTCGAGCTCACCGACGCAGGCGATCACGCCCAGGCCGGCCGCGAGCGCATGCTCGGTGCGTAGCCGGACGGTCTCGTCGGTCTCGCCGAAGAACTGGCGCCGCTCCGAGTGGCCGACGATCGCACCGGCGACACCGAGCTCCTGCAGCATCGGGGCGGACACCTCGCCGGTGAAGGCGCCGTCGTCGGCCCAGTGCACGTTCTGCGCGTAGACGGTCAGCCCGCTGCCGACGGCCGCCTCCAGCGACGTGAACGGCGGAGCGATCACGACATCGACGCCCTCGGGCGCACGGAACGCCGCACAGAAGGCGCGAGTCTCGGCGCGGGTCTTGAAGAGCTTCCAGTTCCCGGCGATCAGCACGCGCTCATCCCGCCTCCGGGATCGCGGCGACCCCGGGCAGCTCCTTGCCTTCCAGCAGCTCGAGGGCTGCGCCGCCGCCCGGTCGAGACCCACGACACCTCGTCCTCGAGGCCGAGCTCCTTGAGCGCCCGCACCGAGTCGGCGCCGCCGACGACCGAGTACGCGTCCGAGGAGGCGACCGCATCCGCGACCGCGCGCGTTCCCGCGGCGAAGCGGGGCCACTCGAAGACGCCCATCGGCCCGTTCCAGAAGATCGTCCTCGCGCGCGAGATCTCCGCAGCGAACCGCGCGCGCGTCTCCGGCCCGATGTCGAGCCCGAGCCATCCCTCGGGGAGCGCGTCGAACGCCACCACCTGCTTCTCCGCATCCGGCTCGAACGCGGCCGCGGCCACGACGTCGACCGGCAGCTCGACCGGCGTGCTGAGCGGGCTCGACTCGCGCAGCTGCTCCGCCATCTTGCCGCCGATCAGCACCGTGTCCGCGTGCGGCGCCAGGTTCTCGAGCACGGCCAGCTTGTCCTCGACCTTGGCGCCGCCGGAGACGACCACGTACGGGTGCTCGACGTCGCCGAGGAGCTTCCCGAGCTCCTCGAGCTCGCGCTCCAGCAGCAGGCCGGCGTACGCGGGCAGGAGGTGCGCCACCGCCTCGGTCGACGAGTGTGCGCGGTGAGCCGAGCCGAACGCGTCGTTCACGTAGAGGTCAGCCTGCGTCGCCAGCTCGCGCGCGAACTCGCCGCCGTTCCGGGTCTCCTGCGGGTTGAAGCGGGTGTTCTCGAGCACCCGGATCCGCTCGTCGGGAAGCAGCTCGCGCAACCGCTCCTCGACCGGGCGCATCGAGAACGCCTGGTCGCGGCCCTTCGGGCGGCCGAGGTGCGAGCAGACGACGACCTCGCTCGCGCCCCGCTCCAGCAGCAGCTCGAGCGTCGGCAACGAGGCCCGGATCCGGGTGTCGTCCGCGACCTTCCCGTCCTCGAGCGGGACGTTGAGGTCGGCGCGGACGAGCACCCGCTTCCCGGCGACGTCGGCGCCGCGGACGGAGCGCGGGCGCCTCATGGCTACGCGGTCGCGCCGGCCGGCAGCGTCGCCCCGACCTTCGCCACGAGATCGACCAGCCGGCACGAGTAGCCCCACTCGTTGTCGTACCAGCCGAACACCTTCGCCATCGTCCCGTGCGCCATCGTCAGCTGGCTGTCGAAGATCGACGAGAACGGTGAGTGGACGATGTCCGTGGAGACGAGCGGCTCGTCGGAGTACCGGAGGATCCCCTCGAAGTTGCCGCGGTCGGCGGCCGAGCTGAAGGCGCCGTTGACCGTCGTCGATCGTGACCTCGCGAGCCGAGCCGGACGACGAGGTCGACGATCGACCCGGTCGGCACCGGCGCACGCACCGAGATGCCGTCGACCTTGCCCTTCAGGTCCGGGCAGCACGACGCCGATCGCGCGGGCCGCGCCGGTCGAGGTCGGGATCAGGTTGATCGCGGCGGCGCGGGCGCGGCGCAGGTCCTTGTGCGGGAGGTCGAGGATCTGCTGGTCGTTCGTGTACGCGTGGATCGTCGTCATGAAGCCCTGCTCGATCGTGAACGTGTCGTGCAGCACCTTGGCGATCGGAGCGATGCAGTTCGTCGTGCAGGAGGCGTTGGAGATGATCGCGTGGCGCTCCGGGTCGTAGTCGCCGTCGTTGACGCCGAGCACGATCGTGATGTCGGGCTCGGTCGCCGGCGCAGAGATGACGACCTTCTTCGCGCCGGCCTCGAGGTGCTTGGAGGCCGCGTCGCGCTTGGTGAACAGGCCGGTCGACTCGATCACGATGTCGACGCCGAGGTCGCGCCAGGGCAGCGCCGCCGGGTCGCGCTCGGCGAGCAGCTGGATCTCGCGGTCGTCCGACGCGGATGACTCCCGTCGTCGGCGGTCACGTCCTGGCCCAGCGGCCCGAGCACCGAGTCGTACTTGAGCAGGTGCGCCATCGTCTTCGCGTTGCCGAGGTCGTTCGCCGCCACGATCTCGAAGTCGCCGCCGCGCTCCAGGTGCGCGCGGAAGAAGTTGCGGCCGATCCGTCCAAACCCGTTGATGCCAACTCGCGTCGTCATGTCCGTCTCCCTCGTTTTCCGTCTTTGGATGCGAGTCTAGCGACGCGCTCCGGGGCAGCCCTCCGAGCAAAGCCGCAGTCTGACGCGGAATTGTCCGCAACCGACGGCGAGGTTCCGGGGGAAGTCGTCATGGCGTCGGCGCAGCCGAGCCGGACTTCCCCCGGCCAAGGGGCGGGCCGGAGGGGAAGCTCCGAGGACGACCTTCCCCTCCGCGTGGCCGCGCTCCGGACCGTGGCGACGGACGGGGTCTGAATCCATCGCCGGACGAGCGCAGACCCGCCCTCACTCGGAGTATTAACGAATGGTCAGCCTGCGCGCTAGGTGACTTGCAAACCGGAAACGCCGGATCAGCCGCCCGCGAGCCGCACGATCTTCTGCAGCCGGCGGTGGGCCGTGGCCTTCGTCGTCGGCGGTCGGCACTCGAGAGCCAGCTCCCGCAGCGACAGCGACGGGTGGCGCAACCGCAGCTCGGCGAGCTCGCGCAACTCGGGCGCGAGGTCGTCCAGGCCGCCCGCGTCGCGCAGCCGGCGGGCCGCGCGCAGCTGCGCATGGGCCGCGCGGCCGGCGCGGACGAGGTTCGCATGGTCGGCGTTGGCGAGCCGGTTCGCTCTCGCCCGCGTGTCTCCGACGACCGCCCGCTCTTCCATCTTCAACGCCGTCTCGCTCGCGCCGGCCGCCGCCAGCAGCCCCTCGATCGCGTCGCGGCCCTTCGCGTATGCCGCCGAGTGATCGCCGCGTCTGACGACACCGACATGGACGCCCTCGGCGGCGGCGAGCTCCGCGATGAACTCGGCACCCGCCGGGCCGGCGCTGCGCAGCTCGAGGTGCGGGGAGCGCGGCCCCGAGAGCGAGCCGGCGCCGAGCAGCGCGCCGCGGAGGTACGCGCCCCGGCAGCACGCGCGGGCCACGACCCGCCGCGGCGGACGCTCCAGCGGAGCCAGTCGCGCCGTGACGACGCCGGCCTCGTGCAGGGTCTGCAGCGCGCGAGGGTCGCCCTCGACGTGGAGCTGGTACCGCGTCTCGCGGCCGAAGGCGCGCCGGCGGTAGGTGCGGATCTCCGAGGAGATGCCGAAGTCGCGCAGCAGGCGAAAAGGCCCGCCGGGCAACGGCCGCGCTCGCGAGGTCGAGGTGCACGGCGACCTCACCGCGCCCGCGCAGGTGCAGGCTGCCGGCGACGTGCATCAGCGCCGACAGCTCGGCGAGCCGGTCGCAGGCGCGTCGCGGGGTGATCGCGACGAGCTCGTCGCGCAGCTCCTGGGACAGGGACACGCTAGATCGTCACGCCTTCGAGCCCGAGCAGCCGGCGCTTGTACTCGACGCCGAGGGAGCCGTAGCCGCCGATCCCGCCCGCGGCGACGACGCGGTGGCACGGAACGACCACCGGGAAACGGTTCCGGGCGCAGAACGTCCCCGCCGCGCGCGCAGCGCCGGGCCGCCCCGCGAGCGCGGCCAGCTCGCCGTACGTGACGAGCTCGCCGCGCGGGATGGCGCGCAGCGCCGCGCAGAGCGCCCGCCCGAAGCCGGTCAGCTCCGAGAGGTCGAGCTCGACGCCGTCGAACTCGACGAGCTCACCGCGGAAGAAGGCCGCCAGCCTCCGAGCGATCGCCTGTGCGTGCCCGTCCTCCGGCGCACGGCTGCGGTGCACGCCGACGTGCTCGTCGGCAACTCGTGCCAGACCAGGAGCCCGTCCTCGAGGCGGATCGATCCCGTGCCGAAGCCCGGCGCCTCGTACTCGAGCTCCACGAGTTTCACCTGCGTGCCGCACCTCTCTCGGCACGCGAATACGCCTCTCGTACAATCACGTCCATGTCGTCGACCGGAATCTTTCGTCCGCCGCCCGTAGAGAACGAGCCCGTCCGAGATTACGCGCCCGGCTCGCCCGAGCGCGCCGAGCTCAAGCGCCGGCTGGCCGAGATGCAGAGCGAGCGGATCGAGATCCCGTGCGTCATCGGCGGCGAAGAGATCCGCACCGGCACGACGGGCCAGGCGCTCGTGCCTCACCGGCGGGGGCACGTGCTGGCGGACGTTCATCTCGGCGGCGCCGCGGAGGTGGAGCGCGCGATCGCGGCGGCGCGCGCGGCGCGTCACGACTGGGCCCGAACGCCGTGGGAGGAGCGCGCCGCCGTCTTCCTGCGCGCCGCCGAGCTGCTCGCCGGGCCGTGGCGCTCGACGCTGAACGCGGCCACGATGCTCGGCCAGTCGAAGACGGCGCACCAGGCCGAGATCGACGCTGCCTGCGAGCTCGGTCGACTTCTGGCGCTTGAACGTCGAGTTCATGCTCCGGATCTACGAGCAGCAGCCGCGTCTCGTCGGCCGGGCATCTGGAACCGGCTCGAGTACCGGCCACTGGAGGGCTTCGTGTTCGCGGTGACGCCGTTCAACTTCACGGCGATCGGCGGCAACCTCACCGCCGCGCCCGCGCTCATGGGCAATACGGTCGTCTGGAAGCCGGCCTCGACCGCCGCGTACTCGGCCCACTTCGTGATGCGGATCTTCCAGGCCGCGGGCCTCCCGGACGGCGTGATCAACCTCGTCTACGGCCCGGGCCGGGCGATCGGCGACCCCGCGCTCGCGAGCCCGGACCTCGCCGGCGTCCACTTCACCGGCTCGACGGCGGTGTTCAACGGCATGTGGAAGACGATCGGCGACAACGCCGGCTCGTATCGCAACTACCCGCGGATCGTCGGCGAGACCGGCGGCAAGAACTTCGTCGTGGCCCACCCGAGCGCCGACGTCGACGCGCTCGCCACGGCGATCGTGCGCGGCGCGTTCGAGTACCAGGGCCAGAAGTGCTCGGCCGCCTCGCGGCGTCTACGTGCCGTCGAATCTCTGGCCGGAGCTGCGCGAGCGACTCGCCGCGCAGGTCGAGGAGCTGAAGATGGGCGACGTGGCCGACTTCACGAACTTCATGGGCGCCGTCATCGACGAGAGCTCGTTCACGACACAGCAGGAGGCGATCGCCGAGGCGCGCGCCGCGGGCGCCGAGATCGTGGCCGGCGGCCAGGTCGACGACAGCGAGGGCTGGTTCGTGCGGCCGACCGTGATCCGCACCGACGACCCGGGCTTCCGGCTGCTGCGCGACGAGCTGTTCGGCCCGGTCGTCACGGCCTACGTGTATCCCGAGGGCGAGTGGGACGAGACGCTGCGGCTCGATCGACGAGACGGCGACGTACGGGCTCACGGGTGCGGTCTTCGCCCGCGACCGGAGCGCGATCGCAGCAGGCGAGCGACGCGCTGCAGTACGCGGCCGGCAACTTCTACGTCAACGACAAGCCGACGGGCGCGGTCGTCGGCCAGCAGCCGTTCGGCGGCGCGCGGGCCTCGGGCACGAACGACAAGGCCGGCTCGATGTGGAACCTGATCCGCTGGGTGAGCCCGCGCACGGTGAAGGAGACGTTCGTCCCGCCGACGGACTACCGCTACCCGTTCATGGCACCCGACGGGGACGGCGCCGGCTCGTGAAGGCGGCCGCGGCGGCCGTCGCGGTCGCGGCGCTCATCCTCGCGGCTCCTGCGCAGGCCACCCGGATCGTGGGCACGGCCCGCGGCGATCTCCTGCACGGCACCGCGCGAGCCGACACGGTGCTCGGCCGGGCCGGCAACGACCGGATCGACGTCGCCGGCGGCGGGCGCGACACGGTGGCGTGCGGCCCGGGGCGCGACCTCGTCACCGCCGACCAGACGGACCGGCTCGGCCGCGACTGCGAGACCGTCGTGCGGCGGATCTCGGTCGACGTTTCGAGCGGCGGAGGCGCGGCGCACGCCACCGAGGTGGAGCCCGACTCCTTCGCGTGGGGCTCGACCGTGGTCGCCGACTTCCAGGTCGGCCGCTTCCGCGACGGCGGCGCGCTCGCCATCGGATTCGCGACCTCGAGCGACGCCGGCCGCACGTGGCGCAGCGGCCTGCTCCCGGGGCTGACGATCTCCTCGCGCCCGAAGGGCGCCTGGCTGCGCGCCAGCGACCCGGTGGTCACCTTCGACGCAGCGCACCGCACCTGGCTCGCCTCCTCCTTCGGGCTCGGCATGACCGACAGCGGAATGGTCGTCAGCCGCTCGTCCGACGGGATCCACTGGAGCCCGCCGGTCGTCGCCACGCAGGGTCAGAACAACAGCTCCGGCGAGCTCTACGACAAGGACTGGATCTCCTGCGACAACGGAGCCTCGAGCCCGTTCTTCGGGCACTGCTACCTCAGCTACAGCGACTTCGTCGCCGGACGGCTCTCGACGCAGACCTCGACCGACGGCGGGCTCACCTGGGGCGTCGCAGGAGGGGTCACCCGACTTCGCCGGAGCGGACGGCATGAGTGCCGAGGCGCCGGCTCCGCAGCCGATGACGACACCCGCGGGCACGCTCGTGATCCCGATCTTCGAGGGCAACCGCATGTCCGCCGTATCGTCGGCCGACGGCGGCGCCACCTTCTCGCCGGAGACGACGATCGCGCCGGTCGCCGAGCGCGAGGCGCCGTTCCGGGCGGCCCCGCTGCCGAGCGGGGCCTGGGACAGCCGGGGCAATCTCTTCCTGGCCTGGTCGGACGGGAACCGCATGCTGTTCACGCGCTCGACCGACGGTGTCGCCTGGTCGCCGCCCGCGCCGGTGCCGCTCGGGCCCGGCCGCCCGTTCGTGCCGGGCCTCGGCGCCCGCTGGGACGGCGGCGGCCTCGCGCTGACGTCGTACGTGTGGTCCGACTCGGCGCGGACGCTGCGCGTCGTCCTCGTCCGCTCGGCCGACGGCGGAACGACCTGGACCCCGCCGCGTGCTTCTGAGCGTCGACCCGATGCCGCTCTCGTGGATCGCGCCGACGACGCTCGGGCCCATGGTCGGCGACTACATCGCGACGGCGATCGCCGGCAACCGCGCCGTGCCGGTCGCGGTGCTCGCGCAGAAGCCGGCAGGCGGCCGCCTGCGCGAGGCCGTCTACGCGGCGTCGATTCCGCTCTCTTGACGGCCAGCCAGTACGATCCGGGCCCCGGGTCCGCCGCCTGTCGAGCGGGCCCCCGATGCAGAGGAGACAGCGTGCCGACCGTGATCGCCCACCACGACGTCAAGGACACCGAGCACTGGCTCGCCTCGCCGAAACGCGAAGAGTTCTTCGGGCCCCTCGGCGTGACCAACATCCGCACGTTCGTCGACCCGCAGACCCCGACCCGCGTGGCGGTGCTCATGGACGTGGCCGATATGGACGTCGTCATGGCTGCGATGCAGACCGAGGCGGCGGCCGAGGCAATGGCGTACGACGGCGTGCTGCCCGAGACCATGGTGATCACCGTCGAGGCATGACCACGAACACCGGGGCCGGAGCACAGACCGCGTAGCGGGCCGGGACTGTCTAGGCGCCGCCGGCCTTGTGGAGTTGCGCGTAGATCGCGCGCGCCGTCTTCGCCGGAATCCCCGGCACGCTCTCCAGCTCGTCACGGCTCGCGGCCAGGAACCGGTCCGGCGAGCCGAAGTGGTTGAGCAGTGCCCGCCGCCGGGCGGGGCCCGACGCCCTGCAGCGTGTCGAAGATCGTCTCGCGCGAGCGGGCGCTGCGCCGCTGGCGGTGGAAGCCGAGCGCGAACCGGTGGGCCTCGTCGCGGATCCGCTGCAGGAGCTGGAGCCCGGGTGAGGAGTGGTCGAGCAGGATCGCCTCCGGCCGGCCGGGGACGAACACCTCCTCGATCCGCTTCGCCAGGGCGATCACGGCGACGCGCTGGAGGTCGTGCCGGTGCAGCGCGGCGAGCGCGGCCGACAGCTGTCCCTTGCCGCCGTCGACGACGATGAGGTTCGGCGCCGTCCCGAAGGACTCGTCGAAGCCGTCTGCGCCCGGCCCTTCCGCCAGCCGGGCCAGGCGCCGCCCGACGACCTCCTCCATGGCCGCGAAGTCGTCCTGGACGTCGCGCACGCCGAACTTGCGGTAGTGGGCCTTCTTCGGCGCCGCGTCCTCGAACACGACCATGGAGCCCACCGTCGAGGAGCCCTGAATCGTCGAGATGTCGAAGCACTCGATCCGGATCGGCAGGCTCTCGAGGTTGAGCACCTCGCGCAGCTCCTCCAGCGCCGCGACGCGCCGCTGCCGCCGCGACTCCGCCACGAACGCATCCGACTCCAGCGCGAGCTTCGCGTTCTGGACGGCGAGCTCGACGAGCCTGCGCTTCTCGCCGCGCTCGGCCCGGCGCACCTCGACGCGCGAGCCGCGCAGCTCGGTCAGCACCTCCTCCAGCGCCGACAGGTCGCCCGCGTCGCGCGGCACGTCGATCTCCCGAGGCACGCCCGGAGCGGTCGAGTAGTGCTCGAGGCAGAACGTCTCGATCAGCGCGGCCGGATCGTCGCCGCCCACGTTCTCGAGATGGAAGCTGTAGCGGTCGACCATCCGTCCGTCACGCAGCGGGAAGAGCTGGACGGCCGCCCGGTCGCCGTCGACCGCGATCCCGATCACGTCGATGTCGCGCACGCCACGCTGCTCGGCGGCCTGCCGCTCCGCGAGGTGCCGGATCGAGAACAGGCGGTTGCGGTAGCGCGCAGCTTCCTCGAAGCGCTCCGCCGTGGCCGCGTCGCGCATTCTGGCCTCCAGGTCGCGCTGGATCGGCTTCGTCTCGCCGGACAGGAACTCGATCACGCCCTCGATCACGTCCCGGTAATCGTCACGCGAGATGTGGCCCACGCAGGGCGCGTGACAGCGGTCGATGTGGTAGTCGAGGCACGGCACCCCCGAGTGGCGGCCCGGCTGCGGCCCCTCGCACGGCCGGTAGCGGAAGACGCGGTTCAGGACGTCGAGCGTCTCGCGGACCTTCTTGGCGTTCGCGTACGGCCCGAAGTAGACGACGCCCGGCCGGTGCCGCTCCCGCGTGAACATGACGCGCGGGAAGTCGTCCTCGACGGTGACCGCGATGTACGGAAACGACTTGTCGTCGCGCAGGCGGACGTTGAACGGCGGGCGGTGGCGCTTGATGAGGCTCTGCTCCACGTGCAGGGCCTCGGCCTCGCTGCCGGTGACGATCACCTCCAGGTCGGCGATCCGCTCGCGCAGCCCGCGCGTCGTCGTCCGCGTCTCCCCGCCGCGCTGGAAGTAGCTGCGGACGCGCGGGCGCAACGACTTCGCCTTGCCGATGTAGAGGATCTCGCCGGCGGAGTCGCGAAAGAGGTAGACCCCGGGCCGGGCCGGCAGCCGCTTCAACCGGTCCTCGAGTGCCACGGTCATCGGCGTCAGACTAGATGCTCCTCCTCCCCTTACCGATCGCTCATCTTCGCGTCCTAGGCTGATAGAGATGGCGCAGAAACTGATGCTTGCGGGGCTTGCGGTGCTTGCCGCGCTCGTCCTCGTCCCGGCGGCGACAGCCGGCGGCCCGTCGCTCCTCGTGGGCGCCGCCGAGGACATCGTCAAGCAGCCCGACCTGATCTCCGCGAAGGCGCAGATGGATCTCGCCCGCCTCGCAGGAATGAAAGCGGTGCGCTCGACGGCGATCTGGGCGCCCGGCCAGACCGCGCCCGACCCGACCGACCTGGCGGCGCTCCAGAATGCGGCCGGCGCAGCGCAGCTGGACGGCATCGCGCTGTACGTCTCCGTCTACCAGTTCGGGTCGAAGACGACCCCGCTGACCGATCAGGACCAGGGGGACTTCGCTCAGTTCACCGCCTCGCTCGCACAGGCGCTGCCCACGGTACGCCGGTTCATCGTCGGAAACGAGCCCAACATCAACCGCTACTGGCTGCCGCAGTTCGGACTCGACGGCCAGGACGTGGCCGCGCAGGACTACGAGCGGCTGCTGGCCCGCACGTATGACGCGTTGAAGGCTGTCTCCCCGAAGATCACCGTGATCGGCGGCGCGGTTTCTCCGCGGGGCGGCGACAACCCGAAGTCGATCCGGCTCACGCACTCGCCGACGGCGTTCATCACCGATCTCGGCACCGCGTACCGAGCCAGCGGCCGGACGCTGCCGATCATGGACGTCTTCGCCTTCCATCCCTACATGGACAACTCGAGCCAGTCGCCGACGGTCCAGCACCCGACCACCACGACCGTGTCGATCAACGACTACGGGAAGCTCAACGCCCTGCTCCGCAACGGGTTCGACGGCACGGCGCAGGCCGGATCGACATTGCCGGTGCTGTACGACGAGTTCGGGGTCGAGAGCCGGATCCCGGCTGCCCAGGCCGCGCTGTACACGGGCAAGGAGCCGGCAACGACGAAGCCGGTCGACGAGGACACCCAGGCGGCCTACTACCGGGAGGCGATCGCGCTCGCGTTCTGCCAGCCGAACGTGCAGGGGATCTTCCTGTTCCACACGGTCGACGAGCGCTCACTCGACCGCTGGCAGTCGGGGCTCTACTACGTGAACGGCAAGCCGAAGTCGAGCCTCGCCCCGGTCCGGCAGGCTATCGCCGAGGCGCGACGCGGCGTGATCGCGCGCTGCCCCGGGCTGCGCCTCGCTCTCCACGTCACGCGGGTCGTCCTTCCCACGAGGGTGCAGGCCGGCCGCAGGCTGCTCGCCGCCTTCCGCTGTGACCTCGACTGCGCGTACCGCGTCCGGCTGGAGCGCCTCCCGTCCCATACGACGGCTGCCGTCACGAGCGCGGTCGCGACCGGGGGAGTGACGACCAGGGTCACACTCCGGGCCCCCACTCTGAAGCCGGGCCGCTACCGCGTCACGCTGCGGCTGATCGCGGCGCTCAACCCGGGCCCGCCGCTGACCCCCCATTCCAACGCATTCCGGGTGGGCTGACGGCTCAAGTTTGTAGTCCGTCCGTCGAATCTCATACGGTCTTGGTGTTGCGGCGCCTTTCCCTGGTCATGTTCTGCCTCGGCGTGCTCGCCTGCGGCCTCCCGGCCGGAGCGGGAGCGGCGCCGCGCATGCTCGTCGGCGCCGCAGAGGACGCAGCCAAGCAGCCCGACCTCGTCACCGCCAAGGCCAAGATGGACCTCGCGCAGCTCGCGGGGTTCAACGCGATCAGGCTGACGACGATCTGGGCGCCCGGGCAGACGCAGCCCACCGCAGGCGAGCTCCTGCGTCTGCAGAACGCGACCGACGCCGCCGACCTCGACGGGATCACGATCATCCTCGCGATCTACCAGTGGGGCGCGGCGACGACGCCGACCACACCGCTCGCCCGCTCCCAGTTCGCGGCGTTCTGCGCGGCGCTCGCAACCGATCTGCCGAACGTGCAGCACTTCATCGTCGGCAACGAGCCGAACGTCAACCGCTTCTGGTGGCCCCAGTTCGGGCCCAAGGGCGAGGATCTCGCCGCCCGCGACTACGAGCGGATGCTGGCGGCAAGCTACGACGCGCTCAAGGCGGTCAACCCGCAGCTGGTCGTGATCGGCGGCTCCGTCTCGCCGCACGGCGGGGACAACCCGAACTCGGCGCGCAAGACTCACTCGCCCACGACGTTCATCCCCGACATGGGCCGCTACTACCGCGCCAGCCGCCGGACGAAGCCGATCATGGACGCCTTCGACTTCCACCCCTATCCGGATCGCTCGAGGATCTCGCCGGGGCTCCAGCACCCGCGGAGCACGACCGTCGCGCTCGCCGACTACCGCAAGCTCGTCGGCCTCCTGCGCACGGCCTTCGACGGCACCGGTCAGCCCGGCTCGAAGCTCCCCATCTACGACAACGAGTTCGGCGTGCAGTCGGTCATCCCGAGGACGCACCTCACGGCGTACACGAACCTCGGCGCGCCGTCCGCGGCTGATGCCGTCTCCGAGCAGAAGCAGGCCGCGTCGTACCGCATGGCGATCGCGCTCGCGTACTGCCAGCCCACGGTCGCCGCCTTCCTGATCTTCCATGTCTCGGACGAGCCGGACCTCGACCGCTGGCAGTCGGGCGTCTACTACGCGGACGACCAGCCGAAGTCGTCGCTGACGACCGTCCGCAACCGGGCCCTGGCCGCCAGGCAGGGGCGGATCACCGGCTGCGCGCGCTTCCCCAAGGGCTCTCGCTAGCATCCAGCCCGTGGAGGGCCAGTACGTCGCCTACGGTTTCTACCGTGTCGACCCGGAGTGGCGGCGGCTGCCCGTCGAGGAGCGCGCGGCGGGGAAGGATGCTTTCGCCGACGTGGTCGACGCCTGGGCCGGCCGTATGGACGCCCTGCGCTGCTACTCGGTGACCGGCGTGCGCCCCGACGCCGACTTCTTCCTCTGGAAGATCACGCAGCGCTACGAGGACCTCGGCGAGCTCGGCGCTGCGCTCAACGCGACGCCGCTCGCCGGCTGGCTGGAGACGCCCTACTCGTACCTGGCGACGACGAAGCCCTCCCAGTACACCAGCGCGCGCCGCGCCCGGAAGATCGTGCCCCGGGGATCCCCGTACCTCGTCGTCTACCCGTTCGTGAAGACCCGCCCGTGGTACGCGCTCGCCGCAGACCACAGGCAGCGCGCGATGGACGAGCACATCCGCGTCGGCGCCGATTTCACGTCGATCCACAACCACACGACCTACTCGTTCGGGATCGACGACCAGGAGTTCATGACCGCCTTCGAGTGCGACGAGCCCGCCGACTTCATGCACCTGATGCTCACGCTGCGCGAGTCCGAGGCGTCGCGCTACACCGAGCGGGACACACCGATCTTCGTCGGGCAGGCGATGGAGATCCGCGCGGCGCTCGACGCGCTGGACGGCTCGGCCAGCCGCGTCGAAGCATAGGAGATGCCCGACGCTTGGAATGAGGGGCCCGGGCCCGCCGGGTGGTGACCGGCGGGCCCGGTGAAGGTTATTTTCGAGCGCTGCCTACGGGCTGGTGATCACCAGCCCGTGGGACGGGACGTCGAGCTCCTGGTGCGTGCTGTTGCCGCCCTTCGCGGCCGCGAAGGCTACGAAGGCGTTTCCAGACAGCGGGCCGGAGCTGACCACGTCGGCCCCGAGGTAGTTGCCGAAGCTCGGGCCGCCGCTGAGCCGTGGCAGCCAGGCCGGCGACATCCCCGTGACCAACATCGTCGGGTCACTCCATGTGGAGCCGCCGTTCCTGGACGACACGTAGCCGACCCCGAGGCTGCAGTGATCCGCCGCGAACGGATCGTCGTAGAGGCACGCCGCGAGGGGGACGGTGTAGTAGAACAGCCCGACGTGGGCGCCCGCGCCACTCGTGGTGTGGTCGAGGGCGATCGCCGGGATGAAGTGGTCGTTCGTGTTCGTGCTGGCGCCCGCGTCGGACTCGATCGGGATCCGGATCGGGGCCCCGAAGACCGGCGCCGGCGTGGCGCCGGTCGGAGCCGGCATCACGGCCATCGCGATGTCGTTCGGAGCCGCCGTCGAGGTGCTGAGCACGCCGTTCACGGTCACGATCGCCCCACTCGCGTGTGCGAACGCAAGCGCCGGGGTGAACGTGACACCGGTGCCGCCCGCGCCCTGGGTGCCGACCGCCGTGATCGTCACCGTCTCGGGGCTCGAACCGGTCGCGTCGACCATCAGAGTCCCGCCGGCGACCATGCCCGTCACACTGCCGACCTTGATGTTCGTGTCACCGGCATTGGCCGCCGCCGACAACGTGGTCTGCGCCGTTCGGAAGCTCCGCGTCTGGTACGCGAGGTAGATCGCCCCCTTGGCGTCGATCGCATCGGACGGGAGCAGCGAGGTCTTCAGCCCGTTGCCGCCCCCGCTGAGCACGGTGTGTTGTGCAGCCAGCGTCGTGATCACGGTGTGAGCGCCGTACGCGGCGCCGCAGTCGGCGGACACGATCTGGCCGAGGCTCGAGGTGGTCAGCGTATACGGGACGACGACGCGTCCGCACGTGCCGCTCGACACCGGAGGCTGGACGAGAGGCACGGGGCCTGTACCGGTGGCCGACACGTTGTTCTCGGTCACCGTGGCACCGCTCGCATGCGCGAACGCAAGCGCCGGCGTGAACGTGACGCCGGTCCCGCCCGAGCCGGAGGTGCCGACCGCGGTGACGGTGACCGTCTCCGGGCTGGCGCCGCCGCTGTCGACGACGAGCGTCTGGCCGGCCGTGATGTTGGCGACGCTCGCCACCTTGATGTTCGTCGCCCCGACGGCAGAGGCCGCCGACAGCGTCGTCGAGGACGTGTCACCACTGGTGGCCACCGGTGCCGACCAGGTCAGGCCGCCGTCGGTCGACATCTGCATCTGCAGCTGAGTGCCGGCGCCGGCGTTGTCGTACACCAGATAGCAGTTGCCGTAGCCCGCGCTGGTGGGCCAGTTGTCGCACGTGATCCATTCCGAGGCAGGCGCGTCGCCCGGCGCGGATGCCTGGTGCGCGATGATCGGTTGGCCCCAGGTCTTCCCGTCGGTCGACCGGTTGACGAGCAGGGCCTGCGTGACCGCGTTGCCGTTCATGCCGATGCTGCTGATCAGCCACTGGCCGTACCTGGCGTTGTGGGCCACGACCGGGTGATCCGCGCGCGTGAGCGGGAAGACCGGCCCCGGTGACGTCGGGCCCGGGGACACGCCGCCGGACACGCCTGCGGGAGGGGCCTCGCTCGTCACCGGCACGTAGCCGTGCTTCCAGCTCTTGCCGCCGTCGGTGCTCGTGCTCCAGCCGATGCCGGAGTTGCCGCCGTCGAAGATGGCGCCCACTCCGGAGGTGGAGACGATCGTCTTGCCGGCGGCGACGGTGTTCCCCGACTGCTCGCTCGCGTGCAGCGCGATCGGGTCGGTGAACGTGTCGGTGCTCACCCGGGTTACCGGGTAGGTCGGGGTTGCGGCCGCCGACGCCATGAGCAGCAGCGGAACCGCCGCTGCCGTAGCGGCGGTCGCAATCCACAGGACATGCCGTCGAGCCCTCACTGTCACTCCTCCAGTCGTCTCATTGCCATCGCCCTTCCCGAAGCGGGACCGGCGCCTTCGCTTGGCGTGGATCGATAGGCCGGTCACGGGACCGACCTCGGAGGCACGTTGTGGGGGGCAGGAGCCTTGAACGCAAGGGCCTGTTTCACCATGGCTCTCGACGCGTGCACCTGTGCGTTCGGTCCGCCGGTGATGGGCAGCCCCTGCGTCGGGACCTCCATCTCTTCCTGCGTCCCGTTGTCAGTTCCCGAGCGGGGTGTCAGCCCAACCGCGAAGGCCGCGATCGCGTTGCCCGCGAGCGGCCCGGTCGGGATGACGGCCGCGTTGGAGTAGTCGCCGATCATCGGCCCCTGGCTCGTCCGCGCGAGGCTCGCCACCGTCATGTGCGCGAGATATCGTCGGGGCGCTCCAGGTGGCTCCGCCGTTGACGGAGGACACGAACTCGTACTGCATGTCGCACTGGTTCGCGTCCTCGGATCGACGTAGTTGCAGCGCCGCCACCGGGTAGGTTGTAGTGAACAGCCCCAGGTGGGCGGTCGCACCCGACGTGTTCGCGTCGACCGCGATGCCCGGGATGAAGTGGTCGTTCGTGTTCGTGTTGTGTTGTCGGCCGTCGATCGGGATCCGCACCGGAGGCCCGAACGCCGGGTTCGGATTGGCCGTCGTCGGCGCCGGCATCACCGACATCGCGATGTCGTTCGGCGTCGAGGCCGACGCTGCCGACGCGGAAGCTCCGCGTCTGCCACACGACGTAGATGTTCCCCGCCCCGTCCATCGGCCGAGGTCGGCAGCAGCGAGGTGCGGATCCCCTGGGCGACCGTGTGCGTCGCGGTCATGTTCGGGAGGATCTGCGTCTCCGCCGACCAGTGCGCGCCGCAGTCGTTCGACGTCCAGCAGCTCACGCCGTTGGCCTGGACCGGGACGACCACGCGCGACCGCAGACCGTGCCCGGAGCCGAGCCCGGAGGCGGCGGCTGGACGAGCGGGACGCCGCCGATGTCGCCGGTGTGGCCCGCCTGGTTGGCCGACGCGTTGGCGACCTGTGACGCCGAGCACGTGCGCCTTCGACGAGCGCCGGCGTGAAGTGACGCCGGTGCCGCCCGCGCCGGCGGTGCCGACGTTGGTGACGAGCACGATCTCCTGGTTGCCGCCGCTGAAGTCGACCTCGACCTTCATCGACGTGTTCACCTGCGCGCCGCTGGCGTGCGCGAGCGTGAGCGGAGCGGTCAGCGTGACGCCGGTCCCGGTCGCGCCGGCGGTGCCGACGGTCGAGACCGTCATCGTCTCGATGTTGGCGCCCGTGTCGACGTTGACCTGTCTGGCCGGCGACGGTCACGAGCGCGCCGCTCGCGTGCGCCGAGCGTCGAGGCCGGCCGTCAGCGTGACGCCGGTACCGGTGGCGCCCGCGGTGCCGACGCCGCGGCGCGATCGTGGCGGTCTCGAGGGCGGCGCCGCGTGTCGATGTTCAGCGTCTGGCCCGGGATCGAGGTTCTGGACGCTCGCCACCTTGATGTTCGTGTCGCCCGCGTTCGTCGCGGCCGCCAGCGTCGTGGCCGAGAAGACGGCGATGCTCGCCACCTTGATGTTCGTGGCGCCGGCGGTCGTCGCGGCCGACAGGGTCGTGCCGATGCCGGTGACGCTCGCCACCTTGATGTTCGTGTCACCCGCGTTCGCCGCCGCGCCCGAAGCCGTCGGCACAGGCGGGCACCGTCGTCGGGCAGGCCATCGTCGGTCTCGCCCGTGACGTCGCCGGTGTTGCCGTTGCCCGGGCGACGGCGTTCGTGTTCGAGGTTCGGCGCGGGATCCCAGGTGAGGCCGCCGTCGGTCGAGTACTGCGCGAGCTCACGGTTGCCGTTGCCGTTGTTGTCGTACTCCACGTAGCAGGTGCCGTAGCCCTTGCTGTCGTCCAGTTGTCGCACGTGATCCAGTTCTTGTCCGGCGAGTCGCCGCTCGGCTGCGTGATGTGCGTGGCAGATCGGCGGGCTCCACGCGATCTCGCCGACGGGGTACGGAGGGCCCGCCCATGAACGACGCCGGATCGCTGTCGAGGAACCTCACCTTGCCGACGTTGACGAAGACCGCCGGCACGATGACGTTCCCCGAGATGCCGAGAGTGCTGTCCAGCCACACGTCGTGACGCTTGTCGTAGGCGACGACGGTGTCACTCCCCGAGTACAGCCGGTATCCGCCGGACGGAACGCCGGGTTGGCCGTCGCACGCGGTGGCCTGGCCGCCGGTCACGGTCAGCGGGAGATTCTCGTCGGCCCAGTTGTAGCCGCCGTCGACGCTGATCGAGGTCGTGATGTCGCTCGCGCCGCCGTCGTAGATGCGGCCCGTCTGGCGGCTCGTCAGGATCGTCGACCGCTTCGCGAGCCTGCTCCCGGCGCGGGCGGGATTCGGCTCCGCCTGGATCGACGGCTCCAATTCGGTCGCGTGGGCGCCGACCAGGTCCGAGAACGGATCCCGGCTGATCTTCGAGGTGGGAAAGTGCGGCGCCGCCCCGGCCGCCAGCGCCAGCAGAGCCGGCACCGTAATCGCCAGAGCGGCGAGAACAATCCACCTCAGGTTCCTTCGCACCCTCACAGTGCCCCCACTTCTCCCCCCGAATGATCCTTGGCCTGAGCCGCCCAGCTGGCGCTGTGCTTCGCTCCTCGCCTGCGATGGGTCGATTGGGCGATTCGAACAACTACCTCCGTGAAGACGCCGCGGAAATGGATCGTAACAGGGTCCGTCTCGTAACGCGAGCCGGCGGATCTCCGAGGCGGCCGCGTGCCGTCGAGCCCGCTCGGTGCCTTTCCTCCGGGCGCCCGACCATCACACCGGGGAGGCGCTCCAGTATCGTGGGCGTCGGTGCCCGAATGACCGAGAACCGGCCGCGCGAGGGTGTCCGCTTCCTCGTGTTCTCGGCTCGCTGCGCGCCGATTCGCTGAACACGCGCCTCGCGCCGCTCGCGGCCGAGGGGATCGCATGCCCGCGGCGGCACGGTCGATCGTCGCGTCGATGCGCGACTTCGACTGCCCGTCCTTCGACGGCGACGTCGAACGGTCGGACGGGTTCCCGCCCGGGGCGGAGGAGCTGCGGCGGCGGCTCGAGGGGAGCGACGCCTTCGTGATCGCCTCGCCCGAGTACAACGCGTCGATGCCGGGGGTGCTCAAGAACGCCATCGACTGGACGTCGCGCTTCCGCCCGCAGCCGTTCCACGAGCGCCACGGGCTGCTGCTCTCCGCCTCGCCGTCGATGGTGGGAGGCAACCGGTCCCTGTGGTCGCTGCGCGTGCCCCTCGAGCATCTCGGTGCGCGCGTGTACCCGGACATGTTCTCGCTGGCGCAGGCGCACCTGAACCTCGACGAGTCGGGCAGCCTGTCGAGCCCGCAGCTCCGCGAGCGCTTCGACACGACGATCGCGGCCTTCATGGACCTCGTCGAGGCCGCGAAGCACTACCCGTGCATCAAGAGCGCCTGGATCGAGTTCCTCGGCGAGCACCCCGATCCGGTCCTGGACCGGGTCGACTGACCCGCCGCCCGCCCACGGCCTAGGCTCTCGCGCGTGAGCCTCGCGCTCCAGATTCTCGTCACCGGCCT
The DNA here is from genome assembly GCA_963773175.1 of uncultured Actinomycetes bacterium. Taxonomy (GTDB): domain Bacteria; phylum Actinomycetota; class Thermoleophilia; order Gaiellales; family Gaiellaceae; genus CAVZAC01. The sequence goes on from CAVZAC010000004.1 coordinate 217,015, forward strand.
CGCGGCCGGCGGCGTCTACGGGCTCCTCGCCGCCGGGCTGACGCTCGTCTACCGGCTCACCGGCGTCATCCAGTTCGCGCTGGGCGAGCTCGTCGGGCTGGCGGTGTTCGTCACCCTGCTCGTCGCCGCGGGCACGGGCCCGGTGACGCAGACGAGTGTCGGCGGCGGCCGCTTCGCGCTCGCCCTCGTGGTCGGCTTCCTCGTCTGCGCGGGCGCCGGGGCGGGCACGTACGCGCTCGCCGTGCAGCCGTATCTCGCGCGAGGCTCGACGATCGGCTGGGTGACCGCCACGCTCGCCGTCGGGTTCGCCGTGCACGCGGCGCTCCAGGCTGCCTTCGGCCGGCCGGCGTACGTGTTCCCGGATCCGCTGCCGTTCCGGCGTATCGGCCACGAGGGGTTCGTCACCGTGGGCGGCGCGGAGATCCAGGTTCGAGCTCTTCTTCGTGCTCGTCGTCGCGCTCGCGCTCGCGGGCGCGGCGAGCTGGACGCTCACGCACACCCGCGCCGGGCGCGGGCCTGCGCGCGATCGTGGAGGACATGGAGGGCGCGCGGATCGTCGGCGTCCGGATCGACCTGCTCGTCGGCCTCGCCTTCGCGCTCGCCGGCGCGATCGCCGCGGTGGCGGCGATCGCCGCCGCGCCGAGCGTGCCGTTCGGCGCCGACACCGGGACGCTGCTCGGCCTCAAGGGTCTCGTGGCCGCGGCGGCCGTGGGTTTCTCGACGCCGCTCCGTGCGTTCGCGGCGGGGCTCGTTCTCGGCGTCGTCGAGTCGGCGATCTCCGACGCGTCGATCGCGGGGCACGTGCTCGGGCCGCAGTACGCGACGCTCATTCCCGTCGTACTCGCGCTCGCGCTGCTCGAGGCAGCGCCGGCGGCGGGGCGCGGAGCTCGTGGAGTGACCGGCGCGCTCGCGCGCACCGGGCCTCGAGCTCCGCCGCGCCGCACGGGAGGCTCGCGCCGGCTGGTCGACCCGTGCCACGCGTGGCGTGCCTCGTGCTCGCCGCAGCGGCGGTCATCCCGCCCGCGACCGGGATCCTCGGCCCTCTCGACACGCTCGCGAGCGGCCTCTACCTCGGCGTCGCGGCGGTCGGCCTGGGGTTCGCGGTCGGGGTCGGCGGGATTCCGTCGCTCGCCCAGGGCGCCTTCGTCGGCGTCGGCGCCTTCACGAGCGCGCTGGCCCGCCTGCACCTCGGGCTGCCACTGGCAGCCGCGGCGCTCGCTCGGAGCGCTCGCGGCCACCGGCGCGGGGCTGCTCGTCGGAGCCGCGATCGCGCGCCTCCGGCGTGCACTGATCGCCGTCGCGACCTTGCTGCTCTCGTGGGCCTGCATCCTGCTGTTGCAGGCGTTCCCGTCGGCGTTCGGAGGCTCCGAAGGGCTCCCGCTGCCGCCTGCGCTCTCCGCTCGGGCTCACTACGAGCTCGCGCTCGCGCTGCTCGCGCTGTCCGCGCTCGCCTTCGCCGGGCTCGCGCGCGGGCCGGCCGGCCTGAGGCTCGCGGCCGCCCGGGACCGCCCGCCCGCAGCGGCTGCCGCCGGCGTTCCGATCGTCCGTCTCCGGACCGGTGCCTTCGGTTTCGCGGCGGGTCTCGCCGGCCTCGTCGGCGGCCTGAGCGTCGACCTCGCCGGCGTCGCCGACCCGTCCGCCTACGGCCCGGCGCTGTCCTTCAAGCTGCTCGTCGCCGTGGTGATCGGTGGCGCTGCCGCCGCCCTCGGCGGCCCGGCCGGGATCGGGCTGCTCGGCCTCGTCTCGCTCGTCGCCCGGAACGCCGCGGGCTTCTCCGATCAGCTCGCGGCCCGCTTCCAGACGATGACCGCCGCCGTGCTCGTCGTGCTCCTCCTCCCCGCCGAGTCCGAGGGCATCCTGCCCTGGCTCGAGCTCGACTGCCCGCCCGGCAGTCCCGCGCACCGCTCCCGCCCGGACCGACGCTCCCGGCCCGTGCCGCGGCCGAACCGCTGCGCGCCGATGGGGCTGTCCAAGCGGTACGGCGCCGTCGTCGCACTCGACGGACGTGGACATCGACGTGACGCCCGGGACCGTGCACGCGCTGATGGGCCCGAACGGCTCGGGCAAGACGACGGCGCTGCGGGCGCTCGCGGGCACGCTCGCGACCGGACGAGCGGCACGATCGCGCTCGGCTCCGAGCGACCTGACGGACACCCCGGTCGAGCGGCGCGTCGAGCTCGGCGTCGTCCGGACGCTCCAGTCGACCGCGCGTCTTCGGCACGCTGACGGTGCTCGACAACGTCCTCGTCGGGGTCGCGAGCCGCTGCCGCTATGGCGGGATTCGGCCGGTCGATCGTCGCCACGCCCGGATACCGCGCCGAGGTGCAGCGCCGCGCGAGCGACCGCGCTCGCAGCTGCTCGACGCCGTCGGGCTGACCGGGCGCGCCGCCGACCGCGCGGACGAGCTCTCGGCCACGGAGCGGCGGCTGCTGATGATCGCCACTGCGCTCGGGACCGACCCGCAGGTGCTGCTTCTCGACGAGCCGTCGGCCGGGCGTCGGTGCGGCCGAGCTGCCGCGGCTCTCGAGCGCGATCCTCGGACTGCGCGAGCGCGGGCTCGGCCTGCTCGTCGTCGAGCACAACCTCCGCCTCGTGGGGACGATCGCCGACCGCGTCAGCGTGCTCGACGCCGGCCGCCTCATCGCCCGGGGCACGGCGGCCGAGGTGGCGCGCGACGACGCGGTGCGCTCCGCGTACCTGGGACGCCGCGCGACCGGGCAGTAGATTCTCGGCTCATGAAAGCTCGCCGCCACACTCGCGGCGCTCTCGGCCGCTTCTCGCGCTCACGGCGTGCGGCGGCCACTCGTCGGCCGACGCACAAGCAGGTGCTGATCGCCGTGAACGCGCCGTTCTCGCAGCAGTCGGCGCTCGGGGAGAGCATCGCGCGCGGCGTCGAGCTCGCCGTCGCCCAGCTCAACGCCAGCGGGGTCCCGGCCGGCGGCACCTACTACACCTTCAGGGTCAAGCGCTACGACGACGGGCTCTCGGCCCGGACCGCGGTCGCCAACGTCCGCCACGCGATCGCCGACGGCGCGGTCGCGATCGTCGACGAGGGAACCGGCGTCGACGCGTCCTGGGAGCGCGCCAACGCGGCCGGCGTCCCGATCGCGATCATCCACCAGGGCGCCGCGCAGCTCGTCAACCCGAAGACCCGGCCGAACGTCTTCCGGATCGTCCCCACGGACCACGGCATCGCGTTCCGCTTCGCCGAGTACCTCGCGCACAAGCACCTGCGGCTCGCGCTCGTGCACGACGACTCCGAGTACGGCCTCGGGGGCGCGGCGGCGCTGGACGACGCGTTCTCGTACGACCCGAAGGGCGATCGCCGCGAAGATCGAGGTCTCCGCCGACGCGTCGGACCTCTCGGCGCCCGTGCTGCGCGCGCGCAAAGCCGGAGCGACGGGGCTCCTCGTCTGGGGCGGGCCGGGCACGATCGCGGCTGCGGTGCGCGCCGCGCGGCGCAGCGGGTGGAAGGTCCCGATCTTCGCGCCGCCGGACGCCGCCGATCCGCTCGTCCGGCAGGAGCTGAGCGACCATCCCGAATGGCTCGACGGGCTCACGTTCGGCGACGGCCGGCTGACCTCCGAGCTCGGGCCCAGCTTCTACTACGACCTTCGAGGAGCAGCTACGAGAGCGCCTTCGGGCACGGACCGGATCGGCGTCAAGACCAAGGCCGGGCGCCCGGTCGTCGCGCTGCCGGAGTACTCGATGTACGCCTCCGACTTCGTCAACGTGCTCGCCGCCGCGATCCCACGCGCCGGCGGCACCGGGGACGGGAAGAAGCTGATCGCAGCGCTCAACCAGGTGACCATCCGCGGCGCGAACGGCGACGAGCGCGGGTTCAACGAGAACAACCACGAGGGCGTGGTCGACGACGACGTCTACTTCGCCACCTTCCACGACATGACCTATCACCCGGTCAAGGACGACCCCCTATCCTCGACGCTCCCCACGCTCAAACAGGTTCCCTGACGTGACTCCAGCCCTCCGGCAGAAAGGACACTCGATGATCCGTCGCAGCGTGTTCGCCGTGCTTGCGCTCTCAATGCTGCTCGCGCTCGTCGCCGCCGGGTGCGGTAGCAAGAAGACGACGACGACGACCGCCACCGCGGCGACAGTGACGAAGAAGGCCAAGGAGGGCCCCAATGCGCCCTGCGGCCCCGCCCCGGCCACGATGAGCGGGACGCCCAAGTTTCCAGCCGGGTTCCCCACGCCGGCCAACGTGATGTACACGAAGCAGAAGCAGATCGGGCCCACTGAGGCCACGTTCGGCTACCGGGCGGGCGACCTCACAAGCCTGTTCAACGCGTACAAGGCCGCGCTCCCGCCTGCCGGGTACAAGGTCACGAAGGCGGAACACGACCCGGCGGACGCCGAGGTCAATTTCGCCGGGCACAGCACGACCGGCCAGGTGAGGATGGTGCAGCGCTGCGCGACTCGGACGAGCATCACGATCCTCGTGCGGCCGAAATAGCGCAGGCCACGGCCTGAAGACGAAGCTCGCACTCGCGGGGGCCGCAGCGCTAATCGCCGTCACGGCGGCGCACGCGGCGCCTCCGCGGGTGTTCCTCACGCTCGTCGACCCGACCACGAACCTGACTCAGCAGCCGCCGCTGCTGGGCGCGCCGTCGGTGAGCAGGAGCCGCACATCTTCCGGCAGCTCGTCGACAGCCGGGAGCGGGTCGCCGTCGGGGTCGATGCGCAGGGTCGGCCGTTGTCGGTGACCGTCGTCCAGCGGCTGCGCGTGGTCGGCAAGGGCGATTACGTCTACATCGTCCCGGGGCCCGTGGGGAGTGTCACGGCGACCCGCGACTCCGAGTCCGAGCCCGGCCAGCGTCAGGGCGCGATCCGCTGGGCCGGCTTCTCGCCGTCCGTACGAGTGCTCGGGGCCCGCGCACGGCTCGACGCCGGTCGCTCGGCCGGCTTCCTGCCGCTGAAGCTGTCGATCCGAGCCACCGTCGACGGGAAGCCCATGCGGCCCGGAACGCGCAGCAGCGGCAGGCTCGAGGTTGTCCTGATCCTCCGCAACACGACGCGCACGCGCGCACCGAGCGCCTCGGCCCCGGGCGACGTGGCGGCGCTCGTGCGGGCGCTCGACGGGGCCCGTGGCGGCGTCTACCCGGCCGGCGGCGTCAGTATCCCGGTCGGCACACCGGTCGACGCCCGTACGGCGCTGGTCGAGGCGCCGCTTGCCGTGCGGGGCGAGATCTCGTTCCCGGCCGGGCACATCGAGGACGGGGTCGCGGGCGGCGGACAGCTCGACGGCGATCGCGTACGCTTCATGGAGCTGCTCGGCGACGGCGAGCCTCTCACCCGGACGGTGCGGCTCTCGCGGCCGGGCCGTCGGTCTCGGAGCGCCGAGGATCCGCGTCGTCGCCACGCCCGATCATGCCCCGGCGGACGCTGGCCCCGCCGACGGGCTCGTCCTGGGCAGAAGCCGAGCGCCGCGGGCACAAGCTCGATTCCACGAACCCTGCTCACGGTCGCCGAGAGACGCCTTTCTGCGGGCTGCCCGGGCCAGCCAGTACGACCAGTTCCTCGCCAATCCCGGCCCGACGGGCACCGGCACGAATGCTGCCGACTACGTCTACGTCTCGGCCCCGCGGCAGGCCGCACCGGCTCCCGCCCCCGGCGGAGGCGGCGGCCTCGGCACGCTCGGTCTCGTGCTCGCAGTGGCAGGCGGCCTGGCCGTCGCAGGCGGTCTGGCCGTCGCCTGGGCGCACCTCTGACCCGGACGCGCCGGTTCGCGGAGCAGCAGATGGAAGCGGCAGCTTGCTGCCGCGAAGGAAGCCGGTTACCCGCCGGAAGTCGTCATGCCGAAGGCGCAGCCGAGGCGGACTTCCGGCGGCTGCTTCCGGCGGTTAGAAGCTGTGCTCGTCGCGCCAGACCCGCCACATCGAGAAGCCGCAGATGACGAGCACCGCGATGAAGGAGAAGGCCGGGAACCCGCTCAGCGCGAAGTGGCGAAACGGGGCGAAGAACAGGGCGAGGTCGATCACGATCAGCAGCGCAGCGCCGTAGAACACGGCTCTGGTGCGCCGCGACCAGAGCTCGATCTCCCCGCGGTGCTCGCGCCACAGGACGTAGATGAAGAAGGCGATCGCGATGAAGAACGCGATGCGCAGCAGGACATAGACCACCGCGAGCGTCGTGTAGAGGTTGAAGACGACGACGACGAGCGCGATCGCCGCGATGATCAGCAGCCCGCGCACGGTGGGATTCATGGAGCCGAAAGAACGTTTCATGTGGCCGTCATGTACGCGCGCGCGGCGAGCGCGCCTGCCAGCAGCGTAGCCCCCGTGAACCAGAGCAGGCGCTTGCGCGGCTCCTCCGGCGCATACAGCCACGGCGCCAGCACGGCGGCCAGCGCGAACGTGCCGTACGCGTAGTGGAGCCTGTCGGGCGCCCGGTGATGCGACGAGAGCAGCAAGAGGCCGATCGCCACCTGCGCGACGAGCAGCGTCTGCACGAGGGCGATCAGCTGTGCGACGACGGCGCCGGCGCGGCGCCGGCGGTACGCGATCGCACCGACCACGACGGTCGCGCCGCACGAGGCGAGCACGACGAAGGCCATGACGTGGTGAACGGTGAGCACAATCCAAACCTATAAAGTGCGTGGCCCTTGATCGAGGAGGGTCAACCCGCACCTGACTTCGAGCTCCGGACCGACTCGGGAGAGACCGTCCACCTCTCGGACTTCCAGGGTCGGCCCGTCGTGCTCTACTTCTACCCCCGGGACGACACGCCCGGCTGCACGAAGCAGGCCTGCGGGATCCGCGACGGATTCGCCGCCTTCCGCGAGCGCGGCGTCGAGGTGCTCGGGGTCAGCACCGACACCGAGGCCGCACACCGCCGATTCAAGGAGAAGTACGGGCTCCCGTTCACGCTGCTCGCCGATCCCGAGCACGCGATCGGCGAGGCGTACGGCGTGACGCAGGAGGGCAAGAACAGCTACGCACGTACGACCTTCGTTATCGACGCGGACGGCAACGTCGCCAAGGTCATGCGACGGGTGAAGCCCGACCTGCACGCCGAGCAGGTGCTCGCCGCACTCCCCTAGAAGCGGGACGGTTCCTCAAGAACAGGTTCCGGCAGTCGATCAACCGGCACGTCGACGAAAGAGGAGTTCGCGTGCCGAGTCGGCTTCGGCTGCCCAGAGTTCCGCTGTTGGTCAAGTTCTCGCTGGTCGCGATCGTCCCGATCGCGCTCCTCGGCGTGGTCCTCGAGCACACGTTGCAGGGGCAGATCCGCAGCCGCAGCCTGTCCGAGGCCAGCGGGGCCGCGGCGCTGATCTCGGAGGTCGGTGTCCAGCCGCAGCTCTCGCCACTCGACTTCACGCGCGGCATGGAGCCCGCGCGCGTGCTCGCGCTCGGCACTTCCCTCGAGTCGGGCGCAGCCTCCAGCGAGATCGAGCGCATGAAGATCTGGAACAGCCACGGAGTCGTGATCTATTCCGACAACCGCGCGCTGATGGGCCAGTCGTTCAAGCCGTCGCCCGAGCTCACCCGGGCGCTCGGCGGCAAGGTGGCGTCCTCGATCGAGAGCGGCAACGAGGACAACCCCGACCTCCGCCCCACGGGCCAGGTGCTCTCCGTCTACGTCCCGATCCGCTTCGGCGCCGACCGGCGGCCGGTCGGCGCCTTCGAGATCTACCTCCCGTATGCGCCGATCGCCAAGGCGATCGCCAGGGAAACACGCACCGTGTCGCTGATCCTCCTGATAGGTCTCGGGCTGCTCTACGCGCTCCTCTTCGAGGTCGTCTGGGGCGCGTCGCGGAAGATCCGGCGCCAGGCCGAGGTCAACCACTACCAGGCCTTCCACGACGCCCTGACCGGGCTGCCGAACCGGATGCTGTTCCGCGACCGCATCGAGCACGCGCTGCAGAACGCGCAGCGGACGGGCACCCGGGTGGCCGTGCTGATGATGGATCTCGACCGCTTCAAGGAGGTGAACGACGCTCTCGGGCACGTCAACGGCGATCACCTCCTGAAGCAGATCGGGCCGCGGCTGAGGGAGGCGCTGCGGGCGAGCGACACCGTGGCGCGCCTCGGGGGCGACGAGTTCGGCGTGCTCATCCCGGATCTGACGCAGCCCTGGCTGGCGGGCGATGTCGCCGACCGCATCGCCGCGTCGCTCGAGCGGCCGTTCGACGTCGAGGGCCTGGCGATCGACGTCGAGCCGTCGATCGGAATCGTGCTCTATCCCGACCACGGCACCGACGCGGACAGCCTGCTGCAGCGGGCCGATGTCGCGATGTACGTCGCCAAGGGCGCCCACCTGCCGTGGGAGCTCTACGAGGAGGAGCGCGACGAGAACGACGCCGGCCGGCTCGCGCTCATGGCCGACCTGCACCGGGCGATCGCCGAGGACGAGCTCGTCGTCCACTACCAACCGAAAGCAGACCTCCGCGGCGGCCGCGTGCGCAGCGTCGAGGCGCTCGTCCGCTGGCAGCACCCCGAGCACGGCCTGATCCCGCCCGACGAGTTCATCCCGCTCGCCCAGCACACCGGGATCATCAGGCCGCTCACGCTGCACGTGATCGACACCGCGCTCGGCCAGTGCCGCGAGTGGGACAACGAGGGCATCAGCGTCGCCGTGGCGGTCAACCTCGCGATGCGGAACCTTCTCGACAGCCAGCTCCCGGAGACGATCCTGAGGATGCTGCACCGCTGGGAGCTGCCGCCGGACCGCCTCGTCCTGGAGATCACGGAGAGCACGATCATGGCCGACCCGACGCGCGCGCTCGCGGTGCTGCGCCGGCTCAGCGAGCTCGGAATCAGGCTCGCCATCGACGATTTCGGCACCGGCTACTCGTCGCTCGGCTACCTCAAGCAGCTGCCGCTGGACGAGCTCAAGATCGACAAGTCCTTCGTCATCAGCATGTCGAGCGACGAGAACGACGCTGCGATCGTCCGCTCGACGATCGACCTCGGACGCAACCTGGGGCTCGAGGTCGTGGCCGAGGGCGTCGAGACAGACGAGATCTGGCGGCGGCTGAGAGGGCTCGGCTGCGACGTCGCCCAGGGCTACTTCCTGAGCAGACCGCAGCCCGCCGCGGACGTCACGGTCTGGCTGCGCAGCTTCGCCGACGGCTCGGCCGAGCCCGGCCAGGGGGCCGCGGCGTAACACTGCGGGCTAGCAGGCCGAGAGCGTCCGGGTCATCGCCGCGCGCTCGGCAGCGGTCACCCAGAGCCGGTACCTGGTCTTGATCGCAACCTGCCTGGCGACGTACGGGCAGTCGAAAGCACGGTTCGGCGGCAGCCAGGCCGAGGCATCGTCGTCGCCCTTGGCCTCGTTCGACGGCCCGTCCACGGCCAGCAGCACGAGCGGGTCGTTGGCGTAGGCGAGCCGGCGGGCCGGGGCCCAGCGCGCCGCTCCCGTCCGCCAGGCGTCGGCGAGCGCCACGACGTGGTCGATCTGGACCGCCAGCGAGGTGCGGACGCCGCGCACGAACCGGATCGTCCGCCCCGTGTACGGGTCGTGCAGGATGCCGCTGGAGACGACGCAGCGCGAGCCGGCTCTGAGGACGACGCGGGTGAGGTCGCGGCGGAGGATGTCGTTGCGCGTGTCGCACCGGTTGTGGTCGACGTCCTCCCAGGCCGGCCCGAACCGGGCTCGCGAGTAGCCTGCCATCGACGCGGCGGCCGCGGTCCGCAGCCTCGCCAGCGCCGCCTTCACGGGCTCGACCCGGAGCTTCGAGGGACCGGATCCGCCGAGCGCCCCGGCCGGAACGAGCACCGCCGCCAGCACGGCGGCAACCGTCACGAGCAGACGGGGATCGATCCGTCGAGAGCGGCCGCACGCCACCTTTCGAGTCTAGGACATGGCCCGAACGACCATGTCCGATTGGGCGCACCGGTCTGCCGGCGTAAGCCGGGCCGGTCGCCGAGTACGATCGCGCCCGTGAGGTTCCTCGTCGTCTACCGCTGCACACCGCGCGAGAACACGAAGCCGCGACCGGACTACTACTCGAAGCTCCTCTGCCTGCACAGCTTCCTGCGCGCGGTCGCGGCGTGCTCGCCGCCCCCGGAGGTCGTCTTCTGGACCGACGGCGAGCCGCCCGACGCGTTGCTCGGCCCGATGAGGGCCGCGGGCGAGGTTGCGGCGGCGACGAGGTCGGGCGGCGCCGGCTCGTATCTGTCGGCGGTCGACCTCGCGCTCGAGCGGCTCGACGACGACGATCTCGTGTACCTGGCCGAGGACGACTACCTGTACTCGGATGGCGCGTTCTCCGCCCTCGTCGCCTGCGCGGAGACGCTGCCGCAGGCGTCGTACTTCGGGCTGTACTCCTCGGTCGTCTGGCATCGCACACGGGCGTTCAGCGTGGGCGGCACCCTCTGGCACACGGCCGAGGGCACGACGCACTCGTTCGCGGCGCGCGCCCGGGCTCTGCGGGCTGATCGCCGCCTGCACGAGCTGACGCTTCGCGTCGGAACGGTTCCCGACTCCGAGCTGTGCCTCGCCTATCAGGGGCGAAGCCCTTACTCGTGGCGGCGGCTGAGCGCGGAGGCGGTCACGGATCCACCGGGCCTGAGGCTCGGACGCAGGCACCGCGTCCGGCGTGCCGTGGGCAGAGCCTGGGTGAACGGCATCGCGTGGCGCCGCGGCTTCATGCCTCGGATGCTCGTCGCGCCTCATCCCGCCCTGGCGACGCACGTCGAGCTGCCGTATCTCGCGGGGGGCACCGACTGGGAGCAGGTCGCCCGGGAGACGGACGAGTGGGCGGCCCACCGCACCGGCGCCGGCGCCGGGTAACGACGCTCGTGCGCCCGCTGCTCGCCCCCGGCCGGCCGGCGGCGGTCATGCTCGCGGACGCACTCGCGATCCTCGCCTTCGCTACCGTCGGGCTCCTGTCCCACGACCACGAGCTCACGGTCGCGGGCTATGCGAGCGACGCGCTCCCGCTGCTCGCCGGCTGGTTCGGAGCCGCACTCGTGTTCGGCCTCTACCGGCGGCCGGGCGTACGGACACTGCTCACGACGTGGATCGTCGGCGTGCCGCTCGGCGTGCTCATCCGCGCCCTGGCGCTCGGCCGCTCGTTCGACGGCAGGGAAGCGGTCTTCCTGTGCGTGACGCTCGCCTTCACCCTGCTCTTCGTGCTCGCGTTCCGGTGCGCGCTCGCCCTGGCGGCCTCGAGGCCGGCGAGACGGTGACCGCTCAGACTCCCTGCGGAAGCGGAGCCTCTGCGTCCAGCTGCTCGATCGACAGGAGCCCGGGGAGATCTGCAGCGACGACGATGCGGTAGCGTCCACGCTTCGCTTCCCCGGCGAGCCATCGCCCTTCGAGCAGCCCGTCGACGACGGGAGCCGGGTCCCGGTCCCACTCGATCACATGCGGGCCTGGGCTCCCGCCGTGGACGGCCACCAGTGCCAGCTCGAAGCGGGCGATGGAGCCGACGAGCCCGCCCTCGAGGCGGGCGACCTCCTGAAGGAACAGCGTGCTCCTCGACTCCACGAAGGCGCTGCTCGCGCCGAACCGGACTCTGCGAATCAGCTCGTCGAAACGACCGGTCCACTCGCAGCGCGGCCGCGGTCAGAGGGCAAGAGCGCCGCACGTCGTAGGCCTCCCACTGCGCCACGATCTCGCGGACGACCCGCAGCCCTGCGGACTCGGCGACCTCGCGCAGGTAGGGATCGCCGGCCGCCGATGCAGGAAGCGAGCCAGATTCGATGAGCTCCAGGAGCGCCCGCTGGTGTGCGGCGAGGTCCATGCCGGCGCTACTCGCCGAGCACCGCTCGGATGCGGACGAGCTCCGTCCAGAATCGCGTCGACCCCCAGCACAGGCACCGCCTCCGGCAGCAACTCGTACGTCACGCCGCCCAGGCTGGGAGTCTGTGCGACCGCCTCGCGCGCGAGGGCCAGCGTCGAGGGCGCAGTCGCACGGGAGTGGACGTCGACCTGCATGCCTCCGAGCTCGACACCACCTGCGAGGTGGATCTCGCCGACCGCTTCGAGATCGAGCTCGGCGAGGAACGCGTCGATGTCGAAGCCGTTGTTGGCCGCGTCGCACTCGAGGTTGTAGACGTCGAGCAGGAGGCCGCAACCCGTCCGAGCCACGAGCTCGTTCAGGAACGCCGCGTCGCTGTATTCCCCGGGGTAGTCGGGGATCAGGTGGACGATGTTCTCGATCAGGAACGGAAGCGGAAAGCGAGCCTGGATCTCGTCGATGCGACCGGCCAGCAGCTCCAGGACGTCGCGCGTCTTGGGCATCGCGAGCATCGTGCCGAGGCTCGTCCCGTCGACCTGCACGTACCCGAGGTGCTCGCTGTGCCACGCGACCTCGAACCGTGCGAGGAACTCCTCGACGAGCCCGAGGTACTGCTCCGAGTACCCGCTCGCCGATCCGATCGACAGCCCGACGCCGTGCACGACGAGGTCGACCGCCCGGGCGGCGGGCTCGAGCTCCGCCAGGATGGCGGGATCCAGCCGCGCCCGGCCGCCCTCCACGAGCGCGATCGAGTCGGGGGTGATCTCCAGGTAGTCGACGAGCGGCAGGCACCGCTCGAGCAGCTCGGGTTCCCGTCCCTCGTACGTGAGGCCGAGGCGAGGCCGCGTCGCGGCGGCCGGGCCGCTGACCGGCTCGGACGCGGCCGTCGTGGTCGCTCGATCGTGCATCGTCCGGGACCCGAGCTGCGCGGGCGGCGTCAGGCCGGCCGGATCAGCCGAAGCTGACCGTCGCGCCCTCGAATCCGGGGGAACCGGCGAGCCCCTTGACCTGGATGGTGGGGTCCGGGTCGACGACGAAGGAAATGTCGAAACCGCCGAGACCGCAGGTCCGGCAGCCGTGCGGCCCCGCGATCTTCTCGATCAACTGCATGAGGTTCTTGATCTCGATGCCTTTCGTCACCTGGACGCGTACGGTCGGGCGGGCAGCTACTGGCATGGTGCGCCTCCTCTGTCGCTCTGCTCTTGAGCTCGGATGCCGCACTCCGATTTGGGCGCACGCGAGTCTACGGCCGTCCGCGCGCCAGAGTCAACCGACAACTACTGCGTCAACAAACGGGCAGCGACCGGCTCTCGAGTGTGAGTCAGCGCGTGACCGGTCGCCCGGTCACGGCGAGCCGCTCGATCAGGTCGGCCGCGCGGACATGTCCGGGGGCTGCCTGAACACGCGCCGCGATCGCACGCAGCCGCGCCTGCAGAGCCGTGTCGCCGAGCACGCGCTCGACCGCGTCGAGCAGCTCGTGATCCTCGAACGCGTAGGTCGTCCAGGCGCGTACCGAAGCCGGTCTCGTCGACCCGCTGGGCGTTGTCGTACTGGTCCCAGAAGAGCGGCAAGACGATCATCGGCTTCCCGAAGTGGAAGCACTCGGTCGTCGTGTTGTTGCCTCCGTGCGTGATCACGGCGTCGACGAGCGGCATCAGCGCGGGCTGGGGCAGGAACTCGGCGCCCCACATGTTGTCCGCAAGGGCGTACTCGTCCGCCTGCGGCCCCTTGGAGACGATGAACCGGTGGGGCGAGCGGGAGAGCACATCGACCAGCCGGCGCATCAGCTCGACGTCGGCCGAGCCGAGGCTCCCGAGCGAGAGGTAGACCAGGCGCCCTTCGCCGCGTTGCGATCTCCTCGGGAAGCTCGAACCCGGAGTCCTGGCGCCGAACGGACGAGTCGACCCGATGCCATGTCGGAGCGAGCGGGAGCGAACGCGCGTAGTCGATCTCGGCCGGGTACAGGTAGACGTTGAGCCAGGGCGACTCGTGCATGAACTCGCCCCCGGGCAGCGGCCCGGCGCCCCGCTCGTCGCAGAAGGCGCTGAACTCCGCGTGCAGATCCGCGTGTGCGCGGAGGTACTCGGCCCGGAAAGCGTCCCAGCCGTCGCCGTCCTGCCGCGTAGCCGGAGAAGACCGGCGCGATCGCAGGGTCTCTCAGCTCGAGCGGATTGCACGAAAGCAGGCGCACCCAGGGCTTCCCGGAGTGGGCGATCGCGGGGAAGGCGACGACGTTGTCCTCGGCGATCACGTCCGGCTGCAGCTCGTCGAAGATCTCGCGCAGCCGTTCGTCGACGTAGCGCGAGCCGTCGCAGAGCGCACGGAAGGTGGGCTCGATGAACTCGCTCAACTGCTCGATCGTCGGCTTGCGGAAGACCGGCGACGTGTCGCGGATGAAGTCCTTCCAGAACTGGCCGGGCGCCTCCTCGACCTCGGGCGGCGGGCCGAGCCGCATCAGCCGTTCCTCGAAGCCCTGCGCCTCGAGGCTGCCGGCGAAGGACTCCTCGATCACGAACACGACGCGGTGGCCCCGCTCCTGCAAGCACCTGGCCGATCCCGACGCAGTTGTTCGTCGGCCCGTAAGCGCCCTCGGGGAAGAACGCGATCGTCTTACTCACCGAACCTCCACGGCGTTGCTCGGCCCGATCCTGGTGCCGACGTGCTCAGCGAACCGTGACCCGGACGCGCTGGACCGCATTGTTCGCGTAGCCGCCGACGTTCCAGACCGCCTCGAGCGGTTGCTCGGTGCCGGCCGCGTCACGGGCGCGGCAGGCGAGCTCGTACTCCCCCGGGGCGGCGTCCCACCGAAACGTCCATCGCGACCAGGCCGATCTGTCGGGCGGAGACTCGAGCGCGGCAGCCTCCCAGCTGGCCCCGCCGTCCAGGCTCACCTCGACGGCGGCAACCTGCGCGAGGCCTGACCAGGCGCGGCCCTCGAGCACACAGCGTCCGGGCTCGAGAAACCGGCGGCGTGTCATGAAGTCCGGGATGCCGGGAGGCACCATGAGCGCCCGCGGCCGCATCCGCGTGAGCGGCTCGCCCTCGTCGTCCTCGTCGCGTCGGAACCGGTAGGCGTGCGTCTGCTGGTACCCGTCGAACGGGCGGTCGAGGACCGTGATCCGCTCCAGCCATTTCACGCTCGTCATCCCGTACCAGCCGGGCACGACGAGCCGGAGCGGGAATCCGTGCTGCGGCGGCAGCGGCGCCCCGTTCAGCTCGTAGGCCAGCAGCGCGTCCCCGGCCAGCGCCTCGGCGACCGGCAGACTGCGCTCGTACGCCTGCTCGACGCCGCCGTCGATTCCACGGTCGAGCCCGGCGAAGAGCACCTCGACGGCACCGTCGAGCACACCGGCGTCGTCGAGCAGCGTCGAGAGCGGCACTCCTCCCCACTCGCCGGTGCCGACGGCCTCGCTGAGCCAGGGCTGGCTGAGCACGTGGGGCTCCAGCTCCGCCCGTCCGTTCCCCGCGCACTCCATCGTCACGACCCGGCGCACGATCGCCCGGGCGCGCAGCTCGTCGAGCGACAGGGAAAGGGGACGGCGAACCTGCCCCTCGACACGCAGGCGCCAGTCGGCGGGAGCCGCCGGCACGTCGAAGTGCACGAGCAGGTAGTGCAGCCCGACCGGAGTCACGTCGTAGCGCAGAGCCTCGAGCGGCATGCCGTGATTCCTGGCCGCCAGCCGGAGCTCGTCAAGCGAGATGGCCACGGGGCAAGCCTAGACGCACGTACCCCGTGCTTGTCTCAAGGCAGGGCTCGTGCATGGAGCAACGAGATTGTCCGGCGACGTTCGCGCGGCGGCTCCGGGCGCGAAATCATGGAGGCATATGATCGGCTGACGGATGATCTTCAGCTCGCCCGCCGGTTCGGGGCCATCGAGCAGCAGCTGCGGCTTCTCTCAGAGCACCTGGGTGTTCGGTGCCCGGCGTTCGCGAGCGACGGGCTGACGCCGGACGCCGAAGGGCCGGCCGGCCAGGCGAAGTCGGCAGCGTCCGCAACACCGCGGGTTCCCGCCGAAGTGGTCGATCTGGCGCGGGCGGGACACACGACGGAGGCGATCAGCCGTCTGCGCCACCTCACCGGCGCCACCCTGCTCGAAGCGAAGCGCGCGGTCGATTCCCTCTGAGCGTAATCCGGCCGGCCGTGCCTGGCGGCCGGCGCTCAACCGGCATGAGATCCTCCCAGGCGCGCCAGAACGTCTCGTCATCGTGGCCCCGAAACGCCCTGAAATGGCGATGCGGATAGGAGGACTTGAACCTGCACGGGGTTCTCAGGCAGGTGGCGGCGAGTGTCCGCGTGTGGCTCGGAGTGGCTTTCCTCCACGAAATCGGTGCACTGCCGCGCATGGCTCCGTGACTCCGTCCCGCGTCGTTTGGGCACTGATTGGGCACCACGGAGACCGCGGCGGTCGGCTCCCCACCCGCAGGCCGCCCCTTACTTCTTGAGGTCTACGTCTGCCGTTCCCTTGCAATACGACTGATCAGGGTCCGAGGGATTGCGCTCGCCGAACAGCCGCAGATGCACGGAGGCATGAGCCGGTAGGCCGTTCGTCACTTCTTTGGTTTCCCCAGGGAACGCATAGACCGAGGTCCACGCACGCTGAAGGCCCACGGTCTTGTACTCGTACTGCGTCTCGAGCGAGAGTAGACAATGTCCCTCGTTCTTGATGCGCAACCCGTAATTCAGCTCCGTACCGCCGGGGTTAGTGAGTGTGTGACGCGCAGTCGGGTTTTCTCCGAGATAGCCCTTGATGGAGCCCTCCCAGTGACTCTCGGGCGCCGACGGATCGGCCGTTTCCTGCTTCTGCGCGGCGCCGCCCTGCTCACCTGCCGCCGACTCCTTCGAGGACAGATCGCCAGCCCGCCGGTTGATCAGGCCCTGCGTCTCTAGGAGTGTTGTGACCGCCTTGTTCCCCGCGTCCCGCTGAAGGACGTTGAGCCTTGAAACAGCGTCTGTACCCGGCTCGGGCGCGTCTCTAGCTCGTGCAGCGGTACGCGCGGCCTCGCCTGTCCCACGAACAGCAGTGTCTTTCTCGTGCACTTCGACACGAGTATCGAGCATCCCGTTGGCGTCTCCTGCAAGCGATCGGACACCGCGAGGTTCCCTTTGGGGCACGCGCTGTTTGCGTCGGGCTGCGGCGGCGTCGCCTCTCGTGGGCGCTCCTGTTGCTCTTCGCCGGTCGCTTGCTCTCCGAATCCGTCGCGTTTGGGCACTGATTGGGCACAGAAACCGCTTGTTTTGGCTATGCGGATGAGAGGACTTGAACCTCCACGGGGTTACGCCCACACGGACCTGAACCGTGCGCGTCTACCAATTCCGCCACATCCGCGCGGAGCGACAGTCTAGCCACCGGCACGCCGGGGGCTACGATGAGGGACTCTGTCAGGTAGGGGTCTCACGGTGCTCGCGGCGGCGCTGGCTGCCTGTTCGCTCGTCGCTGGCGCGGCGCCTGCGAGTCATGGACCTGGGCCGCGCGCGTGCGGGCGTCGAGGTCGTGGTCGCGCTGCACGCGCCCCCGCTCGTGCGGGCCGCCGCGCCGGAGCCGGGCCTTCCACGCACGCGCGTTCCACGGCGGCGGCTCGACCTGAGCGCCCCGGCGAGCGTCGCCTACATCGCGCCGGCTCGCGGCCGCCCAGCGCGCTCTCGCCGCGCGGATCTCGCGCGCGATCCCGTCGGCACGCGTCCGCTGGCACTACCGCGTGCTGCTCGACGGGATCGCGGTCGTCGTCCCGCCGCGCGACGTCGCGCGGCTCAGGCGCGATCCCCGGCGTCGCCGCCGTCTACCCGTCGGTCGACTACCAGCCGCGCGTCGAGCCCGAGCCTCAGCCTGATCGGCGCGCCCGCAGGTGTGGGGTCCGCAGCTCGACAGCGCCGGCCAGGGAATGAAGATCGGGATCATCGACGACCGGCGTCGACCAGCGGCACCCGTTCTTCTCGCCGACGGGTTTCACGATGCCCCCCGGCTTCCCGAAGGGCCAGACGAAGTACACGACCGCAAAGGTGATCGTCGCCCGCGCGTTCCCGCCGCCGAACTCGACGTACGCCGGCGCGCGCGCTCGCCGTTCGACCCCGCGATCGACGGCGCACGGCACGCACGTAGCCGGCATCGCCGCCGGCGATGCGAACACGACCGCCACCGTGCCCGGGCCCGGCACCGTCACCGATCTCTCGGGCGTGGCGCCCGCGGGCCTACATCGGCAACTACAAGGTGCTCGGGACGCCCACACCCGACGCCGGGCCGGACGGGAACTCCGCCGAGATCGTGGCCGGCATCGAGGCCGCCGTGTCGGACGGGATGGACGTCTTCAACCTCTCGCTCGGCGAGCCGGAGATCGAGCCGAGCCGGGACATCGTGACGAAGGCGATCGACGCCGCAGCCGCCGCCGGAGTCGTGCCGGTGGTCGCGGCAGGCAACGACAGCCAGCGAGTTCGGGCGCGGCTCCGTCGACTCGCCCGGCAGCGCGGCGAAGGCGATCACGGTCGCCGCCGTCGACGTGGGCGGCAGAATCGCCGACTTCTCGTCGTCCGGGCCCGCGCCGGTCTCGCTGCGCATGAAGCCCGACGTGAGCGCGCCCGGCGTGTGCGATCCTGTCGTCCGTGCCCGCTTCGCAGGGGAGCTGGGCGCTGTTCAGCGGCACGAGCATGGCCGCCCCCACGTCGCCGGCGCGGCCGCCGTGCTCCGGCAGCGGCACCCCGCGTGGTCGGTGGCCCAGATCAAGTCGGCGCTCGTCCAGACGGCGAATCCGGCGCGTCCTCAACGGCGGTGAGGCTCCCACGACCCGGGAGGGCGGCGGCGTCATCTACCTGCCCGCGCGCCGACAACCCCCTGCTCTTCGCATCGCCGACGGGGCTCTCGTTCGGCCTGCTGCGGCCCGACACGACCGCCAGACAGACCGTGAAGCTGACAGACGCGGGCGGCGGCGCGGGGCCGTGGTCGGCGACAGTCCAGCAGCAGTCCTCGACTGCGGGGGTCAGGATCACGGTGCCGGCGACCGTCACGGTTCCCGGGACGTTCGCCGTAAGGTCACCGTCGGCGCGACCGCCGCCGAGCGCGACCTGACCGGATTCGTCGTGCTCACCCGCGGCGGGAACAGGCGGCGCATCCCGTACTGGCTGCGCGTCGAGCGGCCGCGGCTCGGCCTCGACAGGCACACCGACTCTCGTCAAGACCGGCACCTACCTCGGGCGACACCACGGGCCTGCCCGGACGCGTCTCGTCGTACCGCTACCCGGACAACCCCGCGGCGCTCGAGCTCGCCACCGTGCTCGCCGGCCCGGAGCAGGTCTTCCGCGTCAGGCTGCGCGAAGCCGGTTGCGAACTTCGGCGCCGCGGTGCTCTCCCGCGGGACGGCGCGCGTGCACATCGAGCCGCGCGTCGTCGTCGCCGGCGACGAGAACCGGCTGACCGGCTACGCGGGCCTGCCGGTCAACCTCAACCCGTACCTGGAGTCGCTTCGGACGCGGCCGAGCCGGTCGTCGGCGCGATCCGGCCCAGGGCGGGCACCTACGACATCGTCTTCGACACGCCGTCGCGGGCCGCCGCCGGCCGCTTCACGTTCCGTTTCTGGATCAACGACACGACACCGCCCGCGGTCCGGCTGCTGACGACGACGCTCGCCGCCGGAGTCCCGCTGAAGCTGGCCGTCACCGACGCCGGCTCGTCGGTCGACCCGTCGAGCCTCTCGGCGACCGTGGACGGCACGGATCTGCGACGTGTCGCTCGTCGCCAACCGCGCGACCGTCCGGCTCGGGCCGCTGGCGCGCGGCCGCCACACGCTCGTGTTCACCGCCTCCGACTACCAGGAGGCGAAGAACATGGAGGACGTCGCCGCGATCCTGCCCAACACGCGCGTTCTGCGCACGACGTTCACCGATCAGGTAGCAGCGCGCGACGGAGCCGTCGCGGGAGCGGCTAAGATGGCCGGGTGGGCTGGCTGTGGATCGCCTTGCTTGCCTGCGCTGTCCTCGTGCTGATCGGGGCCGAGTGGCCGAGGCTCGCGGGTCCTCTTGGTGTGCAGGCACGCACGCAAGCGCGAGCGGGCGCGACGCAAGTCGCAGTTCAAGCTGCTGAAGAACGAGAGCGACGAGTTCGCGGCGAGCGTCGAGCGCGACCTCCAGCAGCTCCCCACGATCGAAGAGCGCGACCCGAAGCGCTAGCTCGCCGGTCAGCGTCGGCCGCGCGTCGCGCCGCGTCGCCATCTGCTCCAGGATCGCGAGCAGCAGATCGCCCGAGTGCAGCACGTGCGCGCGCGCCAGCGCTGCGCGCGCCCTCGGGACTGCGCGCGGCCAGCGCCTCGCGGATCGCGCGGTGCTCGAGCTCGTTGCGCACGTAGAGCTCGTCGATGTCCGAGCCCACGCCCCACGCGGCCTGGCCCATGAACGCGCGCCGCGCGCTCTTCGCGAGCCGCTCGACGAGCGGGGCGTTCGGCGGCGGCGTAGATGACGTCGTGGAAGGCATGGTTCGCGCGCATCCAGTCGCCAGTCAGCTGCGGGTCGCGCTCCCCGCGGCGCAGCGCGGAGGTCAGCTCGCTGAACCGCTGCTCGATCGCGTCCAGCTCGGCGAGCTGCTCGGCGGTGATCGTCGGGGTCGCGAGCTCGGTGGCGAGGCTCTCGAGCTCGGCACGGACGAGGAACGCCTCGCGCAGGTCGTCGCGGTCGAGCGTGCGCACGCGGACGCCGCGGTTCGGGACGAAGGAGACGAGCCCGAGGGCGCTCAGCCGGCGCAGCGCCTCGCGGATCGGCGTCCGGCTGACGCCGAACTGCTCCGACAGCTTCTCCTGGCGCAGCAGCGCGCCGGGCGCGATCTCGCCGGTGACGATCGCCTCCTCGAGGCTCAGCGCGATGTCGTCCGCCAGGGTGCTGAGAGCGGCCTCCTCCACGGCCTCTACTCTAGAAGCTCGTACGCCCCGAGGGTGAGGAACTCGGGCAGCTCGCCGGCGAGCGCAACCTCCGCAAAGAGACGCCCGGCCTCGTCGAACTCCGGGCCCAGGCGGTCGAGCTCGGCGCGCAGAACCTCGTACGCATGCGCGCGAGACACGCGGCCGTGGCGGATCCACTGCCAGACCTGGGAGCGGGAGATCTCCGCGGTCGCCGCGTCCTCCATCAGGTTGTCGATCGCCGCCGCGCCGGTGCCGGCGAGCCAGGACGCGATGTAGCGCACGCCGACGGAGACGTTCAGGCGGAGCCCGTCCTCGGTCACTTCCCCCGGCGTCCGGTCGACGGCGAGCAGATCGCTCCCGGTCACGGCGACGTCGCGGCGACTCGCGTCGATCTGATTCGGCCGGCCGCCGAGCACGGCGTCGAACGCAGTGAGCGCGGTCGGCACGAGGTCCGGGTGCGCCACCCAGGTGCCGTCGAAGCCCATCCCGGCCTCGCGCTCCTTGTCCTCGCGCACCTTGCCCAGCGCGATCTCGTTCGCCTCGGGGTCGCGGCGGCTCGGGATGTATGCGGCCATGCCGCCCATCGCGTGGGCGCCGCGCCGGTGGCACGTCTGGACGAGCAGCTCCGTGTAGGCGCGCATGAACGGGACGGTCATGGCCACTGCGACGCGGTCGGGAAGCACGAACTCGGGCCGCCCGCGAAAGCACTTGATGACGCTGAAGATGTAGTCCCAGCGGCCCGCGTTGAGCCCGGTCGAGTGCTCGCGAAGCTCCCACAGGATCTCGTCCATCTCGAACGCGGCGAGGACGTGCTCGATGAGCACGGTGGCGCGCACGCAGCCCCGGCCCAGCCCGAGCGTCGTCCTCGGCGTGCCGGAACACATCGCGCCATAGCCGGGCCTCGAGGTGGCTCTCGAGCTTCGGCAGGTAGTAGTACGGCCCCGAGCCGCGGTCGAGGCTGCGCCTGCCGAGGTGGAACACCGACAGCCCGAAGTCGAACAGGCTCGCCGAGACCTGCTCGCCGGCGATCTCCACGTGGCGCTCGTTCAGGTGCCACCCGCGCGGGCGGACGACGAGCGTCGCGACGTCGTCGCCGAGGCGGTAGGTCTTGGCCGGCGTCTCCAGCTCGATCGTGCGCTCGACGGCGTCGATCAGGTTCGCCTGGCCCTC
This sequence comes from uncultured Actinomycetes bacterium, assembly GCA_963773175.1. Classification (GTDB taxonomy): domain Bacteria; phylum Actinomycetota; class Thermoleophilia; order Gaiellales; family Gaiellaceae; genus CAVZAC01. The sequence continues at coordinate 238,769 of CAVZAC010000004.1, forward strand.
GACGCAGTTCGTCCACGTGGGCGAGTTCGCGTCCTCGAAGTCGGCCATGAAGACGCGCGCGCCGGAGTTGAGCGCGTTGATCACCATCTTCCGGTCGACCGGCCCGGTGATCTCGACGCGACGGTCGAGCAGGTCGTCCGGCGGCGGGGCGACGCGCCATTCGGACTCGCGGATCTCCCGCGTCTCGGGCAGGAAGCCGGGCAGCTCGCCGGCCGCGAGCCGGGCCCGCCGCTCGACGCGCCGCTCGAGCAGGGCGCGACGGCGCGGCTCGAAGGCGTGGTGCAGCCCGGCGACGAAGTCGAGCGCCTCCGGGGAGAGGACCTCGCTCGCGCGGGGCGTCGGGCCGCCGAGCACGGCGACGGCGCTGCCGAGCTGGGCCGAGCTCAATGCGCTGCCTGGAACTGGGCCTCTTCGGTCGAGCCGCGCAGTGCGAGCGTCGACGACGCGCCGCCCGAGACGGCCTCGGCGACGAGATCGAAGTACCCGGCGCCGACCTCGCGCTGATGGCGCGTGGCCGTGTAGCCGGAGCGCTCGAGCTCGAACTCGCGCTCCTGGAGCCGCACGTACCCGGGCATGCCCTCGTCGCGAAACGCGCAGGCCAGCTCGAACATCGCGGCGTTCAGCGAGTGGAAGCCGGCGAGCGTGATGAACTGGAACGCGTAGCCGAGCTCACCGAGCGTCTGGCGGAAGCCGGCGATCTCGTCGTCGCCGAGATGCGCGCGCCAGTTGAACGAGGGCGAGCAGTTGTACGCCAGCAGCTTGTCGGGGAACCGCTCGTGGATCCGGTCCGCGAACTCGCGCGCCTCGCCGAGGTCCGGGGTCGAGGTCTCGAACCAGAGCAGGTCGGCGACGGGCGCGTACGCGAGCGAGCGGGCGATCGCCAGCTCGAGGCCGCACTCGATGCGGAAGAACCCCTCGGGCGTGCGCTCGCCGGTCACGAACTCGGCGTCCAGCTCGTCGACGTCGCTGGTCAGCAGCGCCGCCGAGAGCGCATCGGTGCGCGCCACGAGCACGGTCGGCACGCCCGAGCACGTCGGCGGCGAGCCGCGCGGCGCTCAGCGTGCGCACGAACTGGCTCGCGGGGACGAGAACCTTGCCGCCGAGATGCCCGCACTTCTTCTCGGAGGCGAGCTGGTCCTCGAAGTGCACGCCGGCCGCGCCGGCCTCGATCATCGCCTTCATCAGCTCGAAGGCGTTGAGCGCACCGCCGAACCCGGCCTCCGCATCGGCCACGATCGGCGCCAGCCAGTAGCGGCTGCGGTCGCCCTCGGCGACATTGAGCTGATCGGCGCGGAGCAGGGCGTTGTTCAGCCGCCGCACGACCGCGGGCACGCTGTTCGCGGGGTAGAGGCTCTGATCGGGATATGTCTGGCCCGCGAGGTTCGCATCGGCCGCGACCTGCCAGCCCGAGAGGTAGATCGCCTCGAGACCCGCCTGCACCATCTGCACCGCCTGACCGCCGGTCAGCGCTCCGAGGGCCGCGACCGGATCCCCCGCGTGCAGGAGCCGCCAGAGCCGCTCCGCGCCGAGGCGCGCGAGCGAATGCTCGACGTGCACGGAGCCGCGCAGGCGGACGACGTCGGCGGGCGTGTAGCCGCGCTCGATGCCCTCCCACCGCGGCGAGGTCGCCCATTCGTGCGCGAGCGCGCTCTCGGCGCCGATGCCGTTCGTCGAGGTCAGGTCGAAGTGCTGGGTCACGTGAGTCTCCTAGTCGTTGTCGTGGTCGCGCTCGCAGAAGTCAGGGCACACGCACTCCGCCACCTCGGCGGTGGACAGGACGGGCTCCCGTCGCCTGTCCTCCGAGCCGAGCTCCTCGTAGATCGTGTTCCCGCGGTCGTCCGTACCGATCATCGCTTCCTCCTCCAGTTTCGGATCCGAGATTGATCGTAGCCAGATCGGCGGACGGCTGTCAACACCGGACATTGCGCTGCAGCGGTCCTGACGGCGAACCGTTCTCGGATCCAGAAGGCGGATTAGTCCGCGAGGAGGCTGTCGAGCCCGCGCGTCAGGCCTACGCGGCCGGGGACGGCCCGGATCGCGAGCAGCGTGCCCGCGATGTACGGCGCCGGGCTCTCTCCCGGGTCGTGGCGCAGGACGAGACGCTCGCCGGGCGCGGCGAAGACGATCTCGGTGGAGACGACGAAGCCGGGCAGCCGCAGCGAGTGGATCTGCGTCCCTGCGACGTTGACCCCCCTGGCTTCGACCGGGCCGTGCAGCTCCTCCGGCGGCACTGCGCGCTCGGGCTCGCGGACCGCGCCCAGCCGCTCGGCGAGCTCGCGCGCCGTGCCGCTCGGCACGTCCGGCTTGCCGGCGCTGGCGTAGTCGAGGATCTCCCACGCGGCGACATGGCGCGCGGCCTGCCCCGCGAAGCGCAGGAGCAGGGCCGCCAGGACGGAGAAGTTGCCGGCTGCGATCACGCCCACGCCGGCCGCCTTCGCGCGCTGCTCGAGCTCGACGAAGTCGTCGGCCGTGAGCCCGCTCGTACCGACCACCACCGCAACCCCCCGCTCCAGCGCGGCCAGCACGTTCGCGCGCACGGCGGCGGCGTGCGTGTAGTCGACGAGCACGTCCGCCTCGGCCGCGTCGAGAGCCTCGGCGACGGAGGCGTGGATCAGCCCGTTTCCACCGGGCAGCGGCTTACCCGCCGCCGAGCGGGAGACGCCGCCGACGAGCTCGAGGTCGGGCGCCGCCGCGATCGCCGCGGCGGTCGGCCCGCCCGTCCAGCCCGTGATCCCGGCGACGCAGACGCGGATCATCGCCGCCTCCGGATCTCCCAGCCGAACAGCGACGGGACGAAGCGGTCGTCGGTGAAGCAGAGACCGGCGATCGCGAGCGCGGTGCCGAGCTGGGAGATCAGGAGGACGCCGCCGGTCGGCGAGGTGAGCGCGAAGAACGAGCGCGGGCCGGGCAGCGCGAGCACTGCGAAGTACGCGACGAGCAGCGATCCGCAGAGCAGGGCGACGAGCGCTCCCCGCCGCGGCGCCCCGCGCGCCTCCAGCGCAAGAACGAGATAGAGGCCGACCTCGACGAGCACGGTGGTCGCGATCGTCCGCGCCTCGATCAGGGGCAGCGCGACGACGTTGAGTGCGAACAGGTAGGCGGCGACGACGCCGAGCCCGGCGGCCGTTCCGGCCGGCACGGCGAAGCGGGAGACCTCGCGCAGGAACCCCTCGGTGCCGTACGGGCCCGCTGCTCGGCGCCAGCGCGAGGAAGAAGGCCGGGATCCCGATCGTGAGCGTCGCGGCCAGGGTCAGGTGGCGCGGCAGCAGCGGGTACTCGGTCGCGGTCAGTCCGATCGTGAAGATCAGGAATGCGGCGAACGAGGACTTGGCGACGAAGAGCTTGGCCACGCGCTGCAGGTTACGCAGCACCTTCCGGCCCTCGGCGACCATCGGCGGGACCGCCCCGAAGTCGCCGCGCACGAGCACGACGTCGGCGACGCTGCGCGCGATCTGGGCGCCGCTGCCCTGCGCGATGGCGAGTCGCGCGGCCTTGAGCGCGGGGACGTCGTTGACGCCGTCGCCGACCATCGCGACGTAGCGCCCGTCCGCGGTCAGCGCCTCCACGACCCGCCGCTTGTCCTGCGGTGCGATGCGCCCGATGACCATGCTGGAGCGGAGCGCCTCGAGCAGCTCGGCGGGGTTCTCCGGAAGCGCGCGGCCGTCGAGGGGCGGCCCGTCGGACGGGATGCCTGCGTCGGCTGCGATCGCGCCCACGGTCTCGGGCCGGTCGCCGGAGAGCACGCGCAGCTCGACCCCCTGCTCGAGGAACCAGGCCACCGTGTCGCGCGCCCCGGGCCTCAGCCGCTCGGCGAGCACGGCGAGGCCGAGCACGGTCGTGCCCGCGGGAGGCGGCTCGTCGCCGTCGACGTCGTGCAGCGCGGGCGCTTCCGCGAGCGCGAGCACGCGGCGGCCCGCCGCCGACTCGGTGTCCGCGCGCGCGGCGAGCTCGCCGAGGTCGAACAGCTCGGGCGCCCCGAGCACGAGCGCGCGGCCGTCGAGCACGAGCCCGCTCCAGCGGCGACGGGACGAGAACGGAACGCTCAGCTTCGGCGTCTCCGGCTCCGCCGGAAACTCTTCCGCCAGCGCGAGCAGCGTCGCGTTCGGGCTCGGGTCGCTGGCGGCGTAGCGGCCTCAGCGCGGCGATGAGCTCGTCGCGAGTCGTCCCGGCCGTCGGCACGGCGTCCTTCACCTCCAGCGACGCCTCCGTCAGCGTCCCCGTCTTGTCCAGGCAGAGCACGTCCACCGCCGCGAGCGACTCGACGGCGTTCAGCTGCTGGGCGAGCGCACCGCGCCTGGCCATCCGCATCGCCGCCACCGCGAAGGTCACGCTGGTGAGCAGGATCAGCCCCTCGGGCACCATCGTCACGACCGCGGCGACCGAGGTCGTCACCGCCTCCTGGAACGGCACGTGCCGCTTGAAGAGGGCGTACACGAGCGTGATGCCGAGCGGCACCATCAGCGCGACGAGGATGAACAGCAGCCGGTCGATCACCCGCTCGAGCGGCGAGCGCGGGTGGCGAAACTCGCGTGCCTCGCCGGCGAGGCGGGCGGCGTAGCTGTCCTCCCCGACCGCGGTCACGTCGTAGGCGCCCGAGCCCTCGACGGCGAACGAGCCGGAGCGCACCTCGTCGCCGGCCGAGCGCGGCACCGGCTGCGACTCGCCGGTGAGGATCGACTCGTCGACCTCGAGCCCGGCGCTGGCCACGAGCCGCCCGTCGGCCACCACCTGATCGCCCGTGCCGAGCTGCACGAGGTCGCCGACGACGAGCTGTTCCACGTGCACGTCCCGGGCGCGGCCGTCGCGCACGACGGTCGCCCTCGGCGCGACGAGCGCGGCGAGCCGGTCGAGCGCGTTCCTGGCCCGCAGCTCCTGCCCGATCCCGATCCCGGAGTTGGCGATCAGGATCGCCAGGAAGAGCGCGTCCTGCGGCTTGCCGACGGCGAGCGTGAGAGCGCCCAGGACGAGCAGGATCAGGTTGAAGACGGTGAAGACGTTGGCGCGGACGATGCTGCGCGTCGACCGGCTGGTGGCCGGCGCCTCGACCGGCGGGCGCGCCGCCAGCCGCCGGGCCGCCTCCTCCTCGGAGAGCCCGGCGGCGGCGGGCTGGGCCGGTGCGATCGTCTTGCTCAGACCGCCGAGGCTAACAGCGGCGGCCGCGAGATCGCACCGGCCCGAGCAACGGTCACGAGGCGGTCCAGGTCACGTTGCCGCTCGAGCAGTGCACCGTGCCGACACCCTCGACGTCGTTGACGGCCAGGTCGATTCGGAGCGTGCCGCTTGCCCCGGGTGGGCTCAGCTTCCCGCTGAAGGTGCCGTTGATCGACTCGCTGGCATCTCCGCCGCTGGCGTTGATCGCGAAGCTCCAGTCGGGAGCGACCGGGATACCGGCGCGGAACTCGAACTCCTCGTTCGGGAGGGTCGCCGGGATCTCGCTGCACGTGAGGTCGACGGAGACGACCACGGTGCCGAGGCTGGCCAGATCGGGCATCACGTCAAAGGCGATCGAGCGTCCCTGGGACGTCGTGCCGCTGTAGTGACCGCTGCGCGGCGCGACGTCGTCGTTGGAGATCGTCCCGGTCGCCGTCCCGTCGGCGATCTTGGCGTTGGAGGGCTTGGAGAGCGTTACCGTGAACGTCTCGTCCGGCTCGATGGCCGTGTCGCCCACGACCGCCACCTTGATCGTCTGGGTCTTGACTCCGGGCTTGAACGTGACCGTGCCGGTCGCGGGCGTGTAGTCGTCGCGGAAGCTTGCCGAGCCGTCGGTGGTCGCGTACCGGACCGTGACCACCTGTGTGCCGGCGGCCGACAGCGTGACCGGGAACGACATCGTCGTCGTGCCGGTGTTCCCTTCCGCGGCCGAGACGTCGCCGATCGACAGCGAGGGCATCGGCGTGCGGAGCACCTTGAACGTAGCGACCCTCGTCGCCGACTGACGACCCGTCTTGATCATCACCTTCACCCTCAGCACCTTGCCGCTCGCGTTCGCCGGAACGACGAACGAAAGACGGGCCTTGCCGGCCTTGAACGACTCCGCATGCCGGATCACCTTCCCGGCTATGGACGGATCGCAGACCATCTTCCCGCGCGTGAGGGGAGCGCGAGTGTCGCTGCGCGTCACCGTGAACGACACCGTGAAGCGCTTGCCCGGCAGCGCGTGTGCAGGAGCGGTGACCGGCTTGCCGATCACCGGCTTCACGGCCGCCGGGGACCGCACGGCGCCGCTCGCCGTCGAGGCTGCAGCGACGATCGCGGCGATCGCCGACGCCACCACGCCCATCGTCAGGAATGTCCGCCGTCTGGAACTCATTTCGTCCTCTCCCTTCTTCGAGAGACGGGCATCGCTCGCGGTGCCGCGCCCCGCCTGCAGGCATTGCGGACGTGCCTCGCTGCCAATGAGAGCCTCCCTTCGTCGCCGTGGGTATCGCCCGATTGGTGCCGGGCAGAACCACGGTCGCCCGCGTCGCTAACGCGGCACTAACGTCGGGAATCGCCCTAGGTCTCGGCGGAGCCGTGGCGGGCGCGGAAGAGCCGCGCGCTCAGGACGGCGGCAGGAACGCCCGCGTGTCCGGCTGCGACGCGAGCACGTTCGCGACATAGGCTTCCGCCGCCTCGCGCAGGTCGACCTCGTGCCCCAGCGTCTCGGACAGCACGCGCCTGTGCTCGAGCACCTCGTGGTAGACCTCGGCGGGCTCGAGCTTGCTGCGGAGGTGCGGGGGGACAAGCTCGACCGTCGGTTCGAACGCCTCGTGGAGTCAGCGGAACGCGGCGACCGAGTCCGGCATACGCCGACCCTCGACCTGCTCCTTCGCGGCGCGGAAGCTCGCCATGTCGTTGAGCAGCCGCCGCGCCTGGTTCTCCTGCACGTCCAGCCCGGTGACCAGCAGCATCCGGCGTCGGTGATGGCCGGCCTCGACGACGCCCGGGGAGAGGCGCAGCCGGAAGCCTTCGTCGCTGGCGGCGACCTCGATCTCGAGGACGTCGAACCCCAGCTCGTTCAACCGGCGCAGGCGCTCGTCGAGCTTCCAGCGCTCGTCCGGGCCGAAGAGCTCGTCGCGCGTCAGCTCCGTCCACAGCTGCTCGTAGCGCCGCCGCAGCTCGTCGGCGGTGTCGGCCGGGTCGAAGTCGAGCGGGATCCCGGTTATGGCCTGCACGTCCAGCAACTCGCCGATCACGTTCTCCTCGAGGATCTGCACGTCGTGCTCGCGCTGGCCGTCGGTCAGCTGGTCGTGAATCTCCCCCGTCTCGGTATCCACGACGTACGCCGCGAGCCCTCCCGCGTCACGGCGAAAGAGCGTGTTCGAGAGGGAGGCGTCGCCCCAGAAGAACCCGGCCGTATGCAGGCGGACGAGCAGCTCCGCGCCGGCGTTGAGCATCCCTTCGCGGAAGTCGCGCGCGCGGCTCTCGAGCAGAACGCGCAGAGGCAGCGAGAACTCGAGATGCCGCGTGATAAGTATGGCGTCGAGGTCCTCCCGGGTGACGACTCCCACCACGGTCACCACGGGCACTGCTGCGGCCGGCCGCGCAGCCGTCGGACGGCCTGAGCGCCGGCGGCGATGACCCCGTGCTTGCGGTTCCGAATCGAGCGTCTGCGGGTTCAGGGTTTACTTGTCTGCGCTCGGAAGGTAGTTTCGCGCCATGGCTGAGGCTTCGGACAGTTCTAGGCCTAAGGAAAGAAGGTGGGGTCCGTGAAACATCGAGCACTGCTTCTCGTCGTAGGGCTGGCGGGCACGTTGGTTCTGGTCGCCTCGTTGAGCGTCGCCGCCGCGGGAACCAACCGCAGCAGCGGGGGGACTCGGTCCGCGGCCGTCGCGCCGCCGGCGGTGCCGAACGCAAAGGCGATCAAGGCGAAGTACGGCGGTCAGAGCATCACCTTCATCGGTGACAACGCCGTCGGCTCGAGCCACAAGCGTGACCTGCTGCTGGCCGCCAAGTTCTCGAAGGCGACCGGCATCAAGGTGAAGGTCGTCCCGCATCCGGCGGATTCCGGCGCGGCCTACTCGCAGCTCGCGCGGAACTTCTCCTCGAAGTCGTCGTCGATCGACGTGATGATGCTCGACGTCGTCTGGCCGGGCGCATTCGCGCCGTACCTCCTCAACCTGAAGCCTGCGCTCGGGAAGCAGGCGAAGCTGCACGCCGCGGGCATCATCCAGAACGACACGGTCGGCGGACGGCTGGTCGCGATGCCGTGGTTCGGCGACTTCGGCATCCTCTACTACCGCACCGACCTGCTGAAGAAGTACGGCTACGCGGCTCCGCCGACGACCTGGGCCCAGCTCGGCCAGATGGCCAAGAAGATCCAGGACGGCGAGCGCGCGTCCAACACGAACTTCTACGGCTTCGTGTTCCAGGGGAACGCCTACGAGGGGCTGACCTGCGACGCGCTGGAGTGGATCGCCTCGAGCGGCGGCGGCCACTTCATCGACGGCGGGAAGGTCACGATCAACAACCCGAAGGCCGCGGCGATCTTGAACCTGGTCCGCAGCTGGATCGGCAACATCACGCCGCGCGGCGTGACCTCGTACCAGGAGGAGGACGCGCGGAACGCGTTCGACGCGGGCAACGCCGCCTTCATGCGGAACTGGCCGTACGCGTACTCGGCGAGCCAGACGACGCCGGTCAAGGGCAAGTTCAGCGTGACGGTGCTCCCCCACGGAGCCGGCTCGAACTCGGTCGGAACGGTGGGCGGCTGGCAGGTCGGCGTGTCCAAGTACTCGAAGCATTCGGGCGCGTCGATCGAGTGGGTCCGCTACCTCTCGAGCCCGGCCGTCGAGAGGTTCGACGCGATCTACAACACGAACGTCCCGACGATTCCGGCGGTGGCGAAGGATCCCGCCGTCGTCAAGTCGAATCCGTACCTGAAGCCGGCGATCGCCCTGGTCGCGCGCGCGACGCGGCCGTCGAACTCACTGAAGACGCACTACCAGCAGGGCTCCCAGATCATCTACCAGGGGATCAACCAGATCCTGAACGGGCAGGACGCGAAGTCCGTGCTTCCTTCGATCGCAGCGCAGCTACGTCGCCTGGTCCACTAGGCGCGACCCGAAAGGCCCGGCGAGGGAGGGTGGGGCAACCCATCCTCCCTCGCCTCATCAGACACCTTCGATGAACTCGGCGCAGGCCGCGGCTTCCACGTCTTCCCGCCGACGACGGCGCGGATCGACGCGCCTGAAGCGCAAGCAGACGCGTCTGGCGTGGATCATGCTCGCGCCAGCGCTTGCGGTTGTGGGGCTGGTGGCGATCTATCCCCTCGGGGTGACGGTCTTCCAGAGCTTCACAAACCAGCAGTTCCTCGCCGGGATCGAGCCGACGAAGTTCGTCGGGCTCCAGAACTACCGCGAGCTGATCCACGACACGATCTTCCACCAGGCGATCGTGACGACGGTGAAGTTCACTGTGATCACGATCTTCTTCGAGTTCGTGCTCGGGATCATCATCGCCCTCGTGGTGAACTCGAACTTCAAGGGTCGGGGCACGATGCGGGCGGTCATGCTCGTACCGTGGGCGATCCCGACCGTGATCTGCGCCCAAATGTGGAAATGGATGTACGACGACGTCTTCGGCGTGCTCAACGATGCGGGCGTCCGGCTGCATATCTTCCACCACTCGGTTGCGTGGATCTCGCAGCCGAGCACGGCCCTCGCGTCGGTCTGCGCGGTGGACATCTGGAAGACGACGCCGTTCGTCGCGCTGCTGCTGCTGGCGGGTCTGCAGGTGATTCCGCGGGAGCTGTACGAGGCGTCCGACGTGGATGGAGCGAACAAGTTGCAGCAGTTTTGGCGGATCACGCTGCCTCTGCTTCGTCCCGCGATCCTGGTCGCGCTGATCTTCCGCACCCTCGACGCACTGCGCGTCTTCGACGTCTTCTACGTCTTCTTCGGCAATCGCGTCGACACGCAGACGATGGCGATCTACGACCAGAACACGATCGTTGCTATCGGCGACGTCGGGTACGGGGCCGCGATCAGCGTCGCGATCTTCCTGATCATCTCGATGTTCGTCGTCATCTACGTGACCTTCATCCGGGTGGAGGAGCCGTGAGCACGGCTGCGGAGACCACCGCCCGAGCCGAAGCCCGGGTGCGGAGCCGGCGGCGGAAGAGTCCCGCCAGGCGGCTGATCGCACGTCTGCCGTTCATGTTGCTGGTGCTGATCATCCTGATCTACATCGCCTTCCCGTTCTACTGGGCTCTACGCTCGGCGTTCACCCCGGACGCCGACCTGTTCAGGACGCCGGTGCAGTACTTCCCGAGCAATCCGACACTGGTCAACTTTCGCGAGGTGCTGAGCAGCGGCGACTTCCAGCGGGCGATGGTGAACTCGACGATCGTGGCGGGCTCGGTCACGCTGATCGCTCTGGGGCTCGGGTCGCTGGCCGCCTACGCGCTGGGCCGCTTCCGCTTCCGCGGTCGCTCGTTCGCCCTCTACCTGATGCTATCGATGACGATCTTCCCGCAGATCGCGATCCTCGGCGCGCTGTACACCATGATCAACCGCGTCCACCTGTACAACACGTTGCAGGCACTGGTCTTCAGCTACATGCTGCTCGTGCTTCCCCTTACCGTGTGGATCCTGACCACGTTCATACGGGCGCTGCCACGCGACCTCGAGGAAGCCGCCTACATCGACGGCGCCTCGCCCCTCCAGGTGTTCTACCGCGTCATGCTGCCGCTGATCGCACCGGGCCTCGTGACGGCCGGGCTGCTGGCCTTCATCACGGCGTGGCAGGAGTTCCTGTACGCGCTCTCGTTCACGGAGACACCCGACAAGCACACCATCACCGTGGCGATCACCAGCTTCACCGGGAAGTCGGGCAGCACCTTCCAGGTCCCATGGGGGCAGATCATGGCGGCCACCGTGATCGTCACTGTGCCGCTGATCGTGTTGACGCTCGCCCTCCAGCGCCGCATCCTCGCCGGACTGACGGCCGGCGCGGTCAAGGGCTAGCGGCCCTAGACCGCTTCCAGCGTCTCGGGGTCGAAGAAGTACAGGCGGGAGGTGTCGACCGCGAGCTCAATCGGGCTCTGCTCGGCGATCCGTGTTCTCGGGCTGACGCGCGCGACGAGACGGGTCCGGCCCGCGCTCCGTTCCTCGGCGCTCCCGAAATGGACGTCGGCGTCGCCTACGTGCTCGCTGGCGGCGCTCGAGACGACTCCGACCGCCGACACCCTGAAATAGACGAGCACTTCGGCGCCGAGAGGCTCCGTCAGCTCGCAGACAGTCTCGATCCGCCGGTCCTCCGGCGTGTCCGGCGCAAGGCTCACGTCCTCGAAATCCTCGGGCCGGACCCCGAGGAGCACGGTACGCCCGATGTAGCGCTCGAGGCCGGAGCGGTTGCGCGCAAGCTGTCTGTCGACCCTGAGGCGCTGATCGCCGAAGCTCACGGTCAGACCATCGCCGCCGGAGTCCAGCTGCGCCTCGACGAGATTGATCGACGGCGACCCGATGAATCCGGCCACGAACTCGTTGACCGGCGAGTCGTACAGCGCCTGCGGCGCGTCAACCTGTTGCAGCCGCCCGTCGCGTAGGACTGCGACGCGGTCGCCCATCGTCATGGCCTCGACCTGATCGTGCGTCACGTAGATCGTCGTCACACCGAGGCGCCGCTGCAACTGGTGGATCTCGGCGCGCATCTGGACGCGTAGCTTCGCGTCGAGGTTCGACAGCGGCTCGTCCATCAGAAACGCCTGCGGCTCGCGCACGATCGCACGGCCCATAGCCACACGCTGGCGCTGCCCACCCGACAGGGCCCTTGGCTTGCGCTTCAGGAACTCCTCGATCTCGAGCGTGGCGGCGGCCTGCTGGACCCGCTCGGTGACCACGTGTTTCGGCAGCTTGCGGAGTTTGAGCCCGAACGCCAAGTTCTGCTCGACCGTCATATGCGGGTAGAGCGCGTAGTTCTGAAAGACCATCGCGATGTCGCGCTCCTTCGGCGTGAGGTCGTTGACCACCCGGTCGCCGATCAGTATCTCTCCGTCCGTGATCTCCTCGAGCCCTGCGAGCATCCGGAGGGCCGTGGTCTTCCCACAGCCCGAGGGGCCTACCATCACCATCAACTCGCCGTCCTCGATCGTCAGGTCCAACGCGTGAACTGCAGGCGTTCCGTCGCCGTAGACCTTCGAGACACGCTCATATGCGATCTGTGCCAACGGATCCTCCTCTTTGCACGCGGAGATTACTGTGGCCGACGTGCGGACGCTCGTGCGTGTGGCCTGAGCAGTGCGGGCGACCGACGTGGCTGGTCGTTCGTCCAGTTGCGCGGATGGCCGACAACAGGCTCGATGACGCGCTCCTCCCGTGGACGCGCCCAGCGCGGCCGCGCTGAACGCCCCGGTAGAGCGACGATGACCCTGCACCCCGAAGCAAAGCGCGGCGCAGCGTGCAAGAGAACAGCTCCGAACCCGAGGCCGTCACCCGGCTTGCCTCGGGACGCGGTCATGCCTCGTGATTGCCCCCGGCCTCGGCGCTGAGGATCCGCAGGCCGTCGATGAAGTGCCGCCGCGCGACGACGTCCATCTGCTCGAGGGTGCGGCGCAACGGCTCGAGGCGCGCGCGGGCGAGCTGCTCGAGAGGGCCCCTCAGGCGCTCGGGGAGAGAGACGATCATGCGGCGGCGGTCGGCGTCGTCCTCGTGGCGCTCGAGGAAGCCGGCGCGGTCGAGCTCGCCGACGAGCAGACTCGTCGTCGCCGGCGCGAGCGCGACTCTGGTGGCCAGCTCGCCGACGGTGAGCGGCCCGGTGGAGGCGAGCGTGAGCAGGAGGCGGCCGTGGCGTTCCCTGAGCCCCGCGTCGAAGAACGCCCGCTTCAGCGGCTCGACCTGGTGCAGGTCCGGCCCGCCGTTGCGCAGGGACCTGAAGAGCGCCGGCAGGAGCAGCTGCAGCTCGCGCAGATCGTCGTCGATCCCGCGCTGCGTGAGGGGAGGTGTGGACGTGTCTGTCATGTCAGAGATCGGAGGGCGGAGAACTGCGGCACTCGCGACGGTTTTACTCTACCCTCTACTAGCTTTAGCTTCTACTACTTTGAGGGAGTGCCCTGAGAATGCTCACGCTGGCCCGCTGGTCGAGCGATCACCGCCGCGCCGTGGTCGCGCTCTGGTTCGTGATGTTGATCGCCGCGATGGGCCTCTCTAACGCTGTCGGAAGCCACTTCAGCAACAACTTCTCGCTACCCGGCACCGATGCGCAGCGGGCCGCGGATCTGCTCTCCAGCCGGTTCCCGGCGCAGTCGGGCGACTCCGACCAGATCGTGCTGCACACACCGGGCGGGACGCTGGCGGCGCCGGCGGTGCGCAGCCGGATCGAGCAGATGCTGGGCCGGGTCGCACTCCTGCCGCATGTCACCGCCGTCGCCAGCCCCTACGCGGCCGGGAGCCATGCGATCTCGAAGGACGGGAGGATCGGCTTCGCGACCGTGACGTTCGATCAGCGCGCGAATGTCCTTCCCGGGTCGGCGTCGAACAGGGTGATCGCCACGGCGACGGCCGCGCGCTCGCCCGGCCTGCAGGTGGAGCTCGGCGGGCAGGCGATCGAGCAGGGCCAGCGCTCCTCGATCGGGTACACGGCCCTCGTCGGAATCTGTGCTGCGGTGGTCGTGCTGCTGCTCAGCTTCGGCTCGATGCTGGCGATGGGGCTGCCGATCGTCACGGCGCTACTCGGTCTCGGCACGGGCCTCGGCGTGATCGGGCTGGCGAGCCGGGTTCTGAGCATGCCCGACTTCTCCACCGAGCTCGCGCTGATGATCGGGCTCGGCGTCGGCATCGACTACGCACTCTTCATCGTCACCCGCTATCGCGAGGCCTTCCACCGGAACGGCGGCGACGTCAGAGCGGCGGTCGCGGAGGCGATGAACACCGCCGGCCGCGCCGTCATCTTCGCCGGCGCCACCGTCGTGATCGCCCTCATGGGGATGTTCACGCTCGGAGTTAGCTTCCTGTACGGGCTGGCGGTTTCCTCGTCGGTGGCGGTGCTGCTGGTGCTCGCCGCATCGCTCACGCTGCTCCCCGCCCTCCTCACGTTCTTCGGCCGCCGGATCGGCAAGCCGGGCCTGCTCGCACGCCGTCGCAAGACGCCGCACCAGGACAGGAGCAGCTTCTGGACTCGCTGGATCACGACGATCCAGCGCCGGCCATGGCTCGCCTTCATCGCCTCGGCCGCGCTCATGCTGGCACTCGCTGCTCCGGCGCTCAGCCTCCGGCTCGGCAACACGGACGCGGGCAACGACCCGAAGGGCCAGACCACGCGCAAGGCCTACGACCTGCTCGCACAGGGGTTCGGCAAGGGCTTCAGCGGGCCGCTCGCCGTGGCGGTCAAGCTCCCCACGTCCGGCGACTCGGCCGCCCTAGCACGCTTCGTCTCGGCGCTGCACAAGACGCCCGGGATCGCCGCGGTCTCGCGTCCGCGCCTCAGCCCGACCGGCGACGTCGCGACGATCGCCGCCTTCCCCGAGAGCTCCCCGCAAAGCAGCCGCACCGAGAGCCTCGTGCGGCACCTGCGCAAGAACGTCATCCCACCCCTCGAGCAGACGACCGGCGCCACCGCCTACATCGGCGGCGTGACAGCCGCGCAGATCGACTTCTCGAGCGTGCTCGCGAGCAAGCTCTGGCTGTTCGTCGGCGTCGTCGTGCTGCTCTCGGCGTTGCTGCTGCTGGTCGTCTTCCGCTCGCTCCTGATCCCGATCCAGGCCGCCGCGATGAACCTGCTCTCGATCGGGGCCTCGATGGGCATCGTCGTGGTCATCTTCCAGTGGGGCTGGGGCGGCTCGCTGACCGGGATCGCAGGCGGCCCGATCGCCGCCTTCCTTCCCGTCATGGTGTTCGCGATCGTGTTCGGACTGTCGATGGACTACGAGGTCTTCCTCGTCAGCCGCATCCACGAGGAGTGGGCGCACGGCGCCGACAACTCGACTGCCGTGCGCGAGGGCCTCGTCCGCACCGGTCGCGTGATCACCGCCGCCGCTGCCGTCATGGTCGCCGTTTTCGGCAGCTTCATCCTCGGCGGTGAGCGCGTGATCGAGCTGTTCGGGCTCGCCCTCGCCAGCGCCGTCCTCCTCGATGCAGTCGTTATCCGCTGCATCCTCCTGCCCGCCACGCTCCAGCTGCTGGGCGAGCGCACCTGGTGGTTCCCCACCTGGTTCGATCGACGCCTGCCCCGGCTCGCGATCGAAGCACCCGAAACGGAGGAGTCAGCGGCCGAGGCGGCCTGAGGCGCAGCCAGACGCAGCTCTGGCTTGACCGCAGGCACGGCCGGGTGGTAGATCATCGGTCAACGGACTGCGGCCGGCGCGGTTGGGCGGTGTGCTTGTGGTTCACAGGAGTGGCTGGGTCAGACGCACGCGCGACGGCAGAGAGCGAGGCGTCTTTGCGAGCGCAGGAGCGTTGCTCGCCGGAGCAGGCCTGCTCGTGCCGGTGGGAGCGGTGGGCGCAGCACCGACGGCCCCTCCGCCGCTGGCGCGCTGCAGTACGCGCCGTGCTTGAGACTGCGCAGATTCCTCGCGTCCGCCACATTCGGAGCTGGTTGTATCGCCGCCAGACTTGCGGGGTCGCGACCGCGACCCGTAGATGCCCGGACTCTCCGATGGCCCATCGAACCCATGTTCGCATCTGACGAATAGCTTAGGTTGAGGCTCGCCGGGAGGTGGCATAGGGTCTTGGCATGTCACTGGGAGCGGCGTTGTGAAGGGCCAGATGATGGACTTCCCGCTGACGCTGCCTCCGCTCCTGCGGCGCGCCGAGAGCTACTTCGGTGACAAGGAGATCGTCACACGGCTGCTGGACAGGAGCTTCCACCGCTACACGTACGCGGACTTCGGCCGCCGCGCCCGCCGGCTCGCCGTCGGGCTCGCGCAGCTCGGGCTCGAGCGCGGCGATCGCGTGGCCACGCTCTGCTGGAACCACCACCAGCACCTCGAGGCGTACTTCGGCGTCCCGTGCGGAGGGTTCGTCCTCCACACGCTCAATCTGCGGCTCCATCCGAACGATCTCGCATTCATCGCGAGCCATGCCGGCGACCGCGCCGTCATCGTCGACGCCTCGCTCGTGCCGCTGCTCGACCTGTTCAAGGACAGCACGGAGATCGAGCACGTCTTCGTCGTCGAGGACTCCTACGAGGAGCTGCTCGCCTCGGCCGACCCCGACGCCTACGAGGACCCGGGCCTCGACGAGTGGGCCGCGGCGGCGATGTGCTACACGTCTGGCACGACCGGACGGCCGAAGGGCGTCGTCTACTCCCACCGCTCGACGGTCCTGCACACGCTCGGAGTGGCGGCGGCGAACCCGCTCGGCCGCGGGATCTCGGAGCAGGACGTGATGCTACCGGTGGTGCCGATGTTCCACGCGAACGCGTGGGGCTACCCGTACATCTCGACGATGCTCGGCGCGAAGCACGTCTACCCAGGCCCGCACCTCGATCCGGAGAGCCTGCTCGACGACTTCGCCCAGGAGGGCGTCACCTGGACGGCCGGCGTGCCGACGATCTGGGTCGGGATCCTCCAACTCCTGGACCAGAATCCGGGACGCTGGGATCTCTCGCGGATGAAGGGGATGCTCGTCGGCGGCTCGGCCGCGCCTCGCGCCATGATCGCCGGCTTCAAGCAGCGCCACGGGCTCCTCGTGTGCCACGGCTGGGGCATGACCGAGACATCCCCGGTCGCGTCGGTCGCGATGCTGCCGGGAGCGCTCGGCGAGGCGGACGAGGAGACGCAGTTCGACTACATGGCCCTGCAGGGACAGCCGCTGCCGCTCGTCGAGCTGCGCGCGCACGACGCGGAAGGGCGCGAGGTGCCGCGCGACGGCGCGACGATGGGCGAGCTCGAGGTGCGCGGGCCGTGGGTCGCCGCGTCGTACTACGAGGCCCCCGAGCAGGCCGACCGCTGGACGGGCGACGGCTGGTTCCGCACCGGCGACATCGTCACGATCGATCCGCTCGGGTTCATCCAGATCCAGGATCGGACGAAGGACGTGATCAAGTCCGGCGGCGAATGGATCTCGTCGGTCGCGCTCGAGAATCAGCTGATGGCGCACCCGGCGGTGGCGGAGGCTGCGGTGATCGGCGTCCCGGACGCGAGGTGGCAGGAGCGGCCGCTCGCGGTGGTCGTGCTCAGGGAAGGCTGGACCGCGACGGAGGACGAGCTGCGCGAGGTCCTCGCCCCTCACTTCGCCAAGTGGTGGCTGCCGGACCGGTTCGCGTTCGTCGCGGAGATCCCGAAGACGGCCGTCGGCAAGTTCCGGAAGACCGCCCTGCGCGACCAGTTCGCGAAGCCGCCCGTGTCGACGTCCTGACGTGGAGGTCGCAGGACGAGCCTTCCTCGTCACCGGCGGCTGCTCCGGGCTGGGTGCGGCAACCGCGCGGCTGCTGGCGGAATCCGGCGGCGACGTCGTGGTCGCCGACCTGCAGCGGGGCGGCCTCGGCCGGTTCGTCGAGACCGACGTCTGCGACGAGGCGAGCGTGCAGCGGGCGGTCGATGCCGCCCTGGCGGACTTCGGCGCCCTGCACGGCGTCGTCAACTGCGCAGGGATCGGCTTCGGCGCGCTCGTGGCCGGCAAGGACGGCCGGCCGTTCCCGCTCGAGGCGTTCCGCCACGTCGTCGAGGTGAACCTCGTCGGCACGTTCAACGTGATCCGGCTCGCCGCCGCCGTCATGGCCGGGAACGAGCCGACGGAGGACGGCGAACGCGGCGTCATCGTCAACACCGCCTCGAACGCCGCCTTCGAGGGCCAGGTCGGACAGGCCGCCTACGCGGCCTCGAAAGGCGGCGTCGTCGGTCTGACGCTGCCGGTCGCGCGCGAGCTCGGCCGGTACGGCATCCGGGTGGTGACGATCGCGCCGGGGCCGGCGGACACGCCGATGCTCGCGCAGCTGCGCGACGACATCCGGCGGTCGCTCGAGGCGCAGGTCCCGTTCCCGCCGCGCCTGGCGCGCCCCGAGGAGTACGCGGCGCTCGTCAAGCACATCGTCGAGAACCCGTACCTGAACGGCGGCGTGATCAGGCTCGACGGCGCGCTCCGGATGGGGCCGAGATAGCAGCTCCGACCGCGCGCCCGCTTGCGGGGCACCGGATCGTGACGCTCGCGGTCAACGTGCCCGGCCCCGCCGCGGCCGCGCGCCTGCACGAGCTCGGCGCCTCGGTGACGAAGATCGAGCCGCCCGAGGGTGACCCCCTCGCGCTCGCGAGCCCCGAGTGGTATCGGGACCTGGTCGAGGGGCAGGAGGTGGTGCGCCTCGACCTGAAGGACACCGGCGATCGCAGCGAGCTCGACCGGCTGCTCGCCGCCGCGGACCTCCTGCTCACCGCGCAGCGACCGGCCGCCCTCGCCCGGCTCCACCTCGCGTGGCCCGAGTTGCGCGAGCGCTTCCCGCGGCTCTCGCACATCGCGATCGTCGGCCATCCCCGGCCGGATCACGACCGCGCCGGCCACGACCTCACCTATCTCGCGATGCACGGTCTCCTGGCGCCCCCCGGACTGCCGCCCACGGTCGCGGCCGACCTCCTCGGCGCCGAGCGGGCCGTGACGACGGCGCTCGGAGCGCTGCTCGCGCACGTACGCGGCGCAGGGCCGACGTACGCGGAGGTCGCCTTGAGCGAGGCCGCAGCGGCCCTCGGCGAGCCTCTTCGGCACGGCCTCACTGCGCGCGCAGGGCTGCTGGGCGGCGGCCTCGCGGCGTACGGGCTCTACGAGACGGGCGACGGCTGGCTCGCGGTCGCGGCACTAGAGCCGCGCTTCCGGCGCCGGCTCGGGGACGAGCTCGGCCTGCCCGAGCTCACGAGGCCGGCTCTCGAGGAGGTATTCCGGTCACGAACCGCCGAGGAGTGGGAGGCGTGGGCACGCGAGCGTGACCTCCCGCTCGTGGCCGTCCGATCAAGCTGAAGGCGCCGCGTGCGATGGTAGGGGCCACAGGAGGCAGCCTGGAAGGAGGAGGCATGGCGAACGTACAGCTCACGCAGCTGGCGGAAGGAAGCGACCAGGAGATCGCGGAGAAGATCCGCACGGCGGGAACACAGGATGTCCTCGACTCGGTGTTCCACGGCATGACGGAGCGGTTCAAGCCGCAGGCGGCGTCCGGCGTCGACGCGGGAATCCAGTGGGTCATCTCGGACGGCGCCGACGAGCACGCGTACGCGCTCACGATCGCGAACGGCACCTGCACGGCCGAGCGGACGCGGGCGGAGAGCCCCAAGGTGACGCTGTCGGCGGACGCGGCGTCGTTCGTGAAGCTTATGGCCGGGAAGACGCCGGGCCCGCAGCTGTACATGGCGGGCAAGCTGAAGATCCAGGGCGACCTGATGCTGGCCCAGCGGATGACGACGTTCTTCGAGCCCCTGCGTTAGAGGCGCTCGATCACGCCGGCGAGCGCCTGGCCGAAGCCGATGCACATCGTGGCGATGCCGTACCGCTCGCCGCGCCGGTCGAGCTCGTTCACGAGCGTGGCGGTCACCCGTGCGCCGGTCGCGCCGAGCGGATGGCCGAGGGAGATCCCTCCGCCGTTCGGGTTCACGTCCTCGAGTCGGTGCTCCAGGCCGGCGTCGCGGACGAACTGGAGCACGACCGACGCGAACGCCTCGTTCACCTCGATCACCCCGATGTCGTCCCACGCGAGACCCGCCTTCGCAAGCGCCCGCCGGCACGCCTCCGGGTTGCCGTGAAGCATCCGGTACGGGTCGACGCCCGCCAGCCCGAACCCGACGAATCGCGCCCGCGGCTCGAGCCCGAGCTCCGACGCCTTGCGCTCGCTCGCGACGAGGACGGCGGCCGCGCCATCGACGATCTGGCTCGAGTTGCCCGCGGTGACCTTCCCGTTCGGGACGAACGCCGGCGCGAGCTGCGACATCCTCTCGAGCGAGGCGTCGCGCCGCGGCGTCTCGTCCACGGCGAACACAAGCCGCTCGGCGAACACCGTCGTCGCTGCGCCGCCGGCCGAGCCGCTCCCGCTCGGCTCCTCGCCGGGCGCAAGCTCGACGGGGACGATCTCCCGGTCGAACCGGCCCTCGTCGACCCCGCGTATCGCGCGTCTGTGGGACTCGAACGAGTACGCATCGAGGTCCTCCCGCGAGGTCCCATTCATGCGCGACGACCTCCGCCGAGATGCCCTGCGGCACGAGCTGCCACCGGTCGAGCAGCCGCGGCGAGAGGTCGCCGCCGTTCGAGCCCATCGGCACCCGCGACATCATCTCGACGCCGGCCGAGATCACGAGGTCGAGCTGCCCGGACCAGATCGCCGCCGCGGCGTTGAAGTTCGTCTGCATCGAGGAGCCGCACTGCCGGTCGACGGTGGTTCCGCAGACGGTCTCCGGCCAGCCGGCGACGAGGGGCACCATGCGGCCGATGTTCCAGCCCTGCTCGCCGATCTGGGTGACGCAGCCGAACTGCACGTCCTCGATCTCGGCAGGGTCCGCGCCGGTTCTGGCGGCCAGAGCATTCAGCACCTGCGCTGCCAGCTCGTCGCCGCGCATCGTCGAGAGCGTGCCGCCACGCTTGCCGATCGGGCTGCGGACGGCGTCGACGATCAACGCATCCGACCTCCACGCGCTCACGGCCGCGAGTCTACGCGCTGGCGAATAGGCGAGACTGACCCGGCGTGGAAGGCATCGTTCCGATCCCGTCTCACGGCCGTACGTTCGTCGAGAGCCGCCGTGTGCGGCTGACGGACATGGACCAGCGGGGGCGGCTCCGCCTCGACGTCGTCGCACGGTTCCTGCAGGAGATCGCAATCGACGACGTCGACGAGACCAGCTGGGGAACACCCGAGCACCTCTGGTTCGTGCGCCGGATGCGTATGGACGTGCTCGAGCCCTTCCTCGCCGATGGCGCAGTCGAGCTCGTGACCTGGTGCAGCGGGCTTGCGACGGTCGCAGCCGGTCGGCGGTGGTCGCTAACCGGCGACCGCGGCGGTCGGATCGAGGTCGACAGCGTCTGGATCCACCTCGACGCCGGCCAGCGCCCGGCGCGGATCACGCGCTTCGACGCGTATGCCGAGGCAGCCGGCGGCCGGCACGTCTCGGCGCGGCCGACGTTGGCCGACCCGCCGACCGACGCGCCGCGCTCGCCCTGGCCGCTGCGCGCATCCGACGCCGACCTGCACGGTCACGTGAACAACACCGTCTACTGGCAGGCGATCGAGCACGTGCTCCTCGACGCAGGCCCCGAGCCGGCGCGTCCCCTGCGCGCCCGCCTCGACTTCCGCGAGCCGCTCGACGTCGGCCGCCCGGTCGAGCTCGCCGTGACCGGCGACAAGCACCATCTGGACATCGGCTTCGTGGCCGGCGGCCGTATCAGGGCCGTGGCCTCGATCGACGACGAGCTCTGACCAGCGCGTTGGGGGGCCGCCCGGAGGAGCCGAAGCTCCCCGGGCGGCTCACGGCGCCAATCACCTGGCGTGGTTGTACAGCTTGCCGAACGGGACGAAGTGCGAGTTCGACCAGCGCTGGAGTATCTGCTGCTCGATCGGGAAGTGGTCGGTGGGGGAGGTGTTCTCGAGGATGCCCGCATAGAGGAACGGGTTCCTCACGTTCTTCATGTGCGTGAGGGCTCTCATCAGCCCGCCGCGCGTCGGGGGATTGCCCGCCCTCTTCAGTGCCTCCACGAACGCCCACCCCACGCCGACGCCGTAGAGGTTGTTCGTGTCGAGCGGGTCCGCGCCCGGATCGTACTTGGCGAGAATCGCCTTGTAGAGCTTGGCCGCCGGCGTGTTCGGGTGGTTGACGACGTCCAGGACGTAGTTGGCCGTGATCGCGCCGTCCACATTCGCCCCGCTCTTCACCGCCAACGACATGAAGAGCGGCGACGCGGAGACGTTGTTCACGAACGTTTGCGGCTTCCAGCCGACCTTCGTCGCCACGACCAGTGCGTCGATCGTCTGGTTCGGGAGCGCGAACAGGGCGAAGACGGTCGCCCCGGACCGGGCGAGCTTGACGACCTGCGAGCTCACGTCGAGCTGGGTTGCGGCGTACTTCTCGGTGTCGACGATGTTCGACTTCGAGGCGCCGAGGCCGGCGAGCAGGCCGGCGTAGTAGTTCTGGCCGTACGAGTCGTCCTGCATGAGCACGCCGATCTTCGCGTTTGGCATGTTCGCGTGGATGTACTGGCCGTAGATGCGCGACTCGCCCGGATAGTCCGGCTGCCAGCCGAACGTCCAGGGGAACCGCTTGTACTGCGCGCCCCAGTACGAGTCACCGGTGGCGAGCAGCACCTGCGGCACCTTCTGGCTGTTCAGGTACCGGCGCGTGGCGAGGTTCGGCGCCGTGCCCAGGCTGTTGACGACTGCGAAGACGTGGTCCTGCTCCACGAGCTGGTGCGTCAGGGGTACGGTCTTCGGCGGCGAGTACTGGTCGTCGAGGACCTTGAACACGATCTTGCGGCGGTTGACCCCGCCGCGGGCGTTGGCCCACTGGTAGTAGGCGTTCTCAGCCTTCGGGATCACCGAGTAGAGCTGCGCCGGGCCGGTCAGCGGGAACGTCCCGCCGATGACCACCTGCTTGCTCGTCACGCCCGGAGTGCTCGCAGACCCCGCGAGCGCTGCCGTGACGGATAGGGCGAGAGCGCCCAGCCCGATTGCCGAGAGCACCCTGATCCTGCTACCCATGTCTCCTCCGATCAGGGGAAATATCGTCCAATACCGGGACTATGACGCATCCCGGCTGCGGTTTGTTAGCCGGCCGAGCGCCTTCAACAGCTGAGCCGCACCGCCCGGGGCGAGAAGCATCACGAGAATCAGGGAGAGGCCGAAGACCACCGGCGCCGCCTCCGGCCCCCTGAAGGCCCGGGTGTCCGAGAGCGCGTTGGGGAGGAGCTGCACGAAGGCCGCCCCGGCGATGACGCCCCAGAGCGAGCCGAACCCGCCGACGGCCGCGCCGATGAGGATGTAGAGCGAGAGCGACAGCGCGAACACGTCGGGGTTCACGTAGCTGTTCACGAGGACGAGCATCGATCCCGCGACGGCCGCGAAGGACGCCGAGACGCCAAAGGCCAGCGTCTTGTAGATCGGCAGGCTGATCCCGGACGAAGCGGCGGCGATCTCGCTGTCGCGCACGGCCCGGAACGCCCTCCCGGTCCGGCCGCGCAGGATCAGCCAGGCGGTCACGAGCAGGATCCCGGACAGGGTCCAGCTGACCGCGTACAGCCAGAGCCCGCTGTGCGACGGCAGCGGCAGCCCCTCGGTCCCACCGGTGAACCTCGAGTAGTTCCTGGCGAGCGCCGGCACGGCGAGCGCGACCGCGAATGTGAGGAGCGCGAGGTAGGCGCCGCTGAGCCGGAGCGCCGGCAGGCCGACCACGACGCCGCACGCGAAGCCGAGCAACGCTGCGACCGGGATCGTCGCGAGGTCGTTCCAGCCGTGGTGGTCGGTGAGGATGGCGGTCGTGTAGCCGCCGATCGCCATGAAGGCGCCGTTTCCGATCGAGATCTGGCCGGTGTAGCCGGTGAGGATGTCGAGGCCGAGGATGGCCATGAACCAGACGCCGACACTGGCGCCCTGCATGCGCTGGTAGTCGCTCAGCTGCGTCGGCAGCCAGGCGATCGCGGCCGTAACGACCAGGATGATCCCGAGGCGAACTGCGAGCCTCATACGCGCCGCACCCTCGGGCGGCCGAACAGCCCGGTCGGCTTCACCAGCAGAACCCCGAGCATCATCAGGAACGCAGCAGGCAGCAGCAGCTCGGGCGTGATCCAGCTCACATAGCCGCCGAGCAGCTCAAGCGTGACGCCGATCGCGAGGCCGCCGACGACAGCCCCCACCGGGCTCTCGAGGCCTCCGAGGACGGCGGCGGCGAACGCGTAGATCAGGATCCCGTCCATCATCGACGGCTGCAGCAGCACGCTCGGGCTGGCCGCCGCCAGCATCCCGGCGACGGCGCCGAGCATCGCGGCGAGGCCCCAGCCGATCGCCAGCATCCAGCTCACGCGGACGCCGACGAGGCGGGCCGCGTGCGGGCGCAGGGCGGCGGCGCGCATGCCGAGTCCGAGCTTCGTGAAGCGGAAGAAGATCCAGATCACGAGCACGGAGCCGATCGAGACGGCGATCGTCCCGATGTCCTCCAGCGAGAAGGCGACCCCTCCGACGTGGATCGGGTGAATCGGGAACGCGGCGGGCATGAACCGGATCTGCGCCGACCAGATCCAGCCGACCGCGCCCTCGATCAGGATCAGCAGGCCGATCGTCACGATCACGATCGTCAGCGGCGAGGCGCCCTCCACCGGGCGGATGACGATGCGCTCGAGCGCGACGCCGCCGACGAACGCGATGGCGAGGGTGGCCGCGAACGCAGGCCAGTACGACAGCCCCCAATGCATCAGCTGCCAGGCGATGTAGGTCGTGAAGGTCGCGATCGCACCCTGCGAGAAGTTGACGACCTCGGTCGCGCGGTAGATGACGACGAGGGCGAGCGCGAGGCCGGCGTAGATGCCGCCGTTCGCCAGTCCCGAGACGGTCAGCTGGGCGAAGAGCGAGCTCCGCAGCGAGCCGATCGTCAGAAAGACGCAGCCGCCGAGCAGGAGGAGGACGACCGGCCACGGGGAGCCGCGGCCGACGCGTCGGAGGTCGGGCCGCGAGGGCCTCCGGCTGATTCCCTCGACGGCCATCAGTAGCCCAGGTAGCTCCGCCGCACCGACTCGTGTTCGCGGAGCTCCTCGCTCGGTCCCGACAGCGCGACCCGTCCGACCTCCAGCACGTACGCGTAGCCGGCGGCCTGGAGCGCGATGTTCGCGTTCTGCTCGACGATGAGGAGCGTCGCCCCCTCGCGCTCCCTCAGCGCAGCGACGATACGGAAGAACTCCGCCACCACCAGAGGCGCCAGTCCGAGGGACGGCTCGTCGAGCAGCAGCAGCCGCGGCCGCTGCATCAGGGCGCGCGCGAGCGCGAGCATCTGCTGCTCCCCGCCGCTCAGCGTGCCGGCCTGCTGTCGGCTGCGCTCCTCGAGCCACGGGAAGTAAGAGTGGACCCGGGCGACGTCGCCTTTGATGCTGCCGCGGCGGGTGTAGGCGCCGAGGCGCAGGTTCTCCGCGACCGTGAGCTCGGCGAACGTGCCGCGGCCCTCCGGCACGTGCGCGATGCCGAGCCGCGCCGCGCCCTCGGGCGAGCTTCGGCCCAGCGTCCGTCCGTCGAAGCGGATCTCGCCGCTCCGCCGCACGGTCGACGAGATCGCGCGCAGCGTGGTCGTCTTGCCGGCCCCGTTCGCCCCCAGCACCGCGACGATCTGCCCCTCGTCGACACGCAGGCTGACGCCGTGGAGCGCCTTGACCGGCCCGTAGCGCGCCTCCACGTCATGGAGCTCAAGCAGCGTGCCCAGCGAACTCGCCTCCGAGGTATGCCTCGATCACCGCCGGATCGCGCTGCACCTGCTCGGGAGGCCCGCCGGCGATCGTCCGGCCGAAGTTGAGGACGTGCACGTGATCGGAGATGCGCATGACGAGGCCCATGTGGTGCTCCACCAGGAAGATGGTCAGCTCGAGCTCCTCCCGCAGGCGGAGGATGAACGTCGCCAGCTCGTCGACTTCCTCGTGGTTGAGACCCCCTGCCGGCTCGTCGAGGAGCAGCAGGCGCGGCCCCGACACGAGGGCCCGCGCGAGCTCGACGCGCTTCAGCGTCCCGAACGGCAAGCCGGCGACGGGACGGCACGCGAGGGACTCCATGCCGACGAGCCGGAGCGTCTCGAGCGCCCGGCTGCGCACGCTGCGATCCCGGCGGAAGCGGGACGTCGTGTGCGCGCCGACGAGGACGTTCTCCAGGACGGTCATCGTCGAGAAGAGCTCCACGTTCTGGAAGGTCCGGGCGATGCCGCGGGCCAGGATCCCGTGCGGCGGCGTGCGCATCAGCGTCCTGCCCTCGAACTCGATGTGGCCCGAGTCGGGCCGGTACAGCCGGGTGATCACGTTGAACACCGTCGTCTTGCCGGCGCCGTTCGGGCCGATCAGACCGGCGATCGTGCCCTCGTCGACGTGCAGCGAGACATCGTCGAGCGCCACGATGCCGCCGAACCGGAGCCCGACGTTCCTCAGCAAGAGGAGGGACATCGCCCGCAAGCGTAAGCCAGCGGGACTTGGTCTGTCACGCTGCGGCCGCGTACCGGACGAGCCCGTCGTCGACCAGGCGGCGGGCCAGCCCGTGGAGTGCCAGATGCTCGAGGTGCGCGCAGGTCTCGCTGAGCGCGAAGCGGCGCTGCGGGCTCGTGGCCACTCTGGGGAACAGCCCGAGCGAGACCTCGAACCCGGTCCGGGGTCCGCCGGCCAGAGCCGCGAGCGTCTGTTCAAGCCGCTCGCGGTGGTGGGCGATGAGCTCGCGCGCCCGGCCCGCCGGGTCCTCCACGGTGGCGCCGTGGCCGACGAGCGCGACGCGCGGCGCGAGCTGCACGATTCGCACGAGCGAGCCGAGATAGTCGCCCACCGGGTCGGCCGCCGAGTCCGGATACAGGCCGACGATGGGGCTGATCGAGCCGAGAATCGCGTCACCCGCGATCAGGACGCCGCCGCGGAGCAGGCAGAGGTGGCCGTCGGCGTGGCCGGGGAGGTGAACGACCTCCCACCCGTCGAGCCGGTCGCCCGGCCCGATCGGTACCGGGTCGGGGCCGATTGTGACGAGGGAGGCGAGCGCGTCGCCGTCTCTGCGCATGGCGTCGACGTCGTCGACCGGCAGCCCGTGCCCGCGCATGAAATCGAGGAATCGCTGCGGGTTCCGGTCGGGCCCCCACGCGCGAAGGCACTGCTCACGGTCGAGCACGCCCTCGAGCACCGGCGCGCCCGCGACCTCGCCCGCGATCGCCGCCGCGCCGACGTGGTCCGGGTGGAAGTGCGTGACGACGACCCTCGCGACCGGCGCGTCGAGCCCGTCGAGCACCGACTCCCAGCTCCGCCCCGCGTCCGCGGTGCCGAGGCCCGCGTCGACGACGGTCCAGCCGTCCTGACCCCGCAGCAGGTAGCAGTGGACGTGGTCGATGCCGAACGGGAGCGGGAACGTCACGCGCACGACGCCGTCGAGCAGCTCGGCGACGGTCGCGCTCACGCCGGCCGGCCGAACACGTCCGAGTCGACGTAGATCTTCTCCCCCCTGAACAGGCGCCGCTCGCGGTCCCAGGGGAAGAAGATGACGACGCGCCAGCCCATCCGCTCGCCGGTCGGCGGGTACCCGATCCACTCCGCCTGGTGGGTGCCGGTGACGCGCGCTTCCTCGCAGACGCCCTGCGGCCCGATCACGATGTCGGTCAGGTCGAAGTGGATGTCGGGAAAGGCCGTCAGCAGCTCCGTGTAGAAGCGGGCCGCGCCCTCGCGGCCCTCCCAGCGGTGGCCGCTCTGCGTCAGCTCGTAGACGCAATCCTCGGTCAGCGTCGAGATCAGGCCGGGGAGGTCGCGCCGGTCCTCGGCGATCGAGTGGCGCTTCCAGAGGTCGCGGATCTCGTCGTGCTCGACCGCGGTCACCTCCCGGCGGATCAACTCGACCACCGCGTTGTGCTCGACGTGCTCCGGGATGTCCATCGCCCCTCCTTCGCTCACAGGACCAGCTCCGCCATCGTCCGCAGCGCCACAGGGTCGTGCGTCTGGACGAGCAGCGTGCCGGCGCCGGACTCGCGCCACGCCGCGAGCCGGTCGGCGATCCGCTCCCGCGGGCCGACGAGCGCCACCTCGTCGACGAGGGCGTCGGGGACGGCGGCGATCGCCTCCCGCTGCCTGCC
The DNA here is from genome assembly GCA_963773175.1 of uncultured Actinomycetes bacterium. GTDB lineage: Bacteria > Actinomycetota > Thermoleophilia > Gaiellales > Gaiellaceae > CAVZAC01. Next base: position 266,418 of record CAVZAC010000004.1, read on the forward strand.
GGCGAGGTAGAGCTCCTGGATCCGCTCCGCCTCCGCCTCATAGCCGTACCGGCGCACGACGTCGTTGTAGAAGTTCTTCCCGCGTGCGCCCATGCCTCCCACGTAGAGGGCAAGCATCGGCCGCACGGCGTCGCGGCCGACGGCAAGGTCGTCCGTGACGACGACCGTCACCGACGGCGCGATGTCGAAGCCTTCGCGCGCCTCGAACCCGAAGGTCGCCCGGGCGCGATCCGGCGAGAAGAAGATCGGCAGCCAGCCGTTCCCGATCTCGAAGGCGAGGCTCACGTTCCTCGGGCTCAGCGCGGCGAGGTAGATCGGGATCTCCGCCCGCAGCGGCCGCATCATCAGCTTGAGCGGCTTGCCCAGGCCCGTCGCGCCGGGGCCGTCGTAGGGGACGGACACCTCCGACCCGTGCAGATCGACCGTCTCGCGGCGCAGCGCCCGGCGCACGACCTCGACGTATTCGCGCGTCCGCGTCAGCGGCTTGCCCCACGGCTGCCCGTGCCAGCCCTCGACCACCTGCGGCCCCGAGGTGCCGAGCCCGAGCAGGAAGCGGCCGCCGGACATGAGGTCGAGCGTGGCCGCCGTCATCGCCGTGTTCGCGGGCGTCCGCCCCGGCATCTGGAGGATCGCGGAGCCGACCTTGATCGTCGTCGTCCTCGCCGCCAGCCAGGTGAGCACGGTTACGGCGTCGGTACCCCAGGCCTCGGCCGCCCAGGCCGACTCGTAGCCCAGGCGCTCCGCCTCGCACGCCAGCTCGATCAGCTCGAGCGGGTTCGTCCCGGGCGGCGCATACCCCATCGAGAAACCGAGCCGCACGTCTGCGATGCTAGACGCGTGGGCGGGGTGAGAGCAGCCGTGAACCGCCGGGTCACCCTCGCGGCACGGCCGACGGGCTATCCGCGGGAGTCCGACTTCGCCCTCGACGAGGCGCCGGTCGGCGAGCCGGGGCCGGGCGAGGCCCTCGTGCGCATGCTCCGGGTCTCGCTCGATCCGTACCAGCGCGGTCGCATGAGCGAGGCTCGCTCGTACGCGCAGCCGCTCCGGCTGGGCGACGTGATCACCTCCCAGTCGCTCGGCGAGGTGGTCGAGAGCCGCGACCCGCGCCTTACGTCGGGCGACCTGGTCGTCGGTCAGCTCGGCTGGCAGGAGTGGGCGGTCGCCCGGGCCGGCGCGCTCCGCCGCGTCCCCCCCGGGCTCGAGCCGCCCTCGCTCGCGCTGCACGCCGCCGGCATGACCGGGTTGACGGCCTATTTCGGCCTGCTCGACGTCGCCCGGCCCGTCGCCGGCGACACCGTCGCCGTCTCGTCGGCCGCCGGCGCCGTCGGCCAGGTCGCCGGCCAGCTCGCGCGGCTCGCCGGCTGCCGCACGATCGGCATCGCCGGCGGGCCGGAGAAGGCACGCGACCTGCGGGAGCTCTACCGCTACGACGTCGCTATCGACTACAAGGGCGAGGACGTCGCTGCGGCCTTGCGAGAAGCCGCGCCAGGCGGCGTGGACGTCTACTTCGACAACGTCGGCGGCGACGTGACCCGGGCCGTGCTGCGTCGCCTGTCGACCGGGGCGCGCATCGCCGTCTGCGGCCAGGTCTCGCAGTACAACCTGGAGCGGCCCGAGCCGTCGCTGGGCTACGGCTTCCTCGTCGTCTCGCGCGCCCGGATGGAGGGCTTCCTCGTCACGGACTACGCCCACCGCTACGAGCAGGCAGCGCGCCGGCTCGCCGGCTGGGTCGCCGACGGCAGCATCCGCTACCGCGAGGACGTCGTCGACGGGCTCGAGAACGCGCCGCGAGCCTTCATCGGCCTAATGCACGGCGAGAACCGCGGCAAGCTGCTCGTGCAGGTCGCGGACCGCTAGCGGCCGAAGCCCTGACGCCGCGGCAGGTCGCGCTCCGGGTCGACCAGCCGGCCGTCCCGGGCGACGTAGCCGCCCTTCCCGCCTACGATCAGCAGCACGAGATCCTCGTCGCCCCCGTTCGAGACCTTGCGCGGCGTGGTCGACTCCACGTGGACGACGCCGCCGGGCCCGAGCTCGAAGGTGTCGCCCTCGACCTCGAAGACGGCCCGCCCGCGGTGCACGAAGTACAGCTCGTCCTGCTCGTCGTGGTAGTGGAGGAACCCCTCCTGGCCGGGCGGGTAGACGACCGCGTTGACGCCGAACGCCGCCACCTCCAGCTCGCGGCGCACCTTCCTGAAGCCCGGGCCCTCGCCCATCTCGTCGATCGACCCCCGGCGGTAACCCATCGACTCTCCGTCGCGCGCTAGTCGAGCAACGCGCGCGCCACCTCGGCGCGGTGGCGCTGCGCGTAGCCGCCGAACGCCTGGATCCAGAGCGCGCGCTTGTAGTAGCGGTGCAGCACGTGCTCCCACGTGAAGCCGATGCCGCCGTGAACCTGGATCGAGCGCTCGCAGGCGGCGACGGCGGCGTCGCCCGCGTAGCTCTTCGCGGCCGGCACGGCGATCGCCGCCTGGCCGTCCTCCTCCGCCACGCACCAGGCGGCCCAGTATGCGAGCGAGCGTGCCAGCTCGGTCTCGAGATACGTGTCGGCGAGCTTGTGCGAGACGGCCTGGTAGACGCCGATCGGCCTGCCGAACTGCTCCCGGCCCTTCGCGTGCTCGACTCCGAGCTCGAGCGCGCGTTGTGCGATCCCGACCGCCTCGAGCGCCAGTGCGGCGAGCGCCCGCAGCCGGATGCGCCCGGCGATCGCCTGGTCGTCCACGGACGCGACCTCGTCGACGAGCTCGCGGTCGGGCGCCGGCCATCCGTTCAGGGCGAGCGTGTACGTCCGTTCGCCGGTGGCGACCCGCGACTGCAGCTCGGGCGGGAGCGCCGGCAGCGCGAGCCCGACGGTGGCGAAGTACGGACCGGGGTAGAGCGCCCTTCCGAGCTCCTCGAACAGGACCGCCTCCTCGAGGAACCCGAGCCCGGCGCCACCCTGCTCCTCGGGGACCGAGACGCCGGTCCAGCCGAGCTCGGCGATCTCCCGCCACGAACCCCGGTTCCAGTCGCCCTCGGCCGGATAGCGCCCGCCCAGGTAGTCGCGCGCCTGGCGGCGCAGCAGCTCCTGCTCCTCCGTGAACGCGAACTGCATCAGCGAGACCTCGGCAGGCCCAGCACACGCTCCGCGATGATGCTGCGCAGGACCTCGCTCGTCCCGGCCTCGATGGTGTTGCCGCGGCTGCGCAACTGCTGGTGGCGCCAGTAGCCGTCGTCCTCGCCGCCGAGGATCTCCATCGCGAGCTTCGTCAGCCGCTGGTTCTGCTCCGACCAGTGCAGCTTCGAGACCGAGCCCTCGGGGCCGGGCATCCCCGTCGCCATGAGCGCGGTCAGCGCGCGGTAGTTGGTGAACCGCAGCGCCTGGAGCTCGATCCACTCCTGCGCAACCCGGTCGCGGATCATCGGGTCGTCCGCGCCGCGTGTCTTCGCCAGCGCGATCAGCCGACGCACCTGCGCGTCGAGCATCCCGGTCAGCGCAATCCCGAAGGTGCCCCGCTCGTGCAGCAGCGTCGTCATCGCCACCTGCCAGCCGCCGCCAACGTCGCCGAGCAGGTTCTCGCGAGGGACGCGAACGTCGGTGAAGAAGATCTCGTTGAACTCCGACTCGCCCGTGATCTGGCGCAGCGGCCGCACCGCGACGCCGGGCGCGTGCATGTCGGCGATCACGTACGTGAGGCCGGCCTGGCGCTCCGACTGCGGATCGCTGCGGCCGAGGAGGATGCAGAAGTCGGCGAGGTGGGCGAACGACGACCACACCTTCTGCCCGTTGACGAGGAAGTGGTCGTCGCGTGGCTCGATGTTGGCCCGTACGGACGCGAGGTCGGAGCCGGCGCCGGGCTCGGAGAAGCCCTGGCACCAGATCTCCTCGGCCGAGAGGATCCGCGGCAGGTAGCGCCGCTTCTGCTCCTCGGTGCCGTGGAACATGATCGTCGGGCCGGCCATGCCGACCCCGATCGGGTTCGAGTGGTTGGGCGCCTCGGCCCGCGCGAACTCCTCCAGCACGATCGCCTGGTAGCTGTACGGCGCGCTCCGGCCGCCGTACTCCTCCGGCCACGTGACCCCCGCGAAGCCCGCCTCGTGCATCTTGCGGCTCCACTCGTCGTCCGCCTCCGCGGGCAGGGTCTCCGCCAGCCAGTCCCGTACCTCTGCGCGGAAGGCCGCTTCCTCCGGAGTGTCGCGGAGGTTCACCCGACCACTGTATCGCGATCGGATCAGAACCGGGTCACGACGGCGCGCACGACGCGCCCCGCCCGCATGTCGTCGAACCCGCGCTCCACGTCCTCGAGCCCGATCGTCCGCGTCACCAGGCCGCCGAGGTCGATCTCGCCGGCGAGCGCGCCGGCCACGTGCCGCGGGAAGTCCTCGGCCGGCAGGTGGTCGCCGCCGTGCGAGACGAGGATCCGCAGGCGCCTGTCGAATAGCCGCTGCAGGTCGATCGCCGCCGACGTGCCGGGCTGCGGCAGGCCGATCGAGACGAGCGTGCCGCCGTGGCCGAGCAGGTCGAGACCCCGCTCGAGCGTCTCCGGCCTCCCCACCACGTCGAAGACGGCGTCGAGCTCCTCGCCGGTGTCGATGTGCGTGGCCCCGAACCGAAGCGCCGCCCGCGCTCTCCCGTCGTCCAGGTCGATCGCGTGGATCTCTGCCGCGCCGGCCAGGCGCGCGCCCTGCACCACCGAGAGCCCGACCGCGCCGCAGCCGATCACGGCGACGCGGGCCCCCGGCGCGAGGCGCGCGGTCTCCAGCACCGAGCCGATCCCGGTGGCGACGCAGCAGCCGATCAGGCAGGCCTGCTCCGCCGGCAGCTCGTCCGGGTATGGGACAGCCGCCGCCGCGTGCACGACGGTGCGCGTCGCGAAGGTGCCCAGCTGGAGCATCTGCGAGAGGGTGCGGCCGTCGGTGAGGCGAAGGCGCCGTTTGGCCGCGGGCGGTCGGCGGCAGCGCCGCGGCTCGCCGGCAAGGCACCAACGGCACTCGCCGCACGGCGAGCGCCAGCCGAGGATGACGCGGTCGCCGGCGGCGAGCCCCGCGACGCCCTCGCCAACCTCCTCGACGACGCCCGCGCCCTCGTGGCCGAGGAGCACCGGGAAGCGGTGAGCCCAGCCGGTCTCGAGCACGTGCAGGTCGCTGTGGCAGACGCCGCTCGCCTCCAGCCGCACGAGCACCTCGCCCGGTCCCGGCGGCTCGAGCTCGATGTCGACGAGGGCGAGACCCCGCTCCGTTGCGACGACGCCGCGCTCCATCTCAGAGGAAGGCGCTCTCCCCGGTGAGCGCCCGGCCGATGATCAGCTTCTGGATCTGGCTCGTGCCCTCGTACAGGGTCGCGACACGGGCGTCGCGGAGGTACTTGCCGACCGGGTACTCGTCGACGTAGCCGTAGCCGCCGAAGATCTGGACGGCGTTGTTCGCGGCGCGCACGGCGACCTCGCTCGCGTAGAGCTTGGCGATCGACGACTCCAGCGTGTGCTGCCCGCCCGAGTCTGCCTGGGCGGCCGCGCGCCAGGTCAGCAGCCGGGCCGCCTCGGTCTCGACGGCGATCTCGGCGAGCAGCTCCTGCACCAGCTGGAAGCCGGCGATCGGGCGGCCGAAGGCGCGACGCTCCTGCGCGTACCGGACGCTCGCGTCCAGGCAGCCCTGGGCGATGCCGACACAGCCTGCGGCCAGCGAGATGCGCCCGTGGTCGAGCGCCGACATGGCGACCGAGAAGCCCCTGCCGAGCTCGCCGAGGCGGCTCTCGTCCGGCACCCGGACCCCGTCCAGCGACAGCTCGGCGGTGTCCTGCGCCCGCAGCCCGAGCTTGCCCTTGACGGGCCGTGACTCGTATCTGTCGCTCGCGGTCGGGACGAGGAAGCACGTGATCCCGCGCGGCCCCTCGCCGCCCGTTCGGGCGAAGACGAGGGCGACGGACGCCCACGTGCCGAGCGTGATGAACGTCTTCGTGCCGGTGAGCACCCAGCCGGCGCTGTCCCGCTCCGCGCGGGTGACGAGCGCCGCCGCATCGCTGCCGCAGCTCGGCTCGGTCAACGCGTAGCAGCCGAGCGCCTCGCCCGTCGCCAGCCTCGGCAGCCACTCCCGCTTCTGCTCCTCCGTCCCGAAGCGCGCGATCGTCCGTCCGACGAGGCCCACGTTCACCGAGACGATGCCGCGGACCGACGAGTCCACCCTGCCCAACTCCTCGACCACGAGCGCGTACGAGACGGTATCGAGCGCGCTGCCGCCGTACTCCTCCGCCCAGCCCGCGCCGAGGAAGCCGGCCGCCCCGAGCCGCGCCACGAGCGACCGGTCGATCTCCTCCGCCCGATCCCAGTCCCGCACGTGAGGCGCGATCTCCCGCTCCGCGAAGTCGCGTGCCGACGCGCGGATCAACTCCTGCTCCGGTGTGAGATCGAAGTGCATGGAGGGAGTAATCTCATCAGATCGTCGACGCAGGGAGGGAGCATGCCGAGACTCGACGGCAAGGTCGCGATCGTCACCGGAGCGGGGCGCGGTATCGGCCGCGAGCACGCGCTGGCGCTGGCGCGGGCGGGGGCGCGGGTGCTCGTGAACGACCTCGGCGCCACCCTCGCCGGCGAGGGAGCCGACTCGACGCCCGCGCAACGGGTCGTCGCGGAGATCGAGGCGGCCGGCGGCGAGGCGGCCGCGAACGGCGAGAACGTCGCTGACTTCGAGGGCGCAAGGCGGCTGGTCGAGCAGGCCGTCGAGTGGTTCGGGCGGCTCGACATCCTCGTCAACAACGCCGGCATCCTGCGCGACCGGATGCTCGTCACGATGGAGGAGGGCGAGTGGGACGCGGTGATCGAGGTGCACCTCAAGGGTCACTTCGCGCCGACGCACCACGCGGCCGCACACTGGCGGGAGCGCTCGAAGGCGGGCAAGGACGTCCGCGCCCGCGTGATCAACACGTCGAGCCCCTCGGGCGTGTTCGGCAACGTGGGCCAGGCGAACTACGGTGCCGCCAAGGCGGGCATCGCCGGCCTCACGCTGATCGCCGCGCAGGAGCTCGGCCGCTACGGCGTCACCGTCAACTGCCTGGCGCCGAACGCACGCACGCGCATGACCGAGTCGGCCTTCGGAACGCTGCCGGCGACCGCAGGCTTCGACCCGATCGACCCGGCGAACAACTCCCCGATCGTCGTCGCTCTCTGCGCCGACGAGGCCCAGCACATCACGGGCCAGGTCTTCTTCGTGTACGGCGGCGCCGTCAACGCGCTGCGCGGCTGGGACGCCGGCGAGCTCTTCCTGTCCGAGAGCGGCTGGGAGCCCGACGCGCTGCTCGCCGAGCTACTCGAACGCTTCCCGGACGGGGCCGCGCCGACCGGCATGCTCGAGGGAATGCGGCGGGCCGGCGGCCAGTCGATGCGGACGCCGTGAGCAGCCCCGGACGCCGCAACCTCGCGCGGCTCGCCGACGAGGCGCTGGAGCGGCGCGGCGACCACAGGTCGCTCTGGTTCGAGGGCGAGTGGCACCGCTCCGGAGAGCTCGCGGAGCGCGGGGCGCGTCTCGGGGCCGGCCTGGTCGAGCGCGGAATCCGGCCCGGCGACCGGGTGGTCGTGATGATGGAGAACTCGCCCGACGTGCCCGTGATCTACAACGCGATCTCCCGCGCGGGAGGCGTGATCGTCCCGGCGATCTTCCTGCTCACGAGCGAGGATCTGCGGCGGCTCCTGCTCGACTCGGGCGCCGCGGCCGCGATCACGTCGCCTTCGTTCCGGGCCACGGTCGACGCTGCCGCCGAGGGCGTGCCCACGCTGCGCTGGGTCGCCTCGGCCGGCGACGAGCTCGACGCGCTCGTGGCGGACGAGGCGGGGCCGATCGTCTCCCGCGCCGACGACGACCTCGCCGCGCTCGTCTACACCGGCGGCACCACCGGCCGTGCCAAGGGCGTCATGCTGACGCATGCGAACCTGTGGGAGGCCGGCCGGTGCGGCTACGAGGCCGGCTACGTGCCCGGCCTGACCCGAACGCTCAACTCGCTCCCGCTCGCCCACTCGTACGGGCTCCTAGTGCTCTGCGTTTCGATGCACGGGCAGGAGCCGCCCGAGACGGTGCTCATGCGCTGGTTCGAGCCGGTGACGTGGCTCGCCCTGGCCCAGGAGCACCGGACGCAGATCACGGCCGTCGTGCCGTCGATGCTCTACCTCCTGCTGGCACAGCCGCTGGAGGAGTACGACCTCTCCGAGCTGCGCTACGTCGTGTCCGGCGCGGCGCCGCTCGGCACGGCGGCGAGCGAGGCGTTCGCACGCCGCGTCCCGGGCGTGGAGATCCGCGAGGGCTACGGCCTCACCGAGACCTCCGCCCTGTGCACGACGAACCGACCCGGCCGCAGCAGGCCAGGGACCGTCGGGCAGCCGGTGCCCGGCACCGATGTGCGGCTGCTGGACGACTTTGGCGACGACGTGCCGGCCGGCGAGCCCGGCGAGATCTGCGTTCGCTCGGAGCTTGTGATGGCGGGATACTGGAACGCGCCCGACCTGACGGCCGAGACGGTCCGGGACGGCTGGCTGCGCACCGGCGACATCGGCCGGCTCGACGAGGACGGCTACCTGTCGATCGTCGACCGCAAGAAGGACCTGATCCTGCGCGGCGGCTTCAACATCTTCCCGCGCGACGTGGAGGACGCGCTGCTCGAGCACCCGGCCGTGGCGACGGCCAGCGTCGTCGGCCGCCCCGATCCGGAGCGCGGCGAGGAGGTCGTCGCGTTCGTCACGCTCGCCGAGGGCAGCCCGATCGGAACGGACGAGCTGCTCGCGTTCGGCAAGCAGCGGCTCGGCGGCTACAAGTACCCGCGCGAGATCCACATTCTCTCCTCGCTCCCCCTGACGCCCGTCGGGAAGATCGACCGCAAGGCGCTCCGCGGGATGCTGAAACCGGAAGGAGCCGAATCATGACGACGACGATGACCCTTGCCGAGCTCGAGGCCTCGGGAGAGCGCGACCTCGGACCGAGCTCCTGGCACACGATCGACCAGGACCGCATCAACCTGTTCGCCGACGCGACCGGGGACCACCAGTGGATCCACATCGACCCCGAGGCTGCCGCGCACGGGCCTTTCGGCGCTACCGTCGCGCACGGCTACCTGCTGCTGTCCCTGCTACCCGTGCTGCTCACCGAGATCGTGTCGCTGAGCGACGCGGTGATGGGTCTCAACTACGGCACGGAGAAGATCCGCTTCACATCGCCCGTGAAGGTCGGGGTCCCGCCTCCGGGCCCATGCGAAGCTGCAGGGCGCGGAGCGCCGCGGGCCGGGCATCCTCTACCACATCGGCGTCCAGATCGAGATCGAGGGGCAGGAGAAGCCGGCGCTCGTCGGCGAGGTCCTGTTCCTCGCCGCGGGGATGCCGGATGCCTGAGGCCGTCATCGCCGCCGCCGCGCGCACCCCGATCGGGCGCGCGCACAAGGGGTCGCTCGTCGGCGCCCGCCCCGACGACCTGGTCGCCTTCGCAATCGAGCAGGCGTTGGCCCGCGTGCCGAAGGTCGACCCGGCCGGGATCGTGGACGTCGTCGTCGGCTGCGCCTTCCCGGAGCAGAAACAGGGTATGAACCTCGGGCGCCGGGCCGTACTGCTCGCAGGGCTACCGGACACGGTTCCGGGCGCGACGGTCAACCGCTTCTGCGCGTCGAGCCTGCAGGCGATCCGGATGGCCTTCCACGCGATCCGCGCCGGCGAAGGCGACGTCTTCGTCGCCGCCGGCGTCGAGTCCACCTCGCAGGTCGACGGCTACCCGCGCGACATGGACGAGCTGCACCCGAAGCTGTTCGGCGACGACGCGCCGATCGCGAACGTCTACATCCCGATGGGGCTGACCGCCGAAAACGTCGCCGAACGGTGGGACGTATCGCGGGAGGACATGGACCTGTTCGGGCAGCGGTCGCAGGAACGCGCCGTGGCGGCGCGGGACTCGGGCTTCTTCGCCCGCGAGATCGCTCCGTGGGACGGCGTCGAGCACGACGACGGCCCGCGGCGCGAGTCGACGCTCGAGAAGCTCGCCGCGCTCGAGCCGGCGTTCCGGCCCGGCGGGAAGGTGACGGCCGGGAACTCGTGCCCGCTCAACGACGGCGCCGCGGCGGTCGTGGTCATGAGCGACGCCCGCGCGCACGCGCTCGGCGTCCGTCCGCGCGCACGCATCGTCGCCTCGGCCGTGTCCGCCGTGACCCCGGAGATCATGGGCGTCGGCCCGATCGAGGCCGTCCGCAGGGCGCTGGCCCGGGCCGGGATGACGATCGACGACGTCGACGTGATCGAGCTCAACGAGGCGTTCGCCGCCCAGGTGCTCCCCGTCTGCCGCGAACTGGGCGTCGACCCCTTCGGCAAGCGGCTGAACCCGCACGGCGGCGCGATCGCGCTCGGTCACCCGTACGGCATGACCGGAGCGCGGATCATGTCGCACGCTGCTCAACGACCTCGAGACGCTCGACGGAACCGTCGGCCTCGAGACGATGTGCGTCGGCGGCGGGCAGGGCATGGCGATGATCGTCGAGCGGCTCTCATAGCCGCTCAGGCCGACTGCCCGCCGTCCACGACGAGCGTGTGGCCGGTCACGTAGGCGCCCGCGGCCGAGGCGAGGAAGGCGACGGCGCCCTTCAGGTCGTCGGGCCCGCCCAAGCGGCCGAGCGGGATCCGGGTCAGGAACGCGTCCCCGTAGCGGTCGAGCAGCACCTGCGACATGCCGGTCGGGAACCAGCCGGGCGCGATCGCGTTGACGCGGATCCCGTGCGGGGCCCACTTCCACGCGAGGTCCCGGGTGAGCGCGACGACGCCGCCCTTGCTGGCCGAGTAAGCGACCGCGTCCATCGCCCCGGGCGGCGAGCCGTGCAGGGCCGCGACCGATGCGATGTTGACGATCGCCCCGCCGCTGCCCTGCGCGATCATCCGGCGGGCGACCGCCTGCGAGACGAGGAAGAGGCCGGTGAGGTTCACGTCGAGCACCTTCTGCCAGCCGTGGAGCGGCGTCTCCTCGGCCGGCGCGCCCCAGGAAGTGCCCGCGTCGTTGACGAGCACGTCGACGCCCCCCAGCTCCTCGACCGCGCGGTCGACGACCGCCTGCACGTCTTTCGGCTCCCGCACGTCGCAGCGGAGAGCGAGCGTCCGCACCCCGAGCTCGGCCAGCTCCGCGGCGGCCTGCTCGCAGCGCTCGACCTTGCGGGCGCAGACGACGATGTTCGCCCCGAGCTCGGCGAGAGCGCCCGCCATCTGGCGGCCGATGCCGCTGCCGCCGCCGGTCACGATCGCCGTCTTCCCTGACAGGTCGTACAGCTCCTGAACCCGCATCCGTGTGCGATGGTACTCGCATGACGGCCGCGGCTCCGGGCATCCCCGCCGAGCACGCCGACCTCCGCGCGAGGTACCGCTCCTTCATGGAGGAGCACGTCTACCCGAACGAGGAGGCGCTGTCGCGGGAGGACGACGCGGCCGAGACCCTCCTCGCCTCCCTCCGCACCCGCGCGAAGGAGGCTGGGCTGTGGGCGCCGCACTTGCCACCGGAGGCGGGCGGCACGGGCCGCGGGTTTCTCGCGTACGCGAGCCTGAACGAGGAGATCGGCCGCGTGACGTGGGCGCAGATCGTCTTCAACTGCCAGGCCCCGGACGCCGGAAACGGCGAGATCCTGCACCTGTTCGGCACCGACGAGCAGAAGGCGCGCTGGCTCGCGCCGCTCGTCGAGGGCGAGGCCCGCTCCTTCTTCGCGATGACCGAGCCGGACGTCTCCGGCGCCGACCCGACCGGCCTGCGCACGACCGCGGTGCTGGACGGCGACGAGTGGGTGATCGACGGTCACAAGTGGTTCTCGTCCGGCGCGGAGGGCGCGGCGTTCGGGATCGTCATGGCCGTCACTGACCCCGCCGCCGAGCCGCACCGGCGCATGAGCCAGATCATCGTGCCGGCCGATGAGGCGGGCGTGGAGATCGAGCCGGTGTCCGTGCTCGGCCATCGCGGCCGCGGCTGGAGCACGCACTGCGAGGTGCGCTACGAGGGCGTCCGCGTCCCCGCGGCGAACCTCCTGGGCGGGCTGGGCGACGGCTTCCGGATCGCACAGGAGCGGCTCGGCCCCGGCCGCATCCACCACGTCATGCGGTGGCTGGGCCAGATGCAGCGCGCCTTCGAGCTGATGTGCGGCCGCGCGCTCGAGCGGGAGGCGTTCGGCGGCCCGCTCGCCGAGAAGCAGACCGTGCAGAACTGGATCGCCGACTCGGCCGCGGAAATCCACGCGTGCCGGCTGATGACCCTCGACGCGGCGCGCAAGATCGACGAGGGCGCGGACGCCCGCGTCGAGATCTCCCTGCTCAAGTTCTCCGCCGCGGCGGCCCTCTCGAATGTGATCGACCGCGCCGTCCAGGTGCACGGCGGGCTCGGCCTCACGAGCGGTTCACCGCTCTCGCACATGTACCTGATGGCCCGCGGGGCGCACATCTACGACGGCCCCGACGAGGTGCACCGGATGGTGGTCAGCCGGCGGATCCTGAAGGCGTTCGCCGCCGGCGACGGCTGGACGTTCGACTGAAGGGAAAACCCGTTGGGATCAAGCGGCGGCCTCCTGCAGGGTGACGGTGTGTCCGAGGCGTTCGAGTTGGGCGACGAGGCGTCGTGGTGGCGCGTTCGGGGTCGCGGCGGGTGAAGTAGTCGCCGCCGAGTTCGCGGTAGAGCTCGCCGGTGGTGAGCATGTGCCAGCAGGCGCAGATGATCGAGTGTTTGACGGCGCCGATCGCTTTGCCGTGCCCGATCCGCGGTGCGCTGGCGGCGGTAGAGCGCTTGCAGGTAGCTGTCGTTGGTGCGGATCGCGGCCATCGCGGCGTCTTTGAGCGCGTCGTTGAGCCACTTGCGATGCCCTTGCGGGTGCGTGCCGGAGCGTTGCTTGCCGGCGGAGTGGTCGTTGCCGGGGCACTGCCCGGCCCAGGAGGCGAGGTGGCGGCGGAGGGGAAGACGCTCATGTCGGGGCCGATCTCGGCGATGATGACCTCGGCGGTGCGCCGCTCAACGCCGGGGATCGTGCACAGCAGCTCAACGGCCGCGCCGAAAGGGGCGAGCCGCTCCTCGATCGCGTCCGAGAGCCGGTCGATCTGCTCGTCGAGGAAGTCGAGGTGGGCGAGGATCGCGCCGATCAGCAGCGCGTGCAGCGTCGTCGAAGCGGCCCTCGAGCGCCTCGCGCAGCGCCGGGATCTTCTGGCGCAGCCGGCCCTTGGCCAGCTCGGCGAGCACGCTCGGGGTCGGTCGTGCCGGGCACGAGCGCGTCGAGCATCGCCCGGCCGGAGACGCCGAGGATGTCGCGTCGCGACGCAGTCGAGCTTGATGCCGGTGTCCTCGAGCGCCTTGTGCAGCCGGTTGGCCTCGCGCTGGCGCTCGGCGATCTGCGTCTTGCGATAGCGGGTCAGCTGGCGCAGCTCGCGGATCGGCTTGGGCGGCACGAAGCTCGCCCGCAGCAGCCCGGCCTCGGCGAGCTGGCAGAGCCACGCCGCGTCGCGACACGTCGGTCTTGCGCCCCGGGACCTGCTTGACGTGGCGGGCGTTGACCAGCATCAGCTCGAAGTCGTCTTCGAGGACCGTGCCAGACCGGCTTCCAGTACACGCCGGTGGCCTCCATCACCACCTGCGTGACCCGGTGCGCGGCCAGCCAGTCGCGCAGCGCCAACAGCCCGCGCACCGTCGTCTGAAACTCCGCCAGCTGCGGCTCGCGGCCACCACCGGCGCCGGGCACGCGCACGCACGCCGTCACCTGCGCCTTGTGCACATCGAGCGCCGCCGGGCGCTCGACGATCACGTCCATCACAACCTCCTCGCGATCGAGAACAGGAACGCCGCCCGCGAGGGCCTCGAAGACCAACGAGTCTGAGGAACGTGCTCGAACAGCGACAGTCCGGAATCCCGGAGGAGACCCCCACGCCAAACTAGAACGACGGGCTCACAGCACCATAGGGATCGGCGTCCGCGGACGACCGCCCCATCATCGCCGTTTTCACCCGCCCAGAACCGGCGGC
>CAVZAC010000005.1:0-237733 GCA_963773175.1 uncultured Actinomycetes bacterium
GATCATCGTCGACGCGACGATCGTCAACGTAGCGATTCCGTCGATCATCCGCGACCTCCACATCGGGATCACCCAGGCGGAATGGGCGAACTCGATCTACTCGCTGGTCTTCGCTGCGCTCCTGATCAGCGTCGGCCGCATCGGCGACGTCACCGGTCGCCGTCGCGTGTTCATCTGGGGCCTCCTGGTCTTCCTCGGCGCGAGCCTGATCACCGCGCTCGCGCCCTCGGGAACCGTCCTCCTCGCCGGCCGCTTCCTCCAGGGAGTGGGCGGAGCGCTGATCCTCCCCTCGACGCTCTCGATCGTGAACGCGACCTTCCGCGGGCGCGAGCGGGCGATCGCCTTCGGGATCTGGGGCTCGGTGATCGGCGGGATGGCGGCACTCGGCCCGCTCGCCGGCGGCTGGTTCGTCACCAACCTGAGCTGGCGCTGGGCCTTCTACGTCAACCTCCCGATCGGAGCGCTCGCACTCGCCGGCGCCCTGCTCTATGTCGGCGAGAGCCGCGATCCGGACGCACGGCCGGGATTCGATCCGCCCGGCGTCGCGCTGTCGACCATCGGCTTCCTCGGCGTCGTCTTCGGGCTGATCGAGGGACAGACCTACGGCTGGTGGACCGCCCAGCAGGACTTCCTCGGCCTCTCACCCGGCGGGTTGTCTGTGATCCCGCTCGCCTTCGCGCTCGGCGTGCTCTCCCTCGCAGGGTTCGTCCTCGTCGAGCGGCGCCGGGCGCTCGCGGGACGGCCGGTGCTCGTCGACTTCTCGCTCTTCCGGATCCCGACCTTCCGCTACGGCAACGTCGCAGTCCTGATCGTCGGGCTCGGCGAGCTCGGGCTCGTCTTCGTGATCCCGCTCTTCCTGCAGTCGGTGCTCGGACTCTCGGCCTTCGACACCGGGCTCGTACTGACAGCCCTCGCCGCCGGAGCATTCCTCGCCGGCGGGCTCGCCGCGCCTCTCACCCGCCGAATCGGGCCACACCGGGTCGTCCAGCTCGGTCTCGCGATCGAGGTCGTCGGCATCGTCGCCGTCGGCCTCACCTTCTCCGCCGACCGCCCCGCCTGGCAGTTCTGCCCGCAACTCTTCGTCTACGGGATCGGCGTCGGCTTCGCGACCGCGCAGCTCACGAGCCTCATCCTCGCCGACGTGCCCCCCTCCCAGTCCGGCGAAGGATCAGGGATTCAGAGCACCTCTAGGCAGGTCGGCTCCGCGCTCGGGATCGCAATCCTCGGCACGGCGCTCGCGACCGGGCTCGCCTCCGGCACCTCCGCCCGCCTCGAAGCAGTCCCCTCGATCCCGCCTCCACAGCGCGCCGCCATCACAGCCGCCGTCGAGCGGAGCGGCGGAGCAGTGCTACCCGCCTTCCGCCGCTCGCCACGCCTCCAACCTGCGGTCGCACCGATCGAGGAGGCGTTCGTCGCGAGCGCGCGACGAGCCGCCTTCATCGCCGCCGCGTTCGTCCTGGTCGGGCTCGCCGCCGCCTTCAGGCTCCGGCCCGGCGGGCAAGACGAGCCCCAGCCGGGGCCAACCTAGCCTGCGGCGGCGGCGGCTTCAGAGCGCCGCGAGCTGAGCGGCAACACGCTGTTCCCACGCCGCGGCACGAGGAAGCGGTACGGGCCGCCCCCAGATCGCGCGCAGCGCGACCCCGTGCAGCGCACCATGGATGAGCTCGTAGGTCCCCTCCGCGCCGAGGGCGCGGGCACGCTCGAAGCCGCGCCGCGACGAGGCGGGCGAAACGCCCGGCACGCCGGGCAACCAGCGATCGAGCGAGCCGTGGAGAACATCGAGTCGCTTCCCGCGGAGCGGCTCCAACGACAAGCGGTCGGGGATCCACGGTGCGAGTCCGACCACCCGTTCGACCGACGCCTCGTCTGCCACCGAGATCGCGACCGCCCCGCCCATCGAGAAGCCCAGCAGCAACATCTGCTCGGCACCCACCGCGTGGAGGGCAGCACGAGCGTCCTCGACGCACGACTCGAGACGCCGCCACGACTTCACGCGATATCGAACCTCCGCGAACACGAACTGCGGGAAGCGCGGCGCCAAGCGCTGTACGAGCCATTCGAGCGACGCGCTCCAGGTTCCTTCCACCTCGGCGCTCTGACCGCCGTTCACGCACACGACCGCGGTCGCGCCGCCGCCTGTGAGTCGCATCTCGGCGCCGGTCGAGAGACCGACGTTCTTCGGCTCCAACGTCATCCAGCTGCGGGGCCGACCTGAGTCTCGGGCCGACATCGCATCCCACCAGCGTAGGCCACGGCGGCGTAACTCCCCCGATGTTGCCGTACCGCCGCGGCCTCCTCCCGGCTACTCGGGGCGGTCGCCAGCGACGCAGCTGTACCGGGAGCGTGGCCTCCTTGAGGGCTGGTGCCTCGACCCGGCCTTCACGGTCGTTGCGCAATCAGCCGCGGCAGCCGGTTGGAGTCACACGGCTGTTTCCCGGAGGGCGGCTCTTCCTTCACGCAGGCCGTAATAGACGATGACAAGCGCGGCGAGCGGGTCGGCCCGCCACCACCCGAGGGCGGCGTTCAGGACGAGCCCGACCAGCACCGCGACCGCGAGCAGACCGTCGATGATCGTCACCCGCGCCTCGGTTTCGAGCACGCGATTGCCGAGCGCAGCACCCGTGCTGGACTTGCCGTAGGCGAGCGCGAACATCGTGAGCGCTGTAAGGGCGAGCCAGGAGATCCCGAGCAGCGAGTGGTGTGGCCTGAAGCCGGCGGCAAGGACGACGAGCGACTGGGCGCTGATGTAGAGCGCGAGCAGCACGAACGCGTACCCGATCAGACGTAGCGCCTTCCGCGCACGCGCCCTGTCAGTGCCCTTGAGCTGCCAGACGTTCTCCGCGTTGGCCACCGCCGCGTCCGAACGACCAAAGAGGTCTTGACCATCGAGCGCGACTCCGTTGTCGAGATGAGTATCCAACCGCGGACACAAAACGGACACATCAGAAACGACACGCGCGACGTCTCGCGACGCATCTTTTCGGCCGCAACAGCCCGATTTGCAGGAGAAAGTGTGTCGCGAGTGATCGCACCCAGCTCGACGACACCGCTTTCGCGGAAGCTTGGGACCAAGGCCGCGCGCTAAACGGCGACGAGGCGGTTGTGCTCGCTCTAGACTCGCTCGCAGCTGCTGGCACCTCAGTCGAGTCCCGTCGGTAGCCCGCAGTCGCGTGCGCGATCACAATTGCGTCTCTCGAAACGACAGGCGGCCCGGTAGCGTGTTGTCACAATGGCTGACGGAGGATGGAGGCTTTGAGGAGCCCCGTGGTTGCAACCGGTGGCAATCGCTTGCAAGTCCCACCGCGCCAAAAGCGGCAAGAGCAAGCCAGAACCGTTGCCGTGGGTTGCGACCGGTAGCCGCCGGGTCCGCATGGTAAGGAGGGGGTCGACGGTTCGAGTCCGTCAGAGGGCTCTGCGGAGTTCCTGCTAATCAGACCCTTGTGGTAGTGCTGGTCGTGATGGCTTCTGACCTCGACGTCCACCGAGCGTCCACCGCCCGGCGCGAACGCCTCCCGGGAGGCCTGGAAACCGTGTCGCTGTGCGGCTTTGCGGACATGCGAGCCGGCGTCCACCCAGCGTCCACGGCCCGTTCGAGCGCGAGCGCGTCCAGGAGCGAGACAGCGTGCTGGTAGCTGTCGACGGCGAGGTGGCCGTAGTGGCGGTCGATCATCGCGATGCTCGAGCCGATGAAGCGCGAGACGGCGAACACCGGGACGCCGGCGCGGAGCGCGAAGGTGGCGTAGGTGTGGCGCAGGTCGTAGAGGTCGCGCAGCGGCTCGATCCCGACGCTTTTCTGGATGGGCTTCCAGTGGCGGCGGTTGAAGTTGCGGAAGTCGAGGTGGCCGCCGCGGCTGTTCGGAAACAGCAGCGGGCTGTCGTGCCGCGGCCGCAACTGGTCGAGCGCCTCGAACGCGATCGCCTGCAGCGGAACCGCGCGTCGGCTCAGCCGCGTCTTGGTCTGCTTGATCCGTCCGTTCGCATACGCCCGTCGAATCTGGACAACCCCGGCGGCGCGCAGACCTGCTCAGGCGAGAGCTCGGCAAGGCGCACCTCACCCAACTCGGCGGTCGCCTTCGCGAGCAGCCAGCGCAGCTTCGGGACCGTGACGCATTCACCCTCATGCGCGTCCAGGTACTCCTCGACCCACTCGCCGAGCGTCAGCGCCGCCACACGGCGGCCCGGGAGGAGCCGGGCCAGCTTGTTCTGAAGCGCCCGCTGCGCCTCCGCCTTGGTGCTGAACCCGCCCACCTGCAGCCTCGCCGAACCGCGGCCTGCAATGCGATACCGGTACGCCCACAAGGGCTCCCCGTCCGCGCACGTCGCCTTTAGCTTGAACACCTGACCCTGCTGGATCACCTCGGAACCTCCTCGATCGACAACCAGATCGAGGAATCACACCCGCCCCGGCGACGATGACCACCCCCTCTCAACGATAGGGCGTCATCACCGATCCGCCGCTGATTCAGGGGTGGCGCGGGGGTTGCCTCAGTCGTCGTGCTGAAGGTGGCGACGGATCGTGGCGAGTACGTCGACAACGTGGTCGTCGGCGGCGCGGTAGTACGCCTTTCGACCCTCGCGGCGGACGACGACGATGCGCAAATGGCGCAGGACGCGCAACTGTTGCGAAACCGTGCTCGCGGACAGGCCGGTCAGGGCGGCGAGCTGCTCGACCGAGCGCTCGCCCTCGGTCAGTCCGTAGAGGATCCGCAGCCGGCTCGCTGTGGCGAACGCCGACATCATCTCGGCGAGCGCCTGCGCTTCCTGTTCCTCCATCACCACGCCTCCATCTGGTGCGACTCTAGCCATATCCATACATATTGTCATCTGCATGATTGTGCGGATATAGTGCGAACATCCCCGACGAGAGGAAGCAGATGAGCGAGCACGAGACGCACGCGGCGCATGACCACGAGCACGGTCCAGGCTGCGGCCACACCGCGGTTGTCCACGACGGGCACGTCGACTACTTGCACGACGGCCATTTCCACCATCCCCACGAGGGGCACACCGACGAGCATCGGGTCGCGGTCGACGCCGAGCATCCGGAGGCCTGCACGCCGGAACATGACTGCGACGGGCACGACGCCGAGCACCGCCACGGAGCGGATTGCGGCCACGAGGCGGTGCCGCATGGAAACCACACCGACTACCTGGTCGAGGACCATCTCCACCACCCGCACGGCGACCACTGCGATGACCACGGGCCGCTGCAGGTCGCCTGAGCCGGCTTTGCGCTAGCGGCAGTCGCCGCAGGCGCCGTGCAGCACGACGTCGTGAAGCGAGACGTCGTAGCCGGAGTGCTCTTCGACCCGCCCGAGGGCGCGCTCGAGGCTGTTGTCCTCGAACGGCTCGACCTTGCCGCAGCTGTCGCAGACCAAGTGGTGGTGGTGGTCGCCGCCGGGCTGGATCGGCTCGTAGCGGCAGGTGCCGGAGCCGAGCTCGATCTTCTGCACGTAGCCCTCGCTGACGAGCAGGTCGAGGATGCGGTAAACGGAAGCGATCCCGACCTTGCGGTCGCCGGCGCGGAGCTGGTCGAGAAGCTCCTGGGCGGTCAGGCAGCAGTCCTGTTCGCCGAGCGCCTCGACGATCGCGCGGCGTGCGCCGCCCCGCCGCAGTCCCTTCGCGAGCAGCCCGTTCAGGGTCGCCTCAGCCCAGTTCTGCTCGATCGTCGTTCCCGCCATCGCCAATAATGGTAGCTGCTCTCATTGTTTCAGCAGGGTCGGTCGTAGGCCTGTATCCGCGATCTTAGCAGGTTGCTAAGATTGAGTCTTAGTATCTGATAGGCTCGCCGGGTCTGTGAGCTCGCGTTTCTTCAGAAGGAGTGGAATGGTGTCTCTCTCGGTTTGGCGTCGCAGCTTGCTGCTGGTGGCAGTGCTGACGCTCGTTGGTGGGGTTTCTATTGCGTCGGCGGCGGACTCGCATCGCGCGGCGCCGGCGTTTCAGGTTGTCGCGGCCGAGAATTTCTGGGGCAGCATCGCTCAGCAGTTGGCCGGCTCGAGGGTGGCGGTGAGGAGCATCATCGTCAACCCGGATACCGATCCACACGACTATCAGCCGACCGCGAGCGACGCGCGCACGATGGCGGGCGCCAAGCTCGCGATCGTGAACGGGATCGGCTACGACAAGTGGGCGTCGAAGCTGATCGCCGCGAACCCGGTCTCGGGAAGGACGGAGCTCGAGGTCGGGAACCTGCTGGGAATGAAGGAAGGCGACAACCCTCACCAGTGGTACAACCCGGCCTCGGTGCAGAAGGTGATCAACGCGATCACCGCCGCTTACATCAAGATCGACCCGGCCGACAAAGCGTATTTCGCGGCGCAGAGGAAGCACTTCAAGACCGTGTCGCTGAAGACCTACAACCAGCTCCGGGCGCAGATCCGGAAGCGCTTCGCCGGCGTCGCGGTCGGCTACAGCGAGAGCATCTTCCAGCCGCTCGGCAGCGACCTGCATCTGAAGCGCGCAACCCCCTACAGCTTCGCGAAGGCGATCTCGGAGGGGACGGAGATCAGCGCCAAGGACAAGCAGACAGTCGACAACCAGGCGAAACATCGCCTGATCAAGGTGTGGGTGTACAACAGCCAGAACGCGACCCCCGACATCGCCCGCATCAACGCGATCTGCAAGCAGCAGCACATCCCGATCGCGACCGTCACCGAGACGCTCTCCCCGGCCAAGCTGAACTTCGAGCAGTGGCAGGTCGTACAGCTGCGCGGCCTGATCAAGGCGCTCCATCAGGCCACGGGCCGCTAGTTCCGTGACGATTGCCGACGTGCATCCCCGCGACGCCGCCCAGCGCGACCTCGCCGCCCTGGCGGCCGTCGAGCTGGACGCCGCCGCCGTCAGGCTCGGCGGGCAGACGATCTGGAGCGAGGCGACCCTCCAGATCGAGTCGGGAGAGTTCGTCGCGGTGCTCGGCCCCAACGGCGCCGGCAAGTCGACACTGCTGCGCGTTCTCTTGGGCGAGCAACCCCTGAGTGCCGGGACGGTCTCCGTGCTCGGCACGACGCCGCGGACGGCCAAGCGGGAGATCGGCTACCTGCCGCAACGGCACGCCTTCGATGCGTCGACCCGGATCCGGGGCGTCGACCTCGTCCGTCTCGGCCTGGACGGTGCCCGCTGGGGGCTGCCGCTGCCCGGCCGGACCGCCGAGCGGCGTCGCGTCGATGAGGCGATCGGGCTCGTCGGCGCCGCCGGCTACGCCCGGCGGCCGATCGGCGAGTGCTCGGGCGGGGAGCAGCAGCGGCTGCTGATCGCAGCGGCGCTGGTCTCGCGGCCGCGGATGCTGTTCCTCGACGAGCCGCTCGACAGCCTCGACCTGCCGAACCAAGCGGCCGTCGCCGCGCTGCTGAATCGCATCTGCCGAGCGGATGGGATGACCGTCCTGCTAGTCGCCCACGACGTCAACCCGCTGCTCGCGCACGCCGACCGGGTCGTCTACGTCGCCGCGGGCCAGATCCTTTCCGGGCCGCCGGAGCAGGTGATCACGGGCGAGACGCTGAGCGAGCTGTACGGCTCGCCGGTCGAGGTCTTGCACACCTCGGACGGGCGGCTCGTCGTCGTCGGCCAGCCGGAGGCGCCGCACCATCACTCCGACCGGCACGCGCACCCATGAACCCGCACCTGTCCGTCAATCCGCTGACGGACTACCACCAGCTCGTCGTCTACCCGTTCATGGTCAACGCGCTCGAGGCGGGCACGATCGTCGCTGTGATGGCGTCCGTCGTCGGCTGGTTCATGGTGCTGCGGCGGGAGACGTTCGCCGGACACACGCTGTCGGTGATGTCCTTCCCCGGCGCGAGCGCCGCCGCACTCGCGGGCGTGTCGCTCTCGCTCGGCTACTTCTCCTTCTGCGTCGCAGCCGCGCTCGCGATCGCCGCCGGCTCACGCACGGCGGGCCAGCGTAACTTGGGGCAGGAGTCGGCCCTCACCGGCACGGTGCAGGCGGCGGCGCTCGCGCTCGGCTTCCTCTTCCTCAGCCTCTACGGCGGCATCCTCGAGAACCTCGAGGCCCTCTTGTTCGGGTCGTTCCTCGGCATCACCACCGGCCAGGTGCACACGCTCGCGGCCGTCGCAATCGCCGTACTCATCTTCTTCTTGGTCGCCGGCCGGCCGCTGCTCTACAGCTCGATCGACGAGCTGGCCGCCGGCGCGCACGGCGTCCCCGTCCGCGTGATCCAGGTCGCGTTCCTGGTCGTGCTCGGGTTGGCGGTCGCCGCGACGGCGCAGATCACGGGTGTGCTGCTCGTCTTCGCGCTGCTCGTCGCACCCGCGGCCGCGGCACAGCAGCTCACGGCCCGAATCCCGCTCAGCCTCTTCCTGACCGTGCTGTTCGCGCTGGCGACCATCTGGATCGGCCTGACGCTCGCCTACTTCGGCAACTACTCGGTCGGCTTCTACGTCTCAACGATCGCCTTCGTCCTCTACGTCGTCTGCCGCGCCGGCCGTGCCGCCCTCCAGTGGCTGCACGGGCGCGCGCCGCGCGCGACAGCCGCGACCGCGGCGGCATAGACCCGCCGTGTTCGCGCAGGAGTTCATCCGCAACGCGCTGCTCGCAGGCACGCCGATCGCGCTCGCCTGCGGCGCCGTCGGCTACTTCGTCGTACTCCGCGCCCAGGTGTTCGCCGGGGACGCACTTAGCCACGTCGCCTTCACAGGCGCACTTGCAGCAGCCGCCGCCGGCATCGACCTACGAATCGGCCTCTTCGCGGCCACGATCCTCGTCGCGGCACTCCTGGCAGCGATGGGCCAGCGCGCCGCCGCCGACGACGTGATGATCGGCATCGTGTTCGTCTGGGTGCTCGGCCTAGGCGTCTTCTTCCTCGATCTCTTCAACCGAGGCGTCAACGGCGGCAACGGCACAGTGGCCTCGCGCACCCTGTTTGGGTCGATCTTCGCGCTCACCAACGACCAGGCGCGACTCGCCGCGCTGATCGCTGTCTGCGTCGTCCTGGCGATGCTCGCGATCGCCCGGCCGCTCCTGTTCGCAACCATCGACCCGCGGGTCGCCGCAGCACGCGGCGTGCCCGTCGGGCTGGTCGGCGCCGCCCTCCTCATCCTGCTCGGCATCGACGCAGCCGAGGCGACCCAGACGGTCGGCGCGCTGCTCCTGCTCGGGCTGATCGCCGCGCCGGCCGGCGCCGCAGTCAGACTCACCGCCCGCCCCTATCTCGCACTCGCCCTCTCCTGCCTGTTCGCGCTCGCGTCGGTCTGGCTCGGCATCGTCGCCGCCTACTTGATCTCATCGCTGCCGCCCAGCACCGCCATCCTCGGCGTCGCCGCGCTCATCTACCTCAGCGCGTTCCTGATCTCGTTCGCCGGGCAACAGTCCCAGCCGCGACGCGCAGGGAACGCAACGACCCTGATAAGGAGTGGCCCAACATGAGTGTGGGAGGCTTGGCAGGGCTCATCGCGCGTTGGGACGCGCAGCAGGCTCGGTATCTGCCAGGGCGCGAGGAGCGGTTCGGGCTGATCTGCGATCTCGTCGAGCAGATAGCTCCGCCGTCGCCGCGCATTCTCGACCTGTGCGCCGGCCCGGGCTCGCTCTCGGCTCGCATGCTCGAACGGCTTCCGGAATCGGCGGTCACGGCGGTCGACTTCGATCCTGCGCACAGCGAGCTCGGACGCCGGCGGCTCGACGATCGGGTCACCTGGTGCGAGATCGACCTGCGTCGGCCCGGCTGGGACGAGCAGTTCGCCGACGGGTCCTTCGACGCCGTCGTCACTGCGACGGCGATCCACTGGTTCACAGCCGAGGAGATCGTCCCGCTCTACCGAGGCCTCGCGCGGCTCCTGCCAAAGGGCGGGCTCTTCGCGAACGCCGACCACCTGCCGATCGGTGCGCGCAGGGTCGCGGCGATCAGCGCTGACCTGCTCGA
Source organism: uncultured Actinomycetes bacterium (assembly GCA_963773175.1). GTDB lineage: Bacteria > Actinomycetota > Thermoleophilia > Gaiellales > Gaiellaceae > CAVZAC01. Next base: position 9,876 of record CAVZAC010000005.1, read on the forward strand.
CCGCTGGCAGGACGAACAGCTTGCCGGCGCCGAGGACTACGCCGAGTACCGTGCTGCACTCCGGAGCGAGCCCGCGCTCGCAGAGGATGTCGAGGCGGGCGACAGGCTGCTCGGGAACCGGCACCCGGGAAGCACGTTGCCGATTGCATTCCACGAGGCGGCGCTCGCCGTCGCAGGCTTCGCGGAAGCTGGGGAGGTGTGGCGGCACCACACCGACGCGCTGCTCGTTGCGCTGCGCTGATCGCACACGCGCGACCTCGGGCTCCTCGTCCGTGTTGCGGAGCGCATGAATCACCGAGCTGCGGGAGAGGGACGATCGCCCGGGGCGCCGGCATCGCCGGCCGGACCGGTCGCCCTCACCGCCTTCGCCGGCGATTCGCTCGTCGAGGTGCTCGCCGCCTCGGTGATCGTCTCGCTCTTCAGCGCCCAGCGCGGCACATCCGCCGGCTGGTGGTGGCCGACCCCGTTAGCGCACTCGTGATCGCCGCCGGCTCGGCCGCCGTCGCAGGCGCGAGCATCCGCATCTGGCCGTTCCTCGAGACGAGCGGCATGAACCGAAGCACCGTCGTCTACTGGCCCGAGCCCCAACTCGCCTCCGACCTCGACCCCGACGGCAGAACCGTCACCGTCACCGTCAGCTACCGGGTCGCCACGGCCAACGAGCGACCGTTCGTCGAAGCGATGGCATGCGTGCGCGGCTCACGGCTCCGAACCGGCGCCGTCAGCTGGGGCTTGTACCGCGACGGGGAGCACGACGACACCTTCGTCGAGCTCTTTGTCGTCCCCTCCTGGGAAGAACACCTCCGCCAACACCACGAACGACTCACCGGAACCGACCGCGCCTACCAGCAACACGCGACCGCGCTCTCCGAAGGCGAGCCCGTCGTAGCCCACCTCGTCGACGTCGACGTGCCGCCGCGCACCGAGACATAGATCGACGGTTCGAATCCTCGGCCGCGCCCGTGGACGAGGTCAGAGGCGTGCGTTCGATGCCCTGGCGTGACGACGCCCGCAACGGCACGTCCTCGTGGATCGCGTTGACCCGCAGCACTGAGGCTTTGTGGTCGGCGGCGGCGGCGAGCTTCCCGACCAGCCGGTCCTCGTGGAGGATCGGAATGGCGAAGTAGCCCCAGCGTCGTTTGGCGGCGGGCTTGTACATCTCGAGCGTGTACTCGAAGTCGAGCAGCTCGTGGGCTCGGACGCGGTCGTGAACGAGCCGGTCGAAGGGCGACAGCAGCGCGGTGCGTCCCTCGAAGTCGCGGCCGAGCGCGGCGGGGTCGACGCGCCACTCGCCCTTGACGCCCTCGACCACGGCCCGCTCGCCGGCCTCACCGGCGCTCACGGGCTCGCCCGGCGTCGCCCTGGTCTTCTTGCGGGCGATGCCGAGGGAGGCGAGCCGCCGCTCGTTCTTCCTGCGCTCGGCCTCGTCGACCGACGGGACGGCGACGTCGGCCGGATACACCCGCTCGGCTTAGAGCGTTCGGCCGAACGAGGCCCGCGGTCCCGCCACTCCTACGGGAATCGTCTCAACGAGGACGTGCCGCCGACGAGCCAGAGGAGGCCGAACAGGCGTCATGCGGGCCGGCGCGGCAGCCTGGCCTGGATGCCCCAGCCGCCGAAGTCCTCCGACACCGCTACCACGAGCTCGTTTCCGCCGGCGATGAGCGGCAGGTACAGAGTGTCGAACCATCCGATGCTGCCCAGGAAGCGATAGTCGCGCGAGCGATACGTGTCGTCGCCGCGGTAGATTCGCTCGCCGTTCAGGAAGACGACGGCGCGGTCGCTGAATCCGAGCTCGAGCGGCTGGCACCGAGCGCGGTCGGAGTCGATCGTCGTCCGGACGTAGACGGTGTTCGCCTCGCCCCTGATCGCGTGCGCACGCGACAGGTTCGTCAGCCCCGACGGCTCGGCATCCAGCGTCGTCCATGTGAGCTCGCCAAGCCCGAGCGTCTCCGGCACGTCACCTTCGGGAAAGGGCTCCGAGACATCCCACACCGCGACGACGTCGAGGTCGGCCGGCGCGGCTGCGACCCCAGGGACGGCCGCCTCCTCGGCGAAGCGCAGCTCCGTGACGCGCAGACTATCACCGCCGACGACCAGGCCGAAGGCCCCTGCCCGCACCGGCTGCCGGAGCCTCGTGTGCAGGACCCGCTCGCCGCCGAGCGACACCGCCGCCGCCGGGCCCTCGAACTCAACGCGAATCGTGAACCACTCGCCGACCGGGAACCGCACGGCATTCCAGAAGCCGTCGCCGTGGTGAAGCTGCCAGGCGGCCATCCCGTTGCAGACAGGCGTGTACTGGATCGCGTCCGGGTTGCCGTTCTGGTGCGGACGGACGAAGAACGACTCGTAGTCGCGGTCGCGCACGCGCCAGACGACGCCGTGGAACGAGCGCCCACCGGCGATCGAGAGGTCCACCTCGATCACGCCGTCCTCCAGATCCAAGCCGACGACCGTCGGGACATGCGCGCCTTCGACGCTCGAAAGCACGACGCACTCACGTCCCCGGTGGGTATCGACGGTTCGATCCGCCCCGTCCCACGACCAGCGGTCGGCGTCGAGAGCGCTGACGACGTTCACCCGGACAGATTGCCCGATTGCAGAGGGCAACCGCTGCTGCTGCTAGGTCTCCAGGCGCGAGATCTCGAGATCGAGGTCGCGCTCGACGCGGCGCATCACCTCGTCGCTGATCTCGCCCGTGTTGCGCATCTCGACCACCGCGCGCCGCTCCGCCTCGAGCAGCTCGCCGCGGAGCCGCTGGTACTTCAGCGACCGCTTCTCGATCCTGCCGTCCCCGTCGGGATCGATGCGCGCCGAGAACCGGTCGATGCGGGACCGGTACTGACCGCGGAGCCGCTCGGCCGTGTCGTCCAGCACCCACGCCTCGCCGACCAGCTCGTCGAGCCGGTCGAGGGCGGCCTCGGCGGCTCGGACACGTGCAAGCGCCTCCTCGGCGTCGGCGCCGCCGTCGTCCTCCCGAGCGGCGGGTTGTCGAGCACACGCCGAACCCGTCGGATCACAAGCAGTCGCCGCGATCGGATCGGTCGGCGATACGACCGCGCCGAGGACGAACGCCTCCGCCCAGGGAAGACCGGCGATCGCATGGGCGACTGCTGCGCTCCGAACGCGAAGATCACGGCGAGCGCCTGAGGCGAAACCACGCCCACGTCGTCGGCCCTCGTCGCTGCGTGGCAGCCTCGTGGCGCGGGTGGCCGGGAGCGACCTCGAACGCCCTCGTGCCGCCGCTCAGCGCCATCCGCTGGAGCGTAATGACTCGGAGTGCCGCCGGCGCAGCGGGTGAGACCGACCGAATCGTGCCGCGGCCTAGTGCGGGTGCGGTCTTGATGAACCGGGACCGCAGAACCGGAGCGCGGCGTCATGGAGCGCGACCCGGTAGCGCCAGAAGGCCCGGCCGGTCTCCAGTAGCCGGGCGCGCAGCGGCCCGGCCAACTCCTCCAGCGTCCCCCAGCGGGCCGCCTCTATCTCGTCGGTGTCGCGCGGCTCGAGCTCCTCGTCCAGCGCGTCCGCGAGGAAGACGTGCGTCCGCCACGGCACCTCGAGCGGCCCGTGGACGAACGACGCCTCGGCGTCAACCAGGTAGCGGCGCAGCCGGATCCGGAGCCCGGTCTCCTCGAACGCCTCGCGCTCGACCCCGGCCTCGAACGGCTCGCCGGGCTTCACGCCGCCACCGGGCGGCCGCCAGACACCGGGCTCGAACATCGGCTTGCGGATCAGCACGATGCGCTCGCCGGTGACGACGAAGAAGGTCACGTCGTGCATGCGCGCCGGGTCGTAGGTCGCCATGCCGTACTCGACCTCGGAGATCTCGCCCTCCCAGCGCAGGCGCGCCGGCTCTCCATAGCGGGCGCGGAGCGGCGCCAGGACGGCCTCGTCGACATGCATCAGAGCCGCTCCAGAAGCTGCGCCAGCTCTGCCGGGCTCTCGACCACGAGGTCCGCGGCCGCCGCCAGCTCGGCGGGCGCCTCCGGCGAACGGACGGCAACCCGGACCGCCACGTCGAGTCCGTCCAGCGCGCGGAAGCCGTCGAGGTCCGTCGTGTCGTCGCCCGCGTACAGCGCCCGGTGCAGGTCGCGCTCGCGCGAGCAGGATGACGGATCGCCGTGCCCTTGTGCGCGTCGAGCGGCGGCCGGATCTCCAGCACCTTCCGGCCCCAGCGCGGCCGGAACCCGGCGCTCTGCGCCCGATGCGCGATCTCCTCCAGCGTGGCTCGGGCCTCGTCGGGCCGGGGATGGTCGCGGTAGTGGAACGAGGCGGTCAGGCGCTTGCGCTCGGCGGGCCACTCGACCGAGGCGACGAAGGCCTCGAGCCGTGCGACCCAGGCCTCCGCCTCCGGCTCGAGCTCGAGCCCGTGCTCGCCGACGTAGACGAGCCCGTCGACGCCCACGACCTGCCGCGCATCGGCCCCCGGCCGCCCGCTGATGCAGGCGACGAGCACGTAGCGGCGGTGGAGCCGGATGAGCTGCCTGCGTGTCTCCTCCGGCACACGTGCGTCCTGCGGCCGGGAGACGATCGGCGCCAGCGTCCCGTCCACGTCGAGCAGGATCGCCGCCCGCTCCGGCTCGGCGGCGAGCCGGCCCAGGAGCTCCAGACCGTCCACCCGCTTAGCATACGGCGGTGCTCCGGCTCGTCCTGATCGGTCTTGCGGGAGGCCTCTTCAGCGCGCTCTTCGGCGTCGGCGGCGGGATCGTCGTCGTGCCGCTGCTCATCCTCACGGCCGGTTTCAGCGAACGGCCGGCGATGGCGACGTCGCTGGCCGCGATCCTGATCATCGCCACCGTCGGCAGCGTCACCTACGCCCTGCACGGCGAGGTTCACTACGGCGCGGCCGCTCTCGTCGGCATTCCGGGAGCCTTCGGCGCCCTCGGCGGCACGTGGCTCCAGCAGCGGCTGGCGGGGCGCACGCTCTCGATCTCGTTCGCCGTCCTCCTCGCCGGCATCGGGATCCGGCTGCTCGTCTTCTGATGGGCGCCGACCTGCTCGCGGTGATCGTCGGCCTCGTCGCGGGCGTGATGTCCGGGCTGTTCGGCGTGGGCGGCGGCATCCTGTACGTGCCGGTGCTGACCTTCGCGCTCGGACTGAGCCAGCTACAGGCCGAGGCGACGTCGTTGCTGGCGATCCTCCCGACCGCGATCGTCGGCGTCTGGCGGCAGCGTGCGTACGGAAACGTGCGCTGGCGGCCCGGCATGGTGATCGGCATCGCCGCGATCGCCGGCGTCCAGGGCGGGGTCTTGCTGGCCGAGGCGATGCCCGAGAACGAGCTGCGGCGGCTCTTCGGGGCGCTGATGATCGCGGTCGCGTTCCAGATAGCCTGGCGTGCGCGACGTCCGTAGGCGGCCTATCCTTGAGCGATGGCCGACCTCGACGAGATCTGGTTCCCGCTCGTCGACGAGCCGATCGGCAGCATCGTCCAGCAGATCCAGGGCGAGGACGCCGGGATCGAGCGGCTCGTCGGCACGCCCCATCGCATTCTCGCGTTCCGGACCTTCGCGTACATCAGGGTCGGCATCCTCCTCGGCCGCCTGCTCGTCGAGCAGGACATCCGGCCCGACGGCGGCACCGCGACCTGGGTCGACCGGCTGATGCAGGATCCGGGAACGCGGGCGCTGGTCGTCGCCGAGGTGCGCGCGGTGGCCGAGGAGATAGCCGCCGATCCCCGGTACGCCGCGGACGAGCAGCTCGGGCCGGACGAGGGCGCGCGCGAGCGCTTCCGCGAGTTCGCCCGCAAGCGCCTGGAGGCCATGTGAGGCGAGCGCCGGGCGGCGCGCTGCGACTACTGCCGCCCCTTGCTGCGGCAACGCTGCTGGTGAGCGCCGCCGCCGGCTCGACCGGTCGCCCGGACTCCACCGGCACGGCCGCGCGCGGCTTTGCGGTGGAGATCGTCGTGCCGGGCCAGGACGCGGTCGTCGCCGTCCCGGTCGAGGCGCCCCGCGATGCAACGGCGGACGGTCAGTCGTTCGCCTACCCGACCGACGGCTCCATCGTGTCGACGGGAGGGATCAGGGCTTCGGCGCAGGCGGTGGCCGGCGCGACGGCGTCCTCCAGCGCCTCGGCCGACGTGAACCAGCTCTCGCTCCTCGGCGGTGACGTGTCCGCAACGCTCGTATCGGCCCGGGCCGAGGCCTCGGCCGGCCCGCTGTCGGCGAACGGCGACGTGCGCGCGTCGACGATCACCGACCTCGTCGTCCTGGGGCAGCCGGTCACGACGCTGACGCCGAACCTGCGAATCCCGCTCGCGGACTGGGGCTCTCTCACCGTCCTCGAACAGTCCGCCGCTCCAGGCGCCGCCACCGGCGAGCCGAGCTTTCGCGGGACCGTCTCTGCCCTCGACGTCCGTCTGACGGCCGCGCACGGCGGCCTGCCGGCGCAGAGCGAGATCATCGTCGGTTACTCGGAGGCCTTCGCGCAGTCGGTCCCGGCACGGCTCGAGCCGCCGGCCGCGACCTCCACCAAGCGGGTCGGGAGCGTTGCGCCGGCACAACCCGCGAAGCAGCCGGTGCGCACCCCGAAGACGAGGCCTGCGGGCCGCCCCGGCACGCCGGCCCACGGGCCGCAGCGTGGGGCTCATCCGAAACTGACGGCAGGGCCTTACGTGTTCCCGGTCTACGGCCAGGTCGTGTTCGCCGACACGTTCGGAGCTCCGGGCGCGCCCGTCGGCTACGACCACGGCGACGACCTCTTCGCGCCGCTCGGAACGCCGGTCCTCGCGGCTGCGGACGGGCGGGTCTACTCCGTCGGCTGGGACGGGGTCGGCGGGAACCGCCTCTGGCTCCGGGACGGCCAGGGCAACCGTTTCTACTACGCGCACCTGGCGGCCTTCACGCCGTCGGCCGGAAACGGCCGGATCGTCAGGGCCGGCACCGTGCTCGGCTTCGTGGGCAACACCGGCGACGCCGTCGCAACGCCCTTCCACCTCCACTTCGAGGTGCACCCGGTGTCGCTGCTCTACCTCGGCCCGGACGGCGCCGTCGACCCGACGCGCTACCTCGCCGCGCTGGCAGCACCTGCGCAACGTGAGCTTCACCGCGGCGCTGGGCTGGGTACCGCCCGCCCGCACCTCGAGCCCGGCTCCGAGGCCGGGCGCGATCCTGCTCGGCGCCTCCGACATCTCGGGCGCGGACGGTCTCGCCCCGGGATCGCTCCAGCGCGCGCTCGTCGCCCCCGTTTCCACGGGGGGCGACGGCGGCCTCGTGCGTGCGGCTAGGGCAGGCGGCTAGCCGACCGCCCCGTTGCCTTCGGCGTTCCCGTACGTGGAATCGGCCGTCGCCGAACAGCCGGTCGGCGAGCCAGCGGCGCGTGGCAGGCCCCGTCAGCGGGTTGAACAGCGCGGCCAGCACGATTCCCGTGAACAGCAGCAGGCCGTGGCGGCGCGCTTCCTTCTCCTCCTTGCCCTGCAGCCGGTCTGCGGCGCGGCGGAGCTCGGTGATCGTGGTCCGCAGGCTGTCGTGGATGTCCTGGTCGCTCGCGACCCGTGTGGCGACGCGAGCCACGTCACGGTCGCCCACGAGCTCGCCGTAGACGCTCCGCGCCGCGTCCAGCGCCGACTTGACGCTCGAGCGCAACTCGTCGTCGGTGATCGCCCGCTGGACGTACGGCCGGGCGCTGATTGCTGCCGCGCTTACCTTCGCTGCCGTCTTCGTGGTCATCGTGTCAACCCTTTCGGTCGTTGTCAGCTCGTGAGTGTCCTGTCCTCCCCGGGCGACGGTGAAACGTCGGCCGGAGCGGACGCCGCGGCCTGGCGCACCCCGGCCGCGAGATGGGGAACAGTATGCCGTGCGCCGTCGAAGGCCACGGCGAGCACATCCTCGATCGACTCCGCGAGAGTGAAGTCGAGCTCGGTGCGGCACTCACCCGGGAGCTCCTCGAGGTCGGGCTCGTTCGCCCGGGGAAGGGCGACGCGCTTCAGCCCCAGACGCTGTGCCGCCAGCACCTTCTCCTTGATGCCGCCCACCGGCAGCACGTCGCCGGTGAGAGTCATCTCCCCGGTCATGGCCAGGTCGTCTGCGACGGGCCGGCCGCTCGCCAGCGAGACGATCGCGGTTGCCATGGTGACCCCCGCCGACGGCCCGTCCTTGGGCACGGCTCCGGCGGGGACGTGCACGTGGATGTCGTTCGCCCCGAACCAGGCGGGGTCGAGGCCGATCTGCCCCGCGTGCGAGCGGGCCCAGGAGTGCGCGGCCTGAGCCGACTCCTGCATCACCTCGCCGAGCTGCCCGGTGACCTTCAGGTGCCCCTGTCCCGGGTACGCCGTGGCCTCGATGAACAGCACGTCGCCGCCGGCCGCCGTCACCGCGAGCCCGGTGGCGACGCCCGGAACGTTCCGTCTGCGCGTCTCGGCCAGGTGGCGCGGCGGTCCGAGCCACGCGCGAACCCGGCGTTCGTCGATGCGGACCCGCTTCGCCTTCCCCTCGGCGATCTGCCGTGCAGCCTTGCGGCAGAGCGCAGCGAGCTGCCGCTCGAGGCCGCGGACACCGGCCTCGCGTGTGTACTCCCGTGCGGTCAGCCTGACCGCACGCTCCGTGATCGACGCCTGTCCGCCCCCGAGTCCGTGGGCCTCGAGCTGCTTCGGCACGAGGTACCTGCGTGCGATCGCAACCTTCTCCTCCTCGGTGTAGCCGGAGAGCTGGATCACGTCCATACGGTCGAGCAGCGGGCCTGGGATCGTCTCGAGCTGGTTCGCGGTGCAGATGAAGAGCACCTTCGACAGATCGAACGGCAGGTCGAGATAGTGGTCGCGGAAGGTCGAGTGCTGCTCGGGGTCGAGCACCTCGAGCATCGCGCTGGCCGGGTCGCCCCGGAAGTCGGAGCCCATCTTGTCGATCTCGTCGATCAGGAACACCGGGTTGCGCGAGTCGGCGTCGCGCAGCGAACGGATGATCGTGCCGGGCAGGGCCCCGATGTAGGTACGGCGGTGGCCGCGGATCTCGGCCTCGTCCCGCACGCCCCCCACCGAGATGCGGACGAACTTGCGGCCGAGCGTGCGCGCGATCGACTGGCCCAGCGATGTCTTGCCGACCCCGGGCGGGCCGACGAAGCAGAGGATCGGTCCCGAGAGGTCGTTCTTCAGCTTCGAGACCGCGAGGTACTCGATGATCCGCTCCTTCACCTTGTCGAGGTCGAAGTGGTCCGTGTCGAGCACCCGCCTGGCGCGCCGCAGGTCGAGGTCGTCCCGCGTCTCCCTGTCCCAGGGCAGCGTCAGGATCCAGTCGAGGTACGTGCGGACGAGGCCGTACTCCGCCGCGGACGTGGGCAGCTTCTCGAGCCGCGCCAGCTCGCGGTCGACCGCCTTCCGCACCTCGTCCGGTAGCGCGATCGCGTCCGCCCGTCCGCGCAGCTCGGTCACCTCCGCCTGCTGTTCGTCCCCCTCGCCGAGCTCCGCGCGGATCGCCTTCAGCTGCTCGCGCAGGAAGTACTCGCGTTGGCCCTTCTCCATCTCGGACTGGACCTGGGACTGGATCTTCGAGCCGAGCTCGACGACCTCGAGCTCGCGGTTGAGGATCACCGAGATCTCGCGTAGCCGCTCCCCGACGTCGACCGTCTCCAGCAACCGCTGGCGCTCCTCCGTCTTGATCCGCAGCGTCGAGGCGACGAGATGGCAGAGCGCGCTCGGGTCGTCGATGTTCGCGGCGGCGAGCTGCAGCTCCTCGGGCAGGTACGGCATGAGTCCGATCACCCGCGCGAACACCGCCTGGACGTTGCGGGTCAGCGCCTCGACCTCGCGTGAGTCCAGCCCCGTGTCGGGCAGCTCGGCGAACTCGCCGACGAGGTAGGGATCGTCCCCGGCGCGCTGCTCGAGCCGGATCCTCTGCGTGCCCTGCACGAGGATCCGCAACGTGCCGTCGGGCACCTTGATCATCTTGTGCACGACCGCCGCCGTTCCGACCTCGTAGAGGTCGTCCCAGCCGGGGTTCTCCGTCACGCCGCTGCGGATGGTGAGCGAGCGCGAGCAGCCGATCGCCTCCGATCACGTCCTCGACGAGCCGGATCGAGCGCTCCTGGCCGATCGCCAGCGGCGTCGTCGAGTGCGGGAAGACGACCGTCTCGTTGAGCGGGAGGACCGGAAGGGCCGGAGGGATGGCCGGCTCTGCGGCCGGTGCGCCGGGCCCGGTCATGCGAGCCTCCGCACCTGAACGGTGACCGTGACGTCGTGCGGCTCCTCCCGGTCGGCAATCGGGAGCACGATCGTGAGCATCCCCCGCTCGAGCGTGGCGCGGGCGGCGCTCGGGTCGACGTCCTCGCCGAGCGGGATCCTGCGCTGGAACGCGCCGTGCTCGATCTCCACGCGGCTGTACGTGCGCCCGTCGGGGCTCGGCCGCCGCCGGACGCCCTCGAGCAGGAGCTCCCGGCCGCGGATCACGATCTCGAGATCGTCGGGCGCCACGCCCGGCAGCTCCACGACGACGGTCAGCTCGGGAGGATCCTCGGTCCGGTAACAGTCGGCCTGCGGCCGGTAGCCGCGCCGGAGGCCTGTGAAGCTGGGGACCCTCCAGAGCTCGTCGAAGAGCTCTTCGATCTCGCCCTGCAGCCGGTCGACATCGTCGCGTCTGCCCACAACGAGAGGGTATCGCCAACCCGGCGCCGCACCGGCGGCGCAGCCTGCGGGCCCTCGCTACCCTCGTCGCGATGGAACGCTGGACCCGCACCGTCCTTCGCTTCCGGTGGCCTGTTCTCGCCTTCTGGCTGGTGGTTCTGGTGGTCGGTGCCTGGTCGTCGACGCGCCTGCCCGGCCTGCTCTCGAACACGTTCACGGTGCCCGGGACCGACTCCGAACGCGCGCGCTCGATCCTGGCCGGCCACTTCGGCGATCGCTCCGACGGGGAGTTCCTCGTCGTCTTCCGCACACAGGCCCGGCCCGGCGCCGGGGTCCTCGTACGGCTCCGGCAGAACGTACGCCACGCGGCGCAGGTGGTCCCCACCGGCAGCGCAGGGCCGCTGCTGCGGGGCTCGGACCGGGTCTGGTACGGAACCGTCACGTCGACGCTTCCGCTGGCCAGGGCCAAGAGCTTCACGCCCGCCGTGCTACGGGCGCTCGATCCGCCGCCCGGCGTGGACGCGTACGTGACGGGGCAGGCGGCGATCCAGCACGACCTCGACCCGATCTTCTCCCAGGACCTCGCGAGAGGTGAGTCGATCGCGCTGCCGATCGCGCTGCTCGTCCTGCTCGCGGTGTTCGGGCTGTCGCCCGCCGTGACCATTCCGTTCCTGTTCGCCGGCGCGACGATCATGGGAACGCTCGGACTCGTCTATCTCGCCGCCCACCAGCTCTCGATGGCGACGTACGTCACGAATCTCGTGCAGCTCATCGGGCTTGGGATCGCGATCGACTACTCGCTGCTCATGATCTACCGGTTCCGCGAGGAGATCGAGGGCGAGGGAACGAAGGACGACGCGATCGTGCGCACCATGGCGACGGCGGGGCGGGCGGTGCTCTTCTCCGGCGCAACCGTCGCGATCGGGCTGGCGCTGCTCCTGTTCATGCCGCTCCCGTTCATGCGCTCGATCGGCGTGGGCGGATTCCTGATTCCGATCGTCTCGATGGCAGCGGCCGCCACGCTGCAGCCGGCGCTGCTCTCCGTCTACGGGCGCCGGGGAACGAGGCGGGCCAACGTCGCCGGGTTCCTGCGCCGGTGCGGTCTCCCCGTTCCCCGGCTCCCCGGCACGACCGACATCCAGCAGGGCTTCTGGGCCCGACTGGCCCGGTCGATCATGCGGCGGCCCTATGTCTACCTCGCAACGGGCGGCGGGCTGCTGCTCGCGCTGGCAATGCCTGCGCTGAGGCTCCAGCTCACGCCCGGCTCCGCCGAGGGGATCCCGAAGTTCCCGCAGTCCGTGCGGGGCTTCGCGGTCCTGAAGAACGCCGTCGGCCCGGGCGCTCTGTCGCCGTCGCAGGTCGTGCTGGACACGGGGCGGGCCGGGGGCGCGACGTCGGCGCCGGTGCAGGCGGCGGTCGAGCGGCTCGTCTCCGGGCTCGAGCGCGATCCGGAGGTTGCGCTCGTGCGTGCGGGGACCGGTCACAAGCTCGTCGACCGCACGGGCCGCTACCGGCAGGTGATCGTCGCCGCCCGCCACGAGTACGGAGAGCCGGCCGCTCAGAGCTTCGTCCACCGCCTGCGCGGGACGATCGTTCCTGCGGCCCGCTTTCCGGAGGGTGTGCGCGTCATCGCGGGCGGCGGACCGCCGCAGGGCGTCGACTTCCTCGACCGGGCGTACGGCTACTTCCCGTGGCTCGTGCTCGCGGTGCTGGTGCTCACCTACCTGCTGCTGCTGCGTGCCTTCCGATCGCTGCTGCTGCCGCTGAAGGCCGTGCTGCTGAACCTGCTCTCGGTGGCCGCGAGCTACGGAATGCTCGTGATCGTCTTCAAGTGGGGGGCGGGAAACAGCGTCGCGGGGCTCTATCGATTCGACCAGGTCGAGGGTTGGATCCCGATCTTCCTGTTCGCGATGCTGTTCGGGCTGTCCATGGACTACGAGGTCTTTCTCGTCACGCGGATGCGCGAGGCGTGGGACGAGGTGCACGACAACGGGCTTGCGGTCGCCACCGGCCTGGAGCGGACCGGCCGGATCGTCACGGCCGCGGCGATCGTGATGGTGGCTGCGTTCTCGGGCTTTGTGGCGGGGCGCATCGTGGGCCTCCAGGAGTTCGGCGTCGGGCTGGCGGTCGCGATCTTCATCGACGCCACGATCGTCCGCGCGCTGCTCGTGCCCGCGCTGATGGCGGTGCTCGGCCGCTGGAACTGGTGGCTTCCGGCGCCGGTGGCACGGGTGATGCGGGTACCGGCCTCGCCGCTCGTCGAGGAGGAGCGGCCGGCGCTGCGCGCGGCTGCGTCGTAGCGCTCACGAGCAGACGACGTTCGCGCACTGGTGCGCCGTTCCGTTGCTGCTCGCGTGATTGCCTCCGCCGTCGGCTCCGCCCGGGCTCGCGTCGATGCCGAGCTTCGTGTTGTGACAGACGCTACAACTCGGCCGATAGGGGCTCAACCTCGCGAGACCGCCGCGGCTACGAGCAGACGACGTTCGCGCACTGGTGGAGCGTTCCGTTGCCGGTCGCCTTGTTGCCTGCTCCGTCGGTGTCGTACGGGCTGGCGGAGATGCCGAGCGCGGTGTTGAAGTCGGCCGTGTTCTTGCTCAGGACCACGTTGCCTCTGGCGATGATGCCGTTCGCGCCGTTGCCGTTGGCGACGTTGGCGGAGATCAGCATGCCCGTGGTGGAGCCGCCCTCGATGCCCGTGGACGTGTTGCTGAGCGCCTTGTTGCCGGTGACGACCGCGCCGGCGGCGAGGATCTGGATCCCGTCGACCGAGTTGTCGCGTGCGAAGTTGTTCGTCACCTGCGTGTGAGCGCCGTCCTGGTCGGCTATCCCGATCAGGCTGTTCTGGGCGACGAAGTTGCCGCTGACGACCCCGTTGTCTGCCACGTTGACGATGCCCGTGCTTGCCTGGGAGACGTGGAGGCCCTGGGCCCGGTCGCCCGTCCCCTCGAGGCGCACGCCGTCGGTGAAGTGCGCGACCGTTCCGTTCTCGATCGTGTCGCTCGAGCCCGACGCGGCGATCCCGGCGGAGCTCCCCTGGCCGACGACGCGGTGCCCGTTGAGGTTGAGGACGACGTTGTTGCCGGTCACGTTCAGCCCGTTGCCGGCGCAGTTGACCAGGTCGCTTGCGAGCGTGGTGCTCTTGGTGATCGTGTCACCGCAGTTGAGGGTCGCCAGCGCGACCTTCTTCGGCAGGGCGGCCTGCTTCGTGCGTCCGGCGCTGCTGTGCGGGGCCAGTACGGCACCGGCGGCGGCGAGCATCGCGCAGGCCAGCAGGACGCCGCTTCGTCTGGAAATGGGCAGGTACATCGTGGGTTCCTCCTCGGTTCGGGCCGCGGGGAGGCTCGTGTCGCACGCGTCGCGGCTCGGCCACGCGGCCAGCTGGTGACTGGGCGCGCCCTGCCGGCGGCACCCTCGCCCGAGGGTACAACGTGTCTGCCGCGATACCAGCCGGGGCGCTCGAGCGGGTTGGCGCCCTCGAGCGGATGACCGTCGGCTCGGAGGCGGCGCTTGCGAGGCGGTCGTGTGCAGCGGCCGCCCCGGCGAGAAAGTACGATCGGCCCCGTGAAGGGCGTCATCCTTGCGGGCGGGAGCGGTACGCGCCTGCACCCCCTGACGCGGATCACGAACAAGCACCTGCTCCCGATCTACGACCGCCCCATGGTGAGCCACGCGGTCGAGGCGCTCAGGGACGCGGGCCTGCGCGAGCTGATGCTCGTCACCGGGGGCGAGCACGTCGGCGACTTCGCCCGCGTGCTCGGCAGCGGCCACGAGTACGGGATCGAGCCGCTCACGTACGCCTCCCAGGACCGAGCCGGAGGCATCGCGGAGGCGCTCGGGCTCGCCGCGCGCTTCGTCGGCGGCGACCGCGTGCTCGTCATGCTCGCCGACAACATCTTCGAGCGGCCGCTGGGCCCGGCTGTCGCGAACTTCGGCCGCCAGGAGCGCGGCGCGAGGGTCATTCTGTCCCGCGTCCCCGATCCGGAGCACCTGCGCCATCTGGGCGTCGCCGAGCTCGACGGGGACCGGATCAGCCGGATCATCGAGAAGCCGGCCGACCCGCCCGAGCGAGTACGCGGTCACGGGCGTCTACATGTACGACGACGCAGTCTGGGACGTGATCCCCACGCTCGTGCCGTCCGGCCGGGGAGAGCTGGAGATCACCGACGTGAACAACTGGTACGTCGACCAGGGCACGATGGAGTACGACGTGCTGGAGGGCTTCTGGGGAGACGCCGGCGAGTCGATCGACGCCTACTACGCGGTCAACGACTTCGTGCGGTCGAGACGGTGATCGAGGGCGTTCAGGTGCTGCCGCTCGACGTGCGCTCGGACGAGCGCGGCTGGTTCGCCGAGCTGCGACGCGAGACGCTGCTGCCGAAGCCGACACGGCAGACGAACGTCTCGTTCTCCCGCCGCGGCGTGATCCGCGGCCTGCACTTCCACGAGCGCGGGCAGGACGATCTCTTCACCTGCCTGACCGGGACCGCCCGGGTGGTCGTCCTCGATCGCGAGAGCGGCGAGACGTTCTCGCTCGACATCGGCGATGAGAACCCCGTCGCGATCTGGGTGCCCGGCCATTGCGCGCACGGTTTCGAGGCGCTCACCGATCTGCTGTTCTGCTACCACGTGACCGAGGAGTACGACCCGGCCGACCCCGACGAGCACGGCATCCCCTGGAACGACCCGCGCGTCAAGCACCTCTGGAGCACCGCATCGCCGATTCTCTCGGCACGCGACGCCGTGTCCTGATCACCGGCGCAGGCGGCCAGCTCGGGCAAGCGCTCGGGGAGGAGTTCGCGGCGGACGACGTGGTGACGCTCGACCGTTCCGGCTGGGACGTGGAGCTGCCCGCGCCGCCGGGGATCGGGCGGCCCGACCTCGTCCTGCACGCCGCCGCGTGGACGGACGTGGACGGGGCCGAAGCCGATCCGCAGGGCGCCGCCGCGGTGAACGTGGGCGGCACCCGTCACGTGGCCGAGCTCGGGGCGCCGCTCGTCTACTTCTCGTCCGACTACGTCTTCGACGGTCGCAAGCGGTCGCCCTACGTCGAGTCGGACGGGCCGCACCCGGTCTCCGCCTACGGCCGGACGAAGCTGCACGGCGAGGGCGCCGCCGGCGAGGGCGCGTGGATCGTGCGCTCCTCGTGGCTGTTCGGGCCGACCGGTCACAACTTCGTGCGCACGATGCTGCGGCTGGGACGGGAGCGCGGCGAGGTCGCGGTGGTCGACGACCAGGTCGGGTGTCCCGACCTACGTGGGACATCTGGCGCCTGCCGTGCGGCGCGTCGTGGAGCTCCCGAGCGGCATCTGGCACCTGGCGGCCGGCGGCGAGTGCACGTGGTTCGAGTTCGCGTCCGCGATCTTCGAGGAGGCCGGAATCGAGTGCCGCGTGCGGCCGATCTCGACCGCAGAGCTCGGCCGGCCGGCGCCCCGCCCCGCGTACTCGGTGCTGCGCAGCGAGCGGCCCGGCGCCCCGCGTCTCCCGCACTGGCGGGAAGGGCTCCGGGACTGCCTGCCGTCAGGCTCCGGCCCGGCTGCGCCGGGCCATGACGACTTCGTGACGGGTTGCCCGACCTTCCTGCGCGGCTGCAAGCAGCCACGCCCATCTGCTGCTCCGATCGGACTGCCCGCCGCGATCACATCCTCGTAGTCGCACTGCCACCCGGACGCGGCCGTAAGGGACGCGTCGGCGGGAGGTCGCGGCACGGCTAGGCTTCGCCGCCGTGAAGGTTCTCGTCACCGGCGGGGCCGGCTTCATCGGCTCCCACTTCGTCAAGCGCCTGCTCGCGGGCGGCGACGAGGTCGTCGTCCTCGACAAGCTCGCCTACTCCGGGAACCCCGCCAATCTCGAGGGCTGTGACTGCCGGTTCGTCGAGGCCGACATCGCCGATGCCGAGGCGGTCGCGCGCGCCGGAGCGGGCTGCGACGCGATCGTCAACTTCGCCGCCGAGTCGCATGTCGACCGGTCGATCTTCGGCGCGACCGAGTTCATCGAGACGGACGTGCTCGGGACGTACGTGCTGCTGCACTTCGCCACCGGCGCGGGCGCCCGGTACGTGCAGGTCTCGACGGACGAGGTGTACGGCGACCTGTCCGACGGCGGATCGGCCCGTCGAGGACGATCCGCTCCGAGCCCTCCAATCCCTACAGCGCCTCCAAGGCCGGCGGCGACCTCCAGGTGCTCTCGCACGTCCGCACCTACGGCGTCAACGCCTCGATCACGCGCGGCTCGAACACCTTCGGGTCGCACCAGTACCCGGAGAAGGTCATTCCGCACTTCACGACGAACGCGCTCGACGGGCAGCCGATCCCGCTCTACGGAGACGGGCGCCAGACTCGCGACTGGCTCCATGTCGACGACCACTGCGCCGGCATCGACCTGGTGCTGCGCAAGGGAGAGCCCGGTGAGGTCTACAACGTCGGCGGCGGAACCGAGCTGGAGAACGTCGACGCTCACGCGGCGCATCCTCGAGCTGACCGGCGCCGACTCCTCGCTCGTGCGCCACGTCGACGACCGGCCGGGCCACGACCGCCGCTACTCGCTCGACATCTCCAAGCTGCGCTCGCTGGGCTACGCGCCTGCGCGCTCGTTCGACGAGGCTCTCGCCGAGACGGTCGAGTGGTACCGCGCGAACCGCGCGTGGTGGGAGCCGATCAAATCCGGCGAGTTCCGGGAGTTCTACGAGCGCCAGTACGCCGCAGAGGCTCGCCCGCTGAGGGCGCCTGCGGGCAAACGCGCGCAAGAGTTCGGCGTCTAGAAGAGAACGATGATGCCGATGACCAGGTTCGTGAGTCCGGATCCCTCCGTTCGTCGTCGCCTTCGCCCGTCGCTGCTTGCGGCGGCCGTGATCCTTGTCGCCTGCGCGGGCGGGGGCGCGACGCTCGGGGACGCGGCAGCCGGCGGCTCCCTCGCGCCGCTCGCGCCTACCGACCCGACCTTCGTCGTGTCCGGCCACGGCTGGGGGCACGGGATCGGCATGAGCCAGTACGGCGCCTACGGCTACGCGCTGCACGGCGCCGACTACACGGAGATCCTCGCTCACTACTACCCGGGCACGACGCTCGGCGCGCGCACCGTCTCGCCGCGTCCGCGTGCTGCTCGCGCAGGGCCGCGCCTCGCTCGTCGATCGGTCGCACCGCGCCGCTGAAGCTCACCGACGGCACCGGCAAGGTGCGCATGCTGCCCGTCGGGAGCTACACCGTCGGGCCGGGCCTGCGAGTTGCGCTCGATCCCGGCGCAGGTCGCCGACGCGCTGCCGGGACCGCTCGTCTTCTCGCACCGGACCGCGGCGCCGCTCACGCTCGGGCGGCGTGCAGTACCGCGGGCACGCTCCAGGTCGCTGCGGTCGCCGGCAAGCTCCAGGCCGTGAACGCCGTCGGCGTCGACGCCGTACGTGCAGGGCGTCGTGCCGCGCGAGATGCCGTCCGCGTGGCCGGCCGAGGCGCTGCGAGGCCCAGGCCGTCGCGGCCCGCTCGTACGCGCTCGCCAACCGCAAGGTCGGCGGCACCTTCGACCTCTATGCGGACACGCGCAGCCAGGTCTACGGCGGGGTCGCAGCCGAGACGCCCGCGCACCAACGCGGCGGTCACCGCCACCGCGGGCCAGGTCGTGCTCTTCGACGACGAGGTCGCGAACACGCTCTTCTCGTCGACGTCGGGCGGCCGGACGGCCGTCGATCGAGGACGTGTGGCCGACACTCCGAGCCCGTGCCCTACCTGGTCTCGGTGCCCGATCCGTACGACACGGTCTCGCCCTACCACGACTGGGGGCCGCTGCGCGATCACCGCGGCGACGCTGGCGAGCACGCTGCACGTGCCCGGGCAAGCTGCGTCGACCTGCAGGTGACGTCGAACCCGTCCCTGCCGCGTCGCGATCGCTGACCGCCGTCGGGAGCGTCGGGCAAGGTCACGGTGACCGGCTCGACCGTCGCGGCGCTGCTCGGGCTGCGCTCGACCTGGTTCCGCGTCGGCGTGCTGGGCCGCCTCGCCGCGACCGGCGCAGACGGTCGTGTTCGGCTCGAAGGTGAAGCTGTCCGGCGTCGCCCGCGCGCTGCCGAAGCTGACCGTCCAGTCACGCGTCGCCGGCGGGGCGTGGACGGTCGCTCGGGCCGCTGGTCAGCCGGCGCCCGGCGGCGCGGTCGCCGTCGTCGCGGCAGCCGCAGGTGACGACCGACTACCGGCTCGCGACGGGCACGGTGGGCGGCGATCTCGACGCGCATCGCGGTCGCCCTCGCGTACGCCTACGCCCGGTCTCCGACACCGGGCCACCTGCGCGGGTACGCGCGCCCGCTCCTTCCCGGCGCAACCGTGCAGGTGCAGCGCGACTCGGCAACGCTCGTGGACGACCGTGACCAGCGCGGCGATCGACGTCAAGGGCAGCTTCGACGCGAGCCTCGCAGCTTGCAGCCGGGACCTACCGTGCGCGGGTCGCACCCGGGCACGGTCTGGCGGCCGGCACGTCGCCGCCGCTCGAGGTCGCCGCGCCGTGAAGCGGCTCGTGCCGGCGTTCGCCGCGCTCGCACTCGCCGGCGCGGCGGCGGCTCACGCGACCCCCGGACGCACGTCCTTCTCCCCGAACGACCCGCTGGCTCGACAAGCAGTGGTACCTCGCGCAGGACCAAGCCTTCGACTTCTGGCCGGATCTCCCCGTCCTGCCGCCGGTGCGGGTCGCCGTCATCGACTCCGGGCATCGACCTCGGCCATCCCGACCTGGCGAAGCAGGTCGTCGCCGGCCGCAGCTTCGTCGGCGGCAACTGGCGCGTCGACACGCGAGGGCCACGGGACGTTCGTGGCCGGGATCATCGCGGCGGCGACCGACAACGCCGTCGGCATCGCGGGCATGGCCTTTCCCGCACAACTGCTGATCGCCAAGGTCGTGCCGGCGCGACGGGATCGATCAGCACGGCGGCCGAGGCGAGGGCGATCCGCTGGGCCGTCGACAACGGCGCCCGCGTCATCAACCTCAGCCTCGGCGGCCTGCGCGACCCGTTCCATCCCAGGCTCGACCTCTACTCCCCCGTCGAGGAGAGCGCCGTCGACTACGCCTTCCGCAAGGGCGCCGTCGTGGTGGCGGCGGTCGGGAACGGCGACGATGCGCCGGCCGAGCCGTGGCCGTTCGCGAGCTATCCGGCGGCGCTCCCCCACGTGCTCGGAGTGAGCGCCCTGGCCAGGAGCGGCGCCGTGCCGTCGTTCTCCAACCGGGACGCGATCTACAACGACGTGTCCGCGCCCGGGGAGGGCATCGTGTCGACGTTCCCGCGCGCGCTGACCGCGAGGTTCCCGGCCTGCGCCGACCAGGGCTACTCCGACTGCGGCCCGCCGGACTACCGCGCGCGGCGAGGGGACATCGTTCGCGGCTCCGCAGGTCGCAGCGGCGGCCGCGCTGCTGCTGGCGCGTGCGGCCGGCTCTCCGGCCCGATCAGGTGACCGCGCTGATCGAGCACACCGCCGACGACGTCAACGCCTCCAACGGGTGCCGCAAGTGCCCGCTGCTGCGCGACGCGCTCTCGGGCTGGGGCCGCCTCGACGTCGCGGCGGCTCTCGGCGTCGCCGCTGAACGGCGTCCTGCCCGTCGCCGACCGCTACGAGACCAACGACGAGGCCGGAGCGCAGGCCTGGCGCCTGCAACGGCAGCGCCCGCAAGATCAGCGCGACGATCGACTTCTGGGACGACCAGGTCGACGTCTACAAGGTCTACGTACGCCGCGGCCAGCGCCTCTACGCCTCGACGACCGGGCCCGCGCACGCCGACATGAGCCTCCAGCTCTGGCGGCCCGGGACGCTCGCGGGTCGACGGCGTCAATGCGCAGCTCTCACGGCGCGTGGCGAAGTCCGGCGTACCCGGCCCGTCGACGCGGCTCGCCCACACGGCCACGTTCAGCGGCTGGTACTACCTCGAGGTCAAGATCTCGACGCCGGGCTTCGGGCCGTACACGCTCAGCTACACGAAGGCCTAGCCGAGCAGCTCGTCGTCGGCGACCGCGCGCAGCACGCGCGCCGGGTTGCCGACCACGACGACGCGCGGCGGCACGTCGCGGATGACCACGGCGCCCGCGCCGACGAACGCCTCCTCGCCGATCTCGATCCCCGGGCACAGGATCGCGCCGCCGCCGACCCGCGCCCCGCGACGGATCGTGGGGCCGGCGATCAGCTCGTGGCGGCGCTCGGTGCGGCCCATGAAGTTGTCGTTCGTGGTGACCACGCAGGGTGCGATGAAGACGTGCTCCTCGAGCGTGGAGTAGGCGGTGATGTAGGCGTCGGCCTGGATCTTCGTGAGTGCCCCGATGGTGGTGTCGTTCTCGATCAGCGATCCCCGCCCGACCACCACGTCGTCGCCTACGACCACGCGCTCGCGCACGCAGGCCTGGTCGCCGACGATGACACGTGCGCCGAGCCGCGTTCCCGCGAAGACGATCGCACCGGTCGAGACGATCGTCCCGGGCCCGAGCTCCGCGGGCGGCAACGGCTCGCGCTTCGCCGTCGAGCGCGGTGAGAGCGTCGGCTGCTTGCCGACGACCGCCCCGTCGAGCACCTTGCACCCCGTCGCCGAGCACCGTGCCCGGGTAGACGACGGCGCTCGGGTGCACCTCGGCGCTCACGGAGCCATGTCCCGCAGGGCCAGGTCGCGAACCTCTCCCCCACCCCTCTGTTTTTGAGGGGTGGGGCTCAACCCACCACCCTCGGCGCGAGACGCTACCGCGAGAACAGTCACGTGTCCGTGCCCGATGTGTGCCGATCGTGTGCCGGTTCGTCCTCATCCCGCGAGCGAGTCCGTCAGCTTCTCGAGCGCACGCACGACCATCGCCCCGTCGCGCGCCACCTCGGCGCGGTCGCCCTCGCCGCCGACGAGCCGCAGGAAGTGCTGGCACTCGAGCTTCAGCGGCTCGTCGGTGGCGATCTTCGGGATCGAGATGTCGCCGCTCCGCGTCTGCCACTCGCCGTACGTCTCGGCCCGCTTCCACGGCGCCTTCTCGTAGATCGTGACCTTGCGCTCGAGCTCCATGTCGTCGAAGACGACCATCTTCTCGCGGCCGACGACGGTGATCCGCCGCATCTTGTGCGGGTCGAGCCACGACAGGTGCATGTGGGCGATCTTCCTCGACGGGAAGCGCAGGTAGCAGAAGACGACGTCCTCGACGCCCTCGCGTCAGGAAGTCGCGGCCGTGCGCCACCGCCTCGCTCGGCTCCTCGTCGAGCAGGTAGAGGATCACCGAGAGGTCGTGCACGCCCAGCGACCAGAGCGCGTTCTCGTTGGTGCGGACGATCCCGAGGTTCTGGCGGTTGCCGTAGATGCAGAGCACCTCGCCCAGCTCGCCGGCGTCGATCAGCTACTTCAGCTTGACGACGCCCGGGTGGTAGAGCAGCAGGTGGCCCGGCATCAGCACGAGGTCGCGCCGGCCGGCGAGCGCGACCAGCTCGTCCATCTCGACGGCGTGCATCGCCGGCGGCTTTTCGACGAGCACGTGCTTGCCGGCCTCGAGCACGCGCTTGGCCAGCGCGTAGTGCGTCGGCACCGGGGTCGCGATCACGACCGCGTCCAGCGTCTCGTCCGCGAGCAGCGTCGTCGCAGATCGCCGGTCATGCGGGCGTTGGGGTAGCGGCGCGCGAACTCGGCCTGCTTCTCCTCGCTCGAGTCGCAGAGCCACGCCAGCTCGGCGAGCTCGTCGAAGTTGCGGGCGAGGTTCGGGCCCCAGTAGCCGAGCCCGACCAGGCCCACCCGGATTCCGCTCACAGCTTCCAGACCTTCGGGTTCCCCCGCCCGGCCGCGCCGGTCGCGTTGCGGAAGTCGACGACGACGCGCGCGCGCTCGACGAGGTCCGCGTAGTCGATCGCGGTGTGGGAGGTGACGATGGCTACGCAGTCGTAGCTTCTCCGGCTCGAGCGGGACCGACCTCTCCCCGTCGCGCAACAGAGGAACGAACTGGTCGTGGTAGGCGACGTTCGCGCCCGCCTTGCGCAGCAGCTCGATGAGCTTCAGCGCCGGCGATTCGCGCACGTCGGAGATGTCCGGCTTGTAGGCGACCCCGACGACGAGCACGGCCGAGCCCTTCAGCGACTTCTCGGCACCGTGGTTCAGCGCCTGCGAGATGAGCGAGCGGCAGTAGTAGGGCATGTTCTCGTTGACCTTGCCTGCCAGCTCGATGAACTCGGTGTAGAAGCCGTACTCGCGCGCTTTCCAGGTCAGGTAGAACGGGTCGATCGGGATGCAGTGACCGCCGAGGCCAGGTCCCGGCTGGAAGCTCATGAACCCGAACGGCTTCGTCGCCGCCGCCTCGACCACCTCCCAGACGTCGATCCCCATGCGGTCGCAGAGCTGCGCCAGCTCGTTCACGAGCGCGATGTTGACCGAGCGAAAGATGTTCTCGAGCAGCTTCGTCAGCTCGGCAGCCTCCGGCGAGGAGACGGGGTGGACGGTCGTCAACGGCGCTGCCGTAGAGCTCGGCGGCCCGTGCGGTGCACGCCTCGGTTATCCCGCCGACGACCTTCGGCACCGTCTTCGTCGTCCAGTCGGTGCGGCCCGGGTCGACGCGCTCGGGCGAGAACGCGAGGTGGAAGTCGCGGCCCGCCGTCAGGCCGGAGCGCTCGAGGATCGGCTGCACGATCTCGCGCGTCGTGCCCGGGATACGTCGTCGACTCGAGCACGACGAGCTGGCCCTTCTGGAGGCGCTCGGACACGCCCTCGACGGCGCGCTTGACGATCGAGAGATCCGGCTCGCGCTGCTTCGAGAGCGGCGTCGCCAGCGCGATCAGGATCGCTGCTGCCGCGCGGAGCTCGTCGTAGTCGGTCGTCGCCGTGATCAGCCCGGCCTCGACGAGCGGCCGCAGCGTCTCGGACGGTACGTCCTCGATGTGGCTCTCGCCGCGGTTGAGCGCCTCGACCACGTCCGGGAGCGACGTCGACGAGCAGCACTCGCCGGCCCGCGTCTGCAAAGACCTGCGCGAGCGGGACGCCGACATAGCCGGCGCCGACGATTGCGACGTCCCACTTCATCGGCGCGTAAGGCTACAGAGGGCATCGACGATGCGCTCCGCTGCGTGACCGTCGCCGTACAGCTGCGGCCGTTCCGTCGGGCATCGTCGGATCGGCCAGGGCGGCCCGGAGTTGGCTGTCGTCCTCGGGATCGACGAGCGTGTTCGCCCCGACCCGGACGGTGTCGACCCACTCGGTCGACGGCCTGAGCGTGACGCACGGCGTACCGAGCCAGTACGCCTCCTTCTGCAGGCCGCCGGAGTCCGTGACGAGGACGCGGGCCTGGGCGACGAGCGCCAGCATGTCGAGGTAGCCGAGAGGGCCGATCATGTGAAGGTGGGGAGCGGGGCGGATGCCGTGATCGCCGATCGTCGCCCGGGTCCGGGGGTGTGCCGGAAACACGACCTGCATGTCGATCCCGTTGACGTTGGAGATGATCCGCCGCAGGCGCCCGGGCTCGACGTTCGCCTCGCGGTGGATCGTGAGCACGAGGTACTCGCCGGCTCCGAGCGGCCGAAAGTGGTGCCCTCTCCGGAGAGCCGCTCGAGGATACGTGACCGCCTGCGGGCGATCGGCTCGAACAGGCGGAATGCGTCGGCCATCACGTCGCCGACCACCTCGGTCCGCCCGCCGACGGCCTCGCCCGCCAGGGTCTCCGCGGAGCGCTCGTCGGGGCACAGGAGAAGCGACGACGAGGCGGTCGACCTCGATCCGGTTTCGCTCCTCCGGCATCGTCAGGTCGCCGCTGCGCAGCCCTGCCTCCACGTGCGCGATCGGCACCTGCGCGGCGACCGCGGCCTGCGCGCCGGCGAGGGTGGAGTTCGTGTCCCCGTAGACGAGCGTCCAGTCGGGCCGCTCGAGCTCGAGCGCCGACGCGATCCCGGGGCGCATCGCCCGCGCGTCGGCGGTGTGGAGGTCGAGGCGGTAGTCGGGCTCGGCGAGGCCGAGCTCCTCGAAGAAGACCTGCGACAGGGCGCGGTCGTAGTGCTGGCCCGTATGCAGCACGATCTCCTCGACGCCGCGCGCGCGCAGCGCGAGCGAGAGCGGCGCCGACTTCACGAACTGCGGCCGGTTCCCGACCACGGAGACGACCTTCACGGATCTCCCTGGGGTCCGGTTCCCATCCCAGCCCAACTCTAGACCGACTTCTGCCGGAGCCTTCGAAGGCGCCGAGCATCGAGCTCCGGCCGCTCGGCAGGCCCGGGCGACACACGAGCTTCCAATTTCGACCGTTCCTTGACAAATATCGCGGAGACCAGGATAGTCGCGATTGATGGCCTCCTCGCACGGAGCTGGTGGGGCCGCGGGCGGGAGCGGTCCTCGAGGTGCACGCCGGCGCACCCCGGAATCTGCGCGAACTCAATCGCCTGCACGTCATCGATGCACTGCGCCGGCAGGGCACGGCCAGCCGGAGCGATCTCGTGCGGCTCACCGGGCTCTCGCGGACCACGATCACGGCGCTCGTCGGAGATCTGCGCGCTCGCGGCCTGATACTGGAGCGCGGTCCGGGCGAGGGCCGCCCCGTCCCGACGGGGCGCGGAAGGCGCCCGACCCTCCTGCGGTTGAACGCGGCGGCCGGCACCGTGCTCGGGGTCGACTTCGGCCATCGCCACGTCCGGGTCGCTGTTGCCGACCTGTCCTCCACCGTGCTCGCCGAGCGCTCGGTCGAGCTCGAGGTCGATCACGACGCTCCGATCGCGCTTGCCACGGCGATCGGTCTGGTCGACGAGGTCCTCGCCGACGCCGGACTCGAGCGCGGCCGGCTCGTCGGCGCCGGAATGGGCCTGCCGGGCCCGATCGACCGGACGACCGGCACGGTGTGCTCGCCGCTCATCCTGCCCGGCTGGGCGGGCGTCCGCGCCGGCGAGGAGTTCTCGAACCTGCTTGGTCTGGCGGTCGAGGTGGAGAACGACGCAAACCTGGGTGCGCTGGCCGAAGCGTCCTTCGGCGCGGGCCAGGGTCTCTCCGACATCCTCTATGTGAAGCTCTCCTCCGGCATCGGCGGCGGGCTCGTGCTGGGCGGCCGCCTCTACCGCGGAGCGGTCGGTCTGGCCGGCGAGCTGGGACACATCCAGGTGCGCTCCGAGGGAGCGGTCTGCCGCTGCGGCAACCGCGGCTGCCTGGAGACGATCGCTTCCACCACGGCGCTGCTGACGCTCCTCCGCCCGACGTACGGCGATGACCTCACGGTGCGCGGCATGCTGGATCTCAGTGCGGCCGGCGACCTCGGAGCCAGGCGGGTCATAGCCGATGCGGGAACCGCCGTCGGCCGGGTGCTGGCAGAGATCTGCAACTGCCTCAACCCGTCTGCGATCGTCGTCGGCGGCGACCTCAGCACCGCCGGCGAGCCGCTGCTGGCGGGTATCCGCGAGGCGATCGACCGCAACGCGCTCCGCGAGGCGGCGAACACGGTTGAGGTCAGGCCTGCGGTTCTGGGCGAGCGGGCCGAGGTGCTCGGCGCGCTCGCGCTCGTGATCGGCGACACCGAGCGCCTCAGCTCGGCCGGCCTGACGGCTCTCCACCAACTCGAAACGCTCCCCGGACGTCTCATAGGTTGGACGGTTCTTTTTTGCAAACCGAACGACAGAAGGAGGTGGTCAGCGGTCTGCAGATACACGACGAGCGACCAGCACACTCCCGGCACCACGATTGCACCGGGGCCGGGTCGTACACCGTTCGCACACATAGGTCTTGCATAGCGCGGCCCGAGCATTAGACTTGGGCCCCTTTTGCGCCCACTGGAGGAGGACACAAACGTTGAGTAACCTAAGAAGACTGCGAGGGGGACGGACGCTGACCACGCTCGCCCTGGGGGCCATCGTCGGCCTCGCCCTCATCGCCGCCGGATCTGCTTCCGGCGGCAAGGCGACACACCGCTCGGCGACCGCAGCGCCGCTCGTGGCGTTCCTGCTGCCCGAGAACGTGACGCCGCGCTGGGAAGGCTTCGACCATCCGACGTTCGTCAAGTCGCTGAAGAAGCTCTATCCGGGCATCAAGATCGATGTCGTGAACGCGGTCAACAACCCGGCGACCCAGCAGTCCCAGGCCGAGCAGGAGATTACGAAGGGCGCCAAGGTGCTCGTCGTCGCTCCTGACGACGGCAAGGCGTTCGGCGCCGTCGCGAAGAAGGCCATCAAGGCCGGGGTCAAGGTCGTTGCGTACGACCGCCTGATCAGCGGCGCGAAGACGTCGGCGTACATCTCGTTCGACGGCGTCGCGGTCGGCAAGGCGCAGGGCGTCTGGCTCGCCGCACACACGAAGAAGGGCTCCCGGATCACGATCATCAACGGGGCCACCACCGACAACAACGCCCATCTCTTCAACAAGGGCTACATGGGCATCCTCAACCCGCTGTTCGCGGCGCACAAGCGCGTGCGCGTGGGCCCGTCCAGCGGCACGTGGACGCCCGGTTGGGATCCCCCGACCGCCCAGAAGGAGATGGAGCAGCTGCTGACGAAGTCCAGCAACGGCATCGACGCCGTGCTCTCCGCCAACGACGGTATGGCCGGCGGCATCATCGCCGCGCTCAAGGCTCAGGGCATGAAGCTGCCGGTGACGGGTCAGGACGCGTCGCTCGAGGGCGTTCAGAACATCCTCCTCGGCACGCAGGGCATGAGCGTGTTCAAGGACTTCCGGCTCCAGGCTCCTGCCGCCGCCCGGATCACGAACGCGCTGCTCCGGGGCAAGAAGCTCCCGGGCATCAACAAGAAGGTCGCCAACGGCTCCGGGTCGCTGATCCCGTCGGTCATCCTGCCGGTGCAGCGCAGTCGACAAGAGCAATCTCAGCCTGCTGGTGAAGAACGGCTACATCAAGGCATACCTCGGCGGACTGAAGACCGTCTGCAAGGGAATGCCGAAGACGAGCATCTGCAAGTAGGAGGCGTGCGCTGAGCAACCAGCACACGCAAGCAGAGGACGGAGGCGGCGGCTCGCCCGCCGCCTCCTCCTCTTCTCTCGAGCGGAAGCCGATCCTGGAGCTCAAGGGCATCTCCAAGAGCTTCGGCGCGGTTCAGGCCCTCACGGACGTCGACTTCGAGGTGTACCCGGACGAGGTGCTCGCTCTGCTCGGGGACAACGGGGCCGGCAAGTCGACGCTGATCAAGACGATCGCCGGCACCCACCAGCCCGACTCGGGCCAGATCTTCTTCGAGGGGCATGAGGTCAAGATCCACACGCCCGCCGACGCCACACACCTGGGGATCGAGACCGTCTACCAGGATCTCGCCCTCTGTGACAACCTCGACGTGGTGGCGAACATGTTCCTCGGCCGCGAGCGCGCCCAGCCGGGCGGCTACGGTCCGCTGGACGAGCTCGGGATGGAGCGCCGCGCGCTGGAGGTGCTCGCGGGGCTCAACGTGACCACGATCCGCAGCGTGCGCATCCCGGTCGCCTCCCTCTCCGGAGGGCAGCGCCAGTCGGTCGCGATCTCGCGTGCGGTGATGTGGAACTCGAAGCTCGTGATCCTCGACGAGCCGACGGCCGCGCTGGGAGTCGCACAGACGGCCCAGGTGCTCGCGCTCGTGCGGCGGCTCCGGGAGCAGGGGCTCGGCGTGGTGATCATCACGCACAACATCCAGGAGGTCTTCGAGGTCGCCGACCGGATGATCGTGCTCCGGCTCGGCCGTCGTGCTGCGACCTTCCAGCACGAGGGCACGACGCCGGACGACGTCGTTGCCGCGATCACCGGCGCCCGGTTCGGAAAGGCCGCGTGAAGTACTGCCCGCGGTGTCGAGCCCGTGACCTGCGGGCCCGCCGGCCGGGGGCGTCTCGATTCGAAGGTGCGCGGTGACGACCCCCGACGCCACCGCAGGCGAGCAGCCTTCCGCTCCCGAGGAAGGCACACCTAAGGAGCGCGTCAATCCGGTGCGGGCGCTCCAGGCGTCCGGCTGGGAGCGGATCAGGACCGGGGAGCTCGGCTCGCTCCCCGTGATCGTCGCGCTGATCGTGATCTGGGGGTACTTCCAGCATCGGGAGAGCGTCTTCCTGAGCGGACGCAACCTCTCCAACCTCATCCTCCAGATCGGCGTCACGGGGACGATCGCGGTCGGGATCGTGCTCGTCCTGCTGCTCGGCGAGATCGACCTGTCGGTCGGCGCGGTGATGATCTTCAGCTCGGCGCTGCTCGGCTGGGCGGTCGTCAGCAAGGGTTGGGCCTGGTACTGGGGGATCGCCCTCGCCGTCCTGATCGGGGCCGCGATCGGGCTGCTCCAGGGCACGTGGTTCGCCGTCATCGGCGTCCCCTCGTTCGTCGTCACGCT
This sequence comes from uncultured Actinomycetes bacterium, assembly GCA_963773175.1. Classification (GTDB taxonomy): domain Bacteria; phylum Actinomycetota; class Thermoleophilia; order Gaiellales; family Gaiellaceae; genus CAVZAC01. The sequence goes on from CAVZAC010000005.1 coordinate 38,652, forward strand.
CGCGGGGTTACTCATCTGGCAGGGCGCGCAGATCCACCTGCTGGGCTCCCAGGGGACGATCAACGTCTTCGACAGCCACATCTCGTCGATCGCCGGCTCCTACCTGCCCCATTTCTGGGGCTGGGTGCTGGCGATCGGAATGACCGTCGCATTCGCGCTCGGCCAGCTCGCGGACGCGACCCGGCGTAGGCGCGCAGGGCTGCCTGCGCCTCCGCTCGTCGTCGTCGCGATCAGCACGGCGCTGGTCGCGATCATCGCCCTCGGCGCCACGGCGATCCTCAACGGCGAGTTCCAGGTGAAGGGGGTGCAGACCTTCCTCCACGACATCGGGCTCGGCAGCGGAGGGCTGGTGAACCTGCCCCACCTGATCGGCGTCTACAACAGCGGCGTTCCCACGGCCGGCGTGATCCTGCTCGGGCTCGTCGTCTTCTTCAACTGGCTGACGACCCGGACACGGTTCGGGCGCTACATCTTCGCGGTCGGCGGCAACGCCGAGGCCGCGCGGCGCGCCGGCGTCAACATCAAGCTGATCCGGATCCTCGTCTTCGGGCTGTGCGGGATGATGGCCGCGACCGCAGGGCTGATCCAGACTTCCCGGCTGGGAGCCGCCAGCCTCGCGATCAACCCCGGCCAGGTGACGCTGGAGGCGATCTCCGCAGCCGTGATCGGCGGCACGAGCCTCTTCGGAGGACGCGGCACCGTGTGGTCCGCGCTGCTCGGCGCGCTCGTGATCGGCAGCGTCGGCAACGGGCTCGACCTGATCGGGCAAGGCCCGGACATCAAGCTGATCGTCGAGGGCTCGATCCTGCTGCTCGCGGTCACGGTCGACGCGATCGCGCGCCGGGGCCGGGCCGCCGCGGGCCGCGCATGAGCCGCGATCCGATCGGCGTCGGGATGCTCGGCTACGCCTTCATGGGGAAGGCGCACTCGCGCGGGCTGCTGGCGCTCCAGCATCTCGACGTGCCCCTGCGCCCGGAGCTCGTCTCGATCTCGGGCCGCAACCGAGCGGCGCTCGAGCTGGCGCAGGCGGAGTGGGGCTGGGAGGACGCGGTCACGGACTGGCGCGAGCAGGTCGCGGACGACCGGATCGGCCTGTTCGACAACGGCGGCCCGAACATCGTGCACGCCGAGCCGACGATCGCGGCCGCACGGGCGGGCAAGCACGTCGTCTGCGAGAAGCCGCTCGGGATGACCGCCGACGAGTCGCACCGGATGTGGGTCGAGGCGGAGCGGGCCGGGGTGCTCCACATGTGCGGCTTCAACTACCGCTTCGTGCCCGCCGTCCGGCTGGCGCGGCAGCTGATCGAGGCGGGCGATCTGGGCGACGTCGTCCACTTCCGCGCGCGCTACCTGCAGTCGTGGGGCTGGGACGCCGACGAGTCGATCTGGCGCTTCGACCGGGCGCAGGCCGGCACCGGCGCCATCGGCGACCTCGGCACCCACATCATCGACATCGCCCGCTACCTCGTCGGGCGAGATCACCTCCGTCTCCGCGCTGGTGCGGACGATCGTGCCCGGCCGGGAGATCGACGACCACTTCGTCGCCGCGGTCGAGTTCGAGAGCGGCGTCGCCGGCACGCTCGAGGCCTCCCGCCTGGCCCGCGGCCGGATCAACTCGAATGCCTTCGAGGTCAACGGCACCAAGGGCTCGCTCGACCTTCGACGTCGAGCGGCTCAACGAGCTCGAGGTCGCCGACACGAGGAACTTCAGGCGCGTGCTGGTCACCGAGCCGGACCATCCGTTCATGCGCCACTGGTGGCCTCCGGGCCACATCGTCGGCTGGGGCGACACCTTCACGCACGAGCTCGGGCACATGCTGGAGGCGATCGCGGGCGAGCATGCCGTCGGCCCTCACGCCGCGACCTTCGAGGATGGATACCGCTGCGCCGAGGTGACCGAGGCTATCCTCCGCTCGTCGCAGACCGGCCGCAGGGAGCCGATCGCATACAGGGGGAGCGCATGAAGACGAGCCTCGGGATCTGGGCGTTCGGGCCGATGATCACCCGGTTCGTGCCCGGCGGCTACCAGCCGGAGCACGCGCGGCGAGACGACCGTGCAGCGCGTGCGGCGCGCCGTCGAGGGCCTCGGCGACCTCATCGACGGCTACGAGTTCCACTACCCGGCAGGAGCTTTCCGCGGACAACCTCGACGTGGTGCGCGATGCGCTCGACGGGCACGACATCTACTGCCTGGCCTCGGGCCTGCATCTCGACCGAGCGGTTCGGCCGCGGCGGACTGACGTCGCCCGACGCCGCCACCCGGGCGGAGGCGCTGAAGCTGACGCTCGCGGCGATCGACTTCTCGGGGTCGGTCGGCGCCCACTTCATCATCTGGCCGGGGATCGAGGGCTACAACTACCCGTTCCAGACGCCGTACAGCGGAGAGCTGGGCGTGGTTCGTCGACGGGATCGGCCAGGCGGCCGAGCGCTGCAAGCAGCACGGGATCAGCCTCTTCCTCGAGCACAAGAACTCCGAGCCCGCGATGAAGATCTTCATGCGCAACATCGGCATGACGCTGCACGTGATCCACAAGCTGCGCGCCCAGGGGATCGACAACGTCAAGGTCAACATGGACTGGCAGCACCTGATCATGAACGGCGAGAACCTGGCCGAGTACGCGGCGCTGCTCGCCGCCGAGGGCCTGCTCGGGCACCAGCATGCGAACTCCGGCTGGGGCACCTTCGACGACGACAACATGGTCGGCGCGACGGCGTTCATGGAGACGCTGGAGCTGGCCGTCGAGCTGCGGCGCGCGGGCTACGGCGAGCGCGGCGAGCGGCTCGGCTTCGATCTCTACCCGTACACCGAGGACGCCGTGGCGGCGGTGGAGCGGAGCGTCGTCCAGTGGCGCTTCATCGACGGGGTCGCCGCGCGGATCGACGCCGTCGGGCTGCGCGAGGCGCAGCTGCGCAAGGACGCGGTCCGCGCCTACGAGCTCGTTTACGCCGCGCTCGGCGCGTAGATGACCAGGCGGAGGGCGCGCTGAACGCGCTGATCTTCGACCTCGACGGCACGCTCGTCGACACGGTCTACGCCCACGTCTTCGCGTGGCAGCGGGCGCTCGCGGAGGTCGGCATCCCGGTGGACGGCTGGCGGATCCACCGCCGCATCGGGATGAGCGGCGGGCTGTTCGCCCGCGCGCTGGCGCGCGAGCTCGGGCGGCCGCTCTCGGACGACGAGACCGAGGCGGTGCAGCAGCGGCACGGAGCCATCTACCGCGAGCTCCTCCCGGAGCGGCGGCCGCTACCGGGTGCCGTCGAGCTGTTGCGGGATCTGAGTAAGCTCGGGGTCGTGCACGGGATCGCCACGTCGGGACGACGCCCGGAGATCGACGGCTCGCTGGACGCGCTCGGCGTCGGCCCGGAGCTGGTGGTCGTCGAGCGCGGCGACGTCGCACGCGCGAAGCCGGAGCCCGATCTCTTCATCCACTGCGCTGCCCGGCTCGGCGTCGAGCCGCACGACTGCTACGTCGTCGGCGACGCGGTGTGGGATCTGCTCGCCGCGCGGCGGGCCGGGATGCTCAGCGTCGGGCTCCTGAGCGGCGGCTACGGGGAGGACGAGCTGACGAAGGCCGGCGCCTTCCGCGTCTACCGCGACACGCAGGAGCTGAGCGTCTCGCTCGACGAGCTGGGCGTGCTGCCGTGAGGCTGATCGGGCTCGACGTCGGCACGACCGGCGTGAAGGCGATCGCGATCTCGCCCGAGGGCGAGGTGCTCGCCCGCGCCGAGGAGAGCTACCCGCTCTCGACGCCGCGGCCCGGCTGGTCCGAGCAGGATCCCGAGGACTGGTGGCGTGCGAGTCAGAACGCGCTCGCCCTCGTGGGCGCGCGGAAGGAGGACCCGATCGGCCTGTCCGGGCAGATGCACGGCCTCGTCGCGCTCGACGACCGCGACCGGGTGGTCAGGCCGGCGATCCTCTGGAACGACCAGCGCACCGGCGGCCGAGTGCGCCGAGATCGAGGAGCGCGTCGGTCTCGAGCGGCTGATCCGGCTGACGGGCAACCGCGCGCTGACCGGCTTCACCGCCCCGAAGCTGCTCTGGGTGCGCAGGCACGAGCCGGAGGCGTACGCCCGCATCCGGCACGTTCTGCTGCCCAAGGACTACGTGCGGCTGCGCCTCACCGGCGATCCGCGCGATCGACGCCGCCGATGCCTCGGGCACGCTCCTCTTCGACGTCGCCGGGCGGCGCTGGAGCGACGAGGTGCTCGGCGCGCTGGAGATTCCGCGGGCGTGGATGCCGCCGGTCTACGAGGCGCCGGACGTCCCGAGCGCGCCCGGCGCCGGCGACCAGGCCGCGGGCGCGCTCGGCGTCGGCGTCGTCCGGCCGGGCTCGGTGTCGGTCGTGCTGGGCACGTCGGGTGTCGTCTTCGCGGCGCTGCCCGAGTACCGGCCGGACGCCGAGGCCCGCGTCCACGTCTTCTGCCACGCCGTGCCGGGCGTCTGGCACGCGATGGGAGTCATGCTCTCGGCGGCCGGGTCGCTGCGCTGGCTCAGGGACGTCGTCGCGCCCGGGAACCCCGTACGAGCACCTCATGGGAGAGGCCGGCGCGGTGAACGCGGGCAGCGGAGGGGCGATGTTCCTGCCGTACCTGTCCGGCGAGCGGACGCCGCACGCCGACCCGAACGCCCGGGCGGCCTTCACGGGCCTCGAGCTCGGCCACGGCCGCGGGACGCTGACGCGTGCCGTGCTCGAGGGCGTGGCCTTCGGCCTGCGCGACTCCCTCGAGCTGCTCCGGGAGCTCGGCGTGGAGCCGGAGGTCGGCCGGGCCTCGGGCGGCGGCGCGCGCAGCCGGCTGTGGCTGCGGATCGTCGCGTCGGTGCTCGGGATCCCGCTGGAGCTGACCGAGGTCGAGGACGGCGCCGCGTTCGGCGCCGCGCTGCTGGCGGCGGTCTCGGCCGGCGTCTTCGCCGATCTGCAGGAGGCGGTCGACCGCTGTGTCCGGGTGCGTGACCGGATCGAGCCCGACGCCGTCTGGCAGACCACGTACGAAGCGGAGTACGCTCGTTTCCGATCGCTCTACCCCGCACTCAGACCTCTGGAGGCCCGATGACACTCGAAGGAAAGGTCGCGGTCATCACCGGCGCGAGCCGCGGAATCGGCGCCGCCGTCGCGCACGCGCTCGCGGGCGAGGGGGTGAAGCTCGGGCTCGCGTCGCGCAGCGGCGACGACCTGGGCATCGCCGGCTCGGTCGCGACTCCGACCGACGTGCGCGATCGCGGCCGCAGGTCGACGCGCTCGTCGCGGCCACGGTCGAGCGGTTCGGACGGCTCGACATCGTGGTCGCCAACGCAGGCGTCGGCGCCTACGGCCCGTTCGGCGAGCTCAGCTCCGACCATCTCGAGGAGATGATCGACGTCAACGTCAAGGGGACGATGTACGTCGTCCGCGCCGCGCTTCCGCATCTGATCGCCTCCGGAGAGGGCGACCTCGTGACCGTCGCGTCGGAGGCCGGCCGCCGCGGGCTCCCGTACGAGGCCGTCTACTGCGCGTCGAAGTTCGCGCAGGTCGGCTTCACCCGCGCGCTCGACCACGAGCTGCGCGAGCACGGCGTCCGCTGCTCCAACGTCTGCCCGGGCGGCGTGGCCACCGACTTCGCGATCGGCGACGGACGCGGGCGCACCCCGGACATGCCGGAGCTCGCCGGGATGATGACCGCCGAGAACGTGGCCGAGGTCGTGCTCTTCGTGCTCACGCGGCCGCGCAACCACCGCATCCTGGAGACCGCGTTCCGGCCCGTCACGGAAGGATCGTGGGGATGAGCGACACGCCGGTCCGCTGGGGGATCCTCTCCACGGCGCACATCAACCGACTCGTCATCCCGCCGGCGAAGGCCTCCGCGAAGGTCGACCTGCAGGCGGTCGCCAGCCGCACCACGGCCCGGGCCGAGGAGTACGCCCAGAAATGGGGGATTCCCCGCGCCCACGGCAGCTACGAGGCCCTGCTCGCCGATCCGGACGTCGAGGCGATCTACATCTCGCTCCCCAACTCGCTGCACTGCGAGTGGTCGATCCGCGCGCTCGAGGCCGGCAAGCACGTGCTCTGCGAGAAGCCGATGAGCCGCCACACCGCCGACGTCGTCGCCGCGTTCGACGCTGCCGACCGCGCCGGCCGCTTCCTCACGGAGGCGTTCATGTACCGGCACAACCCGCAGACCCGGAAGCTGAAGGAGCTGGTGGACGGCGGCGCGATCGGCGAGCTCCAGCTCGTGCGCTCGGCCTTCAGCTACTCGCTGTACGACGCCGCGAACGTGCGCCTGCGCACCGACGCTCGAGGGCGGCGCGCTGATGGACGTCGGCTGTTACAACGTGAGCGGCTCGCGGCTCCTCGGCGGCGAGCCCGAGCGCGTCTTCGGCGAGCAGCTCGTCGGCTCGAGCGGCGTCGACGTGCGCTTCCACGGCACCATGCGCTTCCGCGGGCGGGGCCGTCGCGCAGTTCGACTGCGGGATGGTGATGCCCGAGCGCGACGAGCTGGAGGCGATCGGCGACGAGGGCTCGCTCTTCCTCGACGATCCGTGGCACTGCCGCAACCCGCTGATCGAGCTGCGCCGCGACGGCGGCGTGGAGCAGATCCCGATCGATCCGGTGCTCGATTCGTACGGGCTCGAGCTCGAGAACCTGAGCGACGCGATCCGCGGCCGTGCCGAGCCGCTGCTCGGCCGTGCGGACGCGGTGGCGAATGCCCGCACGATCGAGGCGCTGTACCGCTCGGCGGACAGCGGCCAGGCAGTCACGCTCGACCCGGCCTGACCCGCGGGTAGCGCCCGAGCCGAGGGCTCCCGATGCGGCCTGAACTGCCCGGAACGCGGCTATACTCCGCGTCCTCCCGGGCCGTTAGCTCAATTGGCAGAGCAGGGGACTCTTAATCCCAAGGTTGGAGGTTCGATTCCTCCACGGCCCACCTCCAAAGTCCCCTGCAAAGCGTGGGTTTTGGGCTAGGCTCGATAAGGAAGAGACTGAGCCCAGAGGCTCTCGGGGCAACGGATGGGGCAACAACAGCCTGAGCCACCCCTTCCAAGGGGTTGAACGTGCCTGCGGTCTCGAACAGCACCGACGAGGTTGAGCGCACATCCGTTAGTGGATGGTGTGCGTGGTCGTCTCTTTGTGCACCGAGCTGTATCCGACGACCGTCCACGACTCCGTCTTACCGTCGACGCTGTAGTCCGAGATGTGGCCACCCCCAATGTCGATGACGGCCGATCCCACGGCGAGCTGCCCGGACTTGTTCGTCGGCGGGAGCGTGAGCGTGAGCTTCTCGATCTTGGTGCCTGCCTTGAACAGCTTCTCGAGCTGGGCTGAGTGCCGTCCCTTCTGGGAGGTGACCATCAGCTTGTCGGGAGCCTCGCCCTTGGGCGCGGCGGCCCACGCGTCGGTGTTGCCGCCGGCGACGTCGATCTTGAGCTTGCCGATCTGAACGGTCGGGGTCGTGGCCACTCCCTTCGCCGGCTGGCGGGCCACCCACTGACTGACCGCCTGGTTGCCAGCCGCATGTTGGAGCGCGAGGACAGGGTTGTTCGCGCGAAGACCGGGGCGAGCCGCCGTGTGCTCGAAACGATGGCCCGGTGCAAGCTCGCGATCGCGCGTCATGCCAGACCCACGGTAGCGCGAAATCGGGCCTCGGTGAACCGCGCGGCCGCGCCGTTGCCCGTGCCCGCACCCGTAAGGGACGGGCAGCGCGTCCTCCCGGCAATGCCGCTACTACAACCGCCAACTGCCATACAGCTCCATCGGCGACCGGCCACCATCAGCCGGTGGTTGGGAGTCCCACGCGTTCAGCGCCCAGCGGGGGTACCCGGTGGCGGGCGCGAGGAGCTTCCGGCCTAGGATTGCTGCTCGTCCTCTTGTGGGTCGACGAGGCGCAGCGCCTTGCCCTCCCCGACGCTTCGTAGGAGCTCGACGCGCTGCTTGTGCGTCAGCTGCGCCAGCGCCTCGAGGCTTGCTGGCTGCTCCGTAGCGGTCGTGACGTGCTCGGTCGGCCGCCCGTAGACCCGTGAAGTCCACTGCTCGATCGCCCTCAAAGCGTCTGCGTCGGTGCCGTTCTTCACGATCCCGGCGAGGCGGTTCCCCAGCGTCAACGAGTCCCGGACGTTCGGCGGCCAGCCGGGGACCCCGGGGGCTGGCCCGAGGTGTGCCGCCTCGGTGGCTACGGCTGCCGAGCTTGCCACGTCGCCGCGGGCGACGGCTCGCCGGTGGAGCCTCAACAGCACCGACGAGGTTGAGCGCCACGAGGGCCTGATATGGGCGCCTGCCGACCGATCAGCGTGACCGTGCCGGGGCAGCGTGCCTCGGCACCGTCACAGCCAATCCCTTACTCCGCCGTCACGAGCAGACGACGTTCTCGCACTGGTGGGCGCTGCCGTTGCCGCCCGCCGTGTTCTTGCCCAAGTCGGTGTCACCTGGGTTGATGTCGATGCCGAGGTGGTCGTTGAAGTAGGCCTTGTTGGCCGAGACCTTCATCGGCTGTGTGGGGTCATCCGAGAAGACGTGCATGCCAGTCCCGTTAGCGTTCGCGGTGTTCCCGGTGAAGGTCACGCCCACGGTTCCTTCGGAGTAGATCCCGGTGTCGCCGTTGCTGAGCGTGCGGTTGCCACTGACCACGCTGCCGGGGCCCCCTAGAACCGCGATGCCGTAGGTGCTGTTGCTGTTCGAGACGTTGTTCATGATCGTGTGTTTCACCCCAAGGCCGCCGCCGACGACGATGCCGTTGACGCTCCCGAACGCGACGTTGCCCGAGATCACCGCAGAGCCGTTGGTGACGATTCCGTACTGCTCGTTGTCCACGAGCTTCACGACCTGCACGGTGCCACCCGAGGCCCCAAGGTCGACGCCCCTGTGGAAGCCCAGGATGGTTCCGTTCCTGACCACGACCGCGGTGAAGCCCGCGTTCAACCCGCCGCCGTTCAACACACCGACAGAGGACCCCGTCGGGGTCCCGCTGATCGTGTGTCCGTTCAGGTTGATCGTGGTGCCCTTCGCCCCGACGACCAGCCCGTCGCCGGCGCTGCAGTTCAGGTCGGCGGCCAACATGACGTTGCCGCTGACCGTCTGACCGCAGGTGGGCGTCACCAGCCTCCGGGCCACATTCGCCGGCTTGCTTGACCCGGACGTCTGCGAGAACGCACCCTGAACCAGCACCAGCACGACCACGACAACCGCCAAAACCGGCAGAGCCAGCCACCGGCGAGAACGCGCACGCGTGGCTTGGACGATCCTTGTCATACTCCCACTCCCCTCGTTTGAGACCGCCTTCCTGCGGCCATCATCCGCGTAAGTCACCTGTGCTACAAGTCCGGCCAGAGCGGATCCTTCGCCGGATGCGGCGCCTGCCGGAGCTCGTTGGCGCTCATGCCGAGCAGACTCGCGGTGCTCGTGAGTGCCGGCGGTTTGGGCGGCTGCGGCATCCACGACGCCGAGGAGGCGCCGATCGCGCTGATGGTCATGGTGCTCCTTTCGGAGTGGAGGGGACCTGCCGCTTCCGCTGATCGACACTGCCGGCGCGGTCTTGAGACGGATCGGCGGGCGCTCCGGGCGATTCTTAACTTCTTCGTAACTAACTCACAGACGCATCTCATGGTCACCCGGGAAGGTGCTCCTCGTGAGCACCAACGTTCTTCTCCGGGCCGGTGCCGGCATTGCCGTGGCCGGCGCGCTCGCTGCTCTCGCCGCCGGGTGCGGCGGGTCGTCGAGCGCCTCGGGGTCGGCCGCTGCAACGGGGTCGACTTCGACGAGCTCGAGCACGAACTCGAACGCCGCTGCGTTCTCCAAGTACCAGTCGTGCCTCCAGTCGCACGGCGTCACGTTCCCGGGCCGCGGCAACGGCAACGGCGGACCGCCCCAGAGCGGCTTCCAGCCGGGTCAGGGCACCCCGCCGAGTGGGGCGCCGCCTCAGGGCGGGAACGGCCAGGGCGGACCTCCGGGCGGGTTCGGTCTCTCCGCCGCGCAGCGGCAGAAGTTCCAGGCGGCCCAGCAGGCGTGCTCGAAGTTGCTCCCCGCCGGGGCGCGGAACGGCGGCGGCTTCTTCGGCCGCGGCGGTGGCGGCGGTCAGAACAGCCAGGCGTTCGCCGCGTACCGCAACTGCCTGAAGCTGAACGGTGTCACGCTGTCGCAGGGTTTCCGGCCGGGCGGGGCGACCCCGAGCGCGAAGGTGCAGAAGGCGATGAACGCGTGCGCCGCACTTCGCCCGTCGTTCGGGCGTGGAGGCGGAGGGCAGCCGCCGCCCACGACCACCACCACCGGGTAGCGGGATGGCGAGGCTCCGCCGTCTGCCACGGAGAACGGCGCTCTTCTACGGGTTGCTGAGCGTGCTCGTGCTCGCCGTCGCGGGCCTCGCCGCCGTCTCGATCGTCGGGACCGGCGCCTCCTCGGCAGCCGGGACGCAGCGCACCGCGACGGTCACGCGCGGCACCGTCGAGTCGAGCGTCGCCGGCTCCGGGAACATCTCCTCGGCCGCCACGTCGTCGGTCGGGTTCACGTCGAGCGGCACGCTGACCTCGGTTCGCGTCGCCGTCGGCGACCGGGTCGTGAAGGGCCAGGTGCTCGCCACGATCGACACCACCGACGCCGCGACGAGTCTGGCCTCCGCCCGCGCGAATCTGGCCACCGCGCGGGCGAACCTCGCTAGCGCCGAGGCCGGCGGCACCGCGTCGCAGCGCACACAGAACCAGTCCTCCCTCGACTCGGCTCGCATTCAGCTCCGCTCGGCGCAGCAGACGCTGAGCGACGACGAGGCGACGCTGGAGCAGGCGCAGGCCCAACTGGCGGCCGACCAGCGGCTGAACTGCATCGCGCCGTCGTCGAGCGCCGCGTCGGCTTCAGCGACCTCGGGCGGCAGCGGCGGGACCGGCTCGCAGCCGACGGGCGGATCGAGCAGCACGCGCACGACGCAGGCGGTTGCGGCCACGACCGCGCCGACGGTCGCCACCGGCTCGGCGAGCGGGTCGATGCCGACCACCGCGACGCTGACCGGCACCGTCACGCCGGGCGGCGCGACCACACATTACTGGTTCGAGTTCGGGGCGACTGCCGGGTACGGCCACCGGACGTCAGCCGCGACCGTGAGCGGTACGAGCGCCGTCTCCGTAAGCCGCACCGTGAGCGGGCTCACGCAGGACACGACGTACGTGTACCGGCTCGTCGCCCGCAACTCCCACGGGACCCGGTACGGGAGCGCGCAGACCTTCACGACGGCCGCCACCGCGTGCAGCGCCGACCAGGACTCGATCACGTCGGCCGAGCGGGCGGTCGCCTCCCAGCGGCTCACCGTGCAGCAGCAGGAGCAGAGCGTTGCCTCGGCGCGAGTCGACGATCGACTCGGCCGTCGACTCCCCGACCGTCGAGCAGGACAAGGTGCAGGTGCGCCAGGACGAGATCGCCGTGGCGAACGCGCTCAAGACCCTCCGCGCGACGACGCTCCGGGCGCCGATCTCCGGCACCGTGACCGCGGTGAACGGCTCCGTCGGCGACACCGTCGGCTCCACATCGTCCGCGTCCTCTTCCTCGTCGTCCTCCTCGAACGCGGCGACCGGGGGCGGGGGTGGAAACGGCTCGACGGGATCGTCATCGCCGTCGAGCTCGGCCAGTTCCTCGACGGGCTCCTCGTCGTCGGTGGTGACGATCGAGAACATGAAGAAGCTCCAGGTCGTCGCGGGCTTCCCGGAGGCCGACGCGGTGAAGATCAAGGCCGGCCAGACCGCCTCCGTCACGCTCTCCGCGCTGTCCAACGTGCAGATCGACGGCAAGGTCACCGCCGTCTCGCCGACGTCGACCGTCGTGTCCAACGTCGTCACCTACGACGTGACGATCTCCCTCCAGAACCCGCCCGCGACGGCGAAGACCGGTATGACCGCGGAGGTGACGGTCTACGTCAATCGGCGCTCGAACGTCCTACTCGTGCCGAGCGCGGCGATCACCACGACCGGGCCGGTCTCGACGGTGACCGTCCTCGCGAACGGCAAGAAGACGGTCACGACCGTCACGACCGGGCTCGTCGGCGCCTCCACGACGCAGATTTTGAGCGGGGTGCGCGAGGGCCAGGTCCTCGTCGAGCCGACCGTCACGGTGAGCGCGGCCACGTCGAGCTCGCAGCTCGACCTCCGGAGGAGGACGGTTCGGCGGCGGCGGCTTCGGCGGCGGCGGCTTCGGGCCGCCGGGCGGATGAGCACGGTCGCCCCGCTCCGCACGGTGCACCCGGTCATCGACCTGCGTCGCATCGTCAAGACGTACGGCGCCGGCGACTTCGCCGTGCACGCGCTGCGCGGCGTCTCGCTCAGGGTCGAGCAGGGCGAGTTCGTCGCGATCATGGGCGCCTCCGGCTCCGGGAAGTCGACGCTGATGAACATCATCGGCTGTCTCGACGTCCCGACCCGCGGCCGCTTCTGGCTCGACGGCGTCGACGTGCGCGACCTGGAGGAGGCCGACCTCTCCCGCGTGCGCCGGCACAAGATCGGGTTCGTCTTCCAGAGCTTCAACCTAATCCCCCGGACGTCGGCGCAGGCCAACGTCGAGCTGCCGCTGCTGTACGCCGGCGTCCGCGGGAGCGAGCGCCGCGCCCGCGCCGCGGCGGCGCTGGAGCAAGTCGGGCTCGCCGACCGGGCGAAGCACCTGCCGAGCGAGCTCTCCGGCGGACAGCAGCAGCGCGTCGCCGTGGCGCGCGCGCTGGTCGCAAACCCGGCGCTGCATCCTCGCCGACGAGCCGACCGGCAACCTCGACTCCGCCTCCGCCGCGGAGGTGCTCGAGACGTTCCGCGCCGTGCACGCCGAGGGCCGCACCATCGTCGTCATCACCCACGAGCCCGAGGTCGCCGATCGCACGGAGCGGTTCGTGCGTCTCCGCGACGGCGTCGTCGTGGAGGACCGGAGGGCGGCCTGATGAGCGGGCGCGACACCTTCCGCATCGCGCTCACGGGCATCGCGTCGAACAAGATGCGCTCCGCGCTCACGGTGCTCGGCGTGGCGATCGGCGTCGCCGCGGTGGTGATCCTCGTCGCCGTCGGCACCGGCTCCTCGAAGGCGGTCGCGGCGCAGATCAACCGGCTGGGCACGAACACGCTCACCGTCTTCAATACCGGCCGATTCGGCGGCGGCACCTCGACGACCGGCACGCAGACACGCTCCTCGTCGCTGACGATCGCCGACGTCCGGGCTCTCCAGGATCGCGACAAGGCACCGGACGTCGTCTCCGTGTCGCCGGTCGTCTCGACGACTCAGACCGGCGACCTTCGACGGCGCGACCTACAGCACCACCGTGACCGGCTCGACGCCGTCGTACCTCAAGGCCGAGAACTACCAGGTGGAGGCCGGCTCCCCGATCACGGCCCAGAACGTCGAGCGGCACGACCGCGTCGTGCTGCTCGGCCAGACCGTCGTCAGCAACCTGTTCCAGTCGGGCACGAACCCGATCGGCCAGACCATCCAGCTCGGCTCCGCGAACTTCAAGGTGATCGGCGTCCTCGCTGCCAAGGGGTCGAGCGGCTTCCAGGATCAGGACGCAGTGGCGATCGCGCCGTACACGGCCGTGCAGGACGTGCTCACAGGCTATGCGCAGTCCTTCTCGCAGCTCATCGTCCAGGGCAGGTCGGCGTCGACGCTCAACCTCGCGCAGAACGAGGTCGAGAGCGTGCTCGCCTCGAACAACGACACGACTGTCGCGAACCTCCCGTTCCGTGTGCTCAACCAGCAGACGCTGCTGCAGACGGCGACGAGCACCTCGAAGACGCTCACCGTCCTGCTCGCCGCGGTCGCGGCGATCTCCCTGCTCGTGGGAGGGATCGGCGTGATGAACATCATGCTCGTGACGGTCACCGAGCGGACGCGCGAGATCGGGATCCGCAAGGCGATCGGAGCGCCGAAGACGGCGATCCTCGTCCAGTTCCTGCTCGAGGCGATCCTGCTCTCGCTGATCGGCGCCGTCGCGGGGATCGCGGTGGGGCTCATCGGCAGCCGGTTCCGGATCTCCGGGGTCGACCCGGTCATCGCGCCGTACTCGATCTTCCTCGCGTTCGGGATCGCCGTCGCCGTGGGCGTCTTCTTCGGCTTCTACCCGGCCAACCGCGCGGCCTCGCTGCGCCCGATCGACGCGCTGAGGTACGAGTGACCGCGGGCGCTCCCATCGAGCGGGACGACCGGCCGCTCCTCCCGCCGGAGGTCGAGGGCGATGACTGGCCGACCCGTACACGCCGCGCCTCGCTGCGGCTGCGCGCGCCGACCGCGATCCTGCTCGTGCTGCTCCTCGTCGCGCTCGGCGTGTGGGGCGGCGCGTTCCTGCAGAAACGCTACGGATCGCACGGCGCCGCGGCGTCGTCGCCGTTCGGTGCGGGGGGGTTCCCGACGGGGGCAGGCGGCTTCCCCAGCTTCGGCCAGGGCACGTCTGGCAGCCGCTCCGGCTCCGGCTTCACCCGCGGCTCGGGCGGCTTCGGCGGAGGAACGACCGGGCAGGCAACCAGCGGCACCGTCACGCTCGCGCGCGGACGCGTGGTGTGGGTTACGACGTCGACGGGCGGCCTCGTCAAGGTGACGATCGGCAAGAACACGACCGTGACCCGCACCGCGGCCGGCACCGCGAAGGGGCTCCAGCTCGGCGACTCGGTCGTAGTGGTGGGCTCCAAGAAGGGCGGTGCCGTGGCGGCCACGGTCGTCCGCGCCACACAGAAAGGGCTTTCGACGTCGGGGTTCGGGGCCCCCGCGGGCGGCTAAAGAGAGCTTTTCAAGCTCGTCCCGGCGTCGGCGAAGCCCACCACTTCGCCCGATCTCGTGACCCTGCGCCGGAGAAGAGCGCGGAGCCGCGCGAACAGCTCCTCGAGCGCGAAAGGCTTGACGAGATAGTCGTCGGCGCCGGCGTCGAGGCCCGCCACGCGGTCGGTGATCTCGGCGCGCGCGCCGAGCATGAGCACCGGGAGTCTGCTTCCCGCCCGGCGTAGCGTGCGGCACACCGTAAGGCCGTCGACCTCGGCCGTGAGCACGTCGAGGATCACCGCATCGGGCTCGCCACCGCGCGTGCCCAGCTGCTCCAGCGCCGCGGAGCCGTCAGCGGCGAGCGTCACTTCGTAGCCCTCGAGCTGAAGAGCACGCCGCAGCAACTCGCGTGCGGCGGGCTCGGAGTCGACAACGAGGATCTTCACACCCTCATTGTGCGACGGGGCCTTGATAGCCGGCTAAGACCTTCAACGAGGGTCGCAGCTATCGGGGGGGCACCCTGCGCGTACAGACGGGCGTACACGTACAACGAGACTCAAGCGGGCGACTGCGGACAAGACCGGCCTAACGAAAACCGCGAAAACGGGTCGAAACACGCCCGCCGATGTCCGTGGCGTGCCCCCACCGGTGCCCCCCACGGAGCGAGAAGAAACGCTGTTTGGACATGTGTTCGATTCCTCCACGGCCCATAGGTTTGAGCCTCAGTCTGCGAAGGCGCAATGCACTGCGCTCCTGCTGCGGCTATCTGCTGACCGATCTTCAGCGCTTGGCCGGATGCGAGGTGCTCGTCGTTTGCGGAATGCTGGCGGGGTGCTCGGAATCGCCGACGGAGAGGGCCGCATCGGGCGTGGTTCCGTAAGGGAGTCAGGTGGTCGAGATACCGAGCGGCGGCCGCGCTTCTCGTCGCTGCCCGGCTTGTCGCCAGTGCGCTCAGTCTCGGCTCGAGATGCGGCCGGTGAGATCGCGACTGCAAGCCCTCCGCTGAACGCGGTTGTGCCGTCGGTCAGCCGTATCGCGCGGCAGCAGGCCCCCGATCGCGGGACAGCTCGACCCTTGCGCGTCACCGCGTTGGCAGGCATTGAGCGCGATCGACCAAAGCCCGCCGTCCAGCCTTCTACGTGCGAACACGCAAGAGCGGGCTGATGCAAACCTCGATCGGCCTCACGCTCGCACTCATCTCGGCGATCGCAGTCAACTGGGCCTACTCGCGGGAGCACGACGCCGCTGCCGGAATGCCACCCTTCTCGGCCCGTCGACCGCGTCAGTTCCTCTCGTCGCTGCTCAGCGATCGAGGTTGGCTGGTCGGCTTTGCAACCGAGACGGCCGGCTGGCTCGTCTACATCGCCGCGCTCAGCCTCGCCCCGATCTCTCTCGTCCAGGCCGTCTGCGCTTCGGGCATCGCCGTTCTTGCGCTCGCGACGGCACGCGGCCACCCGAGCAGACTCGCCCGCCGCGAGCAGATCGCCGTCGCAGTCGCGATCGCAGGGCTCGTCCTCCTCTCCCTCTCGCTGGTCGACACGCACCAGGTGGACCAACCGCCCGACTGGCGCGCAGTCACAGTTTGGCTCGGATGCACGGTTGGCGCAGCTCTGATGCTCGCCGTGCTCCGGCTACGACTTGCGCGCGGCCCGGCCCTCGGTCTCGCCGCCGGACTGCTCTTCGCCGGCGGCGACATCTCGGCCAAGCTCACCGTCTACCAAGGCGTCTGGTTCGTGGCAGTCGTCAGCCTGATCGTCTGCTACGGCCTCGGCACAAGCATCCTGCAAGCAGGATTCCAGCACAGCAACGCACTCACCGCCGCCGGGCTCGCGACACTCGCCACCAACGCCGTACCCATCGCCGCCGGGTTCGTCGTCTTCGGCGAACAGCTCCCCGACGGCGTCAAAGGCACGCTGCAGCTCGCAGCTTTCGCCTCACTCGTGGTCAGCGCCGTCTTCCTCGCACGCACGCCAGCACCCGCCGCTGGTACCACGTGAGCATGCGAGCCGCCTCCCGTGTCGCCGGACGCGCTGGTCGTCCGAAAGGGCCGAGCTGCGCGGCGCTCATGGAGGTGACGTGAGCGTGACGCCTGATACCCACGTCGGAGCAAGCAGGACCGCGTCAGGCTCAAAGGACGCGTGGCGTCGCGATGCGGTCGAGGTCGCCGCCGCGCTGGGCGCCGACGTGCGCCGAGGACTGAGCGCGGAGGAGGGGGCGGCGCGGCTGGCGCGGTTCGGGCCGAACCGGCTCGAGGAGGCGCAGCGGATGCCGGCCTGGCGGAAGTTTGTCGGCCAGTTCGCCGACCCGCTGATCTACCTGCTGCTTGCCGCCGTCGTGGTCTCGCTGGTGGCGTGGGTGCTGGAGGGCGGTGAGGCGGCGCCGTACGACGCGATCGTGATCGCAGCGATCGTCGTCGCCAACGCCGTGCTCGGGTACGTGCAGGAGGCGCGTGCCGAGCATGCGGTCGCGGCGCTGCAGCGGATGTCTGCGGCGACGGCCGGGGTGGTACGCGACGGGCGAGAGGAGCGGATTCCGGCCGCCGAGGTGGTGCCCGGCGACATCCTGACGCTCGCCGAGGGCGACGCGGTCGCTGCCGACGGTCGGCTGGTCGAGGCGGCGTCGTTGACGGTCGCCGAGGCTTCTCTCACGGGCGAGAGCGAGGCGGTGCTGAAGGAGACCGGCCCGATCGCGGAGCCGGTCGGACTGGGTGACCGGGTGAACATGGTGTTCAGCGGCACCGCGGTCGTGCGCGGCCGCGGCCGGGCGGTCGTGACCGCGACCGCGATGGCGACCGAGATGGGCAACGTCGCCCGTCTGCTCGGCCGGACGGAGGCGCAGACGACGCCGCTGCAGCGGGAGGTCGACCGGCTCGGACGGATGCTGGGGATCGCGGTGATCGTGATCGCGGCGGTCGTGGTCGGCGCGATCCTGCTCACGGCAGATCTCCGGTCGGCGTCGGATCTGGTGTCGGTGCTGCTCGTCGGGGTGTCGCTGGCGGTGGCGGCCGTGCCGGAGGGGCTACCGGCCGTGCTGTCGGTGGTGCTGGCGCTCGGGGTGCAGCGGATGGCGCAGCAGCGGGCGATCGTGAAGAAGCTGTCCTCGGTCGAGACACTCGGCTCGGCGTCGGTGATCTGCTCGGACAAGACCGGGACGCTGACGAAGAACGAGATGACGATCGAGAAGGTCGTCACCGGCTCGGGCGAGGTCGACGTGACCGGCAGCGGGTACCGTCCCGAGGGAGAGTTGCGCGTGGACGGGCGCCCGCTCGACGACCCGGTGTTGCTGGACGAGGTCCGCGCCGTGCTCGTAGGCGGGAGCCTGGCAAACGATGCCGTGCTGCGGGAGGTAGACGGCGAGTGGGCGATCCAGGGCGATCCCACCGAGGCGGCGTTCCTCGTCGCCGAGGCGAAGGTGCAGGGCCTGACCGAAGAGCGCCGCGCGCGGTTCGAGCGTGTCGGCGAGGTCCCGTTCAGCTCCGAGCGGAAGCTGATGAGCACGCTGCACGCCGACCTCGACCGCGAGCCCGGTATCGCCGTCGTCACCAAGGGCGCGCCCGACGTTCTGCTCGCCCGCTGCACCGAGGAGCGCCTCGGCGGCCGTGTGCGGCCGCTTTCGGAGGCGCGCCGGACCGAGATCCTGACCACGGTCGAGCGGCTCGCCGACCATGCGTTGCGGACGCTGGCCGTCGCCTACCGGCCGCTACCGGTGGACGAGCGGCCGCCGCACGACGAGTCGGTCGAGCGGGAGCTCGTCTACCTCGGAATCGTCGGAATCATCGACCCGCCGCGGCCGGAGGCCCGGGCCGCGATCGCCGACGCGGACGCCGCCGGGATGCGCGTGCTCATGATCACCGGCGACCACCCGCACACGGCAGCGCGGATCGCCGCCGATCTCGGCATCGCCGCGGCCGGCTCTCGCGTGATCACGGGCGACGAGCTCGAGGCGATGGACGACGACGCCTGCGCGGCGGCGGTGCGGGAGGTGTCCGTCTATGCCCGCGTCTCGCCGGAGCACAAGCTGCGGATCGTCGACGCGCTCCATGCGGACGGGCGGATCGTCGCGATGACCGGCGACGGCGTCAACGACGCGCCCGCGCTGAAGGCGGCGGACATCGGTGTCGCGATGGGCGTCGCCGGCACCGAGGTCGCCAAGGAGGCGGCGGACATGATCCTCGCCGACGACAACTTCGCCACGATCGTCAGCGCCGTCCGCGAGGGCCGCGGGATCTTCGCCAACATCCGCAAGTTCCTGCGCTTCCTGCTCTCCTCGAACATCGGCGAGGTGCTTCACGATGTTCTTCGGGGTCGTGCTGGCCGGCGTGATCGGGCTGGAGGACACCGGCGAGGCGATCGCGGTGCCGCTGCTCGCGACGCAGATCCTCTGGATCAACCTGCTCACCGACGGCGCGCCGGCGCTCGCGCTCGGCATGGACGCGCCGCCCGACGACGTGATGTCGCGGCCGCCGCGCGGGCTCACGGACCGCGTGATCGACGCCGAGATGTGGATCGGCATCGTCTGGGTCGGCGCGGTGATGGCGGTCGTGACGCTGCTCGCGCTCGACCTCCGGCTGCCGGGCGGGTTCGTCGGCGGCTCCGGCAACGTCGTCGAGGCGCGGACGATGGCGTTCACGACCCTGGTGTTCGCGCAGCTCTTCAACTGCTTCAACGCGCGCTCCGACCGCACGAGCGCCTTCCACCGGCTGTTCACGAACCGATGGCTGTGGGGCGCGATCGCGCTCTCCGCGCTGCTCCAGGTGGCGGTCGTGCAGCTGCCGTTCCTCAACGACGCGTTCGGCACGGTGCCGCTCGGGCTCGACGAGTGGCTGATCTGCGTCGGGCTCGCGAGCGTCGTTCTCTGGGCCGCCGAGGCCAAGAAGCTGCTCGGCCGCCGGCTCCACTCCCCAACGGCTGCCGGGCGCGTGGCGCCGGCGAGCGGGTGCTGACACCGATGCGCGTTGGCTAGGGCGTCGGCCTGCGTAATTTCCCGCATCGACCTTGCCTGCGAAAGCCGATGCAGGTCGGTGCGTCTGCCGCCACGATTGATGTGGAGGAAGGACCGGAAATGCACGCGATCCTGGTGGGCGTCGACGGATCCGTGCCCTCGCTGGGCGCGCTCCGCTGGGCGGTCGAGGAGGCTCGGCTCCGACGCGCAGACGTCGTCGCACTGCTCTTCCTGGCAGCTGCCTCGCGTGTCCACGACGAGCGAAGCGTTACACGTGCTGCGGGATGTCGAGCCGATGCGTGAGGCTGCGCACAAGCTGCTGGAAGCCGCTGTCGAGGAGGTGGTTCCCGATGGAGACGTCCATGTCGCGCGCATCGTGACCGAGGGGCCGCCGGCCGAGGCGCTGCTCGCGGCTGCGCAGGACTCAGAGCTGCTCGTCGTCGGCTCCCGCGGGCTCGGCGGCTTCAAGGGACTGCTGCTCGGTTCCGTCAGCCAGCAGGTTGCACACCACGCGCCGTGCCCGGTGGTGATCGTGCGGACGCCTGAGGGCGACGAGCACGCGCAGGCCGAGGCGGTCGAAACGACAAGGAGCGCGCGGTGAGGAAGTCCGGCGCAGCCATCGCGCTCGCGGCTGTGGCGCTCGCCTCGGCCGGCGCCGCTGCGCCCGCCGGGCAGACTCCTGCGCGCACGGTTCCGGTCAAGGTGTTTCTCTCACACGGGCCCGTCGGCACACGCTGCGACCGCGTCGCTCCGCGGCAGCGGCTCGTTCCCGCTCCGGCGGTGTTGCGCGGTGCGATTGCGTCGCTCCTGCGCGGGCCGACCCCGGCCGAGCGCACCCGCGGATACGGCGGCTGGTTCTCGCAACGCACGAGCGGGATGCTCCGCAGCGTGCGGCTCACACAGGGAGTCGCATACGTCGACTTCCGCGACCTCCGTCGAGTGATCCCGAACGCATCCGCCTCGTGCGGCAGCGCGCTGCTCCTCGCCCAGCTCGACCGCACCGCGACCCAGTTTCGCTCGGTGCGACGTGCGGTCTACTCGATCAACGGCAGCCCCGCCGCGTTCTATGAGTGGCTCCAGCGCGAACCGCCGCGCTAGCGACCGGCGCTCGGCGCCGTGCTCGGGCTTCCGATCAAGCCGCTCCGGGTGTCGCTTGGGCGATGCACCTCGCGTGGCCCGGGGTCGAGTTGCCATGTCCTCGGCTAAGGTCGTCTACGAGCCGTCGATGGAGGAGCGGGATGTCTAGCCCAACACCCAAGAAGCCTCGACTTCCTCCCCGCTGGTTCATCCACCTCTTCTGGATCACGCACCGGCGCCTCTACCGCCTGAGCGGTGGCCGGGTGGGATTGTGGCGGCCGAAGCCCGGCAAGTGGGGCGCCATGCGGCTCACCACCATCGGACGGCGGACAGGCCGGGAGCACGCGGTGATCGTCGGCTATTTCGAAGACGGCCCGAACTTCGTCACCCTGGCCATGAACGGCTGGGGTGACGGCGAGCCGGCATGGTGGTTGAACCTGCAGGCCCATCCCGACGTCCGGGCCGACCTGGCCGATGGGCCCCGCCTGGTCAGCGGCCGCGCCGCGCGGGGCGAGGAGCGGGACCGCCTGTGGGACCGATGGCGCCAGATCGACAAGAACCTCGACGCCTACGCCACCCGCCGCTCGATGGAGACCGCGGTGGTGATCCTGGAGCCACGGCCCGGGCCGTAGAGGCCCCTGGAGCCTTACAAAGCTGGGGAGTCCCGGCTCCGTTCCAATGGACCGCCCGCCCGGCTTACGACTCGAACCGCCGTACGATCTCGCCGGCGATCGCCAGCGATGCGGTCGCCCCGGGCGAGGGCGCGTTGAGCACGTGCATCATGCGCTCCGACCTGTGCGAGGACGAAGTCGTCGGCCAGCCGTCCGTCAGGGGTGACCGCTTGCGCCCGTATGCCGGATGGGCCAAAGGTGACGTCCTCGCCGCTCACAGCCGGAACGTAGCGGCGCATGTCGGCGACGAACGCGCGCTTGGAGACGTCGCGCCAGACCTCTTGCGCGCCGGAGCGAACGTGCCGGCGGGCGAGCCGCCAGAAGCCCGGGTAGCCCAGCACGTCCAGGGTGTCGCGCAGGTCGAAGGACGTTCGCCGGTAGCCCTCGCGCGCCAGTGCCAGCACCGCGTTGGGGCCGGCCGTCACCGACCCGTCCATCGTCCGCGTGAAGTGGACGCCCAGAAACGGGAACGCGGGGTCGGGCACCGGGTACACGAGACCGCGGACCGAGGGCCTGCGTCCGGGCAGGAAGGTGTAGTAGTCCCCCCTGAACGGCACGATCCGGACGGCGGCGGGACCACCGCCCGCGAGTGCGAGCACCCGGTCGGACTGGAGGCCCGCGCACGCGATCGCGCGTTCGGCGACGAACGTCTCGTCGCCCGTCTCGATCTCGATCTCCCGTGACCGGACGCGGATCGCTGACGCCGTCCGGCCCACGCTGATCTCGCCGCCGGCCGACCGGATGTCCTCCGCGTACGCCCGGGCGACGGCGGAGTAGTCGATGATCCCCGTCCCCGGCACGTGCAGCGCACACATCCCGATCGCGTTCGGCTCGATCTCCTGGATCTCGCCGCCTCGCACCGAGCGGAGGTGCTCGACGCCGTTCGCGAGCGCACGCCGCTCGAGCTCCTCCAACCGGGCCAGCTCACTCTCGTCCAGGGCGATGATCAGCTTCCCGCACAGCTCGTACGGGATCCCGCGCTCGCCGGCGTAGCGCAGAAGCAGCTCCCTCCCCTCCGCGCACAGTCGGGCCTTCAGCGAGCCCGGCGCGTAGTAGACGCCGGAATGGATCACGCCCGAGTTGCGGCCCGTCTGATGGAGTCCGAGACTCCCGCTCCTTCTCGAGCACGACGACGCGGCGGCCGTCGAGTGCCAGCCGCCGGGCGACGGCCAGGCCGAGGATGCCGCCGCCGACGACCACCACGTCCCAGCGCGTCGCCACTAGCCCCTCACGATCGGAGCCGCAACGGGAAGTTTCATCGCGCCCAACGGGTCGATCTCAGTAGCCGCTGAAGCCCTCCGGGCGGATCTGGGCCTCCGGGACGCCGGCGGCGGCGAGCGTCTCGGTGACGCCTTCGACCATGGCCGGCGGGCCGGTGATGAGATAGGTCGAGGATTCCAGATCCGTGCCGAGGTGGTCGCGGAGCATGTCCTGGTCGATCCGCCTCGTCTCGCCCTTCCAGTCCGGATCGTCGGTCATCGTCACGACAACGCGAAGGTTCGGGTTCGTCCGCTCGAGCTCCAGCAGCTCGTCGAGGAACGCGGTGGACTCGCGGTCGCGATTGGAGTAGACGAGCGTCACCCGGTGGGGCAGGCCCTCCTCGGCGATGTAGCGGAGCATGCACCGGAAGACGGTGATGCCGATGCCGCCTGCGACGAACACGTACTGCCGATCCGTCTCCTCCGGGAGCACGAAGCTGCCCTTCGGCTCCTCCACATCGACCGGCGCGCCCACCGGAAGCTCGGCCAGCGAGCGCTTGAACGCCGAGTCGCGCAGACGCGTGCAAAGGCCCAGCACTCCGTGCTCGTTGGGCGAGGTCACCACGGTCACGTGCCGCCGCGGCCCCTTCTCGTCCGTGTAGGGCGGGTCGACGAGGGTCACCCAGAAATACTGGCCCGGGCGAAACTCGACCTCCCGGCCCAGCAGGTCGAAGACGACCAGGAGCGTCCCCTTTGCAACCATCCGCTTCTCGCTGATCAGTGCGCGCATCTCTCTAAGTATCGCCGGTCCGGCAGAGCGGATTGCCGGCAGCGCTCCTCCCCGTGCGGCGGCGAACTCGGTCCGGGATCGCGATACTCGGGTCTGTGCCGGTTCCAGCGCCGAGACCAGCGTGAGTCGCGAGACGGACCTTCCGCGGCCCTGGCGCGGGACGCCGCTCGAGCTGGCCGGGCTGGCGGGCGTGCTCCTGGATCAGCTCGGGGCCGCCGTCATCGCGATCGATCCGGAGGGTGCGGTCACCTACTGGAACCCCGAGGCGGAGCGCGCCTTCGGGTGGACGCGTGGCGACATGCTCGGCCGCGACCTGGGAGAGCTGCTGGCCGAGCCGGCCCGCTCGCCTCTGCACACCACGCTCGCCGGGCAGCGCTGGGAGGGGCGGCTCGAGATCCGATCCAGGTCCGGCGGTGCAGTCGCAGGCTGGGCGACCTGCTCGCCGTTGCGGATTCCCGACGGAGGCGTTGCCGGCGCGGTCGCGGTCTTCCAGCGGGGCGCGGTCGGCGCCGGCGAGCGCGATCAGCTCGTCTCCGTCCTCGCCGGCCTCGACGCGGGAATCGTGCTGCAGGATCTGTCCGGCACCCTCGTCTACGCCAACGAGCAGGCCGCCCGGGCGCTCGGCTGGGACAGCCCGGACGAGCTGCTCGCCGCGCCGCTCGCCGGCGTCCGCGATCGCTTCGAGGTCAGCGACGAGGACGGGCGCCCCGTTCCCACCGAGGAGTTGCCCGGCCGGCTCGTGCTCGCCGGCCTCGAGCCGGTCGAGCGTCTGCTCCGCTTTCGTATGCTCGACACCGGGGCCGAGGGCTGGTCGACGGTGAGGGCGATGCCGGTCAGGGATATCGACGGCAGCCTCACCGGGGCGATCAGCGTCTTCCGCGACGTCACGGCGCAGCGGCGGACCGAGGAGAGCCTCCGCTTCCTCGCCGAGGCGGGTGCCCTGCTCGGGCACTCGCTCGACTGGGAAGCGACGCTCGGCGACGTCGCCAGGCTCGCGGTGCCCGCGTTCGCAGACTGGTGCATCGTCGACGTGATCGAGCGGGAGCGGACGATCCGTCGGGTGGCGGTCGCCGCCGCCGATCCGCACGACCAGGAGCTGCTCGAGGATCTCCGGCGCCGCTACTCGCCGTCGTGGGATTCGCCCCAGCCGGCGGCGCGGGCGCTCCGCGACGGCGCGCCGGTGATCTTCGACGAGTTCACGCCGGAGGCGCTGGCCCAGACGGTGCGTGACGACGAGCACCTGCGGCTCATGACCGAGCTCGCGCCGCGCTCGACGATCGCGGTTCCCCTGGTCGCGCACGGACAGACTCTGGGTGCGATCACGTTCGCCTGGAGCCGCTCGGGGCACAACTACGTGCCGGCCGACCTCCCGTTCGCCGAGGAGATCGCCCGCCGTGCCGCGATCGCCGTCGCCAATGCCCGCCTGTACCGGGCCGAGCAGGAGGCCCGCGAGCAGCTCGTGTTCCTGGCGGAGGCGAGCGCGGCGCTGGCGACCTCGCTCGACTACGAGCTCACCCTCGAGCGCGTTGCGCAGCTCGCCGTGCCGAAGCTGGCCGACTGGTGCGTGATCGACGTGCTCGAAGCGGAGGGGACCGTGAGGCGCGTCGCCGTGGTCTGCGCCGATCCTGCCAAGCACCTGCTGGCCGCCGAGCTCGGGCAGAGCTACCCGGCTCGGCCGCACGCAGAGCGAGGGCACGCCGAAGGTTCTCGGCTCCGGTGTGTCCGAGCTCATCTCCGTGGTCACGGACGAGTGGCTGCAGGCGATCGCACCCGACCGGCGACAGTTCGAGATCCTGCGCTCACTCGGGCTCGTGTCGAACATCCTCGTGCCCCTGATCGCCCGCGGCCGTACGATCGGCGTGCTCACCATCGCCACCGCGGAATCCGGCCGCGTCTACGGCCCGGACGAGCTCGCGGTGGCCGAGGACCTCGGGCGGCGGGCTGCGCTGGCGGTCGACAATGCGAGGCTCTTCCACGAGGCCGAGGCTCGTGGCGATGCGGCCCGCGCGCTGGCCTACGTTGCCGACGGCGTCGTACTGCTCGACGAACAGGGAATCGTGCGGTTCTGGAACCCGGCCGCGGCGGCGATCACCGGCTTCTCGGCGGACGAGGTGCTCGCCCGTCCGGTGGCCGAGGCGATTCCCGGCTGGGCAGGCGTCTCGGCGCGCGTGCCGGTCGGCACGGGTCCCGGCGCCGGCGGTGCACGTGCGGAGACGCTGCCGCTCGACCTGGACGGGCGAGAGGTCTGGCTCTCGATCTCGGCCGTCCGCTTCGCCGAGGGAACCGTCTACGCGTTTCGCGACCTCACCGAGGAGCGCGCGCTGGAGCGGCTCCGGTCCGATTTCGTGTCGACCGTCTCCCACGAGCTGCGAACACCGCTGGCGGCGATTTACGGCGCGGCTCTCACGCTGCGGCGGGACGACGTCACGCTCGCCGACGACCAGCGCGAGAACCTGCTCGGCGTGATCGCGGGGGAGGCCGAGCGACTGGCGCGGACGGTCAACGACATCCTGTGGGCGAGCCGGCTCGACTCGGGCACGATGCACGTCGCGATCCTGAGCTGCGACGGCGTCGAGCTGGCGCGCGGCGTGATCGACTCGTTCCGCACGCACATTCCGAAGACCGTCGAGCTCGAGCTCGTGCAGGAGGGCACCCCGCCGCTCGCAGCGGGCGATCCGGACAAGATCCGGCAGGTGCTGGCAAATCTCGTGGACAACGCGGTCAAGTACTCGCCGGACGGCGGCCTGGTCGAGGTGGAGATCTCCGGGCACGCCGGCAGCGCGCGCTTCTCGGTGCACGACCGGGGCCTCGGGATCCCCGACGACGAGCAGTCCCGGATCTTCGAGAAGTTCTATCGGCTGGACCCCAACCTGACCCGCGGCGTCGGCGGCACGGGCCTCGGCCTCTACATCTGCCAGGAGCTCGTCCGGCGTATGGACGGGCGGATCTGGGTGGAGTCCCGCGCGGGCGGCGGCTCGACGTTCTCGTTCGAGCTGCCCGCCGGCTAGCGCCGGAGGCTCGACCCTCGGGCTAGCGGCGGATGGGACGGCGGATGCGAACCTCGACCGGGCCGGGCGCCGGGTTCTCGTCGCCCAGCTCTGCGAGGAGCCGCCAGTACGCGCTGTCCGGCCCGGGAATCGACGCGACGACACGGCGGCCGAGGGCGCGGCGGATGACCGCGCGCTCGTAGTAGCTCCGCAGGTAGGTGCGGATCCGGGCGCGAGTGTGGTCGGTCGGCGCGACGAGCGCGTGGTCGAGCGCCCAGCGCCAGGCCTGCGCCTCGGCTTCGAGCTGGGGGAGCGAGCGGTTGCCACGTGCCGCCAGGTGCCCCAGCTCGTGCAGCGCGACGAAGTAGCTCACCTGGCCGCGGATCTCGGGAATGCGGATCCGGGGCGCTCGCCCCCGCTTCGGCGCACCCCGGTAGGCGCGGCCCCGTCCAGATCCGTTCAGGATTTCGATTCCGTTCTCGCCGGCGAGGTCGCGCACCTGCTCGGTGAGCACGGGGAGGAGCGACCGGGTGGACGGGCCTGCCCACGCTCACAGCCCGGCGGCGAGCTCGCGCAGCTCGTCGTCGCCGACGAGGCCGCGCTGTTCCGTACCGCGTTGCTTGACGGCGGCGAGCAGCGTCGGGCCACCGTTCCTCGGGAACGTCGAGGCCGAGCTCGGCCACCTTGATCCGGATCGAGTCGAGGCCGCTCTTCTTGCCGAGCACGATGCGCCGTTCGGCGCCGACGAGCGTCGGACGAGTAGGGCTCGATCGCCTCCGGGTCGTGGAACTGACTCGCGACCGCGCCGCTCTCCCGTGTGAAGAGCGTGTCGCCGACCGCCGGCTTCCACGGGTCGAGCGGGGTCCGGGCCAGCTCGGCGACGCGGGCCGAGACCGCACGGGCGCGCTCGAGGCGCAGCGTCGTCTCGACGCCGTACAGGCCGCGCAACGCAAGCGCCACCTCGGCCAGGTGCGCATTGCCGGCCCGCTCGCCCATGCCGTTCACCGTCCCGTGGATCCAGCGTGCGCCCGCCCTCGCCGCGGCGACCGCGGCGGCGGTCGCGAGCCCGAAGTCGTCGTGCCCGTGGAAGTGCACCGGGATCCCGGGCCCGAGGCGCGCGCGCACGTCCGCGATCAGCTCCTCGACCGCCTCCGGAGAGGCGACGCCGATCGTGTCGACGACGACGATCTCGCTCGCACCCGCCTCCACGGCCCGCCCGTGAGCCGCGTGCAGGAACGCGCGGTCGGCGCGGCTGCCGTCCACACCGAAGTACGCGACCCGGATGCCCTGCTCGACCGCGAAGCCGACCGCGCGCCCGATCCGGTCGAGCATCGACTCACGCGAGACCCCGAGCGCGCGCAGCTTGAGGTCGGACACCGGCGACTCGATCACGCTCGCCTGCAGCCCGAGCTCGACCAGCGCCTCGACGTCGGCGGGCACGGCCCGGGCGAAGCCCCACACCTCGGCGTCGAGCCCGGCCGCGGCGATGCGCCGGATCGCCTCGCGGTCGTCGTCGGAGACGCGCGGGAATCCCGCCTCGATCCGCTCGACCCCGAGCGAGTCGACGAGTCGGGCGATCTCGACCTTGTCCGTCGGGCGAGAGCACGACGCCGACGGTCTGCTCGCCGTCGCGGAGGGTCGTGTCGTAGAAGCCGACCTCGGCCGCAAAGCCGAAGCCGTCGTTGATCGCGCCGGTCCAGAGCTCGGCCATCAGCGGAAGTCGTCGGGGAAGGGCGACAGCTTCTCGGCGCCGTCGGCGGTCACGAGGAAGTTGTCCTCGAGTCGGAGGCCGCCGCCCTCGGGCCAGTAGATGCCCGGCTCGACGGCGAGCACCATCCCCTCCTCGATCGTGCCGCCCGCGGCCTGGTGTGCGAACGGCGGCTCGTGGGCGCGGGCGCCGACCCCGTGGGCGATCGGGTGTGAGGGCTGGCCCGGGTACCCGGCCTCGGCGATGCCGTCCCGGATCAGGAGGTCGAGCTCGGCGAGGCTCGCGCCCGGCCGCAGATGGTCGATCGCGCGGCCGTAGACCGTCGAGCAGCGTCTCGAGCAGCGTCTCGTACCGGCCGTCGAGGGGGCCCGGGCAGACGTTCTTCGTGTGGTCGCACCAGTAGCCGTCTGCGCAGACCCAGATCTCGAACAGCGTCGGCTCGCGCTCCTGCACCGGCCGCGAGCCGGTCGCCGTGAACGTGCGGATCCCGGGACCCGACCAGACGAGGGAGAAGCCGAGCGCGAGGTCGACATCCGCACGGGCGGTCCCGTGCGCGTGGACGTGGGCCTGCCAGATCGCCGCGGCCTCGCTCTCCGCCATGCCCGGTCGGAGACGGGCCTTGACGTGCTCCATCGCCTCGGCCGCGATCTCGTTCGCGATCCGCATCCGCTCGATCTCCTGCGCCGTCTTGATCGCGCGCGCCTGCCCGAGCAGCGGGGCCGCGTCCTCGGCGGCAGGGAAGGCGTCGAACCAGGCCTTGGGGAAGGTCGTCGGCTCGCCGATCATGCGGTCGCTCGCCTGCGTGCCGAGCGAGAGCTCGAGGCCGACGCGCCCGAACGGGCGGGCCACCTCGACGGCGAGCTCGAGTGCGCGGAGCCCGGGCGGCCGCGGATCACGCGCGTCGTAGCCCGGGAAGAGGCGGACGTCGCGGGTCCAGGCCGTGCGGGTCACGTCGTCGGCGGAGGGCTCGAGGGCGATGAGCGTCGGCTCCCCCTCCGCCGGGAACACCGCGGCGTCGTAGCCCTTCATGGGCCAGAAGTTGGTCAGGTAGAGCACGTTGTCGGGCGCGCGGACGACGAGCGCGTCGAGCCCGCGCTCGACCATCAGCGCTCGGACCCGGTCGAGCTTGGTGTCGTCACGCGGCCAGGTCACGGCTGCGCGGTCACAGTTCTGGCGCGGTTACGCACGGGCCGGGCTCCGGGGTCACCAGCGGACTCGTGGCGGAGGGGGCTCGCCGTGCGCCTCCTGCCAGGAGACGACCGGGTTGCGGAGGACGCCGATGCTGTCGATCTCGGCCTCCATGACGTCGCCGGGCCGGAGGTAGAGGGACGCTGCGTCGGGCGAGAAGCCGGCCACGCCCGACACGGTTCCCGTCGAGACGACGTCGCCCGCCGAGTAGCCGAGCGGCGAGTAGTGGCTGAGGATCTCCGCGATCCGCACCGACATCCGGCTCGAGTGCGACGTCTGCCGCACGTCGCCGTTCACGCGCAGCTCCATCGCCAGGTCGTGCGGGTCGGGGATCTCCTCGGGCGTCACGATCCACGGCCCCAGCGGGCAGAACGTGTCGATCGCCTTGCAGAACGAGAACACGCCCGACTCCATCTCGCGCCGCTGGATGTCGCGCGCGGTGATGTCGTTGAAGATCACGTAGCCGCCGACGTAGTCCATCGCCTCCTCGGGCGGGAACCACTTGCCGGCCTTGCGGATCACCACCGCCAGCTCGAGCTCGTAGTCGAGCTCCTCGGTCAGATGCTCCGGATACACGACCGGATCGTCCGGCCCGATGATCGCGTCGACGTTCTGGAAGAAGACGATCCAGGGCGCGATCGCGTGCGACCAGCCGACCCGTTTCGACTCCTCCTCGTGCTCGCGGAAGTTGCCGGCCGTGTGCAGGAGCTTCTTCGGCACGATCGGCGCCCGCAGCCGCACCTCGGAGAGCGGGAACGTCCGTCCCGTCGCGCGCGCGATCTGGTCGCGCTCGAAGTACTCGCGCATGCTCGGCACGTCGAGCTCGACGACCTCCTCGTCCTCGATCAGCCCAACCTTGCCGTCGTCGAAGGTGATCAGCCTCATCGGCTCAGCGCTCTCTCAGCCATCGCACGACCTCCTCCGCGTTGCGGTCCGGCGGGAAGACGGGATAGAAGACCTTGACGATCCGCCCCCGCTCGGCGACCAGCGCGAGCCGCTTGTAGAGCGTCTCTCCGCCGGCCTCGAAGGTCGGGCAGCCCGAGGGCGGCGCCGAGCCGGCGCTCCGGATCGGCGATCACCGGGAACGGCATCGCGTTGCGCTCCGCGAACTCGATCTGATCGTCGAGCGGCTGGGCGGAGAGGCCGGCGACGCGCGCGCCGAGCGCGGCGAGCTCCGCCGAGTGGTCGCGGAACCCGCAAGACTGCGGCGTGCAGCCGCGCGCTCCGGGGATCGCGTCCCATCCCGGCAGCATCGGCCGCCCCGGCCGGCCGGAGCGCGGGTAGACGTAGAGCACGTCGAAGTCGCGCACGCTCACCGGCCCGGCCGACGACTCCAGCGTGAGCTCGGGTAGCTCCATCCCCGGCAGGTGGTCGCAGGCGCCGTCGTCCTCGGGCACCGGAAGGCCCGGAGGGAGCACGTACGGATCGGCGCTCATGCGACCCCGCAGACGTGCATTGCCGCGCGCGCGTAGACCTCGGCCGTGCGCGCCAGGTTCTCGAGCTCGAGGTTCTCGCCGAGCTCCGCGTCGGGCAGCCCGCTCGATGCCCCGTAGTTGACCGTCGCGATCCCGTAGCGGGTCAGCACCGAGGCGTCGGAGAACCAGCGCACGACGTCGCGCTGCGGGGCTGCACCGAAGACCTCCGCGTGTGCCCGGTCGAGCGCGCCGATCAGCGGGTGCGACTCCTCGATGGAGGCTCCGGGCGCGCTGACGTAGACCTCCGCCTCGACGCCGTCGAGCGAGCGCGCGAACTCGAGTGCCTTGCGGCGCGCCTCCGGCATCGGCACGCCCGGCGGGACGCGCAGGTCGAGGAAGAGGTCGGTGCGGTGCGGCGTCCGCGATGCGCGCCAACCGAAGCCGCCCTCGATCGCCCCCACGTTGGCGAGCCCGCCGCGCGCCTTCGTGGCTCATCTCCGCCTCCCACGACGGCAGCCACTCGAGCACCGCGTCGAGGACCTCGCCCATCCTGACGATCGAGTTCTCGGCCCGCCGTCCTTCGCTGAACGCCGTGTGGATGAACGGCCCGCGCGTCGAGAGCCGCATCCAGAGCGACCCGAAGTGCGCCAGCACGACGCGGTTCTCCGTCGGCTCCCCGAGGATGCACATGTCCGCGACGCCGCCGTGCGTGACGAGGTGCCGCGAGCCGGTCGCGTAGCCGCGGAACTCCGCACCCTGCGCATCGCCCTGCTGCGCCTTCTCGATCTCGCCGGAGACCGCGGCGATCATGACGTCGCCGCGCAGCCGGACACCAGCCTCGCGGAGTGCCGTGAGCGCCTCGACGTAGGCGCAGAGCGCTCCCTTCATGTTCGAGATCCCGAGTCCGTAGATGCGGCCGTCACGCTCGAACCCCTCGGGCCGGAAGCCGCGGATGCCGCGCAGCCAGGGCTCGTCGCCCGAGTACGACGTGTCCATGTGCCCGTTGAACATGAGCGTCGGCCCGCCCCCCGCGCCCTCCCAGGTGCCGAGCACGTTGGCGCGGCCGTCCTCGACCTGCTGCCACTGGACGTGCAGGCCGAGATCCGTGAGCACGTCGCGCATCAGCTCGGCCATCGGCTCCTCGGACCCGGTGAAGCTGGGCACCGAGACGGTCCGAATCGCGAGCTCGGCGAGCCGCCGATCGTCGATCTCGAGGCTCATCCGGCCATGTCCCATCCGGCCATGTCGGAGGGCCATCCCCCGCCCCTCTTTTTATGAGGGGTGGGGCTCAACCCTCCTCCCACTGCGTTGAGCCTATCCCGCAAATACGCACGTGTCTGTGCCGCGACTGTGCCGATTGTGCGCCGTTTCATCGGACCTCGGGCAGGACGCGCTCGGCGAAGAGCCGGATCTGCTCGTGACGCCGGGCGCCCCACAGCTCCAGCATCACGTGCGTGCAGCCCGCGGCGCGGTACTCGGCGATCGCGGCGATGCAGTCCCCGGGTGTGCCTGCGATCGGGCAGCACTTGTCGAGGAGCGCGTCCGAGACCGCCGCCTTCGCGGCCAGCCGCCCGCCCCGCTCCATCGCCTCGGCGACGGGCCGGATCTCCTCCTGCTCGATGCCGGCCAGCTCGAGCAGCGTGTCCGCGGCACCCTGGATGTTCTGGACCTTGTTGGCGAGGTACATGCCGGCGATCTCGCGGGCGCCGTCGCGGCCCTCGTCGCGGTCGGCGGCGACCGATGCGACGACGGTGCAGCCGAGGTCGATCGTGTCCGGGTCGCGGCCGGCCCGCGCGATGTTCTCGCGCGTGTAGCGCACGTACGACGGCGTCGTGATCGACGGCGTGAGGAGGCCGTCTCCGAGCTCCGCGGCCAGCGCCTGCATCTTGGGCGCGGTCGCGGCCACGTACACCGGCGGAGCATCGCGCGGGCTGTGCGCGTCTGCCTGCAACGCCGGCACCGCCGCGCTGAACGTCTCTCCCGTGTACTCGAACGCACCGCCGGCGAGCACTCCGCGCACGATGTCGATCGCCTCGCGCATCGGGCCGAGCGTCTTCTTCGAGGTCGAGCGGATGTTGTTGAGGAAGATCTTCGACGTGCCGAACCCGAGCAGGAAGCGCCCGGGCGCCAGCTCCTGCACGACGCGCGCGTCCATCGCCACCTGCACCGGATGGCGCGTGAACGGCGAGATGATCCCCCAGCCGATCGAGAGCCGCTCGGTCTCGCGCGCCATCAGGCCGGAGACGACGGTCGACGAGCGTGCCTCCATCCCGTGCTTGCGCCACCACGGATAGGCCTCGGCGAGCCAGATCGTGTCGAACCCGCCGCGGTCGAGCTCGCGGGCGGTTGCGAGCATCTCCTCGACGGGCTCCATCGTCAGCTGCATCACGCCGATCCGGAACGCCTGCGCCACGGCCAGATCCTCGCAGGTCCGGGCGGGTCAGCGGCGCAGTGCTCGGCTTCGCCGTCCGGGAGCGCCTCCGGTGGGTCCGGCCCTCGGCGCAGCCCGCGAACGGCGGCGGCACTCCCGATTCGAGACCCGCGCCCCCGGGCCGCGATAGCCGTCGCTCAGCTTCCGCCCTCGGCGGTGCCGGCCGCCTTGTGCACCTGCGTGTCGAGCGCGTCGAGCACGTTGCCGACCTGCTGGTTCACGACCGGCTGCAGGACGCGCTGGCCCATGCTCCCGACCGGGCCTGCGATGTGCACGTCCGCCGCCCACGCCATGAGCGTCGCGCCGTCGGACTCGGCCAGCTCGAACTGCGTCTCGAGCGCGATCATCGCGCCCACGCCCTTGCCCTTGGCGCTCAGCTTGGCGAACTCGATCGGCCGCTCCTCGACCTTCTCGAACGAGAACTTCAGCGGCAGCGAGCCGAGCCCGAGCGGCACCTTGACCTTCGCGCTCCAGTGCCGCTCGTCCTGGATCTCGAAGCTCTCGACGCCCGGCATCAGGTTCGCCATCTGCGCCGGGTCGTTGAGGACGTCCCAGACCACCTGGCGCGTCACGTCGAAGGTCCGCTCGCCGGAGACCTTCACGACCGGCTCTCCACCGAGACGCGCGCCCTCGACGCCTCCGGATTCGAGATCAGCTCCCAGACGCGGTTCGGCGGGTTGCAGCTCTCGTGCACGATCGGCCCGCCGATCGGCCGGAGCGCATCCTGCAGCGCGGCGCAGACGGCGTGGATCCCGGCACCGCCGCCTTCGCCCATGCCCTTCGCGCCGAGCGGCGTGAACGGCGACGCGGACTCGATGTAGCCGCGTCTTCAGGGGCGGCATGTCGAGCGCGTGCGGCACGTGGTAGTCGTAGAAGTTGGGCGTCAACAGGTTCCCGTCCTCGTCGTAGGTGAAGGTCTCGTGCGTCGCCGCGCCGAGCGCCGTGCGCCGTGGCGCCGTGCACCTGGCCCTCGACGATCTGCGGGTGGATGCGCGTGCCGCAGTCGTCCACGGCCGCGTAGTCGACGATCTCGTAGGCGCCGGTCTCGGGGTCGACCTCGACCACGCACGCGTGGACCTGCGAGGCGTAGGTGAGCGTGAGGTTGCCGTACTTGCGCTCCTTGTCGGGCACCTCGAACGGCGGCACGTAGACGTGGCGGCAGTTGAGCGTCACGGTGTCGCGCACCTCCTGCGGGAGGATCGCGTTGTTCGCGTTCACGATCGCGCCGATGCCCATGAACGGAATCGCCGCCTCCGGGTTCTCCGCGATCTTCGCGAAGCCGCCCTCCAGCACGATCGCCTCGGGCGGGAGGCCGCCGAAGACCGCGCCCGCGACCGTCTTGATCTCGGCCGCCAGCTTGTCGGCGGCGCCCTTCACCGCTCCGAGCCCGGTGACCGCGAACTGGCTCGCGTACGTCCCGGAGAAGCCGGCGTGGGAGTTCCAGTACGTGTCGTGGCCCGGTCGCACGGTGACGTCGTCGGGCGTGCACCCGAGGATGTCGGCGACGACCTGCGCCGCGGTGGTCTCGTGGCCCTGACCCTGCGGGACGGTGCCGAGCGTGACGACGATCTCGCCGAAGATGTCCAGCTTGACCGTCGCCACCTCGTTGTTGCCCGGAGAACTGGAGATCGGGGTTCAGCAGCTGCGACTGGCCGAAGTTGTTCGTCCCCGAGTCGAGTGTCGAGCCGATCCCGAGCCCGAGCAGCTTCCCGCGCGACACGGCCTCGAGCCGCCGCTCCTCGATCGTGCCGCTGCCGACCAGGTCGAGCGCGATGTCGAGGCAGCGTCCGTAGTCGCCCGAGTCGTAGACGCAGCCGTTGGGCGTCGTCCAGGGGAACTCGTCGGCCTTGATGTAGTTGCGCTTGCGGATCTCGACCGGATCGAGCGCGAGCTCGTGCGCGACGATGTCGATGATCCGCTCGGTCAGCCAGAGGTGCTGCATCCGCGAATAGCCGCGGTTCGGTGACACCGGCGACTTGTTCGTGCAGACCTGCGTGAAGTCGACGCGCACGTTCTGCCAGCGGTAGCAGCCGGGCGTGACCTGCGCCCAGATGATGCAGCCGAGCGGCTCGTAGCGGGGGAAGGCGCCGCAGTCGTCGACCGCCTTGCAGCGGAAGCCGAGCAGCGTCCCGTCGGCCTGAGACCGCGACCTCGACATCCTGGAACCAGCGCTCGTTTCCGTGCGCGTTGGCCATGTGCTGGTCGGTGCGCCACTCCGTCCATTGCACCGGCCGGTTCAGCTTGCGTGCGAGCAGGCAGCAGGCGACGAAGTACGGGTGCAGGCAGATCTTGTTGCCGAACGCGCCCCCGATGTCCTGGGTGACGAAGCGCAGCTTGTCGATGCCGACGCGCAGCGCGGGCGCCATCCAGATCGCGCCGATCCCCGGCATCTGGTGGTTGCAGTGCATCGTCCACTGCCCGGTGCCGCGGTTGTACTCGACGAGGCAGCCCGAGCACTCGAGCGGGGTGGACGAGAAGCGATCGAAGTGCAGCTCGGAGATACGGACGACGTGGTCCGACTCGGCCACCGCGCCCTCCCAGTCGCCCCAGTCGAAGACGCCCTCCCAGACGACGTTCGACCCGGCCTCGTCGTGGAGGATGGGAGCACCTTCGTCCTTCGCCAGCCGCGCGTCGACGAGCGGCGCGAGCGGCTCGTACTCGACCTCGACCAGCTCGGCTGCGTCGCGTGCGAGGTCGCGCGTCGTCGCGACGACGGCGGCCACGGGCTCGCCCACGAACCGCACCTTCCCGACGGCGAGCGCGTAGTCCTGGATCGCGTTGCCCGGGGGCGATCGACATCTCGAAGAACGGGTCGGTGAGAATCGCCACCTCGTCCCCGGTCAGCGTCCCGTAGACGCCCTCCACCTCGAGCGCGGCCGAGACGTCGATCGAGACGATCTTCGCGTGCGCGTACGGCGAGCGGACGAAGTGGACGAAGCCCATCCCGTGGCGCTTCACGTCGTCGAAGAAGACGCCCTGGCCCTGCACGAGCCGGCGATCCTCCTTGCGCGGCACGCTCGTGCCGGCGAACCCCGGCTTCGTCTCGGTCGCCTCGACGACGAGCGGCTCGCCCGGGGAGACGGTTCCCTCGCTCATGCGGCCATGCTCCTTTCGGCCACGTCTCCGAAGCGCCCCCCACCCCAATATGGGCGGCGGCTCAACCCGCCTCCCTCGTCGGCGGGGACGATAGTCCGGAAACGGTCACGTGTCTGTGCCGGAACCGTGCCGATTGTGTGCCGATCGAACCTCATGCCCCGCCCCGCGCTGCGTCGGCGATCGCCTCGACGATGTTCACGTAGCCCGTGCAGCGGCAGATGTTGCCCTGGATCGCGCGCCGGATCTCGTGCTCGGTGGGCTCGGGGTTCTGGTCGAGGAGGTACTTCGCGCTCATCAGCATGCCCGGCGTGCAGTAGCCGCATTGCAGCGCGTGATGGTCGGAGAACGCCTGCTGGAGCGGGGACAGCTCGGCGCCGGCGAGGCCCTCGACCGTCTCGACCTGCGAGCCGTCGGCCTGGATGGCCAGCATCATGCAGCTCTTCACGAGCGTCCCGTTCACGAGGACGGTGCAGGCGCCGCAGTTGCCCGTGTCGCAGCCGACGTGGGTTCCCGTGAGATCGGCGTCGTCGCGCAGGAAGTGGACGAGCAGCTTGCGGGCTTCGACCTCGCCCTCGTAAGCGACGCCGTTGACCTCGACGCTGATCCGTTGCGCGGAGACCGGCTCCATCAGCTTCCTCCTGCCTGCCGCGCGGCGCGCACCGCGAGCACCTCGGCGAGATGGCGCCGGTACTCGGCCGACGCGTGGATGTCCGACGGCGGGTCGAGGTCGGCCGCGCGCACGGCCTCGCGCACGGCGCCCTCCTCGGGGGAGGCCGGCTCGATCAGCACCGGCACCGCGGCGATGCAGCCCAGGGCGATGCGCAGCGAGTCGGCGCGGCTCGCGGCTGCGCTCACGACGCACGTGCCCTCGGCCCCGATCGTCACCGACGCGAAGCCGTCGCCCCGCCCGCGCGGCGGAACCGTGATCCGGGTCAGCAGCTCGCCCGGGCCGACCGCTGTCATGTAGACGCCGAGGAAGAACTCGTCGACCGGCACGTCGCGCTCGCCGTCCGCCCCGGCGATCGTCATCGTCGCGCCCAGCGCAGCGAGGAGCGGCGGGAGGTGGTTCGTCGGGTCGTTCGAGCAGATGTTGCCGCCGATCGTGCCGCGGTTCCGCACCTGGACGTCGGCGATCTGGGCCGCGACGTCCGCGAGGATCGGCCGTACCCGGTGGACCTCGGCGGCGACGATCAGCTGCGAGCACGTGACCATCGCGCCCAGCTCGAGGCCGCCGTCCGTCTCGCGGATCTCGCGCAGCTCGGGCAGATCGTTGAGGTCGACGAGCACGTCCGGGGCGGCGATCCGCGCCTTCATCACGTTGATCAGCGTCTGTCCGCCCGCCAGCGGCCGCGCTGCGAGATTCGCCGCCAGCAGCCCGACCGCCTCGTCGACCGAGCCGGGCCGCGCGTACTCGACCTCCCGCAGCAGCATGGGAGGGTTCTATATGAAGGAGCGGTGCCGCTGCAACGAGAGCTGCGGTCTACGCGCCGGTGCCTGCGTGGATCCGCGTCTTCGCGTCTCTGAGGCGACCGCCCGCACGGCCGGCCCGGACTGCCAGGATCTCGGCCAGGATCGAGAGCGCGGTCTCGGCCGGGCTGTCGGCCCCGAGGTCGAGGCCGCAGGGACCCGAGATGCGCTCGAGCGCCGCCTCGTCGACGCCCTCGGCGATCAGGCGATCACGGCGGCGGGCCTGGTTCCGGCGCGAGCCGAGCGCGCCGATGTAGAAGGCGTCCGTCTCCAGCGCGGCCGTGAGCGCGGGCAGGTCGAACTTGTCGTCGTGCGTGAGGACGACGATCGCGGTCGTGTGATCCGGGCGCACGTGCGCGACGGCCTCGTCGGGCCAGGCCACAAGCAGCTCGTCCGCGCTCGGGACGCGCTCCTTGCTCGCGAACCGGCCGCGCGCGTCGGCCACGATCGTGTGCCATCCGAGTCCGCCCGCCAGCGCGCAGAGCGCCTCGGCCGTATCGATCGC
Source organism: uncultured Actinomycetes bacterium (assembly GCA_963773175.1). Classification (GTDB taxonomy): domain Bacteria; phylum Actinomycetota; class Thermoleophilia; order Gaiellales; family Gaiellaceae; genus CAVZAC01. The sequence continues at coordinate 76,796 of CAVZAC010000005.1, forward strand.
GCCGATCACGAGCAGCCGCGGCGGCGGCCCGAACACGTCGGCGAATACCTTGCGCCCGGGCTGCTCGATGACGCGGCTGTGCCCGGCGCGGATGAGCGCCTCGGCGCCGTCGGCGAGCTCCAGAGGGCCGTCGCCGACGGTCTCGCCGCTGTCGAGCACGAGCAGCTTCGCCCCCAGCGGCTCGCCTTCGACGATCGTGAGACACACGGCCCGCTCGCCGCGGGCAACGACCTCGCTCAGCCGCTCGAACAGGCTCAATCGAGACGCTCGACGAACACGTCGATCTCGCCGCCGCACGGCAGGCCGATGCTCCAGGCCTGGTCGTCCGTGATCCCGTACGTGATGAGCCGCGGCGTCCCCGTCGTGAACACGTCGCCGGCCTGCTCGATGACGTCGTTCTCGACGCATCCGCCGGAGACGGAGCCCGCCAGCTCGCCGCCCTCGGAGACCGCGAGCTTCGACCCGACCGGCCGCGGCGCCGACTTGCGCGTGGCGACCACGGTGGCGATGCAGACCTGCTGGCCCTGCCCGCGCCAGCGCTCGATGTCGGCCACGACGTCCTTCATCCAGCCTGAGCGTAGCGCGCCAGGTATGGGCTATGCGAGCAGCTGCCGGTGCCGGGCGAGCGCGTCGAGCACCGTGCGGATGTCCTGCTCCGAGTTGTAGGCATGCGGCGAGACGCGGAGATTCCCGGAGCGCGAGGACGTGACGATGCCTTCCGCGTCGAGTGCCGCCACGAGCGCGTGCTCGTCGGTCGAGCGGATGCAGATCAGCGCGCCGCGCCGTTCGGGCTCGCGCGGGGTGGCGACCATGCCGCCGAGCTCGTCGACGCCGGCGATCAGCCGCTCTCCCAGGCGCAGCACGTGCTCGCGGGTCTCGGCGATGCCGATCTCGCGCATCAGCCCGATTCCCGCGATCCCGGCGTAGATCGACGGAACGGGCGGCGTGCCGGACTCGAACCGCCGCGCCGTGCGTGCCGGCGAGTAGTCGTGGATGTCCATCTTGAACACGTCCTCGTCGGCGAACCAGCCGGTCGCGGTCGGCCAGATCCGCTCCACGACGTCGCTCCGTGCGTAGAGGAAGGCCAGCCCCGCGGAGGCGAGCAGGTACTTGAGCACGCCGGCGGCGAGGAAGTCGACGCCCGAGCTCCGCGACGTCGAGCGGCACCGAGCCCGCGCTCTGGTACGCGTCGAGGAACACCAGCGCGCCGTGCTCGTGCGCCGCCTGCACGATGGGCCGCGGATCGATCAGCTCGCCGGTGCGGTACGAGACGTGCGTGATCGAGACGAGCTTCGTCTCGCCGTCGATCGCGTCGATCACGTCCTCGGGCTGAACGTGCACGACCCGTGCACCGCGTGCCTCCTGCGCGTGCCAGATCTGCCCCACCGTCGGGAACTCGAGCTCGGTGGTGACGATCTTCGGCCGCGCCGCGTAGCGCAGTCCGCTGGCGATCGAGCTCAGCCCGGCCGACACCGACGTCGTGACCGCGACGTCTTCCGAGGCGGCGCCGATCAGCCCGGCGAACGCGTCGCGTGCACTCTCCGCGCGCTCGACCCAGTACTCCCACGGCGACCCGTACTCGTCCCAGTCTGCGAGGTACGCCGCGTAGGCGTCGCGCACCGCATCCGAGAGCGCGCCCTGCGAGCACGAGTTGAGATAGGTCGTCTCGGCCAGCAGCGGAAAGCGATGACGGACGGAGTCGGGAAGGGACGTCATGCGAGCTCTTCGCGGTCGCTGCGCAGCGCGTTCAACGCCCGAGGTACGCCTTGCGCAGCTCGTCGTTCTGGAGCAGCGCGTCGGCCTTGTCCGCGAGCACCACGCGCCCCGTGGCGAGCACGTACCCGCGGTCGGCGATCGAGAGCGACACGTTGGCGTTCTGCTCGACGACGAGCACGGCGACCCCGGACTCGTGCACCTGCTTGATGATCTCGAAGCTCCGCTCGACGAGGATCGGCGCGAGGCCCATCGACGGCTCGTCCATCGAGCAGCAGCTTGCGGGTGCGACATCAGCGCGCGCGCCATCGCCACCATCTGCTGCTCGCCGCCGGACAGCGTCCCCGCGAGCTGCGCACGCCGTTCGTAGAGCAGCGGGAACAGCGTGTAGACGCGCTCGTAGTCCTCCTTCGACGGGCTGCCGTGCAGGTAGGCGCCCATCTGCAGGTTCTCGAGCACGGTCATCGGCGCGAACAGGCGCCGGTTCTCGGGCACGATCGCCATCCCGCGGCCGATCCGGTAGCTGGTGTTCTTCGTGCTGACGTCCTCGCCGTCGAACAGCACGCGGCCCTCGCGCGGCTTGACGATGCCGAGGCACGTCTTCAGCGTCGTCGACTTGCCGGATGCGTTGCCGCCGAGCAGGCAGACGAGCTCGCCCGTGCCGACCTTGATGCACGACGTCGTCGAGGATGTGGATCTGGCCGTAGTACGTGTGCACGTGGTCGAACTCGAGCAGCGGCGTGCCCGCGTCGACGGGTTCCGGTGTGATCGCGGCCTCCACTACGACGCGGCCCCTCGTCCTTGGCGCGCAGCCCGAGGTACGCCTCGACCACGTTCGGGCTCGTGGCCACCTCGTCGAACGTGCCCTCGGCGATCTTGACCCCGTGGTCGAGCGCGACGACCCGGTCCGAGATGCCCTCGACGAGGTGCATGTCGTGCTCGATGACGAAGATGGTCAGCCCCAGCTCGTCGCGGAGCTTGCCGATCAGCTCGGTGATCTCGTGCGTCTCGACCGGGTTCATGCCGGCGGCGGGCTCGTCGAGCAGCAGGATCCGCGCGTTGGTCGCCATCGCCCGCGCGATCTCGAGCCGGCGCCGGTTGGCGTACGAGAGCGAGTAGGCGGGCTGGTTCCAGCGGTAGCCCATCAGCCGCTGTCCGAAGAACGAGAGCTTCTCCTCCGCCAGCGCGCTGATCGCCCGCTCCTCGCGCCGCATGCCCGGCGTGCGCAGCACCGAGCGCACGATGCCCGCATTGGTGTGCCCGTAGGCGGCCGCCATCACGTTCTCCTTGACGGTCATGTTCAGGAACAGCCGCAGGTTCTGGAAGGTGCGCGCGATGCCGCGCTGGGTGATCTTGTACGGCTGGCAGCCCGACGATCGACTCGCCCTCGAAGAGGATCTCGCCCTCGTCCGGCTCGTAGACGCCCGTGACGATGTTGAACAGCGTGGTCTTCCCGGCGCCGTTGGGGCCGATCACGCTGACGATCTCGTGCTCGTCGACGTGGAAGTCGAGCCCGGAGATCACCTGCAGGCCGCCGAAGGCCTTGGAGACGCTCTTCAGCTCGAGCATGCGGCCCATCAGACGATCTCCACCTTCGCGGTGCCGAACAGCCCCTGAGGCCGGATCGTCATCACCGCGATCAGCAGCACGCCGAAGAGGACGGCACGCGTCACCGACGGGCTGCTGGATGAGCAGGTTCTCCCAGACGAAGGCGGTGACGTACAGCGTCGGCACGAACACCAGCACACGCCACCAGCCCTTGAGCTGCACGAGCACGATCACGCACACGATCATCAGCAGGTAGCCGTAGACGGCGAGGCGACCGGGATTGGCGGGAAGCAGCACGAAGTGCTTGATCGCGCCCGTGAGGTACCCGCCGGAGGTGACCTCGCCGTGGATGCAGCGCGGCCAGAGGGCGCCCACGATCGCGTGCAGCGCGAGGCTCAGGCCGAGCGTGGCGCCGAGGGCGACGACCCGCTTCTGCCAGGTCTTCATCGTGAAATACGACGGTGGCGATCAGCGCGACGTAGAAGAGCGTGCGGGCGAGGTTCGGCGGCGAGGTCGAGTCCAGCACCTGGTTCGAGGCGATGATCACGATCGCGCCGACGACCATCCCGGTGAGGCTGCCCGTGCCGCCGAGGATCACGACCGCGTAGATGAGGATCAGCACCGCGGTGCCGAAGTTCTGGGGGAACGCCCCCGTCTGCACGGCGGCGAAGATGCTGCCCGCCAGGCCGGCGATCCCGGCGCCGAAGCTGAACGCCATGATCTTCAGCCGGTTGACCGGCATCCCCATCAGCTCCGCCGACAGCGGATCCTCGCGCGACGCCTTCCAGGCGCGGCCGGTGCGAGACTCGCTCAGGCAGTAGAGGATCACGAGCACGACTGCCGACGACGCCGAGCAGGAACCAGTAGTAGCCGCGCGTCGTGTGGATCGTGAGCGCGGCCGCCGAAGAACGTGAGCGGGTCGACGTTGGCGAGTCCGTTCGAGCCGTTCGTGATCCCGTACGGGTCGGTGGCGTTCGTGAACACGACGAAGGCCTGCCCGAAGAAGAGGGTGACGATCGCCAGGTAGTCGCCGAGCAGCCGGCGCGACGACGAGCCGAGGAAGAGCCCGAGCAGCGCGCAGGTGATGACGGCGACCGGGATCGAGTACTGGGCGTCCCAGTGGTGGGCGTAGCTGTGGCCCTTCTCGTGGTGGATGCCCGACAGGAACGCGTAGATGTAGGCACCGAAGCCGAAGAAGGCGACGTAGCCGAGGTCGAGGAGCCCGGCGAACCCGAGCACGACGTTCAACCCGAGCGCGAGCAGCGCGTAGATCAGGATGAAGATGCCGTAGTTGTAGAGGTTGCCCTGCTGATGAAGGGCGGCGAACGGGACCAGGATCGCCGGCGCGAGCAGCGCGAGCTTTCCCGCGGCCGGCAGGATGCTCCAGATGTGAGCGATCCGGCCGCGCAGGCCGGGCAGCTGCTCCCTGCGCTCGTCGGCCTGGGCGACCCACGTGTCGACCCCGATCCCCTTGGCCTCGGGGGCGGCGTCCTCGGGCGCCGGCGGAGGCGTGCTCGGTCACGCCGTCACGTCGTCTCTAGACCTTCTGCAGCGCCGGCGTGCCGAGCAGCCCGCTGGGGCGGACGAGCATGATCCCGATCAGGATGCCGAACACGACCAGGTCGGAGTCGTTGCCGTTCAGGTAGCCCTGCGCCCACGACTCGACCAGCCCAACGAGCAGACCACCGAGCATCGCGCCGGGGATGCTGCCGATGCCGCCGACGACGGCGGCGGTGAAGCCCTTGAGTCCCGCGAGGAAGCCCATGAGGTGGTAGATCTGGCTGAAGAGCAGGCCGAACATCACGCCGGCCGCGCCGGCGAGCGCGGAGCCGATGAAGAACGTCCCCGCGATCACGCGGTCGGTGTCGATGCCCATCATCGCCGCCGCCTCGCGGTCGAACGACGTCGCGCGCATCGCCTTTCCCAGGCGCGTCCAGCGGACGAGCGCGAGCAGCGCGATCATCAGCGCGAGGGCGAGACCGACGCACAGGATCCCGAGGTACTGGATGAAGACGGGGTTGTCGCCGCCGCCGACGTGGAGTCCGTTGTAGGTGATCAGGTCGAAGCCGTCGTAGTTCCGGATCTGCGCGCCGAACAGGAGCAGAGCCGAGTTCTCGAGGAAGAACGCGACCCCGAGCGCGGTGATCAGCGGCGCGATCCGGGGCGCGTTGCGCAGCGGCCGGTACGCGAAACGCTCGATCGCCAACCCGAGCAGGCCGGAGCCGAGCATCGCCCCGGCGAACATGCAGAGGACGAGCAGCGCGACGGGGATCGCCGGGTTGAGCGGCCCGCCGAGCAGCGTCAGCACGCCGAAGCCGATGAAGGCTCCGATCATGTACACGTCGCCGTGCGCGAAGTTCAGCAGCTTGAGGATCCCGTAGACCATCGTGTAGCCGAGCGCGATGAGCGCGTAGACGCTGCCGAGGATGATCCCGTTGACGGTGAGCTGGAGGAAGAACGCCCACCCGTGGGTCGGCGAGAGGTAGACCGCATACAGGGTCCACGCGACCAGCACGACCCCCAGGCCGCCCAGGTTGACCAGCTGGTTCCGGAGGTTCGTGTTCACGATCTGGTCGTAACTCTCTCAGATGTCGGTCCGGCCCACTGGTTGGATGGGCTGCACGCCGTCTTTCGGATCGGGGCGGCGCGGGCTACCCGACCCGCTTGTAGCTGCCGTTGCTCTGGATCTGGTAGACCCCGAACGCTCCCCGGCGCAGGTTCCCGTCGGGGGTGAACGAGACGGGGAGACCGAGCACCGAGGTCTTCAGGTTGGTCTTGGCGATCAGCTTGCGAACCTCGCCACGCGAGGCCTTGCCGTCGGCGCACGCCTTCGTGACCGCGCCCACGGCGACCTGGGTCGCGACGTAGGACGGCGCACCGAAGTACTCGCCGTAGCCGCCGTGTGCCCTGGCGTACGCCTTCACGATCGGGCTCTGCGTGTCGACCGGGAAGAACGAGTCGTACGAGCCGGCGATCGTGAAGTTGGCCGGATCGAACAGCGTGTCGGAGCCGAACAGCCTGATCTTGCCCTTGCCCTTCGTCTGGAGTTGCTGGCCGAAGGCCTGCGCCCTCGGCGAGAGCTGCCACGGGATGAAGATGATCTGCGTGTTGCCCGGGATCTTGCGCGATCAGCGACGAGAAGTCCGACGTCGTCTGGCTGACCGAGTCGCGGGTGACCTTCACGCCGCGGGCCCTCAGGATCGCCTGCACGCCGGAGGCCAGCCCCTGCGAGTAGGCCTCCTGGTCGTCGATGACGTAGACGCGGGTGGCCTTCAGCTTGTTGCTGATGTAGTTGGCCACGGTCGGCGCCTGCCGGCCGTCGTTCGGCACCACGCGGTAGAAGTAGCCGATCCGGTTGCCGTCGGTGTGGCCGTCGGTGAGCGAGACGCGTGTCGCAGAGCCGGAGATGAAGCCGAGCCCGCGGGACTCGTAGGCGGGCGTCGAAGCGACGACCTCCTGGCTGCCGGCCGGGCCGACGACCGCGAGCACCTTCGGGTTGGAGGCGAACGACTGTGCGACATCGACCGCGAACGCGGTGTCGACGCCGAGCTGCGTGTCGCCCTGGATGATCTTGATCTTGCGGTTCTTGCTCGCCTTCAGCGCGTTCCAGTTCTTGACGTAGGCCTGCGCCCAGCGCAGCTGCTGCTGCCCGATCGGCGCGGCCGGGCCGGTGAGCGGTGCGGCCACACCGATCGTGCGGGTCGTGCCGCAGGCAATGGCCGCTTGCGGCAACGCCTCGGCGGCGCGCACGTCGGTGTGCGCAATCGCGGCAGCCGCGAATGCGAGCGCCAGAATCGCCGCAACAAGAGGCGTGACCTTCAACGTCATGTCCTTCCTCTCTGCTCGATTGGCGTGATCTGGAGACGAGACGCTCGGGCTATGGCTGCTCGCGCTGAAAAGACGTGCGGCCCATCGTAGTGATGGGCCGCACGTCGTCTGGATCAGTGAGGCGGTTCGGTCTGGTTTAGCCGACCCGCAGATACGCGCCGTTGGGCTGGATCTTGTAGATCCCGAACCCGCCGTGGCGGAGGTCGCCGGTCTTCCGGAAATCGATCCGGACGCCGAGCAGGGATGCCTTCGCCGGGATGTTGGTCTTGGCGATGATCTTGCGCACCTCGGCACGCGTGGCCTTGCCGTCCGCGCACGCCTTGGTGATCGCCATCGTGGCGACCTGGGCCGCGACGTAGGCGGGAGCGCCGAAGAACTGGCCGTCGCCGCCGTGGGCCTTCGTGAAGGCCTTCACGACCGGGCTGGCCGTGTTGACCGGGAAGAACGAGTCGTACGAGCCCGCGATCTTGAAGGTCGCCGGGTCGAACAGGCCGTCGGACCCGAACAGCGGGATGTTCTTGCCGCGGGCCTTGAGCTGCTGGCCCAGCGCCTGCGCCTGGGAGGCGACCTGCCACGGGACGTAGATGACGTTGGTGTTCCCCGGGATCTTGGTGATGATCGAGGAGAAGTCCGTCACCTTCTGGTCGACGGAGTCACGGGTGACGTTGACGCCGTGGGCCTTCAGGATCGCCGACACGCCGGAGGCCAGGCCCTGCGAGTAGGTCTCCTGGTCGTCGATGATGTAGACGTTCTTGGCCTTCAGCTTGTTCATGATGTAGTTGGCCACCGTGGGGCCCTGGACGCTGTCGTTCGGCACCACGCGGAAGAAGTATCCCTGCCGGTTGACGCCGTCGGTGACACCGTCGGTCAGCGAGGTGCGCGTCGCGGACGGGGAGATGAAGCCGAGCCCGCCGCCCTTGTAGGCGGACGTCGAGGCGACGACCTCCTGGCTGCCGACCGGGCCGACGACCGCGAGCACCTTCGGGTTGGAAGCGAACGACTGCGCGACCTTGACCGCGAATGCCGTGTCGACACCGAGCTGCGTGTCGCCCTGGATGATCTTGATCTTCGCCTTGGGATGCGTCTTGTTCCAGCCCGCGACGTAGTACTTCGCCCAGTTGAGCTGCTGGCTGCCGAGCGACGCGACCGGACCGGTGATCGCTGTCCCGACCCCGATCGTGCGCGTGGTGCCGCACGCGATGGCCGCTGCCTTGCGGCGACGCCTTGGCAGCACCTCCGTCGGACTTCGCAATTGCGGCTGCCACGAATACGAGTGCCAAGACCGGCACCGCAACGAGCGTGACCTTCAACTTCATTCCGTACCCTCCTGTTGGATGTGCCCCGGTCCCCCTCGCTTCAGTTGTCGGCCTCGTAGGCCCGTGAAGCGGGATCGCCCTGTGGATAGAAGACGCCGAGCACACGCATGTTGTTAGCACCCGTGTTCTCCAGACAGTGCTCGACGAGCGGCGGCAGATGCATGCAGCTGCCGGCTCTGAGCGGCGTCTCCCGCTGGCCGAGGTGCAGAACACCCTGGCCCTCGATGACGTAGACGACCTCGTCGTAGGTGTGGCTGTGCAGCGGCGCCCGGCCCGGCGGGATCAGCCCGACGAACTGGGTGACGTCGGCGCAGCCCAGGTCCCTGTCGACGAGGAAGCGGAACTCGCGGTCGGCGCCTGCCTTCAGCACCGGCCGATCTGCAAAGCGCACGGTTCGCCGCCGGCCGGCCGTGTGCCCGGCCAGCTGCGGCGCCCCGACGATGACGAGCATCAGCTCGTCCGGCCCCGGATTGTCCACCGCGTACGACTCGCCGCCGGCGACGAACGCACCCGTATCCGGCTCCAGCGGGTGCTCATCCCCGTCGAGGATCAGCGTCCCCCGACCCGCCGCCACGTAGACGAGCTGCTGGTGATCTCCCGTCGCTCGCACCGCCGAGCGGCCCGGTGCGAAGCGGACGACTCGCTGCTCGAGCAACTCGCAGCCGCATGACGAGTCGATCGTCACGCGCACGGACGCCGTGTCGCTCTCGTGTCTCGCCTCGGCCTCGGACTCGTGCGTCACGTACCCGGGCCGTGCGTCGACCGCCGGAGTCTGCCTCTCCACAGCCGCGATTGTGTCTGATTTCACGGAAAGCGCAAGAAACATCCCATGGGGCGGGCTGCCGCGGCCCTACCGCGCGACGCTATCCGCGCGCGCCGGCGACGAGCAACGTGCGTGCCGCCTCCGCGATCTCGTCCACGGTGAACGGCTTCGGAAGGAAACGCCGGCCCCCGCCGAGCCCGCCGTCCGCGAGCGACGTCGTCGCCGGCGTAGCCGGACGTGAAGAGCACCGGTGTGCCCGGCCGGATCTGCTCGAGCCGCTCGGCGAGCCGCCGGCCGTTCATGCCCGGCATCACGAGATCGGTGATCAGCAGGTCGATCGGCCCCGCGTCCGAGGCGATCTCGAGTGCGCGCTGCGGGTCGCCGGTGGCCTGCACGTCGTAGCCCGCGTGCGAGAGCATGTCCGTGACGAGCTCGCGGACGACCTCCTCGTCCTCGACGAGCAGGATGTTGGCCGGCCCGACCGCTGCAGCGGGCACGCTCTCCCGGTGCCGGCGGCCGTGCGTCGCCGATCCGTGGCAGGAAGACCCGGAACGTGCTCCCCCTGCCCGGGGCGCTCTCGGCGCTCACGTAGCCGTTGCTCTGCTTGACGATGCCGTAGACCGTCGAGAGCCCGAGGCCCGCGCCGGCGGGCCGCCCGCCGGCTTCGTGGTGAAGAAGGGCTCGAATACGCGGGCGAGCGTGGCGGAGTCCATTCCGGCCCCCTCGTCGGAGACGGCGAGCTCGACGAACGGGCCTACGCGCGATCCTGCATGGCGGGCGACGAACGCCTCGTCGAGGTCGACGTTGCGGGTCGACGATCGTGATCCTGCCGCCTCGCGGCTGCGCCTCGCGCGCGTTCGCGACGAAGCCGGCCAGCACGCGCTCGAGCTCGCCGGGGTCGGCCTTCACCGCCCCGAGCTGCGCCTCGAGGTCGAGCACGAGCTCGCAGCCGTCGGCCGCGCCACGTCGCCGAGGCCGCCGACGACGTCGTTGAGATCGAGCGTCGCCTCCCGCAGCACCTGGCGGCGGCTGAACGCGAGCAGCTGCCGGGTCACGTCGGCCGCACGCTCGGCCGCAAACCGGATCTGCTCGGCATGCTTCCGCCGCTCGTCGTGCTCCTCGAGCGAGGCAGCGAGCAGCTCGCTGTGGCCGAGGACGGCGGTGAGCATGTTGTTGAAGTCGTGGGCGATCCCGCCGGCGAGCTGCCCGACCGCCTCCATCCGCTCCGCGGCGCGCAGCCGCTTCTCCAGCCGACGCTGCTCGGTGACGTCGCGCAGGATCCCGGACACTCCGACGATGTCGCCTGAACGGTTGCGCACGGGAGAGAGCGTCAGCGAGACGTCGAGCGTGGTCCCGTCCTTGCGCGTCCTCTGCGTCTCGAAGCGCTCGACGGGGTCGATGGGCCGGCCGAGCGCGATGCGCCTGAGCATCGACAGCGATTCGCGCTCGTGCCCGGGCGAGATGAGCGCCCAGATCGGGCGCCCGACCGCCTCGCTGCGGGAGTAGCCGAAGATCCGCTCCGCGGCGGGGTTCCAGTTCGTCACGACACCGTCGAGGTCGGTGGCGATGATCGCGTCCTCGGAGCATTCCACGAGGGCGGCCAGGTAGAGGGCATTCGAGCTCGACCTGCGGTGCCCGGTGAGCAGCAGCGCGAGGCGCACGAGGAGCGCCGCGAGCACGGCCGCGGCTATCGCGACGACCGGCAGGCCGATCATCCCCCGCGCTCCCAGACCCGGATGAGTGCCGACGCGTCCTGAGGCGGACTCTCGCCGAAGCAGTGCTGACATGCCGAGACCTGCCCGCGGTGGGGGGCGCCGAGCCGCATCCCAGCGTGATCGGGCCGGCGAAGGCCCCTGATACTCCCGCGAACGCGCTCGTCGAGTCCCCGTTTCGGGGAGCGTGCGCTAGCCCGGAATGACCACCGCAGCCCCGCGCACCGCGCCCGCGCGCAGCCGGTCGAGCGCTTCGCCCACGCGCTCGAGCGGGTACTCCTCCACCTCGGTGCGCACCGGAACGCGCGGCGCAAGCTCCATGAACTCCTCGCCGTCGCGGCGGGTCAGGTTGGCGACCGACCGCACGATCCGCTCCCCCCAGAGCAGCTCGTACGGGAAGGAGGGGATGTCGCTCATGTGGATTCCGGCGCAGACGATCGTCGCGCCCTTCGCGCTCGCGCGCAGCGCTGCCGGGACCAGCTCGCCGGCCGGCGCGAAGATGATCGCCGCGTCGAGCTCGCTCGGGCGCCGGCCCGAGGGCGTCGCCGGCCCACTCGGCGCCCAGCTCGAGCGCGAAGCGCTGGGCCGCCTCGTCGTCCCCGCGCGTGAAGGCGAAGACACGACGCCCCTCGTGCCGTGCGACCTGCGCGACGATGTGGGCGGAGGCGCCGAAGCCGTAGAGACCGAGGCGCTCGCCGTCGCCGGCCATGCGGAGCGCGCGGTAGCCGATCAGGCCCGCGCAGAGCAGCGGCGCCGCCTGGAGGTCGGGGTAGCCGTCCGGGATCGGGAAGCAGAAGCGCTCGTCGGCGACCGCCCACTCGGCGTAGCCGCCGTCGAGGTCGTAGCCGGTGAAGCGGGCGCGGTCGCAGAGGTTCTCGCGGCCGCTCGTGCAGTAGCGGCACTCGCCGCAGGTCCAGCCGAGCCAGGGCACGCCGAGACGCCGGCCGTCCTCGGCCTCGCCGACGATCTGGTGGCCGGGGACGAGCGGCAGCTTCGGGCCGGGAGAGCTCGCCGTCGACGATGTGCAGGTCGGTGCGGCACACCCCGCAGGCGCGCACGCGGAGCAGCATCTGGCCGGGCGCGGGCTCCGGGCGCGGCAGCTCGGCCTCGACGAGCGGCCGGCCGGCCGCCTCGAGCACCATCGCCCGCATACGAGCCAGCTTACGCAGATGCCCGCGCCCGCTCGCGCGCCGCGCGGACCGCCGCCTCGAGCGTCGCGATGTCGTAGGCGCCCTGGTGGCGGCGGCCGTTGACGAAGAACGTCGGCGTGCCGGAGACGCCGCTGCGGTCGGCGCCGTCGACGTCCTCGGTCGACGCGCGGCAGGTGGACGTGCCGGCGCAGCTCGTCCGTGAAGCGGTCGGCGTCGAGGCCGAGCTCCTCGGCGTACGTGCACGAGATCGGTCGGCTTCAGCGCGTTCTGGTGGGTGAAGAGCAGATCGTGCATCGGCCAGAAGGCGCCCTGCGCGTCGGCCGCCTCCGCTGCCTCGGCCGCGAGCTGCGCGCGCGGGTGCACGTCGCTGAGCGGCAGGTGGCGGAAGACGTAGCGCAGGTCGTCGCCGAACTCGCCGAGCAGCTGCGCGCACGACGGGCTCGGCCTGGCCGCAGAAGGGGCACTCGAAGTCGCCGTACTCGACGAGCGTGACCGGCGCGTCCGGCGAGCCCGCGGATGTGGTCGCGCTCCGGGTCGACGGGCACCGTGAGGTCGATGATGGGCGCCGCGGTGCCTCCTGCCTGACGCGCCTTGCGTCTCGTCCGGCAGCAGGTCGATCGCCTTGAAGACGGCCCAGCTGACGAGCGTGGCGCCGACCGCCGCGGCCAGCACGCCGAGCTTCGCCTCCTCGAGCTGCTCGCCGTGAAACGCGAGGCTGGCGATCAGGATCGAGACGGTGAACCCGATCCCGGCGACGGAGCCGGCGCCGATCAGCGCGGGCCAGCTGACCGGCGGCCGGATGCCTCCGAGCCGAGGCCGCGAGCCGATCCACGCGGCGCCGACGATGCCGATCGGCTTGCCGACGACGTAGCCGAAGAAGATCCCGAGCGTCACCGGGGAGGTCACCGCCCGGCGAGAGGAAGCCGCTGTCGATCGCGATCCCCGCGTTGGCGAGCGCGAACACGCGGCACGACGACGTAGCTCGTCCACGGGTGGAGGAGCTGCTGGAGCCGCTCGTTGGGCGAGATCGCGAACTCCACGCCGAGCCGGGCCGAGCGGGCCAGCTCCGGCGTCGGCTGCTCGCGGAACGAGCGGAAGAGCTCCGTGGCGCGCTCGAGGTCGCCGCGGGCCGCCGGGTAGGCCGACGTCATGCAGCCCGAGCGCGAGCCCGACGATGACCGGGTCGACTCCGGACTTGTAGAGCGCCGCCCAGATCGCGCACGCCGGCGACCGCGTAGACGACGCCGCGCTGGATCCCGAACGAGCGCAGCGTCAGCGTCGACGCCGAACAGCACGATCGCGACAACCAGCGCGTCGACCGCGACGTGCTTCGTGTACACGGTGGCGATCACGAGCAGCGCGACGACGTCGTCCACGACCGCGACGGTGAGCAGGAAGAGCCGCAGCCGGGCCGGGCACTTGCGGCCGACGAGCGCGAGCGCGCCGAGCGCGAAGGCCGTGTCGGTCGACATCGCCGTCCCCCAGCCGTGGGCCGTCGATCGGCCCGCGTTGAAGGCGAGGAAGATCAGCACGGGCACGGCCATGCCGCCGATCCCGGCGATCACGGGCAGGGCGACCCGCTTCCGCTCGCGCAGCTCGCCCATGTCGAACTCCCGCCGCGCCTCGAGCCCGACGACGAAGAAGAAGAAGACCATCAGCCCGTTGTTGACCCAGCCGCGGAGATCCTGGGCGATCGACGCGCTCCCCACGTGCACCGAGATCTCGGTCGTCCAGAACGAGTCGTAGGAGGAGGGGAACGCGTTGACCCACGCCGAGCGCGGCGACGGCGGCGCCGAGCAGGACGAGCGCGCTGCCGATCTCCTGGGCCATGAAGTCCCGCACCGGCGCAGCCAGGTTGCGGGCCCAGGCCGTCCTGCCCGTGTACGTGCCGGCGGTCGCCTCGACCATGGCGCGATTCTCACGGTTCGCGCGACCGTCGCGGCGCGCTGCGTGCCGCTCTACACTCGCACAGCGGGGCAGAGCATCGCTCGGGCCCCGTTCTGGCCGCCGTAGCTCAGTGGATAGAGCAGCGGCTCCTAGGCATGGCTGCGGCCTGGCGACACTGAGCCGCCGCTCCACCGCCATGAAGGTCGGCCCGACGACGCCATGCGCTCTGGGATGATGGTTCGAGTTGCGCAACCGTCGGAGCGGGCTGCTTCCTCTGCGGCGGGGCTGCTAGCCGGGAACCGCCGGTCGTGCTGAGGACGAGGTTCAGCGCTTTACGCTTTGCGATTGTCACGAATAGTCCGAAGAACCGATAGGTCGCCACCCCGATGTCTTGCTAACGCCTCGTGCGGCACGCTCAAGCGTATTGAGCGGCGAAAGGGCCGCTCCGGCCACCAAGGAGGCATTTATGTGGTGGGCAATCGGTGGAGGCGTCTTCCTGTACCTGCTCGTGGCGTTCACGCTCGGGTTCATGACGCTCAAGCACGGGCACGGGTGGATGTTCTTCTTCGGGCTTTTCTTCCCGATTCTCTGGATCTTCGGCGCGTTCATGTCGCCGCCGCAGAACCGGCTGACGACGGCTTAGGCGTCGGGCCAGGAACGCGAACCGGTCGCCGCCCGGAGATATCGACCAGCTATGTCTGATCGCGTGGGCAGCACAGAGGCGGCGACCGGCGGTAGTCGGATCAGGGCGGTGCAGGGTTGGCTGAGCGCACGCGCCGATACATCAGTGGGTCGGCTTGCGTTGCAGTGGTTCCGCGCCTATTTCGAGGCGAGTCGCAACTCGGGTTGTGCGGCGACGGTCTACTCGGCGCTGTCGGTGCTGCCGGCTGCGCTGGTGGCGGTCGCGCTACTTCCACTCGTCGGGTAGCGACGCGAACGCCTTTGCGCAGCGGATGATCACCCATCTGAAGCTGACCGGGGCGACCGCCGGCCTCGTCCAGGACATGTTCGGCAGTGCCTCGTCGAACAGGCTGGCGGCGACGCTCACGATCGTCGTCGGCTTCCTGCTGTGGGGCATCGGAATCGGGCAGATCTATCAGGGCGTCTATGCCCGCGCCTGGGGGATCGAGGTCGGCTCGGCGGCAGACCAGGCGCTGTTTGCGATCTTCTTCTTCGTGCTCTCCGGAGCCGTCGCGCTCGCACTCGTCTCCTCTGCGGAGCTTCGGGACACGGGTTGGTTCGTCGTGCTCCCCGCGTGGCTGGTGGCGTCGACGGTCTTCTGGCTCTGGGTCCCGCGCTTTCTGCTCCATCGGAAGGTCGGGTTTCGCGACCTGCTCCCCGGGGCGCTGCTCGCCTCGATCGTGCTCGGGGGTGCGATGGCCACCGCGCCGTTGTTCGTGGCGGCTCCCTTGAACGCAAACGGCAAGGCGTTTGGCTCCTTCGGCGTCGCGCTCACGATCATCGGTTGCGTCTTCGTCATGATCACGATGTCGCTGGTGTGCGCGGTCTTCTCCCCGGTCTGGGTCAACTGGCGGCTGGCGGAGAAGCGTCGGCGCGCCGAGGTCTGGCCGCCCGCCCTGTGGAGAACCTCACCGCCTCCGAGCAGCCGTGACGTCCTCCACCGATCGCGTCGACGGGCCTGGGCGGATGGACCTGCCGCCGCCGCGGCGGACGCTGCTCCGGCGCCTGGCGCTCTGGGTCGAGCACGCGCACGCGCTCAAGGGCTGGGTGCAGGAGGCCCGCGGACGCTCGGGAGCGCTCGACGCCACGTTCGAGACGATCGAGCGCGACTCTCACATGGGCGGCGGCATGCTCGCCGGTGCTCTCTCCTATCGCCTGTTCGTGTTCTCGTTGCCGCTCGCGTTCTTCATCGTCTCGGGCCTCGGACTCCTGGGCAGTGCGCTTGGCGTGCACCCGAACGCGGTCGCGAACTCGGTCGGGCTGGCCGGGGTCGTGACGAAGCAGGTCGCCGATGCCTCCAAGGGCGGGTCTAGCTGGTGGGTCGCGCTCACCTCGTTCTTGGTGCTCGTCTACGCAACGCGGGTCCTGCTCCGGGCCGTGGCGATCGTGAGCTCCCTGGCCTGGGAGCGCTCGGCGGCCGCGGTCAAGGTCAGCACCCACTCGCTCTGGGTCTTCGGCGCCGCACTCGTCGGCCAGCTCGCGCTGGTCGTCGGCGTCAGCGCGGTGAACCATCAGACGGTGATCGGAGGCATCCTCAGCCTCGTCGCGTTCGTGTTCGCGCTCGCCGGGATCTGGCTCGTCATCTCGCTGCAAGTGCCCCACTCGAACGCCCGCTGGACTGACCTGATCCCCGGCTCGTTCTTCTACGCGGTCGGCTTCACCGGCGTCGTGCTCTTCAACATCCTCATCCTCGGCAACCTGCTCCAGTCGAAGACGAGCACGTACGGCGCCCTCGGCACCGCCGCCACCCTGCTCCTCGCCTTCTTCTTCGTCGGGCGCGTGATCGTAGGCGCAGCCGTCCTCAACGCCACGCTCTACGAGCGCCGCTCCCGCGCACCCGACCAGCAGACGTAGCGCGTCTTCTCCGGGCGTCACCTTCCACGCGAGGCCCTGACCGCGAGCGAGTGCGTAGCTTGCGGAGTGGGCAGATACTCGTCCCTGGCGTGCGTCTACAGTGGATAGAGCACTACCCGGCTCAAACCGCTTGGTTGAGCCAAAATGCCCCCGTAGCTCAGTGGATAGAGCAGCGGTTTCCTAAACCGCGTGCACAAGTTCGATTCTTGTCGGGGGCATCTCGACCTCGTTCGCGACACGTGGAGACAGACAACGACTGGACGAGACAGGAATCCATCGAAGTGCAGCGGATTCCTGCACGCCTGGCGGCGGACTCGTCGAAGCGATGCGGAGTCGCGGAACGGCCGATCCTGGGCGCCTGAGTCACGAGAATGAGTCACGAGGCGGCCCGTGTCTCACGACTGCGCCGAGCGCGCTCGGCGTCGGTCACGATGAGCGGCGCGGTGGGGCTACTCCCTCGCCGCCAGGCCCCCGGACGCGTGTGGCGTCGCGGGGGCCATAACGGCGTAACCACGCGCCACGGCTCGGCGGAGTCGCTGGAGCCGTGCGGGTAGTTGGGTGTTGTGGCTCTACGAGCCGCCGAAGATGCCGAAGCGTCTGCCGGGTGGCGGGATGAGGATTTCGAGGATGTCGTCGACGGTGATCACGCCGATCGGGTGTTCGCTGTCGTCGAGAACTGGAATGACGGCGAGGTCGTAGTCGGTCATCGTGCGGGCGACCTCGTCGAGTTCTGCGTCGGTTCGGACGCTGCGCTGGTGGGTGACGAGCTCGACAAGGGGTACGTCCGGTGAGGCGCGGAGCAGGTCGGGCAGTGTGACTGCTCCGCGGTAGCGGCGGTGGGTGTTGATGAGGAAGATCGATGTGAGCGCTTCGCTGGGTGCTGCCGAGCGGCGGACGCGGTTCAGCGCCTCCTCCTGGGTTGCCTGTGTGTAGAGCGTCACGAACTCGGGGCTCATCAGGCCTCCGGCGGTCATCGGCTCGTAGCCGAGGAGGCTTCGGAGCCGGCGCTGCTGGACGTGCGGAAGGAGGTCCATGACCCGGCGGCGTCGCTCGTCGTCGAGCTGGGCGAGCATGTCTGCGGCATCGTCGGTTTCCATGCGGGCGATCAGCTCGGCGATCTCTGTGTCGGTGCGGTCCTCGAGGAACTCCCGCTGGTGCTCGTCGCCGAGCTCCTCGAAGACGTCGGCTTCCAGTTCGGGGTCGTGGTGGACCGCGGCGATGATCTCCTCGCCTTGGCTGTGCGGTGCGGCCTCGACGAGGTCGGCGATCTCGGCCGG
The DNA here is from genome assembly GCA_963773175.1 of uncultured Actinomycetes bacterium. Taxonomy (GTDB): domain Bacteria; phylum Actinomycetota; class Thermoleophilia; order Gaiellales; family Gaiellaceae; genus CAVZAC01. Next base: position 94,526 of record CAVZAC010000005.1, read on the forward strand.
GTGAAGACGTGCCAGTTTCGTGCTCGGCACGCGGAGCTTGATCGTCGGGATGTGGCTGGTGAACGGTTCGAGGCTGGCCCAGTCGAGGAACGCGCTCGTGCCGATTCGCGGTGCCATTGCCTTCGGGAGAAGTCGCCTGATCAGACTCGGGACGCCGACGTCGATGCCGACGACGCGCCACCAGCCCTCGATGCGAGCGATCTCGATCTCGTTCGCGCGAACGAGGCGCGCACCCTGGATGTTGATCAACTGACGGTCGAGAAGATCGTGCTTGAGCAGGACCTCGCCGTCTCGCCGCTGGAACGGTTGCAGGTCGAGCCGGAGACCGCTCACCGTCACGCGCCCCGGCTCGATGTCGGCGATCCGCTCGGCGGGCACGAACAGCCGGCGGCCGGCGACGCGGCCGACAGCGCCGCTCACCGGCGGGTAGTCGTCTTCGCCGAGCCGGACGAGGAGATCGTCGACCTTGCCGATGCGACCGCCCGAGTCACAGAGGACCCCGCCGACCACCAGCGAGAGGTGAAGGATTACGGGGGTCGTGCTCACGACAGCACGTAGGTGGCGACGAGCGCGATGGACATGACGCTGACGACAACGGTGACCAACCAGCCCAGCCCGGAGAGAACGCGCCCGCTCGCCAACTCACCGAGGAGGCCCGCCCGGCGGCTCAGCAGCATGACGAAGACGAGGATAACGGGCAGCAACAGGCCGTTCACAACCTGAGCGAGGAACATCACCTTGATCAGAGGCAGGCCAGGAATGAGCACGAACACCGCGGCAAAGCCGAGGAAGAACGCGAGCAACCCGTAGAACGCGGGAGCCTGACGGGGCCGGAAGTCGAGCCCGCGCTCGAGCCCGAGCGCTTCCGTCGTGGCGTACGCGCTCGTCAGGGGCACGACGCCGAGCCCGAGAAAGGCCGCTCCCAGCAGGCCGAGGGCGAAGATGGTCTCTGCTGCGTGGCCGGCCAAGGGCCGGAGCGCTCGGGCCGCCGCCGCCGCGTCTGGGATGGTTGTGAACCCGTGCGTCCAGAGCGTGGCTGCGGCGGCGATCACGATGAACGCCGCGATCGTGTTCGTCAGAACCGCACCGAGCGCAACGTCGAACCGCGAGGTCCGCAGGTGCTCGGGGCCGAGACGCTTGTCCGCACAGTACGACTGGATGAACGCCTGCCCCCACGGCGTGATCGTCGTCCCAACCGTACCCACGACGGCCAGCAGATACGCGGAAGTCACCTGCCCGTGAGGTGCGACCAGGTACTGCGCGCTCTTTCCCCAGTCGGGGTGCGCGAGGATCGCCGACAGCAAGTACGCCACCGACACACCGGCCCCGACAGCCAGAAACACGAACTGCACGCGCATGAACCCGGCCCGAGCGAGGAGCGAGCCGACCACGATCACCGACAACAGGATCGACACGGGAACCGGGACGCCGAACAGCGACAGCGCCGCCCCGATCCCGGCGAACTCCGCCAGTGTCGTTCCGAGGTTTGCGGCCAGCATCGTCACGATCGCCAGGGCAGCCCACCTGATCCCGAAGTCCTCGCGAATCAGATCGAGCAAGCCTCGCCCCGTCGCCAGCCCGAGCCTCGCCCCCACCTCCTGCGTGACGTACAGAGCAAGCATGCTCGCCAGCACGACCCATAGCAGTGCGTACCCGAACTGCGCACCGACGATCGAGTACGTCGTGATCCCACCCGCGTCGTTGTCCGCGAACCCGCTGACCAGACCGGGGCCGAGCACGGCCAGAAACGCCAGCTTGGGAAGCTGCACACGCGCGACCAGTCCGGAGCCGGGCACGGCCGAGCGGCGCAGCGCGCGGCCACGCGGCCGGTGGAATATCCGTGTCCACCACGTCATCTCCGGCAAGTGGCCGGCAGCGCCTACCCGCGGAGACGGAGCCTAGAGCGGCTCAGCCGTCATCGCGCGCACGAGTCTTCGGCTCGTACTGCCAGGTTCCACAGACTCACCTCCGCACGCGATCGGCAACATCACGCCAAGCCTACCGCCCCCACCAAGCCGCTGTGCACGAAGAACGACGATCAAACCTAACTTGTTGTAATAGGTGCAACAGCGGTATGGGAGCTACTGGGCTCGAACCAGTGACCCCAGCTTGTCGACACGGAGCAGCCGTGAATCGGCTGAGCGCAGCCAGTCCCGACCGCAGTAACCACGCTCAGGCCGTTGTACCCTCGGGACGATGCCTCTCGACCCACGCAACTACGGCGATCTCTTCCCCGCCCCGCGCTCCGAGGCGGCAGTCGAGTTCGTGCGCGTCATCGACGAGCGACAGACGCTCGTCGATGAGCTGCGCGATCTCGATCGGGAGCAGCACGACAGCGGCAGAGCGGTCGCCGAGGCGTCCGAGGCGCTAGCCGCGCTCGAACGTGAAGCCCGCTCCGGGGAGCCGGCGAGCGCGAAGCAGCGCGCCGAAGCCGAGCAGACGCTGAGCGCAGCGCGTGCGGCGTACAACGCGCCGTGGGGGGAACGTCGCAGCGGCCTGCAGGCGGCTGTACGCGACTACGACGGGCGCGTGCAGCTCGCCGCCACCGAGCACTTCGACGAACTGGTCGACGAACTTGAAGCCGACGCCAAGATCGCTGCGGCGCAGGTGACTCGCGTCGCCGAGACGATCATCGACGCGATTGCGGGACGGAACCGCGCAGCGCAACGAGTCGAAGGGCTCGCGCAGCTCGTCTTCGGGAAGACCGCGTTCGGTGACGTCGCGCTCTCACGTGCCGACGGGCTCGCCCGCGCGGCCGATGAGCTGCTTACGGCGGGCGGTGAGCGTGCCCCGACGCTGCGCCGCGACCTACCGCAGCCCGTGCAGGACGTCGCGTGAACGACCTCGACGAGCAGCTCGCCCGCGTCGCCGCAGCAGAAGCTCGCACGGCGAAGGTCACCCGCGAGATCGCCCAGCGCGAGCGCGCCCAGCGTCAGGGGTCGGACGTGTTCGCCGTCGGTCGCGCGCAGAAGGCCGCTCGTAAAGGCGAGCTGCTGCGAGCCCTCAGTCGCCCCCCGTCGATTGACTGAGCGCGTAGGCCCGCCGGGGCGGGGCCAGGCGACGGTCGCCGTGAGCAGCCTGCAGAGGGAGGCGCTCGACCGCTGACCGCGTGAGCGAGCCCCGCGCCAACGGACGTGGCGATCAGGCTACGGGCTGCGCGCTCGACGGGGTGGAGAGCAACCCCCTACGCGCTCTCGTCGAGACAGCTTCGAGTTCTTAGCACCTTCCTGGTCGTGCGAGGGCCACGGACAGGACATCCAGTGCCGCCCTCTTGACCATTCCTGGAAGTGGCTCCTGCTCGCATACGACCCATGAGTCTTCAATGTCGGCTTTATGGAGCACGGGGTCGGCGCTGTCGAGGTCCAATATCAGCCCGAGCCTGTCTGCTAGTGCCCCTGCTTGTGTGACCTTCTTACCGATGAGCTTTGGAATCCTCACGAGGCCACACTCGGGAGCGGCATCGAGGTACAAGTCACGGGTTCCGTCAGCAAGCTTGTCGTAGGTTTGCGAGCAGATCACCCACGACGGGTCTTCCGAGACGAGGTTGTAGAGTCCACCGTAGCTGTAGTTTCCAGCGGCATCAGCACGGGATTCTGATGTCGGCCAGCCCGCCAACCTCAGAATCCTCCGTGCCTCCGGCACAGCGCTTTCCAACAGCGCTGACGGCCCTCGGGGCCGTTGGAATCGATGCAGTGGGTGTAACGGTAGACAACGGCCGCTGGTTCGTCGGCGCTACCGTGGCCGCAGCCAGCAAGCAGCGTAGGAGGCAGACAGCAGCTCGCGGTCAGGCGCGCTGATCGTCGCGCCCATAGGCACTTCGTACACCAATGTCAGCGCTACGTCGCATCAACCGGAGCGTGCTCACGCGCGTCGGGCGAGCGGGAGAGGGCCGTATCCCTCTATCGGGGTCTGAGACGGACACTCGCGCCCACTCGCGAAAAAGATCGGGCAACCTGGGATCGCCCATGCGTGCGGATTCTCGCCCCGGACGGCCGTCCCGACTGACGCCCGAGCGCGCCGACGCGATCATCGACGCGATGCGTGAAGGCGCGACGGTGAAGGCCGCTGCCGAGGCCGCTGGCGTCGGCCGTCGCACCGTGTACGACTGGCTCGAACGAGGCCGTGAGCAGCCGCACGGGCAGCTCGTGGCGCGCGTCGAGGCCGTGCTCGACGAGCGCAAGCAGCCGAGCTGGGAGGAAACGCTCGCTCAGCTCGACAGCGAGTACGAGCACTGGCGTCCCGCGCCGATCCGCGAGGTTCTGCGCGCCGTCGACGAGTTCGAGCTGCTCGCCGACCTCGACAGCTAGGCGTAGTCGTCGTGAGCCGGGTGCTGGCGCACCGTGTTCCAAGAGTCCCACGTGACTTTGAGGATCACGAGCGTGATTACGAGCCCGATGATCGGGTCGGCGACGGCTGCGCCCAGGGCGACGGCGACGGCGCTAGCGATAACTCCGAGCGACACGAACCCATCGACCCGCGCGTGGTTGCCGTCCGCGATCAAGGCCGGGCTGTCGAGCCGCTTCCCGCCCCGGAGTCGCACGCGCGCTGCGATCTCGTTCCCGACGAACCCGACCGCGCCCGCCGCGGCGAGCACCCACAAGTGCGACAGGTGCTGCGGATGAATCAGGCGAAGGATCGTCACCACGAGCGCGACGCACGCCGACACGAAGATCACGAACACCACGAAAAGGCCCGCCACCTTCTCGCCGCGCGCGCTCCGAAGGTAGAACGCGATCCCGAGCGGCACGGCAGTCAAGGCGTCCCCGAAGTTGTGGATCAGGTCGGCCAGCAAAGCGACCGATCCCGACAGCGCGAAGATCGCTGACTGCACGAGCGCCACCACGAAAAGCACGGCGAGCGACACGGCCACCGTCCTCACACCGTCGCGGGAGCGAACGATCGAGCGGTCGATCAGCCCGTGCGAGTGGCCGTCGTCGTGATCGTGGTCGTGCCAGCTGGGCTCGTGCTCGTGCTCGCAGACAATCGTGCCCGATGCATCCCGAAGGTGGCTCACCCGCGCAGCAGGCTACCCGCCTCTGCCCTGGAAGCGTTGCGTAGACTCGGAGGGCGGGTTGGCGCAGTCCTCATCACACTTCGCCTCGCTGGGGCCGGGTTTTCCCGGCCCCATCCTGTTCGAGTGGTCGTACAGAATGCCCTGCATATCGAGGCATTTTCTGGCGCGACTCGCTATGGTTCGCGGCGATGAGGACAGCTACCCGGTTCTGTTCTGGGTGACGTGAGCTTGCTGCTCGACGAGCAGGCATACGAGACGTCTGACGACGTGCAGGTCGGCGCGGCGGAGTCGCCTCAGCTCGCAGGCGACAAGGGCGGGCTGACCGAGCTGGGCAGGCGCGTGATGGACGAGCTGGTCGGGACGCTGAGCATCGAGCTGGGCGACTACCAGGCGGCGGTCGACGAGGCGCGGCTGCAGATCGAGTCGGGCGAAGCGGACGTGCTTGCACTGCAACTCGACGAACCCCCGCCAGCGTTCGGGCCGGACGACGTCGGCTTCGGCTGGACGGTGCGCAGGGCGCGCGCGACCCTCGTCCCCACGCTGATCGCTTGTCACGCTCGTGCGCGTGGGCATCGGCCGCGTCGTCGTAGTGCGCGCACCCGCGTCCGCACACGCACTCGGTCGCCTGGCTCACGATCAGACGATCCTGACCCTGTAGACGCCCTCGGGGGCGGGCAGCGATGAGTGCGCCGCTCCGGCTCCGTTGGCGGGCCGCTGTCCTCGACCGTGAGTCGGGCCTGACCTGGAGAGGTCGCCTGCTCGGGTGTGTGCTTGTCGAGCACGCGAACAACGCGAGCGCCGCGCTCGACCCGGCACCGTCCCCAGTGACGCTCGCCGCCGAGATGGGAGCGTCTGAGGCGTCGGTACATCGAGGCAGGCGCGAGCTTGAGGCGGCGGGCCTGCTGGAAGTGACTCGGCGTAGTGGTCAGCCGAGCCGGATGCGCCTCTGTCTCACGCGTGAACCCCTGTCAGAGAGACAGGGGTCTGCGACGGCGACCCCTGTCCAGACCCCTGTCTCGACCTCTGTCTCTCAGACACCCGAACAAGGGGAACCAGGAGAACCAGTACGCCCTTCGGGCGTGCGCGGTGACGCGCAGAGGCTCGTCGCCTACTTCGTCGACAGCTCTCGCGAGCTGGGGTCGAATCCTCCACGGCAAGTCGTCGGTCAGGTCGCGCGGCAGCTCGGCGCACTCGTCCGAGAGGACTACAGCGAGCAGACGCTTGAAGCGGCGCTCGGCCTCATGCTCGCGCGCCGACTGCACCCGAGCACGCTGCCGACGTTGATCCTCGAAGCGCAGGCCGGGCCGTTCGAGCGTCGGCGCGCGCCAGACGAGCACGCGATCGATCGCCGTCACCGCGAGACGCGAGAGGCGATCGAGGCGCAGCGGCCCGCCGAGGTCACTGCCTTCGAGTCGCTTGACAGCAACCACGATCGTCCGGCGCTCCTGCCAGCGGAGGACGCACGGCCGTGAACGAGGTCGCCGCCCGCGTGCTCATGGACGCGCTCAGCGCCGCGTTCCCGAGCCCAGCCGTGTCCGACGCGACCTACGGCCTCTACGTGCACGAGCTTGAGCGGCTCGGCGACGAGCACGCGGCGCAAGAGGCGATCCACGACCTCATCCGCAGCTCACGCTTCCTGCCTCGCATCGCCGAGATCGTCGACGCGTATCGGCCGCGAGCGCGCGCGCTGGCTGAGAAGCGCGAGGCCGAAGAGCGCGAGCGGCAGATCGAGCACGCGCAGACGCATGGCCTGCCGCGCGCGAAGTGGGAGCGCGAGCCGATGCCGCCCGAGACGGTCGAGTGGCTGCGCGAGCACGGGATCGACGTCAGCGGCGTGCTCCGCCGCATGGAGGGCAGCTCATCTCAAGCGCAGCGCGCCCGCATCCACCCGACACCGCCCGACCCCGGGCACAACGACGCCGGGCCAGGCCCGGCAGGAAGGAGGTCGTCATGACGACGACGATCGCTGGCTACCCGTACGAGCTGGGCACGCTCGCGGCGCACGAGCTGCGAGCCCTCGACGTACATCTCGATGCGGGCCGCTTCCGTGTACTCGAAGGTGACGAGCGCGAGCGGCTGTACGCAGCGATGAAGAGCGGATACGACGCTGCGCACCCGATCGTCTGCTGGTCGAAGAAGGGCGAAATCGTCGACGGCCGGAACCGTCGTGACCTCGCGGTCGAGCTGGGGCTCGCGAGGTGCCTGTCGCCTATGTCGACTTCCCCGATGAGGAGGCGGTGCGCCTCTTCGTGATCGCCGAGAACATCGCCCGCCGTCACCTGAGCGTGGAGGAGCGCGGCGAGCTGGCGGGGAAGCTCGTCGTCAACGGCGCGAGCACGCGCAGCGCGGCGAAGGCGGCGGGGGTGTCGCAGAAGACTGCGCAGCGAGCTGCAGCGAAGGAGCGCGCGTCAGGTGAGTCATCTGACTCACCTGAGCCGAACGCTCGGACGACCGGCGCAGACGGCAAGTCGTACCCGGCGACGAAGACGAAGACGAAGGCGAAGGCGAAGCCGAAGACGAAGCCGAAGACGAAGCCGAGGCCGACCCCGTCACGAGCCGCACGCGGCAAGAAGAGCCTCGCCGTGCGCGTCGGCGAGATCGGCGACGACCTCCTGATCGCGCACCGACGGCTCGACCAGCTCTACGGCAAGGGCGAGCTACCCACGACCGCGAAGCTCGACGAGAAGCTCGACTACTACGTCAACCTCGCGCTCGACGCCGCAGTGAAACTCGCGACCGCGAAGTCTGACAAGAGGCCCGACCGCTACGTCGACCTCGTGCTCGAACGCGCAGTGAAGCTCGCGATCGCGAGCGGCCGATCGCTCGACGACACACGCGTAGCCCTCGACGACGTGCTCGTCGACTTCGTCGCGGAGCAACGCGAGCGACGACTCGCAGGCGACACACGATGAAGCGCTCAGGAGCGCGCTGCCGTGATCGGAGGGGCAAGACCGTCGGCCGATGCCCCGTGCGCGGCAGGCGTGCTGGAAACGCGGCCGATGCAGTCGGGCTCTGAGCGCGCGGAGATGCTGACGTCGTGACCGAGCCGCTGTCGGTCGTGTCGCCCGTCGAGCGCTACGTCGATGCGCGCGAGCTGGCCGCGCTGATGGGCGTGAGCACGAGGACGATCACGAGGCTGGTCGCCGACGGGATGCCCTCTGAGACGTGGGGCATGAGTCGCACCCGACGCTTCCTGCCGTCTCAGGCGATCGGGTGGGCACGAGAGCGAGATCGGTGGCGTACCATCGCGCGCTCTCGGGATCGCGTCCACACCGCCCCCGAACACCGACAACCGAAGGAGTAGCTTCGATGCCTACCCATCTTCCGTCTGGCCGCTGGCGCACGCGCGTCCGTCACCCGCGCACCGGCCAGTCAGCTCTCCGCTCGTGACCGTGATCGGCGGCCCCGACACGTACGCCACGAAGGCGGCTGCGATCGCCGCCGAGAACGAGGCCCGCACGCGTCTGCACCAGGGCGCGCGGCTCGGCGTCACCGTTCGCGAGTTCTGGAACGACTGGACGACCGACCCGCTCTGGCAGCGCCCCGCCGCGCTCGACGAACATCACCAACCGCGCCTGCACGTACAAGTTCGTCGCAGCAGCACGGCGACCTGCCGCTGCGCTCGATCGGCGACGAGCACGTTGCCGCGTGGCTCAAGGGCGGGCGTAACGTCGGGACGGTGCCCGCGCTGCGCGCGTTCTTCAACGACGCGATGAGCGCCGCTGCCGGTCGACTCGTCGATCGCAACCCGTTCGCGAAGCTCGGCCTTCGCTCAAGCCGGGGCCGACGTGACACGCAGCCGCCGACTCAGGTCGAGATCGCTCGCTTCGTCACGCTCGCTGACGAGCTGACGCCGCCGAGCTTCGCCGCCTACCTCGACGTCGGCGTGCACGAAGGGATGCGCAGCGGAGAACTCGACGCGCTGCGCTGGGACAAGATCGACTTCCAGGCCGGGACGATCCTCGTCGACGAGCAGTGGAACTCCGTCGAGCACCGCTTCACGCCGCCGAAGCACGGCTCCGTTCGCACGATCGCGCTCACCGACCCCGCACGCAAGCGCCTGCTCTCGCTGCCGCGCGAGAGCGAGTTCGCGTTCACGACGCTGCGCGGCTCGCACTACCGCCCGTCGTCGCGCTCGCATCACTGGAACCGCGTGCGCTGCTCCGCTGGCCTCGGCAACGTCGACCTCTACACCGCGACCCGCCACTACTTCGGGTGGTACGCCTGGAACGTGCTCGAACTCGACGCACGCGACATAGCGCTCCACTTCGGGCACCAAGACGGCGGCGAACTCGTGCGCAAGCTGTACGGGCACCCCGACGCGAGACTCGCCCGCGAGCGCGTCCGCGAAGCGTTCCGTCAGGCACCGACCCGCGCCCGTCCCTCTCGTCGCCGCAGCCCGCTGAGTCACGCACTGAGTCACGAGCACGCGGTTTGCAGGGCTTCTGTCATATCGGGGGCACTTCCTTCTAGAAGAGAAGCGCCCAAGGTGTGTCAGCCCGCTAGCACCCGAGCTTCACGCCCAATCCTCCACCTCGGCGGCGTACCGCTCGAGGGCTCGGTCGACGAACACCGCAGCGGGTCCCAGGTACGTCGTGGGGTCGAACGCGGCATCGAGCTCGGTCGAGAACGGTGCGACACGCGGGTCGGCGAGCAGCTCGTCGCGCAGGTGGCGGCCAGTCGCGCGCGCTGCGGCTCCGACGACCAACTCGTGAGCCTCGCTACCGCCAATTGGCTCGACGAGCAGGTGGGAGACACGCTCCGCCAGGGCCAAGCCAGCCGTCGCGTCGAGGTTCCACCGCATTCGCTCGGCGTCCACCTCCACGTCGTCCAACGCACCTGCGATCGCGTAGGCCGCGCCGCCCGCAAAGAACATCGTCGTGGAGCTCGCGTCGAGCCATTCGCCGTTCTTCTCGAAGCCGGAGCGGGTCGCCGACCTGCTCGCGGCACGCGCGGCCACGCGCGCGTGACGTCCGCAGACGGGTGTCAGCAGGAGACGTTCGCCGCAACCGTAGAGACGGCGTAGTACCCGAGCTTGTCGTCACTCGTCACCGCGTCCCAGCCCCCAGAGCTCGATCATGCCTGATCGCCTGGCTTGCCGTTGCAGATGAAGCCATTCTGCGTCCAGACTGACTTGTTGTTCCCCGCTCGAGCCTCGTGGTGCCGGGGCCACTGGAGGTCAGACGAGGCGGCAGAAGAAGCCTCCGTGGATCTCGTGGCCGCGGCCATCCGTGGATTCTCCGATGTCTCTTTGCGCCCTCGGGGCTACGGTAGGTTCATCGTTGCGAGGGGATAGGTGCGATGGCTGCTTCGTGTCGGCGTGGGCTCTCGTCGTGTGTCGCTTTCGGTGCAGTCCTCGCCTGTACCACAGCCGCTCTCATCGTCGCCTCCGCCAGCGCCCGCTCTGCCGCGCCGCTTGCGGACAATGAGATCGCCGGCGTGATCGACGGCCAGAGTTCGATTCCAGGCGCCCTCCCGCGTGGCTTCCGCTACGTGTACGCAGACGATTTCCGCGGCTGGCCGGTCGCACCACTCCACGCTGAACATCCGATCCGGGGCGCGTTTCTCGATCCGCGTCTGACTCCGCACAGCCGCTCGTTTCACTTCGGCGTCGACATCGCGGTGGACGACGCGAAGCGCGACCGGGGGGCGCCGCCGGGCCGTTCGCATCGCGTCTACGCCCTCGAGGGTGGCGCCGTCCGAATCATCCGCAACCGACCAGGCCAGCCCTGCGCGAGCCGACGGGTGGAAGTCGCTCATTTCTCCTACTGGCACGTCGCTGCGACCGTCCGCCAGAACAGTTGGGTGCGGGCAGGCGAACCGATCGGCTGGACGTGCAGCGGCCAGTGGCACGTACACATCTCGGAGTGGGCGCAGGCAGGGGCCACGCTGATTTGGGTCAACCCGTTGCATCGAGGCGGCAAGCTTGCTCCGTATGTGGACACGATGGCTCCGGTGATCCACTCGCTGCGCTTCGAGAACGGTCGCGGCGTCCCGCTCCATACCAACGCGCTGTCCGGGAGCGTCGACCTCTTGGTGCGGGCGGACGATCCGCAGTCCTTCCTCGGTTGGCTGGGGAGCAATCCGAACCTCGTGTTGCCTGGTTCTCCGTACCGTCTCGGCGTCACGATACGCGACCGTCGAGGCCACCTCCTCCTACATCGAATCGCATTCCAGGCCGACCAGTTGCCGCCGACACCGTTCACGCTCCACTACGGCCCCGGCACAAGCCAGTCCCTCCTGATCGGGGAGTGTCTTGAAACAGCCTGTCGCAAGAGCGAGCGTGCGTCTTTCGTTCGCCCGCTTTCCCGCTACCACCGGGAGTTGTGGGACACGACACGGGTATCCGACGGCCGCTACACCGTGACCGTCTCCGCCTGGGACATCCGCGGAAACGTCAGCAGCTCCCGCCTACGGGTCATCGTCACGAACCATTGAAGGAGTGGGAGACCCGGGGCTGCTTCGCAACGGGTCGAGGCTCGTCGAGCGCGGGCCGTGCACCCGAAGGGGGTTGAGGCGCCGAGGACGGGTGCCGATAGGGCAGGTGTATGGCCATCCCGGTGTACGGAGGACGCTTCGGCAAGCCGCAGGCCGAGAGGCTCCTCTGGCGAGCGGGGTTCGGCCCGCGTCCGGGCGAGGCCGAGACGCTCGCGAAGCTCGGGCTCGACGGCGCCGTCCGCTCGCTGACGCATCCCCCCGGCGAGCGGCTGCGCGGTCCGCGCCCGCACGACGACAAGGGTCGCCCGCTCGCTCCCTACGACGCGTGGGGGCACGACCAGCTGTGGTGGCTGGACCGGATGGTGCGGACGAGCCGGCCGCTGATCGAGCGGATGACGCTCGTGTGGCACGACTGGTTCGCCACCTCGCGCGAGGGAGTCGGTCCGGCTCGGCTGATGCTTCGCCAGAACCGTCTGTTCCGGAGCCACGCGCTCGGCTCGTTCGCGACGCTCCTCACTGAGGTCACACGCGACCCCGCGATGCTGCTCTGGCTGAACGGCACCGATAACACGCGCGACGCCCCGAACGAGAACTACGCGCGCGAGATGATGGAGCTCTTCACGCTCGGCGCCGACCGCGGCTACGACGAGCACGACGTCCGCGAGCAGGCCCGGGCGCTCACCGGCTGGCGCAACGACTGGAGCAACACCCTCGGCCCGGTCAGGTTCCGCTTCGACAGCAAGCGCCACGACCCGGGCGTGAAGAGGATCTTCGGCAAGCACGGCCGCTTCGCCTGGCGCGACTCCTGCCGCCTCTGCATCCACCATCCCGAGCATCCCTCGTTCTTCGTCGCCAAGCTGTGGAGCTACTTCGTCCCGACCGCACCGCCGGCCGGCACCAGCGCGCGCGCTCGAACGGCTGTACGTCGGCCAGGACTACGAGGTGCGGCCGGTCGTCGAGGCGATCCTCCGTCACCCGGCCCTGTACGACGGGCCGCGCATGGTGAAGTCGCCCGCCGTCTACCTGGCCGGGCTCCTCCGCTCGCTCCGGCGCGGGATCGACACGGAGGCGTGGACCTGGCTGCTGAGCCTTGCCGGCCAGCAGCTCTTCTACCCGCCGAACGTCGCCGGCTGGGACGACACGCGCTGGCTCGACACCGCGACCTTCCGCGCACGCTGGATGATCGCGAGCAACGCCATCCAGCCGCACAGCCTGGACGCCGGCAAGGTGAAGCTCCCGCTCGACGCGGCCGTGCTCGTGAGCCGTGCCGAGCGTTTCCTCGGGAAGCCGGCGCTCACGAGCCAGACGCACGACGACCTGACGCGCTTCGCCCGGACGGCGCTCCACGACGCGAACGCGGACTGGAAGAAGCGCCAGTACCCCGCGCTGGTCGAGAACGCGCTGCGACAGCTGGTCGCCGTGTCGCCCGACCTCCAGACCTCATGACGGATCGCTGCCACCACTGCGACGAGTTCTCGCGTGCGTCCGTCCTCCGCAGAGGCGCGGTGGAGGCCGGGCGCGGTCTGCCCGCGATCGAGCCGGGGATGCCGCTGCCGGCCGGGACGGGGCTCGACCGGCGGTCGTTCCTCGTCCGCTCCGCCGCGCTCGCGCTCTCCGTCTACGGCGCCGGCAAGCTCCGCCTCTTCGAGGAGGGGATCGCGCGGGCGGCGGCCGGGCCCGCGCAGCCCGTGCTCGTCTCGGTCTTCCTCCCGGGCGGAACGGACGCCCTGTCGGTGCTCTACCCGGCGACCGACGCCACGTACCGCAAGCTGCGCCCGAGGCTCGCGCTCGACCCGGCGGCCGGCGAGCCGTTCACGGAGGACACGCGCCTCCACTGGCATCCGTCGCTGAGCCCGCTCGCCACGCTCCACGGCGAGAGCAAGGTGTCGGTCCTGCCCGCCGTCGGCTACACGCACCCCGACCAGTCGCACTTCACGTCGCGGCACTTCTGGGAGGTCGGCGCCACAGACGCCCGCCTCGTCAGCGGCTGGATGGGACGCTACCTCGACCGCGTCGGGAGCATGGACAACCCACTCCAGGGGCTCTCGCTCGACTACCAGCTCCAGCCTGCCATCGCCTCGGCGAAGGTTCCCGTCGCCTCGCTGGCCTCCCCCGACGACTACTCGTTCTGGGCTCCCGGCGTCTGGGGCGAGGTGGAGAGCCGGATGCTCGACGCGATGGGCCGGCTCGGCGGCCCGCGCAAGGATCCGTTCCTGAACCAGGCCGCGAAGGCGACCGCCCAGTCGAATCGGCTGCGCCGGCAGCTCGCGCCCTTCAAGTCGAACGGCAAGGGCTACAACAGCCCCGTTCAGTACCCGAAGGTCGACAGCGACTTCCCCAACCAGCTCGCCGGCCTTGCGGCGATGCTCGCCGCCAACCTTCCGCTCCGGTGCGTCGCGATCACGGCGCCGGGCGAGTACGACACGCACTCGGACCAGCCGCGGGCGCTGGCCGACGGGCTCGACGTCACCGCCCGCAGCCTGTTCGCATTCCAGCGCGACCTCGAGGCCCGCGGGCTCGCCGATCGCGTGCTGACGCTCGTCTGGTCGGAGTTCGGCCGCCGCGCGGAGGAGAACGGCAGCGACGGCACCGACCACGGCGCGGCCGGGACGGCCTTCCTGGTCGGAACCCGGGCGCGGGGGACGATGATCGGCGAGTTCCCCGGCGTGACGAACCTCGACGAGGACGGCAACCTCCGCGCGACCGCCGACTTCCGGGGGCTCTACTGCTCGCTGCTCGAGCAGTGGTTCGACGTCGACGCGGCCGGGGTCATCCCGAGCGCCCGCTCGTTCCCCCGGACGCAAGTGCTCAGGTGACCAGGGTGCTCGCCTTCGTCGCGGCGGCAGCCGCCGCGCTGGCCGCGCATCCCGCGGCGCCCGCGCGCCTCGGGGTCGGCGCGACCGAGTACCACTTCGTCCTCTCTCGCGCGTCGGTGAAGGCGGGCGAGGTCGTGATCGAGGTCCAGAACCAGGGCCAGGACGTGCACGACCTGCGTCTGCGCAGAATCGGCGCCACGCGCACGTACTCGTTCCCCTTGACGAGCCCGGGCGCCCGCGCCGAGCGGACGCTCGCGCTGCGCCCCGGCCGCTACCTCTTCTGGTGCTCGGTCGCGGACCACGAGAAGCTCGGGATGCGGACCGTCCTGCGCGTCCGGGGCTGAGACCGGCTTGCCCGAGCCGGAGCAGTTCCGGCGGCCGAGCCCGGCGAGGTGTGCTCGGCGCGCCGCCGGATCGACTCGACCCGTTGCGGGCGTCTGCGGTGGAGGATTTCGCTGCGGCGTCGTAGTATCGGGTACGTGCACGCTCGCGACGAACAGGCCCGCAAGCCCGACTACCGCGTGGCCCGCGAGCGTGCCACCGCCTCGACCGACGGGCCGGCGCACCTGCTCGATCTGCAGCAGGCCTCCGGGAACGCGGCGGTCGCGCGGCTCGTGCAGCGCAGGGAGCGTCCCGCGTCGACGGACATCGCCGACGTCATCGAGAAGCCCGGATCAGGCGCGAGCCACGGCCCGAGCAAGCCGGCCGACAAGGCACTCAAGCCGAATCCGGAGGTCGCGAAGTACCGGGACGAAGCCGAGAAGAACGCCAAGACCTTCGAGGAGGCGAGGAACCGCGGAGCCGAGGCCCAGAAAGACACGAGCGCACCGAAGAGCGCGACGGATCCCAAGGCGATCGCGTACTTCGAGCGGGCCTACGAGCTCGACCCGGCTGCAGCTCACGGGGCGGGGCTCAGCACGGCGCTCTATCAGCTCTACAAGGCGCTCGGCGACACCCCGCACGCGATGTACTGGCTGCACGGCGGCCCGTCGGCGAAGTGACCCTGACCTAGCCTTGCTCGCTGTCTAGGACGGCCATCTGCCGTGGGTCGTAGCGGCTTCCGGCGACGGCCCCGGGGGGAACGGCGGCCTCGATCTGCGAGAGATCGTCCGCTGTGAGGCTCAGCGCGAGCGCCCCGAGAGCCTCGTTGAGCCTGTCGCGGCGGCGTGCGCCGACGAGTGGCACGACGTCCTCGCCGCGCGTGAGCACCCACGCGATCGCCAGCTGCGCGACGGTCGCGCCGCTGGCGTCGGCGAGCGTCCGCAGCACCTCGACGAGCTCGAGGTTCCGGTCGAGGTTCTCCCCCTGGAATCGAGGGGCCAGGGCGCGGAAGTCGTTCGGTGCAAGGGCGCGCTCCTTCGACCAGTGCCCGCTGAGCAGGCCTCGCGAGAGCACGCCGTAGGCGGTCACCCCGATGCCGAGCTCCCGGCAGGCGGGCAGGATCTCGTCCTCGATTCCGCGCGAGACGAGCGAGTACTCGATCTGCAGGTCGGAGACCGGATGCACGGCTTGGGCGCGGCGGATCGTGTCGGCCCCGGTTTCCGAGAGGCCGACGTGGCGGACGTAGCCGGCCTCGACCATCTCCGCGATCGCGCCGATGGTCTCCTCGATCGGGACGGCGGGGTCGACGCGGCCGAGCCGGTAGATGTCGACGTGGTCGGTGGCGAGCCGCGTGAGCGTGTGGGCGAGGGCCGTCTTGACGGCTGCGGGCCGCCCGTCGATGCCGAGCCACCGACCGGACGGGTCGCGCTGAGCGCCGAACTTGACGCTGATCGTGATCCGCGTCGCGGTCGCGACCGCGGAGGGCGTCGCGCAGCAGCAACTCGTTGTGGCCCATGCCGTAGTAGTCGCCGCTGTCGAGCAGGGTGATCCCGGCGTCGAGCGCGGCCCCGATGGTGGCGACGCTCTCGGCTTCGTCTGCGGGGCCGTAGAGATCGGACATGCCCATGCAGCCGAGTCCGAGCGCGGAGACGCGGGGGCCGGTTGAGCCGAGCGTCCGAGTGATCACGGGTTCTCCTCTGGAGTCAATCGCTCAGACCTTCACCTTGCCCTTCGCCGGAACGTAGCCCGCCTTCGTTGCCTTGACGGCGAAGCTGCCGTGCCTTCCCGCGCCCACGGTGAAGACGGCGGCGCCGTTTCCGCCCGTCGTCTTCGGCCCGCCGGGCAATCCGCTCACCGTGGCGGCCGCGACCGGATCGCCGGCGTCGACGACGCGAACCGTCACGCGCACGCCGCCGGTCTTGAGCGCCTGCCTGACGATGCGCACGGACAGCGCCGGAAGCACGTGGGTCTGGTACGTCCCGTCCTTGGTCTGGCCGTCGACGGTTACATCGGCGAACAGGTCGAGCGGCCCGGCCGACCCCTCGCCCTCGAGGCGGAAGTACTGCACGGCCGGGGCCGACTTGAAAGCCTGCACCGGCTCGAAGCCCGAGACCTTCTTGCTCGTCCGCGTCACCCAGGTGGTCCGCTCGTTGCCGTAGAAGATCCAGAGACGCCCTTCGGGTCCGGCGGCGATCCCGGCCGTGAGCGGCTTCGCTCCCTTCGGTACGGGCACCGTCCGGGGCGCCCCGCCGAAGCGCAGCAGCACGACCTTGCTGCCGTCGGGCGTGTAGGCGCTGTAGACGCCTCCCCCGGTTCGGGCCGCGATCTGGGGGCCGTCCATTCGCGCTCCCGGCATGGCGACCGGTGTGCCCGGGCCGGGCAGGACCTGACGGAAGAAGTCGTTGCCGGAGTTCGCGTCGTGGTAGGCGATCACGACGGCGCCGCCGGCCCGGTCGACCGCGACCACGGTGCCCACGGCGAGGTGGCCGGGCGCCTGGACGCTCTGCGGCTTCGTCGAGGGATCCACCCCGGTCTGCATAAGCATCTGCAGGCCCGACTCCCAGACGCTGACGAGCTGGCCGCTGGGTAGCAGCCCGATGCGCACGTCGGCGTTCGAGGCCTCGGTGATCGATGAGTTGCCGAATGCTCGGGCGCCGAGCTTCCAGGCTCCGGGGCCTACGGCCTCGTTGAGACCGTTGTACGGGTCGTCGATCCTGTTCACGCTCTGCCCGCTGATGATCGCGTGGATCGACCCGTCCGGCTCAACGACCGCGTCGGGGGGATGAACGCCGACCCAGCCCGAGAGAACGGTTTGCGGCTTGCCGACGACGCCGGTCCGGGAGATCGGCGTATCGAAGATCGAGGGGTACGGCAGGCGGCCCGGCCCGCCCCAGAGCACGTGCAACGTGCCGTCCTTGGTGCGGGCGAGGCCGAGGTTGGCCTTCGCGCCGTTGTGGAACTTCGTGATCTGCGTCCAGTGTCCGGCCGGACCCGCGCTGGCTGACCCTGCGACGGCGGCGAGCGCCGACGCGGCGGCAAGCGCGACCCCGGCACGCACGATCAGCCGGACCCTGCTCCGTCCGGTCGGCGGCGCCGCAAGCGGCCTGGTCATGGCGGCTACCTCCCTTCGCTCGGCAACGGTCACGCTAGCTCCGCTCGACGGCACTCGCAAGTGCCCGCGCCGGGTTGCCGTCCGCACGACCTGTAGCCGATACTGCCGGCGTGCCGGCCGGCGCGGACAGTCAGACCGACTTCGGCCGTGGCCGTCAGGCGGAGATCTACCTTTCCGGCCTGCGCGGCCGCCGCCCTCGCGTCCCGGCGAGCCCGGTCGAGCTGGAGCAGCGGGCCCGGAAGGCGATGAGCCGTCAGGGGTTCGCCTACATCGCCGGCGGGGCCGGGGCCGAGTCGACGGTTGCAGCGAACCGTGCCGCGTTCGAGCGCCGGCGGATCGTTCCCCGGGCCCTGAACGACGTCTCCGTCCGCGACACGTCGGTGGAGCTGTTCGGACGGCAGCTGCCGGTCCCGTTCCTGCTCGGGCCGGTGGGCGTGCTGGAGATGGCGCATCGGGAGGCGGACATCGCCGCGGCGCGCGCTGCGGCCGAGGAAGGTGTGCCGTTCGTCATCTCGAGCCAGGCGTCGCGCCCGATGGAGGAGATCGCCGCGGCGACCGGGTCGGCGGCTCGCTGGTTCCAGCTCTACTTCGGTGGTTCGAACGAGCTGGCGAGGAGCTTCGTTCGGCGTGCGGAGGCGTGCGGCTGCGAGGCGATCGTGCTCACGCTCGACACGACGATGCTCGGTTGGCGGACACGCGACCTCGATCTCGCGTTCCTGCCGTTCATGCTGGGCAAGGGGATCGCGCAGTACGTCGCCGATCCGGAGTTCCAGCGCCGCCTCGACGACATGGTGCCGCCGCCGGCCGGACGGCCGAACCCCGCCGCCCTGCACGCGCTGGTGCAGCTCTCGCGGGCTTACCCGGGCTCCACCTGGCGGAATCTGCTCTCTTCGCGGCCGCGGACCGCGGTGCGTCTGTTCACGGAGCTCTTCCCGAAGCCGTCGCTCGACTGGGAGGACGTGGCCTACCTGCGGGAGACGACGCGGCTGCCGATCCTGCTGAAGGGGATTCTGCACCCGGACGATGCGCGGCATGCGCTCGACTACGGCGTCGACGGGATCATCGTCTCGAACCACGGCGGCCGCCAGGTCGACGGGGCGATCGCGAGCCTGGACGCGCTGCAGCCCATCGTCGAGGCGCTCGCCGGGAGGGTTCCCGTCCTGTTCGACAGCGGCATTCGGGGAGGCGCCGACATCTTCAAGGCGCTCGCGCTCGGCGCCCGGGCCGTGCTGATCGGCCGCATGTACTGCTACGGGCTGGCGATCGCGGGCGCCCCCGGCGTGCGTGAGGTGATCCGGAACCTGCGGGCCGAGCTCGACCTCACGATGGGGCTCGCCGGCTGCTCCTCCGTGCCGCAGATCGGTCGCGAGGCGCTCGCCGATTCGAGGTGAGGCCGAACAGGCACGTGCCTTGGGCGACCATTGCGCCGACCCCGCCAAGCAACAATCGTGGCGAATATCTCGGCGGTGTGGGAAGATCGGTGGCGGTTGTCGCGTCTGGAGGGCAACTACTCACCTCTACAGGAGGACGACATGGGATCGGACGACCAGCGGGTAGAAGGCGACGAGGAAGCCGCCGACGTGGAGGCACACCGGCGCGTCCCGGGCGCGAACGAGGAGCCGAAGGACACGGCCGACGACGACACACCCGACGTCGAGGCGCACAGGAGAGTGGCACCGAAAACGGTACCGTCACGCGCGATTCAATCCTGAGGAACCCGCCAGAGAACCTCTAGCGTGGACGGTCTGGTGCGGCGGCTTCGAGGGAGCGCCGCACCGGGTCGCTTCAGAGCTCGAATCAAGATGAGGCCTCGCGCCTCATCTTGCTGTGGGTGGTGAGTCGCGCCGTTGGAGCAGGCGCTCCAGCGAGCGCAGGAACTCCGTCCCGGCTCGGCGCTCCTCGACGTCGCCCGCGTCGAGTGCAGCTGCGATCCGGGCGATCACGGCCGCATCGCCGCTGCCCTGCACGAGCAGGGCGCGTGCCGCCCGCGAGCGGCCGAGCAGGTCGAGCGCGATGGCCGCCTGCGTCGCGAACATACCGAGCAGGTCGGCCTGCTCGACGGTGAACCGCTCGCCCGAGGGCCGGTCGAGCACCTCCAGCACGCCCAGCGAGCGCTCTTCCGACAGCAGGGGCACGGCCATGATCGCCTTGGGGACGTAGCCGGTCGACTTGGCGGCCTGGCCGGCGAAGCGCGGGTCCGCGCTGACGTCGTCCAGTACGAGCGGCTGCTGGGTGACCAGGACCCAGCCGGCTATGCCGGTGCTGGACGGAAAGCGCTGTCCGACCAGTGACTCTTCTCCCTCGCCGCTGACCGCCTCGAACACGAGCTCGTCGGCCTCCACGTCGAGCAGGAACACCGACGCTGCCCGGGCGCCGAAGATCGCACGGGCGACGTCCACGATCGAGCGCAGCAGCGCTCGGTGCAGGTCGTCGCCGGGGAGCAGGCCGGCCGCGGCGGCCGCGCGGGGATCGGTCACGAGTCGACTCCGGCGTTCGTGGCGGTCACACCGAGCAGCGTCTTTACCTCGGCCGGTGTCAGATCGGGGTGCTTGGCGCGGATCAGCGCGCATATGCCGGCGATGTGAGGCGTCGCGAAGCTGTTGCCGCTCGCGCAGACGGTCGAGCCGTCCGACCAGGCCACGTCGACGTCGACGCCGCGGGCGTAGAACTCCACCGGCGGCTCGGGGTTGCGCAGATAGACGAGCGGGTCGTCCAGGTCGTGGCTGGCGACCGACACGACCGATGCGAAACGCCACGGGTAACTCCGCACCGGCATGTTGTGGGCCGAGGCGACGATCAGGCTGCGCTTGAAGTATGCGGCATCCGTGAGGGCGTGCAGCTCCGCGACGAACCGCTCCTTGGTCGTGGAGAGGCTCAGGTTGATGACGTCGTACCCCTGCAGGACTGCCCAGCGCAGGCCTTCGATCAGGGCCGGCCCGCTGCCGGTGAACCCCTCGCCGAGCACCCGCACGCTGACCAGATCGCAGCCGGGCGCAAGCGACCGGATGATGCCGGCACAGGCGGTGCCGTGCCCGCACACGTCGCCCCCTTCGTCCGGCTCTACCAGCGTCTCGCCGTCCTCCACGCTCACCGCCACGGCCTCGCGCACCCCGCCGACCTGCGGATGATCGGCGTCGATGCCGCTGTCGACCACGCACACGGTCGTCCCGGCACCGGTCGAGCCGCCGAACGCCCACGCGCGGTCGACGCCCTCGGGCCAGACGTGTACGCCCGGCAGTTGCCGGGCGGCCTCGCCGCCGATTGCGTGCGCGAATAGCTCGTCGGCGTCACTTGCGTGCAACGTCACATTCACGGCGCGATCCTACAGCGCTCGGGACGGCCGTTTCCGGCCGGCCGGCGTGGATCAGGGCGTCGTTCTTGGGCAGCCGGCGCAGAATGTGAGCGACGACATCGGGGCTGAGCTGGTGGCCCTCCTGGCGGAGCGCACTCGGGGCGTCGCGCTCGAGCTCGTCGCGAAAGATCGGACTGGCGGCGGCGCGCTCGAGGATCGACTCGATCTCGTCGCGTACGAACGGCAGCTCCTGGGCCGTGCGCACCCATGCCTCGGGGGGCGAAGGAAGCACCCGGAGCAGACGTTCGGGCTCGTGGGAGTCCGTACTCATCCTCTTCCAGACGGCCCAGAGGCCGGGTCTCTTCCCTCCAGGCTCGCCCGCAGCTTGGCCAGGCAGCGGCTGATCCGGCTGGCGATCGTGCCCGGCGGGATCCCCAGCTCGGCGCCGATGACCGTGTAGGGCTGCTCGCGGGTGAAGAAGCGGTCGAGCATGTCGCGGCACGGCTCGGCCATCTCGTCCAGGGCCTGACGGACGACGAGGGCCAGCTCGATCTGCTCCAGTTCGCCGTCCGCAGCGCCGACCGTCTCGTCGCTCAGCTCGAGCGTGTCGCGCCCGCGGCGGAGATGGTCGATGCACAACCTCCGCGTGAGTTGGCCGAGCCACGCCAGGAGCGCGTCGTCGTCGCGGAGCATCTCCAGGCGCTCGAACACGCGGCTGAAGACATCCTGGAAGACGTCCTCGGCCTCGTCGGGGGGCAGTCGGTAGGCGCGCACGATGATCGCGTACACGTAGCGAGAATGGGTCGCGACGAGTTCCCGCCAGGCGTCCTGATCGCCTCGCCGGCACCGTTCGACGAGCCCTCGCCTGGGGAGGCGTCGTCCGGGAGTCGCTCATGCCGTGACCACCCCTGGACGCAGTGCGCCCAGTCGCGTCGAGACGACGACGTCGGCCTCGGCCGCGCTGCGCGGGTGGCCGGTCACCGCAGCCAGGAACTCGTCACGGCCGAGCGTCAGCAGGTCGCACGCCGTCTGCGCGTGCACGCTCGCGGTGCGAGGAACGTCGCGGAGGAGGGCGATCTCGCCGAACAGGTCGCCGGCGGAAAGGGGCGACCCCGCGCGGCCGTCGACATCCACTGCCAGCTCGCCCGAGGCGACCAGGTATACGTGATCGCCCGCGTCTCCTTGACGGATGACCTGGTCACGCGCAGCGACGGCGAGCGGCTCCATGTGCCGCGCCAGCTGCTCCAGCGTCGCCTCGGCAAGCGGAGCGAAGATGCTGTGCGCGCGCGCAAGCGCGACCCGCTTCGCGATTTCGGGTTCGACCGAGTCGAGCCTGATCAGCGTGCGGGCCGAGAGAGCGACGACGACGGGGAGCGCGAGCCCGGCCACGACCATTGCCGTCCGGATGCCCAGCACGTGAATCGCGACGGGCGCCAGCACCGAGCCGATACCCATCGATGCCAGGAGCACGCTTTCGAGCACGCCCAACACGCGGCCCAGCACCGCATCGGGAGCCGATCGCTGGAGCAGCGTGACCGCGGTGACGTCGACGATCGTGTTGCTCACTCCCACGCCGGCGAGCAGAACCAGCGCGATCCAGACGCTGCTGGTTGCGCCCACCAGCGCGATGCCGGCGCCCCAGCCCGCGACGCCGAGCGCGAACACGGCGGCGAGCCGGCGGGTCCCCGAGAATCCGGTCGCGATCACCCCACCCAGCACGCCTCCGACGCCGAACGCCGAGTCGAGATAGCCCACGCCCGCGTTGCCGAGATCGAGTGCGTCGATCGCGAGCACCACGGTGAACACTCCCAGAGCGCCCGCCACCGCGCACTGGGCCGCATAGGTCAACGTCACAGCGACAAGCGCGGGAGCCGACGCGATCGTGCGCAGGCCGGCGGTGAGTCCGGTGTGCGCCTCGCCGTCTGCGTCCGGTACCTCGGCGGTGCGCGCCGGCTCGTCGATCCGCCACACGAGAAGCGCCGACCACAGGAAGGCGACCACGCACACCGCGAACACCGCGGCCGGCCCCGAGACTGCGAGCACGAGCCCACCGATTCCAGGTCCCAGGAAAAGGCCTGCGCCCTCGATCGTGCCTGCGAGCGCGTTCGACGTGGTCAACTGCTCGGGCGTGGCCGCGAGAGACGGCACCAGCGCCCCCTGCGCCGGGCGAAACGCCGTTCCCACGATCGAGATCAGCACGGCCAGAACGTAGATCGAGATCGCCGGGGCATGGACTTCGACAAGGACGCCGACCCCCAGCATCAATGCCGCGCGCACCAGATCGGTCACCACCATGACCAGCCGGCGCTGGTAGCGGTCGGCCAGCACCGACAGCAGCGGCGACGCGACCGCCGCGGCGACCAGCCGAACCAGGATCAGCACTCCCACCGCCCCCGCGCCCCCCGAACGGAAGGCGACGACCGCAATCGCGACCACGTACGCGTACGAGCCGAGCACCGACCCCGCCCACGCCAGCTGCAGCCTGCGCAGATTCGGGTTGGCGAAAACTACGCCGATCGCTCGCAGTGAGTGCCCGATACCGGTCATCAGCTCAATGCGCTGCCTGCTGGAGGAGCGCGGTTTTCGGCGAGCGCGGCTGCCCTGAGCGCGTGGAGGATCTCGCGGGCGACCGGAGGACGGGGGCGGCATCGGCCGGCCGGTCGAGCGCTAGCAGCATCCGAGCGACATCCGTAACCTCCGAGCCGGCGGTGAACCCGACCAGGTCACAGAAGAGCGACGTCACGACCTTGCGCTCCTCCCCGGCCACCCGGGCAGATGCGACCAGGGGCGCACCGCACTCAGGGCAGAACCTGAAGCTGCCCTCGTACTCGAAGCCACACGCAGCACACGCTGCCACGGCAGGACCCTAGTCTTTGCCGGGCGCGGTGCCCACCCCGGCGCCGGGTGACCTGCGACGAGCGCGGAGGTCGGCGCGACCCTGTTCAGGGCGACGAGTCGCCGGCGGGTGGCGTTCCGCTCGAGCGAGCAGCCGCGTAGGCGTGGACCTGCTTCGTCAGCTGGAGGATCTGGCGCGAGAGCTCGAGCAGCTCTTCATTCTGCGTGTCCTCTACCTGCACGACCTGCCATTGCTGATCGGCAACCACCTGCCGCTTGGCGTCGGCGCGGTTCTGGCTGATCATCACGAACGTCGAGAGGAAGATCGCCTCCAGCGAGACGATCATGGTCAAGAGGCCATACGGGTACTTTCCGGCGGAACGCCGGATGCGAGCAGCCGATCCGATGATCGCGACGTCACGAAGCGCGCTGGCGGGCGACGCTCGCGATGCGATCCGGATTCGGTTCTGACGCGCTCTACCGCACTGGCGGGCGTGCTCGACGAGCACCGGGTTCGGTTCGACCGGCAACCGCATCGGTGCTTGACCTGCGAGACTGGTTCCGGTCGTGGCCATCAGCTATGGGAGGGTCGGCTCTGCACGATGCCGCGAGTTGCATGAATCTCTTCGGTTCCAGGAGGGCTACACCTCCGAGGACCCCTTCTAGCAACCCCAGGGGTGCTCCCTGGTGCCGAGCACGATCCTGCACTTCATGTGCGGCGATCGGCGCGCGATACGCAATGCCCGACAGACCTTGGGCGAATACTGGATGACGCAGGCTCTCCCGCGGCCGAGGGTCACGTCCCCGACGTCGCCGCACTGGAAGAACGCGAGCGTCTTCTTGCCGCGCAGGACGTAGCCGTAGGCGATGCGGCAGTCGGCCCGCTCCGTGGTGGTGTGGGCGTTCATGACCCAGTTGTCCGCACGGACGTCCCCGGCGCAGCGGTTGCCGCGCCGGTAGAGCCGAAGGCGGTAGTCGACGGCGGTGTCCACTCCGGACTCGGTCACAGACGCTTGCGCGGGACGGCAGTCGTGCTGGAACGCGGCCGCGAGGCAGTCGAACGTCTTCGGGTAGACGGTGTCGAGCCCCCGGGTGGACGACTGGCCGCAGCTGACGAAGGCGGTGGGGCGCCCGCCCCCGCCGCCGCAACCGGCCGCGAGAAACGCCAGGAGAGCGAGGAGTGCAGTGACGATCGGCCGTCGCATCTCGTTCGTATACGCCGCCGGCGTTCCCCCTGGTCACCGGCCCGGTCAGCCGGAGCAGAGCGCGGCGGTGGCCGCGGCCTGGAGACTCTTCCACGTCACGTGTGTCGTGTCGATGTTGACCATGACCGCGGCTGCGCGCCGACCGTCGGCCGTCGCCCGGACGACGGTGCGGTACCCGGGGAAATCTCCACTGTGGCCGAACGCCTCGCCGCAGGGAGTGTTCGTGATCTGCAGTCCGAGTCCGTACCCGTTGGCCACGACCTCCGTCTTCATCGCTCGCAGCTGGGCCGCGGGAAGCAGCCGACCCCTGAGCAGAGCGACGAAGAAGCGAGTCAGGTCGTCGGCGTTCGAGACGATCTGGCCTGCTCCCCAGGCCGATGGGCTCAGGATCGAGCTGATGTCGATCAGCGTCCCCTCCGGAATCGTCAACGGGGACGGCTGACGATGTAGCCGTGGGCGTGCCGGCCCTTGATCGAAGTGACCGCGGGAAACGACGTCGAGCCTAGTGCGAGCGGTCTGAAGAGGCGCTGCTCCAGCTCCACCGCAAGCCTCTTTCCGGTCACCGCCTCGACGACCAGGCCGAGGAGGACGTAGTTCGTGTTCGAGTACCGCCAGCCCATTCCGGGCGGGAAGTAGGGCGGGTGGGAAGTTGCGACGGTGACGAGCGCGCGCGCCGACCACGTGCGCCCCGGATGGGAGTACCTCGCGCTGACCCATGCCCGGTCCTCGTCGTAGTCGAAGAGCCCGCTCGTGTGGTTGAGGAGCTCCCGCAGAGTGATCCGGGATCCGTTCGGAACGAGCCCGGGCAACCAGCGTTCCACGGGATCGGCGAGGCGAAGCCGCCGTTCGGCCGCGAGTTGGAGCACGACCGTTGCGACGAACGTCTTGGTGACGCTCGCAACCCGGAAGCGATCCGTAGCACGCAGGCGCACCCTGGGCTTGATTCGGGCGACCCCGCTCGCTGCGCGCCGGACACCGGTTGGAGTCCTCACGACGGCAAGCGCACCGGGCGCTCCTGCGGCGACGAGCCTGCTCACGGTCCGCTGAAGACTTGCCGCGCCGGGGGAAGCCATGCTGCGGCGGCCGGCTTCGTGACGGGCGCTCGCGAGACCCGGACTCAACCCCGGGCCGCTTTCGAACACGAGGAGGAGCACGACGCACGTGGCGACCGAGCCGAAGGCGATGGGCGCCCAGGTGCGGAGGAGGAGCAAGACCCTGCTTGCGCACCGCGCGGCCCTTGCTCGAGGGGTGTGCGGACTGACGCTCACGCCGGTCGACGGTAGAGACCCGCGAGGGCGTTGCCCTCGGGCTTTTCCCTGAGGTCTCCCCAAGATCAGGGAAACCCATGAGTCGGCAACGGCCGGACTATGCAACCATCAGCACGTGGGCCAGCGGGTGCTTGTCGTCGATGACCATCCCAGCTTCCGCCGGTTTGCCAGGAAGCTCCTGGAGGCCGGCGGCTTCCGGGTCGTGGGTGAGGCGGAGAACGGGTCAGCCGCGCTCGCACTCGCGCGCCGGCTGCGCCCCGAGCTGGTGCTGCTGGATGTCCTGCTCCCGGACATGAGCGGGTTCGCAGTCGCCGACGCGCTCGCAGCCGGCTCGGCCCGGCCCCTCGTCGTGCTCGTCTCGAGCAGGACTCCGGACGAGCTGCGCGCCGACCTCGAACGATCGTCGGCCTGTGGCTTCATCGCGAAGAGCAGGCTGACTGCGGCCGGACTTGCCGCTCTCGTCGGAGGCACTGCGTGAGGGGCGTGCGCGTCGTCGTCTGGATGGGAGGGGCAACGCTCTGCGCGGCCATGCTGGTCGGTGCGATCCACGCGGGTGTCCTCTCAGCGAGCAGGGCGTCCGTCCACTACGCCGTGGTACTGGTCTCGATCAGCGTGGGGCTGCTCGTCTGGCAGCGCCGTCCGGCGAGCCGGATCGGTCCGCTCCTGACCGCCGCCGCATTCGCCGGAGCCCTCTCGGAGCTGCCGGTTGTCTTCCCGGCGTCAGTGCTGGCCGTCACGATCGGCTTCGCGGCGATCCACCTGGATGCGGCGCTCTTCGCGCACGTCACGCTCTCCTACCCGAGCGGACGGCTCACCTCGCGCATCAACCGCAGCTTCGTCGCGATCGCTTACGGGTTCGCGACCGTCTACGCCCTCACGTACCTGCTCCTCTACAGCCCGCGCTCGACGTACGACCCCGAGGTCTGGGACTGTCCCACTTGTGCGGTCCCGCTCACGCATGTCGCCTGGTACGACCTGACGGGAACGAAGCGCGTCCTCGACGCGATCCTCCTCGCGCTCGGCGTCATCTTCCTGGCGCTCCTCGTCCGCAAGCTCGTGGGCACGACCGCAGGCGCGCGGCGCATCGTTCTCCCGCTCCTCGCCGTGCTGTTCCTGCTCGCGGCCCGGTTTGCCGTCGAGGCCGCCCTCTCGCTGGCCGGGTCCCCGACCACTTTCTGGACGAGCCCGGCGATGTTCTGGATCGAGACGATCGGCCTGCTCTGCGTCCCGCTGGCGCTCGGGCTCGGCCTGCTCTGGGGTCATAGCGCCCGTTCGGCCGTGGCCGATCTGGTCGTCGAGCTCGAGCGGACGCCCGCGGGCTCGGTGCGCGATGCGCTGGCCCGGACGCTCGGCGACCCTTCCCTCGAGCTGGCGCTCTGGCTTCCGGACCGCAAGTCGTACGTCGACGGCGACGGGCGGCCGGTCGAGCTACCGGCCTCCGACGCCGATCGGGCGGTGACCGTGCTCGGTCCCGCCGAGGCTCCGGCCGCCGCGCTCGTCCATGACCCGGTGCTGCTCGAGCAGCCGGCCCTCCTCCGATCGGCCGGCGCCGCCGTGCGGCTCGCTCTGGAGAACGAGCGCCTGCAGGCGGACCTGCGGTTGCAGCTGGCCGAGGTGCGCGCCTCCCGCGCTCGGATCGTCGATGCAGGCGACGACGAGCGCAGGCGGCTCGAGCGGGATCTGCACGACGGCGCACAGCAGCGTCTCCTCAGTCTGGGCCTGGCGCTGCAGCTCGTCCGCTCCGAGCTCGGACCGAGAGCCAACGGCGCAGCAACGTTGCTGGACGAGGCCGAGGCCGAGCTGGGCGCCGCGCTAGAGGAGCTCCGAGAGCTTGCACACGGAATCCATCCCGCTGTGCTGACTGAGCGAGGGCTGGCGCCGGCGCTGAGAACGCTCACCGCTCGCTCGCCGCTGCCGGTCGAGATCCGGCAGGTTCCGGATGAGCGATTGCCCGCACCGGTCGAAGCCGCCGCCTACTTCGTCGTCTCCGAGGCACTGGCGAACGCCGTCAAGCACTCACGGGCATCTGCCGTCTCGGTCTCTGTCGTCCGCCGGGACGGCTGGCTCGTCGTCGAGGTCGAGGACGACGGTGTCGGCGGCGCGAGGGCCAGAGCCGGCTCGGGGCTCGCCGGCCTGGGCGATCGTGTACAGGCGCTCGACGGCCGGTTGGCGATCCACAGCGCGCCCGATTGCGGGACACGTCTGCGTGCTGTGGTTCCGTGCGCCCTTCTCGCTGCCGAGCGCTAGATGTCGGCCCTGCACGGTGATCCGCCAGCCCTGACGATGAAACCGCTCCGGCGTCTGGCGATCGCCGAGGACTCGCTGCTCGTACGCGAAGGCCTTGTTCGACTCCTGCGCGACGCGGGCGGCTTCGACATCGTCGGCGAGACTGCGACCGTCGATGGGCTGCTCGCTCTCGTCGAACGCGAACGGCCCGACGCGGCTCTCATCGACATCCGGCTCCCGCCGACGCACAGCGACGAAGGGCTGCGTGCGGCCGCCGAGATCCGGGCGCGCTTTCCGGCGACCGCCGTGCTCGTCCTGTCGCAGTACGTCGAGGCGGAGTACGCGCTGCGCCTGCTCGAGGGCGAAGAACGCAGCGTCGGCTACCTGCTGAAAGACCGGATCCTCGACGTGCGTCAGTTGACCGCCGCGATCGGCCGCGTCACGGCGGGCGGCGTGGTCGTCGATCCCGTGCTGGTTGCGCAGCTGCTCGAGGTGCGCCGGCGGCCGGATCCGTTCGGCGAGCTCACTCGGCGCGAACGCGAAGTCCTCGGCCTGATGGCTGAAGGGCTGACCGACCGTGGCATCGCCCAGCGGCTGTACGTCACGCCCAAAACGGTGGAGACCCACATCCGCCACATCTTCGCGAAGCTCAGCATCCCGGAGACGGCGCTCGACAACAAGCGCGTGCACGCCGTCCTCGCCTATCTCCGCACGTAGCCTCGCCTGCTGAGCGCCGTCACGGCGTAGATTGAGCACGTCGCGCTCGCAGATGCTCCGCGAGCCCGGCGAACGTGTCGAGTCCAGAGGAGGAGAGATGGCAAAGATCGTGTGTGTGCTGTATCCGGACCCGGTCTCCGGCTACCCGCCGAGCTACGCCCGGGACGACGTGCCCCGGATCGAGAGCTACCCCGGCGGACAGACCGCTCCCTCCCCGCATGCCGTCGACTTCACGCCGGGCCAGCTGCTCGGCAGCGTGTCCGGCGAGCTCGGCCTGCGCCCCTACCTCGAGGGGCTCGGTCACACCTTCGTCGTGACCTCGGACAAGGACGGGCCCGGCTCGACCTTCGAGCGCGAGCTGGCCGACGCCGAGATCGTCATCTCGCAGCCGTTCTGGCCCGCGTACCTGACGGCCGAGCGGATCGCCGCCGCGCCGAAGCTCAAGCTCGCGATCACCGCCGGCATCGGGTCCGACCACGTCGACCTGCAGGCGGCCATCGATCGCGGGATCACGGTCACCGAGGTGACGTACTCCAACAGCATCAGCGTGGCCGAGCACGTGGTGATGATGATCCTGTCCCTCGTGCGCAACTACATCCCGTCGTACGACTGGGTCGTGCGGGACGGATGGAACATCGCCGACTGCGTCGAGCGCTCGTACGACCTCGAGGGCATGACGGTCGGCACCGTCGCCGCCGGCCGCATCGGCACGGCCGTGCTGCGTCGCCTGAAGCCGTTCGACGTGAACCTGCACTACACCGACAAGCACCGCCTCGACGAGAGCGTCGAGCAGGAGCTCGGCCTCGTGTTCCACCCGACGGCGGAGTCGCTGGTCGAGGTGTGCGACGTGGTGACGATCAACGCGCCGCTGCACCCCGAGACCGAGGGCCTGTTCGACGATCGCCTGCTGTCCAGGATGAAGCGCGGCGCGTATCTCGTGAACACCGCACGCGGCAAGATCTGCGACCGCGACGCCGTGGTGCGGGCGCTGGAGAGCGGGCAGCTCGCCGGGTATGCGGGCGACGTCTGGTTCCCGCAGCCGGCGCCGGCCGACCACCCGTGGCGGACGATGCCCCACCACGGGATGACGCCGCACATCTCGGGCTCCTCGCTCTCGGCGCAGGCCCGGTACGCGGCGGGTACCCGCGAGACCCTGGAGTGCTACTTCGAAGGGCGGCCGATCCGCGAGGAGTACCTCATCGTCGACGGCGGCGCGCTGGCCGGCGCCGGCGCCCACTCCTACACGCCGGGGAACGCGACGGCCGCGTTGGACTAATCGTTTCCCCCGCCGCAACTGGCCCGAGACACCGCTGGCCGAACTGCCTCTCTAGCCTGGCGACCGACCCATGGCCTCCCGGTCTCCGCTCACACTCGCCGTCCACCGTCTCGTCCTGCGCATGCGGCGGCCCCGGCTTCGGCGGCTCGTCGAGTTCGGCTATGCGGGAGCCGCCCGCGTCGCCTACAGGTACCTGACGGGCGGCCGGCGCGACGCCGGCTGCTACGTGCGCGGAGGCCTCGGCACGGAGGACTTCGTCCCCGGGGTGTCCGACGTCGACCTGGCCGTCGTGTTCGCCGAGGGCTCGACCGTGCCGAGCCGCGCAGCCGAGCGCGCAAGAGCGCGCTGGCAGCGGCTGCGCGCCGCGGTGCCGGTCATCGAAATGATCGTCGACTGGCCGCGCATCTACGACGAGGCGGAGCTGCGCGAGCTGGCCGGCGCCTCGGCCTTCACCTACGGGCTCGACGACCCGGCCGGGGCGAGCAGCGGCTACTTCGGCGCCCGCGCCACCACGGACTCGATCCGGATGCTGGAGCGCCCGGGGCTGTACGGGTCGACCGCCGACTGGCGGTTCCTCGCGGGATCCGACCGTCGGCCGGCCGAGCCCTCGCGCGATGCCCAGGACCGCCGCATCGCCGCCTGGCTCGAGCTCGTGTTCTGGTGGAGGGTGATCTGCCGGTTCTGCGTCGATCCGACCTTGCCGGGCACCGCCCACATGGGCGTGAAGCTCGTCTCCGAGCCCGCGCGCATCTGGCTGTGGCTGGCGCACGGCGAGCGAGCCGCGTCGCGCGCCGACGCATTGCGGCGGGTGCTGGCGTACATGCCCGAAGAGGAGGCTGCGCTGCGCCGGGCGCTCGTGCTGCTGCGCGCGCTTCCGGACGCTCCCGAGCCGCCGCTCGCCGAGCTGCTGCCCGCATGCGTGCGGCTCTCCTCCAGGATCGCCGGGCTGATCGCCGCCGAGGTCGTGGAGGCGAGCGGCACCGAGGTCCGGCTGGCGGGGGGACCGGCCGAGCTGATCGGCGCATCCGACCACGCGCTGCCGCTCGCCGACTGGCGCTCGATCGCGTGTGCCGAGGTGCCCGACGAGTCGTTCGTGCTGCTCGCGGGCAATCCCGGGCATCCGGCCGCCCTGGCTGCAGCGGCGGGCTCGCACGCCACCGGGACCTACGCTGCGCTGCGGGCCGACCACCTGCTCGTACTGCCGGGAGTGGCGTACGAGCGCACCCAGCTCCGTGCGGTCAAGTGCCCGGTCACGGATCCGGTTCCGTTCGCGCTCGCCGAGGGTGGTGAGATCGCCACGTTTCCCGACGTGCGGGGCTGGTCGGCCATGGACACGGCCCGCCGGGCAGTCGCGGAGCACCGGACCTGGCTCCGGGAAGGCTCGGCCTACCGCGAGGGGCCCGAGCTGGGGCGGCTGCTGACCGCGGCGCGCGCAGGTCTGTTCCTGCAGAGCATCGCGGACGACGATCCGGAGCTCTGCGTTACGGCGACCGCGACGGCGCAGCGCCTCAGCACGCGCGTAGCCGATGAAGCGCTCGAGGCGTACCGGGCATTCGACCTGCGGCAGGTTGAGCCGCATGCCGGAACAGTCGCTGCCTTGCGCCGGGTCGTCGAGGCTCTCCCTTCCTATCGCTGTCGGCGGCATCTGCTCGAGCGCTACTCCGTCGTCCGGTCGAAGCCGCCCGCTTAGGCTCGCGGGGTGCAGCACCCCGAAGACGTCATGCGGTCTCCTGCGCGGGCTGCGCTCGCTGCCCAGCGGCTGCTGCTTCGTGCTCGCAGGCCGGTGGTGAAGCGTGTCGTAGAGCTTGCCTACCTCGGACTCGCGCGCGCAGCCGGCCGGTACCTGGTGCGCGGCGAGTGTGGCGCCGCCGTGTACCTGCGCGGCGGGCCCGGAAGCGACAACTTCATTCCTGGGCTCTCCGACATCGATCTCGCAATCGTCACCGCACCTGACGGCGGCGTCGGGGCGGCTCGGGTGCGGCGTCGCTGGGAACTGCTGCGACTCCACCAGCTTCCTGCGGTGGGACTTGTGGTGGACTGGCCCCTTGTCTACGACCAAGCGGAACTGCGCGGTGTATTCGGCGCTTCGGCCTTCACCGTCGAACGCAGCGCATACACCGGCGGGGGCGGTGCGAAGCTCGACGCGATCCGGGTCGTAGAGCGGCCCGAGCTGTACGCCGCCGGCCACGGGCTGCGGCTCGTTGCCGGCCTCGACCGGCTGCCGCTCGCACCGCCGCGGAGCCGCCAGGAGCACCGGATCGCAGCGTGGCTCGAGCTCCTCACCTGGTGGCGGCACGCTTTCCCGTACCTTGCCGATCCGGAGCAGCCGCGGGCCGCGGACCTCTCCGTGAAGCTCGTCGCCGAGTCGGCGCGAGTCTGGCTGTGGCTCGCGCACGGCGAGCGCGCGGCCGGCCGAGCCGACGCGTTGCGGCGCGCGCTGCGGCGGCTCCCGGACGAGGAACACGACCTGAGCCAGGCACTCGCCGTGAGGGACGCCCTCCCGCGGCTGCCCGCTCCGGCTTGGGACGTGTTCCTCCCTCTGTCCGTCCGGCTGTCGGTACGGGTCGCTGAGCTACTGGACACTGAGGTCGCAGAGGCCGGCTTCACCGAGGTGCGGCTCTCCGGAGACGCGGCCGACCTCATTCCCGGCGGTGGTCTGCCACTCGCCGACTGGCGGGCGCTCGCGTGCCTCGAGCCTCCCGACGACGCGTTCGTCGTGGCCGGGGCCGCGGCGGACGACCCGTCCGCGTATGCAGACGCCGCCGCCGACGGCCTGTACCCGGCGCTGCTCGCCGGCGCCCTGATGGTATTGCCTGCGCGAGGGCTCGTGCGAACGCGGCTGCGCGCGGTGAAATGCGCGGCGGTGGATCCGGTGCCCTTCGCGCTGCTCGCTGGAGAGCGTGTCGCACGGTTCCCGGAGGTGCGTGGCTGGTCGGCCCTCGACACCGCACGCCGTGCGGTCACCGAGCACCGGGCGCGGCTGGACGCGGAGCCGGGCCCGCCGGGCCTCGAGCTGGGACTCCTGCTGTCGGCCGCGCGCGCCGCCCTCTTCCACGAGAGCGTCCGCGAGGGAGCGCCGGAGCTCTGCACGACCGTCGCGGATGCAGCGCGTCGAATAGATGCAGGCCACGAGCTCGTGCTCTATCGCGCGTTTCGGTTGCACAACGAGGAGCCGCCGGCGGCGGTCGCGGCAGCGCTACGCGACCGAGTGCGGGGCCTTCGTGCCTATCAGCCCAGCGATCCTCTTGATTGAACCCGTAGAGAACGAGATCCCAGATCACGTTTGCGCAGCCGCTGTATATGGCCCGTCCCCGGTATCCCGAAGACAGCGGCCGTCAGGTCGCTCATGGGTTGCCGCAGGACGACACGCACAGATTCTGGCAGCGCGACTACCTTCCACCCCGAAGTGCCGGTGACGTTCTCCCAGCGGATCGCCAAGCGCTGCCGCCTGTGGTGGGATCCGCCGCGGCCGGGGAGCGGGCGCTCGCTGGCCGATGCGGCTCACCGCCTCGTGGAACGGCGCACCGTGCGCCGGCGCGACGACCCCGAAGAGATCTGGCGCTGTTGCGATTCGTGGCCGCGCACGCTCGTCGACAAGTGGAACGGCGGCGAGTTCGCGGCCAGGTTCGGCTGCCCGCTGCCGGAGCTGTACTGGCACGGCGGCGCACTGGCGACGCCGCCGTTCGAGTCGCTGCCCGACCACTTCGTCGTCCGTCCGGCGAGAGGCGCCGGACGCGAGGGCGTTCGCGTCGTCAGCCAGGGCCGGGAGCTTCTCCTCCGCGAATCGGCCACGTCCGCGGAGCTGCGGATGTGCTACTCGCTCCCGCGGCGGCTGCTCACCCCGGTTCCGCTGGTGATCGAGGAGTTCGTGCGCTCGGAGGACGGCAGCCATCGCCTACCGCCCGAGCTCAAGTGCCACGTGTTCGGCGGCACGGTGGCAGCCGTCGAGCTCGTCGAGCGGGTCGTCTCGGAAGCGCACTCCCGGCGCTACTACACGCCGTCCTGGGGGACCTTCCCGGACCCCATGCACACGAACATGCCGATCTCCGAGGTCCGCAGCCGGCCCGAGGGGCTCGGACCGATGGTGGCGCTGGCGGCGAGGATCGGCGCCGAGCTCGGGACCTACATGCGGATCGACTTCTTCGCGAGCGATCGTGGCTGCGTCTTCAACGAGTTCTCCACCGTCCCTGTGCTGGGCCGGGGGTTCACGCCGTACTGCAACGAGCTGTTCGGCGCGCTCTGGGAAGAGCACTGCCGGGACGCCATCTAGCGCAGCTCCAGCTCGGCCATCAGCTCGCCCATCATCCGCACGTACGGCCGGGCCCAGTCGAGCTCGGGCGGCGGTCGGTCATAGAGCCGCCGGTAGCGCCGGTACTTCCGGACCAGCTCTGCGCGGCCGATCGAGGGCCGGTCGTAGCGCAGCGTCGTCCACGAGCCGAGCGTGCGGTTCGTGACGCTCAGGCTCCGGTCGATCCGCGTCATCCTCCCGGCACGGCTCTTCAGCCAGCGGCTCGCCTTGGTGTGGCTGCGCAGCAGCGTCTTCGCGTCCCCGCTCTTGAGCAGCGCGTAGTTGTTGGTCGTGAGGATCCACTTCGGCGGCGTCCACGGCAGCAGCCGCCGGCGGAGCAGGTACACCTCGTGGCCGAAGCGAGTCGGAACCTCGATCCAGCTGCTCTGCCAGTAGCAACCGTCCGCGGCAGGATCGAGCTCGCTCTCGACCGCCCCGGCAATGTCGGGTGCGAACCAGTCGTCGTCGTCGACCGGGAGCACGACCGCGCCCTCGGGGATCGCGTCCCAGTCGGCGACGACCGCTCCCTCCACGTGCCCGAGGTTGAGCTCTGCGATCTGCCGCACCCGGTGCCTGAAGAGGTGGAACGGGACCGTGAACGTCGCGTTCCACAGCTCGGCCTTCGGCTTCATGTCGTCCGGCGCCTGGGCCAGGAACGCCTGCTCGTCGGCCCAGTCGACGGTCTTGCGGATCCAGATGTAGATCACTGCCGCCGCAGTCGCTGCGCGATGTCCAACTCGGACAGGCCGTTGATCCAGGGGTAGGTCGCGAGCGCCGGTTCGCCCGCCCGTGAGCGCGACGAGCGTGATCCGGTCCTCGGCCTTGCCGGGCTCGGGCGGCGCGTGGCACTCGAGCACCGAGCTGAAGCCCGCCTCGTACAGCGCGCGCACCAGCGAGGCCCGCGTGAAGCGAAAGGCGAAGGTGTTGTCGATCGACCGCAGCACACGGCCTTGCCGCACGTCGGGCGGGTCGTCGTCGGCGTGCTCCCGGAACCTGCGGCCCTCGTACGTCTCGAGCTCGATGTCGGGATCCAGGGTGATCAGCGTGTCGACGACGAGCAGGCGGCGGCAGAGCCCGTGAATCGCCCCCAGCAGCGAGACGGCGTCGGGCGCATCGAGGTGGTAGAGCAGGCCCAGGCAGTAGACGACATCGAACTCGCCGTGCGTCTCGCGGCTCACCTCGCGGACGTCCTGCCTGCGGAAGGTGACGTTGTCGAGCCCGTGACGCGCCGCGCAGGCCGCGCCCTCGGCCATGCGCTCGGTGCGCGCGTCCAGGGCCAGGATCTCCGCGCCGCGGAGCCCGGCCTCGACGGCGTAGACGCCCTCGCCGCAGCCGAGGTCGAGGATCCGCAGCTCCGCAAACGGCCGCGCGGCGAGATCCCCCGTGAGCTGCAGCACGCGCCTGACCTTGACGCCGTTGGCCTCGCCCACCTGCCGGGCGCCGGTACCGGCCTCCAGACCCTTGCGCGCGAAGAGCGCCAGCGCCTCGGCGTCGAGCTGCGGAACGGAGTCGGCCATCGGAGTGGGATTACCCTAGGTCATGCGCCGGGCCCGGCACTCGCCCGCGTCTATCCTCGGACCGTGATCTTCTCCTCGCGCCGCCGCCTGCTCCCGCCCGTCGCAGCGGCCTGCGCTCTGATCGCGGCCGCCGGCGCCGGAGCGGCTGCCCCGGTCCCCACGCCGATCGGCGTGGGCCCGCTGTTCCGACCGCCGGCCGCCGCCCGCGCCGGAGGGCCGCTCGGCCGCTTGCAGTGCGGGCGGGGGCAGCACCGGTTCGGCATCCACGTCGAGCTCTTCGCGCGCGGCCGCGTGGTGATCGTGCCCGCAGGGATCGGCGTCGCCGTCCCGTTCCGGCGGAGCGGGGCCTACGTCTATCCGCGTGGCTGCAGCTACCCGGTGCGGACGCTGGAGCCGACGGGCGTGGTCGAGGTCGACGCGTCGCGCAGCCTCGTGCTCGGCGACCTCTTCCGCGTCTGGGGCCAACCGCTGTCGGCGACTCGGCTCGCCGGCTTCCGCACCGCGGCCGCGCGGCCGGTCCGCGCATACGTCGCCGGCAGACGCTGGCGCGGCGGACTGCGGTCGATTCCGCTGCGCCGTCACGTCGAGATCGTGCTCGAGCTCGGCGCCTACGTCCCGCCACACCGCTCGTTCGTCTTCCGGCCGGGGCTCTGACCCATGCTGCGGCTCATCGTGCTCTCAGCCATGGTCGCGGCCGTGCTGGCCGGCGCAGCGCGTGCGGACGGAGATCCGGCCAGCGACATCCTGTATTTCCAGGACGTCTTCCCGCCGTACCCCGCACCGTCGGCCGCGGCCCAGCAGCGGCTGACCGCGGCCGTGGCCCAGTCGAACCGTGCCCACAGCACGGTGAAGGTTGCCGTGGTCGCAAGCCCGCAGGACCTCGGGTCGATTCCCAGCCTCTTCGGCAGGCCGCAGCTCTATGCGCAGTTCCTGGGCACCGAGATCAAGCCCTTCTTCACGCATCGGCTGCTCGTCGTCATGCCCGCCGGCTTCGGCGTCTACGAGAACGGCCGCCCGACGCCTAACGCCCTGCGCGCGCTGCGAGGGCTTGCGCGGGGCAGGACTCCGGACGCGCTCACCGCTGCGGCGACGGCCGCCGTCCAGCGGCTGAGCGCCGTTCCCCAGGCGGGCGGGACGGATCACACGCCGCCGCGGGCGGTGGCCTTCCCCGCGAGCGTCGCATCGGGGCACACGGCCGTCCTGCGCTTCCGCGTAACCGACGACCGCGGCCGGGCCCGCGCCGTCATCCACATCTACGCGGCGAAGTACCTCCTGTACGACGCGGTTCAGACGCCGTACCGCACCGCGAAGGGCGCTCTGCAGACCGCGCACTGGCGGTCGCCGCCGGGCCTCTCGGGCCAGAAGCTCCGCTTCTGCGTGCTCGCGTACGACGCGGCAGGAAACGCCGGCATCCCGGGCTGCGCCCCGCTTCACATCCACTGACGGCCCGCGGAAAAAACATCGGACTCAATTCCTGGCCGCTTCGATCCGATAAGGATGCGGTGGAAGCGGCTTCGTTCACCTGGCGGCCTCTCGGCCGGCTCCTGGTCGAGCAGGGGCTGCTCAGCCACGAGGAGCTCGTGACGGCGATCGACGAGCAGGAGCAGACGGGCCGGCGGCTGGGCGAGATCCTCGTCGAGCGCGGCTACGTCTCGGCCGCAGCGCTGGCCGCCGCGCTCGCCGAGCAGTTCGGCATCAAGCTCTCGGCCGGGGAGCCGGACCCGGCGCCGGGCGGGCTTCGCGAGCCGCGGCGTCCTGGTCCTGCGCGTCGTCCCCTTCGACGACGACGGCGAGGAGACGATCGTGGAGGATCCGATGATCGTCGAGGTGCCGCTGGAGGAGCCGCTCTCCGCGTTCGGATACCAGCGCGTGCGGCTCGTGGAGGCCCGCCGCGAGCTCGCTGCCAGAGACCGGCGGATCGCCGAGCTCGAGGCCGCCCTCGCCCGGGCGACCAGCGGCTAACCGACCGCCTCGGCGCTGTCCTTCGAGATCGGCTCGAGCTTGTAGCCGACGCCGTACCGGGTCTGGATGAACGTGTGCACCGGCGCGCGGCGGTCGATCTTGTCGCGAAGGCGGCGGACGAAGACGTCCACGGTGCGGTCGCGGTGGCTCTCGCGACGTCCCCAGATCTTCTGCAGCAGCTCGTCGCGGGTGACGACGCGGCCGCGCTCGAGCGCAAGCTGGTAGAGCAGCCGGAACTCGGTCGGCGTGAGCCCGGCATTCCGGCCCTCGACGTACGCCTGGACGTCGCGCGGGTCGATCCGGAGCTCCTCGATCTCGATCGCGTCCCCGCGCTGCTCCGATTGCGCGCGCACGCCTCGCCGGGCCGCGGCGCGGACGCGCGCGACGAGCTCCTTCATCGAGAACGGCTTGACGAGGTAGTCGTCGGCCCCTATCTCGAGCGCGTGCACGCGATCGTGCTCGGTCCCGCGCGCGCTGATCGCGATGATCGGGGTGCCGATCCCCTCGGCGCGCGCCTGCTCGATCAGACCCCAGCCGTCGAGGCCGGGCAGCATCATGTCGAGCACGAGGACGTCGGGCTGCTCGTACCGGAGGCGGGCGAGGCCCTGCTCGCCGCGCGGCACCCACAGCGGATCGAACCCCGCGGCGCCGAGCTGGCGCACGATCCCCTGGGCAATGACGTCGTCGTCCTCGACGATCAGAACCTTGGCCATTCGCCGGTCATTATGTTGATAGCGGACGGCGGTGGTGGTGCCGGATGGTGACCGAAGGGTGAACGTGTGGTGAACGACGACGACAGGCTCCGCATCGCCGCCCGGCGTGGCCACATCCTCGTCGAGGAGAGCCGCGAGGTCGTCCTCGTGCTGGACTCCGACCGGCGCGTGCTGGCTGCGAGCAGGCGCGCGCGAGAGGAGCTCCCGTCGGTCGAGCCCGGGGAGCCGGTGCCCGAGGAGCTGCTCCTGCCGGACGGGATCCACCAGCCGCTGCTCGTCCCCTATGAGGTGGACGCGTCGCGTGAGACGCTGGTCTATCTCGGCCTGCCCGGCGAGATGCGCGCCTACGAGGAGCTGCGGGCAGGGTTCACCGCCGCCGTGTCTCACGAGCTGCGCACGCCGCTCGCGCGGCTGATGGCGCTGCTCGAGACCGCGCTGCTGCCGGGCGAGGATCACCGTGCGCTGATCGAACAGGCGACGGCCCAGGTGGAGCTGGTGGGCGAGCTGATCGACGAGGTGCTCTTCCTCTCCGAGCTGGAGACCGGCCGCGAGGTGGTGGCGCTGGGCGAGGTCGGCGTGCGCGAGGTGCTCGACGAGGTCGCCGCAGGCCTGGCGGAGCGGGCCGTGCGCGCCGACGTCCAGCTGGTCGTCGAGGGCGA
The DNA here is from genome assembly GCA_963773175.1 of uncultured Actinomycetes bacterium. Lineage (GTDB taxonomy): Bacteria > Actinomycetota > Thermoleophilia > Gaiellales > Gaiellaceae > CAVZAC01. Next base: position 134,185 of record CAVZAC010000005.1, read on the forward strand.
TCCCGCGATCGTGCTCCCGATGCGGCCGCGCATGTTGCGCGTCGTCGCCGAGAACCTGGCCGAGAACGCCATCCGCTATGCAGGCCCGCGGGCGACGCTCACGCTCGCGATCACCTCCGAGGGCGGCCTGACGACCCTGCGCGCGAGCGACACGGGGGTGGGCGTCTCGGATACGGACCTGCCGCGGCTGTTCGAGCGCTTCTACCGGGCCGACCGCGCCCGCGCCTCGCGCGGGACCGGGCTCGGCCTCGCGATCGTGAAGCACATCGTGACCGCGGCCGGGGGCGAGGTCGAAGCCTCGAGCGCCCCCGGCCGCGGCCTGGAGATCCGTTGCGTATTTGCTACGACGACTTGACCTGGGCGAGCGCCTTCAGCGACGCGACCAGGATCACTTTCGGGATCGGCACGAACAGCAGCTTCGGGCCGAAGGCCTGACCCTTCGTCAGCGCCCAGTGGATGAAGGTGCGCAGCTCCGCCGCCTTCGGCGTGCTGTCGTGCACGATCACGTAGGTGAAGGTGCAGACCGGGTACGCGGTCTTGTACTTCTTGCCCGGGTTCACGATCGAGATGCCGTTGTTCCTCGGCGCGACGCGGACGATCGTGTCGCCCGCGGCCTTGCACGAGCGCAGGCCCGGGGTGGTGAACTTGCCGGCCCGGTTCTTGACCGACGCGAAGGTGAAGTGGTTGATCAGCGAGTAGGCGACGTCCACGTACGTGATGCCGCCTTTCGTGTGCGACAGCGCACCGGCGACGCCGGACGACCCCTTTGCACCGGTGCCTGTCGGCCAGGCGACTGTGGTGCCCTTGCCGATGCTCGCCTTCCACGCCGGGCTGGCGCTCGAGAAGTAGTCGGTCACGTTGTACGTCGTGCCCGATCCGTCGCTACGGTGGATCGGCACGATCGCCAGGTCAGGCAGGTTGGCGCCCGGGTTGAGCGCGGTGATCGCGGCGGCGTTCCACTTCTTGATCGAGCCGTTGAAAATGCCCGCGAGCACCGAGCCGGTCAGCCGGATGCGCTTGGTCGCGCCCGGGACGTTGTACGGGAACGATGTTCCCGCCCAGCGCCCACGGGATCTGGATGCAGCCCTTGCAGGCCTGGAACTGGCTGGGAGTCATCGGTGCATCGCTGGCGCCGAAGTCGACCGTTCCTCCTTGTATCCCGGCGATCCCGCCGCTGGAGCCAATCGATCCGTACGTGATCTTGATCCCGTACGCGGAGTTCACGGCCGGAATCCACTGCGACACGAGCGGGAACACGAACGAGCTGCCCGCGCCGGTGAGGCTCCCCGCCTTGGCGGATGCTGACGACGCGGGCGACTGTGACGCACGCGTCATCGCCGCGGCTGCGCCGACCGCGGCGAGTGCGACGGCGAGCGCAAGGCTCGCTACGACTGTACCCCTCTTGCTCAACGCTTTCCTCCTCTGATTCTCCCTGGATAAAACAGAGGCAGGATCGCGCGTCTTGCCCCGCACTGGGTCAAATCTTGGTGAACGGCTGGTGGCGAAGTGGTTTCGGAAGCGCGGCGGTTACAAGCTGGTGGCGAAGTGGTGACCACGGCCAACGCAGGCGGTTTCGCATCAGTAGGCTCGCCGGGTGGAGGCGGCCGGGATCCCCTCGGCAGCGGCGCCCGAGTTCGGGAAGCGCCGGCTGCGCGACCGCATCGGAGACGTGGCGCTCTACGCGATCACGTTCCTGGCGGCCGCCGGATCGGTGGTCCTGCTCGTCCTCATCGCCTGGAAGATCATCAACGGCGCTCACCTCGCCTTCTCGTCGTTCGGGCTCGGGTTCCTCACGAGCTCGGACTGGAATCCGGTCGCGCTTGCCAGTCATGCGGAGAGCTACGGCGCGCTGCCGCTCATCTTCGGCACCGCGGTCACGTCGCTGATCGCTCTCGTGATCGCCACGCCGCTGGCGATCGCGATCGGGCTCTACCTGAGCGAGTTGGCTCCGGCCGGCATCCGAGGGGCAGTGAGCACGATGATCGAGATGCTGGCCGCGATTCCCAGCGTCGTCCTCGGATTCTGGGGCATCCTCGTACTCGGCCCCTTCATGCAGGACCACCTCGAGCCGTGGCTTCAGTCCGCGTTGGGCTTCCTGCCGATCTTCAGCGGCACGCCGTCCGAGACCGGGCTGCTGCCCGCCGGTCTGATCCTCTCGATCATGGTGCTGCCGATCATCGCCAGCATCTGCCGTGAGCTGTTCCTGGCCGTGCCGGACGACATGCAGGAAGGTGCGCTCGCGCTGGGCACGACCCGCTGGGAGATGATCCGGGGCGTCATCCTGCCGGCGTCGCGGTCCGGCATCGCCGCCGCCGTCATCCTCGGGCTCGGCCGAGCGCTCGGTGAGGCGATCGCCGTCATCCAGGTGATCGGCAACCAGACAGGGCCTGCGGGCATCCACCGATCGCTGTTCGGCAACGGCGCCACTCTGGCGAGCCAGATCGCCAATCTCTTCCAGGGCGCGACGACGAAGCTCCAGACGTCGACGCTCTTCTACCTCGCAGTGATCCTGCTCGCGATCGGCATCGCTACGAATCTGCTCGCGCAGTGGGTAGTCGGCCGGTTCGAGCTCAAGGGAGCAGACTGATGGCCGCCGCGCCCGAGACGCTCTCCCTGCGGCCGAGCGGCCAGCTGCGGCGGCGCCGCGCCGTGAACTGGATCATGGAGGGCGTCGGCACGCTCGCCGCGCTGTTCGCGGTCGTCGTGCTCGGGATCGTCATCTTCGCGGTCGTGAAGAACGGCCTGGCAGCGATCTCCTGGGACCTCTTCACGAAGACGCCTGTTCCGTACGGGCAGACGGGCGGGGGGATCGCGAACGCCATCGTCGGCAGCGCGATCCTCGTCGTGCTCGCGACCGTCATGGCGCTCCCGGTCGGAGTGCTGATCGCGCTCTACGTGACCGAGTTCGCCCGTGGGCGTGCCGCGCAGGTGATCCGCACGACCCTCGACGTCATGAACGGCCTCCCCTCGGTCATCGTCGGCGTCTTCGTCTACGGGCTGCTCGTCGCCGGCCACACTCAGACCGGCATCGCAGGCGGAGCCGCGCTCGCGATCATCATGCTGCCGCTGGTGGCGCGATCGACCCAGGAGGTGCTGCTGCTCGTTCCCGGCTCGCTACGGGAGGCCGGGCTGGCGCTCGGAGCTGCCCGGTGGCGCACCGTGCTCGGGGTGATCCTGCCGACCGCGCTGGGCGGGATCCTGACCGGCACGGTGCTGGCGATCGCCCGTGCCGCGGGCGAGACCGCCCCGCTGCTCTTCACCACGTCGATCTTCGCGAACAGCATCACGACGAATCCCACAAATGCCCTGCCCAACCTTCCGGTGACGATCTTCACGCTGTCGGAGTCGCCCGATCCGGCAGACCACCAGAAGGCCTGGGCCGCATCGCTCATACTCATGACATTCGTGCTCGTCGCCAGCGTCACGGGCAGGCTGGCGCTCAATCGCAGCAGAAAGAAGCTTGGGAGATGAACCCGGAGGGCGAAGTGAAACAAGCGACAATGGTCGACGTGACGCCGATCCAGGTGCTGCAGGAGCCCCGGGAGAAGCCCGAGCGCGGGCCGCTGGAGACCGTCTTCAGCGTCGAGGACGTCTCGGTCCTGTACGGGCGCTCGACCGCCGTCTCCGGGCTGAACATGGAGATCTACCGCAACTTCGTGACGGCGATCATCGGCCCGTCGGGCTGCGGCAAGAGCACGTTCATCCGCTGTCTGAACCGCATGAACGACCTGGTGCCGAGCGCCCGCGTGGAGGGCAGGATCCTCTACCACGGCACCGACATCTACGGGCCGGGGGTCGACTCCGCCGAGGTACGACGGCGCATCGGGATGGTGTTCCAGAAGGCGAACCCGTTCCCGAAGTCGATCTACGACAACGTCGCGTGGGGCCCGCGCGTGCTGGGGATGAAGAAGGGCCTCGACGAGCGGGTGGAGAAGGCGCTCCGCAGCGCAGCGCTCTGGGACGAGGTCAAGGACCGCCTGAAGAAGAGCGCGATCGCCCTTTCCGGCGGCCAGCAGCAGAGACTGTGCATCGCACGGGCGATCGCGATCGAGCCGGACGTGCTCCTTCTCGACGAGCCGGCCTCCGCGCTGGACCCGATCGCGACCTCGGCGATCGAGGACCTCATCAGCGAGCTCAAGCGCGACTTCACCATCGTGATCGTCACCCACAACATGCAGCAGGCGGCGCGTGTTGCCGACATGACCGCCTTCTTCAGCCTCGACGTCAGCGACGGTCGCCGGACCGGCATTCTGGTCGAGTACGACGAGACCGAGAAGATCTTCACGAATCCCGGTGACAAGCGCACGGAGGGTTACGTGACCGGGAGGTTCGGATGAGAACCACCTTCCAGGACGAGCTCGCCGAGCTCGAAGCCGCGCTCCAGGAGGAGGGTGCGCTCGTGCTCCGCTCGCTGCGCGGTGCGCTCAACGCGCTCGAGCACGGGGACGTCGAGCTTGCCGACGAGGTGATCGTGTTCGACGACGAGGTGGACGGCCGCTATCTGGCGATCGAGGAAGGCATCCAGTCACTCCTCGCCCGTCAGACGCCGGTCGCCACGGACCTCCGGCTCACGCTGGCGATCCTGCACGTGAATCTCCATCTCGAACGGATGGCGGACTACTGCGTGACGATCGCCAAGCTGACGAAGCTCGTGGAACACACGCAGGCCGAGCCCGACGCCGCTCTGCTCGAAGGCTTCGAGGAGATGGGGACACGCGCCGAGGAGATGACGCGCGTCGCGCTCGACGCCTTCGAGCGGCGCGATCTCGGCAGAGCGGAGACGCTGGTCGATCTCGACGAGCTGATCGACCGCGCCAACCGCCGGGTCGTCGGGCACCTGCTGGCCCTCGGCTCGGATCCGGCCATGCGCGAGTGGGGCCTGCGCATGATCCTGGTCTCCCGCGCGATCGAGCGGATCGGCGATCACGCGGTCGACATCGGCGAGCGCGTGGCGTACCTCGTGACCGGACAGTTCCGCGAGTTCACCGACGCGTCGCATCCGAGTCCGAAGGGGACCTGACCTGGAGGTGGTGCGCGCCGGGGGCGGGGTCATCGCGCGGACCGGTATGGGCGGCGTCGAGGTCGCGCTCGTGCACCGGCCGCGGTACGGCGACTGGTCGCTGCCCAAGGGGAAGGCGGATCCGGGCGAGTCCAGCGCCGACTGCGCGCTGCGCGAGGTGGAGGAGGAGACGGGCCTGCGCTGCGCGCTCGAGTACGAGCTTCCGCGCAGCGAATACGTCGACGCGCTGGGAAGGGCGAAGCGCGTCCGGTTCTGGGCGATGCGTCCGCTGGAGGGAGAGTTCTCGCCCGGCGCCGAGGTGGACGAGCTGCGCTGGCTGCCGCCGCGCGAAGCGCTCGACCTGCTGAGCTACGACCGCGACCGGCACGTGCTGCGCGCCTTCGGCCACGACGGCGCGCGGCCGCTCTTGCTCGTTCGGCACGCGGCGGCGGGCAAGCGGCAGAAGTGGACCGGCGACGATCGGCTGCGCCCGCTCGACGAGCTGGGGCGACGCCAGGCGCATGGTCTCGTGAGCGTGCTCGCGGGTCATATCGTCGAGCGCGTCGCCTCCAGCCCGTACGAGCGCTGCGTCCAGACGGTCCAGCCGCTCGCATCGGCGCTGGGGCTGCGCGTGGAGCTGCGCGAGGACCTCGCCGAGGGAGCCGGGGCTCCTGAGCTGCGGGCCGTTGCGGCCGAGCTCGGCGCGGGTGTTCTCTGCGTGCACGGCGATGCGATCGCGGATCTACTCGGAACGAACCTCGCCAAAGGCTCGACGACGCTGCTCGACGCGAACCTCGAGCCGGTCGCGACTCTGCCGCCGCCGGGCTAGGCGACGGCCGCGGCGCGCTGCAGCAGCTCGAGCGCGGCGCCCTCGCGGAGCCCGCCGCGCGCGACCTCGAGCGGCACGCCGAGCAGAAGGTGCGACTCGCGCAGGATCAGCGTTCCGGCCGTGAGCAGCCGGGCCCGCCACTGCGGAATCCCGTAGCGCCGGACAAGAATCTTGACGGACGTCTCGCCGACCACGTACAGCGCCCGCTCGAGTGCCTCGGCGTCCAGCATGCGCCCGGCGATCTTGCTTATCGCCCGCGCGGTGCCGCCGGTTGCGAAGGCCGAGTGGGAGCGTGGCGGCACGAGCGAGCCGAGGACGGCGTGGGCCTCGTCGGAGGCGCTGCGCCGTTCGGCAAGGCGCGGCGGGTCGGCCGTGATGAGGCGCTGCGTCAGCCGCAGCGAGCCGACGTCGACCGAACGAACCCACGTCGGCCAGGCCGGATCGGTCCCGATCGCGATCTGGCTCGAGCCGCCCCCGACGTCGCAGACGGCGATCACTCCCTCGCGCGGGCCTGCCTGGGCCAGCGCCCCAGCGTAGGCCATGCGGCCCTCGTCCTCCGCCGAGAGCAGACGCACCGGCGCGCCCGCCGACCTGGCGATCCTCGCCGCGAGCTCGTCCCCGTTCCCGGCCTGTCTCCCGGGGGACGTGATCAGAACGCAGATCTCGGCGGCGCCGGCGGCACGTGCCCGGCGCGCGCACCGGGCCACCTGCGCAGCGGTCTCCTCGATCTTCCGCGCAGGCACCTTGCCGCGCCGCTCGATCTCGGTGCCGAGCGAGAGCAGCGCGCGCTCCTCGCGCACACGCCGGACTCCCGCATCCGACGGCTCGGCAACGAGCAGTCGAACGGTGTTCGAGCCCACGTCGATGACCCCGACCCGCATCCTCCCATCGTGGCGCAGGCACAGGACATCGGGGCCCCGATCCGGTAGACGGATGGTGAACGAGCGGTGGCTATTCGGAGGCGCCGGCCTGCCGGCGGGCCCGGGCCCGGGCGCGGTTCATCAGGACGGTGTGCGCCGGGCGGCGGCGCTCGCCCTTCTTCGGCGTCACCCGTGTCCACGACGCGTCCGACTGGAGCTCCCAGGCCTGCACGTTGTCGGCCAGCAGCGCGTCGAACGCGGCGTCGAGCTCGCTCTGAAGCGAGCGGGCCTCGACGGGCACGACGACCTCGATCCTGTGGTCGAGGTTGCGGGTGAGCAGGTCGGCGCTGCCGAGGAAGTACCGCCTACTCGAGTCGGCTTCGAACACGAAGAAGCGGCTGTGCTCGAGGAAGCGCCCGAGCACGCTGCGCACCGTGATCGTCTCGCTCATCCCCGGCACGCCGGGCCGCAGCCCGCAGATGCTGCGGGCGACGACCTGGATCCGGGCCCCGGCGACGGACGCGCGATAGAGCTCCTCGATCATCTCGGGGTCGTGCAGCGAGTTGACCTTGATCCGGATCCGCGCCCGCTTGCCCTCGGTGGCGGCCTGCGCCACCCCGCGGATCTCCTCGATGAGCCTGCTGCGCACCGTGAACGGTGACACCAGGATCTTCCGGAAGCGCTGCGGGCGGCCGAACCCGGTCAGGTAGTTGAAGAGATCGGCGACGTCGGCGGCGATGTCCTCGTCGGCCGTGAACAGGCCGAGGTCCTCGTAGCCCCGCGCGGTCAGGGCGTGGTAGTTCCCCGTGCCGATGTGGACGTAGCGGCGCAGACCGTCCGCCTCCCGACGCACGATGAGCGTCGTCTTCGCGTGGATCTTCAGCCTGGGGAACCCGTGCACGACATGGACGCCCGCTTCCTCCAGCCGTTGCGACCAGGTGATGTTGCGGTGCTCGTCGCCCCTGGCCTTCAACTCGACCAGACACACGGTCTGCTTCCCGGCCTCCGCGGCCGTGATCAGGGCAGAGGCCAGCGCCGACTCGTCGCTAGTGCGGTAGACGGTCGTCTTGAGCCCGCTCACGTCCGGATCGGCCGCGGCACCGCGCACGAACGCCTCGACGGTGGAGGCGAACGAGTCGTAGGGCAGCTGGACGAACGCATCCGCTCTGCGCAGGGAGGTGAACAGCGAGCGGGCCGAGGCTCCGGTGAACGGCCGGCGGGTGACGCCCGTCCACGGCTCGAACTTCAGCTCCGGCCGGTGCAGGCGCGCGATCTGCACGATGTCGACCAGATCGAGCATGCCGCGCACCGGATAGACCTGGTCGGCTCCGATGTTGAGGCCCTCCATCAGCTGCTCCGTCATCGCGGCCGACATCGATGAGGCGACCTCGAGCCTGACCACGTCGCCGAAACGGCGGCGACGGAGCTCGTGCTGCAGCGCCTCGAGCAGGTCGTCCGCCTCGTCCGAGACCTCGAAGTCGGCGTCGCGGGTCACCCGGAACGCGGCCTTCTCGAGGATCTCCATTCCGGGGAAGAGCCAGGGCAGGAAATGGGCGATCACGTTCTCGAGCGGGAGCAGGACGCCGTGCTTGCCGACCTCGAGGAAGCGCGGGAGCGTCTCGGGAACCTTCACCCGGGCCCAGCGGTCCTCGTCGGTGGCCGGGTCGCGCACGAACACGCCGAGACTCAGCGAGAGCCCCGAGATGTACGGGAACGGCTGGCCGGGGCCGACGGCGAGTGGCGTGAGCACCGGGTAGACATCGCGCTTGAACCTGCGCTCGAGATCTTCGATGTCCTTCTTCGAGAGGTCCTCGAGCCGGCCGAGATGAATCCCCTCCCGGTCGAGCGCCGGGACGAGCTGATCGGCCCAGAGCTTCGACTGCTTGCGCGCCAGCTCGAGCGCGCGCACGCGGATCTCGGCGAGCGCTTCCTGCGGCGTCCTGCCGTCTGCCGAGCGCACGGCCATGCCAGCTGCGGCCTGGCCGAGCAGTCCGGCGACACGGACCATGAAGAACTCGTCCAGGCTCCCGGACAGGATCGAGCAGAGGTTGACCTGCTCGAGCAGTGGAAAGCTGGGGTCCGACGAGAGCTCGAGCACGCGCGCGTTCCAGTCCAGAATCGAGAGCTCACGGTTGATGATCCGCTCCCGCGCGGACGGGTCGGCCCGCGGTGGCGGCGACGTCAGCGTCTTGGCCATAGGTGCACGATAGTCGCCCGGCCCCGACAGGTGTAGATGGTCGATCGGCGAGCGACCGCTGATCGACCCGGGTCAGGCGGCGAGCGCAGGCGTTCCGGCAGCCGGCTCGAAGCGCACCAGGTACGCCGGGGCCGGCGAGCGGAGGTAGGCCACGACGGCCCGCTCCGTCCTGGCGCAGGGCAGGAGGGTCTTCCAGCTGGAGAGGTGCTCGGGCCGGTGGAAGTCCCCCGTGCTCCACGTCGTGTGCGCGTGGAGCTCGCAGAGAAGCGGCCTGGTCATCGGGAACGCTGGAGAGTGAAGTGCCGGTGCTCGACCCACCGGTTCGCTCCGCACATGGGGCAGAGCGAGGGCCGGCGCGGACCTGCGACGCCGTATCCGCAGCGAACACAGCGGAGATCCACAGCTGCGCGCTGCTCGTGCCTGGACTTCGCGTGAGTGCTCATACCCCGGTTGTAGCCCCACCTCGGCGCTTGCGAGGGTCGGTTCGGAGTCTCCTGCGGGTCGAAGTGGAGAACGTGCCTCCGGAGGTTTTCCACAGTTGTGGAAAAGAGGGATCCACGCTTCGCAGCCCGGCAGCAGCGAGGCCCGGGCGGCTCGTGCGGCCCGGGCCTCGTGCTCTCAGGGGAGACTGGTGTGCGCTACGGCTTGGAAGCGCGGAGGAGCTCCCAGGTGAAGTTGTCACCGTGCTGCTGCGTCCAGAAGGCGCGCCACTTCCCGTCGTTGGCGAAGAGCTTCGGGGGCTTGGCGCCGAGGATCCCGCCGACGCCGATGTCGCCGTCGGAGACGTGGATCCCGGTGATCTCGTTGTCGCCCTCGTTCTGGAAGCCCGGCGTCCCGGCCAGGCCGGAGTCGATCGTCGCGGACGTGTCGCGGCCTTCGGCGATGAACCGCACGGGCTTGTTCGCCGGGTTCGAGTAGTCCTTCGTCACGTCGAACATCCAGGCGGAGTCGAGCCCGTTGCGCTGGTGGTGCAGCCCGTCGCCCGCGTCCTCGACCACCGCCATCTGGTCCTTGCTGAAGAAGGCGACGTTGTCGAAGCCGGCGTGCACCTGGTCGCCGTTGTAGAAGATCGCGAGCGTCCCGGTGTCGGCCGACGGCGACTTCTGCGTCAGCTTGTAGAGCGAGCCCCAGCCGCCGCAGCACGCGTTCTCGGTGCTCGTTGCGTTCGTGTCGCCGGTCTCGTCGAAGAAGAACTCCTTGAACTTGCCGTCCGGCCTGAACTGGCCGTTCTCCGGCCGCTTGAACGGCGTGCCGTTGGCCGCCTTCGCGAGCGTGTTCGCGTTGAAGGCCGCGGTGCCGTCGGTCGCCGTGTTGTGGATCGTGACCCACCGCGTATCGAACGAGCTTCCGTAGACGTGGAGGGCGGCGAGATCGGCAGCACCGACCGCCGACTGCGACGCGGCCGTGATCGGGTGCCCGTCGGCGGCGAGCGCCTGCAAGACCTGGAGCTTGCCGGCCGAGAGGTCGGACGGCTTGGTCGGCACGAAGCGGTAGAGGAAGCTGTTCGGGCGCTTCGCGTTCGTCCCGGTGGGGGCCGAGCCGCCGATGTCCTCGACGATCCAGACGTTGCCGGCCGAGTCGTTCTGGATGCCCTCGTAGCCGCCGCGGCCGAGCGATCCGGAGACGTCGGTCACCGTCGACGGGTAGTCCGGCGTAGCCGAGTACGTGGGTGCGTTCGGCGTTCTCGGTGGTGAACAGCAGCGTCTGAGACCACGGGTCCCAGGTCGAGCCGTCGATGTCGGCGATGTTGTTCTGGTTCGAGTCCTGGGAGGCCAGCAGCGTCACGCGGTGCGCCGGGTCGGCGTCGAGGTTGATGCGCGTGATGTAGCCGGGCGAGCCCAGCTCGTGGCCCTGGAAGAGGAAGTGGGTGCCGTAGTTGTAGTTCGAGTCGGCGCCCTTGAGGCCGTTCGGGAACACGAGGTACGTGTTCTTGTCCGGCTCCGTCTTCGTGGCCTCGGCGTTGGAGCCGAGCGCGGGCACCATCGTGCCGTTGCCGTCGTAGCCGTAGTACGGATTCGCGGCGGTCCCGCCGTCGAGCGCGTCCGAGCCCTGGGCGACGAGGCTGTCGACGAGCTCGGGCGAGAGGCCGTTCGCCGCTCCCATGCCGGCGACCTTGGCGTTGGCGCTCGGGACGTTCGTGAAGTCCGTTGCTCCGGGCGGTGTCGAGGCGCCGACCGTCGCGACCACCGCCGCGATCACAGCCACCGCGGCGACAGCAAGCACGAGCTTCCGTTGCATACTGATCTGACCTCCCCTGCGAGGGCCGGCCCACCGCCGGCCCGATCGAGGCCGATCGTCGCCGCGGCCGCCGGAGCGATGGGCTACGGATTCGTGGAGGTCTGGTGACAGACGGGCAAACGCTCGGGGCCGTTAGTCCGCAGGAGGAACGGCTCCCGGAGACCGACCGCGGTGCAGTCTCTGGTGATCAGGCCCAACCCGTCTTGGACCAAAAAAAAATTCGCCGAGCCGGTTTCGCTTTCGTCCACTGTCCCGGTTGACCTTCCGCTTGCGCGTACTGCCTACCGGTTCAGCTTCGCCCTACTCGCGTTCCGTGCTCGGCGCAAGAGAGAACCTATGCGATGGCCCCCGGCCGTGCAAGGGGCACCGGAGCGGAAAGAGCCGCTCTTTGCGGGAATTTGCCCGGCGAGCCGCTCTGGAAGCGGCCTCGCGTTACGTCTCCTGTACGAGCTTCAGGCCGGACTCGACGACCTTCGTTCCGCCGCGCTCGTAGACGACGTCGACGATGTCGTCCTGGCGGTACGTGCCCGCCACGCCGAGGAAGATCGACAGCCATCGCCAGAAGCCGAGCTTGCCCTCGCGTGCGAGCGACCGGTTGAAGAGGAGCTCGTCTCCGCGGCGCTGATAGTCGACCCCGGGGGACTGCGGAACCCCGTTGACGAACACCTCGAATGAGGGGCTCACGTCCGCCGGCAGCTTCACGCGCGTTTGCTCCGCCACCTCCATAGAATGCCGCTGCCGTGCGACGCCTGCTTACCGCCGCCAGTGCGCTGGCCCTCGCGCTGACCGTCGCCGGCACCGCTGCCGCGGCCAACGGCGGTTTCGCGCCGGTCACGCCGCGCTCGCCGAACGCCGTCGACATCGACCGCGCCTACTACCTGATCCTCGGCGTCGCGATCGCGGTGTTCCTCATCGTCGAGGTCGCGCTCGTCGTCTTCATCATCCGGTTCCGCAGCCGCGGGCGGCCGCGCACGGTCGAAGGGCCGCAGATCACGGGGAACTCGCGGCTCGAGCTGATCTGGACGGTCATTCCGGTCCTGCTGCTGGTCGCGATCGCGAGCTTCGTGTTCGTCGAGCTGCCGGCGATCAAGGACGTGCCGTCGGCGCGCGCGGCCGGGCCGCATCTCAACATCGTGGTCGACGGACGACAGTTCTACTGGCGGTTCACGTACCCGAACGGCGCGGTGTCGATCGACCGCATGGTCGTGCCCGCCGATCGCGTCGTGACCCTCGACGTCGTCTCGTCCGACGTGATCCACAGCTGGTGGATCCCTGCCTTCGGCGGCAAGATCGACGCGATCCCGGGCCGGCTCGAACCACACGTGGTTCCAGGTCGCCCGACTCGGCCGCTACGAGGGCCAGTGCGCCGAGCTGTGCGGGATCCAGCACGCGCTGATGAAGCAGGTCGTGGACGTCGTCCCGCCCGACGCCTACCGGCGGTGGGTCGTCGCGCAACGCGCCAAGCACGAAGGTGGCGGGCGCCGCGCTCGGTGCGGAGGAGTTCACCGGCGTCTGCGCCACGTGCCACTACCTGAAGACCACGGGCGAGAAGCTCATCGGCCCCAACCTCGGCGGCAACTCCGACGCTGACGAATCCGGTTGCGCTCGGGCTCCTCCTCCGCAACGGACGCGGGAAGATGCCCGCCGTGGGCAGAGGCTGGAGCGACGCGGAGGTCCAGTCGGTCGTCGACTACGTCAAGCAGCAGGCGGCGCAGAGTGGCGGCTAGAGCCGAGCCGATCGCTCCGCAGTGGCACGAGGGCCGGTTCGCGAGCTGGCTCACGACTGTCGACCACAAGCGGATCGGGCTCCTCTACATCTGCACGAGCCTCGTGTTCTTCGGGCTCGGCGGGGTCATGGCGCTGATGATGCGGGCGCAGCTGGCCACGCCGAACGAGCACCTCTACGTCCAGAACACCTACAACCAGCTGGTCACGATCCACGGCACGACGATGGTCTTCCTCGTCATCGTCCCCATCCTCGCCGGCTTCGGGAACTACCTCGTGCCGCTGATGATCGGTGCGCGCGACATGGCGTTCCCGCGGCTGAACGCCTTCTCGTACTGGATGTTCCTGCTCGGCGGAATCGTCCTCTACGCGAGCTGGTTCGCGAAGGGCGGCCCGTCCGCGATCGGCTGGACGAGCTACGCGACGCTGTCGGAGCTCGCGTACAGCCCAGGCCACGGCGTCGACCTCTGGATCCTCTCGCTGCACATCCTCACGATCGCGTCGCTCGCGGGTGCGATCAACTTCGTGGTGACGATCCAGAACATGCGGACGCCCGGCATGACATGGATGCGGATGCCGCTCTTCGTGTGGGCGATGGAGACCTACGCGATCCTGCTGATCGTGGTGCTTCCGGCGCTGTCGGGCGGCCTGACGCTGCTCCTGCTCGACCGCCACTGGGGCACGCACTTCTTCATCCCGTCGAAGGGCGGGAGCGCGCTGCTCTGGCAGCACGTCTTCTGGTTCTTCGGGCACCCCGAGGTGTACATCATGATCCTGCCCGTGATGGGGATGATCTCGGAGATCCTGCCCGTCTTCTCGCGCAAGCCGATCTTCGGCTACAAGGCGATCGCGGTGTCGACGATCGGGATCGCGTTCCTCGCGCTGCTCGTCTGGGCGCACCACATGTTCGCGGTCGGGATGCCCGCGCCGCTGCAGGGCTTCTTCATGCTCTCCTCGATGGCGATCGCCGTGCCGACCGGCGTGAAGATCTTCAACTGGCTGGCGACGACCTGGCGCGGCAATCTGATCTTCGACACGCCGATGCTGTTCGCGCTCGGGTTCATCGCGCTGTTCACGATGGGCGGCCTGTCGGGGATCTTCCTCGCGGCCTTCCCGGTCGACTGGCAGGTCACCGACACCTACTACGTCGTCGCGCACCTCCACTACGTGCTCTTCGGGGGGGCGATCTTCGGGATCTTCGGGGGGCTCTTCTACTGGTGGCCGAAGATGTTCGGACGGATGCTCGACGAGCCGCTGGGGAAGGTGCAGTTCGGCCTGATGTTCGTGGGCTTCAACCTGACGTTCTTCCCGCAGCACATGCTCGGCCTGATGGGGATGGTGCGGCGCATCTACACGTACAACCACGGCGGGCTGTGGGAGGCGTACAACATGATCTCGTCGATCGGCTCTTTCGTTATGGCCCTGGGTGTGTTGATATTCCTCGTCAACGTGGTCAAGACGACGAGGAGCGGCCCGCGTGCGGGGAACGACCCCTGGCTCGCCGACACGCTCGAGTGGTACACGACGTCGCCGCCTCCGGTCGAGAACTTCGACAGAGTCCCGTACGTGACGAGCCCTCGGCCTCTGCGCGATCTGCGGCGAAAGCTGGCCGAGGCGGAAGCGAAGCCGATCGGTGGCTGATGTTCGCCCCGGCCCCTGGCTGCGGCTGACGGCGCTCGCCGGAGCCGCCGGCGCTGCGCTCGCCGTCGTCTCGGGGGCGCTCGGATTGGGCGCCGCGCACGCCGTGCTCGCAGCGCTCGCCGTTCCTCCGCTGGTGGCGCTCGCAGTCGCGGCGGCGACGACGCACCGCCGGCTGCTGGCGTCGTCTCTCGCCGCGCTCATCGCCTTCGGCGCCGCGGCCGCCGTCACCTCCGACGGCGCGCATCTCGCGCTCGCGGCCGTCGCGCTCGCGGCCGCGCTCGTCGCCACCGCGACAACGCTGCGCGGCGCTCCCGCCTCGGGCGGCCCGTGGCGCGACTACCTCACGCTCACCAAGCCCCGGATCATGTCGCTCCTGCTCGTCACGGGCGCGGGCGGGATGTTCGTCGGCGCCCAGGGAGTGCCGCCGCTCGGCACCTTCGCGGTGACGATGGTCGGGCTCGCGCTCGCGTGCGGCGGTGCGAGCGCGCTGAACCACGTGCTCGACGCAGACATCGACAGGCTGATGGGCAAGCGCACGAAGAGCCGTCCCGTGGCGGCCGAGCGCGTCCCGCCGTCGCGCGCGCTCGAGTTCGGGCTCGCGCTGATGGCCTTCTCCTTCGTGCTGCTGGCGAGCCTGGTGAACGTGCTCACGGCGCTGCTCGCGCTCGCCGGCGGGCTCTTCTACGTGGTGGTCTACACGCGCTGGCTCAAGCGCACGACGACCCAGAACATCGTGATCGGCGGTGCTGCCGGGGCCGTGCCCCCGCTCGTCGGCTTCGCGGCCGCGACCGGCAATCTGACCCTGCCCGCGCTGGCGCTGTTCGCGATCGTCTTCTTCTGGACGCCGCCGCACTTCTGGGCGCTGGCGCTGCTGATCAAGGAGAACTACGCGGCGGCGAAGGTGCCGATGCTCCCGGTCGTGCGCGGCGATCGGGAGACGGTGCGGCAGATCCTGCTGTACTCGGTCGTGCTCGTCGGGATCACGCTCGTGCCGTTCTTCGCGGGGACGCTCGGGCTGCTCTATCTCGTGGCGGCCGTGGCGCTGGGCGGAGTGTTCCTCGGGCTCGCGTGGCGGCTGCGGTCGGATCTGAGCCGCGCCCGGGCCGGGTTGCTGTTCCACTACTCGCTGCTCTACCTCGCGCTGCTGTTCGTGGCCATGGCCGCCGACCCGCTCATCGGCTGATGCACGGGGAGCTCGCCCGGAAGAACATGCTCTGGGGCTGGCTGCTGTTTCTGCTGTTCCTCAGCCTGCTCGGCGGCACGGTCGCGGTGGCGTTCATCTACGACGCCGTTCTGCCCTGAACGACAACGGCCTGCGCTGGATCTGGGCGTCAGACGCCGCGGCCGAGTACATCGTTGGAGACGGTGGCACGGTGTACATCTGGGAGACCTGACGACGACCTGCGGCTCGATTCTCGATTCTCTTCGCCGACCGTGTCCGGGTGTCAGACACCGTCGCGGAAGTGTGACTTCCCCTGCATCCGGGCTATTCCTTGGTGTCAGACACCGTGACGGGAGTGTGACGTGACTGCTTCCGACGGGATCTTTCTCGCCCGTCCCGAGGCACGTGGGCCAGGGGATCCGGCTCGCGGTCAAGGACCTCTTCGACACCGCCGGCCTGACGACGACCTACGGCTCGATTCTCTTCGCCGACCACGTCCCGGAGCGGACCGCCGAGGCCGTACGCCGGCTCGAGGCCGCCGGTTACGTCGAACGTCGGCAAGACGAACCTGCACGAGTTCGCGTTCGGGACGACATCCGAGAACCCGCACTTCGGCACCGTGCCGAACCCGGTCGCGCCGGGCCGAGTCGCCGGCGGGTCGAGCGGCGGCAACGCCGCCGCGCTGGCCGCCGGCCTCGCCGACGCAGCGCTCGGCACCGACTCGGGCGGCTCGGTGCGGATCCCCGCCGCCTGTTGCGGAGTCGTCGGCTTCAAGCCCACGTTCGGGCTGGTGCCGATGGAGGGCTGCTTCCCGCTCGCGCCGAGCTTCGACCACGCCGGCCCGATGGCCCGCGACGTCGAGGGCTGCGTGCGGATGATGGAGGCGCTCGTACCCGGGTTCGCGCGGCGAACGCTGGACGCACTCGACGAGCTCGAGGTCGGGGTCGCCTGGATCGACGAGGCCGATCCGCTCGTCGCCGCGCGCGTCGAGGCGGCGGCGGCCCGCTTCCCGCACCGTCACACGCTCGACCTGCCGTTTCCCGACGGCGTGATGACGCTCTTCATGCGCGAGGCGGCGGACGTCCACCGGGGCCTCTTCCCGGACCACGCCGACGACTACGGCGACGACGTCCGCCGGAAGCTCGAGCTCGCCTTCGAGGTGACCGCCGCCGAGGCCGAGACGGCCGGTCGACTGCGCGAGGAGTACAGGGAACGGATCGCGACGGCGACCGAAGGGCCTCGACCTCGTCGTCACTCCGACCCTGCCCCTGGTCGCGCCGCCGGTCGGCGTCGGCGACCTCGCGGTGCGGAGCCGGATGACGCGCTTCACGGCCCCGTTCAACGTGCTCGGGTGGCCGGCGCTCGCCCTGCCGTGCGGGACGGCGGAGGACGGTCTCCCCGCGTCGGTCCAGCTCGTGGGACGGCCCGGGGACGATGCGCTCGTGCTCGCGGCGGGCGTGTTGCTCCAGCGTTCCTATCCCTCGATCGAGTGACTGCAGCGGCGCACTAACTGCCGACAAACGGGGAGCGGATGAAGATCCTCGCCCGTCTCCCCGTCCTCTGCCTCGCCGCGCTCGTCCTGTCGCCGGCTGCGTCCGCCGCAACCGACGGCGGCGCCGCCCTGCCGCAGCGGTCTCCGGCGTGCGCGCCTTCCAGCTCAGCGCTGCGGAGGGCGTGAGCCACGAGTTCGCACGCACTCCGTCCTTCGCCTGGACGCCGGTGCGCGGCGCGAAGAGCTACGAGTTCGAGCTCGCGACGAGCAGGACGTTCACGCCGAACGCGGTCGTCTGGTCGAAGAGCGGCCTCACGACGCCCGCGGTCGCGATCCCGCTCTCGCTCCCCTGGATCACCGGCTCGCCCTATTCGCTGTACGCGCACGTCCGAGTCGTGACCCCCGCGGGCCTCGGGCCGTGGAGCACGCCGTACGGGTTCAACATGCGCTGGCCGACCGTCGCCAAGCCGATGAGAGCTACCCGGGGCTCCTCCGCTGGACGCCCGTCGCCGGCGCCAACGGCTACGAGGTCTGGCTCATGGACGCAGGGCACATCTTCGGCGTGACCTCGAACGTCGCCGACGAGCGCGAGTACTACACGTTCCACCAGGACGCCTCCTGGACGGGCGCCGTGCACTGGCGCGTGCGGGCCGTCGCGCTACCTCTACGGCTCGACCGCGAACGGCCTGCCCGCAGTGTCGTACGGCCCGTGGAGCCCCGTCTACACCTCGTACAACCCGCCGTTCCAGGTCGGGCCGCTGGCTCCCGAGGCAACCGTCTCCGACGTCGTGAACACCGCGGACAGCGCACCGTCGCACCAGCTCACGCCGAAGAACCACAAGAGCCATCGGCTCACGCCCGCCTTCGTCTACACCGGGAATCAGGCGGCCGGCGCCACGACCGAGCTCTACCGGGTCTACGTGTTCACCGACCGCGACTGCCTGAACATCGTCTACACGGGCGCGATCGTCGGCAGCCCGGCCTACGCGCCGCGCTCCACCGGACCGCTCGGGCTTCCGCAGGATCCGGCCGGGCTCGCTCAGGCCCGCCAGGGATACCTCAAGACGGGCTCCGAGGGATCGACGTACAGCTACGACTTCACCCCGGTCGTGAGCAGCGAGGTCGCCGGCGCGGCGGCCCCGCCCCCGGCCACCGGCGGCAGCGGCTCGGGCTCGGGAGCGGCTCCGGCAGCGGCTCGGGCTCGGGCAGCGGCTCGGGCTCGGGTACGCGGCTCCGGCAGCGGGTCGGGCTCCGGATCCGGCACGCCCGGCGGCACGGGTGGCAGCGGCACCTCTCTGCCGGCGAGTGTCACGGTCCAGGGCGCGCACGTCGATCTGTGGGACAACGACTGGGCGAGCGGCGGCTACTACTGGACGGTCGTGCCGGTCATCATCGGGCAGCAGGTCGACCTCGCCACCAGCATGGCGGTCAGCGCCGCGGCCAGCGACTCGACGATCACCGTCGCGGACGCGACCGGCATAACCGCCGGAGACACACTGGCGGTCGGCTCGCCCGCCGAGATCGTGACCGCGCAGTCCGTCCTCGGGAACACGATCACCCTCGCCTCCGCCGCTGGTGAACGGTCACCCTGCCGGCGAGACGGTGCTCCGGGTCGGAGGCGGCCTCCAGTACGACGATGCCGAGCTGACCCAGGACGCCTGCGCGTCCGGAGATGTCATGAGCTTCGGCAAGTCCAGCACCCCCGTCGTCGCTACGTCGAAGGCGCCGTACGTGACCGGCATGTCCACGACCGGACGGCTGGTCTATGCGAGAAAGGCCCGCCCGGTCTTCTACGGGACGCCGCTCGTCTCCTGGCAGCCGGCCGGCAGTGCGGTCGGCTACGAGATCCAGTGGAGCAAGAAGACGTACCCGTGGCGCGCGGCCGGCAACTCGTTCACGTTCTCGACCTCCGCCCTGCTGCCCAAGCTCACTCCGGGCGCCTGGTACTACCGCGTGCGCGGCTTCGACCCGTATCTCATGGGCAACACGACCCAGATGAGCTGGTCGGCGCCGGTTGCGCTGCAGGTCGGCGAAGCCGATCTTCAAGATCGTCTCGAGCTGAGCTCCGCCTCTACGGCGCCGTCGCCTCGACCGCTTCCTCGTAGACGCGGTCGCGGCTGAAGCGATCGAGCTCGTCCGAGAGCAGGTCGGCCGGATCCGGCGCATCGCCGGGCGGGAAAGGCGCGGGCTCGCCGTCCAGCTCGACGCCGGTGAGCCGGTCGGCAGCGACGTGCTCGAGCGCCACGTCGTGGCCGAGCCGGGAGCGGAGCCAGCCTGCGAGCAGGTGGGCCTGGGCCGCGGTGGCGGTGACCCTGATCGTCTGCACGCCGGCGATCTCGGGCCAGAGCGAGGCGAGCGCGGGCCGCCAGCGGCTCGTCCGCGCCCACGCGATGTCGGACACCGCCACCCGGTCGAAGATGGCCGCGAGGTCGCGGTAGGGCCCCGGCAGATCCGGCCACTCCGTGCTGTCCACGATCAGCCGGTCGACGACGTCGACGAGACCGTCGAAGTGCGGCTCGCCGAAGGGCGGCAGGCCGCGCCAGCGCAGGAAGACCGGCAGGTCGGGGATGAACAGCGGCTGCACGACGCTGGCCGGCACCGCGGCCCGGCGGCCGCCGAGCCGGATCCGGATCGTCTCCGTGCAGATCTCGCGGCCCCCGCCGGCCGGGAAGCCGTCGACCGTGACGTCGGCCTCGATGCCGTCGGGCGCCTCCGGCTTCGGCACGAGCACGATCGTCCGTGACGGGTGGCGCGCGGCCAGCCCCGTGAGCACGTCCTCGGCGGCCTCGACCCAGGCCTCCGGAACCCAGGCGATGTGGGTCATCACGCCCGTGCGCTGGCGCGTTGCGGCGACCGAGTCCGGATCGACCCGCTGCGCGGTGAGCTCTCGCTCGATCGCGCCGACGGTCGTCAGCGTCCGGCGGCGGATGGCTCAGTGCCGTCTCCACGATCGTCCGTCGCGATGCAGGAGATCGTCCGCAGAGGGCGGCCCCCACGTGCCTGCCTCGTAGTTCGGGAACGCCGGCCGGTCGCGCGTCCACGGCGCGATGATCGTCTCCACGAGCGACCACTGCTCCTCGATCTCGTCGCTGCGCGTGAAGAGCGTGGCGTCGCCCAGCATCGCGTCCAGGATCAGCCGCTCGTACGCCTCGGGGAGCCCGGTGCGGAACGCGCCGCCGTAGAGGAAGTCCATGTGCACCGTGCGGATCGACATCCCCTGGCCCGGCACCTTCGCGCCGATCGCCAGCGAGACGCCCTCGTCGGGCTGGATGTGCACGAGCAGCACGTTGGGCCGCAGATCCTCGGCGGCCGTCTCGGCGAACGGCGGGTGCGGCGCGCGCTTGAACTGGATCGCGATCGTCGTCTCGCGGCGCGCCAGGCGCTTGCCGGCGCGGACGTAGAACGGCGTGTCGGCCCAGCGCCAGTTGTCGACGTAGAGCTTGGCCGCGATGTACGTCTCGGTCATCGAGTCGTGCGCGACGCCCTCCTCCTCGCGGTAGCCGGGCACCTCCTCGCCCTCGACGTAGCCGCGCCCGTACTGGCCGCGGACGACGTGCTTGGGGCCGGGCGTGTGCATCGAGCGCAGCACCTTCACCTTCTCGTTGCGCACCGAGTCGGCCGTGAAGTCGATCGGCGGCTCCATCGCGGTCAGCGCGAGCAGCTGGAGCAGGTGGTTCTGGAAGACGTCGCGGACGGCGCCCGCCGACTCGTAGAACGCGGCGCGGCTCTCGATCCCGATCGACTCGGCCACGGTGATCTGCACGTGGTCGATGAACTGGCGGTTCCAGATCGGCTCGAAGATGCCGTTCGAGAAGCGCAGCGCCAGCATGTTCTGGACGCTCTCCTTGCCCAGGTAGTGGTCGATCCGGAAGATCTCGCTCTCGGCGAAGTACTCCTGGAGCTCGGCGTTCAGCGCGACGGCCGACGCGCTGTCGTGCCCGAAGGGCTTCTCGACGACGAGCCGCGTCCAGCCCTGTCGAGCTGCGGCGCTTGCCGATCGCCTCCACGACGACCGAGAACGCGCCGGGCGGAACGGCCAGGTAGTAGAGGCGGTTGCCCTTCGTCCCGCGCGTCTCGTCCAGCTCGTTGAGCGCCTCGACGACGGCGTCCTCGCCGCCCTCGTCGGCGAAGTCGGTGCCGACGTAGCGCATTCCGGCGGCAAGGTCGTCCCAGACGTCCTGACGGAACTCGTCGCGGCCGAACTCCTGCACGGCCTGCCTCATCCGCTCGCGGAAGTCCTCGGTCGTCTCCTCCGAGCGCGCGACCCCGACGATGCCGAAGCTCTCGGGCAGCAGCCGCCGGACGGCCAGCGCGTAGAGCGCGGGGAGGATCTTGCGGCGGGTCAGGTCGCCGGAGGCGCCGAAGATGACGATGGCGCAGGGCTCGGGCGTGCGGACCAGCCGCAGGCCCTCGAGCAGCGGGTTCTGCTCCTGCGCGAGCCCGGTCACTCCGTCTTCACCGCATGCCCTCCGAACTCGTTGCGGAGCGCGGCGTTGACCTTCGCGGCGAACGACTCCGGCTGGCGCGACGCGAAGCGGGCGAACGAGCGCGGCCGTCGATCACCGGCACCGGCACGTCCTCTCGTGATCGCCTCGGCGATCGTCCAGCGGCCCTCGCCGGAGTCCTCGACGTAGCCCTTGATGCGCGCGAGGTCGTTGCCCTCCCGCCCGAGCGCGTCGTGCAGCAGCTCCAGCAGCCAGCTGCGCACGACCGAGCCGTAGCGCCAGATGCCGGCGATCGCGTCCAGGTCGAGGTCGTAGTCGGCGGCGTGCATGACCTCGAACCCCTCGGCGTAGGCCTGCATCAGCCCGTACTCGATGCCGTTGTGCACCATCTTCACGAAGTGGCCGGCGCCGGCCGGACCGACGTGCGCGTAGCCGTCCGGCGGCGCGAGCGACGTGAAGATCGGCTCCAGCCGCGCGACCGGCTCCTCGTCGCCGCCGACCATCAGGCAGAAGCCCTCGCGCAGGCCCCAGATCCCGCCGGAGACGCCGGCGTCGACGAAGTGCAGCCCCTTCGCGTCGGCCTCGCTCGGCGCGGCGCTGCGAGTCGCGGAAGTTCGAGTTGCCGCCGTCCACGATCGTGTCGCCCGGGGCCAGCAGCGCGCGAGCAGCTCCTGGAACGTGCGTCCTCGGTGATGCGGCCCGGCCGGGATCATCATCCAGACCGCCCGCGGCGCGCTGGAGCTGCCCGGCGAGCTCCTCCAGCGTGTCCGCGGTGGACGGCACGTTCGGGTCGTAGGTCTGCACCGCGTGGCCCGGCGCGCTCCAGGCGGGCGGTCATGCCGTTGCCCATCCGGCCCAGCCCGATCATCCCGATCTTCATCGGGCCGAGACGAGCTCCCCGCGCTTCCCGGCGATTCCGTCCAGGAGCTCCTTGAAGGAGTCGGAGAACTTCTCGACTCCCTCGCGCTCCAGCGTCTCCACCACGTCGTCGTAGTCGACGCCGACCGCCGCGATCTGCTCCAGCAGGCGCTCCGCCTCGCCGACGCCGTGCGTCAGGGTGAGCGCGACCTCGCCGTGATCCTGGAAGGCCGAGATCGTCTCCTCGGGCATCGTGTTCACCGTGTCGGGTCCGATCAGCGTCTCGACGTAGAGCACGTCGCGGTAGGCCGGGTTCTTCGTGGACGTCGAGGCCCAGAGGCAGCGCTGCGGCGTCGCGCCCATCGCCGAGAGCCGGTCCCAGCGGTCGCCCGAGAACGTCTCCTGGTACAGGCGGTACGCGAGCTTCGCGTTCGCGACGGCGAGCTTGCCGCGCAGCGCGAGGGCCTGGTCGGTGCCGATCTCCTCCAGCCGCCGATCGGCCTCGGTGTCGACGCGCGAGACGAAGAAGCTCGCCACGGAGGCCACCCTGGTCGGGTCGCCGCCGGCCGCGACGAGCCGCTCGAGCCCGCGGATGTAGGCCTCGATCACCTCGGCGTGGCGCTGCAGCGAGAAGATCAGCGTCACGTTGATGTTGCGGCCGCGCGCGATCATCTCCTCGATCGCGCCGAGCCCCGGCTTGGTGGCCGGGATCTTGACGTGCAGGTTGGGCCGGTCGCCCATCTCGTGCAGGCGCTGGGCCGCCGCGATCGTGCCCTCCTGGTCGTAGGCGAGGTCGGGGTCGACCTCCCACGAGACGTAGCCGTCCTTGCCGCGCGTCGCGTCCCAGACGGGCCGCAGCAGGTCGCACGCCTCGACCACGTCGTCGTGGCTCAGTCGGAGGAAGATCTCCCGCAGGTCGTCGGTCTCCTCCAGCACGCGGCGGAGCTGCTCGTCGTAGGCGCCGCCGTGGGAGATCGCCTTCTGGAAGATCGTCGGGTTCGACGTCACGCCGACGACGGCGTCGTCGCGCATGAACCGCGCGAGCTCGCCGAGGTGGAGCAGATCGCGGGAGAGGTAGTCGATCCAGACGCTCTGGCCGAGCTCGGAAAGCTGGTGCAGACGGGACTTCTCGGGCATGACTCGATCCTTTCTCCGTCGCTCTACGCCGCGCACCGTACCCCACCCGGCCCGCCCGGCGCGACCCGCGTCCCGGCTCGTAGAATCGCTCGCGTCCGGTCGTCTGGTGAAGGGAGCAGCCGTGGGCTCGAACGACGTCGATCTCTGGAGGGAGCTCGGCCAGCAGCTGCGCGTCGACGGGGTCCGCTGCGCCGCGGCCGCCGAAGTCGGGGCATCCGACGTCGGCGATGTCCGCCGCGGATCTCATGGCGGTGCTGCTCGCCAAGTACCTCCGCTACGACTTCGACGCGCCGAAGGATCCGCGCAACGACCGGCTCGTCTTCTCGAAGGGCCACGCGTCGACGCTCGTGTACGCGATGTTCAAGGCCTCGGGCGCGATCTCGGACGACGAGCTCATGACCTACCGGCAGTTCGGGAGCATCTTCGAGGGCCATCCGACGCCGCGCATCCCGTGGATCGACGTCGCCACCGGCTCGCTCGGCCAGGGCCTGCCGTACGGCGTCGGCATGGCGCTCGCGGGCCGGAAGCTCGACCGACTCCCGTTCCGCGTGTGGGTGCTCTGCGGCGACAGCGAGATCGCCGAGGGATCGCAGTGGGAGGCGCTCGAGCACGCCGCCCACTACGGACTCGACAACCTGATCGCGATCTTCGACGTGAACAGGCTCGGCCAGCGCGGCGAGACGATGCACGGCTGGGACACGGGCAGCTACGTCGACCGCGCGCGTGCGTTCGGCTGCCACGCGCTGGAGGTGGACGGGCACGACGTCGAGGCCGTCGACCGCGCCTACGCCGAGGCGCTCGCGCTCGAGGGCAAGCCGGTCGTGATCGTCGCCCGCACGCTGAAGGGCAAGGGCGTGGCCGCGGTCGAGAACAGGAACGGCTTCCACGGCAAGCCGCTGGACGATCCCGAGGCCGCGATCGCGGAGCTCGGCGGCGTGCGCGACATCCGCGTCGAGGTCGCGAAGCCGCCGGCCGGGACGCGCCATGTCTTCGACACGAGGCCGCTCGAGCTGCCGCGCTACGAGCTCGGGGCCGAGGTCGCGACGCGCAAGGCGTACGGCGACGCGCTGGCCGCGCTCGGCGCCGCGCGGGGCGACGTCGTCGCGCTCGACGGCGAGGTCTCGAACTCGACGTACGCCGACGAGTTCGCAAGGCGCATCCGGAGCGGTTCTTCGAGATGTACATCGCCGAGCAGCAGCTGGTGGCGACGGCGGTCGGGATGCAGGCGCTCGGCTGGCGGCCGTTCGCGTCCACCTTCGCGGCGTTCCTCTCGCGCGCCTACGACTTCGTCCGCATGTCGGCGATCAGCGGCGCGAACTACTGCCTCTCGGGCTCGCACGCAGGGATCTCGATCGGCGAGGACGGGCCGTCGCAGATGGCGCTGGAGGACATCGCCTCGCTGCGCGCGGTCCACGGCTCGGTCGTGCTCCATCCGTGCGACGCGAACCAGACGGCGAAGCTCGTCGTCCGCATGGCCGACACCGACGGGATCGTCTACCTGCGCACGCTGCGGCCCGCGACGCCGGTGCTCTACGGGCCCGACGAGGACTTCGAGATCGGCGGCAGCCGCGTGCTGCGCGAGGGCGGCGACGTGACGATCGTGGGCGCGGGAATCACCGTGCACGAGGCGCTGAAGGCGGCGGACACGCTCGCCGGCGAGGGCGTCCAGGCGCGCGTCGTCGACCTCTACTCGATCAAGCCGCTGGACGCCGAGGGGCTGCACGCGGCGGCCGAGGCGACCGAGGGACGGCTGGTGACGGTCGAGGACCACTGGCCGGAGGGCGGGCTCGGGGAGGCGGTGCTGTCGGCGTTCGCGGGCACCGAGCACGCGCCGCAGGTGATTCAACTCGCTGTCAACGGGATGCCTCGCTCGGGCAAGCCGGCGGAGCTGATGCATGCCTACGGGATCGACGCCGCCGCGATCGCGGCGGCGGCGCGGCGGCTCGTGGGGGCGGGGATCGCGGCCTCATAGGGCAAACCTGCGCGCGCGGCCTTGAGCCGCAGCCCGCGCGGGGGAATACTCGGCCCGTGGCGAAGCGGCAGCGTCGCGCGCGCCTGGCAGGCAAGCCGAAGGCGCGCTCCGCAACTCCCCGCTCGACGGCTGCGGCCCCGGCGCGATCGAGCACGTCCGACCACCCGCTGCTCGACCAGCAGCGTGCCGCCGGCAACGCCGCGGTGGCGCGCCTCGTCGAAGGAACGGTGCAGCGCCAGACGGCGGTCGCCGACGAGCCGGCGACGCACCGCAAGCTGCAGCTCGGTGACCGTGGTGACGACGTGCTGCTCGCACGGGGCAAGCTGTACGCCGCGACCGGCCAGCCGACGAACAGCAACCTCGGCGTCTTCGACGAGCAGGTGCAAACGGCGGTCCAGAAGTTCCAGGCGGAGAAGGGCCTGCAGGTCGACGGCGTCATCGGCCGCCAGACGTGGGCCGCACTCGACGCCGTCGCGGGGGACCGGGCGCCCGAGGACGAGGTGACGGTCGAGGAGCTGCGCCGGCAGAAGGTTGCGGCCGACGCGCTCAAGGACTCCGGCGACCTGACGGGCGCCGAGCTGGCCTATCTGACGCTGTACCGGCGGCGCGACATCCCGCCGATCATGCGCTTCGGGATCACCTTCGGACTCGCGCACTGCGCGCAGGCCGCGGGCCGCTTCGACGAGGCGATAGCTCTCTACGGCGAGTACCTCGACCTGCCGGGGCTCGCGTCCGACGAGAAGGGCGACGCGCTGCAGCGGATCCGCGAGTGCCGGCTGAAGCAGCCGCCGGGAGCCAGGGAGAGCGACCAGAGCAAGGCGGCGACGGTCGACCCGGAGGCGCGCGAGGAGGGACGCAAGACGGTCCGCCCCGGCGACCACAGCGACACCGTCGCGCTCGTCCAGACGCGGCTCTACGTGGCGCATCGGCGAGCCGGAGCCGCATGCGCTCGGGTCGTTCGACGAGGCGACGGAAGCGGCGGTGCGGCGGTTCCAGGCCGAGCGCAATATCCAGGAGGACGGTGTGGTCGGGCCGCAGACCTGGGCTGCGCTGGACGCCGTGGCGGGCGGCCGCGTGCCGGAGGACGAGGTCGAGTTCGAGGAGCTGCGCCAGAAGAAGGTGGCCGCCGACACGCTCCTGGCCGCAGGCGACTTCGCCGGCGCCGAGGCGGGGTACAGGGAGCTCTACGGGAACCGGCACGTCGTCCCGATCATCCGGTTCGGCATCACCCGCGGCCTCGCCACGTGTGCACAGGGACAGAGCCGCTTCGACGAAGCGATCACGCTCTACCAGGAGTACCTCGACCTTCCGGGCCTCGCCGGCGACGAGAAGGCCGACGGGCTGCAGCGGATTCGCGAGTGCCGCGCGCAGCAGCCGCCGGGAGTCCTCGAGAGCGACGTGAGCAAGGCGGCCACGGTCGATCCGGACACGCGCGACCAGAGTCACAAGGTCGTCAAGCTCGGCGACAACGGTGACGAGGTTCTGGTCGCCCAGACCAAGCTCTATGCCGCGATCAGCGCACCGAACGGCCAGACTCCAGGCTTCTTCGGGCCGGAGACCGAGCAGGCCGTCGAGCGATTCCAGTCCGACCGCGGGCTCCAGGTCGACGGCGAAGTCGGCCCGCAGACGTGGGCCGCCCTCGACGCCGTCGCCGGCGATCGCGCGCCGGACGACGAGGCCGCGATCGAGGAGCTGCGCCAGCAGAAGGTGGCCGCCGACAAGCTGCTCGACGCGGGCGACTTCGCCGGCGCCGAGACCGGATACCAGGAGCTCTACGCCCGCCGCGACGTCCCGCCGATCATCCGCTTCGGGATCACATTCGGCCTTGCCGCATGCGCGCAGGGCCAGGGCCGCTTCGACGAGGCGATCGGCCTCTACCGCGAGTACATGGATCTTCCGGGCCTCGCCGACTCCGAGCGCGCCGACGCGCTACAGCGGATCCGCGAGTGTCGCTCGCAGCAGCCGCCCGGTAAGAAGGAGAGCGAGGTCTCGGCGGCGGCGACAGTGCCGGACGTCGCGCCGGGCTGACGCCTACGTCCTCCGAGACCGTGTAGCCGGCCGCTTCGAGGCGGGCGACGAAGTCGTCGACCCCGCTCGACGAGTCGAGCAGCTCGCGGAGGGCGTGCTCGTGGAAGACGTTGTGCGCCTGCGCGCTGAGGAACGGGTTCGTGGGCGGTACGAAACCGGGCGGCGGCAGCGCGGAGCTCATGAGCGGGCCGGGCTCGTCGTTGAACGTCAGGACGGTGTCGCCGTCCTTCGCGACCGTGTACGACCGCGTCACGGCGTCTTGAGCGTCCCCTTCTGAAAGACCTGGTTGGTCAGGAAGTCGTACATCCCGGAGTCGTTCGTCTTGAGCCAGTCGGGCGTGTACTTGGCCGCGATGTCCTTGTCGTCGTCGTTGTACGGGTGGCTGAAGTAGGCGGCCACGGACTGGGCGAGGTACTCGTCGGCGTTCGAGGCCGTGTACCAGCGCGGCGCCAGCCAGTCGTCGAGCGTGTTGTCGTCGGGCGCGTCGCCAGACTTGGGCTGCGGCGGCTGGCCCTTGTCCTTGATGCGCTGCCCGTAGAGGAGCACGAGCTGCGCGTCCATCGCGGGCGTGAACCCCGAGCGCAGCGAGTGCCCCGACTCGTGCGAGGCGACGAACCCGAGCGCGTAGCCCGCCGGCTTGCCCTCGATCTTGACGAGCGTCTCCTCGCCGACCGCGGACTGGATCTTCGTGCCCGACTTCCCGATGTTGATCCCCCGGACGTCGTCCCAGATCCGGCCGTCGAACGTCTTCTGGCCCTTCAGCGACTTGAACTCGTCGAGGTCGGTCATCTTCTTGTCGGCCGGGATGACGTGCAGCTCGACGGTCATGCCCTGGACCGTCTTGAGCGCGTCGTCGGACATGTTCTTCCACTCCTCGTCCTGGATCTGCTGCGCGGCCTTGACGGCCGCATCAGACGAGCCGTGGCCGACGACGGTGATCGTGACGCCTGCGAGCAGCTTGTTGCGTCCCTCGTTGGGATCGGGCGGCTTCACGCCGCCGTCGAGCGCCGCCCACGTCTTCGGACCGGTGATCCCGTCGGCGACCAGCTTGTGCGACGCCTGGAACGCCTGCGCGGCCTTCGTGGTCTTCGGGCCGTAGATCCCGTCCACGTTCAGCGGAGGGGTCGCGCCCTGGTCGTTCAGCTTTCCCTGCGCCTCCTTCACGTCGTCCCCGCGGCTGCCGAAGCGCAGCGTCCGGTGCGTCCCGCCGGCCCCGGGCCCCGCGGCACCTCCCGGCGCCTCCGACCCGGCCGCTCCCCCTGCGGGCTCGGTCGGCGCCTTGACGTTGTCGAGCGGCGCGTTCTCGAGCTCGGCCGGTCCCATGTCCGGGACCTCGACTTCCGCCGGCCCCGTATCGACGGGCGCCTCCGCGCCGGCCGTGGTGGGAGGAGGCGCCTGGGCCGTGGCGGGCCCGCCGCCGGCCTCGACCGGAGGCGCGGCGACCTCCGCCGGTGAGGGGCCTCCCGCCGGCGCGACGCTGGGCGGAGGCAGTTCGAGCATGCAGGCGCGCTGGACGAGCATCCGCGAGACGGCCCGATTCCCCACGAGTCCCTGGAGACGGATCACGCCGCCGTTCGTGCGGGAATCGCCGGACGAACTCGAGTCCGCGTCTGGGCGCTTCCTGGCGGAGCTCTGAACGTCGGAAGCGTCAGTCCCGTACAGCCGGGACGCCATGACGGCACGGTACCGAGCCGGAGACAGGGTCGCAATGGCCGTTCGGGCACCGTTCCGTGCCCTGTGGAGCCGCGCGTGGACGCCGCCGGTTCTACCCTAGGAGGCCGATGGCCGTCGTGATCGCCTCCAACCTGAAGAAGGAGCTCGCCGGAGATCTGCTCTTCGACGGCGTGTCCTTCAAGGTCGAGCGCCGCGAGCGGCTGGCCCTCTCCGGCCCGAACGGCGCCGGCAAGACGACGCTGCTGCGGATCCTCGCCGGCGAGACCGAGCTGCACGGCGGCGAGCTCGCGTTCCAGAAGGGCACGCAGGGTCGCGCTCCACGATCAGCGTCCTCCGCTCGACCAGGGCGCTGACCCTGCGCGAGTACGTGCTCTCCGGCGCCCACGACCTCGTCGCCACCGAGCGCGAGCTGCGGGAGCTGGAGCAGGCCATGAGCGGCGGCGCTCACGACGCCCGCACGCTCCGCCGCTACTCCGAGGCGCAGGCACGGCTCGAGCACGCGGGCGGGTACGCCTGGCGCGAGCACATCGGCTCGGTCGTGCGCGGGCTCGGCTTCGCCGACGTGTCGCTCGACCGGCCGCTGCGCACGTTCTCGGGCGGCGAGCTGACCCGCGCCTCGCTGGCCCGCGCGCTGGCCGGCGGTCCCGATCTGCTGCTCCTCGACGAGCCCACGAACCACCTCGACGTGGAGAGCCTCGAATGGCTCGAGAAGGAGCTCACCGAGCTGGACGCGGCCGTGATCGTCGTCGCCCACGACCGCTGGTTCCTGGAGGCGGTCACGACCGCGACGCTCGAGCTGGAGGCCGGCCGCTCGACGTACTTCCCGGGCACCTGGAGCCAGTGGCGGCTGGAGCGCACGATGCGCCTCGCCGCCGCGTCCAAGGCCGCGGCGCGCTACGACGCCGACATCGAGCGGCTCGCGCGCTTCGTCGAGCGGTTCCGCGCCAAGAAGAACCTCGCCAAGCGGGCCCAGGCCAAGCTGACCCAGATCGGCCGGCTGGAGAAGGAGCGCTCGGCGACGAACGCAGGAGATCTCGCTGCTCACGCGGCGCTCTCGCAAGCTCGGTTTCGACTTCCTGAAGCCCGCACGCAGCGGGCGCGTGGTCGCGGAGGTCGACGGGCTGGAGCTCGCGATCGGAAAGCGCGTCCTGATCTCCGGCGTGACCTTCGCCCTCGAACGCGGCGAGCACGTCGTGCTGCTCGGCCCCAACGGCTCGGGCAAGACCACGCTGCTGGAGACGATCCTCGGCCGGAACGACGGCGACTCGCCGATCGCCGTGCGCGGCAGGGCGAAGCTCGGCCACGGTGTCATCCCGGCCTACTTCTCGCAGCACGAGGTCGAGCTGGACGGGAGCCTGTCGCTGCTCGAGACCGCGCAGAAGGCGACCGGGCTGCAGCGGCCGCAGGCCCAGCAGCTCCTCGGCCGGTTCCTGTTCTCGGGCTGGAGCGTCCACGAGCAGAAGGTCGGCTCGCTGTCCGGCGGCGAGCGGCGCCGGCTCGCGCTCGCGCTCGTGGTCGCCTCCGGCGCGAACTTCCTGGTGCTCGACGAGCCGACGAACCACCTCGACCTGGAGAGCCGGGAGTCGCTCGAGGCCGCGCTGGAGGCATTCCCCGGCACGGTGCTGCTCGTCTCGCACGACCGGGCGCTCGTGGATGCGGTGGCCGAGCGCACGCTCGCGATCGAGAACGGCGGGATCGTCTCCCATGCCGGCGGCTTCGCCGAGTACGCGGCCCGGCGGGCCGAGCTCGGCCGGCCCGAGCCGAAGCCGCGCAAGGAGCCGAAGCCGAAGGAGAGGCCGGCGCAGCCGAAACCGAGGCGGGCGACGGAGCTGGAGCTGCTCGAGGCGGAGATCGCCGAGCGCGAGCTGGCCGTCGAGGAGCTCGAAGCGGAAGCTGGCGACCGACTGGGGCGACGTCGAGGTGCTCGCCGCTCACCGCAAGGCCCGCGACGAGCTGCAGGCGCTGCTCGCCCGCTGGGAGACGCTCTTCGAGCGGCAGGCCTAGCCGCCGGAAGTCCGCCTCGGCTTCGCCGTGGACATGACGACTTCCGGCGGGATTGAGGCCCTTCCTTCGCGGCCGCAAGCGGCCGCTGCCATCTGCCTCTCTTCGCTCTGGCACCTCGCGGGGCATCCGGCACGAAAATCGACCATCAGCTGCCGTTCAGGTGAGAGTCAGCGTGGGTCGCCGGGGCGTTCCTCGATCGGCCGTCGCCCCGTTCATCCCACCATGCGACGAGTTCGGCGGCGAGCTGCCGCTCGGCCTCCGGCCGTCGGAGCTCCCCGAGCAGCCGCGGGCCTACTGCGACGGGTCGAGAGTCCCGACCACGGCCTCCGCGATCACGCGCAGCGGCCGGCCCGAGACCTGGCTCGCCTTGCGCAGCCGGGCGAAGGCCTCCTGCTCGGTGAGTCCCTCCTTGGCCATCAGCAGCCCCTTCGCCCGCTCGATGACCTTGCGGGCGGCCAGCGCTTCGGACGAGCGTGTCGACCTCCTCGCGGACGGCGGCCAGCTCCTCGTGGCGCGCGCGGGCGGTGGCGATCGCGGGGAGCAGGTCGGTCTCGCGAAACGGCTTGACGAGGTAGCCGAAGACCCCGGCCTCGACGGCGCGGGCGACGAGCTCCTCCTGGCCGTAGGCGGTGAGCATCACGATCGGGATCGGCCGCTCGTCGAGGATCCGGCGTGCCGCTTCGATGCCGTCGAGGTGCGGCATCTTGACGTCCATGATCGCCAGGTCGGGCCGCTCGCTGCCGGCCAGCTCGACGGCCTCGACGCCGTCGCGGGCCTCGGCGCACACGTCGAAGCCGGCGCGTTCGAGCATGTCTCTGAGATCGAGGCGGATGATCGTCTCGTCCTCGGCCACGAGGATGCGCATCGACATGGGGAGATCGTAGACTCGGGGCCGTGAGCACCTGCTGCGCGGGTCCGAACGAGCGCATGTTCGGCAAGAAGCAGGCGAGCCGCGACGCCCGCCGGTTCCGCCGCAAGGGGCTCGACGGGACGGCGCGGCGCATGGTGGACGACCTCGCCGCGCGGGGAGTCGACGGTGCGAGCGTGCTGGAGGTGGGCGGCGGCGTGGGCGGGGTCGAGATCGAGCTGCTGCGGGCGGGCGCGGCCCGCGCGACGAACGTCGAGCTGTCGCCCGGCTACGAGGACGAGGCGCGCGCGCTGCTCGTCGAGTCGGATCTCGAGAGCCGCGTCGATCGGCGGGTGGGCGACTTCGTGGAGGCGGCCGGGACGGTCGAGCTGGCGGACGTCGTCGTGCTGCACCGCGTCGTCTGCTGCTATCCGGACGAGGAGGCGCTCGTGGGAGCCGCGAGCGATCGGACAGGCCGGCTGCTCGCGCTCAGCTTCCCGCGGTACACGCTGCTCGCGCGTGCCGGAGTGCCCCTGGCGAATGTCGTTGCGCGCAGGCTGTCTCGGCTTCGAGCTCTACCTGCGCCCCGCGAGCGCGGTGCTTGCTCCTGCCGAGGCACGCGGCCTGCGCGTCGCGGGCGAGCACGAGGGCTTCTTCTGGCGGTACGCGGTGCTGGAGCGCGGTCTAGCCGATCGGCGAGCTCCGCGGCCGGCGCCGTGCCGAGCTCCGCGCCAGTCGCACGCGCGAACCGGCCGCGCTGCGACAGTCGGGCGTCGCAGCGCGTCAGTGACCGCGGCTGCTGCTGCCGTCGATCGAGCGGAACTCGCCGCCGGAAGACGTCAGTGCCACGGCGAAGCCGAGGCGGACTTCCGGCGGCTACCGCGAGCTGCTGCGCGAGCATCAGCGCGTTGCCGCTCGGGTCGTAGAACGTCGCGAGCCGCACCATGTCCTCCACCTGGCTCGTCTCGCCGTCGAAGCGGACGCCCTCGCCCTCGAGGTAGGCGCGCGCGGCGTCGATGTCCTCGACCGTGAAGGTGAGCGTGGCGCCGCCGCCCTGCTTGACCTCCTCGGACTGGCCGATCCCGACGCAGCAGCCCGGTCACCGGCGACTGCAGCTGTGCCCAGCTTCCACGTCTCCAGCTCGAACACGACCTCGAACCCGAGCACGTCGCGGTACCACGCGAGCGACGCTGCGTAGTCGGTCACGCCGAGCGCCGCCGTCGACTCGCCGGCCCACTGGATCTTGCTCATCGGACATGCTCCTTCGGTTGCGCGTGTCGTCTGGGCCGTGTTTTTATACTAGAGATAGATTCGTGTCAACCCTGCCCGTCGTCGCACCATCGCTGGACGCTGCCGGTGCTGCGCGGAGATCGACCGCACCCGCGGCAGCCGCATTCGTCATCAACCTCCTTGTCGAGGCCGACCGCGTCGAGGTGCTGGCGGGCGATCCCGAGCCGGTCGATGCGCCGCGCGACGACGGCAGCGTCCAGCGCGTGTACCGCTGTCCGGAGTGCTGGGTCGCCGTGTTCAGCGAGTACGGCTGGCCTGAGATCCGCTTCGTGCGCGGCGGAACGCTGGACGAGCCTGCCGCGGTGAGCCCCGACGTCCACATCTTCACGCGGTCGAAGCTCCCCTGGGTTGCGCTCCCCAAGGGCGTTCCCGCGTTCGACGTCTACTACGACTCGCGAACCGTGTGGTCGCCGGAGAGCCTGGCGCGGCTCGACGCGATCAAGGCGCAGCGCGGCGAGCGCTAGCCTCGAGTTCCGCGACTCCCTCTCGAAGCTCGCGGACGATCTGGTCTCGGACGGTGCAACCGATCCGGTTCGTCTGCAGCGGTGGTCAGGCCGATCTCGCCGGAGCGTCTGGTTGACCGCCCGGCTCAAGATCGACGCGGTGGCGGTCATGCCGGGAACACGACCTCGGCGCGCAGCCCGCCTTCCGACCTGAGCGCAAGCTTTCCGCCCAGCTCGTCGCTGACCAGCGCGCGCACGATCGACAGGCCCGTCCCGGTCGGGTCGCCCTCGACGCCCGCGCCGTCGTCCGCGATCGCCAGCAGCACCGACCCGTCGCGCCGCCCGAGCTCGATGCGCACCCTCTCGCCGCCGTGCTCCAGCGCGTTCTGGAACAGCTCGGTGAAGACGAGCGCGAGGGCGGTCGCGCGGTTCCCGGCCAGCGAGACGTGCCCGAGCTCGGCCTCGACCGTCTTCCCCGAGCCGAGGCCCTGCACGATCATCGCGCGCAGCCGGTCGAGCAGCTCGCCCAGGTCGATGTCGTCGTCGCGCTGCTCGGTCAGCACCTCGTGCACGGCGGCGATCGCGAGGATGCGGTTCACCGAGTCGTCGAGCGCCCGCCGCGCGTCGACGTTGTCCGAGCGCGCCTGCAGGCGGAGCAGCGAGGCGACCGTCTGCAGGTTGTTCTTGACCCGGTGGTGGATCTCCTGGGCGAGCACGCCGCGCATCACCGCGCGCCCGTGCTCGAGCGCGACAGCCGCGTGGTGGGCGATCGAGCGCAGCAGGGCCCGCTCCTCCGGCGTGAACGGCGTGTCGCGGTCGACCACGAGCTCGCCGATCTGTCGCCGCTTCCAGCGCAGCGGGAGCCGCACCGCGTGCGTGCCCGCGCGGCCGCCGGGCCACGCGATGTTGCCGTCCTCCAGCACGACCGCCGCGCCGGTCGCCGAGACGGCCTCCATCGTCGTCTTCACGATCGCCGACAGCGACTCCTCGAGGTAGAGCGACTCCGAGACCGCCTCCGAGATCCGCGCCAGCGCCTCCAGCTCGGCGACGCGCCGCTGCGCCTGGTCGTAGAGCTTGGCGTGCTCGATCGTCTGCGCCACCTGCGCCGCGATCGCGAGCAGGAGGTCGATCTCGTCCGCCGTGAACTCGCGGGGCTCGCGGGTGCGGACGTTGAGCGCGCCGGCGAGCTTCTCGCGCGCGAGGATCGGGACGGCGAGGATCGACTCGTACTCCTCCTCGTGCAGGTTCGGGAAGCCCTTGAAGCGCTCGTCGAGATGGGCCTGCGCGGGAATCATCACGGGCGCGCGCTCGGCGGCGGCGCTGCCCGTGATCCCCTCGCCCGGCCGCATCCGTGGTCTGCGCGTCATCTCCTCGACACGGGTGCCGTGCGTGGCCCGGAGCACGAGCTCGTCGCTGCGCTCGTCGTAGAGGTAGACGAAGCAGGCGTCCGCCTCCAGCGCATCCGCGACCTTCTGCGCGACGAGCGCGAGCACCTCCTCGAGGTCGAGCGTGGAGTTGACCGCCTCGATCGTGTCCGTGAGCAGGCGGAAGTGGCGGTCGCGGGTGTCCACCCGAGCGATCGTAGCGCCGGCCCCTTTACCCTCCGGTCGTGGGCATGTCCGACTGGCTCCTGCTGTTCCACCTGCTCTCTGCCTTCATGCTGGTGTCGGGCGCCGTGGCCGCCGGCATCCTCCAGCTTGCGGCTCTGCGGCGCGAGCGGCCGAGCGAGATCGCGCTGCTGCTGGGCGCGACCCGGCCCGCTGTCGTGCTGGTCGGCGTGGGCGCCCTCGGAACGCTGGTCTTCGGGATCGCGCTCGCGCGGCACCTCGGCGACGGGTTCGGCGAGGCCTGGATCTCCGCCGCCCTCGTGCTCTGGGTCGTGGCCATGGTCACCGGCGAGCTGGGCGGCCGGCAGGCCCGGCACGCGCGCGAGCTCGCGGCGCGGCTCGCCGCCGAGGGAGACCGGCCGAGCACGGAGCTCAGAGCGCTCCTCGGCCACCGGCCCTCGCTCGTTCTGAGCTACGTGAGCAGCGCGGCCGTCCTGGCGATCATCGTGCTGATGGTGTTCAGGCCCGGCGGCTGATCGGATCGCCTGGCGTTCCCGTCGCTTGGGCTGTCGGCGTCCGCGCCGATTGAGTACGCTCGGCCCCGGTGCGCAGGGGCTCGGTGCTTCAGCTCGTCTTGTTGGGCGTCCTCTTCGGAGCGGCCGCGACGGCGGTCGCCTACTTCGTCCCGTGGCTGCCGGCCGCCGATTCGACCCAGGCGAGGCGCATTCACTTCCTGTTCTGGTTCACGACCGCGATCTCCATCGGCGTCTTCGCGCTCGTCGCGGCGGTGATCGTCTACTCGGTCATCAACTTCCGCGCCCGGCCCGACGACGACTCCGACGGCATCCCGCTGCACGGGAGCACGGGCCTCGAGATCGTCTGGACGGCCGTCCCGGCGGTGCTCGTGACCGCGATCTCGATCGTGGCGGCGGTCATCCTCGTGCAGAACGGCCGCGGCCGGCGCCGACCCGCTGCGAGGTCGACGTCACGGCGACAGCAGTTCCTGTGGTCGTTCTCGTATCCCCAGTACGGGAACATCGTCTCGCCCACGCTGAACCTGCCGGTCGACCGCTCCGTCGTGCTGCACCTGCGCTCGGTGGACGTGATCCACTCGTTCTGGGTGCCCGAGTTCAGCCAGAAGCAGGACGCGGTGCCCGGGCATCGACGACGAGGCTCGTGATCACGCCGCGGAAGATCGGGACGTACCCGGTGATCTGCACCGAGCTCTGCGGGCTCGGCCATTCGCTGATGCGCTCCCGCTCGATCGTCACCACCAAGGACGGCTTCGACGAAGTGGGTCGCCGCGCAGAAGAAGCTGCTGAACGGGCCGCCCGGCCAGGCCGGCCTCGCCGTCTTCAACGCGCAGGGCTGCGGCTCGTGCCACACGTTCAAGGCGGCGGGGTCGACCGGGAAGGTCGGCCCCGACCTCGATAATCTCTCCGCCGACGCGAAGAAGGCAGGCAAGTCGCTTCCGGACTATGTGAGGCAGTCGATCGTGGATCCGAACGCGTACGTCGTGCCGGGCTACCACGAAGGGCGTGATGCCCGACGACCTTCGCGCAGACGATCCCGAAGGATCAGCTCGCCGAGCTCGTCGCCTACCTGCAGACGGGGACCGGCGGATGAGCACGGCCACCCATCACGGCCCGGCCACGCACGCGCCCCCGAGGCGCAGGCGGACCGGCCTCGGGCGCCTGCTCGACCCGGGCCTGCTGCGCGCCCTGTGGGTGGCGCCGCTCTTCCTCGGCCTGGGGATCCTGCTCGTGGTCGGCGGCCGGTACGTCTTCAGCTACCACCCCTACTGGAAGTGGGACTCGATCCTCGTCGTCGCCTTCCTGACGATGCTGCCGCTCGGCTTCCTGGTCGGGCATCGGCGCCTTCGACTACTGGGCGCGCTACGCGATCGGCGCCCCGACACGGCCCGAGGACCACTCGGATCACGGCGCGAGGAGCTGGCGCGACTACTTCCGCGTCAACCCCGACCACAAGGTCATCGGCGTCCAGTACCTGGTCACGACGATCGTCTTCTTCGTGATCGGCGGCCTGCTGGCGATGATCATGCGCGCCGAGCTGGCACGGCCGGGCCTCCAGTTCGTCGACTCGCAGACCTTCAACGAGCTGTTCTCGGTGCACGCCTCGCTGATGATCTTCCTGTTCGTGATCCCGGCCTTCGCCGGGCTCGGGAACTACGTCATCCCGCTGATGATCGGCGCGCCGGACATGGCGTTCCCGCGCCTCAACGCGCTGTCGCTTCTGGCTGCTGCCGATCGCCGGGATCATGATGCTCTCGAGCTTCGCCGTCCCCGGCTTCGGCTGCGGCTGGACGGGCTACGCCACGCTCTGCTCGTCGCACCAGGGGCTGGGCGCGCGTGTTCTTCAACATGGGCGTCCAGTGGGCCGGCGCGTCGTCGATCATGACCGCGCTCAACTTCCTGGTCACGATCATCACGATGCGGGCGCCGGGGATGACCTTCTGGCGCATGCCGCTGCTCGTGTGGGCCAACTTCACGACGTCGATGCTGGTGGTGATCGCCACGCCGTTCATCGCCGGCTCGCAGTTCTTCGTCGATGTTCGACCGGGTCCTGCACACGGACTTCTTCGTGCCCGAGAAGGGCGGCTACGTGCTGGGCTACCAGCACATCTTCTGGTTCTACTCCCACCCGGCCGTCTACATCATGATGCTGCCCGGCTTCGGCATCGCCTCGGAGGTGATCTCCGTCATGTCGCGGAAGCCGATCTTCGGCTACCGGCTGATGGCGTTCAGCCTGATGGCGATCCTCGTGCTCGGCTTCTCGGTCTGGGCGCACCACATGTTCGTGGCCGGCGTCGCCCCGTGGCTGCGCATCCCGATGATGGTGACGTCGATGATCATCGCGATACCCACCGGGATAAAGGTGTTCTCCTGGCTCGCGACCATGTGGGAGGGCAAGATCCACTTCGCGACGCCGATGCTGTTCGCGCTCGGCTTCGTCTCGATGTTCGTGATCGGCGGCCTGTCCGGGATCTACCTGGCCGCCGTGCCGATCGACATCCACGTCTCGGACACGTACTTCGTGGTCGCGCACATCCACTACGTGCTGTTCGGCGGCTCGCTGTTCACGATCTTCGCGGGGATCTACTACTGGTTCCCGAAGATGACGGGCCGGATGTACGACGAGCGGCTCGGGAAGCTGCACTTCTGGCTGACCTTCATCGGCTTCAACCTCACCTTCTTCCCGATGCACTGGCTCGGGCTGCAGGGGATGCCGCGCCGCGTCGCCGACTACGTGCCCCGAGTTCGCCGACCTCAACATGTTCATCTCGATCGCCTCGTTCGGCCTCGGCGCATCGACGCTCGTCTTCCTCTACAACATGATCACGAGCTGGATCAGGCGGCCCGATCGCCCCGTCCAACCCGTGGCACGCGATGACCCTGGAGTGGCAGGTCTCGTCGCCGCCGCCGATCTTCAACTTCGACGAGATCCCGCAGGTCGTGGGCAGCCCGTACGGGTACGGCACGCCCGGGGCCAGACACGCCGTCTTCAACGGCGATCGCGCAACCCGGCCGGAAGAGGTGCGCACGCATTGAGTGCCGACGTGCGCCACATTCTGGCGGTCGCGAACGAGACCGTCGCCGGGCGAGGCCTGATCGAGGCGCTCGAGCGGCGAGCCGGCGAGGGGCCGGTGCGGATCACCGTGGTGTGCCCGATCAACGCGCCGCGCGAGGGCTACGTCGTGTACGAGGACACCCGCCACGCCTCCGCGCGGCGGCGGCTCGACCGCACGCTCGACGTGCTGCATGCCGAGGGGATCTCCGCCCACGGCGTCGTCGTGGAGACCGATCCGTTGAACGCGCTGCGCGACGCCCTGGCCCAGCTCGACCCGGACGAGGTGATCGTCTCCACCCATCCCCGGCAGCGCTCGGGCTGGATGCGGCGCAATCTCGTCGACCAGATGCGGAAGGCGGCCGGCGACCGCCCCTTCGAGCACGTCGTGACCGACGTCGAGCAGGAGCCCGGCAGCGAGGCGAACGTGCTCGTCGTGGCCAACGAGACCGTCGTCGGCGAGCCGTTGCTGCGCGCGATCCGCGAGCGGGCGGCAGCCTCGCCGGCCAGCTTCCTCATCGTCTGCCCGCAGAGCGATCCCGGGCAGTCGCACCACCCCGAGGCCGAGCAGCGGCTGCGGCGGGCGCTCGCCGAGTTGCGCGGGGCCGGGATCGATGCGCACGGGCAGATCGCCCACCCCGACCCGTTCGCGGCGGCCATGCACGCAGTCCGGGACGAGCGCACCGACGAGATCATCGTCTCCACGTTCCCCGGCGCGAAGTCGGGGTGGATGCGGCGCGACCTCATCGGCCGGCTCCGGCGCGACTCGGGCCTCCCCGTCGAGCACATCGTCGTCGAGCCCGAGCAGGTCGAGGTGTCGTCGTAGTGTCGGTCCACGCCGAGGCCCACCCGCCCGCAGCCCATCAGAGCTCGCGTGTCGACGCCCGCACGCTCGGGATGTTCCTGTTCATCGGGTCGGAGATCATGCTCTTCGGCTCGTTCTTCGCGATGTACTTCTTCATCCGCGTCGTGAACCCGAGCGCGCAGCCGTGGCCGCCCAAGCCGTTCCATCTCCCGGTCTACGTGGCGACCATCAACACGGCGATCCTCGTGACCTCGAGCTTCACGATGCACTGGGCGCTGCAGTCGATCAAGCGCGGGAACCGGCGCGGGCTCCAGGCCGGCCTGACGCTGACGTTCCTCATGGGGCTCACCTTCCTGCTCACGCAGATCCGCGAGTACTCGCGCATCGGCTTCGCCCCGCACGACGGGGCCTTCGCGTCGGTCTTCTTCTCGCTGACCGGCCTGCACGGCGCCCACGTGTTCATCGGGCTGAGCCTGCTCCTGTTCGCCACCATCCGGGCCTACCGGGGCCATTACTCGCCCGAGGCGCATCACGGCGTCGAGATCCCCGGTATCTACTGGCACTTCGTCGACGTGATGTGGGTCATCGTCTTCACGACGGTGTACATCCTGTAGATGAAGCACCCGCTGAGCAGCGAGGCCGACGCGTATCGCTTCTTGCTCATCACGGTCGGCGTCGCTGCGGCGATCATTGCGGCCAGCCTGCTCGGCGGGCCGTGGCTGGGGACGGGAGTCGCGTTCGTCCTCATCGGCGGCGTTCTCTGGCTCTATATCCGCCGTCCCGAGCGCTGATCCGACCTCGACGCCGGTCGCGCCGGCTACTTGAGCGTCTTGATGTACGCGACCAGCGCCTGTGGCGTCGGCCTGCGAGACGCTGCCGGGCTTGACCACGGCACTCATGATCCCTGCCGTGTAGCCGTCGACGATCGCCTTGTCCGGGTCGAGGATCGACTCGAGCAGGTACGCCTCGTCGGCCTGCACGGACTTCCCGCCCGTGAGCGCGACCGTCGAGCCGTACAGCCCCTTGAACGTCGGCCCCGTCCCCTTGGAGCCGTTGATCGAGTGGCAGCCGACGCAGCCGAGCGAGCTGTAGAGCGCCTGCCCCTGCGCGGCGGTCGCCCCGCCGCCGCCCCCGCCGGCCTGGGTGCGTCGTCGTCTGCTGGGTCGTGGCCGGAGCCGTGGTCGTCTCGGCCGGCGCGGTTGCGGTGGTCGACGTCACTGCGCTGCCGGTCGGGAGGCCCGC
Organism: uncultured Actinomycetes bacterium; assembly: GCA_963773175.1. Taxonomy (GTDB): domain Bacteria; phylum Actinomycetota; class Thermoleophilia; order Gaiellales; family Gaiellaceae; genus CAVZAC01. The sequence continues at coordinate 175,205 of CAVZAC010000005.1, forward strand.
CACGGACGCGACATAGGCGGCGACATTGTCGGCGTCGGAGCCCGTGAGCAGATTCGCCGGCATCGGCGCGATGGCCATCGCGATCTGGTCGCGCACGACGTCGCGCATCGTGGCTTCGGCCATTCCCTGCTCGCGGGGGCCGCGGAACGCGTTGTCGAGGTTCGGCCCGACCTTGCCGGTGGTGCCCGCGTCGGCGAGCGTGTGGCAGGAGCCGCAGCTCTGCTGGCCGTTGGCGCCGTTGATGAACAGCTGCTTGCCGGCGGCCGTGTCCGCGTTCGGCGGCACCGGCCCGACGGTGCCGCACCCCGACGCGAGCAGCGCCGTCAGGCAGACGAGACCGGCGGCTTGGACGCGCACGGCGCTCAGGCGGGCGGTTGGCTCGAGGTGTCGAACTCGCTCGCGGCGCCGAGCCTGGACAGCGCTTCCTCGCGCGTGTCGTAGATGGTGAAGATGCGGTCGAGCCCGGTGATCTCGAAGATCTTGATGATGTTGCGGTCGCTGCAGACGAGCGAGAGCCGGCCCTCGTTGTTCAGCTGCAGCCGCTTGATCGCTGCCCACCAGCACGCCGAGCGTGGTCGAGTCGATGAAGGTCGTCCCCGTGAAGTCGACGATCACCTCGTGCGCGCCCTTGTCGATGACGACGAGCAGCGCCTCCTTGAACTCGGCCGCCGTGTAGAGATCGACCTCGCCCGTGACCGAGACGACGTAGGCGTCCTCTCCGACCTTCTCGCTGCTGACCTCGAAGTTCATGTACGCGTGCGCATCGGCGTCCGCGGCAGTCTAACCACCTTGCGCCGTGCTCACAGCGGGGGTCTGGAGCGCCTTGAGACGCTGCTTCGCGAGCGCCGCCTCGGGCGCGTCCGGCGCGAGCTTCAGGAAGAGCTTGTAGTTCTTCTTCGCGGTCGCGGAGTCACCGGCCTGCTGCGCGGCCGTGGCCAGCCGGAAGATCGACGTCGTGTCGTCGGGTGAGGCGATGACGAGCAGCTTCAGCACGCGCACGTCGTTGGCGGCGGCGAGCTGGAACGCGGTCTGCGCGTTCTGCGACGCGAGCTGGGCCTTCGAGGTCACCGCGGAGACGACCGGGTCGGTTCCGATCGTCTGGCTCCCGTTCTTGCCGAGCTTGAGCTGCGGGAAGAGGTCGCTCCCGGAGACACTTTGGGCTGCGATCTGCGCGGCCTGCGCCTTGTTGAACTCCACCTGCTCCTGGTTCTCGTACCGCCCGGCGAGGTTCCCCAGCACGTCGGAGTCTCTCGGCTTCAGCTTGATGTAGCGCTCGAGCACCGCAGTCGCCTCGCCGGTTCTGCCCTTCGCGTCGAGCGCCTGGGCGTAGTCGAGCTGATCCTGGGCGACTGCAGGGTGCGCCGCGGCCTTCTTCTGCAGCGAGCTCAGGCCCGCCGTGCTGGCGCCGCCGCCGAACCACTGGCTCGGGTTGAGCAGGTCGCTGATCCCGGAGCTGCCCGAGCCGACGCCGAGGAAGACGAAGCCCGCGCCGAAGATGACCGCCAGGAACACGAAGACGGGCTTCGCGTGGTTGCGCAGCCGCGGGAAGAACATCGTGTCCTCGACGGCCATCCCGCCTTTCGTCGTGCTGGTGCGGGGATTGGTGGAACGGCTGCCGTGCTTCACCGTGCGCGGCGGCGGCTTCGCTGTCTTCTTCTTCTGGTTGGCTGCTCCGCGTGCCATGGACGCCCTAGGGTACCTCGACCTCTGCGCAGTCGCCCGCGCTCCGCCAGTCGAAGGACTCGCCGGCCGCACGCAGGCGATCGCGCGTCGGCTCGTCGCAGAGGGCGCCCTCGACTCCGGCGTCGAAGAACGCGCGCGGCTCGATCCCGAACGAGCAGGCGGCGTCGTAGTCGCGGCCGAGATCGGTGTCGAACATCGCGGGATCGTCGGTCGAGATCGAGCACAGCGCACCCGCCGCGACGAGCCGCGGCAGCGGGTGCTCCTCCAGAGACGACACCGCCCTGGTGCGGACGTTGGAGAGCGGGCACACGTCGAGCACGATCCGACGGTCGGCGATCTCCTGCAGCAGCACGGGGTCGTCGACGGCGCGGATCCCGTGGCGGAGCCGGTCGGCGCCGAGCGCCTCGAGCGCGCCGCGCACCGACGCGGGCCCGGCGACCTCGCCGGCGTGCGGGACCGAGGCGAGCCCGAGGTCGCGCGCCAGCGTGAACGCGGGCTCGTACGGCTCGGGCGGGTGACTCGGCCTCGAGCCCGCCGAGGCCGACGCCGACGATGCCGCGGTCGCGGTACCGGGCGGCGTGGCGCACGACCTGCTCGGCCTCCTCCAGCGTGAAGCCGCGCACGATGTCGGGCGTCAGCCGCATCTCCAGGCCGTGCCGCTCGCGCGCCTCCTGGATCGCCGTCGCAGTAGCCGCTGAAGATCTCGTCCCAGCCGACGCCGCGGCGCACGCGCTCGGACGGCGAGAAGATGGCCTCGACGTAGATCGCACCGTGCCTGGCCGCCTCGGCCGCGTAGTCGACGACGACGCGGCCGGAAGTCGTCCGCCGTGCGGAGCGCGTTGGTGGTCAGGATCCAGACCTCGATGAAGTGGGCGAAGTCGCGGAACTCGTAGAGCCGCTCGAGCTCCTCGACGGTCGCCGCCGGGAGCGGGTAGTCGTTCCGCCGCGCGATCTCGAGCAGCGTCGCCGGGCGCACGGTGCCCTCCAGGTGGACGTGCAGCTCGATCTTCGGGTAGGGCACGGTCACTCGGGCTCGGGCTCGGGCTCGGGCTGGGAGCCAGACACGCGCTCCAGCAGGTAGGCCCCCCAGATCGAGCCCTCGAAGAGAATCAACAGCGGGATCATCTCGATCGTCGTGGTGACCGGGTCGACGCCCGGCAGCGCAACGGCGACGGCGGTCATGATGACGTAGCCGAGGCGGCGGTTCCGCTTCAGCTTCGCGTAGCTCAGCACGCGGATCTTGACCAGCCCCAGGATCACGATCGGCACCTCGAATACGACGGTGACGGCGAGCAGGACGAGCGACGAGTACGCGATGTACGGCTTGGCCTGGATCTGGATGTTGAAGACCTTGTCGTCGTAGTTCGTGAGGAACTTCAGCGACGCCGGCAGCGCGACGACGTACGCGAACACGAGGCCGGCGGCGCCGAGCACCGTGGCGAATACGACCATCCCTGCGATCGTGCGGCGCGACTGGATCTCCACGGCCGGCGAGAAGAAGGCCCAGATCTGCCAGAGGATCACCGGCAGCGCGATGAGGAAGCCCGCGTACAGGCTGACCTGGACCGAGGTGAGGAAGGGCTCGGCGACGCCGAGCGTGATCAGACCGTTCTTGCGGCGATCGGCCGGGAGCGCGAGCTCGAGCCAGTGGATCAGCCGCGAGTGGAACGCGTAGGAGACGCTGAACCCGGCGGCCAGGGCCACGAGGCAGATCACGAGCCGGCCCCGGAGCTCGCCGAGGTGCTCGACCAGCGTCGCCTCCTCGCCGTAGCGGAGGCGGCCCGGCGTGAGCTTCACGTCAGGTGGTGGTGTCGGACTTGTCGGAGCCGGTGGACACCGACGCCGGCTCCTTGGCCGGCGAGGATGCCTCGTCCACCGGCGCAGGCAGCTGCGACTGCGGCTCGTCGTCGTCCTTGCCGGTGATCGAGTCCTTGAACTCGCGCATTCCCTTCCCGAGCGACTTCCCCATCTCGGGCAGGCGCTTGGGCCCGAACACGAGCAGGACGACGATCAGGAGGATGGCCAGTTCCCACGGTCCGATCCAGCCGGGCATGCTCCGAGGATAGCAGCGTTCGGGGCTGAACCCGGCTGCTGGCGGGCGCCGAGGGACCGCTAGGATGGATCACGAACCTGCCCCCAATCCCTGATCTCAAGAGGAAGAAGGCCCGCACAAAGTGGCACTGCTCGAGCTCAAGAACCTGCACGTCGCGCTGGAGGACGGCACCGAGATCGTCAAGGGCGTCGACCTGGCCGTGGACACGAACCAGATCCACGCGATCATGGGCCCGAACGGCTCCGGCAAGTCGACCCTCGCCTACGCGCTCATGGGCCACCCGGCCTACGAGATCACCGAGGGCGAGATCATGTTCGACGGGGTCGATCTCGTGCCGCTCGGCGCCGACGAGCGCGCGCAGCGGGGCCTGTTCCTCGCGTTCCAGTACCCGCACGCGATCCCGGGGGTGACGGTCACGAGCTTCCTGCGCTCCGCGATCAACTCGATCCGCAAGGCGCGCAACGGCAATGTCGACGACCCGATCCCGATCCCCCAGTTCCGCAAGGACATGCTCGCGGCGATGGACCACCTGAAGGTCTCGCGGGAGCTCGCCTCCCGCTACATCAACGACGGGTTCTCCGGCGGCGAGAAGAAGCGGGTCGAGATCCTGCAGATGGCGATGCTGAAGCCGCGCATCGCCGTGCTCGACGAGACCGACTCGGGGCTCGACATCGACGCGCTGAAGACCGTCGCCGAGGGCGTCGGCGGCCTGGTGGGCCCGGACATGGGCGCGCTCGTGATCACCCATTACCAGCGGATCCTCAACTACATCACCCCGATTTCGTGCATGTCTTCGTCGGCGGGCGTATCGTTGAGGAAGGCGGGCCGGAGCTCGCCCACAAGCTCGAGGCCGAGGGCTACGAGGCCTTCATGCCGGAGCCGGTCGGAGGAGGAGAGGCGTAATGGCAGCAGTCGACGAGACCCAGGTCGTCGCCGAGATCGGCAATGACTACAAGTACGGCTTCTCCAACCCCGACGAGGCGGAGGACTACTTCTTCAAGTCGGGCCGCGGGATCTCGCACGAGGTCGTCGAGGCGATCGCCGAGCACAAGGGCGAGCCGGACTGGATGCGGAAGTTCCGGCACAAGTCGCTCGACTACTTCCTCGCGCGCCCGCTGCCGGAGTGGGGCGGGAACCTGCACGAGATCGACTTCGAGAACATCTTCTACTACATCAAGCCGACCGAGAATCAGGCCGACACGCTGGGAGGACCTGCCGGCCGAGATCAAGGACACGTGGGACAAGCTGGGCATCCCCGAGGCCGAGAAGAAGTACCTCGCCGGGGTCGGCGCCCAGTACGAGTCCGAGGTCGTCTACCACAAGCTCCAGGAGGATCTCGAGCAGAAGGGCGTGATCTTCCTCGACATGGACTCGGCGCTCCGCGACCACGAGGACATCGTCAAGCAGTACTTCGGGACGATCATTCCGCAGAACGACAACAAGTTCGCCGCGCTGAACTCGGCCGTCTGGTCGGGCGGCTCGTTCATCTACGTGCCGCCGGGCGTGCGGATCGAGATGCCGCTGCAGGCCTACTTCCGCATCAACGCGGAGAACATGGGCCAGTTCGAGCGGACGCTGATCATCGTCGACGAGGACGCGTACGTGCACTACGTCGAGGGCTGCACCGCGCCGATCTACTCGAGCGACTCGCTGCACTCGGCGGTCGTCGAGATCATCGTCAAGCCGCGCGGCCGCTGCCGCTACACGACGATCCAGAACTGGTCGAACAACGTCTACAACCTCGTCACCAAGCGGGCGGTGGCCTACGAGGACGCGACGATGGAGTGGGTCGACGGCAACCTCGGCTCCAAGCTGACCATGAAGTACCCGGCGATCTGGCTGCTCGGCGAACGGGCGCACGGCGAGGTGCTGTCGATCGCGTTCGCCGGCAAGGGCCAGCACCAGGACGCGGGCGGCAAGTGCGTGCACGTCGCGCCGAAGACGTCGTCGGTGATCACGTCGAAGTCGATCTCGAAGAACGGCGGCCGCGCCGGGTACCGCGGGCTGCTGGAGGTCGCGAAGGGCGCCAAGGGCTCGAGGTCGAAGGTCGTCTGCGACGCGCTGATCCTCGACGAGGAGTCGCGCTCCGACACCTATCCGTACATCCGGATCGACGAGAACGAGGTCGACATCGGCCACGAGGCGACCGTCTCCAAGATCGGCGAGGAGCAGCTCTTCTACCTGATGAGCCGCGGCCTGTCCGAGGCGGACGCGTCCGCGATGGTCGTGTCCGGCTTCGTCGAGCCGATCACGAAGGAGCTCCCGCTCGAGTACGCCGTCGAGATGAACCGCCTGATCCAGCTGCAGATGGAGGGATCGGTCGGCTGATCGCGAGGTCGAGCGCGATCGACTTCATGTCGACGTGCTCGCGTGACGGATCGTCGAGAGCAGGCTCGACGCGAGTTCTCCGGTGCGACGACGCTCGGGTCTGCGACTTCGATCGGCGACGGTCACGGCTGAGCCGGCGCGGTTCCGAGTACGCTGGGCGAGAAGTCAGCGGTGCCTGGCCGATCCTGAACGGACCCGACGCGAGATCGACCAGTGCCGGAGTACACGGCGCCGCACACCGGCTACATCGCGCTGCGCGTGCCGGACGTCGCCGCGGCGCGGGCCGAGCTGGAGGCGAAGGGCGTCGAGTTCGAGGGCGACACGCTCGACACCGGCGTCTGCCACATGGCCTTCTTCCACGACCCGGACGGGAACGCGCTGATGCTGCACCGGAGGTACGCACCCGTTGAGTAGAGCCGAGCTGCTGGAGCGCTACCGCTCGCTGCCGCTGCCCGCGACCACCGAGGAGGCGTGGCGGTTCACCGACCTGAAGGGCTTCGACCCGGACGCCTTCACGCGCGAACGGCGCGACCTCGGTGGTCCGCGCCGAGCGCATGCTCGACCTCGACGTGGCCGGGCTCGCATCGGTGAGCGAGGGCGGGATCGAGATCGAGCGCGCGCCGGATGGCGTCACGTTCGAGCCGCTCGGCGAGCACGAGCTGCTCGGCTCGCTGGTGGGCGCCGACGACAAGCTCACCGCGCACAACGCGGCCTCGTGGCAGCACGGGCTGCTCGTCCGCGTCCCGCGCGGCGTCGTGCTGGACAAGCCGCTGTACGTGCGGATCGCCAGCTCGGTGCCCGGCGGCTCGCTGTTCTGGCGGCTGCTCGTGATCGCCGAGGAGGGCTCGCGGTTCTCGCTGATCGAGGAGTACGCGTCCTCGTCGTCCGGGCTCGCCGCGTACTCGAACGCCGCGGTCGAGCTGTTCGTCGAGCAGGGCGCGAAGCTCGAGTACGTCTCGCTGCAGAACCTCTCCACGGAGACATGGCATTTCGCGACGCACCACGCGCGCGTCGAGCGCGACGCCGAGCTCGACTGGGTCGCCGGCGGGTTCGGCTCGAAGAAGGGCAAGATCCGCATCCAGAACGACCTCGCCGGCCAGGGCGCGACCTCGCGGGTGACGGGCTGCTACTTCGCCGACGGCAAGCAGCACCTCGACTACGACACGTTCCAGGAGCACCTGGCGCCGAACACGACGTCCGACTTCGCCTTCAAGGGCGCGCTGCGCGACACGGCGTCGACGGTCTGGCGCGGGATGATCCGCGTCGAGCGCGACGCGCAGAAGACGAACGCGTACCAGGAGAACCGCAACCTGCTGCTCTCGGACAAGGCCCATGCGGACGCGATCCCGGGCCTGGAGATCCTGGCCAACGACGTGCGCTGCACGCATGCCGCAACGCTGGGCCGCGTCGACCGCGAGCAGCTCTTCTACCTGATGGCGCGCGGCCTGCCGCGCAGCGTGGCGGAGCGCCTGATCGTGCGGGGCTTCTTCCAGGACATGCTGGATCGGATCGAGCTGCAGCCCGTGCGGGAGACTGTCGCGGCCGCGCTCGAGGCTCGGATTCCTCAGGGCTAGCGGTTTGCGCGCGAAAGTCGTCGTCGCATGACGCGGACGCGGCTGGCGATCGCGCTCTTTTTCTTCGCCGACGGGCTCGTGATCGGGAGCTTCGCGGCGCGCCTCCCGGCGCTTCAGCACCAGACCGGGCTCACGGCAGCGCACCTCGGGTTGGCGCTCTTCGCCTCGTCTCTGGGAGCGCTCGTGTCGATGCCGGTCGCGGGCCGACTCTGCGAGCGCAACGGGAGCCGGGTCGTCTGTCTCGCCTCGCTGCTCGTCTCCTGCTGCGCGCTCGTGCTGGTCTCGCTCGCAGACAGCCTGCTCTCGCTCGCGCTGCCGCTGTTCGCATTCGGCGTCGGGTTCGGCGGACTCAACGTCGCAGAGAACGCACAGGCGCTGCTCCTCGAGCCGCGTTACGGGCGGCCGATCCTCTCGTCCTTCCATGCGGTCTTCAGCACGGGCGGTCTCATCGGCGCCGCCTTCGGCGCGATCGCCGCAGGGCTCGCCGTCGGGGCGCGCGCGAACCTCACCGCCGTTGCGATCTCGCTTGCCGTCGCCGGCCTCGTCGCGGACCGGGCGCTCCTGCGAGAACGGACGCGCGGTGCCGGGCAGGCGCGCTTCGTCCGGCCGCCGAAGGCTGTGCTCGTGCTGGGGCTCGCCGCCTTCTGCTGCTTCCTCGCGGAGGGCGCCGCGGCCGACTGGAGCGCGGTCTACCTCTCGCGTTCGGCGGGGGCCGGACAGGCGGTTGCGGCGCTCGGCTACACGACGTTCTCGCTGGCGATGATCGGGAGCCGGTTGTACGGCGACGGGCTCAACCGGCGAATCGGGGCGGGGACGATGGTTCGCCTGGCGGCGCTCCTTGCCGCGGCCGGGATCGGTGTCGCGCTCGCGGTCGGCTCGGTGGCCGCAGGGCTCGTCGGATTCGCGGCGATGGGCGCAGGCCTCGGCGTCATCGTCCCGGTGCTCTTCCGCGCGGCGGGGAACACACCCGGGATCTCGGCGTCGGCCGGAATCGCCGCGGTCTCGACGGTCGGCTGGCTCGGGTTCCTCGCAGGGCCGCCCGCGATCGGGCTCGTCTCGGCGGCGGTCGGGCTGCGGGCCGCGCTCGGGATCGTCGTCGTCGCGATCCTCGTGCTCGCCTGGCTCGCGCCGCAGGATGCGGCCGCGTCGAGCCGGGTCAGGTTGCTGCGCCGGCGCCAGTCGGCGGCCTGCTGAGTCAGTCGAGTGCGTCGACCCGGCGCCGCAGCTCCTCGATCGTCTCCTCCAGCCTGCACCACCCGCTCCTCGAGCGCGCCCAGCCGGCCGCCTCCGGCCTGCGCCGACACGGGTGGCTCCTCCGCGCCGCTGTCGCCGAGGAGCTGGGCGTACCGTTCCTCCTTCTGGCCGGGCCGTCGCTCGAGCCGCTCCGCCAGGTCGCGGTCGATGAGCCGCTCCAGGGTTGCGGCTACCTCTTCGAGCTCGCCGAAGCGGTGCAGGCGCTCCGTTCGAGTCTTCAGCTCGCCGACCGTCTGCGGGCCGCGCAGCATCAGCACGGCGAGCACGGAGATCTCCTCGCCGTCGACGCCGATCGCGTCGTCGAACAGGTGGCGGTACTTGATGGCACGGCTTCCCGGGCCGCTGGCGAGGCGCGTCCAGCCGCGCCGGCCCAGCCGCTCCAGCGCTGCTCGGATCTCGGGCTCCTCGTAGGCCACGACCGGATTGCGGTTCGTGGACTGATTGCAGGCGAGCCGCAGCGAGTTGAGCGAGAGCGGATAGGCGTCCGGCGTCGTCCGCTGCTTCTCGATCAGACAGCCCAGCACCCGGAGCTCGACGGCATCGACGTCCACGCGGCGACGATAGCGCGGGCCCTCTGCGATCAGTACTTTCGAGCAACGGGATCCGCGTCGGCCCGGACGCCTGTTGCGTCTTTACCCCGCATGATTGCGGGGTTAGCTACAGGGAGGTGTGGATGTTCACCTATGTCGGTCTTATTCAGCTGACCGAGCAGGGGCGCGAGCACCTCGAGAAGGCACCGGAGCACATCGCGAAGTTCCGCGAGATCGTCATCAAAGAGGGCGGGGAGGTCGAGCGGCTGCTCGCCTTCATGGGCCCCTGGGACTTTCTCGCGATCGTGAAGTATCCGGACAACGAGACCGCGTTCCGCGTTCTCGCGAAGATCGCCAAGCTCGAGTTCGTGAAGACGGAGACGTTCCCGGCGGAGGACGTCGAGCTCTTTATCAAGACGTTCGTCTAACGACGTCGTCCGCATAAGGCTCTCCGGAGGCCGCTCGCAAGCGGCCTTCGGCGTAGAGGCAGCCCGACCCGGCCAGGCCGGGGCAGGTCGCTACGATAGGCCCATGGCCGTGAGCGCCCAGCCCAAGCTCGACGCGCAGAAGCTCCGCGCCGACTTCCCGATCTTCGAGCAGCTCATCCACGGCAAGCCGCTCGCCTACCTCGACTCGGCGGTCACGGCGCACAAGCCGCGGCAGGTGCTGGATGCGCTGCACACCTTCTACGCGACCTCGTACGGGAACGTCCACCGCGGCGTCTACACGCTCTCCGAGCAGGCGACGGCGGAGTACGAGGGCGCGCGCGGCAAGGTCGCACGGTTCATCAATGCGCCCGGCCGAGCGCGAGGTCATCTTCGTGCGCAGCGCGACCGAGGGACTGAACCTCGTGGCCTACGCCTGGGGTCTCTGGACCCTGAAGCCCGGCGACGTCGTCGTCGTCACCGAGCTCGAGCACCACTCGAACTTCGTGCCCTGGCAGTACGTCGCGCAGAAGACGGGCGCCGACTTCCGGATGATCCCGCTCGACGAGCACGGCGAGCTTCGCCTCGACTCGCTGGACGAGATCGCAGCCGGCGGCAACGTGAAGGTCGTTGCCACGAACCTCGTCTCCAACGCGCTCGGCACGGTCAATCCGGTGGAGCAGGTGACGCGGTGGGCGCATGGTCTCGGCGCGATCTCGGTCGTCGACGCGGCCCAGGCGGCCCCTCACCGCGCGATCGACGTACAGGCGCTCGGCTGCGACTTCCTCGCCTTCTCGTCGCACAAGCTGTGCGGGCCGACGAGCGTCGGCGCGCTGTGGGGCCGGGCAGAGCTGCTGGAGGCGATGGAGCCGTTCCAGCTCGGCGGCCACATGATCCGCAAGGTGCGCTTCGAGGACACGACGTGGGGCGACCTGCCGCACAAGTTCGAGGCGGGGACGGGCCCCATCGCGGAGGCCGTCGGCTTCGGAGCCGCGCTCGACTACGTCTCGGAGGCCGGGCTCGACGCGATCGAGGCCCACGAGCACGAGCTGGCCGCCTACGCACTCGACCGGCTGGGCGAGCTGGGCGGGATCCGGCTCTACGGGCCGCCGCCCGAGCGCCGCGCGGGGATCGTCTCCTTCAACGTCGAGGGCATCCACCCTCACGACGTGGCGCAGGTGCTCGACTGGGAAGGGGTCGCGATCCGCGCCGGCCACCACTGCTGCCAGCCGCTGATGCAGCGGCTCGGCGTCGCGGCCACGAACCGCGCGAGCTTCTACCTCTACACGATCCCGGACGAGATCGATCGGCTCGTGGAGGGCGTGAAGCGCGCCCAGAAGGTGTTCGCATGAACTGGCACACAGTCGGCACGTTTCCGGCACGGTCACGTGACGCTTTCCCGGGTATCGTCGCCGCCGACGAGGGAGGCGGGACGACCCCCCACCCATATCGGGGTGGGGTGCGTCTCGGGGACACGGCCGAAGGGGACGTGGCCACATGAGTAGCGGCGAGTTCGACCAGCTCTACCGCGAGGTGATCCTCGATCACTACAAGAACCCGCGGGGGCACGGCGTCATCGAGGACGCCGACGCGCACGCCGAGGGTGTGAACCCGTTGTGCGGCGACGAGGTCTCGATCTTCGTCAGCTTCGAGGAGGACGGGGAGACCATCCACGAAGTCAAGTTCTCGGGCCGGGGCTGCGCGATCTCCCAGGCGTCCACCTCGATGCTGATGGAGATGGTCGAGGGTCGGAAGGCCGGCGAGGTGGCCGCCCTCTCCAAGGACGAGCTGCTCGACGAGATCGGGATCCCGCTCACTCCGGTGCGGCTGAAGTGCGCCCTGCTCGGGCTCGGCGTCCTCAAGGTCGCGCTGCACCGCGCGAAGGGCACGGCTCTTCCGGAAGAGTGGGCCGGGCTCGACGAGCTCGAGCTGAAGTAGTGCCGTCCATCGCTGTCTGCCCGCTCGACGAGTTGCCGCCGGGCGAGGTCAAGATCGTCCATGCCGGCGAGATCTCCGTCGGCGTCTACAACCTCGGCGGCCAGCTGTACGCGATCGAGGATCGCTGCTCGCACGACGACGGGCCGCTCTGCGAGGGCGACTTCGACCTCGACGACGGCTACGCCGTGTGCCCGCGGCACGGCGCACACATCGACATCCGTACGGGCCGCGCGCTCACGCTGCCGGCGGTGACTCCGGTCGACACGTTCCCAGTCCACGTCGAAGCCGGGATCATCAAGGTCGATCTCTGATGCTCGACGACCGGATCCGCGCCGTGCTCGAGCGCCTCGAGCGCGAGGACGCCGAGGAACGGGCCGCCGGGGTCGGGCAGGCGCTTCGCGCGAGACAGGTCTCGCGTACGACCGGGCAGTTCCTCTTCGCCCTGGTCGCCCCCCAGTCGGACTGCGAGGTGCTCGAGATCGGCGGGTCCCGCGGGTACTCCACGATCTGGCTCGCCGCCGCCGCGCGCCACCTCGGCGGGCGCGTGCTCTCGCTGGAGCACGATCCGGCGAAGTGCGAGGCCTGGCGGCGCAACATCGCCGACGCCGGCCTCGAGGAATGGGCCGAGCTGATCGAGGGCGACGCGTTCGCGACCCTGCCGGCGCTCGACGTGTTCGACGTGTGCTTCCTCGACGCCGAGAAAGAGGACTACGAGCGGCTGTTCGTGCTCGCCCGTGCGAAGCTGGAGCCCGGCGCCGTGGTCGTCGCCGACAACGTGCTCTCGCACGTCGACACGCTCGGCGCCTACTCGGCCGCGCGCCAGGCCGACCCGACCCTCGAGAGCGTGACGGTTCCGCTCGATCGCGGGCTCGAGCTCTCGGTGGTCCTCCGCTAGGACCGCTACATTCCGTCTAACCGCGGAAAGGAGGTGGTCCGGCAGTGACAGATTCAAGTACGGGCAGTGGAGGTACCAGCGGGTAGAGGCGCGTCCCCGGGACCTACGGGGAACCGCCTAGCCAGCGTGGGGGACGTCGCGTCTTCGCGCCGCCTGGCTCGAGAGAGCGAGGCAGGAAGCGTCTCTACCAATCCACCGCTGGTAACCGGAATCGAGGGCCGCGCAAGCGGCCCTCGTTCTTGCTAGACCGCCCTGCGGAGCTGCTCGTCGAGCGGGACGAGCGGCAGCCCGAACGTCTCGACCGCGTCGGTGTCGGAGACGACGTTGTCGCCGGCCTCGAGCATCTTGAGCAGGTCTCGCGTGAGCGGGATGTTGCCCGGCAGTCGCTCGGTGACGAGCGCGTTCAGGCGCATCAGGCCCATCGGCACGTGGACGCTGGGACGGCGCTGCCGCAGCGTCCGCTTGAGGTGCGCCCAGAACTCGTTCCAGCTCACGGCGTCGGGGCCGCCGACGTCGAAGCTGCGGTTCGTCGCAGCCTCGAGGCCGACGGCCTCGCCGAAGTAGGCGGCGAGATCGTCGACCCAGATCGGCTGGATGCGCTGCGTGCCGCTGCCCGTGATCGGCGTTACGGGGGAGAGCTTCGCGAGGCGGACGAACGTCGGCAGGATCCCGCCGTCGGAGCTGAACACGAAGCTCGGCCTGAAGATCACGTACGGGATCCCGGCCGCGCGCACGTCCTCCTCGACCTGCCACTTCGCGCCGTAGTAGGGCACGAGGTCCTTCGTGTCCTCGCCGGTGCCGAGCGCGCTCATCTGGACGATCCGCCGGACGCCGGCGGCCTGGGCGGCGGCGAGCACGTTGCGCGTGCCCTCGACCATCACGCGCTGGAACTGCTCCGGCTTGCCCTGGCGAATCGCGACCAGGTGCACGACGCACTCGCAGCCCGCGACGGCGGCCTCGAGGCTCGCCCGATCGGTCACGTCGCCGACGGCGAGCTCGCAGCCCCAGGTCTCCAGCGTGGTGCCCCGGCGCGGATCGCGGACGAGCGCACGCACGTCGTGCTCGCGGGCGCGCAGCTCGTGGACGATCCGCGGACCGATGAAGCCGGTGGCGCCGGTGACGAGGATCGTCATTCGAAGTTCTTCCAGTAGCGGCTCGGCGTGGGACCCTTCTGGCCCTGGTACTTCGAGCCGAACCCGGCGCTGCCGTACGGCGCGCTCGCCGGCTCGGCGAGCTGGACGAACGAGAGCTGCCCGATCTTCATCCCGTAGTAGATCGTGATCGGGAGGTTGGCGACGTTCGAGAGCTCCAGCGTGACGTGTCCGTCCCAGCCGGGATCGATGAAGCCGGCGGTGGAGTGGATCAGCAGCCCGAGCCGGCCCAGACTCGACTTGCCCTCCAGGCGGGCCACCAGATCGTCGGGCAGGCGGACGCGCTCCAGCGTCGAGCCGAGCACGAACTCGCCCGGATGCAGGATGAACGGCTTCGCCTCGTCCCGGATCTCGACGAGCTCGGTCAGCTCGTCCTGCGGCAGCTTGACGTCGATGAACGGGTAACGCGCGTTGTGGAAGACCCGGAAGTAGCGGTCGACGCGCACGTCGACGCTTGCGGGCTGCAGCAGCGACGGGTCGTACGGGTCGATCTCGATGTGGCCTGCATCGAGGAGCCGCGAGATCGTCCGGTCGGAGAGGACCATCAGCGGATACTGCCGGATCAGCCGGCAGGCGTGCGCGCCGGCGCTGGTGCCGGCGACGGGGCGACACGCACGACCCGTGCCAGCGGCGCGGGCAGCCACCAGTTCCAGCGGCCGATGAGCAGCATCAGCGAGGGGACGAGCAGCGCGCGGATCACCGTTGCGTCGAAGACGATCCCGGCCGCCAGCCCGATCCCGAACTGCTTGATGTCGACGCTGGGGCCGCTCGAAAGCACCAGGAACGCGAACATCAGCACGGCCGCCGCGCTCGTGACGAGCTTCCCGGTCCGGGCGAGCCCGAGCGTGACGGCCTGCGCCGTGTCGCCCGTCTCGTCGTAGGCCTCCCGCATCCGCGTCAGCATGAAGACCTCGTAGTCCATCGAGAGCCCGTACAGGAACGCGAAGATCATGATCGGGATCCACGAGATGATCACGTTCGTGGCGTGGACGCCCCAGATCGCCTCGCTGCCGTGACCCTGCTGGAAGATGAAGACGATGAACCCGTAGGCCGCCGCGAGCGAGAGGAGGTTGAGCACCACCGCCTTCAGCGGCAGCACGAGCGACCGGAACGCCCGCATCAGCAGCACGAACGTGAGCACGATCACGAAGAGGAGCACGTACGGGAACTTGCCGTAGACCGCGTGCACGAAGTCGCGGTCCTCGGGGGCGACACCGCCGAGCGTGAGCTTCGCACCGGGTTGTCCGAGCTGTTCCTGCAGGCCGGGGAGCACGTTGTGTTGCAGGTTCGAGATCGTGCCGCGCGTCGACTTCGCCGCCCCGTCGCCGGCCGGGAACGCCTCGATCAGGGCCGAGCTCCCGCGCCTCCAGGCGGGCGGTGCGGCGGCCCCGGCGATGCCGGGCGTGCTCGCGAGCGTCTGCGCGACGCGGTCGAGCCCGGCCGGCGTCACGCCGCCCTCGGCCAGCACGACGAACGGTTTCAGCACGCCCTGCGAGATCCCCGCGGCCGTGAGCGCGACCAGGCCGTTGCGCGCGTCGCCCTTGGCCGGCAGGTCCTTGGCCTGCGCCTCGGCGGGGTTCAGCTGGATGCCGTAGGCGACGAGCAGGCCCACGACGGCGAGCCCCATCGCTGCGATCAGCGCGGGGCGCCGGACCACGATCCGCGACCAGCGCGTCCAGAAGCCCTCCTCGCCGCCCTCGACGATGCGCTTCGGCATCACGCGCAGGCTGTTGATCCGGTGGCCGAGCAGCGATAGCAGCGCGGGCATCAGCGTGATCGCCGCGATCACGGAGACCGCGGGAATGAGCATCCCCCCGATCCCGATCGAGCGGATGAAGGGGATCGGCAGGATCACGAGGCTCAGAAGCCCGATAGCGACCGTCGACCCGGAGACGATCACCGAGCGGCCGGCATGCGTCATCGTCTCGACGAGCGCCTCCTCGGGGGTCTCTCCGTGCGCCAGCTCCTCGCGGTAGCGGAAGATCATCAGCAGCGAGTAGTCGATCGCCACGCCGAGCCCCACCAGCGCGACGAGGAACTCCACGACGAGCGACACCGAGGTCACGTAGGTCAGCGCCCAGATCAGGGTGAACGTGTTCAGGATCGACGCGATGGCCACCGCGATCGGGATCAGCACCGCGGGCAGCGTCCCGAAGACGAAGAGCAGGATCACGACCGCCCCGAGGAAGCCGATGATCGCCTCGGTGATCACGCTCGGCCCGCCGCTGCCGCCCTCCTCGGCGTAGAGCGCGTCCCGGCCGGTGAGGTGCACCTGGACGCCGGCCGGCGCCGTGGCGCGCAGCTTCGCCCGCGTCTGCGGGAATCTTCTCCGTCGTGCTGAAGCCGGGCTGACCGGTCGAGTAGATCTCGGCGAACGTCGTGTGCCCGTCCTTCGACACGTACGCGCGGTTGTGCCCCGTGTTGAAATACGAGCTCACGCGGGCTCCGGGGCTCTGCGCGGCTGCGGCCGCGATCGAGGCCGCGATGCCCGGGACGGTCGTGATGTCGCGCCCCGGCGCGGTGAGGACGGCAACGAGCGGCGCCTGCTCGCCCGAGCCGAACGTCTTCAAGGTGCGCTGGTTCGCCTCGTAGGCGGAGTAGCCGGGGATGGAGAACTGCTCGAGCCAGCGCTTCGACACCTGGCCCGCGGAGTAGGCGCCGAAGACGGTCAGCGCGATCCAGACCCCGATCACCACGAGCCGGTGGCGTTGCACGCCGAGTGCGAGACGGGCCAGCACGTCGGCCGTAGCCTGCCGACCGCCTGCTACTCTGCGGCCAACATATGTCTTTTACATCTAGTGGAGCGCAAAGATGAGGGGCCGCCACGGCAGGGGGCCCCGCAACCGGCGGCGCACGCATGACGGCGACTGGGCCGTTCGCGCACGGGTCGAGCGCTTTGCCGAGCCGGCCGTTCTGCTGCTCCTGCGCGAGCGGCCGATGCACGGCTACGAGCTGCTCGAGCTGCTGCCGCCGCTCGTCGGCGAGGCGCGCATCGACGTCGGCAACCTGTACCGCTTCCTGCGCGCGCTCGAGGAGGAGGGTGTCGTAGCGTCGGAGTGGAGCGGCGAGCTGCCCGGGCCGGCGAAGCGCACGTACAGGCTCACCCCCGCGGGCGAGGAGCTGCTCGCGACGTGGGCGGCCGCGCTCGGCCGCACGCGGGACCTGATCTCGACCTTGCTGCAGCGCTACGACGCAGGAGAGGGGGTGAACGCATGACGCATCGACATCGACACCGCCGCGGCGGCTGTCGCGGCCTCGGCCGCGGCCGCTTCCCGAATCGCGAGGAATGGCTTCGCTCGCTGGAGGAGTACCAGCGCGACCTCGAGCAGGAGGTCGCCGACGTGGCCGATCTGATCCGTCGCCTCAAGGAGGAGACGGACCAGCCGGCAGAGACTCCCGCCTAGGGGGAATTCATCCATTCGCGGGGGGCCCCGGCCTTCTGTATCGTCCGGCGCGTGGCGACGACGCGGACGATCGAGCTGAGGACGGAGATTCCGGGGCCCCGCTCCCGCGAGATCCTCGCCCGCAAGGATCGTGCGATCGCAGACCCGCTCGCGATCTACCTGCCGGTGGTCGCACGCGAGGGCAGGGGATCGACGGTCACCGACGTCGACGACAACACGTTCATCGACTTCACGGGCGGCGTCGGCTGCCTGAACGTCGGGCACGCCCACCCGCAGGTCGTCGCCGCCGTGCAGGAGCAGGCCGCCCGCTTCCTGCACACCGATTTCACGATTGTCCCCAACGAGGTCTACATCGAGCTCGCCGAGCGGCTGATCGCCCTCACTCCGATCTCGGGCCACGTGAAGGCCGCATTCTTCAACGCAGGCACCGAGGCCGTCGAGAACGCCGTCAAGTTCGCGCGCTGCTTCACCGGCCGTCCGGCCGTGATCGCCTTCGAGGGCGCCTTCCACGGACGGACGCTGCTGTCGCTGTCGCTCACCTCGAAGACGCATCCGTACAAGGCAGGCCTCGGCCCGTTCGCGCCCGAGATCTACCGTGTGCCCTTCCCCAACGAGTATCGCGGGCCCGATACCGAGGCCGCACTCGCCGCGCTGGAGCGCGCACTCGTCACCCAGGTCGCGGCCGAGAGCGTGGCTGCGATCGTGGTCGAGCCCGTGCAGGGCGAGAGCGGCTTCATCGTCGCGCCGCGGGACTTCATGCAGGGGCTGCGCCGGATCTGCGACGAGCACGGGATCGTGCTCGTCGTCGACGAGGTGCAGACCGGGTTCGCGCGCACCGGCACGCTGTTCGCGATCGAGCAGTACGGCGTCGAGCCCGATCTCATGACGCTTGCGAAGTCGATCGCGGGCGGGCTCCCGCTCTCGGCCGTCATGGGCCGGGCGGAGATCATGGACGCGCCGGGCGAGTCTTCGATCGGCGGCACCTACGTCGGCAACCCCGTCGCCCAGGCGGCCGCACTCGCCGTGCTGGACGTGATCGAGGACGAGGGGCTCGTCGAGCGGTCGGCGGCGATCGGGGACACGATCCGGGACCGGATGCTTGCGTGGCAGGAGCGTTTCCCGCAGATCGGCCATGTCCGCGGGCTCGGCGCGATGCTCGCGATCGAGCTCGTCACCGACCGCGACTCGAAGGAGCCGGCGACCGAGCTCGCCACCCGCGTTATCGAGGCGGCCACGGCGCGCGGCCTGCTGCTGCTGAAGGCGGGGCTCTACTCCAACTGCATCCGCGTCCTGTGCTCGATCGCGATCACCGACGCGGAGCTGGACGAGGCGCTCGACGTCTGGGAACAGGCCCTGGAGGCCGCAGTCGGAGCCTAGGCTCCGACGCGGGGCGGGACGGCCCCGGCGGTGGTTGGTGAGCTGATCGCCGGCCGGTACGAGCTCGAGGAGCTCGTCGGCACGGGAGGAATGTCCAGCGTCTACCGGGCGCACGACCGGATCCTCGACCGCAACGTCGCGCTCAAGATCCTGCACGAGCGCTACTCGAAGGACGACGAGTACGTCGAGCGGTTCCGCCACGAAGCACGTGCGGTGGCCCAGCTCGAGCACCCGAACATCGTGCGCGTGATCGAGCTCGGCGACCGCGGCGCCGAGGACGGACGCCAGTTCATCGTCTTCGAGTACGTCGACGGCGAGAACGCGAAGGAGCTGATCGGGCGGCGAGGCCCGCTGCCCGTGCGAGACGCGCTCCAGATCGCGCTCCAGGTCGCCCAGGCGCTCGCGTTCGCGCACAAGCAGGGGCTCGTACACCGCGACGTCAAGCCGCAGAACGTGCTCCTGAACTTCGACGGCCGGGCCAGGGTGACCGACTTCGGGATCGCGCGCGAGCTCGACGTCGAGGCCGGGCTGACGGAGACCGGCACCGTGCTCGGTACGGCGAGCTACATCGCGCCCGAGCAGGCGCGCGGGGAGCGCGTCGACGCGCTCACGGACGTCTACTCGCTGGGCGCCGTGCTCTTCGAGCTGCTGACCGCCGACGTGCCGTTCGACGGCGAGAGCTTCGTCGCCGTCGCGATGCGGCACGTCAACGAGCCTCCGCCGTCCGCGGTCGAGCGGAGGCCCGACGTGCCGCTGCGCGTCGACGCGGCCGTCCGGCGGGCTATGGCCAAGCGGCCGGAGGACCGCTTCGACTCGATGGACGCCTTCGTCCGGGAGCTGCGGGCGTGCCTCGCCGAGCTTGGCCCGGGCGACGACGCCGAGGTGACGCTGATCACGCGCGGCGATCCCGTGCTCCACGAGTCGCCCAAGCGGGTGCGTCGACCCCGGCGCCGGCGGATTCTGCTGCTCGGCCTGCTCGCGGCAGCACTGGTCGCAGCGGCGGTTGCCGCGGCGTTCTTCCTGTTTCCGCGCCCGTCACACCACGGCGGCAGGCACGGGACGGGGACGACGACGACTCCGCGCTCGACCGCGCCCGTCCGGCTGCGCGCGGTCGCCGCCTACGATCCTCCGTCGGACGGCGGAGACGGCAGCGAGCACGACGCGGAGGTCCCGAACGCGACCGACGGCAACCCGGCGACGTCCTGGTCGACCGAGCACTACCTGACGGCGTTCACGAAGCCCGGCGTCGGCATCGTCCTCGACGCGGGGCGCACGGCGTCGCCGAGACAGATCATCGTCACCACCGCCGCTCCCGGCTACACGGCCGAGATCCGGGCCGGTAACTCCCGCTCGGGCCCGTTCCACGCCGTCTCTGCCTCGGAGGTCGTCGGCGCGGCGACGTCCTTCCCGATCCGCGCCGGGACGGAAGCGCGGTACTTCCTGGTCTGGATCACGAAGCTCGGGGACGGCCAGCAGCAGGCCTTCGTCAACGAGGTTCGAGCACGGCCCTGACTCAGTAGGCCAGTCGCGCGCGCCGCTCGTGGCGCTCCAGCGCCAGCTCGATCAGACGATCGAGCAGCTCGCCGTACGGAACGCCCGAGGCTGCGAAGAGTGCGGCATAGACGCTGGTCGACGTGAAGCCGGGGATCGTGTTCAGCTCGTTGACGAGCACCTCGCCGTCGTCGCGCACGAACATGTCCGCGCGGGCCATGCCCTCGCACTCGGTGGCGACGAAGGCGCGTACCGCGAGCTCCTGCGCGCGCTCGATCTGCTCGGCGCTGATCCGCGGAGGGATCAGGAGCTCCATCTCGCCCTCCACGTACTTCGCCTCGTAGTCGTACCACTCGTTGCTCGTGACGACGATCTCGCCCGGCAGCGATGCGATCGGCCGGCGGTTCCCGAGCACGCCCACCTCGACCTCGATCCCGGACACGAACTCCTCGACCAGAACCTTCTCGTCGTGCTCGAACGCCAGCTCGACGCCGGCGCGGAGCTCGTCGCCGTCGTGCGCCTTCGAGATCCCGACCGAGGAGCCGAGCCGCGCCGGCTTGACGAAGACCGGATAGTCGAACGGGTTGTGCGGCTCGTCGCCGAGCCTGAGCGTGATGTTGCGCGTGACCGGAATGCCCTGGTCGCGTAGCACCGACTTGAAGAGGTCCTTGTCCATGCACAGCGCGGATGCGACGACCCCGGAGCCGACGTACGGCACGCCCGCGAGCTCCAGCAGCCCCTGGACGGTCCCGTCCTCGCCGAACGGTCCGTGGAGCACCGGGAAGACGACGTCGACGCCGCCGAGCGCCGCGGCGACGCCGCGGTCCGGCAGCCGGGAGCCGGTGCGCTCCAGCTCCGCGCGCGGGACGGACGGCGGACCGCCCACGACAAGCGCCTCCGCGGCAACTCCGCTGCCCAGCGCCCACGCGCCGTCGCGGCCGATCTCGATGGCCAGGACGTCGTGCCGTCCGGCGAGCCCCTCGATCACGCTGCGCGCAGAGGACACCGAGATCTCGTGCTCGCTGGAGCGCCCGCCCAGCAGCACGGCGACGCGGACGCGGCTGCTCATGGGCCGCCCCGGGCGTGATCGTCGTCGTGCCCGTCGTGGTCGTCGGCGTGGCGTCGTCGGCGGCGGAACCACGAACTTCGCGACCACGATCGTCACCGTGGCGCCCGGCCTCACCGTGGCTCCGCCGGCCGGATTCTGTCGCAGCACCAGCCCGTCCTGGGTCGAGTCCGGCGTGTTCTGGGTCGTGACGTTCACGGTGAAGCCCGCGGTCGCGAGCGTGGCCTGCGCGATCGTCTGATCCTTCCCCACGACGTTGGGCACGAGCACGGACGAGGGCCCCTTCGACACGGTCAGCGTGACCGTCGTGCCCGGCGGCTGCGAGGTGCCGCCGCCCGGATCCTGCGAGAGCACCGTGTCCTTCGCCTCCGTCGAGTTGACGTCCGAGCGCAGGACCTTGAAGCCCTGCGCCAGCAGGGTCGCGGCTGCCTGCGAGTACGGCTCGGTGGTGACGCTCGGCACGGTCACCGGCTTCACGCCCTGGGAGACGTTGACGTACACCGTCGTACCCTCGGCCACGCGAGTGCCGGGCTTGGGGTCCTGAGCGGTCACGGTGCCGGGAGTCTGGTCCGAGAAGATGTGGGCGACCCTCGGTTTCAGCCGGCTACCGGCCAGCGTCGAGATCGCGTCGGCCTCGGTCTTGCCCCGCACGTCCGGAACCTGGGTGGTCGGCTTCCCGATCGAGACGAAGATGTCGACGTTGTTGCCCTTGACGATGTGGTTGCCGCCCTGCGGGTTCTGGGAGATCACGGTTCCCGCCGCCACGACCTCGTCCGCCGCGTGCTTGACCACCGGCGTCAACCCCGCCTGCTGGATCTTGTTGACCGCCAGCTGCTGCTTGATGCCGACCACGTTCGGTACGGGGACCGGCTTGTTCTCGGCCAGCTGCTGCTGGATCTTCTTGTAGGCGAACCAGCCGCCGGCGACCGCGGCCGCGATCAGCAGCACGGCGAGCACCCACGGCCAGATCGCCCGCCTCCGGGGCGCTTCCTCGAAGCCGTAGTAGCCCGCGGGCGGCGTGCGGCGCACCGGGGGCCGCGGCGGCAGCGGCGAGGCCGGCCGCGTGACGGTCGTGGGCGCGGCGTCGGCTCCGGCCGCACCCGCGAGCACGATCGTCGCCGCGTTCTCGGTCGTGTCGCTGACGGCCAGGCCGCGGCCGACGCGCTCGAGGTCGGCGTCCATCTCCTCCGCCGACTGGTAGCGGTTGCGCGGGTTCTTGGCCAGGGCCCGGAGCACGATGAGATCGAGGTCGCGCGGAACGGCGGCGTTCCGCCGCGAGGGAGGGTCGGGGATCGCGGAGAGGTGCTTCATCGCGATCTCGAGCGGCGTGTCGCCGGTGAACGGGACCTCGCCGGTGAGCATCTCGTAGAGCACGACGCCGACGGAGTAGATGTCGGAGCTCGGCCCCACGGGGGCGCCGCGCGCCTGCTCCGGCGAGAGGTACTGGGCCGTGCCGATGATCGAGCCGACCTCGGTCATCTGGCTCGCGCCCGAGCGGGCGATGCCGAAGTCCGTCACCTTCAGATGGCCCTCGCCGTCCACGAGCACGTTGTGGGGCTTGATGTCCCGGTGGACGATCCCGTTGCTTGTGCGCGAAGCCGACCGCGGCCAGGATCTGCCGTGTGTAGTCGATCGCGACCTTGGGCGGCGTCGGCCCGCGCTCCGAGATCAGCTCCTTGAGCGTGCGCCCGTCGAGGTACTCCATCGCGATGTAGTAGGTGCCCTCGGCCTCGCCGCGGTCGTAGATCGAGACGATGTTCGGGTGCGAGAGCCCGGCGGCGTTCTTCGCCTCGCGGCGGAAGCGCTCCACGAACTGCGTGTCGCTCGCGTGGCGCTCGTCCAGGATCTTGATCGCGACGCGGCGGCCGAGCTCCTGATCCTCGGCGAGGTACACGTTCGCCATTCCGCCCGCGCCGAGCTTCCGCAGCACGCGGTAGCGCCCGTCGAAGACGGTGTTGATCAGGGTGTCCGACACGGCCATCCGACCTCAGCCTATTTCGACCCGCTGAGGATCGCCTGCATGACGCTCTTCGCGATCGGCGCGGCCACCGTCCCGCCGAAGCCGTTCAGCTGGTTCTCGACGACGACCGCGATCGCCACCTTCGGGTCGTCGGCCGGCGCGAAGCTGATGAACCAGGTCGTGTTCACGCCCTGGGCGCCGGTCTCGGCGGTGCCCGTCTTGCCGGCGACGGCGATGCCGGGGATCTGTGCGGCGGTGCCGGTGCCGCTCTGGACGGCCTCCTGCATCATCTCGTTGATCTGCTTCGCGTATCCGGGAGCGACCACGCTGCCGAGCGGATCGGGCTTCGTGCGGGACACGATGCCGCCGCCGGGCGCGACGACGCGGTCGAGGGCGTAGGGCCGCATCAGGACGCCGTTGTTCGCGATCGTCGCCGCCACCATCGCCATCTGCAGCGGCGTCACCGCGAGGTGCTCCTGCCCGAACGCCAGCCGGCCCGGGTCGACCTGGAACTGCGGCTTCGTCGGGTCGAAGAGCCGGCCGTTGTGGTAGAGACCGCTCGCCTGGCGCTCGTTGGACGGGCGTCTCCAGCGGAGGCAGCGAGTAGAAGCCGAACCGCTTTGCCTGATCGAGGATCCGGCCGGCGCCGAGGGCTTTCCCGATGTTGCAGTAGACGGAGTTGATCGAGTGCGCCAGCGCGAAGCTGAGGATCACCGAGCCGAAGGTCTCGGGCGCCTCGGGGTTGCCTGCGTTGCGCACCTGCTTGCCGTACTCCGTGCAGTAGCCCGGGTCGTAGAAGCCGGAGTCGGGCGTGAAGCGCCTCGAGGCGAGCGCGGCCGCGGTCGTCACCACCTTGAACGTCGACCCAGGGACGAACAGCCCGTCCGTGGCCCGGTTCAGGAGCGGGGCTGCGGGCTTGCAGTCGGCCGTGATCCGCTGGATCGCACCGAAGTTGCGCTCGACGAGGTTGGGGTTGAAGGACGGCGACGAGGCCAGCACGAGCACCTTCCCGGTCTTGGGCTCGATCGCGACCACCGCGCCGCAACGATGGCCGAGCGCGTCGAGCGCGACCCGCTGCGCCTTCGGGTTCACGGTCAGGACGATGTCGTTGCCCTTGATGGTCGCGCCCTTGAGCCGGTCGAAGGCCGTGTGGAGCACGGTGTCGAGGTTCGTGTTGGTGCCCGTGAGGTAGTCGTTCAGCGAGCGCTCGAGTCCCGAGCGCGCCCGGGACTGCGTCGAGTAGCCGACGAGGTGCGCGAAGAGATCGCCCTGCGGGTAGCGGCGCAGGTAGAGCGTCTTGCCTCCGACCTTCCGCACGCGGTTCACGGCCAGCGGCGTGCCGTCGGCGGCCAGGATCCGGCCGCGTTTCACCGTGAACTGGGCGACGCGCTGGATCTGATTGTCCTGACGGTCGGCGAGCCCCGCGGTAGCCCACGTCTGCCAGTAGGTCGTGGCGACGATGAGCGCGACGAGCAGGACGAGCGTGGCCGCCGCGAGCTTCGTGATCTGTGCGTTCACCGCACGCCTCCGGCCGCGTTCGCCCGGTTCGAGATCAGCAGCAGCCCGGCGAGCAGGATGAAGTTCGCCACGACGCTGGACCCGCCGTAGGCGACGAGCGGGAGCGTGATCCCCGTCAGCGGGATGAGTCGCAGGATGCCGCCGACGATGATGAAGACCTGGAGCGCGAACGCGAAGGTCAGCCCCGCCGCAGCCAGCTTCGAGAAGCCGTCCTGCGCATGGAGCGCGATGCGGAAGCCGCGCACCACGAAGAGCATGTAGACGAGCAGCAGCGCGGAGGCCCCGATCAGGCCCAGCTCCTGGGCCAGCGCCGAGTAGATGAAGTCGGTGTTCAGCTCCGGGATGAGCGCGTGCCCGTCGGCGGTCGTGAACGTGCCGCGGCCCAGCCCGGTACCGCCGAAGCTGCCGTTGGCGATCGAGTAGAAGCGACCGCACGAGCTGGAAGCTCGCGCAGTCCTGGCGGAGCGCAGGCCGTCCCGTGAGGGCGCAGTGAACGGGGTGGCTCGTCCACGGATGCAGCCAGATCGTGACGCGCTCCCGGACGTGGCCGACGTAGTGGTAGACGCCGTAGGCACCGCCGAGGAACAGCGCCAGCCCGGCCGCCGCGAAGCTCGCGCGCGCCGTGGCCACGTAGAGCATGGCGAGGAAGATCCCGAAGTAGAGGAGTGCGCTGCCGAGGTCGTTCGTCTCCAGGAGCACGAGCATGGCGGCGCCCCAGATCACGAGCAGCGGCCCGAAATCCTTGATCCGCCCCTGGGCCAGCGTCTCACGCTTCTCGCGCAGGTAGCCGGCGAGGAAGACGATCAGCATGATCTTGGCCAGCTCGCCGGGCTGGAACTGCAGCGAGCCGACGTGCACCCACAGCCGGGCGCCGTTCACCGTCTGGCCGATGCCGGGCAACGCTGGGAGCATGAGCAGCCCGATCGCGGTCAGCCCGAAGAGGTACTTGTAGCTCTCCAGCCGCCGGTAGTCGTCGCGCAGCACGATCAGCGTGACCGCGAAGACCCCGAGCGCGATCACGATCCAGAGCCCCTGGCGGAACGCGTCGCTCGGGTTCAGCCGGTAGATCTCGGTGACGCCGAAGGCGGTCAGGAGCCCTGCCATGGGCAGCAGGTACGGGTCCGCGTAGGGGACGGTGAACCGCGCGATCAGGTGCGCCAGGAGGTAGAGCGCGAAGAAGAAGACGGCGTAGGAAAGCGAGGCCGTGGAGACGACTGCCTCGCGTGCGATGTACACGCTCGCGAACCCGGTCGCCGTGATCAGCCCGACGGCGATGAGGTTCATCAGCTCCCGGTTGCGGAGGCTCAAGGACAGGCCCTCAAGGCGACGCCGAGTGCTCGTAGGGGCGGAGCTCGTTGACGGCCGCGTCATAGCCGCGCAGGTCGTGCGCGAAGAGCCGCCGCCGCACGGACGGGCTGAGCTGGGCGGCATAGAGCGGGCTCACGTAGACCTCGCGGTAGAGGCGGACGCTCTTCGTGATGTCGAACGGCAGCCCCTGGTAGACGGCGACATGGCCGTCCGCGCGCACGCCCACGAAGTGGGCGCTGCTGAGCCCCCACAGCGCCAGCGCGAAGACCGCTCCGACCCCGACGAGCGCCGCCAGCACGAGCACGATCGGGTGCCGCCGCGGCCAGGGGCTCCGGTGGGCTGCGGGCGGCGGGCCGGCATCGAGCTCGAGCCACTCGTCGAGCTGCTCGGCCGTCACGCCCGCAGCCGCGGGCGGCGCCTCGAGGCCGGAGAGCGTGTCCTCGTCGTCTGCCGCCGCATCGCCGTCGACGTCGGCGGTCTCGATCGCTGGCATGGTCTGGGTGTCCTCGAGCCCGCCGCCGGCGAGCTCCACGAGGACGACGGTGATGTTGTCCTCGCCGCCCTCGCGGTTCGCGGCCTCGATCAACGCCTTCGCCGCGCGGCGAAGGTCGCTGCGGTGCTGCTCCACCGCTGCGAGGATCGTGTCGTCCCCGATCATGGACGTCAGGCCGTCGGAGCAGATCATGAAGAGGTCGCCCTCCCGCGCCTCGACCGTGAACGTGTCGATGTCGACCTCGGCGTCGACGCCGAGCACCCGGGTGATCACCGACCGCTGCGGATGCCGCTCCGCCTCCTCCGGCGAGAGCTTGCCGGAGCGCACGAGCTCGGCCACGAGCGAGTGGTCCTCGGTGACCTGCTCGAGCCGCCCGTCTCGGACGAGATACGCGCGGGAGTCGCCGACGTGGCCGATCGTGACCACGTCCTCGCCGACGAGTACGACCGTCATCGTCGTGCCCATCCCCGACACCGAGGCGTCCGCGCTCGAGCGCTCGAAGACGCGCCGGTTCGCCTCCTGGATCAGCGAGGCGACCCGCTCCTGCCCTCCGCCCCCGTCCACGGTTCCCTCGCGCAGCGCGGCCGCGGCGAGGCGGGACGCGATCTCGCCGGCCTGGGCGCCGCCCATCCCGTCGGCGACGGCGAACAGCGGCGACTCGCAGACGAACGCGTCCTCGTTCCGCCGCCGCTTGCGGCCGGGGTCGGTCAGACCGGCGCTCCGCCTCACCCTCATCGCTCGTACCTCAGCTCGGTCGATCCGACCCGCAGGACATCACCGGCCGCGAGCCGGCGCGGCCGGGTGAGCTTGAGCTCGTTGACGTACGTGCCGTTCGTGGAGCCGACGTCCTCGACCCACGCCCCGTCGGGCCGCTGCTCGACGCGTGCGTGCCGCGCGGACGCGAACTCGTCGCTTCCGAGGAGGACGTCGTTCTGCTCGCCGCGGCCGATCGTGAGCGGCGCGGAGTTGAGCTTGTAGCCGGCGCCCTGATCGAGCACGGGGCTCTTGACGACGACGAGCCGGCCGGGCCCGGCCGCGGCCGCCAGCGCGACGGCCTCGGGCGAGGTCGGCCCGAGCACGAAGCTCTCCTGAGGTGCACGGACGTCCCGGCTCGCGCTGCGCACGATCCGCCAGATGAAGAGGTACAGCAGGACGAGGAAGAGCACCTTGAGCACGAAGAGCGCCTCGGCGACCTGGATCGAGTCGAGGGTCACGTCGTCTCGCGGGCGAACACGACCTCGGTCGACCCGATCGTGATCCGGTCGCCGCTCGCCAGCTTCGCCCGCTTCTGCTGGCGGCCGTTGACCTCGAGCCCGTTCGTCGAGCCGAGGTCGACGATCCAGTAGGCCGCGCCCTCCTGGACGATCTGCGCGTGCTTGCGCGACACGTTGGGGTCCGGGACCTGGATGTCGCTTTCCTTCGAGCGGCCGATGACGACGGTGCGCTGCGTGAGATCCCGCCGCACTCCGTTCACCGTCAGCGATACGACCTCGCGCTTCACTTCCGGAACGGGGGTCTCGGCGGCCGGTGACGTCTGCCGGTAGACCATCGTCGCGCCGGGCGGTGTGTGGACGACAGGCGGCCTCGACTCCGCCTGGGTCTGCAGCGTGGGCTGGACCATCCGCGTAGCGATCCCGAACTCGCCCATCGCGAGGTCGTCGTCGGATTCCAGCAGCACCCTGGGCGGGGTCAGCAGCGCATAGTTCTCACGCCGCGCGTTCTCGGCGATGTAGTCCTGAAGCTCGTTGAGCAGCGAGGGCTCGTAGTTCGCGAACTGGTCGCGGTCGTCGGGCGCGAGGTAGACCGTGTACTCGTTCGGCACGTAGACGCGCGACACGGAGACGACCTTGTGGTCCTCCATCTCCTTGACAAGTTTGCGCGCGAGTTCGACGGGCTGGACGTGCGTCCTGAACGCACGGCCGAAGATGCCCTCGAAGAGACCCTCGATCTTCTGCTCGATGCTGCGGAGCATGCTCACGGTGGGAGTTGGTGTACCCCGCAGGCGAGTCTAGCTAGCCCGCGCGTGCGCGCTCTGCCGTTGCGCCAGTCCGCTCCACAGGCGCGCGACGGCCGCGCGTGTGTCCTCGTCGGCCGAGCGCCACGCGAGCGCCACGGCGGTGGCCCAGGACGTGAGGACGAGACCGACGGTCGGGACGCCCGGCGCGGGCAGGAGCGTGGCCGCGAGCAGTGCCGCGCCGTAGATCGCAGCGCCCCACAGTCCGCGGCGCAGGGCGAAGGGCAGCAGCACGGCCGCCGCCGCGAGCACGCCGGCCTCGATCAGGAGCACCGGGTGAGCGGACAGTGCACGGACGAGCTCCTCCGCGCACGCCGCCGGCCTCCGGCTGCCGGCGATGCCCAGCCCGAGGGGGGCCGGGCCGGCCCCGAACGGGAGCCCCACGCCCCGGAGACCAGCCACGAGCGCTGCGAAGAAGACGGCGGCCGCGGTCTGCACCGCCCGTCGAACGCGGCCGTGCACCGTCTGCGCCGCGAGCGGAAGCAGGCCGAGGGCGCCGAACGGCGCAAGCAGCGGACCCAGCACGAAGAAGAGGCCAGAGCGCGGGTCGCGCCAGACGAGCGCGAGCCACCCCAGAGCGAGCGCCGCGTACAGCAGCGCGAGCCCCGAGGAGATGTTTCCGAGCGGCAGGACCGGCACAGCGAGCGCAAGCGCCAGCCCGGCGCGCGGACGGATCAGGGTGAGCGCCGCAGCCGCGGCGGCGAGCCCGGCGTCCCAGCCCGCCGGGAAGAACGGCAGCCGGGCCGCGGTCCAGCCCGCGAACAGCGCGGCGGCCGCAGCAGGCAGCACGCGCGCCAGGGGGAGACCGGAAGGGAGCGTCCTCGGAGCGAGCGACCTGGCCCTGAGCTTCGGCGTCGGCTTCGGAGCGCGCCGGCGGCGGCTCGTGCGCAGCACCGCGGCGAGGCGGGCCGCAGTCGGGCGGGCGGCGGGATCGAGCGCGAGCGCCGAGTCGACAGCCGTGATCAGGGGTGCGGGCAGATCGGGGCGCGCCGTGCCGAGCGACTCCGCGCCCTCGCCGATCCGGCGGGCCGTGTCCAGCAGCGACGAGGTCCAGAACGGGTGGTAGCCCGCGAGCGACTCCCAGAGCAGGACGCCGACGGCCCAGATGTCCGCCGCCGGGCCTGCTGTCTCACCGGCGAGGCGCTCGGGCGAGATGTACGCGAGCGTGCCGGGTACGTCCCCCACCGCGGTCAGCGTCTCGGCCTCCTGGATCTGCGCCAGCCCGAAGTCGAGCAGGCGCACCGAGACCGACGCGCCGTGGGCCAGCAGGACGTTCGCCGGCTTCACGTCGCGGTGGACGATGCCTCGCTCGTGCGCGTGCGCGAGCCCGTCGAGCACCTGCGCCGCAGCCTCGAGCGCCGCGGCGTCGTCGAGCCGGCCGCCCCGGATGGCGTCGCGCATCGTCTCGCCGGGCACGTAGTCGTAGGCGATGTAGACGTGCCGGTCGTCGTGGGCGAGTGCCTGCGCACGCAGGCAGTGCCTGTGCCGGAGACGCGTCGCGGCAGACGCCTCGCGCTCCGCGCGGGAGCCGGCCTTGCCCTCGCGGGCGACGATCTTCAGCGCGACCTCCATCCCGGTGCGCTCGTCCCGTGCCAGCCAGACCGACCCGGAGCCGCCGCTGCCCAGGGGCTTGATCGGCCGGTATCGGCCGAGCACGAGCTCGCCCGCTGCGACGGACTCGGGTGTCTCGACTGCGGCCACTTCCCGCATCGGTTGGCCGCGTGGGCCGGAACTCCTCTCTGCGCCGAGTAGCCTGCCCGTGTGATCCGCCTGACGAGGGAGCGCGCGCGGCAGATCGCCGTGACGGCCCAGTGGCTCGACCGGGAGCGCCCGCGCGATGTGCTCGACGCCGTCCAGCGCCTCGGGTTCCTGCAGCTGGACCCGACGGCGCCCGTCGCGCGCACCGAGCAGCTCGTGCTCTGGAGCCGCCTCGGCGCCGACTTCCGCCCCTCCGAGCTGGCGCGGCTCGCGTGGGAGGAGCGGGCGCTGTTCGAGTACCGGGCGTTCCTCTACCCGGCGGCCGACTTCCCGCTCTACCGGCCGGCGATGCTCGCCTGGCCGCCGGGAGAGAGCGCCTGGGCGCGCAAGGCCCGCCGGTGGCTGCAGGTCAACGAGCCCTTCCGCGACTACGTGCTCGGCGAGCTGCTGGCCCGCGGGCCGCTGCGGTCGCGCGAGCTCGAGGACCGCTCGCTCGAGTCCTGGCAGTCCACCGGCTGGACCCACAACCGCAACGTGGGGCAGATGCTCGAGTTCCTGTGGGCGCGGGGCGAGGCCGCGGTCGCCGGTCGTGAGGGCAACGAGCGCGTCTGGGATCTGGCGAGCCGCGTCCTGCCCGTCGACGCGCCCGCCGTCGACGCCGCCGAGGCGGAGCGGATACTGGCCGGGCGCCGCCTGCACTCGCTGGGGATCATGCGGCCCGGCCGCTCAGTGGGACGGATGCTCGGCGCGTCGGGCGGCGGCTTCCGGTGCGGCGACGGCGGCGGCGTTCGCGTCCAAGTGGAGGGACTGCCCGGCGAATGGATCGCGCACGCGGAGCTGCTCGATCGCCCGTTCGCGGGCCGCACGGCGATCCTGTCGCCGTTCGATCGCCTCGTCTACGACCGCACGCGGCTGCTCGAGCTCTTCGGCTTCGAGTACAAGCTCGAGATCTACGTCCCGCGCGCCAAACGGCGTTGGGGCTACTACGTCCTCCCTGTCCTGCACGGCGACCGACTCGTCGCGAAGGTCGACGCGAAGAGCGACCGCGACACGGGTCTGCTGCGGGTTCCGGCGCTCCACATGGAGGCGGGTGCGCGGCCCGGCGACATCGAGGCCGTGCACGCGGAGCTCGAGGCGCTCGCGTCGTGGCTGGGGCTCGACGGAGTGGCGGTTCCGTAACGCGCCACGGTCTCCCGCCGATCCGCCGGCTGACCCCAGGGGATAGCCGGGGGGCGAGGTAGAGTGAAGCGTCGCGGGCTGCCGCGCCGCCAATGAACGAGCGCGATCTCGACATCGATTTCGACTTCTTCGACGAGCAGGAAACGGCGGAGACCGCCGAGGCTCAGAAGGTTCCGCGGCGCGGGAAGAAGCCCCCGCCCGGCTCCGGCCCGCCGCGGCCGCCCACCTCGCTGACCCCGCTCCTCCGGCTGATCGGGCTGATCGCGTTCGCGATCTTCCTCGTCGTGGTCTTCGTCTTCTGGATCCAGAGCTGCCAGGGCGCGAGCAAGCACAAGCGGTACAGCTCCTACATGCAGAAGGTGTCGGTCGTCGGCGCACAGTCGGCCAGGCTGGGGAACACGCTCAACAACCAGCTCACGACACCCGGGATCAAGCTCGCGGATCTGGAGAACGACCTCAACGGGCTCGCGCGCCAGCAGCAGCAGCTCGTCACCCAGGCTCAGGGGATCAGGCCGCCGGGCCCGCTCCGGCTCATCAACCAGCACATGATCGAGTCCCTGCAGTTCCGGTACAGCGGCCTCGCCGGGCTCGCCGCGGCGTTCCAGCGCGAGGGGTCGACAAAGAAGATCGTCCCCGGCGCCGGCCAGCGGATCGCCGCCCAGACCCAGCGCTTCATCGCCAGCGACGTCGTCTGGGACGACCTGTTCAAGACGCCGGCGCAGAAGGAGCTCGCGGCGCGTGGCATCCACGACGTGCAGGTCCCGGACTCGACGTTCATCCAGAATCCCGACCTCACCAGCGCGCGCACGATGATCGCGATCCTGGAGCGCATCCGCGGCGCGTCGACGGGCAAGGTCGTAGGCGGCTCGCACGGCTCGGGCCTCGAGTCGGTCAAGGTCACGCCCGGGCGGCCAGGAGCTGTCCACCACAGGCGAGACGAAGGTGAACGTGAGCACCAACCTCGCCTTCAACGTCACGGTGAAGAACACGGGCCAGTCGGTCGAGACGCACATCCCGGTGCACCTGACGATCCAGCAGAGCTCGCCGATCAAGGAGACCCAGACGATCGACCTGATCGAGCCGGGGCAGACGCAGACGCTCGTCTTCAAGGACAACTTCGGCGCCCGGGTCACGTTCGGCGAGCTGGTGACGGTGAAGGTCGCCGTCGAGCCGGTGCAGGGCGAGAAGAATCTCGCCAACAACAGCGCGGACTACAAGGTCATCTTCTCGCTCGGGCAGTAGCGCCGCCGCGCGACCAGGCAGCATCTAGGATCATTCGCGATGTCTCTCTCGAGCTCAGCGGCGGCATGGATCGGCATCGGCGCCGTGTGCCTCGCGGCCGTCGCGCTCGGCCTCGCCGTATGGGCGTGGACGCGTATCGCGAGCGTGCGCCGGCAGCAACTCGTGCTGCTGGGCGGCGGCAAGGGCGACCTGGTGGACTTCGCGGTCTCGCTGCAGGGGCGGATCGACGACCTGCACCGCGCCGTCGACGAGATCGCCGCCGGGCTCTCCCGGGTCGACCGCCGCGTGGACTCGTCGATGCAGAAGTCGTCGATCGTGCGCTACGACGCCTACGAGGGGACGGGCGGGAACCAGTCCGCGTCGCTGGCCGTCCTCGACTCCAGCCGTACAGGCGTCGTCGTCAGCGCGATCCAGGGTCGCGACTACGCCCGCATCTACATGAAGGAGCTGGATCGGGGCCGTGCGTCGGTCGCGCTCTCGCCCGAGGAGGCGGAGGCGGTCGAGCGGGCAATGTCGACGTAGGCGGCGCGCCCGACCCGCGCCGACGCACCTCCGTCCCGCTGACAGCGTTGGTCTCCGAGCGCGGCAGGGACGGCCACGGGGCGGCCCATTGCTAGATTCTGCGCAGGATGGAGCAGGTTCTCGTCCTGAACGCGAGCTACGAGCCGTTGAACGTCTGTACGGTCCGGCGCGCGTACGTGCTCGTCTACAAGGGCAAGGCGGAGGTGCTCGAGTCGCTCGACCGACCACTCCGCTCCGCGACCGACACGTTCCGCCGGCCGCACGTGATCCGGCTCATGAGCTACGTGCGCGTCCCGCAGGACGGTCCAGCGCAAGATCTCGCGGCGTGCGTTGTTCGCCCGCGACGGCTGGCGCTGCGTCTACTGCGGCACGCGCGAGCGGAAGGCTG
Source organism: uncultured Actinomycetes bacterium (assembly GCA_963773175.1). Lineage (GTDB taxonomy): Bacteria > Actinomycetota > Thermoleophilia > Gaiellales > Gaiellaceae > CAVZAC01. The sequence continues at coordinate 208,696 of CAVZAC010000005.1, forward strand.
ACGCTCGACCACGTCGTCCCGCGCAGCCGCGGCGGCGACTCGGTGTGGGAGAACGTCGTCACCTCCTGCGCTCCGTGCAACCTGCGGAAGGGCAACCGCCTGCTCGAGGAGCTGCCGATGCACCTCCCGAAGCCGCCGCGTGCGCCCGCCGCGGCGCTCTTCATCAGGCTGGCCGCGTCCTCGATTCCGACGGGCTGGATGCCGTACCTCCAGGGCCAGGGCGCGGCGGCCTGACCTTGCCCCCGGACGTCCGGCCGGCTGCGCCGGGCCATGACGACTTCCGGCGGGGAACTGCCCTTCCTTCGCGTCAGCAAGCTGGCGCCGCCATCTGCCGCGCTGCGACCGGACCGCGCCGAGTGCCTGGGCGCGCCAACGGGGTGCGTCAGCCGCGCTCGAGCGGTAGCGCCCGCTGCGACCATTCGCTCCAGCCGCCCGGGTACAGACGGCCCGTGCGACCGGTCAGCGCGAGCCGGTGGAGTGTGACGCAGGCGGTGACACCGGAGCCGCAGTAGACGACGGGATCGCCCGGCGGAAGCTCGGGCGGCGGATCGTTCCACGGCGCGTTGAGCGCACCCGGGATCCGACCGGGAGGGCTGTCGATCGGGTTCGGCTCGCCGAGCCAGCGGTCGCGCAGCCGCGAGTCCACGACGACGAGGTCGGGGTCGTCGAGCCGACGCGCGAGCTCGTCGGCGGAGACGGTGTCGTCCGCGCGCGGCCGGGGCTCGAACGTCGCCGGCTCGATCTCCTCCTCGCCGCCGCGGAGCGGGCCGAGCCACGCGTCGATCCCGCCCGCGAGGACTGCGCAGTCGTCGTGGCCGAAGTGGCGCAGCAGCCACCACAGCCGCTCTGCTCCGCCCATGTTCCCGTACGCGACGACGAAGATGGCCGGCCCGATTCCCGCGCGGCCGGCGGCGGCGGCGAAGTCCTCGGCGGCCGGCAGCGGATGGCGGCCGCGGGGACCCGGCGGTGCCGATAGGTCACGGTCGACGTCGAGGAACGCGGCGCCCGGGACGTGGCCCGCGGCGTAGAGCTCGCGCCCTCGTTCGGGGTTCCCGAGCTCCCAGCGGCAGTCGACGAACCGGTGGCGCACGGTCACGCCTCCACCGGCTGCTGTCCGGCCAGCTCCCGGATCAGCTGCACGGCCCGCTCGTCGTCGCCGCGCCGCATCGACGCGAACCAGCGCCGCGCCGCGCCCAGCTCGATCGCGATGCTCCGCCCGAGTCCTACGTGAACGGCGTCGGCGCCGGTGATCTCGGCGACGCCGAAGCGCTCGATGCTGCCGCGACGCCCGCGCGTCCAGAGAACGACTCCACGGTCGGTCACGAGGAGGTAGTCGTGGAGCACGACGCCGCCTTTCGGCCGCCCGCGGCCGCCGTCCTCGCGCGTCTCGCGGACGACGCCGTGGAACATGCCGAGCAGGCGCTCGCCCGGCTCGAGCACGGTCGTCTTCGCCTCCTCGACATGGGCCTGGACGACCGAGCGCCCGATGACCGGCTGCGACTCCGGCAATGCGAGCGCCGGCTCGGCCGCGGGCGGCGGTTCGGGCTCCGCGGGCTCGGGCTCAGCGGGGGCTCCGGCTCCGGCTCGGCCGGGCTCGGGCTCCGGCGCTCGGGCTCGGGCTCCGGATCGGGCCGGCGCTCCCGCCTCACCCCTGGTCGCGCGCTCGACCGCGGGCTCGGCCCCTTCCCCGCGCCCGGATTCCTCGGCCGCCAGCAGCTCCAGGCTCTCGTGAACGGCGAACAGCAGCACGCCGCAGGACCAGTCGGCCTTGCTCCCCTTGCCGAGCAGCGGGCGCAGCTCGAGCGCGAGCGCCCTCACGCGCTCCAGCCGGTCGCGGTCGCCGGCCTCGAATGCCTGAGCACGAGCGTCCTTGAGCGCATCGAGCGCCGGCCTCAGCTCGCCTGCGGCGAGCCGGTGCTCAGCGAGCGCGAGCGGGTCGTGCACGGGGGGATCTTCGCGGGTCGAGCCGTCGCGCGCGCGAGCGTCGCGCGACGATGCTCAGTCCGCGGCCAATGCGTCGCTCCTGCGCTCGAGCAGGAGTGTGTCCCGCCACTCCCCGTTGAGCCGGGCGATCCGGTCGCGCCGGCCGACCAGTCGGTACCCGCACGCGACGTGCAGCGCGACGCTCGCCACGTTCTCCGGGAAGATGCTGGTCTGGATGGTCCAGATCCCGCGCGCCTCGGCGCCGGCGACGAGCCGTTCGAGCAGCGCGCGCCCGACACCCTGCCGCTGGGCGCCGGGCGCGACATAGACGGTGTTCTCCACGACACCCGCGTAACAGGAGCGCGCCGAGACCGGGGAGAGCGCGGCCCACCCGACCACGTGGTCCTCCTCGGCGACGAGCCGGGGGTCGTCCAGGTGAGCGGCATCCCACTCTTCCCAGGCCGGCACGGCCGTCTCGAACGTGGCGTGGCCGGTGGCGATCCCGGCCGCGTAGATCGCAGCCACCTCCGGCCAGTCGTCCACTTCCAGTCTGCGGATCAGCAATCGAAGTAGAGCGAGAACTCCGCCGGGTGGGGGCGCAGGCGGACCGGGTCGACCTCGTGCTCGCGCTTGTACGCGATCCACGTCTCGATGAGGCTCTCGTCGAACACGCCGTCCTTCGTGCAGGAACTCGTGATCGCGCTCGAGCGCGTCGAGCGCCTCCGCGAGCGAGCCCGGCACCTGCGGCGACGCCGTGGTCGTCCTCGAACAGGTCGAAGTCGCACGGATCGCCCGGGTCGAGCCCGCGCTCGATCCCGTCGAGGCCCGCGAGCAGCATCGCCGAGAAGGCGAGGTACGGGTTCGCGGCGGGGTCGGGACAGCGGAACTCGATCCGCTTCGCCTTCGGCGAGTCGGAGTACATCGGGATGCGGATGCACGCCGAGCGGTTGCGGGAGGAGTAGGCGAGGTTGACCGGCGCCTCGTAGCCCGGCACGAGCCGGCGGTACGAGTTCGTCGTCGGCGCACAGAGCGCCAGCAGCGCCGGCGCGTGCGCGATCAGCCCGGCGACGTAGGCGCGTGCGAGCTGCGAGAGCCCGGCCGGGCCGGACCTGTCGGCCATCAGCGGCGTGCCCTCCTTCCACAGCGACTGGTGGCAGTGCATGCCCGAGCCGTTGTCGCCGAAGATCGGCTTCGGCATGAACGTCGCGGTCTTGCCGGCGGCGCGGGCGACGTTCCGGACGACGTACTTGTAGGCCATGATCTGATCGGCCATCCGGGTCAGCGGCTGGAAGCGCAGGTCGATCTCGCACTGGCCGCCCGAGGCCACCTCGTGGTGGTGGAACTCGCACGGGATCCCGAGCCGCTCGAGCGTCAGCACCATCTCCGAGCGCAGGTCGTGCAGCGTGTCGTGCGGGGCCGGCGGGAAGTAGCCCTCCTTCTCGCGCACGGTGTAGCCGAGGCCCGGCTTGCCGGAGTTCCAGTGGCCCTCGGCCGAGTCGACCACGTAGTGCGAGCGGTTCGGGCCGAGCTCGTACGAGACCTCGTCGAAGACGAAGAACTCGCACTCGGGGCCGAAGTAGGCGGTGTCGGCGATGCCGCTCGCGCGCAGGTGCTCCTCGGCGCGGCGGGCGACGCGGCGCGGGTCGCGGGCGTACGGCTCGCGGGTCACCGGGTCGAGGATCTCGCAGACGAGCGACAGCGTCGGCGCGGCCGTGAACGGGTCGAGGATCGCGGTCTCGGCCTGCGGCATGAGCAGCATGTCCGACTCGGAGATCCCCTGCCAGCCGCGGATCGACGAGCCGTCGAAGCCGAGTCCGTCGTCGAAGGCCGACTCGTCGAACGCGGTCAGCGGCAGCGTCATGTGCTGCCACGACCCGAGCAGGTCGCAGAACTTCAGGTCGACCAGCTGCGCCTGCGTGCGCCCCGCCCATTCGAGCGCCTCCCGCGGCTCGGGCTTGACTCCGTTCTCCCCGAGGAAGTGCTTCGTCTCGATCTCCGACATGCCGCTCCTCCTTTGCTTCCGGACCATCAAAAAAGCCCCAGGGCTCGACGATCCGAGTCCTGAGGCGCCATTGCCTCGACGCAGCCTGCGGCGGCCACGTCTGCCTCTAACCGTAGCGTCTCGCGCAGACGGTCGTCAACCTCCAGGCTTGCCGACTGCAGGCTTCGCCCGCTAAGGTGACCACCTGATGTCGTTCCGCTACGGTCTGAGAGCAGCAGTTCGCGCGCGCCGCCTTCGTGGCCGGCGCGCCCTGTTCCTGACCCGTCGAAACACCGGAGCGACACATGAAAGCCCTCGAAGTACAGGATCTGCGCAAGGAGTTCGTCCGCAGCAAGGGACGATCCGGCATGCGCCGCGTGCGCAAGCGTTCCACCGCGCTCGGCGGCGTGACCTTCACCGTCGAGCGCGGCGAGTGCGTCGCCATCCTGGGCCAGAACGGCTCCGGGAAGTCGACCCTCGTCCGTCTGCTCTCGACGCTGCTCCTGCCCGACGGCGGCCGCGCGGCCGTCTTCGGGCACGACGTCGTCCGGGAGACCCGGGCCGTGCAGCGGCTCGTGAACCGCGTCTCGGTCGAGGCCTCCTTCTTCAAGAAGATGTCCGCGGTCGAGAACCTCAGCTACGCCGCCCGCTTCTACGGCATGACCGCAGGGGCGACGCGCGACCGCATCCCCGAGATCCTCGGCCGGGTCGGCTTCCCCGACGACCGCCGGCGACGAGCCGATGGAGCACCTCTCGCGCGGAATGCAGCAGAAGGTCGCGCTGGCCCGAGCGCTGCTCACCGCTCCGGTGCTGCTCCTGCTCGACGAGCCGACGACGGGGCTCGATCCGCGCTCGAAGCTCGAGGTCCAGGAGTTCATCCGGGAGGTCATGCGCGAGCACGACGCGACGGTGCTGCTCTGCACGCACGACATGGCCGAGGCCGACACGCTGGCCGACCGCGTCGGGATCCTCGACGACGGGCGGCTGCTCGTGCTCGAGCCGCCGGAGGATCTCAAGCGCCGCTACGGGGCCGAGTCGCTGGAGGACGCGTTCTTCGCCGCGACCGGCCGCTCGTTCGAGGAGGAGAGGGAAGTGGAGGTGGTCGTATGAGCTCGGCAACGATGCGGGCGACGGTGCGCCACGAGCTCGTCGGGCTCAGCGGCGTCGTCGAGCGCAACGTCTATCTCGTCAAGCGCTACATCTGGTGGGACCTCGCGTTCTTCGTCTGGACGGTCGCGAACACGCTCACGATCGTCTTCATCGGGAAGGGAATCCAGGCGTCGGGCGGCCACATCGACGTCAACCAGGTGACCACGACGCTGCTCGTCGGCGCGGTGATCTGGGCGTACCTCGGGATCATCTTCGAGGTGCTCACGGAGACGGTCGCCTGGGAGCGCTGGGAGGGGACGATCGAGTACACGTTCATGGCCCCGCTGGCCCGCCCGATCCACCTCTTCGGGATGGGCCTGTTCGCGATCGCTACGGGATCGTGCGGGCCGTGCTGCTCTTCTTCGTCGTCGCGCTGTTCTTCGGGCTGCACCTGCCGAACGCCAACTACCCGGCGGCGCTCGTGATCCTGCTCATCGCCTCGATCTCGTTCATCGGGATCGGGATGATGACCGCTGTCCTGCCGCTGATCTCGCCGGAGAAGGGGATGCAGCTCGGGTTCGTCGCCCAGGGGCTGCTGCTTGTCGTATCCGGCGTCTACTACCCGGTGTCGGTGCTCCCCGAGTGGATGCAGGAGCTGTCCAAGATCTCGCCCGCGACGTACGCGCTGGACGGGGCGCGGGCCGCGATCCTCGACGGCGCGGCCCTCAGCTCGATGTGGGCCGACATCTGGCCGCTGCTGCTGATCGGCGCCGTGTTCATCCCGCTCGGGCTGTTCACGTTCCGCGCCGGCGAGCGGCATGCGAAGAAGCACGGGAAGCTGAAGCGGTCGGGATGATCGAGCTGCGCGTGGCCGAGACGGATGCCGACCTGCAGGCGTGCCTCGACGTGCGCCGCGCCGTGTACCCGAGCGAGTCGGCGGGGACGGTCGAGCGGGAGCGCGCCCGCGCCGGCCCGGAGCGGCGGCTGATCCTGGCCTCGCTCGACGGCGAGGTCGCGGGCTACGGGTACGTCGACCGCTCCGATCTCCCCGACCGCTTCGCGGTCTCGCCGCGCGTGCTTCCCGGGAGCGCGGCGGCGCGGGGTCGGCACTGCGCTTCTCCATGCGCTCGCCGGGCACGCGGTGGGGTGCGGGGCGACGAAGCTCCAGGCCCAGGTGCAGGACGCCGGCTCGCGCGCGTTCGCCGAGCGCTTCGGCTTCCGCGAGAACGACCGTGAGGTCGAGCAGGTGAAGACGCTCGGCCGTGAGGTCGCACCGCCGGCCCCCGCGGGCCTCGAGCTCGTCACGCTCGCGCAGCGTCCCGAGCTCAGCCGGGAGTCCTATCCGCTCGGCTGCGAGGCTCTGAAGGACATGGCCACCGAGGTTCCCGTGGCGATCTCGCTGGAGCACTGGCTGCGCGAGACGCCCACGCTCCCGGAGGGCTCGCTCTACGCGCTCGCCGGCGGCGAGATCGTGGCGTTCACCGAGCTCCTTCGCCACGACCGGCCCGGTGTCGCGGAGGACGGGCTCACGGCCGTGCACCGCGACTGGCGCCGCCGCGGCCTCGCGCTGGCGCTCAAGCAGATGAAGCTCGCCTGGGCCGCGGCCAACGGCTACCGCGAGATCGTCACCTGGACGCAGACGCGGAAACGAGGCGATGCGGCGCGTCAACGAGCGGCTCGGCTATTCCTACCGCACGGTGTCGATCACCATGGTCGCCCCGGTTCCGCTGCCGTTGTAGACTCGCCTCACGGTGAGGCGACGCTGCCTCGGGCGCACTCCGCGCTCGGGGCTTTTCCATTTCAGGAGGAGACCATGGCGCAGATCGAGACGAAGGACCGGGCCACGTCGGATCCGGAAGCCCGGCGGGCGGTGGTGAAGCAGATCGAGGACGAGCAGGTCGAGTTCGTGCTGCTCTGGTTCACCGACATCGAGGGACATCTCAAGAGCTTCGCGGTCACCCCCAAGGAGGTGCGTGCGGCGCTCGACGACGGGATGGGCTTCGACGGCTCGTCGATCACCGGCTTCAACGCGATCGAGGAGTCGGACATGGTCGCGATCCCCGAGCCCGAGACCTTCCGCATCATGCCCTCGCGCCCGGGCGAGACCAAGGTCGGCCGCATGATCTGCGACGTCGTCACGCCGGACGGGAAGCCGTACGAGGGCGACCCGCGCTACGTGCTGCGCCGCGCGCTCGAGCGGATGAAGAGCATGGGGTTCGACACGTTCAACGTCGGACCCGAGCTCGAGTACTTCCTGTTCGAGGACGACAAGGGCACCGTGCCGCTCGACGAGGGCGGCTACTTCGCGATGACGACGCTCGATGCCGCTTCCGAGCTGCGCCAGGAGACCGTGCAGGCGCTGGAGGCGATGGGAATCCCGATCGAGTACGTCCACCACGAGGTGGGGCCGTCGCAGCACGAGATCGACATGCGCTTCGCCCCCGCGCTCGAGATGGCCGACCACACGGTCACGTACCGGCTGATCGTCAAGGAGATCGCGAAGAAGTCGGGCTACCACGCGACCTTCATGCCCAAGCCCCTGTTCGGCGAGAACGGGTCCGGCATGCACACGCACCAGTCGCTCTTCAGCGGCGGCCGCAACGCGTTCTTCGACGCCGACGACCAGTGGAACCTCTCCGAGACGGGCAAGGCGTTCATCGCCGGCCAGCTCCGCCACGCGCGCGAGATGTCCGCGATCTTCGCCCAGTGGGTGAACTCCTACAAGCGGCTCGTGCCCGGCTTCGAGGCGCCGGTCTACGTCGCGTGGTCGCGGCGCAACCGGTCGGCCCTGATCCGGATCCCGCTCTACAAGCCGGGCAACGAGCAGGCCACGCGCGCCGAGCTGCGCTGCCCCGATCCCGCGTGCAACCCGTACCTCACCTTCGCCACGCTGCTGCACGCGGGCCTGGAGGGCATCGAGCAGGGCTACGAGCTGCCCGACCCGATGGAGACGAACCTCTACCACCTGACCGCGGAGCAGCGGAAGGAGCGCGGGATCGTGGCGCTGCCGGAGACGCTCGGCGAGGCGATCAGCGAGCTCGCCCAGTCCGACCTGGCACGCAAGGCGCTCGGGCCGCACATCTTCGACCGCTACGTGGAGATCAAGCGCAAGGAGTGGGACGAGTACCGCGTGCAGCTCACGGCGTGGGAGCTGGACCGCTATCTCCCGGTCTTGTAGGGGCCGCTGTCTGGCCTTCAGTACAGGTTGCAGAGCGAGAAAGCTCACAGTGCTTGGGCTCCCGCCGAGGCGGGCTCGGCTTCGCCCGCCGGCTGCGGCCCTTCGGCCGGCTTACAGGAACGCGTGCAGCGATTCGCGCTCGACGCTCAGGCCGATGACTCCGCTGGCGCCGTCGACCTGCTCGATCGTGTCGACCGGGACGAGGCGGCGGCGGCGGGCGAGGAAGCCGGAGCGCACCGACAGAGCGTCGGGCGCGTCTGGAGCGGTGCCGTACATGGGGCACTCGACCCTCCCGACCAGGCGACCGCGCGAGTCGGAGACGACGAAGCCGCGCATCCGGGTCAGGTCGGGGGTGAGGGCGATACTCATTGACACAAACGTAGGTCTGTTCTGAAAGGGATCTGCGATTCCTGCGTTAGGGGCCTGTAAAGGCTCGCAGACCTGTCGGTCGTTTCTCAGTCGCCGCCGCCGAAGATCCGCAGCGGGATCGTCGCCAGCGGCTCGCCGCGGTCGCGGCCGACGCGGTACGTGTCCTGCATGTAGAGGCACGTGAGGCCGTCCTCGGAGATCGCGTGGGGGTGCATCGAGAGCACCATGTTCTCGCGCAGCACGACGTCGATCCCCGCGCCGATCCTCGGGTGCTCGATCATGGTCATCCCGATCGAGTGCCCGGTCACGTGGCCGAGCTGCCAGCCGCGCGCGAGGAACGGGCGCGAGGCGGCGCGGTGCACCTCGTCGGCGGTCGCGCCGTCGACCAGCGCCGCCTGCGCGGCCTCGAAGTACTCCTCGTACGCCTCCATCATCCGCTTCGTGAGGTCGGTCGGCTCGCCGGCGATCAGCGGCCGCGACACCTCGACCCAGTGCCCGCCGGGGCCGGCGATCTCGAGCGAGTAGAGGAGCAGGTCGTCGGGCTCGACGCGCCGCGTGACGCTCGGGATCTTGAACTCCGGATGCGCGCGGCCGCCGGTGCCCGAGAGCACCATGTTCATCCCGTGGCGGCCGATTCCGAGCTCGACGAAGCGCGCGGCGGCCGGAGCCATGATCTCGGCCTCCGTCTTGCCCGGCGCGTAGGCGCGGATCGTCTCCCACATCCCGGCCTCGTTGATGCGGACGCTGTCGCGCACCGACACCAGCTCGGCCTCGCTCTTGACGGCGCGCGCGAGGTCGAACGCCGCGTCGAACGGCACGAGCTCGAACGGCCCGGCCGCGAGCGCGCTGTAGTCGCGCACGTTCATGACGTAGTCGAGGCCGTAGACGCCGACCCGCTTCCAGCCGCGCTCGGCAGCACGGTCGCGCAGCCACTCGCCGGGGGTGTCCACGAAGACCCGGTCCGCGATCCACGAGCTGTCGTGCTCGCCGACGTAGCGGGCCTCGGCCGGGAACACGATCGACGGCTCCTCGTCGAGCGGGAGCAGGACGTGCGCGTAGCGGTGGACGATGTCGAAGCCGGACAGGTAGCGGACGGCGCCCTCGAAACCGGTGTACTCGCTGCCCGCGGCGATCACCGCGTCCACGCCCTCGCGCTCGGCGGCCTCCCGCACGAGCCGGTACCGCCGCTCGGCCTCGCGTCACTGCCACGATCGCTCCACCCCTTTCACCAGCGCCACGATCGCCTCGTTGAGCGGCGTCGGCACGCCGTGCGCGGCGCCGAAGCGGACGATGCCGCCGTTCAGCCAGTCGATCTCGGTCGTTCGTCTCGCCTCGACGTCCTGGAGCATGCTCGCACGGTGGTCGTACGCCACGTCGGGACGGGCGGCGTGGTCGATCAGCGCCTCCGGGTCGGCGTCGAGCTCGATGCCCTGCGCGGCGGCGACCGCCTTGCCCTCGTCGACCAGCCCGGTGACGAGTCGCACGCAGCGCCGGGTCCTCGCAGACGCGCCCGTGCGTGAGGCCGGTCAGCGCGCCGACCGGGTTCGTCGCGGCGTTGAAGATCAGCTTCTGCCACTGCGGGCCGCGCGCGTCGGCGACCGCCTGCGGTCGGCATCCCGGCGCGGGTGCACGCGTCGGCGAGGCGCTCGATCTCGGAGCGAGCCGCGCGGGCTCGGCTCGAACGGGCCGAGCGTCGTGTCGCCCTTCACGTCCCACTGGACGTGCCCGGGCTCGAGCGACTGCGGCCGGCCGGGAACGTCGTGCCGCGGATCACCCGCTCGACGTGCTCGGCGATCGCCTCCTCGTTGCCGACGCCGTTCTGCACCGAGGCGACGCAGCCGGTCGCGAACGCGTGGGCGGTGGCGCCGATCGCGGCGCCGGTGTGCATGCACTTCGTCGCCACGATCCCGAAGTCGCAGGCCGGAAGCTCGGCCGCGTCGCTCGTCGCCCGCAGCCGGCCGACGACGTCGCCGGCGCCGGAGAGCCGCAGCCCGTGCGCGTTGATCGCGTCGACGTGGGCCGGGTCGAGGTCGTAGGCCCAGACCTCGACGTCGTCGAGTCCCGCGAGGTTCGCCGCGAACAGCGAGCCGACGGCGCCGCAGCCGACGACAGCGACCCTCACGAGTAGGACGCCTCCCGCGCCTTCACGAGCCGCCAGATCGCGGTGTGCAGCGGCGCGTCGACGCCGTGTCGGGATGCCTCGCGGACGAGCGCGCCGCCGATGAAGTCGGCCTCGGTCGGGCGGTGCGCCTCGACGTCCTCCAGCATCGACGGGTAGTGAGCGCTGCCGCGCTGCGTGGCGAGCACGTTCATCTCCCAGGGATCCTCGTCGCAGCTCGACGCCCGCCGCGGCGGCAACTCGCTTGCCCTCGTCGACGAGGTCGTGCACGAGGTGGCCCGAGATCGGAGGGCCGGGCGCGCTCGGCGAAGTGGAAGTCGTGGCGCAGCCCGGTGAGCGCCGCGACGCCGTTCACGGTCGCGTTGAAGATCAGCTTCGACCACTGCGCCGGGCGGACGTCCGGGTATGCCTCCGCCTCGAGTCCGGAGGAGACGATCAGGGCGGCCGTCTCCTCCGCCGTCGCGAACGGCGTGTCGCCGTACGGCCCGAGCCACGTCGCCGTGTCGAGCACGTACTCGACGTGCGTGTCGTCGTGCTTCGTGCCGCTCATGAACGTGACCGCGGAGAGCAGCGGCCAGTCGCCGTAGCGGGCGCACCACCTCCTCCGCGCCGAGCCCGTTCTGGATCGTCATCACGGTCGCCGACGGGAGCCGGCCGGCCAGCCGCTCCGCCGCCGCCTCGACCTCGGTCGCCTTCGTCGCGAGGATCGCCAGGTCGCAGTCGGGGAGCTCCGCCGGGTCGGCGGTCGCGCGGGGCCGACCGACGAAGTCGGCGCGGCCGGACACGCGCAGCCCATGCTGCTCCAGCGCGGCAGCGTGCTCGGGGCGGCGGCACAACGCCCACACCTCCGTGACGCGCGAGAGATGCGCGGCCAGGAGGCTGCCGATCGATCCGGCTCCGACGACGCACACCCGCTCCACGGGGCCGAGCCTATCCGGCGGGATAGCGTGCCCGCGGATGAGCGCCGTCCTGCTTGCCTGCATCTCTGCCGCGCTGTTCGGCGCGGCCTCGGTGTCGATCCGCATCGGGCTCCGCCGCGGTGGCGATCCCGAGCTCGGGGCGCTGTCCAGCGCGCTCGTCGGCTCGGCGCTGTGCGTACTCGCCGCTGTGATTGCCGGCGAGGGCCTGCCGGTCGGCGACACGCTGCTGTTCTTCCTCGCAGGGCTGGTCGCGCCGGGGATCTCGCAGGTGTTCTTCTTCCGGTCGATCAGGGACGCCGGAGCGGCGCGCGTGTCGGTCGTCGTCGGCATGGCGCCGCTCGTCTCGGTGGTGATCGCGGTCGTGCTGCTCGGCGAGCCGGTCGAGGCGGCGCTGATCGTCGGCGCGGTGCTGATCGTCGCCGGGGGCGCCGCGCTCGCCTTCGAGCGCGTGCGGCCCGAGGGCTTCCGCTGGGCGGGGATCGTTGCCGCGGTGATCACGACGGTGCTGTTCGCGTCGCGCGACAACCTCGTTCGCTGGCTCTCCGGGGACACGACGACGCAGCCGCTCGTCGCGGCGGCCGCCACGTTCGTCGGCGGCTCGCTGGTGATGGCGGCTACATCCTGGCGACCAGGGCGCGGCGGGCTCGGGAGACCGCTGGCCGCGGCGACCCGGGCGTTTCTTCCGGCCGGCGTCTGCTTCGGGCTCTCGTACATCTCGCTCTTCGAGGCCTTCTATCGCGGCAAGGTGACGGTGGTCTCGCCGCTCGTCGCCACGGAGTCGCTCTGGGGAGTGCTCCTGGCGGCGGTTCTCCTGGGCCGCAGCGAGCTGGTCGGCAGGCGGCTGGTCGCCGGCGCGCTGCTCGTGGTCGCCGGCGGCGTGCTGATCGGGGCGTTCCGCTAGGCGGTGCGGTGAACGCGTAGTTCCCCGCCGCGAACGCCGTGCGGCGCGGAGCTGAGCCGCGTAGCCGAGCGGGCCGAGGATCTCCGCCAGCGCCTCGAGGCGCTCCGGCGTCGATGCCTCCAGCAGCAGCGCCGGACGGCACGCGTCGAGAAGGGCCGTTGCGCCGCGCAGGACGCCTGCCTCGCCACCCTCGACATCGACCTTCACGGCCGAGACCTCGGGCGATCCGGCGGCCCGCCACTCGTCGTCGAGGACGCACGCGTCGACCCGCAGCTCGTCGCCGGTGCCGCGCTGCTCGGCGACCTCCGTCGTGGAGTGGAACATCGGGTCGTCTCCCAGCCGGAGGAGCAGCTCGCCCGCGCGCTCGCCGAGGGCGACCGGTCGCACCGTCACGTTCTCCAGGCCGTTCAGCGCCAGGTTCTCCTCCAGCCGGCGCACGTTGTCCGGGCGCCGGCTCGAAGGCGAGCACGCGCGCGGCCGCGCCCGCCAGCGGCACCGTGTACATGCCGACGTTCGCGCCCACGTCGATCGCGGCCGTGCCCGGACGCACCTGCGCGAGCAGCCACTCCGTCTCCGCCTGCTCGAACCCGCCCGACAGCAGCGCCACGAGGCCGAGATCCTCGCGGTACCAGACGAAGACCCGGCCCCCGCCGGGCCGCTCGACCTCGAGCCCTGCCGGCGGCGCGGGCAGCAGCGGGCGCAGGATCCGCTCCGTGACGAAGCGCTTGCCGAGCTTGCGCTCCGACCGGTTCCAGTACCAGCGCACCGGCCAGGTCAGCGGCCAGCAGATCCGCAGCAGGCGGAGCATCAGCGGTCCCGCGGCTCCCAGCGGAACTTGCGGATCGCCACGACGGCGCCGGCCGCGCCCCAGCCGACGAGCATCGCGATCGCGCCCGGCTGCGACCAGATCGAATCCCCGCGCAGGTAGACCACTTCCACGAGCCGGATCGCGTACTTCAGCGGCAGGGCGTCGCCGATCGCCTGCAGCGCCTGCGGCAGATGCCGCGTCGGCCCGAACGAGCCGGAGAGGAACGCCATCGGGAGCAGGATCACGTTCACGGCCGCGGACGATCCCTCGGCCGACCGCAGCAGCGACGCGGTCGCGACCCCGAGCGCGGCGAAGCACGCGGTCGAGAGCAGCACGGCCCCGGCGAGCGAGAAGATCTGCGTCCGGGAACGGCGTGCCGTAGACGAGGCTGCCGAGCACGAACAGCGTCGCCGTCTCGAGGGTGAACACGATGAGCGTCGAGACGAGGATCGCCGTGAGGAGCACCGTGCTGGGCAGCGGCGTGGCCCGCAGACGTTTCAGGATCCCCTCCTCGCGCCGGATCACGAGCGTGATCGCGATCCCCGCGAACGCCGTGTTCGCCGCGCCGTAGCCGATCATCCCGCAGAGCAGGAACTCCGCCGCCGGCACCTCCAGCCCCAGGATCTTGCTCTTCCCGGAGTACACGGAGCCGAGCAGCAGGAAGAGCAGGACGGGGAAGGCGAAGATGAAGACGGCCGCCTCGCGGCTCCGCCAGAAGAGCAGCTGCTCGGCTCGCAGCTGGTGTCTGAACAGCCTCACTCCTCCTCGGCCTCGGTCAGCGAGAGGTAGACGTCCTCGAGCGTCGGGCGCCGCACCTCGAGCTGCTCCAGCTCGAAGCCCTCGGCCAGCGCGCGCGACGTGAGCTCGTGCAGCGCGCGCGTCGGATCGTCGGTCGTGAGGACGACCTCCTCGCCGTGCGCGCGGTAGCGGATCTCCGTGGCGGCAACCGCCCCGGTGAGGTCGCGCGGGGTTCCGATGCGGACGATCCGGCCCTCGCGGAGGACGGCGACCCGGTCGGCGAGCTGCTCGGCCTCGTCCAGGTAGTGCGTGGTCAAGCAGCACCGTCTTGCCGAGCGAGCGCAGCGAGCGGATGAGATCCCACGCGGCGCGGCGCGCGGCCGGGTCGAAGCCCGTCGTCGGCTCGTCGAGGAAGACGAGCTCGGGGTCGCCGACGAGCGCGATCCCCAGGTCGAGCCGCCGCTTCTGGCCGCCGGAGAGCGTCTTGACCCGGGCGCGCGCCTTCTCCTCGAGGCCGACGAGGGCGATCACCTCGTCCACGTCGCGCGGCGCGGAGTAGTAGCCGGCGAAGATCCGGTGCGTCTCGCGAACGGTGAGGTTCGGCCACATCTGCGACTGCTGGAGCACGACGCCGATCCGCTCGCGCCACCCGCGTCCCGGGCGCTGCGGATCCTCGCCGAGCACGCTGACCTCCCCGCCGTCGCGCGTCCGGTAGCCCTCGAGGATCTCCACGGTCGTCGTCTTGCCCGCGCCGTTCGGGCCGAGCAGGCCGAAGACCTCGCCCTCGGCGATCTCGAAGCTGACGCCGCACAGGGCCTCGTGCGTGCCGTACGACTTGCGCAGTTCGCGCACGGCAATCGCGGTCACGCGGGCACTCTAGTCGCCGAGGCGCCTGCGCGGCTCAGCCGGCGAGGTCGATCGCGAGCGAGCCGCCCGGCGGGAACGGCGGCGCCGGGCCGCCGGTGAGAGCCGCTGCGATCAGCCCGCAGTCCGGCTGGTGGCCGACGACGGCGACCGTCGAGCCGCGCCCGGCCACGGCGGCGCGGACGTCGTCGGCCGTCGCTCCCGGGCCGAGCCGCCCGTCGACCTCCGCAGAGATTCCGGCGGCGCGGGCCAGCTCCGCGCCGGTCTCGCGCGCCCGCAGCAGCGGGCTCGTCAGCACCGCGTCGAGCACGACACCCGCGTCGCGCAGCCTGCGGCCGAGCGCCTGCGCGCTCCTCCGCCCGCGAGCGGTCAGCGGCCGCAGCTCGTCCGGCTCGCCCGGGGCGGCTTCGGCGTGGCGGACGAGATAGAGCCGCATGCCTGTCTATCCCAGGAGGTCGCTGAGGCTGTAGCCGCCGTTGATCAGCTTGTCGAGCGGAGCCTGCTCGCACGATCTGGCGCAGGACCGGGGCGAGGAAGCCGGGGATGTCGCCGCGCTGGTCGGCGTTGTCGACGGCCCGCAGGAGCCCGGCCCGGAGCGCCGTCTCGATCGTCTGCTTCGTCCACTTCCGCGGATGCTTCGTGGTTCCCGGAGCCAGCGAGAGCACGAGCTCCTCGCGCGACGTGTGCAGCCTGCAGGCGGCGCCGTCGAGCCCGTCGAGCACGACCCGCTGGATCGCCCCGTCGATTCCGCCGCCGGAGAACGGCGCCCGCGTCGCGCACGGATCGGCGATCCGCGGCGGGTTCGAGGTCGCGCCGAGGGCCAGCTCCACGACGAGGAGGATTCCGGCCGCCGCGAACAGCGCGACGAGGATCGCCGTGGCGGAGGTCAGCCGGGCCCTGCTCACTCGACGACCCTCCGTCGATAGAACAGCGCGGTCAACAACGCGAGCGCGGCCAGCCCGGCGGAGAGCAGGAAGGCCGGACTGAACGCTTTCGTCAGCGTCTCCTCGATCGCGCCCAGCAGCCGGTCGCGCGCGGCCCCGAGCTTCGAGTCGTGCTGGGCGCCGCGCGAGTTGAACGGCTCGGACAGGTCCGGAATGTCGCCGGCCTGCGCCCGGTCGAACGCGGCGCCGATGTCGAGCGCGATCGGCACCTTCTTGGAGAGCCCGATCGGCGCGTCGAGGAGGACGGCCGTCGCCTTCAGCGTCGCCCGGTCGCCCGCGGACGGGAGCTCCGCGGCCAGCAGCGGCGCGATCAGCGCGAGCGCGAGCACGAGGCCGAGGTGCCGCACGCCGATCGTCAGCGTCCCGCTCCGCGTCAGCCCCGCCTCGGCGTCGAGCGCGGCATGCGACAGGATCGGCACCGCCAGCCCCAGCCCGGCGCCGCAGAGGGCCAGCGCGCTCATCGCGAGGGGGACGCTCGACGAGGGCAGCAGGGCGAGCCCGACGAGACCGAGCGCCAGCAGGCCCGATCCGGCGCACACGGCCGTCAGGCGCGGCAGCCGCCGCTCCAGCGGCCGCGCTCCCAGCGTGGCTGCCGGGAGGACGCTCACGATCGCCGCGCCGGCGATCGGCGAGTAGCCCCACACGGTGATCACCAGCAGGACGGCGAGGAACAGCACGCCGACGAGCGCGCCGAAGAGCAGGCCGATGCAGGCGTTGGCCGGAACCGTTCGCCGCAGCGACGGCTTCCAGCCCTCCTCCAGCGCGGGCGCGACGGGCAGGGCGAGGGCCGCGACGAGGCCCAGGAGTGCGACCGGCGCCTGGAACACGAAGATCGCGCGCCACTCGAAGGCCTGGGTGAGCACGCCGCCGAGCGCAGGCCCGAGTGCGGCGCCGAACGTCCCGGCCAGCGTCCAGACGGTCGCTCCTCCCACGGCGGAGCCCGTCAGAGCGACGAGCACCGGCAGCGAGCCCGCGAGCAGGAGTGCCGCGCCCACGCCCTGAACGCAGCGGGCGGCGATGAGGAAATCGAGTGAGCTCGCCAGCGCACACGCGATCGATGCCGCCATGAAGACCACCAGCCCGACGCCGAGCACCGTGACCGCGCGCAGCCGGTGCACGAAGAGGACGAGCGCGAGGGCGGCGACGGCGACCGCTGCGTTGTAGGCGGTCACCACCCACGACACGCCCACGATCGTCGTGTGGAACTGGCCGTACAGATCGGGCAGCGCGAGCACGACGATCGCGGAGTCGGCAAACGCGATCGCGACGGCTGCCGCGACGAGCCACGTGAGGACGGAGGAGCGCCGGTCTGCGGCGGCGGGCATCCGGGAGAGTTTGCCGTTTCGCGGCTACGTGGTGGTGGGGCTGCCCGACTCGCTCCGCCGCAGTGCCTGTCCGACCGCGTCCCGCAGCTCGAGGCTCGTGAACGGCTTCTGGAGCAAGAGCGCCCGGATCCTCGCCGAACTTGGCCTGCACGGTCTCCCTGCTGTAGCCCGGAGATGAACAGCACGCACGGGTCGGAGCCCTCGGCGCGGATCGTCGCCACCAGCTCGCGGCCGTTCATTCCGGGCATCACGAGGTCGGCGACGAGCAGGTCGAACGGGCCGTCGCTCGCCCACCGCTCGAGCGCCTCCTGCGGATTCGAGGTCACGCTGACCCTGTAGCCGTCGAGCTGCAGCATCTCGGCCACGAGCTCTCGCACGACCTCCTCGTCCTCGACGAGCAGGATCGAGCCCTCGCGCGGCCGGTCGTCGGCCGCCGGCTCCTCGCGGGCCGTGGCTGATCTCGGCCATGGTGCGGGGCAGGAAGATCTCGAAGGCGGCCCCCTCGCCCGGCTGCGCTCTCGACCCGGATGTAGCCGCCGCTCTGCTTGACGATCCCGTAGACCGTGGAGAGCCCCAGCCCGGTGCCCTTGCCGGGGTCCTTGGTGGTGAAGAACGGCTCGAAGATGTGCTGGCGCGTCTCCTCGTCGATGCCGATGCCCGTGTCGCGACCCGGAGCACTGACGTACGGCCCGGGCTCGGCGCCCCACAGCGTCGCGCAGTCGGCCGCCGCGAGCTCGACGTTGCCGGTCGAGACGGTGAGCACTCCGCCGCCGCGCATCGCGTCGCGGGCGTTGATCGCGAGGTTCATCAGCACCTGGTCGAGCTGGCCCGGGTCGGCGAGCACGTTGTCGACGTGGCTGTCCAGCGCGAGCACGACCTGGATGTTCTCGCCGATCAGGCGGCGCACGAGCTGGTCGGTCTCGGCGACGATGTCGTTGAGGTTGACGACCGTCGGCTGGAGCATCTGCCGGCGGCTGAACGCGAGCAGCTGCCGGGTCAGCGCGGCGGCCCGGTCGGCGGCGCGCGCGATCTCCCGGAGGTCGCGGCGCAGCCGCGGATCGCTGTCGCCCGTGCGCTCGAGCGCGAAGTCCGCGTAGCCGCCGATCGCGGTGAGCAGGTTGTTGAAGTCGTGCGCGACGCCGCCCGCGAGCTGGCCGACGGCCTCCATCTTCTGCGACTGCCGGAGCTGATCCTCGAGCTGGTGGCGGGCCGTGATGTCGGAGGCGACCGCGGCATGGCGGATGACCGAGCCGGTCTCGTCGCGCACCGGCGACATCGACATCCAGAGCCAGCGGACCTCGCCGCTCGGGAGCAGGATGCGGAAGGTGAGCTCGACGGTGCCGTGACCGGCCGCGGCGAGCTGCTCCAGCACGCGGGCGCAGATCGTCCGGATGGACCGCCGCCGTCCAGGCCAGCGGATCCGCGTAGGCGGAGGCGAGCGACCGGCCCCACATCCGCTCGTACGCCGGGCTCACGTAGAGCATCTCGGCGGGCGTCGGCGGCGACCAGGAAGAAGACGTCCGGGATCGTCTCTGCGAGCTGCCGGAAGCGCTCCTCGCTCTCGCGCAGCGCCTCCTCGGCCTCGACCGACCGGCCGAGCGCCGCCGTCGTCGCGACGTGCTGTGCCCGCACCTCGTCGATCAGCTCGGCGGTCTCGATCGCGGTTGCGAGCTGCGGGAGGATCGCGGCGCGCAGCCGCTCCCAGCGCGACGGGTCGAAGCCCTGCCGGGGCGTGAGCTGGAGCGCCGCGACGCGCCGGTCGCCGGCGTGGATCTCCTCACCGGGCGCGTCTCCATCGGTCGCGACGCTGACGTCGGCGCCGACAAGACGGCCGATCGCGTGCTCCGGCGTAGTCGAGCAGCGCGGCACGGTCGCGTGCGCGGGCGGCGAGCCCGTCGGCCAGCTCCAGGAGCGCCTTGAGGTCGTCGTTCGCGTCCCGCAGCTCCTCGACCGAGTCACGGGTCCGCAGCAGGTACTGGCGGAGCGAGAAGATCAGCAGCGCGGGCGGGACGACGAAGGCGAGCACTCCGACGGGACCCAGCCGCTCGGCGGCGACGGTGCATGCCAGTGCCAGCGGACCGAAGCAGAGGTAGTGCGGCGTCAGCCACTTGAAGCGCTCGCTCCAGACCGCATGGAACGAGCGCCGCTCGGCGAGGCTCATCGCGAGCGTGAGCAGGCCGATGTTGACGGCCCAGAAGCAGGCTCCGGCCGCGGTGGCGGCGGCGAGCCGCTCGAGCGGGGACCAGTCCTGGGCGCCGAGCCCGCGGTAGACGAGTGCGCCGGCGCCGGTCGCGAGCGCGAAGGTCGAGACGTTGAAGATCGCGCGATGGAGCGGGTTTCGCTTGTGCAGCGCGTGCACGGTGGCGGCGATGGCGGCGACGGCCATCGCAGGGCCGACGCCGAGGTCGAATCCCGCCGCCAGCAGCGCGAGACCGGCGACGCTGATCGAGCCCTTGCCGTAGACCTCCACGGCGAGCAGCTGCAGGACGACCGTCAGCGCGATGAGGGCGGCGAGCGTGCCGGGCGACGTCTGGACGGTGTGCACGATCTCGCTGCGCGTGAGCGCGAGAGCCGTGGTGGCGACTGCGGCGACGACGGCGACCAGCACGGCCACGCCCGACTGGGTGTCGGGAGCGCCGGCCGCGCCGGCGGCGCCGAGTCGACGTCCGCTCATCTGGCGGCTTCGACCCGGAGGCTCGACGGTATGGGTGGCGAAAGCACTAGTTGGTCGTAAATATGCCGTCCCAGGCGGCTGCTCGATCCCAGGCGGCCGCGCTGTCCCACGCTGCCGCGCTGTCCCAGATCGGGGTAGTGTCCCATGCCGCAGCCTTCTGCCAGTCGCTGGCGGCCCTGTCCCATGCAGCGGCGTCCCAGGCCGCGGCCCGCGACCAGTCGGCGCCACCCACATCCCAAGCGGCTGCGGCCTGCTGGAACTCGCCGGCCGCGGCGTAGTCGTTGGCGGAGCTGTCCCATGCAGCCGCGGCCTGATCCCAGGCTGCCGCCTTCTCCCACTCCGTCGCGCTCGAGGCCCAGGCGTCGGCGGCGCTGTCCCACGCCGCTGCCTTCTCGAATGCGCCTGCGGCGTGGTCCCAGGCGGCTGCCGCGTGGTCCCAGGCGGCGGCGCCGTCCCACGCTGCTGCGGCCGCCGACCACTTGGCTGCGACCTTCCTCCACTCGGAACGGGCCTTGCTGCTCGCGCTGTCCGCGGTCGCCGTCTGCTCCGCGTCGAACGCCGAATGCTCGCGGGCCGTCGCCGCGTGCACCGGCGCCTTCCCCGCGTCCCACATCGCGGCCGCCTGATCCCACTGGTAGCCGGCCCTGTCCCATGCGGCGGCTGCTTCGTAGGCCGCAGCGGCCCGCTCGTAGGCGGCCGCCTTGCTGCAGACGGCGGCG
Source organism: uncultured Actinomycetes bacterium (assembly GCA_963773175.1). Classification (GTDB taxonomy): domain Bacteria; phylum Actinomycetota; class Thermoleophilia; order Gaiellales; family Gaiellaceae; genus CAVZAC01. The sequence continues at coordinate 229,248 of CAVZAC010000005.1, forward strand.
CCGACGCAGGCGTCGGGCGGGGGCGGGGACATGGCCGGACCGCTGGAGTTGTACGACGCGGCAGGCGTGACGCCGACGTTGGCCGAGGACGGCGAGCCCGGGAAGGCGATCGCGCCGCTCAGGTCGAGCGCACCACCGGCCCCGGGCACCTGGCGGGCGGTGTGGACGAGCACCCACTTGAGCTGGTCAGGCGTCCAGCTCGGATGCTGCTGACGGAGGATCGCGACGGCCGCGGCCACCTGGGGCGCCGAGAACGAGGTGCCGTTCATCATCAGATAGCCGGGCTGCACGTGGTTCGCGGCGGGAGCCTCCTGGTCGAGCAGCGAGCCCGCGGGCACCGGCGCGACGATGTGCCGTCCGGGGGCGAGCAACTCGGGCTTGACGAAGCCGTCGAGGGTCGTGCCCCGCGACGAGAAGGAGGCGACGGTGTCGTCGGAGACGTTCAGGGTGTCGGCGGTGTCGAGCGCGCCGACGGTGATCGCGAAGGGGTCGTTGCCGGGGGCGTAGGAGGCCGTGTCCGGCCCGCTGTTCCCCGCCGAGGCGACCACGGTGACGCCGTTACGCCAGAGCAGCTCGACCACGGAGTCGAGCGGACTCGTGCGGTAGCTGCTCGTGAGCGTCTCCGAGAGCGAGAGGTTGACGACCGCGATGTGCTTCGCCCTGGCGTTCTGCAACACCCAGAAGAGGCCGGCGATCACGTCGCTGGAACGGACGCCGTCGGGCCGTGAGACGTTGACGGAGTACACGGTCGATCCGGGCGCGACGCCGATGTGCGTGCGGTCGGCGGACAGGCCGGCGGCGACACCGGCTACGAACGTCCCGTGGCCGTACCCGTCGTCGAGGCTGGAGGCGTACTGGCCGGGAAGCGCCACCTGGACGACGCGCTGGCCGAAGTCTGCGAGCCTGGAGACGCCGCTGTCGATGACGGCGGCCGAGACGCCGCTGCCGGTCAGGCCGCGCGCCCAGGCGACGTCGGCGCCGTCGATGCGGGGAAACAGCGTGGCGAGCGCCGTCGCGCTGGGGGCAACGGTCCCGGTGCTGACCATCTGGGGATCGGTCGTGACGTAGGCGACGCCCTGCTGGGACGCGAGGTCGTCGACCGCGTCTGCGCGGATCGTGGCCGACTCTCCGCCGAACTGAGCCAGCGGCGAGCGGACCGTCGCTCCCGCGGCCGCGTTGGCCTCGTCGAGGTTGGAGCCGAAGACCATCACCGCGAGGCTGGCGTCCGGAGCGCTCGAGCTGACGAGCTGCGCGAGCGACGCCGAGATCGGAGCGGCGCTGCCGTCAGCGGCGCGGGCAGGCTCGAGCATTGCTCCGCCGAGTGCGAGCACGCACACCGTGGCGATGATGAAAGTCGAACGCTGGCGCATACCGCTGGTCCCTTCGCTTGTTGCCGCCAGTGGCGTTCGTCGGCGTTGGCCACCCTCGCCCCCATCCCTCTTTCCAAGGCGACCACTCCCCGATACGGGTGAAGACGCATCACCCGGAGGAGTGATGTCGGCAACTCGTTGTGTGCTGGAGACAACCCGCCGGGGCGGGCCGTCTGCCTCAGGGGCGCGAGGAGACGATGGAGCGCGCCGGGAAGATGCGGCGATCGCCGCAACCACCGCGGCTGTGAGGTCGGCCCCGGCGACAACACGGGCCGTGAAGGTCGAAGCATTCATCTCGTGCTCGGCGTGCAGGACATCGCGACGTCGAGGGCCCGGGCTGCGCGCTCGTCCGGGCGCTCGCCGTGCAGCATCGCGAGGAGGTTCTCCGCGTAGGCGAGCGCCGGATCGGGGCCACCGGCGCGAGCCCGAGGCGGCGGCGGTGGTAGCGGGCGACGATCGCGGCAGCTGCGCGATCAGGCGGGCCGCGGTCCGCCGGCCTGACTCCGGGTCGATCCTGCCGCGCCCCGGGTCGCCGAACGACAGCGTCGAGACGGCGGTGCGGAGCATGTCCATGGGCGTGGCCTCGGCCGCCGAACGGTCGATCAACTCTGCGGTGACTCGGCGACCACGATCCCGGACAGCTGCACGGACTTCTTGGCCATCGAGAAGACGATGTCCGGCGCCCGGCTGCACGCGGCTCCCTTCTGATTGACTGGAGCCGCCGTGCCGACCTTCCGCTACGTCGTCGCAGACGTCTTCACCGACACCCCGCTGCAGGGCAACCAGCTCGCCGTCTTCACGGATGCGCGCGAGCTGGACGACGAGACGATGCTGGCGCTCGCTGTCGAGATGAACTTCTCCGAGACGGTCTTCGTGCTCCCGCCCGAGCAGGGGGGCAACGTGCGCCTCCGCATCTTCACGCCCGCAACGGAGGTGCCGTTTGCGGGGCACCCCTGCCTCGGCACCGCCTTCGTACTCGCGGGGCCGCTGTCGCTGGTCGAGATCCGGCTCGAGACCGGGATGGGCATCGTGCCGATCCGGCTCGAGCGGGAGGGTCCGAGGATCGTGTTCGGCCGCATGGAGCAGCCGATTCCGACGGTCGAGCCCTACGCGGCCGTCGACGACCTGCTCGACGCGCTCGGCGTCGAGCGGTCGGAGCTCCCCGTCGAGGTATACGACAACGGGCTGCTGCATCTGTACGTCTGCCTCGGCTCGCGCGACGAGGTCGCAGCGCTGGAGCCCGACCTGAAGCGGCTCGCCGCGCTTCCGGCCTCCTTCGGCGTCAACTGCATCGCGGGCGAGGGTCTGAGCTGGAAGACGCGGATGTTCGCTCCGGCCGGCGGTGTGGACGAGGATCCGGCCACAGGCTCGGCTGCCGGACCGCTCGCGCTCCATCTCGCGCGGTACGGGCTGATCGGCTTCGGCGACGAGATCGAGATCGACCAGGGCGTCGAGATCGGACGGCCGTCCCGGCTGTTCGCGCGAGTCGACGGGACGGCGGACGCGGTCGAGCGCATCGAGGTCGGCGGCTCCGCGGTCGTCGTCGCCCGCGGCGAGTTCCGGCTCTAGTCAGAACGCGACGGCGTCGATCTCGGGCAGCTCCGGGGCGAGCGAGCGCCAGAAGCGGCCGCCGTCACGGGAGAGGTAGAGGCGGTTGCGCGCGGCGTAGAGCATGACGTCGGGGTTGTCGGGGTCGATCGCGACGGCGCGGCCTGCGGGAAGGCCGCCTCCGGCCTCGCGCCACGTCCGGCCGGCATCGCCCGAGATCACGAGCGGCGGGCGCCGCTTGACGACAGCCACGACGGTCGAGCCGGCGGCCGCAGCGGCCACGACGAGCGGCAGGCCGACGTCGATCGGCGGCTGGGCGTCGAGGGGCTCGTCGGCCGGCCCGATCACGACCTCGTCGTCGAGGTCGACGAGGTACACGCCGTACGCGGTCGAGACGGCCGCGGCGGTCATCGCCGCAACAGCCCCGCGGCGAGCTGCGCCGCCGAGACCGCGGCTTCGACCGGGGCGGCGCCGCGGGCACGGGATGCGAGGTAGCCGACGGCGAACGCGTCGCCTGCGCCGGTCGGGTCGGAGGTCTCGACGACGGGCTGTGCCGGCACGTGCTCGGCGCGCCCGCCGGCGATGACCAGCGCGCCGCGGGCGCCCAGCGTGAGGACGACCTCCGGGACGCCGAGCGCCGCCAGCCGGGCCGGATCGGCGCCGCCGGTCAGCGCGATCGACTCCTCCTCCGACACCTTCAGCACCGAGATGTGTGCGAGTACGGCCGGATCGAACGCGGCGTCCAATTCGAGCGGGCCGGTGCGGGCCGGCCGGACGAGCCCCTGGCCGTCCAGCGAAAGCCGCCGCCCGCGCGCCAGCGCAGCGAGCGTCCGCGGCGGGAAGTCCGCGCGGGACAGCGCGCCGAGGTGCACCCACTCGGCACCGCCAAGCGCGTCCTCGAGCCAGGCGTCGGCTTGCCAGGGCTCCCCGAGGGCCAGCACCGTCATCTCGCGCCGGTCGCCGTCGTTCGTGATCGCGAACGCCGCGGTCGATGTGGCCCGCCGCCGCCGGACCGGGACTCCGATCTCCTGTAACGACCGGTCCAGCTCCTGCTCGTGCTCCGGTGCACAGGCCGTGACGATCACGGCCGGCACGCCGAGCGCCGCCAGCGCCCGACCGCAGTGGAACGGCGCGCCGCCCGCCCGCGGCGGTCCGCCGTCGACGACGTCCAGCGAGAGGTTGCCGACGACGGCGATCGGCTCCATCGACGGAATCTACTGGGCGCTCGGCGCGGGGACCGCAAATCTGCGCGCCGCGAGTCCCGCGATCCCCGTGAGCGCGAACGCAACGGCGAAGCTGGGCAGCGACGCGGTGAAATCGACCGGCCCCGAGGTGTGGTGGATCAGGCCGAGCCACCAGCTCGGGCCCTGCGGCAGGAGGTACTGGTAGACGCCGAAGCCAACGAGCCAGGCGAGGATCTGAGGCACCCGCACGGAAGGGCCGCCGAAGATCGCCTCGCGCGTGTAGTGGGCGCCGGCCAGCAGCCAGTCGGCGAGCAGCACGCCGAAGAGCGGAACGAAGGCGGAGCCGAGGAGGAACAGGAATGTCTGGTAGTTGCGCAGGTCGAGCACGAGCGCTCCCAGCGTGGCCGCGGCCGCGACGAGCACGATCAGCATCCGCTGCGAGGCGCGGGGAAAGACGTTCTGGATCGACACGGCCGTGGAGTAGACGTCGGCGAAGGCCTCGTCGCTCTCGTCCACGGTCAGCGCCAGCAGGGCTACCACGCTGACGAGCCCGCCCGCGGCGACGGCGGCCGGGATCTTCGCCGGGTCGGAGATGCCCCGGGAGAGAAGCAGCAGCGCGCCGAGCCCGAACATCCAGATCGTGGGCAGGAAGTAGCCGAGCCCTGCGCCCCAGAACGCGTCGCGGCCCCGCCGCGAGAAGCGCGTGTAGTCGGCCGCGAGCGGCGTCCACGAGACGATGCTGGCGAGCACGAGGTCGATCCCCTGCCAGAAGCTCGGGAAGCCGCCCTTGCCCGGCGCGCCCCAGAAGGCGTGCACGTGGGATTTCTCCACGACCCACCAGGTGAGGTAGAGGAGCGAGCCGAGCACCGCCCAGACGGCGAACTTCCGCACGTAGCGACGCACGAACCCGACCGGCCCGAGCAGGCCGAGCGTGGCCGCGATCGCACCGAAGATCAGCGTCCACATCCAGCGCGCGGAGAAGCCGAACACGCGCTCGGAGAGGGCGCTGGCCGCGGTGGCGATGATCAGCAGCTCGAAGATCGACCAGCCGAGGTTCTGGGCCACGTTCAGAACCGTGGGGAGGAACGAGCCGTGCCGGCCGAGCGGAGCGCGCAGGACGACCATCGAGGGTACGCGCGCGTCGGCGCCGATCAGCGCGGCGAGCCCGAGCAGGATGCAGCCCGCGAGCGCAGCGATCACGACCGCGAGCAGCGCGAGCTTCAGGGAGAGCGCGGGGACGAGCAGTCCGCCCGCGACGATCACGAGCAGCGAGACGCCGAGGTTCCCCCACAGCAGGAACGAGTCGAGGAAGCCGAGCACACGCAGCCGCCCGGGAACCGGATCGATGCCCCAGTTCGGCGTCTGGTCGCTCAACCGTTCTCCCTTCGCCGGTACGAGCCGGATCAGGTTCAGCGGGTGTGATCTCAGCCCGGCAACGCCGGGCACCCCGGGTGGCGAGACTGTAACGGGAGCGTGCCCTCGAAGGGGCGATTGGTTCTGCGGCGAAGTGAGCGCACGATGAGGAGTGCTCTGCTCGCGGTCGCGCTGGCTGCAGCCCTCGCCGGGTGCGGCTCCTCGCATGCCACGCCCGTGAGCCAGAGCGTCACGTCGGTTCCGCCCCCGACCACGACGGCGACCGCGCCGACGGCGACCGAGCAGGCCACGACGGCGCAGACGGCGACGCTCTCAACCGCACCGGCCACTCTCACGGTGTTCTTCCTCCGGAACGGCAAAGTCGCTCCCGTGACCCGCGATGCACCGGCCGCGCCGGCGGTCGGCGCGACGGCGCTCCGCCTGCTCGCGGGAGGGCCGACCGCGGCCGAGCGGGCCGACGGGCTCACGTCGGCCGTGGCTGCGGGCTCGGCCTTCACGCTGACGATCCACGACGGCACGGCGGTCGTCACCGGGCCGGAGGGCCTCTCCGATGCGGCCGCCGCCCAGATCGTCTACACGCTGACCCAGTTCCCGGCGGTGCAGATAGTGCGCCTGAACGGCGGCAACGCCGGCGGGCGTGCCGAATGGGAGCGGATGACGCCGCCGATCCTCGTGCTCACGCCGACCCCCGGCCAGACCGTGCACAGCCCGCTGCGGGTTGCGGGCACGGCGAACACGTTCGAGGCGACCCTCGAGCTCGAGCTGCAGGACAGCGGCGGAGGCGTGCTGGCGCACGAGGTCGTGACGGCCACGTCCGGTACCGGCACGCGGGGCACGTTCGCGGCCGAGCTGCCGTACACCTCTTCAGGCGGAGCCGGGAAGCTCGTCGCCTTCGAGACCTCGGCGAAGGACGGCTCGCGGATCCACGTCGTCGAGATCCCCGTCGTGCTCGGCGCCGCCCCGTAAGCCCGCCGCACTCGCCGTCCCCGGCGAGACGGCGGTCAACTCGTACACTGCACGGGCCGGTGGACGAGCGTTGGATCGTGGCGATGGGTGGCGGGGCCGAGACCGAGCAGCAGACGCGCTCACTGGTCGGCCACGTGTTCTCGCTCTCCGGTCGCGAGCTGCCCCGGGTGTGCTTCGTGCCGACCGCGACGGGGGATGATGCCTCCGGGATCGTGCGCTTCTACGAGGTGCTCAGGGGGCACGCCGAGCTCGCGCACCTGCCGTTCTTCCCGTGGCCCCCGCCCGACCTGCGCGAACGCGTCCTCGGCTCCGACGTGCTCTTCATCGGCGGGGGCAACACCGCCAACATGCTCGCGATCTGGCGCGTCCACGGCTTCGACCGCCTGCTGCAGGAGGCATGGGAGGCGGGCGTCGTGCTCTGCGGCTGGAGCGCCGGAATGATCTGCTGGTTCGAGGCAGGCGTGACCGACTCGTTCGGGCCGGAGCTCGCCGGTCTGCGCGACGGGCTCGGCTTCCTGCCGGGAAGCGCGTGCCCCCACTACGACGGCGAGAAGCGGCGCCGACCCGTCTACCAGCGGCTCGTCGCCGACGGCTTCCCCGCGGGCGTCGCGGCGGACGACGGCGTCGGCCTCGTCTACCGCGGCACGGAGCTGGAGGAGGTCGTCTCCGTCCGGCCCGGCGCGACCGGGTACCGGGTCGGCCCGGGCGGCGAGGAGCCTTTGACGGCGCGGAACCTCGCCTAGCTTGCCGCCGGAAGTCCCCCCGGCTGGGCCGAGGGCAGGACGTTCCGGCGGCAATTCGGGCTCGAGTCCCAACGCGTTGCGGGAAGGTTCGCGGCTCAGTCGATCGCGAACGTAACGGTGACGCTCGCCTGGATCTCCTGCGTCCCGGGCTCGATCGGCGCCGCGGCCGAGGCGCTGCGCATCGCAGCCCCGTAGACCATCGGCTCTCCGCCGCTCGTATCGCCCTCGACGACGTTCGTCACGTGGCCCACGCCGACGCCGGCGGCATCCGCGATCGCCTGCGCCTTGAGGCGTGCTGCGGCGACGGCGTCCTTGAGCGCGGCCCGGTAGAGCGCGTCCTGATCGGAGATGCTCAGCGACGGGCCCGAGACGCTGTTCGCGCCGGCGCCGACTCCGGTGTCGACGAGCGCGCCGGCCTTCCCGATGGACGACGTGACGCTCACCGAGTTGTTCGCGATGTAGCCGTCGATCCGGCTGCCGTTCTCGGGGTAGTGCGGCTGGAGCGAGACATCCTGTGTCTGGATGTTCTTGTCGGCGACGCCCGCGTGCTTCAGCGCGTCGATCACCTTCTGCGTGTCGGCGCTGTTCTCGGCCAGTGCGTCCTTCGCGTTGTCGGACCGGCTGACGACGGAGAAGACAAGCTGCGCCTGATCCGGGGCCTGCTTGACCGTCCCCGTCGCGGTGACGGTGATCTCCTGCGCCGGCGCGGTCGCGGCCGGCGCGGCCGTTCCCCGGGCCCCGTCGGGCCGGCCGACGCCCGCGAAGGCGACGGCTCCTAGACCGAGAGCGGCCAGCGCGGCAATGAGTGCGATCTTCATCGTGTCCTCCAGAGGGTCGTGGTGCTCCCTCTACGCCGCCGCAGGCGAGTCGGTCACACCCCCTGGGGCGGATCAGGCGCTTGATGGCAGGTCACGCGCCCGCTACGATCGACCCCGATGCTGGAGCGGTTCCGCACCTGGCTCGCCGCCCGGAAACAGCGGAGGGCCGCGCGGTATGCGGGCGAGTACGGGCACATGGACCCGGTCGAGCTCCAGCGGCTGCGCGAGCAGCAATCACCGCTCCGCGGCATGGGCCGCGGACGCGCGTAGCGCGCTGATCCATCGCCGACTCGAAGCCGGGCACGGACGGGAGCCGCGCGCCGGGCCGTGTCCCGGGCAGTCGCGGCGAAGCCGTACGAAACGGGCGCCGCCCCGCCCCGGGGGGTGGGACTCGACCCACCTCCCGCACCGGGGACGGTATCGACGGAACGCGCACCGGAGTGTGACTCGAGTGCACCGACTTCGTGCCGGATCAGCCCCGGA
>CAVZAC010000006.1:0-80912 GCA_963773175.1 uncultured Actinomycetes bacterium
GGGGCCGCTACGCGGCTGCGGCGTTCTGCGGAAGCTGCGCGCAGAGGCTCTCTGCGGCCGCGACGAAGGCGTCGAACGCGCGTGTGCGGAGCCGGTCGCGGTGCCAGGCGATTCCGATCAGCCGCGGCGGGATGCGCTCGGAGAGCTCGATCACGGCCACCCGGGAGTCGCGCTCGTCGACGGTGAGCCTGGGCACGAGCGCGATGCCCATGCCGGCCGCTGCGATCCCCTGGACCGTCCCGTTGTCGTCGGATCGGAAGACGATCCGCGGCTCCTTGCCGGTCGCACGGAGCGCCGCCAGCCCCGCTTCGAGGCTGCGGCAGTGACGGTTGCCGATGAGCGGCAGCTCGGCGATCTCGCGCAGCGTCGGCGGGCGGTCGCGCCGAGCGAGCGGCGAATCCGCAGGAACGACGAGGACGTACGGGTCGCGCAGCAGCTGAGCGGAACCGAACGGGCCCGGCGGCAGCGGCAGCATCGTGAAGGTCACGTCCAGCTCGCCGCGCTCGATCAACGCGAGGAGCTCCTCGTCGTCGGTCGACTCGGTCAGCCCGAACTCCACCTTCGGCCACTCCGCCCTGAACGCCGAAAGCAGCGCCGGGAGGATCTTGGCGCCCACGCTCTGATACGTCCCGACGCGTAGCCGGCCCGCGTCGCCGGCGCTGAGCGCGTCGAGGTCGGCCTGGGCGGCCTGGAGGCGGGCCGTGATCGCCTCGGCGTGGCGCAGGAGCAACTGGCCGGACTCGGTCAGCGACACGGGCTTCGGTCCGCCTGGCCGCTCGAGCAGCTTCGAGTCGACGATGCGCTCGAGCGTGGCGATCTGCTGGCTGACCGCGGACTGCGTGTAGCCGAGGCTCTCCGCCGCGCGGCCGAAGGAACCCCTGTCGGCTACGGCCTTGAGGGCGATCAGATGACGCAGCTCGAGCCCGAGCCAAAGATCAGATGCCATGATCGACTCGAACAGTAGCACGATTTGCGCTAATGGAAGCGCGCCTGCATGATTGGTGAACCATGATCGTCTTCGCACTCTTTCTGGCACTGGTTGTAATCGGGCTCACGTCGCGCCTGCGATCGGGCGGCGACTTCGCCGACCGCGATCGCCGCGGCTGGTGGCCCGGCGCCGGCCGCTGAGGCCGTGACCGGTTCCGCGGGCCCCGCACGCGTGTGGGCGGCCCTCGTCGCCGTCTACGTCCTCTGGGGCTCGACCTACCTCGGAATCCTGATCGCGATCAGGACGTTTCCGCCGTTCCTGATGCTCGCGGCCCGGTTCGGGATCGCGGGCGTGCTGCTGTATGCGTGGTCGATTCGCAAGGGCGACCGCGAAGGTGACCGGCCGGGCTGGAGGCAGTGGCGTGCGGCGCTGATCGTGGGCGGCGCCCTCCTGCTGGTCGGCAACGGCTGTGTTGCGTGGTCCGAGCAGCGCGTCACGACCGGAGTCGCATCGCTGATCGTGGCGACCGTCCCCCTGTGGATGGCGCTCTTCGATCGCATGGCCACGGGACAACGGCTCAGCCGCGCGGCCGTGGTCGGGCTGGCGATCGGCCTGGGCGGCGCCGCGCTGCTCGCCAACCCCTTCGGCCCGGGTCACGTCAACGTGTACGGCGCGCTGGCGCTCGTGCTCGGCTCCATGTCGTGGGCGGCCGGCTCGCTCTATTCGCGCCGGGCGGCACTCCCGGGCCGTCCGCTGGTCGGCGCCTCGATGGAGATGATCGCCGCGGGTGCGCTCTTCGGGCTGCTCGCGCTGGCGACCGGCGAGCCCGGAACGGTGCACCACATCTCCGGCGAGTCGCTGCTCGCGCTCGGCTACCTGATCGTGCTCGGCTCCCTCGTCGGCTTCACCGCCTACGTCTGGCTGCTGCGGAACGCACCCACGACGCTGGTCTCGACCTACGCGTTCGTGAACCCGGCCGTGGCCGTCCTGCTCGGCTGGGCACTGGTGAGCGAGCCGATCGGACCTCGGGTCCTGATCGCGGCAACCATGATCATCGCCGCGGTCGCGCTGATCGTCGGCGCGAAGCCGCGGACGCGTCGCCGACCGGCCCGTGCGGAGGTCGCTGCTGTCCCCGTACGCGCGCGCTGATCGGGTCCGCTGCTCGACGGCCCTTCGCCGATCCGCCTTGCTGTTCTTCTGCAGGTGGACGCCGAGTGCCCCGTCACTCGCCAGAGCCGCCACGAGGATCGTGGCGGCTCTGTTCAGTCCGCTGCCGGCAACGGCGAACCGCGGACCCCGCTAGACAGATACCCGACAAGAACCTGGGGGCCGAGCGAGCCGATCCGGCTTGACGTAACCAGCGCAAGAGTTGACACGATCTGTGGAACTCAGCGACGCTCTGCATCGTCGTGGCTCATGTCTGAGCGTCTGAGCGGCACGGTCACCTTCCTGTTCACGGACATCGAGGGGTCGACCGTCCTGCTCAAGCGCCTCGGCCGTGAACGTTACGGGGAGTTGCTGGCGCGCCAGCAGGTGTTGCTCAGGGAGAGCTTCGCGGCTAACCGCGGCGAGGAGGTCGACACGCAGGGCGACCAGTCCTTCGTCGCCTTCCGAAGCGCGTCGGATGCACTCGCTGCCGCGATCGCGATCCACCGCACGCTCGCGGACCAGGACTGGCCGGACGGCGTCGAGCTCCGTGTCCGGATCGGCATCCACACGGGTGAAGCGTCCGCTGCTGGCGAAGGGTACGTGGGCTTCTCGGTGCATCGCGCAGCCCGGATCGGCGCGGTGGCGCACGGCGGCCAGACACTTGTCTCGTCAGCGACCCGCGAGCTCGTGGAGGACGACCTACCGGAGGGTGTGGTCCTGCGTGATTTGGGCTCGTATCGGCTGAAGGACATCGACCGACCCGAGCGGATCTCGCAGGTTGTCGCGGAGGGATTGCGGACCGACTTCCCGCCATTGCGAGGGGCGACGCGGGTCGAGAAGCGGCAGGTCCTTCGCCGGCGCTCGCTCCTGGCGGCCGCGCTGGCCGGCGTGGTCGCGGCGGCAGTCGCCGTGTCGGTGTTCGCGCTCCGCAGCGGCGGCTCCGGCAGTACGGTCGCGACGGCGCGGATCGGAGCCGACAGCGTCGGCGCGGTCGACGCATCGAGTGGGCGCCTCCTGGCGTCCAGTCCGGTGGAGTCGACTCCCGGAGCGCTCGCCGCGGATCGAGGCTCGGTCTGGGTCGCTAATCCCGGCAGCAACAGCGTGTCGAGGATCGACGCGAAGTCGCATGCGAAGACGCAGACGATCGCCGTGGGGAACGATCCGACCGCGATCGCGATCGGCGGCGGTTTCGTGTGGGTGGCGAACGGGCTCTCCGGCACCGTGTCGAAGATCGACCCGAACGCGAACGGCGGAGGCGGCGCGGTCGTGGACACGATCCCGGTCGGGAACGGGCCTTCCGGAGTCGCGTTCATCGACGGTCGACTGTGGGTCGCGAACTCCACCGATCGAACGGTGCTGGAGTTCGTCGCCGGCTCGCACACGCCGCTGCGAACGATCGGCGTCGCCGGCGGTGCGGACGCGCTCGCGACGGGCCTCGGGTTCGTATGGGTGGCGAGCAGCGCCGCCAACAGCGTTACGCGGATCGTCGTGCGCTCGGGGACGGTGCTGTCGGCGATCGGCGTCGGCAACGGTCCCACCGCGATCGCCGTCGGCGACGGTGCCGCGTGGGTGGCGAACAGCCTGGATGGGACGCTGTCCCGGATCGACCCGAGCGACGGGGCCGTCAGCGTGATCCCGGTGGGTGGGATCCCGACCGGGGTTGCCGCAGGCGGCGGGTTGGTGTGGGTGAGCGACGGCCGCGGCGGGACGATCTCGCGTGTCGACCCGGCGGCGAAGACGGTCGCGAAGACTGTCCGGACCGGGAACCAGCCGCAGGAACTGGCGCTCTCCGGGCGGGCGTTGTACGTGGCGGTGAAGGCCTTAGGAGTCGCGCATCGAGGCGGCACCCTGGCGGTGTTCCCGATCGACCCGACGGGTTTCGATTCGATCGATCCGGCTCGCGACTTCACCCAGGACGGGTGGTCGGCGCTGAGCGTGACGAACGATGGGCTGGTCACCTTCCAGCGCGTCGGCGGCAGCGCCGGCACGCGGCTCGTCCCCGATCTCGCTACCTCCATTCCCGTCCCGACTGACGGAGGCAGGACGTACACATTCCAGGTGCGCACCGGCATCCGCTACTCGACCGGAGCGCTTGTCGAACCGGCCGACTTCCGCCGCGCGATCGAGCGCTCACTCTCCGCGTCCTACCGATCGCACGTCGGCGCAGGCTACATCTACGCCGGCATCGTCGGTGCCTCGTCGTGTGCGAAGAAGACCGGTCGATGCGACCTGTCCAAGGGCATCATGGTCGACCCGTCCGCGGCCACGGTCACGTTCCATCTGAGCGCACCCGACCCGGTCTTCCTCGACAAGCTCACAGAGCCCCCGGCCTACGCGGTACCCGCGGACACCCCCCTCGTGGCGCGACTCCCGCTCCCGGCCACCGGCCCGTACCTGATCAAGAAATACGAGGCGAAACACGGCGCCGTACTAGCGCGCAATCCCAGGTTCCACGAGTGGTCGTCCGCGGCACAGCCGGCCGGTTACCCCGACGAGATCACCTGGACGTTCGGAGCCTCGTCTGCCGACCAGGTCGCGGCAGTCCGAGCAGGCACAGCCGACTACACACCCATCGCAGCCGGCCAGGCCCCCGCCTTGCGGCGTAGCGGGTACGGGAACGAGCTGCACGTCAACCCCACGTTCGAGACGGACTACTTCTTCTTCAACACGAGGCTCGCGCCCTTCGACGACGTCAGAGTTCGTCGAGCGGTCAATCTCGCCGTCGACCGGAACCACTTGATCACGCTTACGCTCGGCCCAGGCAGCGGCCAGCCGACGTGCCAGGTGCTGCCGCCGAACCTCGCCGGCTACATCCGCTACTGCCCCTACACGCCTGACCTAGTCCGAGCCAGACGGCTGGTCGCCGCATCCGGAACTACAGACCTGACCGTAACCGTCTGGTCGTTCCCTGGCCGAGCCCGCGGCGCGGCGTATCTCCGCTCGGTCTTGCGGAGCCTCGGCTACAAGACCCGACTCAAAGTGCTCGAAATCGACGCCTACTTCAAAGCCGCGAATGACCCGCGGAACCGCATCCAGGTCGGCTCCGCCGGCTGGATCGCCGACCAGCCCTCGGCGGACAACTTCTTCTACCCCCTGCTCACCTGCCCGTCCTACCGCCCGCGCTCGAACACGTACTCGAACTACGGACTGTTCTGCAGCACGCCCGTCGACCGCGAGATCACCCGCGCCCGAACGCTCGAGATCAGCGACCCCCAAGCCGCAGGCGCGCTCTGGAGCAAGATCGACCAAGACGTCGTCGACCTGGCCGCCTGGGTCGCGTACGCAAACGCTCAGACGTTCGACCTCGTCTCCAGCCGAGTCGGCAACTACCAGCACAACCCATGGTGGGGCGCGCTCCTCGACCAGATGTGGGTGCGCTAGCAGCGCCGCCAGCGTCTAAGCTCATTCCCTCGGAATTCGACGCTGAACATCGCGCAATGTCCACGTTTGGGGGCGTCTCGCGGGTCCTCCCTCCTAACCCGCGCGCGCTAACCTGCAGCGATGACCACCTTCGACCTGCGCTCGGTGAAGGTGCGGGTCGGCGAGGAGCACCGCACAGTGCAGGAGATCGAGCTGAGGCCGGTCGACCTCGCCGGAACTCGCTACATCCCGGTGCCCGAGACGGTGGCGGCCGAGTTCGCCGTCACCCGCGCCAACACGGGCACCGTCTTCGAGCTGCGCTTCCACACGCGGCTGCACGGGCCCATGCTTCCGATGCCTCTCCGACGCCGTGCTCGACCTTCCGATCACGGCTCGCGAGTACCAGGCGGAGCAGCCCGACGGTCTGGAGGAGCTGATGACCCCGTACCTCGACGACGAGCTTCTCGATCTGTCGGCCTGGGCGCACGATGCGCTCGTGCTCAACCTGCCGGACAAGATCCTGTGCCGCGCCGACTGCGCCGGGCTCTGCCCCGTCTGCGGCGCGGATCTGAATGCCGGCCCGCACACGCACGAGGAGACCGAGCCGGACCCGCGCTGGGCCGAGCTGGCGAAGCTGCGCGACGCGCTCTGATCAGCGCTTCGCGCAGACGGCTGGTAGACTGCCCGACCGCTGTGGCAGTCCCCAAGAAGAAAACCTCGAAGTCGCGCCGCGACAAGCGCCGGGCCACGCACAAGCTCGAGTCCCCGCGCGTGAACGAGTGCCCGAACTGCCACCAGCCCAAGCTGCCGCACCGCGTCTGCCCGAATTGCAAGACCTACCGCGGGCGCGAGGTCGAGCCGCTCCACAGCCCGGCCCCGTAGTCGTTTGACAGTACGCGTTGCCGTCGACGCGCTGGGGTCGGATCGAGGCCCGGCCGAGGTCATCGCGGGCGCGCTGGAGGCGGCGGGGGACGGCATCCAGCCGATCGTCTTCGGGCCGCCCGGCCTCGACACGGGCGGGCTCGAGCTCGTGGAGGCCGCTGACGAGATCGGGATGGACGAGAAGCCGGCCGAGGCCGTTCGCTCGAAGCCCGACAGCTCGCTGGTGTCCGCCTGCCGAGCGGTCGGCGAGGGCCGCGCCGATGCGGTCGTCTCGGCCGGGAACACCGGAGCGATGCTCGCCGCCGGTCTCCTCCACCTGCGCAGGCTGCCCGGGATCATGCGGCCGGCGATCGCCGTTCCGATCCCGTCCCGCCGTGCGCCGTCCGTGCTGATCGACTGCGGCGCGAACGCGGATGCCCGACCCGAGCATCTGCTGCAGTTCGCGCACATGGGTGCCGTCTTCGCGGCCGAGATCCTGGAGATCCCGGAGCCCGAGGTGCGCCTGCTCTCGATCGGCGAGGAGGCCGAGAAGGGGAACCAGCTGACCCTCGAGGCCCGGGAGCTGCTCGCGGCCGACGTCCGCCTGCGCTTCGCCGGAAACGTCGAGAGCCGTCAGCTGCTGGCCGGCGCGGGCGACGTCGTCGTCACCGACGGCTTCACCGGGAACGTCTGCCTGAAGCTTCTGGAGGGGGCGATCACGACGCTGCTCGAGGCGCTGCGCGAGGAGATCTCGGCTACGGCGACCGGCAAGCTCGGCGGGGTGCTGATCCGTCCCGCCGCCCGCCGCCTCCGCCACCAGCTCGACCCGGACACGTACGGCGGCGCGTACCTGCTCGGGCTCCGCGGCCTCGCCGTGATCGCCCACGGGAACTCGTCCCGGCGCGCGATCTCGAACGCCGTCAGACTGGCCGCCCGCGGAGTCGAGCACGACGTCGTGCGTCGGCTGCAGGACGAGTTGCCCGAGCGCATGCGGAGAGAACAGGAAGAGCGTCGGGCCCCGCGTGTATGATCGGCGCGCTTTTTCGGCCCTACAACGGTAAGTGAGGTGTGATGGCAGCGTCTCGTGAGGAAGTCTTCGAGCGCGTTAAGGATGTTCTGACGGAACAGCTCGGCATCGACGAGTCCGAGATAACTCCGGACGCGTCCTTCCAGGACGATCTCGACGCCGATTCGCTCGATCTCGTCGAGCTGATCATGGAGCTGGAGGATCAGTTCGGCATCAAGATCTCGGACGAGGACGCGCAGAAGATCACGACGGTCGGGCAGGCTGTCGACTACGTCACATCGCACCAGTAGCAACGGGGTCGTCGAGCTCGAGCGGCTGATCGAGGCGCTCCCGGAGGAGCGGCTCGATCATGTCCTCACCCACTCTTCGTGGGCGCCCGACCGGGCGTCGTCGTACGAGCGTCTCGAGTTCCTCGGCGACAGCGTGCTGGAGCTGGCGGTGGCGCGCGCTCTGTACGAGCGGTATCCGGATTTCTCGGAAGGGCGGATGGCAAAGATCCGCTCGCACGTGGTGTCGCGGGCCAGCTGCGCCGAGGTGGCCCGCGACCTCGGCCTCGACCGCCGGCTCGCGGAGCGGGGGGCCACGGAGGTGTCGGCGGACGAGCTCGACCGGCTCACGCACAACCGGAACGTGCTGGCCGCCGTGCTCGAGGCCGCACTGGCCGCGCTGTTCCTGGCGCACGGGTTCGAGTCGATCGAGGCAGCCGTCGTCGACGCCTTTGCGGGGCGGATCGAGTACGCGCGCTCGGGCCACGTCGATCACAAGACCGAGCTCCAGGAGGTGCTCGCCCGCGACGGCCGCCAGGTCAGCTACGTCGTGCTTGCCGTGGACGGCCCGCCACATGACCGGCTCTTCACGAGCGCGGCGATGATCGGCGGCGAGCAGGCGGGGCTCGGCAGCGGCCAGACCAAGAAGGCCGCGGAGCAGTTGGCCGCGCAGGAGGCGCTGGCGTGGCTCGCCAGGGAGAGCGTGTGAGCGCGCTCACCATCGTCTGTCCCACCTGTGGCGAGGCCATCCCCGGGGAGACGGCAGAGGAGCTCGTCGCCCGTGCACAGCGGCACATCGAGCAGGAGCATCCGGAGCTGATCGGCCGCTACACGGACGACGACCTGCTCGATCTCGTGCGCTGAGCAGGGTCGTCCTGGGGCGCCGTCAGACTTGGCGCCGGTGCACCTGAAGTCGATCAAGATCCGCGGGTTCAAATCGTTCCCGGACCCGGTCGAGATCCGGCTGGAGCCGGGTGTCGCGGTCGTGGTCGGGCCGAACGGCTCCGGGAAGTCGAATGTCGCCGACGCGCTGCTCTGGGCCGCGGGGAGTCAGAGCCCGCGCGAGCTGCGGGCCGAGCGTGCGGACGACGTCCTGTTCGCGGGCGCGAAGGGCCGGCCCCCGGCCGGCTCCTGCGAGGTCGAGCTGGTGTTCGACAACGAGGACGGCGCGCTGGCGGAGCTCGACTTCGCGGAGGTGTCGGTTGCGCGCAGGCTGCACCGCGGCGGGGAGGGTCAGTACCTCGTCAACCGTGCTGCGGTGCGCCGGCTCGATCTGGTGGAGCTGCTCGCGGACGCAGGGCTCGGCGGCGGCTTCCGGGCCGTCGTCTCGCAGGGCCGCGTCGAGGAGATCCTCGCCAGCCGCCCCGAGGAGCGGCGGGCGCTCGTGGAGGAGGCGGCAGGGCTCGGGCGTTTCAAGCTGCGGCGCCACCGCGCCGAGTTGAAGCTCGCGCGCGTCCAGGCTCAGGTCGAGCGGTCGCGCGACGTCGAGCAGGAGGTTCGGGCGAGGCTTCGGCCGCTCGCGCTCCAGGCGACGGCGGCGGAGCGTGCCGAGCGGCTCGGTGGAGAGATCGCATCGCTGCACGCTCGGGTCGCGGAGCTCGACGTCGAGGCGCTGGAGGGAAAGCTCGCGGAGGCCGAGGATGCGCGCCTGGCCGCGTCGCTCGCGCGGCGCCGCGTCGACGGGGCGCTCGAGTCCACGCTGGCCGAGCGCGACGCGGCGGAGGAGGAGCTGGCGGACGCGGCGGGCGGCCGCGAGCGCGCAACGGCGTCTCTCTACCGGATGCGGAGCGCGGTCGAGCGGCTGGAGCTGCGTCGCGAGGCGGCCGAGGCTCTCGAGTCCCGCCTGCGCTGCGACGTCGAGGAGGCCGCGTCCGCTGCGCGAGAAGAGGCGCTCGACACGGCAGCCCGGGAAGCGCAGGAGACTGCCCGGGCGGCGGCGCTGGAACGGGTCGAGTTCGCCCGGCGCGCACGGGAGCTGTACGAGCGGCTGGCGGGGGCCGAGCGCGCGCTCGCCGTCCGCGCCGAGGCGAGGGTGGTCGCGGCGGCGACGGAACGCCGACTCGCGGAGGACGAGCTCGCGGCGGCCGCGCAGGCCCGCGAGCGGCACTACTCGGTGCGCGCCGCCGGCGAGCGGGTCGAGCTCCGGCGTGAATCGGCCGCGGCGCTGCTCGCGCGACTGCGCGGCGAGCTGGCACAGGCCGAAACGGCGCAGCGTCTCGCTCCGGACGACCTGCGGAGGGCAGCGGACGAGGCGGCCGCGGCGGCCAGGGCGGCCGTGCGCGCGCGAGACGAGCTCGGCGAGCGGGCCCGCCTGGCTCGCGACCGGCTGGCCGCTCTCGACGGCGCTCTGGCGGAGCGCGAGGGCATCCCGCCTGCCGCCCGCGCTCTGGCGGAGGCGGGCCAGCGCCTGGCGCTGCAACTGGTCGATGTCGAGCCCGGGCACGAGCGGGCCGTCGCGGCCGCTCTCGGGCCGCGGGCGTCGGCGGTGGTCGCCGCGCGACGCGGTGGCTGCGCTGGCGCTCGTCGAGCAGGCCGCAGCCTCCGGGCTCGGGGCGTTGCGGGTGCTGATCGGACGCGACCCGGCCGAGCTGGTGCGGGAGCTTCCGATCGTGCCGAAGGAGCGGCTGCTCGCCTCCCGCGGCCCTGCCGTGACCGTCGAGGGGTTCGGCTACGACCCCGGCCGCGGCGAGCTCTGGTTCGCGGGTGCGGCCGCGGAGGCGGTGCAGCTGGAGCTGCGCGCCCGCAGGCGCGCGCTGGCGGCTGAGGCGGGGAAGCTCGACCGGGCAGTCGCGAGGGCCGGCGTGAACGCAGAGCGCGCGGAGCGGGTCGAGGCGGAAGCCGAGCGGCAGCTCGAGGCGATTCCGCCGGAGCTCCGCCGGCCGCTGCCCGCGCCGGCGGTCGCCGTGCGCCTCGTCGGTGGAGCGCAGCGCCTCGACGCAGCGTTGCTCGCGGCCGCCGCTGCCGCGCGACGCTTGGAGGAGGGGTCGGCCGCGGGAGCCGCCGCCGGCGCACCGCTCCGGCAGCTGGCGGACGCCGAGACGGCCTGTCGGCGCCAGGCGCAGGACGCCGCGGCGCGGGCGGCCGCAGCCGAGGCCGAGCTCGTGCGCCTGGGCGGATCCCCCGGCGCCGCCACCGTCGGCGACGCCGCGTCGCTGCGCGCAGCCGCCGCCGACGCCGGCTCCGAGCTCACCGCGGCCGAGGAGCGCGCGGCGCGGGCAGCCGAGGACGCGCGGCGGGCCGTCGCGAACCGCGACGCCGCCCTGGGCCGCTCCCCGGACCGCGACCTCCTGGCGCGGATGGCCGATGCCGCAGCGAGGCTGGCCGCGATCCTCGCGGCGGCGGCGGCCTCCGCCGGACGGGTCGAGGGCCCGCTGCGCGCCCGGGTCGATGCGGGGACGTCCCGCACGGGCGAGCTGGCCGCGGACCTGCGGCGCCTCGCCGAGCGCGAGGCAGAGCTCCGGCGCGAGGCGGGCGCGGCCGCCGAGCGAGCCTCGGCCGCGGACGTGGCGTTCGCGACGATCGGATCGAGCCTGGCCGACGCGCGGCACCGGCTGGGCGAGGCCGGGGTCGACCCGGCGCAGGGCGAGAACCGGGACGAGCTCGTGCAGCGCGCCGAGCGGCTCGAGCGCCGGCGCGAATCACTGGGCCAGGTGAACCCGCTGGCCAAGGCCGACTACGAACGCGAGCGGGAGCGGCTCGACGACTGCCGCCTGCAGCGGGAGGACCTGGAGCGGAGCCTCCGGGAGCTCGAACGGCTGCGTGCGGAGCTCGCCGAGACCGTCGAGCAGCGCTTCACGGAGACGTTCGGCACGATCGCGGAGACCTTCTCCGAGGTCGCTGCCACGCTCTTCCCGGGCGGCGAGGGGCGCCTCTCGCTCGTCGAGCCGGGCGAGGAGGAGGGCGCCGAACCCGGCATCGAGGTCGAGCTGCGGCCGGCGGGCAAGCGGGTCACGCGGCTCTCGCTGCTCTCGGGCGGCGAGAAGGCGCTCGGCGCGATCGCCTTCCTGTTCGCGCTGTTCCTGGCCCGGCCGTGCCCGTTCTACCTGCTCGACGAGGTCGAGGCCGCGCTGGACGACGCCAACATCGGCCGCTTCGTCGCGCTGCTGCGCCGCTACTCGGACCGGGCCCAGTTCATCGTCGTCACGCACCAGAAGCGGACGATGGAGGCGGCCGACCTGCTGTACGGCGTGACGATGGGCACGGACGGGGTCTCGGAGGTCGTCTCCCGTCGCATGCCGCGAGAGCGCGCCGCGGTTCCCGCCTGACCCCGACCGTGGCGCGATCCTGGGCTGAGCTGCTGGGCGCCGAAGGCGCCGTACCCGAGCCCGAGACGGCGCGCGCGGGTGTCTTCGCCCGCCTCCGCGACTCGCTCGGTCGCTCCCGCAGAGCGCTCACCGAGCAGCTCGCCGTGGCGGCGTTCGACCCCGCGGACGATGCCGCCTGGGAGCGGCTCGAGGAGGCGCTGATCGCCGCCGACGTGGGCGTGCGCTCGACCGCCGAGCTCGTCCGGCGGCTCGAGGCCCGGCCCGAGCTGGGCGATCTGAACGACGCTCTCGCCGAGGAGATCGCCGCCCTGCTCGGAGACCCGGGCCGGCTGCGCGTCGACGGCGAGCCCGGTGTGATCCTCGTCGTCGGCGTGAACGGCACCGGCAAGACGACGACGATCGGGAAGCTCGCGTTCAGGCTTGCCGAGCACGGGCACTCGGTGCTGGTGGCCGCCGCGGACACGTTCCGCGCCGCCGCCGACGAGCAGCTCGAGATCTGGGCCAAGCGGGCCGGCGCGGACTTCGTGGGCGCAGAGCGGGGCGCCGATCCCGCGGCCGTCGCCTACGACGCGCTCGAGGCGGCCCGCGCCCGCCGCCGCGACGTCGTCCTCGTCGACACGGCGGGACGGCTGCACACGCAGCAGAACCTGATGGCCGAGCTGGAGAAAGTGCGTCGCGTCCTCGCCCGGCGGCTCCCGGGCGCACCGCACGAGACACTGCTCGTGCTGGACGCGACCACGGGCCAGAACGGTCTCCAGCAGGCACGGCTGTTCCGCGAGGTGGTCGACGTCACCGGCGTGGCGCTGACCAAGCTCGACGGCTCGGCGAAGGGTGGGATCGCGGTCGCGATCGCACACGAGCTCGGGCTCCCGGTCAAGCTCGTCGGCGTCGGCGAGCAGCTCGATGATCTCCGGCCGTTCGATCCGCAGGATTTCGCACGCGCCCTCGTCGGCAGCTGACGCTCGGCGATCGCGCGCCCCGGCTGACGATCAGCGCTCGCGACGAAGCGTGAGGATCGCGACCGAGCCGGTTTGCCTTGTCTCCACGAGCTCGAAGGACAGCGTGTCCCCGTCCGCGAACAGGCGCTTGCCGCTCCCCAGCACGATCGGGAACACCATCAGGCGGAGCTCGTCGATCAGGTCCAGCGCCAGCAGCGACTGCACGAGCCGGGCGCTTCCGGCGACGAGGATGTCGCCGGCGAACCGCCGCTTCAGCTCGCCGACCTCCTCCGCGAGGTCGCCCTGGAGCACGGTCGTGTTGTTCCACGCGGGGTTCTCGAGGGTCGTCGACGCGACGAACTTGGGCATCGCGTTCATCTTCTCGCCGAACTCGCCCGTGCCCTCCATCGACGGCCACGCCTTCGCAAAGCCCTCGTACGTCACACGCCCGAGGAGCTGGGCGTCGCTCGCCGTCAGCTCGTCCAGCTTGAACCTGTCGCCCTCGTCGCCACGGTCGAACCGGAACGCCCAGCCGCCGTGGACGTACTTCTCTGCTCCGCCCGGATCCTCCATCACGCCGTCGAGCGACACGAACTCGGTCACGACAAGCTTGCCCATGGTCTTCCTCCCGTCTGCGTTGCGCGGTGTGCTGTGAAGACCATCCTGCCCGCTGGAACTCATCGACTCAGACCGAAGCGACCTCCCGCAGCGCGGGCTGCAGCGCCGCGACCTCCCTCGCCCAGGCCCGGATCTCGTTCCAGTCCCGCGCGTCCGAGGCGGTCATGCGGCTGAACGGGAAGCGCTGCTTCGCGGGATCGAGCACGCCGCCAAAGATCGCCACGGCGACCGGCTCGACCTCGGGCACCGCTGCGAGCGCCCGGTCGAGCTGACTCCGTGACCCGGCCAGCTCCTTCTCGGACAGCGTCCGCGGGCCCATGGCGAAGACCGCGAACGGGCTTCACCGCCAGCGCATGCCGGTGCCGGTGCAGGAACCCCCGCGCGTCGCGGTGCAGCCGTCCCATGTAGAGGGCGCCGCCGAGCACGACTCCCTCGTAGTCGCTCAGATCCTGCACGTCGCCCGCGGGACGGACCTCGACCGCCAGCCCCTCCCGGTGCAGCGTCTTGCGCCACGGCCTCGGCGACCTCCTGCGTCGAGCCTCTCTTCGTCGCATACGCAACCAGGGTGCGTCCCATCTCGACCTCCTTCGTCTCACCCGAAGTGAAGCGCCGGACGCTGCAGGCGCCGTCGGTGGCCGCGCGGATCCGCGGTCGGTGGAAGCACGGATCTCTATAGTGAGACCGCTGCAGCGCGATGAGGCTCGCGCCCAACCGCGGTCACGGTGCCGCTGATGGCCTCTACCGACCCACAGGCTCGCCTGACACGGAGGTAGAGATGAGCGCACTTGCGGTAGCGGCACTCCTCGCTGGAACGATCCTCCTGGCCTCGATGATCTCGGTCGAGATCGGGCTCTCGGTCGCGCTGATCGAGCTCTTCGCCGGGGTCGTCGTCGGCAACGCGTTCCACCTCTCGGTTCCCGACTGGCTGAACTTCATCGGCGGCTTCGCCGGGATCCTGCTGACGTTCCTCGCGGGGGCCGAGGTCGACGTGCCCCAGTTCAAGCGCGAGTGGAGGGCCTCACTCGCCATCGGCCTGGTCTCGTTCTCCGCGCCCTTCGTCGTGGTCGGGCTGCTGGCCTACTACGGGCTCGGCTGGAACCACCGCCAGGCGGAGATCGCCGGCATCGCGCTGTCCACGACGAGCCTCGCGGTGGTCTACGCCGTGCTCGTGGAGACGGGGCTGAACCAGACGGTGATCGGCAAGCGGCTGATGTCGGCCACCTTCGTCACCGACTTCGGGACCGTCGTCGCGCTGACGATCCTGTTCATCAAGCCGACGATCTGGATCGTGCCGTTCGTCGCCGTCTCGATCGCGCTGATCTGGGGGCTGCCGAAGCTCGCGCCGCACTTCTTCAAGCGCTACGGCAACCGGGTGATCGAGCCCGAGATCAAGCTCGTGTTCGCGTGCCTCTTCGTGCTCATGTGGCTCGGCGGCCGGGCCAACTCGCAGGCCGTGCTGCCCGCGTTCGTGCTCGGGCTCCTGATGAGCAGCCACTACGCGAGCCACCGCCTCGAGCAGGAGCGGCTGCGGGTCGTCGCGTTCGCGTTCCTCACGCCGTTCTTCTTCCTGAAGGGCGGCATGAACGTCTCGCTGAACGCGGTGTGGGCCAACCTCGGCATCCTCGCGCTGCTCGTTCGCCGGGAAGATGGTGCCGAAGATCGCCGGCGTCTACCCGCTCGCGCGCCGCTTCACCGCGCCGCACGCGGCGTTCACGACGCTGCTGATGTCGACCGGGCTCACGTTCGGGACGATCAGCGCGCTCTACGGGCTGAACGCGCACATCATCGACCGCACGCAGTTCTCCCTGCTGATCTCCGTCGTCGTACTCTCTGCGATCGTGCCCACCGCGATCGCGCAGCGCTTCTTCCAGCCCCACGCGGCGGCGGAGCTGGCCCGTGACCGCGCCGGGCGCCGCGGCACTCGAGTCGGAGGTGGTCGTGACATGCCCTTCGACGCGGATCCTGGTGGCGATCGACGGCTCGGATGCGTCGGATCGCGCGTTCGCGCACGGCGCTCGAGCTCGCCGTGCTGACCGGCGCGACCCTCACGGCGCTCGCCATCGAGGGGCCGCTGCCCGCCTACGCGGCGACGATCGGAGAGGTCGACGAGGTCAAGCGCGAGAAGGACGCGTTCTTCACCGGGCTCGCCACTCGGTCGCAGGAGCAGGCGCGTGCCGCCGGGGTCGAGGTCGCCGTCGAGCTGCGGCCGGGCCACCCGGCCGAGGTGATCTCGGAGTTCGCCGCGGCCGGCGGGCACGACCTCGTCGTGCTCGGCCACAAGGGCCACTTCCTGCGCGACCACCTGCTCGGCTCGACCGCCGACCGCGTCTCCGAGCATGCGCCCTGCCCCGTGATGATCGTGCGCTAGCGGAGGCCGCGCGAGAGCCGCGTACACTGTGCGGCCGTGTTCGACGCGCTCTCAGACAGGCTCCAGGCCACGCTCGGCGACCTCCGCGGCCGCGGCCGGCTCGACGACGAGGCGATCTCGAAGGCGATGCGCGAGATCCGGCTCGCGCTGCTCGAGGCGGACGTCAACTTCGGCGTGGTGAAGGAGTTCGTCGCGGGCGTCCGCGAGCGGGCGCTCGGCGCCGACGTGCTGGCGAGCATCACGCCCGGCCAGCAGGTCGTGAAGATCGTCCACGAGGAGCTGACCGCGCTGATGGGCTCGGGCGACTCGCGGCTGGCCTTCGCCGGCAAGCCGCCGACCGTGATCCTGCTCGCCGGGCTCCAGGGCTCGGGCAAGACGACGGCCGCCGCCAAGCTCGCGCTGCTGCTGCAGAAGGACGGGAAGCGGCCGGCGCTCGTCGCCGCCGACCTGCAGCGGCCGGCGGCGATCGACCAGCTGCAGCAGCTCGGCGCCCAGATCGAGCGTGCCGGTGTATGCGGACGACCGCGCCGACCCCGTGACCGCCGTCCGGCTGGGCATCGAGCGGGCCCGGGCTGAGAGCCGGGACGTCGTGATCCTCGACACGGCCGGCCGCCTTCACGTCGACGAGTCGCTGATGGACGAGCTCGCGGCCGTCCGCAAGGAGGCGCGGCCGACGAACGTCCTGCTCGTCGTCGACGCGATGACCGGCCAGGAAGCCGTCTCGGTCGCCCAGGCCTTCCAGGAGCGGGTCGCCTTCGACGGCGTGATCCTCACGAAGCTCGACGGCGACGCCCGCGGCGGGGCGGCCCTGTCCGTCAGGGCCGTGACCGGGAGGCCCATCAAGCTCGCCTCCACGGGCGAGAAGCTCGACCAGCTCGAGTGGTTCCACCCCGATCGCATGGCGTCGCGGATCCTCGGCATGGGCGACGTGCTCACGCTGATCGAGCGCGCCGAGGCCGCGGTCGAGGTGGACGAGAAGGAGGAGATGGAGCGCCGCATGATGCGCGGCGAGTTCACCTTCGACGACTTTCTGCGCAGCTACCGGATGCTGCGCAGGATGGGCCCGCTGCAGGGCGTCCTGAAGATGATCCCGGGGATGGGCAAGCAGCTCGAGGGACTCGACCAGGTCGACGACCGGCAGATGGCGCGGGTCGAGGCGGTCATCCTCTCGATGACGCCCCACGAGCGGCGCGTCCCGCACGTGATCGACGGCTCGCGGCGTCGCCGCATCGCCGCCGGCAGCGGCACGACGGTCGAGCAGGTGAACCAGCTCATCGAGGGCCGCAAGATGATGGCCAAGATGATGAAGCAGGTCGGGAAAGGGCAAGATGCCCGCGCTGCCGGGGATGCCCGAGCTGCCGGGCGCGTCCGGATCGGGCGGCCACGCCCGCTCGGCCACGCGGAGCACGAAGAACAAGCGGAAAGCGAAGAGAAAGAGTCGGAAGTGATGGATACGAGCGTCTGCATCGCGGGCGGAGGCGGGCTTGCGCCGCCGCAGCCCACCTGGCAGATGTCCATCGGCACACTGCAAAGGAGGGGGCTCATGGGGGAACCATGGGTTCCCACATGTTGAGGAGGTAAACGGTTTGGCAGTTCGCATGAGGTTGACGCGGGTCGGTTCGAAGAAGAATCCGATCTACCGCGTCGTCGTCGCCGACTCGCGCTCGCCGCGGGACGGCAAGTTCATCGAGATCGTCGGTCGCTACAACCCGCAGACCGATCCCTCGATCATCGAGTTCAACGAGGAGCGGGTGAAGCACTGGCTGTCGGTCGGAGTCCAGCCGACCGACCAGGTCCACCGCCTGCTGAAGACGCAGAATCTCCGGTGAACCCGGGGCGGACGATGGGCCGGGGGGTCGCGGCGTGAAGGAGCTGCTCGAGTTCCTGGCCCGCAGCCTCGTGGACGACCCGGATGCGGTGCGGGTCGACGCGGCGGAGGAGGACGACGCGCTCGTTCTCCGGCTGCATGTCGCGCCGGCGGACGTGGGCAAGGTGATCGGACGGCAGGGCCGCATCGTCCGCGCGCTGCGCACGGTCGTCCGTGCCGCCGGTGTCCGCGAGAACCGGCGGGTGCTGCTCGAGATCGTGGACTAGGCCGGTGCGGGTCGCGGCGCTCTACGACATCCACGGGATGGCGGACGCGCTCGGCGCCGTGCTGGCGGACGTGGAGCGGGCGGACGTCGACGCGATCGTGGTCGGCGGCGACACCGTGGGAGGCCCGCAGCCGGCCGAGACGATGGCGCTGCTGCGGACGTCGGGCGTTCCCCTCCACTGGATCCGCGGGAACGGCGATCGGGCGCTCGGCGAGGACGGGGCGACCGGCGCGGACGCCGAGACCCTGGCCTTCACGGTCGAGCGCCTCGATCCGGCGGATCGGGCGTTTCTGACGGCGCTCCCCGAGCAGCTCGAGCTCGACGTCGAAGGACTCGGGCCCGTGCTCTTCTGCCACGGCACGCCGCGGAAGCGACATCGAGCTCGTCACGCCGGAGACGCCCGAGTGGGTGCTCCGCCGGGCGCTGGAGGGCGTCGACGCCGGCGTCGTCGTGAGCGGGCACACGCACATGCAGTTCGACCGGCGCGTGGACGGCCGGCGCTGGCTCAACGCGGGCTCGGTCGGTATGCCGTACCAGGGGGACGTCGCCGCGTTCTGGGCGCTGCGTCGGCCCGGATCTCGAGCTGCGCCGGACGCCGTTCGACACCGAGCAGGCGGAGCGCGCAATCCTCGGCTCGGGATGGCCGGAGGCTGCGGAGTTCGTTGCCGAGAACCTCCGGCAGGCCGTCCCCGGCGCGGCAGCCATCGCCGCACTTCGAGCGTGTCGCGGCCGAGCGCGGCGAACGGTGAGCCGCGACCGCGTCCAGGTGGGTCGAGTCGGGCGCCCGCACGGCATCAACGGCGCGTTCGTGGTCGAGCGCCCGAGCGAGACGCCGGAGCGGTATGCGGTCGGCGCGACGTTGCTCGTGGGCGGCGAGCCGGCGACGGTCGTCGAGTCGAAGCGCTCCGGAGGCCGCACCGTGATCCGGCTCGACCGTGCCGTCGACCGGGGGGCGGCGATCGAGCTCGCACGTGACGCCCTCGGGCCGCCTGCGCCGGACTCGTTCTACGTCTTCCAGCTCGTCGGCCTGGCGGTCGCGGAGGAGGGTGGACGGGAGCTCGGCCGGGTCAACGCCGTCAGACCCGGCGTCGCCAACGACGTGCTCGAGCTCGACACGGGGCTCGCGCTCCCGATGGTCGAGGACTGCATCCGGGGGATCGATCTCGACGGGGGCAGCATCCTCGTCGCGCCCGGGTTCGCGGACGAGGGATAACCTGAGATGGTCGCGCAGGGCCGCCTCGCCGTATGACCATCCTCTACTCCGGCCAACCACGGTGACCACAGCACAGGTCGTCGATCTCATACGCGAGCACAGGGCTCTCGACCTGCGGCTGGTCGGAGCCTTCGCGGGGGGCGAGATCGGCGCGACCGACGTCCGTGGCTGCGACGGCACCAGATACGTCCTCAAGTGGTGGCCGGGACCGGAGCACCTGGAGTCGGCCCGGAGGGCGGCCGTTCTCGGCGAGCGCCTGCGGAACCGCAGCTACCCCGTTCCCCGGTACCCCTTGGTTGACGCCGTGAACGGTGTGACGGTCATGCTCCAAGAGCATCTCGACGGCGCGGCGGGCGACGTTGTCGCCGATCCCGTCGCCGGCGAGCTGTGCCTGCTCAACGAGCTACAGGCGGGCGCGGGCGACCTTGACGGAGGCGCCTGGCGCGAGCACATCGTCGGGTCGCTCGTCGAGGGGTGCGACGGATACTGCGTCCATCAATCACTCCGCGACTACGACGCCCGGACCGCTTCCCTTCTCGACGAGATCGAGCGCATTGGTCGCTCTGCACACCTGGATCGGCTGCCGACCGGAGACATCGTCCACGGCGACTTCCACCACCGCAACGTGCTCGTCCGAGACGGCCGAGTCGGCGCGGTCATAGATTGGGAAGGATGCCGCTCCGGCGACCGGCTGTTCGACCTCGTGACGCTCTCGTTCGGGCTATCCGTCGCGTCCGTTTCCGAACGAGCCCGCGAACGCGTGTGGCAGATCGTGTGCGACGGAACGGAGCGTGAGGCGCGTCGCGCGTATGTCGCACATATGGCGCTCAGGCAGGTGGACTGGTCGATTCGTTACCGGACGACGGCGGACGTGGATCACTGGCTGGCGGTTTCCGAGGACTTCATGAAGCGGGCCGAGGGTGGTCATGGGTGAAACCCGTGGGATTCGTGGGTAACGGGCCCTCCTAGCCGTTGCAGCTCGACGTCTTCACGCTCCTGCCGCAGGCGTTCGCCTGGCTGACCGAGCAGCGGCCCGTCGCTGCGGTGCTGGGCGGCGAGCTCGACCTCCGGCTGTTCAGCTACCGGGACACGACCCCTCTCCGTTCGGGCCAGGTAGACGACACGCCGTACGGCGGCGGCGCCGGGATGGTGCTGCGCGTCGATGTGGTCGCCGCGGCAATCGACGCCGTGTACGGCGGCGTACCCGGGCACCGGGTCGTCGCTCTGACCCCGCAGGGTCGGCAGCTCACCCAGCGGGTCGTCGACGAGCTCGCCGCCGAGTCACGGCTGACCTTGCTGTCCGCGCGCTTCGAGGGCTTCGACGAGCGCGTGATCGCCCATCTCGCGTCCGATGCGGTCTCGATCGGCCCCTACGTTCTCTCCGGCGGCGAGCTGCCCGCGATGGTGCTGCTGGACGCGATCGCCCGCCGCCTCCCGGGCGCGCTCAGCGAGGAATCGGGTCTGATGGAGAGCTTCTCGCCCGGGCTCGACGGCGGCCTCGAGTACCCGCACTACTCGCGCCCGGCCGAGTTCCGCGGCTGGCGTGTGCCGGACGTGCTCGTGTCCGGCGATCACGGCCGGATCGACGAGTGGCGGCTGGAGCAGAGCCGGTCGAGAAGCCTCGGGTGAAGAACCCGATCGATCGGCTGACCGCGAGGCTGCCGCGGCCGTGGCAGATTGCGATCGACTGGATCGTGACCATCGCGGTCGCCGTCCTGATCGTGCTTGCGGTGAAGGCGTGGGTGGTCAACCCGTACCGGATCCCGTCCTCGTCGATGGAGCCGACGCTGCACTGCGCGCGCCCCGGGCCCGGCTGCCTCGCGTCCCACTCGGATCGGGTGCTCGCCTGCCGCTTCTGCTACCGGTTCCATTCGCCGCATCGCGGTGACATCGTCGTCTTCAACACGCCGCCGACGGCCGCCGACCGGTGCGGCGAGGGCGGCGTCTTCGTCAAACGGCTGATCGGCCTTCCCGGCGATCACGTCGACTACGACGGCAGTCGCCTGCGTATCAACGGCAATCTGATCCCGGAGCCGTACGTGAAGCCGGGCCGCGCGGGCGGTGACGTCGGCCTCTGGATCGTGCCGCGGGGCTACTACTTCATGATGGGCGACAACCGCCGTCAGTCGTGCGACTCGAGGTCGTGGGGCCCTGTGCCGCGCAAGAACCTGATCGGCCCGGTGTTCGCGACCTACTGGCCCCTGAACCGCATTTCCTTCAGGTGATCGGCGCGGCCCGTCACGGACGCGGGTATCCTCGCATCCGGCCTTCGCCGTTCGCCGTCCGAGCGGTGCCCTCGGAGATCGGCTGAACAGCGCGACAGCGAGCAATGATGGACACCACGGACACAGCGGAGCCAGCGGATCCGGCACAGCCGGCGGGTTCGGCGGGCCGGCGGAGCCCGACGCGCGGGCCGAGCCCGCAGAGGCCGCCGATCCGGCGGTCGCGGCGCAGCCCGTCGGGCCGACCGCGCCCGGTGAAAGCGCAGAGCCGGTAACGACGCCCGAGCTGGCCGATCCGTCCGGTACAGCCGAGCCCGCGGAGACGGCGGAGACGGCGGCGCCCATGGGGCTCGCCGCGCCCATGGAGCCGGCGCTGGAGGCCGAGCGGCCTCGCAAGCGGAAATCGCGGAACCCGGTCGACCGGCTGACCGCCGGGCTGCCGCGGCCCTGGCGGATCGCGATCGACTGGATCGTGACGATCGTCGGCGCGGTCCTGATCGTGCTCGCGATCAAGGCCTGGATCGTCAACCCGTACCGGATCCCGTCCTCGTCGATGGAGCCCACGCTGCATTGCGCGCGCCCCGGCGAGGGCTGCGAGGCGCGCCTGTCCGACCGCGTGCTCGCGAACCGGTTCATCTACCGCTTCCGCTCGCCGCACCGCGGCGAGATCGTCGTCTTCAAGACGCCCCCGCAGGCCGAGAGCAGCTGCGGCGCGGGCGGGACGTTCGTGAAGCGGCTGATCGGCCTTCCCGGCGACAGGCTCACGTACAACGGATCGCGCCTCATTCGAAACGGGCAGGTCGTGAACGAGCCGTACGTCAAGCCGGCGCGCCAGGGCGGGCAGACGGGCCACTGGGTCGTTCCCGCGGGCAACTACTTCATGATGGGCGACAACCGCGCCGAGTCGTGCGACTCGCGCGTCTGGGGCCCGGTGCCGCGCAAGAACCTGATCGGCCCCGTGTTCGCGACCTACTGGCCGCCGACGCGGCTCTCGTTCCACTGACCCGGCGATTCGTTCGCTAGGATTGTCCACCGCCCTCGGTCGCCTTTCCAATGAGCAAGATCATCGAGTCCATCGAGCAGCGCCAGCTGCGCCCCAACCTGCCGCAGTTCAAGGCGGGGGACACGGTTCGCGTGCATTTCCAGGTGATCGAGGGCCAGCGCCGCCGCGTCCAGGTGTTCGAGGGCATCGTGATCAAGCGCCAGGGCGCCGGTGCGCGCGAGACGTTCACCGTCCGCAAGCAGTCGTTCGGCATCGGGGTCGAGCGCACGTTCCCGCTCCACTCGCCGAAGATCGAGAAGATCGACGTGATGGCGATCGGCGACGTCAACCGCGCGAAGCTCTACTACCTGCGCGGCAAGGTCGGCAAGAAGGCCCGCGTCCGCGAGAAGCAGCACGTACGCGTCCCGAAGCAGTCCGTGGAGGCAGCGTCCGCGGTCGAGGCGGAGGCCGCGGTCGAGCCCGAGCCTGAGCCGGAGGCCGCCGCCGAGCCCGAGGCCGAGGCGGTCACGGTTCCCGAGCACGCCCGCCGAGAGCGACGCGTAGAGCCTGCGGGCGCGCGGCCGCCCTCGCGGCCCTCGCGCTGCTGGCCGCCGGGTGCCAGGACGCGCGGCAGCGGCGCGCCGAGCACGCGGTCGAGGCGTACCTTCGCGGGAACGGCGCGGCCGGTTACGAGCTCGAGCGCACGCACTGCTCGCGCGTCGCACGGATGGTCGCTCAGCAGCTCCAGACGAGCGTCTTCATCTGCACGGTCGCCGACGACCGCGTGCGCTGCGACGAGTTCCGGGCCACGGTCGAGGAGCCGGCCGGTTCACGGTCGTCCGCGGCGCGGCGCGGGATCGACTGCATCCTCCGCTCGCCGCTGCAGCTCAGAAGTCACTGCAGTTCTCGGCACGAACGGCGGCCGCCGGCGGCGGCGCTATCCTCGCCCCGGTGCGCACTCCACCGGGACAGCGGCTCCTCCGCTTCGACCGCGCGCTCGGCGCGCGCTTCGTGGCCGGCGCCGACGAGGCGGGGCGGGGCTCGCTCGCAGGCCCGCTGGTGACGGCCGGCGTGCTGCTCGACTACGAGCGGCTGCGCGACCACCGCGTCCGGCCGCTGGCCGAGCTCAACGACTCGAAGCAGGTGACGCCCGAGCGGCGCGAGCGGCTCTTCGAGGCCGTCGTCGCGTGCGCCGAGCAGATCGTCGTGCGCGTGATCCCGGCGTCGGACATCGATCGCAACGGCCTGCACCGCTCGAACCTCGCGGGCCTGCGGTCCGCCCTGGCCGCGCTGTACCCGCCCGCGGAGATCTGCCTCGTCGACGGCTTCCGGCTCGGCCCCACCGCGCCGCCGCACCGGGCGGTCGTCGACGGCGACACGAAGAGCGCCGCCATCGCGGCCGCCTCGATCGTGGCGAAGGTCGTCCGCGACCGGGCGATGAGGCGGATGGACGCGCTCTACCCGCAGTACGGCTTCGCGCGCCACGTCGGCTACATCACGCCCGGCCACTCGGCGGTCGTCCGGGCGCGGGGCCCGTGCGAGATCCACCGGCGCTCGTTCCAGGCGCTCTGCTACGGCGCGAGCGCGAGCTCGCAACCGCGTAGCACCACCGCAGCGGGGCGGGCCGCCGAGGCCCGGGTGCGGCTGTTCTATCGCCTGCGCGGCTACCGGATCCTGGGCGCGAACGTGCGAGCCGGCGGGGTCGAGCTCGACCTGATCGTCCGCCGCGGCGACCGGCTCGCGGTTCTGCGAGGTGAAGGCCAAGGGCGGCGAGGCGTTCGGCGACCCGCTGGAGATGGTCGGCCCGGCGAAGGTCGCACGGCTCAGGCGCGGCGCGGAGGCGTGGCTCGCGGCGCACCCGGAGGCGGCGGAGCTGGAGGTCGGCTTCGACGTGGTCGCGGTGCGGGGGAGGCGGGTCGAGCGGGTGGCGGACGCGTTCTGATCCCGACCGGCCTAACGCACCGTGGCCGCGAACCGTTTGGTTGCGGTTCCGCTCGGGGTTGGTGGCCGACACCGACCCGACGAGCGTCGGGATCTGCCAGGGCTTGCCGCGGGCGGTCTTCGGGATCTGCCAGACGCAGCGGGCGCTGCTGGCGCTGAACCCGTGCGTGGTCGGCGGGAGCTTGCGGCCGGCGAGCGTGGCGGTGCAGGCGACCTTCGCGCCGACGACCGTGCTGCCGCCGGCCAGGACCGGCATCGCTCGCGGTCAGCTGCTTGCCCGCCCGCGCCGGCCAGGGCTGGAGCACGAGCTTCCCAGCCTGCGGCGCCCACGCCCGGCCGACGCTGACCAGCGTCGGTCGTGCCCGCCACGCGGTCGCGCACGAACACGTCTTCGCAGTTGTAGTTCTCCTGCCCGTCGAAGCACCTGTTCGTGTCGCCGGCGACCAGGTTCGACGCGGCCGAGTCGAAGGCGACGAAGCGGCCGTCCGCGCTGATCGCCGCAGCGTCGACTGTCGCAGTCTCGCCTGGGCGCCGGTGCTGCTCACGCTCACCCGCTCGGTCGTGCCCGCCACCCGGTCACGCACGAACACGTCGCTCGACCTGCTGTGTTCGTGTCGCCGGCGACCAGGTTCGACGCGTCCGAGCAGAAGGCGACGAAGCGCCCGTCCGCGCTGATCGCCACGCAATCGCTGGCGCTGTTCGCCTGGGCGCCGCCGCTGCTCACGCTCACCCGCTCGGTCGTGCCCGCCACCCGGTCGCGCACGAACACGTCGTCACCGCGTTGTTCGTGTCGCCGGCGACCAGGTTCGACGCGCCCGAGTCGAAGGCGACGAAGCGCCCGTCCGCGCTGATCGCAGGCACACTTCGCTGCGCGTTCGTTCGCCTGGGCGCCGCTGCTGCTCACGCTCACCCGCTCGGTCGTGCCCGGCCACCCGGTCACGCACGAACACGTCCGGCATCGCTCTCGTTCGTGTCGCCGGCGACCGAGGTTCGGACGCCGGCTCGCGACAGT
The DNA here is from genome assembly GCA_963773175.1 of uncultured Actinomycetes bacterium. GTDB lineage: Bacteria > Actinomycetota > Thermoleophilia > Gaiellales > Gaiellaceae > CAVZAC01. The sequence continues at coordinate 25,244 of CAVZAC010000006.1, forward strand.
CGAAGGCGACGAAGCGCCCGTCCGCGCTGATCGCTGCACTGGCTGCCGTCTGCCGCCCGTTCGCCTGGGCGCCGCTGCTGCTCACGCTCACCCGCTCGGTCGTGCCCGCCACCCGGTCGCGCACGAACACGTCGCCGTTGCGGTTCGTGTCGCCGGCGACCAGGTTCGACGCGTCCGAGGTGAAGGCGACGAAGCGCCCGTCCGCGCTGATCGCCGCACCGGCGCTGTCACCGTTCGCGGGCGCGGGGCCGCCACTCGCGCTCACCTGCGTGCCGCTTCCGCACGCTGCCAGCGAGAGCGCGACCACCGCCAGCACCGACACCGCTAATACCGCCAACAGCGGCCGCCGCCAGCGCGCCTGCCGGCTTCTCGAGAAACCGCCGCTGCCGCTCATGACCATCCCTCCGATCCGGGGGAGTCTTCGCATCCGGCCGCGTGCGGCGGCTCTCACACACGACGCGTTGCGGCCAGCGGCCGACCAGGTGCCACGACTGTACGGCGCCCCACAACCGCTGCCATCGGTAGTCGGCCCGCTCTCTGCTCCGTAGTTCCATGCAGCGCCGCGTCGCTGCACGACCCAGAGCCAGGAGTCCACCGCACGGTGTCGTATGCGGAAGTCGTGGCCCCGACGCAGGAAGCGCTCTACGCGGACATCGACCTCGAGCTCTCGTGGTCGGAGCGCGACCTCCCCGAGCGTGTGCGGACGAAGCACGTCCACCGCCTCCACCCGTACCTCGGCAAGTTCATCCCGCAGCTCGTCGAGATCCTGCTTGCGCCGCTACGTCGCGCCCGGCGGCCGCGTGCTCGACCCGTTCGCCGGCTCCGGGCACGACGCTCGTCCAGGCGCTCGAGTCCGGCTACGACGCGGTCGGCGCCGACATCGCCGCGTTCAACTGCCTGCTGATGCGGGTCAAGACCGGCGAGTACAACCCGTTCACGCTGGAGCGCGAGCTGCGCGACGCGCTCGTCCGCGAGGGCGTCCCGGACGAGCCGTCCGCGTACGTGCGCGCCTGGTACGCGCCGCAGGCGGCCGAGGAGCTGCTCGCGTTCCGCTCGCTCGTCGGCGAGCTACGAGCACGCCGACGTGCTGCGCGATCGTGCTCGCCCGCGCGGCCCGCTCGGCGCGGCGCACGACGCACTTCGACCTCGACTTCCCGCGGCGCGCCGCAACTCGAGCCGTACTGGTGCTACAAGCACAAGCGGGAGTGCCGGCCGGTCGAGCGCGGCGCGCGCACTTCATCGACCGCTACGCGCTGGACACGCTGGCGCCGGATCCGCGAGTTCGGCCGCGTCCGGAAGCGCGGCGTTCGCGGCGACGGTGCTCCACGGCGACTCGCGCGAGCTCGACGTCGGCGGCCCGTTCGACGCCGTCGTCACCTCGCCGCCGTATCCGGGGCTGATCGACTACCACGAGCAGCACCGCTACGCCTACGAGCTGCTCGGCCTCGACGACCTGCGCGAGCTGGAGCTCGGCGCCGCCGAGCGCGGGACGGCTCGGGCGGCGGTCGCCGCGTACTCCGACGGCGATCGCAGCGACGCTGCGCCAACGCGCGGGAGGCTCTGCGGCCCGGCGCGCCCGTGCTGATCGTCGTCAACGACCGGCGAGAGCTCTACCCGCGAGATCCTCGAGCGCGCGGGGCTGCGCCTGGACGAGCGCCTGCGCCGCCACGTGAACCGCCGCACCGGCCGCCGGGCGGGCGAGTACTTCGAGGACGTGCTGGTCGCGCGCGCCTAGCCCGACCCGATGTAGTCGGTCAGGAACCTGATCTGGAAGCTCTGCTGCTTCGACTGGAACTTGACCAGATCGCCGATCGAGACCATGCCGACGATGTCGCGGCTCTCCGTGAACACCGGCACGTGCCTGATCCGGCGCTCGGTCATGACGGCCATGCACTCCTCGATCGTCGTGTCGGGCGTGACGTAGACGAGCGGCGAGGACATGATCTCGCGCACCGGCGTCTCCTTCTCGGCGCGGCCCTCGAGCGTGACGCGGCGCAGGTAGTCGCGCTCGGTGACGATGCCGGCGACCTGTCCGTTCTCCGTTACGAGCAGCGATCCGACGTTCGACTCGACCATGCGCTTGATCGCGTCGAAGACGGTGGCGGACGCCGTCGATCTGGAGAACCTTGCTGCCCTTCTCCTCCAGGATGTTCGATACGTGGGTCACGGCACTCCTCCGGAATGTGAGCTGACCGCCTAGCCTGCACGAGACCGGCGCGGACGGCAAACGTCTTCTGGGGCCGATGTCCGCTGAAACGACACACATCCGGCACGGTCCAGGCACAGACACGTCACATTGACCCGGCTAGCGTCGCGTCTGTGCTCGGTCGGACGGTGACGCACGCCCTCGTCGGTCTGGACGCGCGCCGCGTCGAGGTCGAGGCGCACCTGCAGCGTGGCGTGCCGGCGTTCGCGATCGTCGGGCTGGCCGACCGCGCCTGCCAGGAGGCGAAGGAGCGGGTGCGCAGCGGGATCGTGTCCGCCGAGCTCGAGTGGCCGGTCACGGCGCATCACGGTCAACCTGGCACCTGCGGCGCTGCGCAAGGAGGGCTCCGGGTTCGATCTCCCGATCGCGCTGGCGATACTCGCCGCGTCGCGGCAGATTCCGGGCCGCGCGCTGGCGGGGCACGCGGCGTTCGGCGAGCTGGCACTGGACGGGCGTGTCCGGCCGGTCGGAGGCGTGCTCGTGGCAGCGGAGGGAGCGCGCCGGGCCGGGTTGGAGCGGCTGCTCTGCGCCGCGGAGTCGTCGCCCGAGGCGGCGCTCGCGGGCGTCGAGCCGGTGCCGCTCGTGCATCTTGCGGAAGCCGTTGCGTATCTGAGGGGGGAGCGAGACCCGCCGCCGTACGAGCCGGCCGCGAACGGGAGGCCGCCGCTCCCGCCGCCGCCCGACCTCGCAGACGTCCGCGGACAGGAGCGCGCCCGCCGCGCTCTCGAGATCGCAGCCGCGGGGCGGCACAACCTGCTCCTGGCGGGCCCGCCCGGAACCGGCAAGACGATGCTCGCCCGGCGGCTGCCCGGGATTCTGCCGAGGCTCACCGTCGACGAGGCGCTCGAGGTCACGCGGATCCACTCCGTCGCAGGGCTGCTGGTACCGGGCCGGCCGCTCGTCGAGAGCCCGCCGTTCCGGGCGCCGCACCACACCGCCTCGACGGCTGCGGTGGTCGGTGGAGGCCACGGCCCGCGCCCGGGCGAGGCGACGCTGGCCCACCGCGGGGTTCTGCTGCTCGACGAGCTTCCGGAGTTCGCGCGACCGACGCTGGAGGCGCTCCGCCAACCGCTCGAGGACGGGACGATCGCCGTCGCCCGGGTCGAGGGCAAGGCCGTGTTCCCCGCGCGCTTTCAGCTCGTCGGGACGATGAACCTCTGCCCGTGCGGCGGCCGCGGCGACCCCGCGGCGGAGTGCTCGTGCTCGGCGCAGCGGCTCGCGGGGTTTCGCGACAAGCTGTCGCGGGCGCTGCTCGACCGCTTCGACCTCGTCGTCACCGTGCCGCGGCCGCGCGCGCACGAGCTCGCTGCCGACGCGGGCGAGCCGTCGGCGGTCGTGCAGTCGAGGGTGACCGCGGCCCGCGAGCTGCTCGCAGCGGGGCAGCCGCCGCGCACGACGGCGGCCGACGAGCTGCTCTCGAAGGCCGTCGAGCGGTTGCCGCTCTCGGGCCGGGGCCGGGCCCGGGTTGCGCGCTCGGCGGCCACGATCGCGAGCCTCGCCGGTGAGCGGCACGTGGGTGCGGAGCACGTCGGCGAGGCGCTCGCGTACCGGACGCCGAGGGAGCTGTCGCCGGCATGAGCGAGCTCTCCGCTGCGGTTCGCGCCGCGGCCGGCCCGGGCGCCCGCGGGGGTGGGCGGGTCGACGAGCGGGCGCTGCTGGCCGAGCTCCGGCGGCTCGGCCTCCGCTGGCTCCCTCGCTCGCACACGTCGTTCCCCCGGCTCCTGTCGTGCGATCCACGATCCGCCGGCCGGCCTGTTCGTCCGCGGCGAGGCCGGCTCCGGAGCTGCTCGGCCGACCGGCGGTCGCGATCGTCGGCGCGCGTGCCTGCTCGTCATACGGCCGCCATGTGGCACGGCTGCTCGGCCGCGAGCTCGCCGGTGCCGGGCTGGTCGTGGTCAGCGGAATGGCGCGCGGCATCGACGGGGAGGCTCATCGCGGCGCTCTCGAAGCCGGCGGCACGACCGTCGCGGTGCTCGGCTGCGGTATCGAGCGCGACTATCCGGCAGCGCACGCCGAGCTCGCGCGGCGGATCGCGGCGACGGGCCTGATCGTCTCGGAGTACCCGCCCGGGATCGAGCCGGCGCCCTGGCGGTTTCCGGCGCGAAACAGGATCATCGCGGGACTGGCGCGTGCGACCGTGGTGGTCGAGGCACGGGAGCGGAGCGGCGCGTTGATCACCGCCGACTTCGCGCTCGAAGAGGGACGCGAGGTGTTCGCCGTGCCCGGCGAGATCGTCTCGGCGCTGTCGCGCGGGCCGAACGCGCTGCTCCGGCTCGGGGCGACACCGCTGACCGGCGCCGGCGACGTCTTCGAGGCGCTCGGGATCGAGCCCGCCGTGTCCGAGCCGCCGTCGCTCGGCGGCGCTGCCACAGCCGTCGTCGACGCGCTGGCGGCGGGTCCGGCCGGCGCTGACGAGCTTGCCCGGACGGTCGGCCTCACCGCCGGAGCGGTCGCCGCCGCTCTGGCAGAGCTCGAGCTCGCGGGTCTCGCCACGGAGGCCGAAGGCGTGTACCGGGCGGCGTTGGTCGCAGGTACGCAGCGCGAGGACCGGCCATCTTGAGTTGCGGACGGCCCGTGGAAGTAGCATCGGCCCATGGGCGAACCGTTCTGGCTCGACGACGCGCCGCCGCCACCTGCCGACCAGCGACTGCGCGGAACCCCGGACGTCGAGATCGTGGGCGCCGGGATCACCGGCTGCGCGTGCGCGCTCGTGCTGGCCCGCGACGGTCTCCGCGTGCGCGTGCACGACGCCCGCCGCGTGGCCGAGGGCGCGAGCGGGAGGAACGGCGGCTTCCTCCTGCGCGGGGGTGCTGCACGCTACGACGTCGCGCGGGAGACGTACGGGGCCGAGCATGCGCGGGAGCTGTGGCACCGGACCGAGTCCGCGCTCGCCTCGCTGGGCGCTGTCGGCGGGGACAGCCGTGCGACTCGACGGCAGCCTGCGTCTGGCCGCCGACGAGGAGGAGCTCGGGCAGATCCGCGGCGAGTTCGCCGCGCTGCACGAGGACGGGTTCGAGGCGGAGTGGCTCGACGAGCTCGCCGAGCACCTCGCGGGGACGTTCCTCGGCGCGATCCACCATCCATGCGACGGAGCGGTGCAGCCGGCTCGGCTCGTTCGCAGGCTCGCGGCGGCCGCGACCGGCGAAGGCGTCGAGTTCGTGCAGGAGAGCCGCGTTGACGACGCTCGACGCGCTGCAGGCGGCGAACGTCGTGCTTGCCACCGACGGCTACGGGCGCGGCCTCGTCCCCGAGCTCGACGAGCGGATCTGGCCGGCGCGCGGCCAGGTCCTCGCCACGGAGCCGCTAGCCGAGCGGCTCTTCGACATCCCGCACTATGCACGGCAGGGCTTCGATTACTGGCACCAGCTCCCGGACGGCCGGCTCGTGGCAGGTGGGTTCCGCGACTTCTCGATCATGTCGGAGCTGACCGACGTCGAGGAGACGACGCCGATCATCCAGGACGCGCTCGACAGCTTCCTCGTCGATCTTCTCGGCTACGCGCCGCGCGTCACGCACCGCTGGGCGGGCATCTTCGGTCTCACGCAGGACTTCCTCCCGCTCGTCGGGCCGGTTCCGGGCCACGCCGGGGCTCTGGGTCGCCGCGGGCTACTCGGGCCACGGCAACGTGCTCGGTTACCTCTGCGGAGAGCTGGTCGGCCAACGCGATCCTCGGCAGGAGCGATCCGCTGCTCGAGCTGCTCGACCCGGCGCGCCTGTATTGAATGCTCGGTCTGAGCCATCCCCGGAAGAGCTTGACGCGCGACTGGTACGCCAAGCTCGGAAATGCTGACCGCTGTACTGAGCGTGGCGGCAGGGTGCGGCTCGACGTCAGGGCACAAGTACTCGATCGCACACGTCCAAAACGTGTTCGCCTCTGTCGGTGAACCGCTCCAAGTCGACTTTCAACCAAAGGGGATCCCGGGCGGGCCGTCGCCACCGCTCACGGCTGTGTTGGTCGGGAGCGGCCAAGATGATGCTACGAGGTTTGGTGTGAACATCTTCCCAAGCGCTGGACTGGCGGATCAAGAGGCTGGGCGAGCTCGCCAAGCGTACGGGGCGACGCACCGGAAGATCATCAACAAAGGGAATGTCATCGTGGACTTTGCAAGGAACCTCGATGCGAAGACCGTTGAGCGAATCAAGGCGGGTATAGCCAAGCTCTAGCGCTGTAGACCGGGGCCGTCTTGCGCCAGGATTCGCCTTCGCTGGCCCTTTTAGATGTACGGGCCACGGTGGCCCGTACAGCTAGAGCTCGATCTGCGGCAGGTCGAGATCGTCCGGCCCGCTCCAGCGGCGGCCAGCGCGATCGCGAGATCCTGGATCGCCAGGCCCGTCGAGTCGAAGGCGGTGATCTCCGCAGCGTCGCGGCGGCCCACGGCCGATCCGGCGAGCACGGCGCCGAGATCGGTGACGTCCCTCGCGGGCGAGCGCGCCCTGCTCGACCGCGTGCACGAGCTCGCCGTTGTGGCTCGCCTGCGCCCAGTCGTCACAGAAGATGCGGCAGCGCATGAGCTCGGCGACGGCGATCTCGGCCTTGCCCGGCCCGTCGGCGCCCATCAGGCTCACGTGCTGGCCCGGCGCGCAGCGTTCCCTCCGGGAGCACGATCTCGTGGCCGGGCGTCACGGTCACGACCACGTCGGCGTCGAGCGCATCCTGCGAGCGATCGGCGCGACGTTCGCAGCCGAGCTCGGTCGCGGCGGCCTCGGCCCGCGCCGGGTCGACGTCGAAGATCGCGACGCTCGTGGCCTCGCGCAAGGAAGGTGCGCGCGGCCGCCCGGCCGTTGACGCCTGCGCCGATCACGGCCGCTGTCTTCGCAGTCGGCCCGACCGAGCGTCTCCGCGGCGAGCACAGCGGCCGCGCCGGTGCGCAGCGCGGTGACGGCTGCCCGCGTCGAGCACGGCCACCGGCGCGCCGTTCGACGCGTCCGAGAGCAGCACGAGCCCCATCACGGTCGGCAGCCCCTGCGCGGGGTTGCCCGGGAACGAGGTGACCCACTTGAGCAGCGCGTGGCCCGAGCCCGAGCGCGGGCATGGCCCGGAAGTCGCCGGCCGGGTACGCAGGCACGTAGACCTTCGGCGGCATCGTCCACTCGCCCCGCGCGTAGGCGACGAACGCCTCGCGGACGGCCTCGACCGCGCGCTCGGGCGACACCGCCGCCTCGACCGCCTCGCCGGAGAAGACCGGGATCACGGGGCGAAGCCTAATTCGTCGCCGGCCCGCTCCCGCGGCGATCAAGGTTGCCTCAGGTCCACGGGGTCTGACCCCGCATGACCCGCGTCGTCGGTGTCGCGGCAGTCGTTCACGAGCGGGTTTGCGGCGCCGGGTCATGTCCGGTTCTTGACCACGGTCAGTGAAAGGACAGGGAGCTACAGCGCCTTGACGTCGGCGATCAGCTTGTCCACCGACTCCTTCGCGTCGCCGAAGAGCATCACGGTCTTGGGGTTGACGAACAGCGGATTCTCGATCCCGGCGAACCCGGGTCGCATCGACCGCTTGAGGACGACGACCGTCGTCGCCTCGTCGACGTTGAGGATCGGCATCCCGTAGATCGGGCTGCTCGGGTTGGTGCGCGCGTCCGGGTTGACGACGTCGTTGGCGCCGATCACGAGCGCCACGTCGGTGCGCCCGAACTCGGAGTTCGCGTCCTCCATCTCCTTCAGCTGCGGGTAGGGGACGTTCGCCTCTGCGAGCAGGACGTTCATGTGGCCGGGCATGCGACCGGCCACCGGGTGGATCGCGTAGCTGACGTCGACGCCGCGCTCCTCGAGCAGGTCGGCGAGCTGGCGCACGTCGTGCTGCGCCTGCGCCACGGCCAGCCCGTAGCCCGGCACGAACGCGACCTTCTGCGCATAGCCGAGCATCACGGCCACGTCCTCCGAGGTCGCGGATCGAACCGCACCGCCGTCGGCGCCCGCGGCCGCGACCGCCGCGGCGCCCTCGCTGACCTTGCCGAACGCCCCGAAGAGGACGTTGGTGATCGAGCGGTTCATCGCCCGCCCCATCAGGATCGTCAGGAAGGTGCCGGAGGCGCCGACGAGCATCCCGCTGACGATCAGCACGTTGTTCTCGAGCTCGAAGCCGGTCGCGGCCGCCGCCAGCCCCGTGAACGCGTTGAGGAGCGAGATCACGACCGGCATGTCGGCGCCGCCGATCGGCAGCACGAAGAGGACGCCGAACGCGAGCGAGCCGAGCACGAGCGCCCACAGCAGCCACTGCTGCTCCGCGCCCGCGACCAGCGCGATCCCGTCGGCGACGAGAAGCCCCATGAGCACCGCGTTCCCCGTCTTCTGGCCCGGGTACGTGATCGGCTGTCCGCTGATCAGCTCCTGCAGCTTCCCGAACGCGATCATCGAGCCGGCGAACGAGATCGAGCCGATCAGCGCGCCGAGCACGAGCGAGATCGAGACGTCGCGCTGGAGCGAGCCCGGCTCGGGCGCCAGGTTGTGGAACTCCGCGAGCGCGATCAGCGCCGCCGCGCCGCCCCCGACGCCGTTGAAGAGCGCCACCATCTGGGGCATCGCGGTCATCTTCACGCGGCGCGCCGCAATCGCCCCGAACGCGCCGCCGATCAGCATGCCGACCACGATCAGCCAGTAGTACGACATGCCCTTCTGGGCGAACGTGACCGCGATCGCGAGCACCATTCCCGACGGCTCCGATCTGGTTCCCGCGCCGCGCCGTGGCGGGCGACGACAGGAACCGGAGCGCCAGGATGAAGGCCACGATCGTGACCAGGTACGCGAGGTCAGTCCACTGCTTGCTCATCCGTCTTCCTCGGAGGCTCGCGCTTCTTGAACATCTCGAGCATGCGGTCGGTGACCACGAAGCCGCCGACGACGTTCGCCGAGGCGAGCACGACCGCGACGAAGCCGATGATGAGCGTGTACGTGTCCGGGTGCGGGATCGTGAAGATCAGCATCGCGCCCACGATCACGATTCCGTGGATGGCGTTGGTGCCGGACATCAGCGGCGTGTGCAGCATGGTCGGCACCTTCGAGATCACCTCGAAGCCGAGGAAGATCGCCAGCACGAGGATGGTGAGCTCGAGGACGAGCAGCAGCGAATGGCCGAAGATCTCGGTCGTCAGGAGTAGGGAGGAGCTCATACGCGGCCGCGCCGAGCGGGCGGTTCGTTCCTCACGCCGCCACCTGTTTGCGCGTGACGCAGGCGCCGGCGGTGATCTCGTCGTCCCAGTCGAGCGTCAGCTTGCCGTCGGGGGCGAGATGTGTCAGCAGGGCGAGGAGGTTGCGCGAGTAGAGCTGGCTCGCGTGGGAGGGCATCGAGCTCGGAAGGTTCACGAGCCCGACGATCGTCACGCCCTCGCGCTCCACGATCTCGCCCGGGGCTGTCAGCTCGCAGTTGCCGCCCGTCTCGGCGGCGAGGTCGACGATCACCGAGCCGGCCCGCATGGCCGTCACCGCGGCGGCCGGAATGAGCCGTGGCGCCGCCCGTCCGGGGACGGCGGCGGTCGTGATCACCACGTCGAACTGGCCGATCCGGCCCTCGAGCGCCGCCTGTTGGGCCAGCTGCTCTTCCGCCGTCAGCTCCTGCGCGTACCCGCCCTCCGTCTCGCCGCCGCCCACGCCGAGGTCGAGCCACGACGCGCCCAGGCTCTCGATCTGCTCCCGCACGACCGGGCGCACGTCGAAGCCGGTCACGACCGCGCCCAGCCGCCGGGCGGTCGCGATCGCCTGCAGGCCTGCGACACCCGCGCCCAGCACCAGCACCTTGGCGGGCGCGACGGTGCCCGGCGGCGGTCATCAGCATCGGGAAGAAGCGCGGCAGATGCTCGGCGCCGAGCAGCGCTGCCTTGTAGCCGGCCACCGTCGCCTGGGAGGAGAGCGCATCCATCGACTGCGCGCGGGTGATCCGCGGGATCGACTCGACCGCGAAGGCGATCACGCCGCGCGCTGCCAGGCGCTCGATCCCCTCGTGATCCGTCAGCGGCTGGAGGTGGCCGATCAGGAGCGCGCCGTCGCGCAGCCGCTCGACCTCCGCGGCGGTCGGCTTCTGCACCTTCAGCACGGCGTCGGCACCCCAGGGGTCGCCGAGGGTCGCTCCCGCAGCCGTGTACTCGGCGTCCGGAAAGGAGGCCGCAGTCCCGGCACCGGGCTCGACGACGAGCTCGAATCCCGCGGCCGCCAGACGCTTCACCGACTCGGGGACGAGGGCGACGCGGCGCTCCCCGGCCGCGGTCTCCTTGGTGACCCCGACGCGCACGCGCCGAGTGTATTGCCTCTGTGCCCAACCGGTGCCGGGTGCGGGCACTCCCGGTCACGCGATGTGGTCCGGCGGGGAGAACACCTTGCCGTTCTGCGAGGCCCGCTCGGTCACCTCGCGCTCGATCGCGATCGTCTGCACCGCGCGTTCGAGCAGCTCGACGACACGGGACAGGCGCTCGCGCTCCGAGCGCGACTCGAGGAGCTCCTGCTTCACGTCGGCGCCGAGATCGATCCGGGCGGCGAGCTCGAACGAGAGCATCGGCGACCCGGCCTCGGGAGGCTCGACCTCGGCGCCTGCGTGCTCGGCGAGCCGGCGGAAGACCTGGATCGCCGCGCTCGGCAGCGTCCGGGCTCCGCCGGGTCGTCCTCGTCGTCCACCGGCTCGATCTCGGCGGTGCGGAACGATCGGCCCTCCGTCCAGTCGACGAGCCGGAACCGGCGCCTTCCGGCGACGACGACGTTCAGCCGGCCGTCCTCGAACCGGTGCACGACCTCCTCGACGTCCGCCAGCGTGCCGACGCTGCGTATGCCCGTCTCGTCCTCGTACAGCATCCCGAACTCGCCGCCGATCCGTCGATGCACTCGCCGATCAGCTCCCGGTAGCGCGGCTCGAAGATGTGCAGCGGCAGCTGCTCGGTCGGCAGGAGCACCATGCCGAGAGGGAAGACGCCGACTTCCAGCACGGGCAAAGCGTACGACCTCCGGCGCGCCGGATGTAGAGTGGCGCCCGTGCCCGTCCCGTTTGCGACGCTCGCCGAGAGCTTCTTCCGCCCGGCGCTCGCGGGCCTGGTGCCGTACGAGCCCGGCAAGCCCGTCGAGGAGGTGCAGCGCGAGCTGGGGCTCGAGCGCGTCGTCAAGCTGGCCTCCAACGAGGGCAGTCGACGGACCGTTCCCGGCGGCCCTGGAGGCGCTCGCGCGCGCCGCCTCGCGAGCTGAACCGCTATCCGGACGGCGGCTCGTACCGGCTGCGCGCGGCGCTCGCCGAGCGGCACGGAGTCCGGTACGAGGAGGTCATCGTCGGCGCCGGCTCCGATGCGCTCGTCGACGGCCTGTCGCAGGCCGTGCTCGAGCCCGGCGACGAGATCGTGTGCGGCTGGCCGTCCTTCCCCAGCTACGTGATCTACGCGGCCAAGATGGGCGATCACGGCCGCATCTGGTTCCGCTACGCGACGGCCGCTACGACCTCGATGCGATGCTCGACGCGATCGGGCCGCGCACGAAGATCGCGTACCTCTGCCACCCCAACAACCCGACCGGGACGGCGAACAGCGCGGGCCGAGGTCGACGCCTGGTTCGACCGCGTACCGGAGCATGTGCTGACTGTGCTCGACCAGGCGTACCTCGAGTACGTCGACGACCCGGACTACCCGGACGCGATCGAGGAGTACGCGAAGCGGGGCCGGCGGGCCGTCGTGCTGCGCACGTTCTCGAAGATCTACGGGCTCGCCGGTCTCCGCGTCGGGTACGCGGTCGGCCCGGCCGAGCTGATCGTCGCGCTCGGCAAGACACGGCGGGCCTTCGACCTGACGACGCCGGCGCAGGTCGCCGCGCTCGCGAGCCTCGACGGCGCCGTCGAGCTGGAGCGCCGGCGCCGCGCAGAACGCCGAGCGCCGGCCCGAGCTCGAAGCGCATCCTCCGCGCCCACGGCCTCGAGCCGCTCGGCCCGGCGGTGGCGAACTTCCTCTTCGTCGACGTCGGCGGCGACTCGCGCCCGCTGTTCGAGCGGCTGCTGCGGGAGGGCGTGATCGTCCGTCCGCTGGCCGGCTTCGGCGCGCCCGAGGCGCTGCGCGTCACCGTCGGCACGGGCGACGAGCACGAGTTCCTCGACGCTGCCCTCGCCCGCGTCGTCAGCGCCGCGCCGGCAGGCTGAGCGAACCCGGGCACGGTTGACGGCGGCGCCTGGCGCGGCCGGACAGGCTGGTACGTTTTCACGCGTGACCCACCGGCCGCTCGGTAGGCAGCTGGCGCTCCTCCGGTCGGCGCCGAGCTTCCGGAGCCTGTTCCTCGCCACGCTGGCGTCGGGGACGGGGACGTGGCTCGCCGTTCGTCGCCCTCCAGCTCGACGTCCAGCAGCTCACCGACTCGGGCTCCTGGATCAGCCTGCTGCTGATGGCCGAGATCCTGCCCGCCGTGCTGATCGGGCTGCTGCTCGGCTCGCTCGTCGACCGGCTCTCGCGACGAGGGCTGATGATCGGCGCCGACCTGCTGCGCTGCGCCGTGTTCTGCGCGCTGCCCTTCGCGCCGGGTGCGGCCGCGATCGTCGCTCTCGCGTTCGTCGCCGGCATCGGCACCGGCTTCTTCCGGCCCGCCGTCTACGCGGGGCTGCCGAACCTCGTCTCCGACGACGACCTGCCCGGACGCGAACTCGCTCCTGCAGGGGGTCGACAACCTCACGTGGGCCGTCGCGCCGCTCGCCGGCGGGCGTGCTCGTCGCCGCCACGAGCCCGGACGTCGCGTACTGGTTCAACGCCGTGACGTTCCTCGTCTCGGCGGCGCTGGTGGCGAGGATCCCGGCGCGGCTGCTGCAGGCGTCGGCGGCGGTCACGCACGGCCACTGGCGCGACCTCGGCGACGGCCTGCGGCTCGTCATGCGCTCGGCTGCGCTGCTGACCGTGCTGATCACCTGGAACGTCGTGATGCTCACGACCGCGGGGATCAACGTCGGCGAGGTCTTCCTCGCCAAGGACTCGCTGGGCGCCGGCGACGCCGGCTTCGGACTGCTCGTCGGCGCCGCCGGGATCGGGCTGACGCTCGGCAGCATGGCGGCGGCCGGCGCGCTCCGGCGCTGGAGGCTGCCGGAGCGTCTACGGCGTCCTCGATCGCCCTGCTCGCGCTGGGCACGGGCGCAGCGGCCGTGTCGCCGGGCATCTGGGCCGCAGCCGTCTGCGTTCTCGTGGCGGGCTGCGGCAACGGGGCCGCCGTCGTCTGCAACGCCTGCTCGTGCAGCGAGGCGCGCCCGACCACCTGCGCGGCCGCGCCTTCACGCTGCTGATGAGCTCGAACTACGTCGTGCTCGTGGCCGCGATGATCGTCGCCGGCCGGCTCACCGACGTCGTCGGCGCCCGCTGGGTCTGGGGCGCGGCGGCGATCGCGGCCGGCGTGGCCTCCGTGCTCGGCTTCGCGCTCGCCCGCCGGGCCGTCGGGCACCGGCCCATGGAAGCGGCCGCTGCAGGCGCGCGCGTGACGCGCAAGGCATGGACGCAGGGAGGCGCTCGTCGAGGGGGTTCGCGGCGGCGACCGGCGGGCGCTCGCACGGGCGATCACGCTGGTCGAGAACTCCGACCCGCTCGCCTACGACATCGTCCGCGAGCTCTACCCGCATACCGGCAACGCGTACGCCGTCGGCGTCACCGGGCCGCCCGGCGTCGGCAAGTCGAGCCTGATCTCCGCGCTCGTCCGGCACGTGCGCGCCGCCGACCGGAGCGTCGGCGTCGTCTCGGTCGACCCGTCGAGCCCGTTCTCGAAGGGCGCGCTGCTCGGCGACCGGATCCGCCTGACCGACCACTTCCTCGATCCCGGCGTCTTCATCCGCTCGATGGGCACGCGCGGCCATCTCGGCGGGCTCGCCGAGGCGACGCTGCAGGCGCTGCTGCTCCTCGACGCGTCGGGCAAGGACCTCGTCTTCCTCGAGACCGTCGGCGCCGGGCAGGGCGAGGTCGAGGTGATCTCGATCGCCGACACCGTGCTGCTCGTGCTGATGCCGGGTTCGGGCGACTCGATCCAGGCGCTGAAGGCCGGGATCATGGAGATCCCCGACGTGATCGCGATCAACAAGCTGGATCACCCTGCGGCGAAGACGATGCTCAACGAGGTGCGCTCCGATACTCGCGCTCGACCACGACAGCGCGTGGCGTCCGCCGATCGTGCTGACGGAGGCGACGCGCGGGGAGGGCGTGCCCGAGCTGTGGGAGAAGATCGAGGAGCACCGCGCGCATCTCGAGTCGGGTGGGCTGCTCGAGGAACGTCGCCGCCGGAACCTCGCCGGCGAGGTGTTCGCCGTCGCCTCGGCGCGGGCGAAGCTGCATCTGCAGCGGGCGGTGGCCGACGATCCCGAGCTGCGGCGGCTGCTCGACGAGGTGACGGCCGGCGAGCTCGACCCGCTGACCGCCGTTCGCGAGATCATGGAGAAGGTGTTCAAGGTTGACGACCCGTACAGCCCCGACCCAGGCTGAGATCGGCGAGGCGCGCCGTCGCCTCGACGGCGTGGTGCGCGTGACCCCGGTCTATTCGTCCGAGACCTTCTCGCGGCTGACCGGGCGCGGCGTGTACCTGAAGGCGGAGAACCTCCAGCGCACGGGGTCGTTCAAGGCGCGCGGCGCGGTCAGCAAGATCGCCACGCTGTCGGCACGGGAGCGCGCCGCCGGCGTCGTCGCGGCAAGCGCGGGCAACCACGGGCAGGCCGTGGCCTGGGCGGCGCGCGAGGCGGGCATCCAGGCCCGGATCTACGTGCCGCAGGACGCACCGATGTCGAAGGTCGAGGCCTGCAGGCACTACGGCGCGGAGACGATCATGGGCGGCGCGCATTTCGAGGATGCCCTCGCCGCGGCCCGGCTCGACGTGGACGAGACCGGGGCGACGTTCGTCCACCCGTACGAGGACCGCGCGATCATCGCCGGTCAGGGAACGATCGGGCTCGAGCTGGCGGAGCAGGTGCCGGACGCGGGAACGGTGCTCATCCCGATCGGAGGCGGCGGGCTCGCAGCGGGGATCGCGCTCGCGTTGCGCTCGGTCCGCCCGCAGGTGCGGATCGTGGGCGTCCAGGCGGGGCGCGACGGCTACACGATCGCCGACGGCATCGCGGTCAAGCACCCCGGCGAGCTGACCGGCTCGATCCTCGCCGACGTCCTGGACGACATCGTGGCCGTCTCCGACGACGAGATCTGCGAGGCGATCGTGCTCCTGCTGGAGCGCGTCAAGTTCGTCGTCGAGGGCGCCGGGGCGGTGTCGGTCGCCGCGCTGCTCGCCGGCAAGGCCGGCGGTACCGGCCCCGCTGTGTGCGTGCTCTCGGGCGGGAACATCGACGCGACGATGCTCATCTCCGTGATGCGCCACGGCCTCACCGCCGCCGGTCGCTATCTCGTCGTCCGCACGCATCTCGCCGACCGGCCCGGGCGAGCTGATCAAGCTGCTGTCGCTCGTGGCCGAGAAGCGCGGCAACCTCGTCTCCGTCGAGCATCACCGCGAGGGGATGGACATCCCGGTGAGCGCGACCGGGGTCGAGCTCACGATGGTGACGCGCGACGAGGAGCACTGCCAGAGCCTGCTCGGCGCGATGGCGGAGAGCGGCTACGAGGTCGAGCGGCTGTCCTAGCCGGGCAGTCCGGGTGCAACCGCTCGCGCCAACCGACAGGCAGCGGCGGGGGTGTGCAGCGGTCGGCCCGGCCTTCTCGGTCAGGTCGTGCCGCAGCGGCGGAACGAGACCGTCCCGTCGCCGACGCGGGCCCAGTCGTCCATGCCGCCGTCGAGTACGGGTCGCGCCTCGACGCCTTCGTGGGCGAGCACGCTGGCGGCGATCGCGGCCCGGGCGCCCGACTCGCAGATCGTCACCACCGGCTTGCCGCCGCGCAGGTCGGCGGCGAACTCGCGGGCGAGCCGGTACGGGATGTGCCTGCTCCCGGCGATGTAGCCCTCGTCGCGCTCGGCACGCTCGCGGACGTCGACGATCAGAACCTCGCCTGCGAGGTCCATCTCCGCCAGCTCGCCGACGCCGATCGGGACGAGCTGCTCGCTCTCGTCGGCTGCGGCCAGGAAGCCCCGGAGCTCGTCGCCGTAGCCGACCGAGCGCAGCCCGGCGGCCGCGCGCTCGGCCTCCTCCCGCGACGAGGCGTGGATCGCGAGCGGCTCGCCGGGCAGCAGCACGAAGCCGGCCCGCGTCGAGAACGACGAGCCGGAGACCGGGACGTTGATCGCGCCGGGCACGTGACCGGCCGCGAACGCCTGCGCCGGCCGGACGTCCAGCACCGTGGCGTCGTCTGCCCGCTCGAGCTCCTGGAGCTCCGGCGGCCGGCCGAGGAACGGCCCGCGGTTGAGCTCGACGATGCGCTCCATGTTCGGCGGACGCGGGAGGAGCGACGGCCGACTCGGCCACGAACTCCTCCACGTTCACGACCCGCAGCGCGGCGTTGAAGCGCCGCTCGAAGCCGATCGTCGAGGACGCCTTGGAGCTCATGCCCGCGCCGCAGAGCGAGCCGGAGACGTGGCCGGGGAAGACCTCGACGCCGTCCTCGAGCTCGAGCAGCCGCCGCAGGCTCGCGTAAGAGGCTGCGCGCGCCGTCCGTCGCCTTCGACGGCGAGATCCGGCCGGGCGACGTCGCCGACGAACAGCGAGTCGCCGGTCAGCACGAGCCACGGCTCGTCGGCGCGCGTGCGGTCGCTGACCGCGAAGCAGCAGTGCTCGGGCCGGTGTCCCGGCGTGTGGACCACCCGGATCGCCACGTCGCCGAGCACGCAGCTCGGCGCCGTCGACGAGCGGCTCGAACGGGAAGGCGGGCCGTGCCTCCGGGTGCACGTGCACGCGGGCACCGTGCTCCAGCGCGAGCCGGCCGTGGCCCGAGACGTGGTCGGCGTGCGTGTGCGTCTCGAGCACGTGGGCGATCCGCACGCCGCCGCGCTCGGCCTCCTCGAGGTACTGCTCGATCGCGTAGGCAGGGTCGACGATCGCCGCCTCGCCCGTGCGGTCGTCGCCGATCAGGTAGGAGGCGCAGCCGAGATCCTCGTTCACGAGCTGCTTGAAGAACACGACCCGACGCTAGCACCCGGTTCGGCTTGCTTTCTTGAAGTCCCTGCACCACGGCGACGCCGGACCCCGGAAAGAGCACGATCGAAGTGCGGCAGCTCTCAGCAGCCGCTAGCGGCTGCGAGGGAAGGCGATCCCGCCGGAAATCGTCATGGCCCAGGCGTAGCCGGGGCCGGATTGCCGGCGGTTAAGCCGAGGTGCTTGGCGATCACCATGCGCTGCACGTCGTTCGTGCCCTCGCCGATCTCCAGGATCTTCTGGTCGCGATACAGGCGCGAGATCGCGATACTCGTCCATGAAGCCGTACCCGCCGTGGATCTGCAGCGACTCGCTGGCGACCCGGTGTGCGAGCTCGCCCGTGTAGAGCTTCGCCATCGCGGCGGCCTGGGCGAAGTCGCGCCCCTGATCCTTGAGCCACGCGGCCCTGTAGACGAGCCCGCGGCCGGCCTCGATCTCCACCGCCATGTCGGCGAGGCGGAACTGCACCGCCTGGAACGTCGAGATCGGCCGGCCGAACTGCCTGCCGCTCCCGCGCATACGCCACAGCGAGGTCGTACGCGCCCTGCGCGAGCCCGAGGCCCATCGCGGCGACCGAGATCCGGCCGCCGTCGAGGATCTGCAGGAACTGCCTGAACCCCTCGCCGCGCCGGCCCGAGCAGGTGGTCCTCGGGGACGGCGACGTCGTGGAAGGACAGCTCGCGCGTGTCGGACGCGCGCCAGCCCAGCTTGTGCATCGGCGCCGAGATCTCGTAGCCCGGGGTGCCGTTCGGGATCACGAGGTTCGAGATCTCGTCCTCGCCCGTCCTCGCCGTGATCGATCACGCAGGCGGTGATGTCCGTGCCCGCGTTGGTGATGAAGATCTTCGAGCCGTTCACGATCCACCGGCCGTCGCGGAGCTCGGCCGTCGTGCGCGCCGCGCCCGCGTCGGAGCCGGCGTCGGGCTCGGTCAGCCCGAACGCGGCGAGCTTCCGCCCCGCGGCCAGCTCGGGCAGCCAGCGGCGCCTCTGCTCCTCGGTGCCGAACAGGTAGATCGGCAGCGTGCCGAGCGAGTGGTGCGCCGCGACCGTGATCGCAACCGACGAGTCGATCCGCGTCAGCTCCTCGATCGCGATCGCGTACGAGAGCGTGTCGGTGCCGCCGCCGCCGTACTCCTCGGGGATCGTCATCCCCATCAGGCCGAGCTCGGCGAGCTCGGCGACGAGCTCGTACGGGAAGCGGCGCTCGCGATCGAGCTCCTCGGCGACCGGAGCGATCCGGTCGAGCGCGAACTCGCGCACGGTCTGGCGGACGAGCTCGTGCTCGGGGGTCAGATCGAGGTTCAACGGACGGGCCGTCTCAAGCGTACGAGGAGGCGAGCGCGACGAGCAGCCGCACGCCGTACCCCGTCGCGCCGCGCTGCGTCAGGTAGTCGCCCCGCGAGCGGCGAGAGGAACGCCGGCCCGGCGATGTCCACGTGGGCCCAGGCCCCCTCGCCGGCGAACTCCCGCAGGAACTCGGCGGCGAGTGCGGGTCCGGCCTCGCGCAGGTCGGACGAGTTCTTCAGGTCGGCGAACGACGAGTCGACGTAACGCCGGTAGCGGGGGTGGAGCGGGAATCGCCAGGCGAGGTCGCCGCTCGCTTCCGCCGCGGCTCCGATCCGTGCGGCCCAGTCCTCGTCGTTGGCGAAGTAGCCGCTGTAGAGGTCGCCGAGCGCGACCACCATCGCGCCGGTCAGCGTCGCGAGGTCGATCGACGTGGGTCGCGCCCTCGCGCCGGGCGTACCACAGTGCGTCGGCGAGCACGAGCCGGCCCTCGGCGTCGGTGTTCGTGATCTCGATCGTCTTGCCGTTGGCGGCGGTGAGGATGTCGCCCGGGCGGTACGCGCTTCCGTCGGGCATGTTCTCCGCGGCGGCGATCACGGCCGTAACGCGCACGGGGAGGCCCAGCTCGGCGATCGCGCCCATCGCCTCGAGCACGGCGGCGCCGCCGGCCATGTCGCCCTTCATGTCCTCCATGTGCAGCGGCGGCTTGAGCGAGATGCCGCCCGTGTCGAAGGTGATCGCCTTGCCGACGAGGCCGAGCGTGACGTCCGCGTGCGTGGGCGCCGGAGGCTCGTAGCGGAGCACGATCATCCGCGGCTCGTTGCGGCTGCCCTGTCCGACGGCCGCGAACGCGCCCATCCCGAGCGCCGCCACCGCCTCCGGCCCGAGCGCCTCGGACGTCAGGTGCGGGGCGCCGGACGCGATCTCCTCTGCGCGCTCCGCCAGCCGGACGGGCGTCACCAGGTTCGGAGGGCTGTTGACGAGGTCGCGCGCGCGGTTCGTCCACTGCACGGCGACGAAGGCGCGCTCGGCAGGGGCGGCGAGCCCGGCGGGGCCGAGCAGGACGAGCCGCTCGACCGGTCTGCGCTCGGGCTCTCCCGTCTTCCAGCGTGCGGGCTCGTACGCTCCGAGCACGACACCGTCCACCGCGGCGCGGGCCTGGTCCTCCGGCGGGAGCTCGAACGACTCGTCGACGAGCCAGGCGAGCGTTCCGCCGAAGGCGCGCGCGGATCGCGTCGGCTGCCGCGGCGGCGGTGCGGAAGGCGTCGGGGCCGGCGGTGTCCGGAGCTCCCAGCCCGGCGATGGCGACCCGCCGCGCCGCGATTCCGCCGTCGACGTGGATGACTGCAGCGCTACCGAGCTTCCCGGTCAACTCGCCGTCGGCGAGCAGGCGTGTGAGCCGTCCGTCCAGGAGGTCGTCGAGCTCGGCGGCCGACCCTGTCAGGCCTCCCTCGAAGGTCGCGGCGGCGAGGAGGTCCGCGTCCACCTCGCCGGGCGCGGAATCAGCTACCTCGATCCGCATCGCGGGGCGATGCTACCCGAGTCCCAATCCGCCCGCTCGGTCGGCGTGTCGCCGTGGCTAGGCTCTCCGGGTTGAGACGGGAGCTCGACCGGCGCGCGCTGACGGCCCTCTCGGGCGGCCATCTCGCGGTCGACTTCGCCGCCGGCTCGCGTCCCGGCGCTGCTGCCCTTCCTCAAGGACCGCTTCGGGCTCTCGTACACGCTCGCAGCGCTGTTGATCCTGGCGTCGGCCTTCTGCTCGTCGCTGATCCAGCCGCTGTTCGGCCTGTGGTCCGACCGGCGGGGCGCGATCTGGCTGCTTCCGGTCGGCGTCGCGGTGGCAGGCATCGGCGTGGCGCTCGCCGCCGACGCCCCGAGCTACTGGCTCGTTGTCCTGCTCGTGGCCGTGTCCGGGCTCGGCGTCGCCGCGTACCATCCCGAGGGCTCGAAGTTCGCCGCCTACGCGAGCGGGCCGCGGCGGGCGAGCGGGATGTCGTACTTCTCGATCGGCGGCAACCTCGGCTACGCACTCGGGCCGCTGCTCGCAACGCCGCTCATCGTCTGGCTGGGCCTCGAGGGCGGGCTTCTGCTGGCAGTGCCGTGCCTTGCCGTCGCGTTCGTGCTGATGCGTGCCGCCCCGTTCCTCAAGGGGTTCGCTGTCGAGCAACGGCACATCACGAGCGCCGGACGGCCCCGACCGGATCGGGGCGCTCGTGCTGCTGCTCACCGTGATCTGCTGCCGCAGCGTCGCGTGGTTCGGGCTCATCACGTTCGTGCCGCTCTGGGAGGTCTCGCTGGGCCACTCGGCGGCCCACGGGAACCACCTGCTGACGCTGATGCTGCTGGCGGGCGGGCTGGGAACGGTCGTCGCGGGGCCGCTCGCCGACCGGCTCGGGCTGCGCCCGGTCCTGCTGGTCAGCCTGGTCGCGGCGGGGCCGTTGATCCTCGTATTCGTGCTCGTCGGCGGGGTTCCGGGAGCCGTCGCGCTTGCCCTCGTCGGCTGCTGCGTGATCGGCACGTTCGGCGTCACGATGGTGATGAGCCAGCAGTACCTGCCGAGCCGGATCGGCATGGCATCGGGCCTGTCGGTCGGGATGTCGATCGGCCTGGGCGGGATCGCGGCGGTGGCGCTCGGCGCGGTCGCCGACTCGATCGACCTGCGCGCCGCCCTGCTGATCTGCGCTGCCGCGGCCGTCGTGGCGGCCGTGCTCGCCGTGTGGCTGCCCGGGGCCGCGCGTCGGGTCGAGCAGGAAGAGCTCGCCGCGGCCGCATGAGGTAGCCTCGCGCCCGTGCCGGGAAGCGTGCGCGAGTTCTTCGAGAGTCTGGAGTCGCGTGCCGACCCGTCGAGGGCTGCAGGCATGACGGCCTCGTACCTGTTCGTCATCGACGGGGCCGGCCAGTGGAAGGTCGACGTCGTCGACGGCCACGTCACCGTCACCGAGGGTGCCGGCCCGGCGGACTGCACGATCACGGCGTCGGAGCGGACCTTCGAGCGCATCGTGGCCGCGCGAGCAGAACCCAACGACCGCGTACATGACCGGCAAGCTGAAGATCGCCGGCGACATGGGACAGGCGCTGAAGCTCCAGAAGCTTTTCTAACAACCCGGCGCAAAATCCTCAGAGATTCGTCTCGGCCGCCTTACATCGCGGTCGTAGCGTCCGTTGCGAAGCGACTCGAGGAGGCGCCGTCATGGCGGGACATGTTCTTCGAGGGGTCATCGTGCTCGTCGCGGCGGCCGCGGTCGGAGGGGCCGCGGCCGCCGGCGACGGATCGAGCGCCGGGCTGGCCGGAACGATCGTGTTCAGCAGCGACCGGGCGCCCAACCTCATTCCACAGCTCATCTCCGTCGGCAGCGACGGGAGCGCACGGCGGCAGCTCACCAACTGGTCGGCCTACGCCTCGGCGGTCGTCCCGTCGCCCGACCGCACGCGCGTGGCCTACCTCGTCGGCAACGCCCTCTGGGTTGCGGACGCGGACGGGTCGCACGCGCTCCAGCTCACCGACGGCTCCTACTTCGTGACGCCGCCGACCTGGGCGCCCGACGGGTCGACGCTCGCCTACTTCGCTGTCCAGCAGGACGGGTTCTGGCTCACCGTCGCGTCTGCCGCCGGCGGAGCTCCCACGCGGCTGACGTCCGTCGCGTCCTCGACGCGGGTCGCGTGGAGCCCGGACAGCACGCGGATCGCCTTCGACGGGGGCACGTACGTGCACCCCGAGGTCGACACGATCCGGGTCGCCGACGGCGACACGCGGACGATCACGCCCACGGTCTTCTTCCCGACCGCGCTGGCCTGGTCGCCGGACGGCGCCCGCCTCGCCTACACCGCGAACTCGCTCTGGGTCGTGAACGCCGACGGCACCGGAGCCACGCAACTGACCCACAGCTACGACGACACGCCGGTGTTCTCGCCGGACAGCACGCGGATCGCGTACTCGAGCTACACCGACCGCAGCTGGGAGCTCTTCGCGATCGGCGCCGACGGCTCGTCCCCGGTGCGGCTGACCGCGAACGACGACTACGACCAGTCACCGGCGTGGTCGCCCGACGGCTCGCAGATCGCCGTCGCCCGCATGGACAGCAACGATCAGAAAGGCGAGATCGTGAGCGTGGCCGCGAACGGCAGCGGAGAGCGCGTCGTGCTCCGGGAGCCCGAGCACGCGACGATCGACGACGGCCCCTGGTGGACGCCCGACGGTACGCGGCTGCTCGTCGCCGACCACCTCGTCTCCAACGACCGCGAGCTCTACGCGACGGACGGGCAACGGTGGGCGTGTCACGCAGCTCACGAACAACAGCGTCGACGACGCCGATCCGGCCGTCTCTCCGGACGGACGCCTCGTGGCGTTCGACCGCGGCGACCCCGGAAACCAGGAGCTGTACGTGATGCGGATGGGCGGCGGCGGCCTGCACCGGCTGACGACGAACCGCTTCGTCAGCGACGTGCAGCCGAGCTGGTCGCCGGACGGCACCCAGATCGCGTTCGCCAGCAACCGAACTCGGCGTCTCCCACATCTACGTCATCGGCTCGAACGGAGGCCGGGTGCGGCGGGTCACCGGGGGACGCGCGGTCGACACCGAGCCGGCCTGGTCGCCAGACGGCTCGTCGATCGCCTTCACCTCGGCGAGCCCGGACACCGGACTCCGCCAGGTCTGGTCGGTCGGGCCGTACGGGGGCCGGCAGCACCGGCTCGACAGCTCGACCGATGCTTCCGGCCCCGCCTGGTCGCCGCGCGGGACTCGGCTCGCCTACGTCGCGGACGAGCCCGGGACGACGCCCGACCAGGGGATCCGGGGCCTGTTCGTGACGACGGGGAGCGGCGTGCAGGAGGTCGCCCACGGCGTCGTGTCACGGCCGGCCTGGAGTCCGGACGGCAGCTGGAATCCGAACGGCAGCGAGATCCTGTACAGCAACGGCTGGCAGCTTCTCGCCGTGGCTCCCGACGGCACCAACGTCGTCGCGAGGACGCTCGGAGCCCCCGGCACGACCGACGAGCCCGCCCGGCAGCGCCGCTGCGACATCGTCGGAACGCCGGGGAACGACGTGCTGCAGGGCAACGCGAGCGACGAGGTGATCTGCGGCCTCGGCGGGAACGACACGATCCGCGGCGGCGGCGGGAACGACGTGCTGCTCGGCGGCGACGGCAACGACACGCTCGTCGGCGGGCCCGGGCGCGACTTCGTGTTCGGAGGACGCGGCAACGATCTCCTGCTCGGCCGCGACGGGTCGCGCGACGTCCTCGACGGCGGCCCCGGCCGCGACCGCGTGCAGGCCGACCGGCTCGACGTCGTGCGCTGAGGAGCGGCGGCCTACTCCTCCAGCTCGACGAGCACGGTTCCCCCCGCCACGCGGTCGCCCTCGGCGACGTGCACGGCGCGGACGACCGCCTCGTAGGGGGACACGATCGGCGTCTCCATCTTCATCGCCTCCAGCACGACGAGCGGCTGGCGCGGCTCGACCGCGTCGCCCTCCGCGACCAGCACCTTCACCACGGTGCCGGGCATCGGGGCAGCGAGGGAGCTCTGCTCGGCGCCGGGGCCGTGCCGTGGGCGGCCGCGTCCACGTCCGGCGGCGGCTGCGGGGGCCGGGGCGGGGAGATTGAGCCGGAAGGCACCGCGCCAGGGGCCCTCCGGAAGCGCGACGGGCGGCGCCGAGAGCGGCGGATAGTCGGTCAGGAATGCGGTCGTCGTCCGTCCCGCCTCGCAGCGCCGGGTGGCGCACGAGCCAGCGCAGGAACGGGAGATTCGTCGTGACGCCGGCGACCTCGGTCTCGTCCAGCGCGGCGGCGAGCCGGTCGAGCGCCTCGGCGCGCGTCGAGCCCGGATGCGATCAGCTTCGCGATCATCGGGTCGTACGCGACGCCCACCTCGTCGCCCTCCTCGACTCCCGCGTCGACCCGGATCCCGTCCGGCAGCCGCAACCGCTCGACCGGCCCCGCCTGCGGCAGGAACGTCCGGGGATCCTCGGCGTACAGGCGCACCTCGACGGCATGGCCCTCGCGGCTCCGGCCGCAGGTCGAGCGGGCGGCCTTCGGCGATCCGGATCTGCTCGCGCACGAGGTCGACGCCGGTCACCAGCTCGGTCACCGGATGCTCGACCTGAATTCGGCCGTTCAGCTCCAGGAAGAAGAAGTCCCGGCCGTCCAGCATGAACTCCGCGGTGCCCGCGCTCGTGTAGCCGATCGCGCGGGCGAAGGCGACGGCCGCCTCGCTCATCGCCGCCCGCAGCGCCGGGTCGAGCGCGGGGGAGGGCGACTCCTCGAGCACCTTCTGGTGGCGGCGCTGCACCGAGCACTCGCGCTCGCCGAGGGCGACCACCGTGCCCTGCGTGTCGCCCAGGAGCTGGATCTCGACGTGCCGCGGCCGCTCCACGTAGCGCTCGCAGAACACCGTGCCGTCGCCGAAGGCCGCCTGGGCCTCGCGCTCCGCGGCCTCGAGCGCCTCGGCGAGCTCTGCCCGGCCGCGCACGATCCGCATCCCGCGGCCGCCGCCGCCCGCCGCCGCCTTGATGATCAGCGGGAAGCCCAGGGCCTCGGGGTCTCCGCTCTCGACCACGGGCACCCCCGCCTCGCGCGCGATCCGCTTGGCCGCCAGCTTGTCGCCGCCGGCCCGCAGCGCCTCCGGCGTCGGCCCGACGAACACGAGCCCGGCCGCGCCCGTCGCCTCCGCGAAATCGGCGTTCTCGGCGAGGAACCCGTACCCGGGATGGATCGCGTCCGCGCCGGTCTGCCTCGCGGCGCGGATGTGCTCCTCGGAGTACAGGTAGGAAGCGATCTCGACCGTCTCGTCGGCGGTGCGGCCGTGCAGCGAGCCGCGATCGTCCGGAGCGACGACGGCGACGGTGCCGATCCCGAGCTCGCGGCAGGTGCGGAAGATCCGCGCTGCGATCTCGCCCCGGTTCGCGACCAGCAGCTTCCTGATCGTCATGCCGGACTCAGGGAGAGCAGCGAGTGGTGACGGCGCAGGAACAGCAAGCGTGAGCACGCACACGACGCCGGCGCAGAGGTACGGGACGGCGTCGCTGCCGGTTGCTCCCGCGAGCGCGCCGCCGAGCACCGCCCCGGTGAACTGCCCCGGGGCCCAGGCCATGTTCATCAGCGCGAAGCCGTAGGCGTAGTCGAGTCCGCGCGCCTCCGAGCTGTCGGCCAGCAGCGACATCGCGGGCGCCCAGAAGAGGCCGAACGACACCGCGGCGCAGAGCACGAGCACGGCGAGCACGAACCAGCGGTCCGGCCACGGGAGCAGGCTGAGCGCGATCGCCGAGGCGACGAGGCCGACGAGAATCGGTGCGATCCGCCCACGGCGGTCGGAGACGCGGCCGACGTACGGGCTGGCTATCGCCTCGAACGCGGTCGCGACCAGCCACGTCGCCCCGATCCCGAGCGCCCCCAGGCCGAGCTCGGACAGCCGCAGCGGACCGAGCACACCGAGCATCCCGAACAGGATCCCGGGTAGCACGACGAACCACATCGCCGTGCGGACCCGGGGATCGCCGAGCCGCGTGCCAGAACGCACTGAGCGGCTGGCGCCCCTGCGGGCCGGGCGCCGCCGTGGTCGCCACGCCGACCGCGATCCCGGCGGCCAGCACGGCGATCCCGCCGAATGCCGCGGCCGTCCCCACGACCGACGCGATCCCGCCCACGACGGGGCCGAACAGCGCGCCTCCGATCGCCGCCGCGAGCGCCGAGCCGATCAGCTCGCCGCGCCGGTCGGCCGGGGCCATCAGCGTGAGCCACGTGAGCGCGGCCGTCCACGTGAAGGAGCTCGACACGCCCTGCGCGAACCGCGCCGTGTCGAGCAGCCACTCGCTGTGCGCGAGCCCGAACAGGACGGTGGTCGCGATCAGCCCGCCCAGCCCGATCAGCGCCGCGCGCTTGACCCCGAGCCGCGAGGTCGCGATCCCTCCCGGGAGCGCGCCGACGAACGTCCCCAGCGGGTAGGCGGCCGCGAGCATGCCCGCGTGCGCCTTGGAGAGGCCCAGCTCGTCGACGTAGTGCGGCAGCAGCGGAGTGAGCGCCGCGAAGAACATCGTGTCGACGAAGACGATGGCGCCGACGAGGATCAGCAGTCTCCGCATCAGGCGAAGCCTATGGAGCGGCCGCCTGCCGATGTCGTTAACACGACGTACGCACGGGCTCAACCTGCCGCAACAGGACGTTAATCTCGCCTGGGTACAACGAGAGCGGCATGCCAGGGCAGAGCGCGGTGAGGCACGAGGTTCGGCCGTCCGCGCTCCGTCGCGCTCCGGAGTGTCTTCGTCCTCGTTCTCGCCGCGTTCCTCGCCGGCGGCCTGGCCGGGCTCGGGAGCTACGTCCGGAACTACTGGCTCTACCGCGGCTTCCCCCCGCCGCGAGACCCGGCGTTCGTGCAGACCCCCGGCCGCACCGTGCGGTTCAAGCTGACCAGCCCGGCGCTCGGCGGGCGGCGGCAAGAGGTGTACGTCTACCTCCCCGCCGCCTACGAGCAGCAGCCCGCGCGCCGCTTCCCCGTCGTCTACCTGCTGCACGGCTTCCCGGGCCGTCCCACGGCCTTCCTGCAGACCGTCCGCGCCGGCGTCGTGGACGACATCATCGCCGCGAAAGGCGTCGCGCAGCCCGCGATCCTCGTCATGCCGTTCGGCTCAACCGGGACGTTCACCGACAAGGAGTGGGCCAACGGGATCCGCCCGCACGAGGACTGGGAGACGTTCGTCGCGCGCGATGTCGTGCGCGCTGTCGATCGCCGCTACAGGACGATCCCGACCGCGTCGGGGCGCGTGCTCGCCGGGCTCTCGGAGGGGGGCTACGGCTCCCTCAACATCGGGCTCCACCACCCCGGCGAGTTCGGGGTGCTCGAGAGCTGGTCGGGGTACGAGCAGGCCGACAACATCGCGTCGATCTTCGGCCGCAGGCCGAGGCTGCTCGCCTACAACAGCCCGACGAAGCAGCTTCCGCTGGTGCTCCCGGGACTGCGCCGCGCGCACACGTACATCTGGTTCTACAGCGGGAGCACGGATCCGCTCCGGCGCCAGAACGCGGCCTTCGCCAAGGAGCTCGTGCGCTACCGGATCCCGCATCGCTACTTCCTCGTGCGCGGCGGCCACAACTGGGCGCTCTGGCGCGGGCAGGCCGAACGGGCGCTCTCTGCGGCGCTGACGAGGCTCGCGCATGGCTAGATGCTGCTCGGATCGCCGCCGACGTCGCCGCCGGGCTGGCCGTGCCTCGCGGTCGTCCTCGGCGCGAGCGGCTGGCTGTACCTCCTCGAGTCGCACACCTGGGGCCCGTTGTTCGGCCCGTCGATCGGCGACGCGCTGCCGCTGGACGAGCTCTCGAAGCACTCGGCCGTGCCGCTGTCCGGCTTCGTGGCGGTCTGGGGGGCCGCCGCGCGTCCTGCTCGGGCTGATCGCCCGTTGGCGCCGAGTCGAGCGGCTCACCGCCGCGCTCCTGCTCGCGCTCGGAGTGGCGCTGTGGGGCTACCTGGAGACCGGCGTGTCGCTGCTGATCGTGCGCCAGGTGCCGGCCCACGCGGCGTTCGGTGCCGCGTCGCAGCTGGAGGCCGTCTACCTCCCGGCGGCACTCGCGGGTCTCGGCGGCGCCCTGCTCGCACGGGAGCGAGGGTCGCGGCACCGGGCGGCGACGGTTCTCGCCTGCTTCGTCGGCGCGGCCGGTGCTCTGGACGTGCTCGACGGGATCCTGCCGGCGCGCGGCGAGGGTTTCCTCGAGCAGCTCGCGCCGCAGCCCGGTGCACCCCGTGACCGTGGCGCTCGTGGCCCCGATCGGATTGCTGCTGATCCTGCTGGCCCGTGGGCTCGCCCGCCGCAAGCGCCGCGCGTGGCAGCTTGCGACCGCGCTCCTCTGTGGCTCGGCGGCCCTGAACGCGCTGCACGGGTTCAACCACGGCGCGCTGGCGACCGCTCTGGTCGCGATCGCCCTCGTGGCGAGGAGGCGGGACTTCGACGCACGGGGTGATCCCGGTGCGAGGCCGCGCGTCATCGCCCGCGCGGCGGTCTTCCTCGCGCTCGTCTACGCCTACGGCGCGAGTGCCCTGTGGGCCAACCGGATCATGGCCGACCAGCCGTTCACGTTCCCGTTCGCGATCCGCGAGACGACGCTGTCGCTCGTCGGCGTCAACATCCGCGGCTCGGCCCACCTCGTCGGCGCCTTCGACTCGTGGTTCCCGTTGTCGATGCTGCTGCTCGGGCTCGGCGGCGCGATCTCTCTGCTCGTCACCTGGCTCGCGCCCTGGCGGCACCGCGTGGCGCAGGAGGCGCACCAGCGCGAGCTGGCCCGCGACCTCGTGCGCGCCTGGGGAGAGGACACGCTGGCGCCGTTCGTGCTGCGCCGGGACAAGTCGTACTTCTTCACCGAGGACGAGCGGGCGATGATCGCATACAAGGTAGTGAGCGGCGTCGCGATCGTCTCCGGCGATCCGATTGGCCCGCCCGGAGCGCTCGCGGGCCTCGTGCGGGCGTTCGTCGCGTTTGCGCACGACCGCGACTGGCGGATCGCCATCCTCGGGGCGTCCGAGCGGTGCCTCGCGCTCTACCGCTCGCAGGGTCTGCGCGCGCTGTACCACGGCGACGAGGCGGTGCTCGACGTGCCGACCTTCTCGCTCGAGGGCCGTGCGATCCGCAAGGTGCGCCAGTCGGTGCACCGGCTGGGCAAGGCCGGCTACCGCGCAGAGGTGCTGCGCCCGGGGGCGATCGGCGGCCCGCTGCGCGCCGAGCTCGAGGCGATCGCGCGCACGTGGCGCGCGGGCGAGCCGAACCGCGGCTTCGTGATGTCGCTGGACGCGCTGTTCCGGCTCGAGCACGACGACGCCGTGTTCGTCATCGGCTTCGGGCCCGACGGACGCGCCGCCGGCTTTCTCCACTACGCGGTCTGCGAGCGGGCCAGCGCTCTCTCGCTCTCGTCGATGCCGCGCCTGCGCGATACGCCGAACGGCTTCAACGAATGGCTCGTCTGCGAGACGGTGGACTGGGCGCGGTCGCGTGGGATCGAGCGGATCTCGCTCAACTTCGCGCCGTTCGCCGCCGTGCTCGCGCCGGAGGCCGAGCTGACGGCGCTCCTGCGGCTGGAGCGGAGCGCGCTGCTCCGCCTCAAGGGGCACTTCCAGCTCGACAATCTCCTGGTCTTCAACCGGAAGTTCTACCCGGCCTGGCAGCGTCGCTTCGTCGTCTACGAGCGGCGCCGCGACCTGCCGCGCGTCGGGCTCGCGGCACTGGCCGCCGAGGCGTACCTGCCGTTCACCGGGCGCGAGCGCGCGTGAACCTCGCGCTCGGGCTGCTGCTCGCCCTCGGCTCCGCGGTCGCCATCAACTGGGGCTACTACGCGCAGCATGCCGTCGCCCACGAGCTTCCGCCGCTGTCGGTCCGGCGGCCGATCAAGTCGCTGCTCGCGCTGTTCACGGTCCCCCGATGGTTGATCGGCTTCTGGGTGAGCATCGGCGGATGGGTGCTGTACGTGGTTGCGCTGAAGCTCGCGCCGCTCTCGCTCGTCCAGGCCACGGCGGCCGGCGGGATCGCGGTGCTCGCGCTGCTCGTCTCGCGCGGCGGCAAGGCGCTGGCGCAGGAAGGAGCTGGCCGGTGTCGCCGTGTCGCTGCTCGGGCTGGTGCTGCTCGGCGTCTCGCTCGTCGGGCCAGTCGACGCCGACGAGCGACGGGCACGTGGGATCGGTCGTGCTCTGGCTCGTCGCGTCGGCGGTGGTCGCCGGGCTGGCCGCCGGGGCGGGGATGCGGTGGGCAGCCGGGGGCGCGGGTCTGGGCATCGCCGCGGGTGTGCTCTACGCGGCAGGCGATGTGGGGACGAAGGCTGCGGTCGTCGGAGGACCGCGGCTCTGGCTCGTCGTCCCCGTGCTCGCTTGCCACGGCGCCGCCTTCGTCGCGCTGCAGCTCGGCTTCCAGCGCGGCGGCGCGCTCGCCACGGCGGGAGTCGCGACGCTCTTCACGAACGCGCTGCCGATCCTGGCCGGCACCGTCCTCTTCGCAGAGGGCCTGCCGAGCGGCGCGCTCGGCGTCGTCCGCGTCGCGTCGTTCGCCGCGGTCGTCGTCGGCGCGGCTCTACTCGCCCGGCCGGAGACTCCGGACGAGCCGGTGCCGATCGAGAGCGCACAGGGAGCCGCTCTGGCCCTGGTTCGTCCCGACTAGCTCTTCCGGGTCTCGGGCTCGGGTGCGAACACGCCCCACGGTGAGCCGTCTGCTGCGTGCCTCGCGGGACGCCGCTCGAGGAAGGCGCGGAGTCCCTCCTGTCCCTCGACGCTGGTGCGGCGCTCGGCGGTGCGGTCGACCGTCTCAGCCGCGTCCGGCCGTTCCAGCACCAGCCGCTTCGCGGCCCGCACTGCCTCCGGGCCGGACGACAGCAGCTCGGCGACGATCCGTTCGACGGCCGCGTCGAGATCGTCCGCGACCTCGCTGACCAGCCCGATCCGCAGCGCCGTTGCGGCGTCGAAGCGCTCGCCGGTGAGGAAGAGCCGCCGCGCATGCGCTTCGCCGATCTTGCGCAGCACGAAGGGCGAGATCACCGCCGGGACGATCCCGAGCTTCACCTCGGAGAACGCGAACAGCGCATCCGGCGCGGCGACGACGATGTCCGAGCAGGCGACCAGCCCGCAGCCGCCGCCCAGCGCGTGGCCCTGCACCGCGGTCACGACCGGAGCAGGGCAGGAGTCGATCGCGTCGAGCATCGCGCGCAGGCGCTCGCGCGTCGCGCACGTTCTCCTCGAAGTCGAGGTCGACCGAGGCCCGCATCCATCCGACGTCGGCGCCCGCGGAGAAGCTCGGGCCCTCGCCGGAGAGCAGCACGGCCCGCGCGTCGCCGACGTCCGCGAACGCGGCCCCGAGCTCCTCGATCAGCTCCGCGTCGAACGCGTTCCGGCGCTCGGGCCGGGCCAGCACGATCCGCCGCAGCGGGCCGTCGGCGTCGATCCGCAGGCCACTCATCGCGGCGCCATCGTATGCTGCGGATGTGATCTCCGGCGCACTCGCCGCGGCGCTGACGCCGCTCCGGGACGGGGGCGCGGCGCTCGACGAGCCGGCCTTCGCCCCCTACGTCGACTTCCTCGCCGGGAGCGGGCTCGACGGCATCCTCGCGCTGGGGACGACGGGCGAGGGGATCCTGCTCTCGCCGCCCGAGCGCCGGCGTGCCGCCGAGCTGTTCGTCGGCGCGTCGCAGGGCAGGCTCGCGGTCGCAGTGCACTGCGGAGCGCAGACGACGGCGGACACAGTCGCGCTCGCGGCGCACGCGGCCGAGGCCGGCGCCGCCGCCGTCGCGGTGATCGGGCCGCCGTACTTCGCGCTCGACGAGACGTGCGCTGCTCGAGCACTTCGCCGCCGCGGCCGCTGCGTGCGCGCCGCTGCCGTTCTACGTCTACGAGTTCGCGGCGCGGACCGGCTACGCCGTGCCGCTCGGCGTCATCGAGCGGCTGCGGGAGCGGGCGCCGAACCTGTCCGGGCTGAAGGTGTCCGACTCGCCGTGGGAGCGCTTCGAGCCGTATCTGATCGAAGGGCTGGACATCTTCGTCGGGCCGGAGGCGCTGATCGTGCAGGGTCTCGAGGCCGGAGCAGCCGGAGCGGTCTCGGGGCTCGGGTCGGCATACCCCGAGCTCGTCGCCGAGCCTCGTACACGAGCCGACGAAGGAGAGGATGGCGGAGGCGAAGCGGCTGCGGGAGGGACTGGAGCGCTTCCCGTTCCAGGCGGCTGCGAAGGCAGTCGTGGCCCTGCGGGGAGTCCCGCTGCACGAGGACGTGCGCGGCGCCGCTGCGGACGCTGACCGCGGAGGAGCGCGCCGAGGTCGCCCTTCTGGCCGGCCTCGACTCCGGCTGACACCGGGGCCTCAGGGCCGGGTCACTGCGGCGACGCCTCGACGTCGAACTCCTCGGCCGCGTCCGGGTCACGGCCGATCAGCTCGCGGACACCGTGGATCTCGGGTAGCTCCTCGCCGTACACGATCAGGCCGAAGCGCTCCGCAGCTTCGTTGGAGATCCACACGCTCGGCGGCTCGAGCGGCGGCAGCTGCGACCGCAGCTCCTCCAGCGTCGTCTTGGAGTCGCCGAGGTTCCAGAGCAGCACGCGGACGATCACGCGGCGTCCGGGCTCTCCGCCGCGTCCGGCGGGAGCTTGGCGAGCAGTCTCTTGATCGCGCGCAGGACGTCGGCCTCCTCGTGCCCGAAGTCGTCGAGGTACGCGTGGAGCGCCGCGTGGAGCAGGCGGAGCTCGTCGTCGTCGAGCTCGATCGGTGGCATCAGAACGGCCCGTGCGGCTCGTAACTCCCGGGCGGCGACCCGACCGCCAGCACCGTCATGCCGTCGGGGCCCGCCACCGCGCAGCGCACCGTGCTCGGGTCGAAGCGGAAGAAGTCGCCCTCGCGCGCCGGGTGGTCCTCGCCGTCGATCCGGTAGACGCCCGACCCGCGGATCACGACGTTGACCTCCTCCTGCCCCGTGCCGGTCTCATCGTGCTCGAGGCCTTCCGCGCCGGGTGGGAACTCGAACCAGTTGATGCCGAACGCCACGGCGCCCAGCTCGCGGCGAACGAACTGAACCATCCCGCCGGGACCGCCCGGCTCGATGTCCCTCAGGTTGACCGTCGAATACCCCATGAGAACCTCCTGGCTTCGAGACAGTGGGCGAGACCCGATTACATTCTGAACACGCCGAACGTCGTCTCCGGGATCGGTGCGTTGAGCGCGGCCGAGATCCCGAGCGCGAGCACCCGCCGCGTGTCCAGCGGATCGATGATCCCGTCGTCCCACAGCCGCGCCGTCGAGTAGTACGGGTTGCCCTCGGCCTCGTACTTGGCGCGGATCTCGTCGGGATCGGCGTCCCCCACCATGGTCAGCACCATCGCGGCCTGCTCGCCGCCCATCACGGAGATCCGGGCGTTCGGCCACATCCACAGCTGTCGTGGTGAGTACGCGCGCCCGCACATTCCGTAGTTCCCGGCTCCGAACGAGCCGCCGATCACGACCGTGAACTTCGGCACCTCCGCGCAGGCGACGGCGGTCACGAGCTTCGCCCCGTCGCGGGCGATCCCGCCGGCCTCGTACTCCTTGCCGACCATGAACCCCGTGATGTTCTGCAGGAAGAGGAGCGGGATCTTGCGCTTGCAGCAGAGCTCGACGAAGTGCGCGCCCTTCTGCGCCGACTCGGCGAAGAGGACGCCGTTGTTGGCAAGGATCCCCACGGGGAAGCCCTCGATCCGCGCGAAGCCGGTCACGAGCGTCTCGCCGTAGAGCGCCTTGAACTCGTCGAAGCGGCTGCCGTCCACGATTCGCGCGATCACCTCCCGCGGGTCGACCTGAGTCCGGAAGTCCTCGGGGATCAACCCGTACAGGTCCTCCGGATCGACCACGGGCGGCTCCGGCTCGGCGATCTCCCACGGCGCTTCCTTGCGGCGGTGGAGGTTGGCGGCGATGCGGCGGGCGATCGCGAGCGCATGCTCGTCCGATGTGGCGTAGTGGTCGGCGACGCCCGACTGCCGTGCATGGACATCGGCGCCGCCGAGCTCCTCCGCCGTCACCTCCTGGCCGGTGGCCGCCTTCACGAGCGGAGGACCGCCGATGAAGATCGTCCCCGTCCCGCGTACGATCACCGTCTCGTCGCTCATGGCCGGGACGTAGGCGCCGCCCGCCGTGCACGAGCCCATCACGACGGCGATCTGCGGAATCCCCTTCGCCGACATCCGGGCCTGGTTGAAGAAGATGCGGCCGAAATGATCGCGGTCGGGGAAGACCTCGTCCTGGAGCGGCAGGAACGCGCCGCCCGAGTCCACGAGGTACACGCAGGGCAGGTGGTTCTGCTCGGCGATCTCCTGGGCCCGCAGGTGCTTCTTGACGGTCAGCGGGAAGTACGTGCCGCCCTTGACGGTCGCGTCGTTGGCGACGATCACGCACTCCTGGCCCTCGATCAGCCCGATCCCGGTGACGATCCCAGCGGAGGGGGCCTGGCCGTCGTAGACATCCCAGGCTGCCAGCACGGAGAGCTCCAGAAACGCGCTGTCGGGATCGACCAGGCGGTCGATCCGCTCCCGCGCGGGCAGCTTGCCGCGTGACCGGTGGCGCTCCAGCGACCGCTCCCCGCCGCCGCGCGCGACGAGGGCGGTGCGCTCGCGAAGTTCCGCGACGAGCTCCTCCATCCGTGTCCGGCGGCGCTCGAAGTCGGCGGACCCCCGCCCGGCCTGGGTGGTCAGCAGCGCCATCGAGACGAGCCTACAGCGCGGGCGGCAACCGGGTCCTGCGCAAAGTTCCCGCACTTTGCGGACGGGTCGATTCCGGGTGGGGTCGGCGGCCGGGGCGCCGAGGAGTAGACTCGTCCCTCGGCGGGTGCTGCGGCTCCGTTCACTGGTGAGGGCTCGGTGCTGGGCCCGGTTTTCCACAGAATCCACAGGGAGGTGTGAGGGAATTGGCTGGTCCAAAACGGCCGTCCGATCCACAGCCGAAGCCCGATCGCCATCCACCCGGCGAGTTCGTCTCGCCCGAGCTCCAGTCCGAATGCGCGCGGTTTCTCGAAGACGTGAAGAGCCTGGTCGATCGCCGCAAGAACCCTCCTTCGAGGAGTAGCCCGACGCGGGAAGGACGCTGACAATGAGTCTGCGCCCTGGAGCGGGCGGGAATGCGGATTCAGGTGAGCGACCCGATCTACGCTGAGGATCTCGCGAGGTTCCTCGCGCGGTCTGGCTGCGTGGTCGAGCGAGTCGGGTCCGATTCGCTGGAGGCATCGTTGCTCGGGTCGTTCCACCACGATCGCCTGCGGCTCGAGGTCGAGCTGCTCCTGCGGGCCTGGCTGACCACCCGGCCTGCTGCGAGCGCCCGGCTGACCGATTGATGGAGCGGGGCCGCGTCGACGCTGTCTCGGCGTTCGCCGAGGCCGTCGGCTACTCGCGCGCCGTCCGCCGGGGCGATCGCGTGCTCGTGGCCGGCACGGCTCCGGTGATGCCCGGCGACGCCGACCCGCCGGCAGACGCCTACGGCCAGGCGCGGCGGTGCCTCGAGATACATCGTCGCCGCGCTCGCGGAGCTCGGCGCCGCTCCGCGCGATGTCGTGCGCACCCGGCTCTATCTGACCAGGGCGGAAGACATCGACGGGGTCGGGCGCGCCCACGGCGAGGTCTTCCACCAGGCGCGACCGGTTTCGACGGCCGTTGTCGTCGCCGCTCTCCTCGATCCGCGCTGGCTCGTGGAGATCGAGGCCGAGGCCGTGATCTGACCGTCCGCGGGCACGGCCCCTTCGGCACGCACCACGCCCGATCGTGCTCGCGGTGCGACGAGGGCTGACGAGCCGCAATGTGGTGCCGCGTAGAGCCGCGGAGGCGATCCTGATCGACGCCGCCTATGACGTCGGCGCGCTCTGGCGGACCCGGCGGCGCAGGACCAGCGCGAGCAGGACGCAGGCCAGCGCGAGCTGGGCCGGCGCCGAGATCCCTCCCGCCTGGTGCAGGCCCGGGATGCGATGGCTGGGAAACAGCTCGCGTCCCCCCGGCCGCGGCAACGGGAGGATGTGCTCCAGGTCGGGAGCTGCTGCGGCGGCGGCGCAGATCGTCGCCGGGTCGAGCGGCCCGCGCAGGGCGGCGAGGAGCCCGAGGCCGACGAGGCCGGAACGGAGCTCGAAGTGGGGCGAGGAGAAATCCTGGTGAGGCACCATGTCGCCCGCGAGGTGCAGGACGGGCCCCAGAGCGAGCGCACCCAGCCGGGAGCGTGCCAGCGCACCGCCCACCGCCCCGGTCGCCACGTGCAGGGAGACAATCAATTGACGAGGAAGTAGATGCTGTAGCAGAGACCTGCGACCACGCAGAAGATCGCGAACGGCGTCAGCGTGTTGGTCTCGAAGAAGCGCATGAGGAAGCGCACCGAGAGGTACGCCGTGAGCGCGGCGCAGAGCGCCGCGACGAGCGCCTGCCCGCGGACGCCGTTGCCCTGGGTGCCGAGCAGCTCGGGAATCTTCAGCAGCGCCGCCGCGCCGATGATCGGCGTGGCGAGCAGAAACGAGAACCGCGCGGCGTCCTTGTTGGATAGGCCGACGAGCAGGCCGCCGCCCATCGTCGCACCGGAGCGGGAGAAGCCCGGGATGAGCGCGAGCGTCTGCGCCGCGCCGACCACGAAGGAGTTGCGCCAGCTCACCTGGCGGGCGATCCGTGCGTCGTCGTCGGTGTCCACCTGCGGAGCGCGCCTGCGCAGGAGCTCCGCGCCGTAGAGCATGAAGCCGTTGATGATCAGGAAGAAGGAGGCGGAGCTGGCCGACGCGAAGACGCTGCGGAGCCTGTGCTCGAGCAGCAGCCCGAGGACGCCTGCCGGGATGGTGCCGACCACGAGCAGCCAGCCGAGCCGCGCGTCCGTGTCGTCCGGGCCGATCCCCCGGTCGCGGAGACTGCGGCCGACGCCCTTGACGATCCGCACCCAGTCGGCCCAGAAGAACACGAGCAGCACGGTGGCGGTCGCGAGATGCGTCGCCACCAGGAAGGTGATGAAGTACGGATCGTTCTGGTGGATGTTCCAGCCCAGGAGCTGCGGGATGATCACGCTCTGCCCGAGGCTCGATACCGGGAACAGCTCGGCGATCCCCTGGAGCAGCCCGAGCAGGATCGCCTGCGGATAGGAGATGAGCGATAGCAGCACCATCAGGCGGCGCCGTCGGACTGCCGTTTCGTTCCTGTCTGAAACCAGGCGAAAACGAGCAGGGCGACGCCGAGCAGGAACGCCGCGATCCCGTGCTTGACATGGTGGTGCCCGGACCCGGCCTGGTGGCCGGGGAGCCAGGTGGGGAGCGAGCGGGCCGGCTCGACCCAGTAGTAGATCGCGAGCCCGATCAGCGCACAGCCGATCACTGCGGCAACAGGGGCTAGACGGCGCATGTCCTTCATCGACTCGACCTCCGCGGGGGTTCGGAGCCGTAAGACAATCAGAAGGCGCGGCCGGGCTCATGGTCGAACCGGCGCGGACCGTGTCGCCCCGCGGCCGTTGCCATTCAGGTCCATGCGGGCGTGGCGCTCTGTTGCGCCGTTCGCGGTTTCCCGTGCGCACCGGTCGCCGGGGCCTTGCCCCGAGGGGCATCGGTTCGGTCACATCCTCACGACGGGGTATTGACTTTCGGCAGCCGGCGCGCAAACGTGACGTGGTGACCCCTCGCCCCTGCTTGCGACGATTCGAATGAACGAGCAGCTGGCCAGCGAGCAGGCCCTGCGCTACGCCGAGGAGCTGAGCCAGCTCCATGCCGACGAGCGCATGCAGCGGCGGAGGGCGGAGCAGGCTCTCGGGCAGCTCGAGGAGTCGTATGCGGCGACCGTGCGTGCGCTGGCCGCGACGCTGGAGCTGCGAGACGACGTCAGCGGCGGCCACGCCGACCGCGTGGCCAGGCTCGGGCTGCGCTTCACGCTGCGGGTGGCGCCGAGGCTTGCCGACGAGCCTACGCTCGAGTACGGCTTCCTGCTGCACGACCTCGGAAAGATCGGGGTGCCCGATGCGATCCTGCTCAAGCCCGGCCGGCTCGACGCCGCCGAGATGGAGCAGATGCGGAAGCACACGATTCTGGGCGAGGAGATCGTCTCCCACGTCCCGTGCCTCGACGATCTCGCGCGACAGGTGATCGGCTCCCATCACGAGCGCTGGGACGGAGCGGGCTATCCGCGTGGCCTCGAGGCGCAGGAGATCCCGCTTCCGGCGCGAATCTTCGCCCTCGCCGACGCCTACGATGCGATGACCACGGACCGTCCCTACCGCAAGGCTCTGCCCTACGAGGCTGCGAGGCGCGAGCTCGTGACCGGAGCGGGGTGGCAGTTCGACCCCGGGTTGGCGGAGTCGTTCATCGACCTCGTTGATGAGCTGCGCAGCGCGGCCTGACCATGACCGCACCTCCATGAGTGAGCTGGGCCGGCCCCGCGGCGATGAGCTCGTGTCGCTTGCGGCGCACCAGCTGAAGACGCCGCTGGCGGTGATCGCCGGCCATGCCGAGCTGATCCTCACGCGCACCGCGCAGCCGGAGGTGCAGGCGGAGGCCGCCTACATCGCGGAGGCCGCCGCCCAGCTCGGCCGGGCCCTCGACGGCATCCTCGCGCTCTTCGCGCTCGACACCGCTCGGGTTCTGGACGAGCCACGTGCGATCTCGCTCGCGGATCTCCTCGACCGGGCCGTCGCGTTCTCGCCGGGGCTGCGCACGCGCCACCCTCGCCTGCCCGCGGACGGACTCGTGCAGGTGGTGCGCGGCGATCCGAACAGGCTCGCACAGGCGCTCGCCGCGCTGCTCTCGTCCGGGTATGCGGAGCTCGCCGAGGGAACGGAGCTGACGCTGGACGTCGAGGAGCGGCGGGGTGTCACGATGCTGTCGGTCGGCTCCGATGCCGGGT
The DNA here is from genome assembly GCA_963773175.1 of uncultured Actinomycetes bacterium. Classification (GTDB taxonomy): domain Bacteria; phylum Actinomycetota; class Thermoleophilia; order Gaiellales; family Gaiellaceae; genus CAVZAC01. The sequence continues at coordinate 64,020 of CAVZAC010000006.1, forward strand.
GGCCCATGGGCGATTCGGCTCGGCTCGGCCTGTACGTGGCCGCCCGCCTCGTCGAGAGCGACGGCGCGTCGCTCTTCGTCCGCGAGCAGGGAGGCGCGGTCTCGAGCGTCGTGATGATGCTCTCGACGCCGGGGCAAGCGCCCAGCGCCGAACAGTCTCGCGTGCTGATCGTCGACGACGACGTCACCATGCGCCGGCTCCTGCGCGCCACGCTGCCGGAGGCCGAGGGCTTCGAGATCATCGAGGCCGGCGACGGCAAGCAGGCCCTCGAGCTGCTGGAGCGGGACGAGCCCGTGCACCTCGTGCTGCTCGACTGGATGATGCCGGGCCGCTCCGGTGCGGATGTGCTCGAGCAGCTGCGCAGCCGCCATCCGGAGGTGCCGGTGATCGTCGTCACCGCCGAGCTCGAGCCCCGGCAGCGCGAGCTCGCCGACTCGCTTGGCGCCGACATCTTCCTCACCAAGCCGTTCAGCCCGCTCCAGCTCCTGGAGCACGTCGAGCGGATGCTGCCACGGCGGCTCGGCGACCCGGTCCGGCACGAGTAGCCGCCGCAAGTCCGGCTCGCGCTTCGCGCTTGACATGACGACTTGCGGCGGGGAAGCCGGCTTGCCTCGCGGCCGCAAGCGGCGGCTCCCATCTGCCGCTCTGCGCAACAGTAATGTCCGAGCTCTGGCTCCGGCTCTGTCCACGGTGTCCTGTTTCAGCGGACACCAGCGATCGAGTCCTATTCTGCGGTCGTGGATCCAGTCTGGCTCGCGCTCACGGCGGTGGCGGCGGTTGCGCTCGCCGCGGTGGCCTTCCGCACCTTTCTGTTGCAGATCGGCGGCAAGGACGTTCTCTTCGGCAAGCAGCGGCTCGAGGTACGCGAGGCGGACGGGTTTGCCGCGGGCGAGCAGGATGTCGAGATCGCGGCGACGATCGAGAACAGGGGAGGCGCACCCGCGAGGGGAGCCGTCATCCAGGCTGTCGTGGACGGAGCCGTCGTCGCCGAGTCGGAGCCGGTCGATGTTCGGGCGGGTGAGTCCGCCAGCGTCCGGCTTGCCATTCCGCGACGTTTTGTCGGCGACGTAACAGGCGAACGACCGCTGTACAGGGGTGATTTCGCCCTTAGGGTCGCGGCCGCCTGAGGCGACCGCGGACGTCGCTGCTTCCCGCGCCGGAAGATGTCATGCCGACGGCGACGCCGAGGCGGACTTCCGGCGGATTCGAAACTCGCGACCGCCGGTGAGGCCCGAGGGACGCAGGACGAGGACGATCGCCATGAGCGAGCTGACGACGATGATCCGCGTGCCTGCGGGAAGGTCGATCGTGCGGCCGAGCAGGGTCACGCCGTTCTCCGCGTTTGCGAGGAACGAGTCGAGCCCGCTCACCGCCAGCGCGCCCACGACGGCGCCCCACAGGCTCGTCGCGCCCCCGACGACGAGCATCGCGAGCGTGATGAACGTCAGATCGAGGTACACCGCCTCGGTGTTCAGGGGCAGCAGGTGCACGTACAGCCCGCCTGCGAACCCCGCGAGCGCACCGGACAGCGCGAAAGCGATCAGCCGCTGGATGTAGACGGAGACGCCGCTCGCGCGGGCGGCCGCCGCGTCCTCGCGCGTGGCCCGCAGCAGCCGGCCGAAGCGGCTCCGGCCGTAGGCGTAGGCGACGGCGATCACGATCAGCGCGCCGATCGCAGCCTGCCGCAGGTTCGTGGTCTCGGGAACCGACGAGAACGTGTTCAGGCCGGGCCCGATCTTCTCGTAGTAGCGGAGCACGTTGTTCGTGATCGCCAGCACGGCGAACGTCGCGATCCCGGCCGCGAGGCCCGAGAGTCGCATCAGCGGCAGCCCCACGGCCAGCGCGTAGACCCCGCCCACGGCGGCCGCGACGACCAGCGACGAGAGGTTCCCCACCGTACGGTGGCTCAGGAAGCCGGCGAGGTTCGGCATGATCGCCGGCTTCGAGGCGATCGGAACCGAGAGCACGCCCGCCGCCCACGCGCCCACGGCGACGAAGCTGATGTGCCCGAACGAGAGCACTCCAGAGTTGCCGACGAACACGAACAGCGCGGTCACGATCGCGACCTTCACGAGCGAATCGATGAAGTAGCCCTTGAGGTAGGTCGACACCAGCGTTCCGAGCAGCGCCGTCAGCACGACGAGCGCCATGGGCGCCGCCAGCTGCTCGAGGCCGGCGAGCCGCTTCATACGCGTTCCACTCCGGCGCTGCGCGAGCCCGTGAACAGGCCGTTGGGGCGAACGAGGAGGACGAGGATCACGGCGCCGAACAGGAACGACGGCAGGTACTGGCTCTGGGCCGTCGGCAGCGCGCCGCCGAGGAGGCCGCTCGCGAAGCCGATCGTGAACCCGCCGAGGGTCGCCGGAACGAGCCGGTTCATCCCGCCGACCACGACTCCGACGAGCACGAGGAGCGTGTCGTTGAAGGCAAAGTCGGGAGTGACGAGCGGTGTCTGCACGGTCAGCATCACGGCGACGACCGCGGCCAGCGCTCCGGACATGAGCACGGCGGAGCCGATCACGCGATTGGCGCGGACGCCGAGCAGCCGTGCGGTGCCGAAGTCCAGCGAGGCCGCGCGCATCTGCAGCCCGACCGTCGTCCGCTCCAGCAGCAGCACGAGCGCGACGAGGCACACCGCGGCCACGACGGTCGCGACGATCGTGATCTTCCGGATGTCGACCCCGTGGATCGTCACCGGCCGGTTCAGGTACGCGAGCGAGACGGCGATCTTGCCCAGCGACCCGAACTTGAGCAGCGCGATGCTCTGCAGCAGGAACGCGACCGCGAAGGTCGCGGCCAGCATCACCGCCGGCGAGTGCCCGCGCAAGGGCCGGAACACGAGGCGCTCCATGAGCAGCGAGAGGACCAGCACGACCGCGAAGCAGAGAAGGATCCCGACCCATACCGGCCAGTTCCACTGGGAGGCGAGCGCAAGCGCGTAGGCGCCGGCCATGATGAGCTGCCCGTACGCGAAGTTGACGAGCCGCAGGACGCCGAACACCAGCCCGATGCCAACCGCCATCAGCGCGTAGATCGAGCCCAGCGCGACCGCGTCCGCGAGCGTCTGCCAGTCGACGTTGAGGACGAGGAGCGTCATGCGAAGTACGCCGCCACCATCTTGTCGGTGTCGGCCGCGTCCTCCGGGCCGAGGGTCAGCCGCAGCTCCCCGTAGGCCAGCACGTGGGAGCGGTTGGCCAGCGCGACCGTGCGCTGGGCGCGCTGCTCCACGAGGAGAACGGCGAGACCGCGGTCGCGGATGGCCTCCAGCGCCTCGAACACCGCGTCGACGATGCGGGGCGCGAGGCCGAGCGACGGCTCGTCGAGCAGCAGCACGTCGGGGTCGGCCACGAGCCCCCGTGCGATCGCGAGCTGCTGCTGCTGCCCGCCCGACAGCGCGCCAGCGTGCCGGCGCCGGGCCTCCTCCAGAGCGGGAAACATCTCGTAGGCCGAGCGCTGCGCCTCGCCCGCGCCGTGACTCGACCGCCGGCCGGCCAGCCCGAGGCGGATGTTCTCCTCCACGGTCAGCTCGGCGAAGATGCGGCGGCCCTCGGGAACGAGCGCCACGCCGCTGCGCGCCACGTCCTCGGGGCGGCGGCCGAGCAGCGATCGCCCGCCGAGCGTCACGTCCCCGCCGGTCGCGGGCACCGCACCCATGATCGCGTTCAGCGTCGACGACTTGCCCGCACCGTTGGCGCCGATGAGGCCGACGATCTCCCCCGGCGCCACCTCGAACGAGAGGTCGCGCACGGCCTGTACGGGTCCGTAGCGGACGTCGAGGTGGCGCACGCTGAGCGTCGGCCGCGTCATCCGTCCTCCGGCACGGGCGCCTCGCCCAGGTAGGCGGCGGCCACGTCGAGGTTCGATCGGATCTCCTCGGGTGTGCCCTCGGCGAGCGTCGTGCCCTGGTCGAGGACGTGGATGCGCTCGCAAATCTCCATGATCAGAGCCATGTTGTGGTCGATGAGCAGCACGCCCACGCCGTGCTCGTCGCGCATCGAACGGACCACCGCCGCGAACTCGGGCACCTCGGCCTCGGGCAGCCCGGCGGCCGGCTCGTCCATGAGCACGAAGCGCGGCTCGGTCGCCAGCGCGCGGGCGACACCGAGGCGCCGCTCGTCGCCGTGAGCGAGGGTCGATGCGGGCGCGTCTGCGTACGGGGCGAGCGCCAGCGCGTCGAGCAGCTCCTGCGCCCGACGCGTCGCCAGCCGCCCACCGGCGCCGACCCCGAGGGCGGCCACCTCGACGTTCTCGCGAACCGAGAGCGAGCGGAAGGCGTGCGTGTGCTGGAAGGTCCGCGCCAGGCCGTGGCGGGCCCTGCGGTTCGGCGTCCACCGGGTCACGTCGCGCTGCTCCAGGTGCACCGTGCCCGCGGTCGGCCGGTCGAAGCCGCTGAGCACGTTCACGAGCGTCGACTTCCCGGCCCCGTTCGGGCCGATGAGCCCGACCACCTCGCCCCGGTGCAGCTCGAGTGTGACGCCGCGCAGCGCCGCCACGCCCTCGAACGACCGCGAGACGGAGGAGGCCCGGAGCGTGCCTCCGGGCCTCCTCTGCGACTCGTGCTCGATCGACTCCGCCACGGGGTCTAGCCGATGTTCGGAACGACCTTCGCTTTGACGAGGCCGACGAGGTGGCCGACGTTGTTCTGGATCTTGATCACGCGGTACGTCCGCCCGAACACGGTGTGGTACTTCTTCGAGAAGCTCACCGGGCCGGACAGAGTCGGCACCTTGTGGAACTTCTCCATCTGGTTGGCCAGCGCCAGGCCGTTCGTCGAGCCGTGCGCGCGCCTGATCGCGGTGACGACGCCGTCGATCGCCGCGGGGCCGACGAGGAAGCCGCCCGTGCCCGCCTTGACCTGCTTGGCGAGCTTGTTCACTGCCGGCACCGGGTCGTCGCCGAAGATCGACGCGAACGTGACGAAGTAGTAGTTCGTCACCTTCGGGCTCTTCGGCAGCCAGTACGTCCCGTCGCCGGCCCACGAGTTGAGGATCGGGGTGTTGTTGCCGAGGGTCCGGAGCCCCGTGACCAGCGTCGAGAGAGCGCCGAACGAACCCGCCGTCGAGGTCACGACCACGTCTGACTTGACCCGGTTCAGCTTCGTGACGGCGTTCTGGACGTTCGTGCTGGCACCCGACTGGTAGGTCTCGTCGGCGACGATCTTGCCGCCGAGCTGCTTCCACCGGGCCTTGAAGGCCGCGGTGACGTTCTTGAAGTAGACGATCACGGTGTCGGTCGCGACCGCCGCCTTGCGCCAGCCGCGACTCCACGCGTACTGCGCCATCGCGGAACCCTCGTCCTGGGCGACGTTGCCGAAGCTGAACGCGAGCCTCCCCTTCGGTCCGAAGCGCTTCGGGCCCATCTGGTCGGTGCCGATGCAGGGCGCGACCGTGAGCACGCCGCGGTTGATCGCCTCCTGCACGACGGGTGCCGCGTAGTCGACATCGCAGGTCGTGAAGATGATGTTCGCGCCCTGTCCGAGCAGCTTCTGCGCGCAGGCCTTCGCGATGGCCGGCTTGTTGCCCTGCGTGTCGCAGGTCTTGATCACGAGCTTCCGGCCGCCGACCACACCGCCTTTCGAGTTCACGGTGGCCGCGCGCAGCTTCGCAGCCGCGAGGTCAGGGTTGTCGAACGGCGCCATCGCGCCCTTGCTGTCGTACGCCCAGCCGATCACGATCGGCTTCGCAGCCTGCGCAGTCGTGCTCGCCGCTGCGGCAGCGGCCAGCGCGACGAGCGCCGCCGCGACGATCACGAACGCGAGCCCCGCTCGGGAACTCAGACGTCTCATCTCCACTCCTTCACTGTCGGCCGCCGCGGCCTGCGACGGACGGGGGTACAGGGACACTGGGCTATCAGAGGTCGAGGGTCAAGCACTCGGTCGTGCCTCCCACACGCGGTCGAACGCGGCGCGCGCCCGGGGCACCAGCTCCGTTGCGGGGACGTCCCAGAGGGAGTCCGGATAGCTGGCGCCGAACGTGCCGTTGTCGGAGAAGATCTCGATGTCGTAGAGGCCGTCCCAGCCGGCGTCGTCGAGCAGCGCCAGCACCCGCGGCACGTCCGCGCGGCCTTCGCCGGGGAGCACCCGGTCGGCCCAGCCGCGCGTCGGCTCGCGGCAGTCGGAGACGTGGACGCCGACGACGCGCCCGAGCTCGCGTTGCACGTCCTCGCTCGAGCGTGGGCGTGTTCCACAGGTGCCAGACGTCGAACTGGATGCCGAGAGCCGGCGGGTCGCCTGCGTCCCTGATCAGGTCGACGGCCTCGGGGATCGAGGAAGCGACCGTCCAGAGCTCGCCGCCGTCGCGCTGGTACGGCTCCAGGCCGATCCGGAGCCCGACGCTCTCGGCCTCCGCGGCGATCGTCCGCAGCCCGTCGACGAGCGTCGCCCGCGCGTCGTCCGGATCACGGCCCACGCCCGTGCCCGTCAGGCAGACGACGCCGCCGGGCTGGAAGCGCACGAGCCGGTGCAGCGAGGCGCAGATGGCATCGACGCGTTCCCCGGGATCGTCCGGCCCGCCGAGCAGCGGCAGAGGCAGGATCGACGGTACCGCCGGCACCGCCGACGCGGACTCCAGCCCCGACGCCTCGAGCGCCTCGAGCGCCTGAGCGTCGCCGCCCTCGGGGAGCTTCATCTCCCAGACGCCGATCCCGCTCAGGCCGGTGGCCGAGTAGGTCTGCACGTCGTCGAGGAAGCTCCTGGTCAGCGTCGTCACCTGCGAGACCGACACCCGCGGGTGCCCGTCCGTCATGCGACGTTCATGGTTTTGAACCCCTGCAGCACTCACTCGTAATCGTCTCACAGGGTTTGACATGTGATCAAGTACATGGGACGGTGCCGTCCCGATGATCCGGCTACGGCCCGCGGAGGGGGGCAGGACCCGCCATCGCACGATGGCTGAGTACGCGGTGGAGGAGCTCCGCGAGGCGATCATCCTCGGCGAGCTGCCCGCCGGGACCCCGCTGCGCCTCGACGAGCTGGCGCGCTCGCTCGACATGAGCATCTCGCCGATTCGCGAGGCGGTGCGGCAGCTCGAGGCGCTGGGCCTAGCCGAGCACATTCCGCACCAGGGCGCGAAGGTCCTGGACTTCGACGCCGACGACCTCCGCGACCTGTTCCAGGTGCGGCTCGCGCTCGAGTCGCTCGCGGTCCGCCGGGCGGCCGAGCGGTTCTCCGAGGCCGCTGGCGCCACCGCGCGGCGGCACCTCGCGCACCTCGACGAGGCCCGCGCCGCGGGCGACCTCCGGGAGGCGATGCGGGCGCACACTGACTTCCATTTCGTGCTCTACGACGCTTCCGGATCGTCGTGGCTCCCGCGGCTGATCCGGCCGCCCTGGGACCGCTCGGAGCGCTTCCGGCCCGCGCTGCTCTCCGTCGGACGGCGAGCTCCAGGAGCAGCACCGTCTGCTCGACGACCGGCTGCTCGAGGCCTGCCTCGTGCGCGACCCCGACGCCGCCGCGGACGCGCTCTACTGCCACCTCGAGCTGGCGAGCCTCTTCTTCGCCCGCGAGCTGGGCGGCCGCGGAATCTTCGACTGACCGCCGGAAGTCCGGCACGGCTGCGCCGGTGCCATGACGACTTCCGGCGGGGAACACGCTCGTCCCTCGCGGCCGCACGCGGCCGCTGACATCTGCTCCTCGTCGAACGGGCCAGGTGCCGGGTTCAGCGTCGTCTGATGCGCTGGAGGGCTCGCGCTGGAGCGGACGGCTCGAGGAGCTGCTCCGCGACGAGCGTGCCCGAGCCCGCGCCGAGGCCCGGCCCCGGGTGGGTGCTCGCGCCGATGTGCCAGAGTCGCTCGATCGGCGTGCGGTGCCCGGGCCGGCCGGGGAAGGGACGCCAGAGGAAGTTCTGGTCGAGCGTGAGCGAGCCGCCGTACGGGTCGCCGTGCACGAGGTTCGGGTTCGCCGCCTGCAGGTCGGCGGGGGAGAGGGTCGTGCGCGCGAGGATCGAGGACTCGAGGTTCGGCACGTGCCTCGCGATCCGAGCCTGGATGCGGTCGGCGTAGCGCTCGCGCAGCTCCTCCGTCCACGTGCCGTCGCCCGTGTCGAGCTCGCCGGCGGCATCTCCCCGGACCTGCCAGGGCAGCTCCTGGAGCTGGATCCAGAGGATTCCCTTCCCGTCCGGCGCCCGCCCTGGATCCATGGTCAGCGGCTGCCCCACGACGACGGTGGCCTCGGCGGGGAGCAGCCCGCGATCCGCCTCGTTGACCGCGCGCGAGACGCCGTCGAGGCCGGGCGTGAGATGGATGATCGCCGTGCGGCCCAGCCGCTCGTCGCCCTCCCAGCGGGGCGGCTCGGAGAGCGCGAAATGGATCTGCATCTCGGAGCGGCCGTAGCGGAAGCGCGTCGCTCTCGGCTCGACGCCGGCGTCGACGAGGCGGCCGTAGAGCTGACTCGGCGTCACGTTGCAGATCACGGCTCGGCGTGCGGTCACCGTCTCGCCGGACGTCGTGCGCACGCCGACGGCGCGGCCGCCGGTGTCCAGCAGCACGCGCTCGACCTCGGTCTCGGTCCGGAGCTCCCCGCCGTGCGCGCGGATCAGCGCGGCGAGCGCCTCGGCGAGGCGATCGCCGCCGCCCCGCGGGATCGGCATGCCGCCCTCCTGCACCGCGACGGCGATCACCTGGGCCATGTAGCCCGACGCGGCGGCGTCGGGCCCGAGCCCGGTGTGCAGCACCCAGGGCGCGAGGAGCCCGTGCGCGCGACCGGACTCGAAGGTCTCGTGGAGCCAGTCCCGGGCCGACACGAGCAGCCGGCCCGCGAACTCGGCCGATCCGGCCCGGCCGAGCCGCCGGTAGGCCTTGAGCGCGAGGCCGAGCCCCTTTCGCGACCACAGCTCGGTGCCGAGCACGCCGAACGAGAGGTCGGCGTTCGGAAAGAAGTCGTCGAGCATCGCCCGCCAGGCGGCGCCGTCACCGGCATGGTGGCGGTCGAGCTCGGCCGCGTTGGCGTCCGCGTCGCGCAGCAGGAAGGCACTCTCGCCGTCGGGAAAGAGCGTGGCGGTCGGCAGCTCGGTGTTCAGGTACTCGAGCCCGTGGCGCGCGAGGTCGTCGCCGAGCTGTGCGTGCGCCGCACCGCCGACCCAGAGCGGATGCCATGCGCTGAAGACGTCGTGCCGGAAGCCGGGCACGGTGATCTCCGCCGTGCGGACCGCCCCGCCGAGCCGGTCGTCGCGCTCCAGCACGCAGACGCTCCAGCCGCCGCGGGCCAGCAGCGCGCCGCAGGCGAGCCCGTTGATCCCGCTCCCGACGATGATCGCGTCGACGTCAGCCACGACAGCGAACGCTACGGCTGCGGACCGGCTCGCGCCAGTCAGACGATCGCGTCGACGAGCTCCTGCATCCGGGGCGACGGCTCCAGTCCGAGCGTGCGCCGCAGCTCCCCGCGGAAGAGCTCGAACTGGCGCAGCGCCTCGCCGGCGTTCCCGTCCTCGAGGTAGGCCTGGATCAGGAGCCGGTACGCGCGTTCCCGGAGCGGGTCGGAGGCGACGGCGGCGAGCGCGACGACGGCGGCCTCCGAGTTGGATCCGAGTCCGATCAGCGCCTCCGCAGCGGCCTCGAGCGCGAGGAGGCGAAGCTGCCGCAGCCGCTCGCGCTCGTGGGGCACCCAGTCCTCGTACCAGTCTGGGAGCAGGTCCGCGGTTCGGGTGAGGCGGTCGATGTCGCGGACGCCCGGCTCTCCGTCGTGCAGCACGCGCTCGGCACAGTGCTCGAGCTCGCGCGCGTCGACCTCGACGGCAGCGGCCAGCGCGAGGTGCGTGGTCGTGCTCTCGACCGACGTGCAGGGAAGCCGGCGCAACCGCCAGAGCGTGGAGCGAAGGCACGCGTGCGCGTGATCCTGGCTCAGCTCGGTCCACAGCCGTCCGGCCACGTAGCCGCGGTGCAGCGGCCGGCCGTTGAGGGCGAGAAACGCCAGCAGCCGCTGCGCGTGGAGCGGAAGGCGAACAGGCCGTCCGTTCGCTTCCAGCTCGAACCCACCGAGCAAACCCAGCCGAGGAGGATCCTCTCCCTGAGTCTCGCTCCGGGGGCGTTGTGTAAGCCGCAGTGACCCATCGCTCCGAACGGTCACCTTGTATCTCCGAGCTGTGCGTGCGTCCGCCGCCCTCGCCAACTGTGGCATCGCACCTGACCCGTGTCAACGCACAGCGGTGACGCTGCGGTGACGGTGCGGTGACGGAAGGGCTGCCAGATTCGGCGCAAAGCGACCGAAAGGTGGCAGTCATGGCAGATCAGGGCTTCGAGTTCGACGTGCTCCGCGACCTGCTCGTGGAGGCGGGCGTCGTCGGGCAGCTCGCCGCCGACGAGAAGGCGTTCCTCTCCGCCTACGCGGCCTTCCGTTCGGGCGACCGGAAGACGTTCCAGGCCGTCCTCGCGCGCCTCAAGCTGACTCCGCAGTGCAACCTCGTCTGCGAGTGGATCCGCAGCAAGGAGTGTGTCTTCCTCTGCCTGGAGCTATGCGGTCCGCCCAAGGCGGACGCGAAGCCCCCGGATCCGCATCTCCTGGCCGAGGCGATCATCCGGGTCACGTCCAACCCGAAGCTCGTCCAGCAGCTCGCGCAGATCGTCGAGAAGCGCGACCGCGCCGCGTTTCAGCGCTTCGTCGAGGTGGAGAAGCTCGGACCGTTCTGCCACTTCTTCTGCCACTGGGTCTGCCTCGTTCGCTGGCGGCTCGTCTGCCGCTGGATCTGCGACCTCCATGTGAAGGAGCAGCCGAATCTGGCGGCCGAGCTGACCGCGGCGGGCCGCGCGCTGCGCGTGCTGCTCGGCAACCGGGCGGCCTTCGACCAGGCGGTCGCGGGCGCGCAGGCCGGCGACCCCGCGAAGATCGGCGCTGCGATCGACTCGGTGGGGCTGCTGCCGTTCTGCAGGCTCATCTGCGAGTGGTTCTGCAGCTGGCACTGCGTGCTCGTCTGCTTCGCGCTCTGCCGCCAGTTCCCGCCGCCGGCGATCGCGGACGAGCCCGGCGAGGCCTTTGCGTTCGCGAAGGCGACCCAGACGCTCGGCAAGCAGCCGCTCCAGCTCGAGCGGCTGAGCGCGGCGGTCGGCGCCGGCGACCTGAAGACGTTCGACGCGATCGTCACCGAGCTCAAGCTGCAGCGCTTCTGCATCCAGCTCTGCCACTGGATCTGCTTCCTCCGCTGCCGGCGCTACTGCATCCTCGTCTGCCCGCCGCGGACGGAGGCGGTCTTCACGAAGATCGGGCAGCTGTACTACAACACCGACATCGGGAGCCACCCCGGGCAGAACGGGCTCACGGTCACCGACCACCGCGCGTTCTACAACACGTTGCGCCTGAACGGAGGCCTCTCCGTGGTCGACGGGGCGCCGCTCGTCGAGTACCGGTTCGAGACGGTCTCGACCTCACCGGACGGAACGACCCTGTCGGGTGGCGGGCCGATCCTGCCCGGCCCGACCCCGACCGGCTCGTGGGTTCCGGTCACTCCGGCCCAGATCGCTCCGACGAACATCGGGACGTTCATGCGGTCGATCCCCGTGTTCCCGTTCTTCGAGGAGATCGAGGTCTGGGTCAACAAGTCAGGACCCGGGATCTTCACGATCACCCCCAGCGCCGACGGCTGGATCCAGATCCCGCCGATGTTCCCGGTGCCGCCGATGGTGCCGGCCGAACCCCCGCCTGCGTGGCGGTTCTTCCCGGGCGGCGACCTGCTCCAGCTCATCACCGAGACCCTGCTGCCGCCGTTCGTGGCCTCGGTCGACGAGACCGGCGTCGTGGCCGGAAGCGCAGCCAATGCGCCGCTCCAGACGGATGTCTACTTCGGGATCCGCATGCGGCTGCGCAACGTCGGCGCCACCGGAGACGGCAGCGAAGGCGGGACCTGCAACCACATCGCGATCAACAACACCCGGTACAACAACATCTCGCATCACCCGTACTGGCCCGGCGGGCTGTTCGGAGACACGAACGAGCTTGCCGTGTCGTCGGTCGGCATCGCCGAGCTCGCTGCAGCCCCGTGCGCCACGCTGCACAAGTCGCTGACGGTGGAGTTCACGGCCGCGCACTCCAACATGGGGGGCGTGTCGGCCTGGCTCGAGGGGCCCGGAGGGCCGTTCGCGTTCGACCTCAGTCCGGCCGCGCCCCAGGTCGCGGGCGAGAGCTGGTTCGGCACCGCGACGCCGTCGGGGTGGACGTTCGCGAGCCTCTCGCCGTGCGCGTATCTGCTGAAGCTCGGCGTCGAGGTGCTGCTGACAACAGGAGACCCGGGCAGCAATACGGGCACGCTGGTGGACTACATCGCGTTCTGCAAGGGCGCCTAGCAGTCAGCTACCGGCCTGGTCCTGTGTGGGGACCGATGTGTCCTCGGTCCCCACACACCGGACCTCTCCCTGTGCCCACGGGAGACCCTGCCGAAATGGAAAGCCCTGGCCGAGGCGCTGAGCTCTACGGAGCCTCTTCCTCCAGCACGACTTCGTAGACGTCGACGGAGACGCGGCGCATGTTGCCGACGTCCGGCGGGCTCATCGCCTCGAGCGCGGCGGCGCCCTTTCGGAGATCATCCTCGGAGCCGAAACGCACGGCGACAACGACCCGTCCGGCCGAGCGGTCGGCGAGGACGGTGATCCGCTTGGCGGGCATATCTTCGGGCGGGCCGCCGGCGGACTTGATCTCCTTGAGCAACGCGTCGAGAGCCGGACCGTCGGCGTCGAACGTGACTACACGAGCGTAGTCGGGCATTACGTCCTCCTTGGTCGGGGATTCGGCCGGAGCCTAACGCTCGGCGCCAATGCTCCGCCTCGTGCCCGCCACGACCCGCGACGCTGACGCACGGCGTGGACGCGGCCGACCGCCTGCGCTATTTCGCGGGGATTCGCGCGGGAGGTGAGGACGTGGGAAAGCGGCTAGGACTACTTGTCGGCGTGGCGCTGGCGGCGACGGCGGCCACGGCGACCGGAGCGGGGCCGCCGAAGCCGTTCGTTGCCCGCTACCACCTGTCCGGGTACGGCGTGTATCACCAGACGCACGCCGAGACCTGGACGGCGTCTCAGTGCGTTGCCGGCAACACCCTGCACGGCGGCGAGGACGGCACCCTGAAGCAAGTCTCGACGATCAGGTGGGAGACCGTCCAGCCGGGGACGGCGATCGTGACGAGGGTCCTCCCGTACCTGCCCCCGACCCTGGCGCTCATACCGGGGAAGAAGGTCGAGGGCCAGCGCGTCATCGCGATCGCGACGATCACCCGTGCGGTGACGGGGAACGTCGACTTTGTGAGCTGCAAGCTGGACGGGACCGCGGATCGCCTGGGCAGGCCGGTCAACCCCGAGTGCGGCTCGCATACGTACACGAAGGGGTACATCGGGGGACCGAGCTGGCCCCTGAAGGTCACGGGGAGGTCGGGTCAGCAGTTCGAGGTCGGCCTCGAGGGGCTCGAGAGCGCCCGCAACCAGTGGAAGACCGACTGGAAGCTCTGCTGGGGTCCCGGCGCCAACGAGTTCGGCGCCCACCTCCCAGCCCAGAACGGTCAAGAAGTGACGGTCAGCGGGGCGCTCCCGTTAGCGCATCTGCCCAAGAGGATCCGCGGCAAGCTGACCGCGATCGCGCGCGGCACCAGCGCCGTCGACCAGACGGGCCAGCAAGGCGGCTCGGAGGGCGGCAAGTTCCACTCCCACGACACGTACAGCGCGACGAGCTACATCACCTTCGTCCGCATCAAGTAGAGATCCGGCGGCGGTGGACGCCGGGGCGTCCACCGCCGCCATGGCCCTAGTGCCTTATCTCGACGAACGACGTCCAGTCGCCGGGATCGGCGTACGCGATGTCGTGACCGGGGCCGCCGTCGATCATCTCGCGAGTTCCGTCCACCGCATGGATCACGTCCTGGCCAGGGCCGCCGAAGATCGAGTCGGCCTCGCGGCCGCCATCGATCTGGTCGTTCCCGGGGCCGCCGTCCAGGATGTCGCTCCCGCGGCCGCCGAGGATCGTGTCGTTGCCGCCGAGGCCGCAGATCACGTCCTCGCCGGTCGTCCCGTGTAAGACGTCGGCGCCGCTCGTGCCGACGATCGTGCAGCGGCTGCCGTTGGACGCAAGCACGAGCGGCTTCCCCGTCAGACGCTTGGGGTGCGAACCGTTCGCGTTCGCCACGTACACCTGGCCCTCGCCGGTCTGGTACCCGATGAACGCGATGCTGTGGCCGTCAGGCGACCACTCGGGCGCGCTTGAACCCCTTCGCAGAGTGACCAGCGGCCGCTGGTTCGAGCCGTCCGCGTTCATCACCCACGCGGCGGGGATTTCGTCGGGCTCCCTGATGAACGCGAGCTGCCGACCATCGGGCGACCACGCCGGGTCGTAGTCCGCTCCGGTCGACGTGAGGCGAACGCGTCCCGTGCCGTCCACTCCGATGACCTCGATGTAGCCCTCCTCGGAGTCGCCGCCGGCGAACGCGATGCGCGTCCCGTCGGGCGACCACGCCGGAGTCACGTCGTCTTCGTGATCGGCGAGCAGCTGGCGCTCGCCGGTTCCGTCGGCGTTGATGACGAACAGTTGATCGGATTCCTCTCCGACGTACCGCGCGAACACCAGCTTCGAGCCGTCCGGAGACCACTGGGGATGTGCATCCCAGTGCCGCCCCCCGGTCAACTGCCGCTCCTGGGTGCCGTCGGCGCGGGTCACGTAGATGTGTGCGACCTCGTCCGGGTCACTCCTGTCGCTGACGAACGCCACCTGCGAGCCGTCCGGCGACCAGGCCGGCGACCACTCGTCGCCGGCGCTCCTGGTCAGCGGGCGCTGGTTCCCGCCGTCGGCCCTCATTACCCAGAGATCCTCGCTGCCGCGTCTGTTGGTCGAGAACACCAGCTGCTTTCCGTTCGGCGACCAATCGGGCGACCAGCTGGCAGGAAACGTCGGCGCGCGTGCCGCCGAGGCCACCGGCGACGCTGCCGTGAGCCCGAGCATCGCAAGGACCGCGACCGCAAATGCGATGCCTCTCATCGCGTCCCTCCTTCGGTTGATACCCGAGCCTTGCCCCGCGCGCTAACCGGCGGCTAACGCCGCCGCAACGGAGATCCCGAAGGTCCCGCGGTTACCGGCAACAAAGCGCTTACAGCGACAACATCGTCTGCTCGTGACCGACGTCGGCGCGAGCGGGGCGCGGCATGAGCTCGTCCCGGAGCCGCTCGTCGTAGCAGGCTCGGCCGAGGTCAGCGTGCGCGTCGTGGCACGCCCCAACCCCAGCGGCGTGTAGCGGGTTCAAACGGTAAGCGAAAGGGGGTGCTCTGATCAGCGCGAAAGCCGCTACAGGCGGCTTTCGGCTTGTTCAGAGGTACAGGGGCGACAGGACTCGAACCTGCGACCCTCGGTTTTGGAGACCGGGCTGTTTTGGCTCATCGAAGCCGTTTCAGGCCCCCGCGCCACAGTACGCGCCACAGTGCGCAGCCGTGTTCGTGCGTGCGCGCCCGGTCCTGCCAGCACCCGCGCGGGAGGTAAACTAACGATATGGACACCGTCTCCGCGAGCGAAGCGGCCAGGCGCCTGGGGACGAACGTGCCGCGCATCAAACGCGCGATCGACCGGCTGGGCCTTGTTCCAGATCGGAGGGGTGGTGGGCGCGTCCGGCTGGACGAGAGCCAGCTCGAGGAGCTACGCGCCGAGCTTGGCGTCGTGTCGCCTGTGGACGGGCTGAGCCGTGTCGAGACGCAGGTGCTGGCAGCGCTCGCGCGCGCCCCGCGTGGGCTGTCGTCGGCGCGCGCGGTCGGGCGCCGCGCCGGAGTCTCGCCGAGCGCTGCCGCGGGTGCGGTCCGCTCCCTCGCCGCCCGCGGCCTTGTCACTCGCGAGCGGGAGTGGCTCGCCGCCGGCCGCGCTCGGGAGGTCCAGCTGATCCGGGCCAACGTGACCGCGGCAGCGTGGCCGGCTCTGGCCCCACGGCTGGCCTCGGTCCGGCTTCCTGCACCGCTTGAGCGCAGCCGTCCCACGCGGGTTCCCGCTCGGCTGCGGCATCTCTTCTGGAACGCCGATCCGGCACAGCTCGACGTTGGCGCGCACGGCGGTTACATCGCGGAGCGACTGCTTTCGAGCCGCGACCTCGACGGTCTCGCGTGGGGTCGTGGTGCTTTGACAGTCTCCGACTGGGAGCAGGCTGGCCAGAACCGCGGACTGTCGGCGGAGGAACGAGCGCTCGCCCGCAACCTGGCCCGCAGCGAGCGTCGATGAACGTTCCCGACTGGCTGCAAGCGTTGCTTCCGGGCGAGACGGCCGTCGCCTGGGAGCAGATCGCGCCGGTCGTTCCGGCCGAGGTCTACCTCGCCGGCGGGACCGCGATCGCAGTCCACCTTCGCCACCGCGAGAGCCGCGACCTCGACTTCTTCTTCCACGAGGATGTTGTCGACCTCGACGAACTCGCAGAGCTGCTCTCCGTGCGAGGCCCGTTCGCGATCACCCAACGCGCGCCTGGCACGCTGAACGGCCTCTTCGGCGACACGCGGCTGCAGTTCCTCCAGGCCGGAGCGACCGAGCGCCGCCTCGAACCAACGATCGTCGTTGGCGGTCTGCACGTTGCCGGGCTCGGCGACCTGCTCGCGATGAAGCTCAACGCGATCGTCGGCCGCGCCCAGCTCCGCGACTACTTCGACCTTATGACGATCGACCAGCGCGGCGACCGCACCGTGGAGGAGGGCCTGAGTCTTTTCCTCGCGCGGTACCAGCCGCTGCATGCCGACAGCGCAATCACTCCCATCGTGCTCGCCCTCGGCCACCTCGACGACGTCGGCGACGATCCCTTCTTGCCCGTCGAGCGTGACACGATCGTCCGCTACTGGCAGCAGCGTCAGCCCGAGATCCTCTGCAGCGTCGAACGCTTCGGCCTCTCGCCGAGCTCGTCGCCGGATCCGCGATCGATCGGCGACGAGAGCCGGAGACCGAAGCTCGGACCGGAACTCGACCTGTAGCGACCG
>CAVZAC010000007.1:0-6961 GCA_963773175.1 uncultured Actinomycetes bacterium
TCCGCCGTCGAGATGGCGGAGCGCAAGCGCCAGCCATCCTCCCGCCTCGCGCTCCCAGAGGTCGAGCGAGTGGCCGCCGGCGTAGAGACGGAACACGTGCGGGACGCGGGCCGTCGTGAGCTCCCGGTTGAGCCTGACATTCTCGGCCCGGAAGCGCGTGTCGCCCTTGCCGACGTAGAACGCGAGCAGGGTCGGATAGCGGCGAACGGCCTGCCGGAGGTTCGCGACGAGCGTGTGGGCGCTCGCCCGGGCGTCGGCCTGCGGCGAGCTCAGATGGAGAGTCTTCGTGCCGGACGGATCGGTCGGATGGAAGTAGCCGCTCCAGGACTCGACGACGGCAAAGGACGGGAGATGGTGGAGCGTGAGCAGGAAGGCGCCGTACCCGCCGGCGGAGAGCCCGATCAGCGCTCGCCCGGTCCGGCCGCGAATCGTCCGGTAGTGGGCGTCGACGTAGGCCGGAAGCTCCTGGGCGATCGCGGTCTCCCAGTTGCGTCCGGGGCCCCAGTCCAGGTACTCGGGGTCGGAGTCACCGTCCCGGGCCCCCTGCGGGGCGACCACGAGCGCGCTGAGGCGGCGCTGCTCCAGCGTGGCGGGGACGAATCCGAAGGTGCGGAAGGCGTCGCTCGTGGCCGGGAGGCCGTGGAGGTAGTAGATGACGGGATAGCGGCCGCCGGCCTCGTACCCGGGCGGGAGGTAGACGGCGAAGCGGAGCTGCCCGCGCAGCGCATTCGAATGGAAGGACTTCTCCTCGATCGAGCCCCGCAGGCCCGGGCCCTGAGCTCGAGCTCGATGCGACGGCACCCGTGGCCGCGCCGGCCGCGATGACGAGCAGGACTGCGGCGATACGCGCGCGCACGAGTCAGTATTGCGGACGGCGCGTGCCTGGCACCCGCCGGGCACAGCTGTGCGGCCGAGCGGATGAGAGAGGGGATGAGGCGGCATCCTCCGATGCGCAGGCGGGCCAGACAGCCGGATCCGTCGTCGGCGGGATGACGGAGCGCCGCGGGCACGCGGATGCTGGTTGGGAACCGAGAGGCGTACGATGGATGCAGTGGCCGACACGAAGAAGAAGGTGCGGGTCGTGGTCGCCGACGATCACCCGCTCTACCGCGAGGGAGTCGTCCGCGCGCTGACGGCCAGCGGCCGGGTCGAGGTCGTCGCGCAGTCCGAGGACGGGCGTGGAGCGCTCGACGAGATCCGCGAGCACGCTCCGGACGTCGCGCTGATCGACTACAAGCTGCCGGACCTCGACGGCGTCTCCGTCGTGCACGCAGTGACTCGCGACGGGCTGGCCACGCGCGTGCTCCTGCTCTCGGCCTTCACGGACAGCGGGCTCGTCTACGAGGCTCTTCAGACCGGAGCGTCCGGCTACCTGCCGAAGGAGGCAAAGCGCGACGAGATCGTCGATGCGGTGCTGGCCTGCGCGCGCGGTGAGACCGTGCTCCCGCCGGAGCTGACCGCGGGGCTCGTCTCCGAGATCCGCGTCCGCCGCGTCGGCGACGCGCCGGTTCTGACCGAGCGGGAGCACGAGATCCTGAGCATGATCGCCGCCGGCAAGAGCCTGCCGGAGATCGCGAAGGAGCTGTACCTCGGCGTGACGACGGTGAAGACGCACGTCCAGCATCTCTACGAGAAGCTGGGCGTCTCCGACCGCGCCGCCGCCGTCGCCGAGGCGATGCGCCGCCGTCTGATCGAATAGGCCGCCTTGCTGCTCGGCTGGAGGAGCCGATACTCGGAGACCGCCCCGGCCGCGCTGGCGGAGGTGGAGCGTCGCGTTGCCTGGCTCCGTCTGCTCGCGATTCCGCTGATCGTCGCTGCGGAGACGCTCCCGCACCCGAAGGAGGAGAGGACCGACTTCCTGATCGGTGTCGCGGTGGTCTCGGTCTACGCCGTCGCCATGCTCGTCTGGGTGTACCGGCGGCCGGTGAGCCCGAGCTTCGCGCTCGCCGGGACGGCTGCAGACGTCGCGGCGATCACCATGCTCGTCGTACTCTCGGGCGGCGCCTACTCGGAGGCGCGTCTCACGTACTTCCTGGTGCCGATCGCCGTTGCGTTCCGCTTCCGTCCCGAGCTGACCGCCGTGTCCAGCTCGGTGGTGGTCGTCGCGTACCTCCTGCAGGCCGTCGCCCACCCGGCGCACACGAGACCGCAGGCGACGCGCTTCATCGCCGTCCAGGTGGGCTATCTGATCTGGATCGGCCTGGCGGCGGTGCTGCTGTCGGCCGTGCTCGAGCAGCGCACTCGTCGCGTCGCGGAGCTCGCCGAGCGTCGCCGCGGGTTGATCGCGGAGGCGCTGAGCGCCGGCGAGCGCGAGCGGCGCGCCCTCGCCGAGGGCCTGCACGACCATGCGATCCAGAACCTGCTGTCGGCGAGGCACGATCTCGAGGAGGTGGCTGACGCCGGGGGGAGCGAGGCGCTCAGCCGCGCCGATGCTGCGGTCGAGGCGACGATCGCCGAGCTCCGCGAGGCAGTCGTCGAGCTCCACCCGTACGTCCTCGAGCAATCCGGCCTGGAGGCGGCGCTGAGGGCGGCCGGCCAGCGCGCGGCCCGCCGTGGCGGCTTCCGTGTGCTCTACGACCTCTCCTGGCCGCGCCGGCACCCCCAGGAGGTGCTCCTGTTCGGCGCGGCGCGCGAGCTGCTCGCGAACGCGGCGGCGCACGCCCAGGCGGCCAACGTGTCGGTCGAGCTCGGCCTCCAGGACGGCTTCATCGCGCTCGCGGTGCGTGACGACGGCCGCGGTTTCGACCTCGATGTCCTGCCCCAGCGGATCGCGGAGGGTCACATCGGCCTGCAGTCGCAGCGTGAAAGGGTCGAGAGCGCCGGCGGCGACTTCGAAATCAGGTCGGCGGTCGGACGAGGGACGGAGGTGGAGATCAGGCTCCCCGGTTGAAGCCGGAGATCCGACTCCGAGATCGTCCGGCAGGACGATGGCCGCCGGGGTCACCCCGGAGCAAGCTCGAGACGTGACCGCCGTCGCGACCAGAGCCTTCGAGCACCTGCGCGCCAACCACCTCGCGATCTGGGTCGCGGGAGCCGTCACGACGATCGTGGCGATCAGTGCCGGCCTGATCGGGACCTACCACTACGTCGACAACTACTGGCTCTATCGAGGCTTCGCACCGCCGCACGACCCTGCCTACGTCTCTGCCAAGGGCAGCTTCGCCCGGCTCAACGTCAAGAGCGCTGCGCTCGGCGGCCGTGAGCAGCCGGTGGACGTCTACCTGCCGCCGGGATACGCCGCGCATCCACGGCGATCGCTACCCGGTGATTTACCTCCTGCACGGCTTCCCGGGTGTGCCGGCCACCTACTTCCGCACCGTGCGTCTCGGTGTGGTCGAAGACATCCTGACCGCCAGGCGCTTGATCAGGCCCGCGATCCTCGTGGCGCCGTTCGGATCCACCGGGGTGTTCACCGACAAGGAGTGGGCGAACGGGGTGGGCAGGAGCGCGGGGTGGGAGACCTACCTGGCCCGCGACGTCGTGCGGGCGGTCGACGCGCACTACCGCACGATCCCTGCCGGCTGGGCGCGGGCGCTCGTCGGTCTCTCCGAGGGCGGGTACGGGGCGCTCAACATCGGTGTGCACCACCCGGGCGAGTTTCACGTGCTCGAGAGCTGGTCGGGCTACGTCCGCGCCGACGACATCGCCTCGATCTTCGGGCGGCGGCAGGCGCTGCTCCGGTGGAACAGCCCGGCGGTGACGTTCCCCGCCGCCGCCCGGGCGCTGAAGGCTGCGCACACGTTCGTGTGGTTCTACTCCGGCTCCGTCGACAGTCTCCTGCCGCAGAACGTCCAGTTCGCGCGGGAGCTCGCACGGCTCGGCATCAGCTCGCACTTCTCGGTCATCCGCGGCGGTCACGACTGGGCGCTCTGGCGCGGCCAGGCGTCGAACGCGCTGCTCGCGGCGTCGACGCACATGGTTCCGCCTTCCCCGCGTAGTGGTGCCAACAACGTGCTCGGTGCAAGGCACGTGCCCGGCACCCGAAGGGGCCATGCGTAGCGCGCTCCGAGCCTCGTCGATCCTGGCCGGGCTGCTCGTCGGCCTCGCGCTGGCCGCCTCGGCGACCGGCCTCCTGTACGCGGCGCGGGGCGTGTCACTGCCCGGGCCGGTCGTTCGCGACGCGCTCCCGCTCGACGAGCTACCGCGTCACGACGCCGTCCCGCTCCTCCTCTTCGTCCTGATCTGGGCGCCTGTCGCGCTGCTCCTCGCCGGGCTCGCACGCGCGCTGAGAGCGGAGCGCCTGACCGCCGCGGCGCTGCTCGCCCTCGGGGTCTGGGGGTGGACGTACGTCAGCGTCGGCGTGTCACTGCTCGTCGTGCGGCAGATTCCGGCGCACGACGCGTTCGGCGCCGCGGTCCACCTGCGTGCGGTCTACATCCCGGCCGCTCTGGCCGGCCTGGCCGGCGCTCTCGTCGGGCGCAAGCGAGCGAATAGCAAGACCCGCTCGCCGCTCCTCTTCGCGGCGCTCGTCGCGGCAACCGGGGCGCTGAGCGTCCTCGACGGCATCCTCCCAGCACGCCCGCACACGCTGCTGGCCGATCTCTCGCTCGCACGCGTGACGCCGGTCGCGAGCGCACTCGTCGCCCCGCTCGGGCTCGCGCTGATCGTGGCCGCCCGGGGCCTCGCACGGCGCAAGCGGCGCGCCTACCAGGTCGCCCTGATCCTGCTCGTCGGCCTGGCCGCGCTGCACCTGGCGCACCGCTTCGACTACGGGGCGGTCGCCGCGGCCCTCGTGGCGGTCCTGCTGGTCGCGCGGCGCCATGTCTTCGACGCTCCCGGCGATCCGACCGCGAGCCCGCGTCTCGCGCTCCGTGCCGCGGGCCTCGTCGCGGCCATCTACGCGTACGGCGCGGTCGTGCTCTGGATCAACCGGATCGAGGCCGACCAGCCGTTCACGCTCCCGTTCGCGCTCAGCGTGACGACCAGGGCGCTCGCGGGGCTCAGCCTCGGCGGGGCTCCTCACCTGGTCGACGGCTTCGGCGCCTGGTTCCCGATCTCCGTCTTCACCGCAGGGCTGGCTGCGGTCGCCTGGCTGCTCGTCTCCTGGCTCGCGCCGTGGCGCTACCGGCTGGCCCAGGAGGCGCGAGAGCGCGAGCTTGCACGCTCCCTCGTCGGAGCCTGGGGTCAGGACACGCTTGCGCCCTTCGTGCTCCGCGCGGACAAGTCGTACTTCTTCAGCGAGAACGAGCGGGCGTTCGTCGCCTATCGCGTCGTGCGCGGCGTCGCGATCGTCTCCGGCGATCCGATCGGCCCGCCGGAGGAGTTCGACGCACTCGTGCAGCGGTTCGTCGACTTCGCCCGCGCCCGCGACTGGCGTATCGCGATCCTCGGCGCCTCCGACCGCCTGCTCCAGGTCTACGCCGGCTACGGGCTGCACGCCCTCTACCACGGGGACGAAGCCGTGCTCGACGTCGGCCCGTTCTCGCTGGAAGGGCGGCCTATCCGCAAGGTGCGCCAGTCGGTCAACCGCCTGCGCCAGGCCGGCTACCGGGCGGAGGTCCTCCATCCTCGCGAGATCGACGCCCGGCTGCGCGGAGAGCTCGAGGAGATCGCACGCAGCTGGCGGGGGGACGAGCCCGCGCGAGGCTTCGTGATGGCGCTCGACGCTCTCTTCCGGCTCGAGGACGAGGACGCGGTCTTCGTCCTCGGCCGCGACCCGGACGGCGTGCCGATGGGCTTCCTCCACTTCGCCGTCGTCCGTCCCTGTGCCTCGCTCTCGCTCTCCTCGATGCCGAGGCTGCGGGCGACACCGAACGGGTTCAACGAGTGGCTGATCTGCGAGACGGTCGAGTGGGCGCGCGGGCACGGCTTCGACCGGCTGTCGCTCAACTTCGCCCCGTTCGCGGCGCTGCTCGCGCCGGGGGCGGAGCTGGACGGGATCCAGAAGCTCGAGCGCCGTGCGCTCCTGGCGCTCAAGGGCCGGTTCCAGCTCGACAACCTGCTGCTCTTCAACCAGAAGTTCTTCCCGGGCTGGCAGCGCCGCTTCGTCGTCTACGAGCGCCGTCGCGACCTCCCGCGGATCGGCGTCGCCGCCCTCGCCGCCGAGGCGTACCTGCCCTTCTCCGGGCGGGATCGCCGATGACCGGTGCCGAGGCCGGCGGGCTCGGCGTGGCGCTCGCATCCGCCGCCTGCCTGAACTGGGGCTTTCTGCGCCAGCACGGAACCGTGTCCCGGCTGCCGCCGCTCTCCGTCCGGCGCCCGCTCGCGTCGCTCGGGCTGCTGTTCGCGAACCTCCGCTGGCTGACCGGGTTCGCCGTCGGGCTGGGCGGCTGGGCGTTGTACGTCCTCGCGCTCCGGCTGGCGCCGCTCTCCCTCGTTCAGGCCGTCTCCGCGGGCGGTATCGGCCTGCTGGCGCTGCTCGTCGAGCGGACGACCGGCACGCGGCTCGGGCGCCGGGAGTGGGCCGGGGTGGGCTGCGCGGTGTTCGGGCTCGTCATGCTCGCGCTGTCGCTCACGGGAGGCGGAGCTGCGGTCGGGCGTCACGGCTCGCCGCTCGAGGTCGGCGCCTGGATCGTCGTGTCGCTCGTCGCCGCCGGCCTCTTCGCCGGCCCGATCGCACCCCGCCTCGTGGGCGGAGCGGGCTTCGGCATCGCCGCGGGTGCTCTCTACGCGGCCGGGGACGTCGCCACGAAGGCTGCGGTGGGCGGAGGCGCGGCCGTGCTGTTCACCGCGGCCGTCCTCGGCTGCCACGGCCTCGCGTTCGTGGCGCTGCAGCTCGGGTTCCAGCGCGGGGGAGCGCTGGCGACCGCGGGGGTCTCGACCCTCGCGATGAACGCCCTGCCGATCGCGGCGGGGATGCTCGTGTTCGGGGAGGTGGTTCCCGGCGGCGGGCTCGGCGCCCTCCGCGTGCTCGCCTTCGCCGCTGTGGTCGCGGGCGCGGCGCTCCTGGCGCGGCCCGAGCCGAGCGGCACCGCGGGTCAGCCGAGGAGCGCTCCCAGCGCCGCGTCGACGTCTGCCTCCG
>CAVZAC010000008.1:0-112668 GCA_963773175.1 uncultured Actinomycetes bacterium
GTTTTCCTTCTCGTTCCGGCGGGTCAGTCGTGAGAGCTTCGCCTGACGCTGATCGTGCCCTGGAAGCAGGTGCCGCTCGGCGCCTGTGTGCAGTTGATGACGTCGAACTCCACGTGGACGTGTGCGCGCTTCATGAAGCCGTCGACGACGCGGCCGTCGAGCACCGCCTTGAGGGTAGTGAGGTCTTCCGTGCCCTCGACGTGCGCCGTGAACGACTTGGCCGGGTCGGGAGCGATCACGATGTAGATGGCATCGAGGTGAACAAGGCTGCCGTTCACTGTGCGCTGGTAGACCGCGCCTCCGAACTTGCCGTCGATGTCGCCTCCGACGACGCCGGCCAGGTTGGGGAAGCCGGGTGCGATCCACTTCGTGTATGTGAGCTCGAGGTCGGCCGAGCCTTTGCCGTGGTGCCCTCTCAGGATCTGCGTCTGGGCTGAGGCCGCCGCGATGCTTGCGGCCACGACCAGAACCGCGATCAATCCGACGAAGCGCAGCTTGGTCATCACTTCCTCCTTTGGTTGTCGAGCGCCGTGGGCGCCTGCAGGCCGACGGCCTCCACGATGCGATCCGCTTTCAGACCGGCCTGGTCGAACGCCTCCGCGACTTGCTCGACGGAGTCGGCTTCGACCAGGTGCAGACAGGTGTCGTCGCCGGGATCAGGATCGAGCGCAGGTAGCGGACGCTGTTTCCGTCGCCCAGACGGGCGAGGACGGCCGAGTCCGAGTTTGCGTTGATGCTGTAGAGCTCGACCAGGTATTCGGGCATCGCTCGAGGCTAGGACTAGCGGCGAGCGCTCGAAAGCCGGGAATCAGGGGTCTTTGCTAAAGGGGTCGCCGTTGAGCCGGCGCGAGAGCTCGGGTCGAGAGCGCACTCCAAGCTTGCGATAGACCCGTTTCAGCGCGCCCTCGACCGTGTGGACGCTGAGGAACAGCGCCGCAGCGGTCTCCTTGTTGCTCTTACCTTCCGCGACCAGCTCCGCGATCCGCCCCTCGCCCTCGGTCAACCCGTCGCCCGAGGTCACACGGCCGCCGATACGGGCAAGCTCGGCGCGCGCGTTGTCGGCCCAGATCGGCGCTGGCAAGCCCTCGAAGATCGAGAGCGCCGCCTCGATCGCCTCCCTCGCCCCCTTTCTCCGCTTGGCACGGCGAAGGATGGTGCCGTAGATGAGCAGAGTGCGGGCGCGCTCGAACGGCCCCGGCATCCGCTCGTGCGCCTTCAGCGCGCGCTCGCAGCTTGCGAGCGCCGTTTCAAGGTCGCCCTCGGCGGCCTCGAGCAGGGCGCGACAGCGCGCGCCCATCGCCAGCGGCCACGGGGTCCCGAGCCGGCGACCAGATTCGTCCAGCCATTCGAGCTGGATCCGGGCCTCATCGAGGTCGCCGACAGCGACGAGTGCCTCGATCGCGAGCTCCCGGGCCGGGTAGTGGCTCGGCTCGCCCGTGCCACGCTCCTGAAGGCGGCGAACGAGAGGGCCAGCCTCTCCGCTGCTGCGGGGTAGTCGCCCTTGGAGAGGTCGATCAGACCGAGCAGCGCAAGGTTCCGCTCGAGGAAGCGCTGCTGGTGCTCCTCGTGCGATCGCGAGATCCCCTCGATCGCTCGCGCGCGAGCTTGGTCGAGGCGGCCGAGGTAGGCATCGACCAGGCCCCTGATCCACAGCGACAATCCACCCTGAAACTCAAGGCCCCGCTGCTCCCCTCCCTCGAGCAGTTCTTCGGCATGCTCGTCGGCGCTGCTCCATTCACCCGCTCGGCACTCGAGCACTGCGAGATGGAACAGGGCATTTGTCTGAGCGGGCTCGTCACCTCGAGCCATGCCGACGGCGTGCGCGCGTTGCAGAGCCTCGCGCGCAGGCTCAAGCTCGTCTGCGTACATCAGCCGCATCGCGTCGACGCGCGTCGGCGTGATGTACGTCGGGAGGGGCCCGACCAGCTCGTCAAGCTCGAGCGCACGCTCGAGCACCCCTGGCGGCACTCCCTCGGCATAGAGCTCCGCCAGACTGCGCTGCGCCAGGAAGATCGCGAGCAGGACGAGGTCACCGCTGTCCTCCACGACCTGAGCCGAGTCCCGCGCCAGCTTCACTGCCGCCCCCGGCCCGTGGCGATGAAACGCGGTGAACACGCGCGCAGTGACGATTTCGGCCCTCAACCGAGGATCGGCTTCGGCCTCCGCGAACGCCTGCTCGAGCAGCCGCTCCGACTTCTCCAAATCGTCGAATGAGTGGTCGCCGAGGCGCCGCAACACCTGCGCGCGCTCGGCACCAGGTGGTAGCTGCTCGAGCAGCGGCTCGAGGATCAACCGCGATCGCTCCCCGTCGTCGCTCGCGTAGTGATTGTCGGCAGCGAGCAGCTGCCGGCGGCGCCGGACGGGGCCGGCAGCATCAGCGGGCGTCAGCGAGATCGAAAGTTCGGCAAGCTCCGCAGCAGCCGCCGATGCGCCGCGCGAGGCCGCGGTAGCCGCCGCAATCTCCAACTCGTCCGCGACCTTGGCCGACGGTCCGTCCGCGCCAAGCGCAAGCTGCCGGGCGCGCTGCTCGGTGTCGCCGACAAGCTCGGCGAGGCGGCGATGCAGCGACCTGCGCCGGATGGGGTCGAGCTCCGCCTCCACCTGGGCGGCCAACAGCGGGTGGCTGAAACGAACACGGTCCCCGTCCAGCTCCAGGATCGCCGCAGCCTCAGCCACGCGAAGATGCCCAAGCAGCGACGCCGGGTCGGATACCACCGCCTCGACGATCGAGACCGTCGGCTCGGTCAGCAACGCAACCGGCTCGAGCACCTCACGAACCTCCACGGGCAACGCCGCCAAGCGCGCCGAGACGAGCTCGGTCAGCGACGTCGGAACGGTCAGCCGCTCACCCGTGCCTGCACGAGCACCTGACTGCTTGACCGCGCGCCCGAGCTCAAGCGCAAAGAACGGATTCCCGCCCGACATCTCGTGAAGCCGGAGCAGCGTCGGTCGAGGAAACGAGACGCCAAGGCGCTCACGCAGCAGACGATGAGTAGCACCCACGCTCAACGCGCCCAGCCGAAGCCGGCGGAGCCGTTCATCCGCAAGCGCACGATCGAGCCCAAGCGGAGCCGCCTCCGAGCCGTCGCTGCGACGCGCGACCAGAACCGCCACAGGCACCGCCGCAAGCCGCCGAAGCGCGAACGCGAGCACAGACGCCGACGCCGCATCCAACCACTGCACATCATCGACCGCCACCAACAACGGCCCGCCACCCTCCCTGAGAAGCTGGAACACCGCAAACGCGATCGCCCGCGCCTCCGGTACAAACCCCTCCACCTCCTCCAACAACAACGCCGCCGAAAGCGCCCGACGCTGCGGCAACGGCAACCGCTCAAGCCCCTCCGGCAACACCGGCCTCAAGAGATCAGCCAGCGCAGCGAACGAGAACGCCGTCTCGGCACCCACCGGACGGCAAGACAGGACCGCGTAACCCTGCTCCCGTGCTTCCGCCAGCGCTGCCTCGAACAGCGTCGTCTTCCCGATGCCCGCCTCGCCGTCCAGCACGAGTGCCTGGGGCATGTCCCGCGCAGCCGCGAGAAAGTCCGCAAGCACGGCAACCTCGGCCTCACGGCCGATCACCGGCCCGCGCCCTGTCCCCAACCGTCCCGCCACGCGACGCTCGCCGGAAACCCCGGCGCCTATCTTCGGCACTCCTACATGCTAGAGCGCCTTACGCCCAAGTCACGCGGGCGCCGTGGACGAGATCGTCTCCCTCTGGGCCGCTCTGCCACGCCGTCGGCTGACGCGAGGTGGCACAACTCGTCGCACCCGGGGCGAGCAACCCCGAGATCGCCTGACCCGGCTCGCCACGGACTGCGGCAGCGCACGGCGGCGTCCGCTAACAGCATCACACGTCCGCCTTCGTTCTCCCGGCTCAACCGGCATGCCGTCTCTGCGGCAGAAACGGCTTGAACAGTGATGGAACTAAACGGGGCACGTTCGAACCCCTTCACAAGCGATAAAGACCTGCTCAGCCCGTTAACGGATCTCCACAGGCGCCTGCTGCGCAAGGCAGCGGTCAGCCCGCGACAGCCTCGCCCGGCCCCTCCCAAGGCGAGCCCAGTCCTCGAGACGGTGACGCTCGTACTCGAACTCGCTGGGGAGCCGATGCAAGCGCTGGAGATTCACGCCGCAGCCGAGCAGCTACTCGGGAACTCTCTCCGTTGGTCATCGGTGAGCCAGGTCACCATGTTCGTCGGCGACGAGCGGATCGACCTCGACGCAGGCGACTACTGCTTCGGCCCGCGCGGCATCCCCCACGCCTACCTCGTCCGCTCCGAGCGTGCACGGATGCTCGTGACGATCAGCCCCTCGGGCTCCGAGCAGCTCTTCGTCTCCCTCGGCGTCCCCGTCACGAGCGCCGAGCCCCCAACCGACACGGTCATGCCGCCGATGCCCGAGATGGCACGCCTGTTCGCCGGTTACGGCGCCGAGATCCTCGGCCCGCCGCCCTCGCTCGGCGACCTGTCCTAGCCCGGAGCTGGTTTTGAGAGGGGCGGCCCGGCCGAACCGTTCGCCCCTCTCCACCCGTTCGGCGACGGCCGAGCCGAGATGGAAGACCTACACCAGATCGCCGCTCTGTACCGGCGCCTGCGCGTCCGCTACGAGCGCCGCGCCGACTCTCCATGAAGCGTTCCTCGCGATCGGCTGCAGCCTGATCTGCCTCAAGCTGCTCCACCCGGAGGATGAACCTTGAGGTGTTCGTTGAGTCGTGCCCAATCCTCGTTAGGCTGCCTTTCGTGCCGGGTGAGCTGCGGATCGAGGTCGTCGAGCGCGAGGATGTCACAGTCATGTTCAAGCGCATCTCCGACGAGCAGTCAGCGATCACGGCGGCCTGGGCCGAACTCGAACAGGCAGTCGGCTCGCTGCGTGGGCGCAAGTTCTACGGCGTCTTCTACGACGAGGCGCTCCGGGATGGCCGTGCTGAATACCACGTGTGCGTGCAGGTGCGGGACGATGATGACCCGGTCGAGCTCGGCCTCGAAGTCGGGGCGATCGCTGGAGGCCGCTACGCACGGGTGCGCCTCGAAGGCGAGCCGCCGGGTGTCTACAGCCTGATCGCACCTACGTTCAAGCAAATCGGCGAGCGATCCGACCGCGACTCGCGTCGGCCCGATGTGGAGTTCTATCGCCGTCACGACGTGATCGACCTTCTGCTGCCTGTCGTCTGACCACCCGACGCGCCCCGAGCTTCCTCGATCCCGCCCTGCGAAGGGTGCCGCGAGATCGGGACTCCGGCGTGCAATTCACGCTCGCGCACACGAAGGCTCCGAGGGTAGGCTCGCGATGTGGCGCATTACTCCGCATCGTTCTCGTTCACGCTGCGCGTGCGTCTCGAGAACCGGCCCGGGACCTTTGCCGATCTCGCGCGCGTGATCGCGGACGCCGGCGGGCTGCTCGATGCAATCGATCTCGTTCGCGCGGAGGCCGAGAGCAAGGTGCGCGACGTCTCCGTGCTGGCGACGAACGCGGAGCATGCGGACGCGATCGTTCGCGCATGCAGCGCTGTCGACGGCGTCGAGGTCGAGTACGTCTCCGACCGGACGTTCCTCCTCCATCTCGGCGGGAAGATCCACATGGACTCGAACGCCCCGGTGAAGACTCGCGACGACCTGTCGATGGCCTATACGCCGGGCGTCGCGCGCGTGTGCATGGCGATCGCGGCCGATCCGGACGCCGCCTGGAACCTGACGATCAAGCGCAACACTGTCGCCGTCGTCACCGACGGCAGCGCAGTACTCGGACTCGGAGACATCGGCCCGGAGGCCGCAATGCCGGTGATGGAGGGTAAGGCGCTGCTCTTCAAGGAGTTCGGGGGCGTGGACGCGTGGCCGATCTGTCTCTCGACCACCGACACGGACGGCATCGTCGCGGCAGTCGAGGCGATCGCGCCCGGATTCGGGGGAATCAACCTCGAGGACATCTCCGCGCCGCGGTGCTTCGAGGTCGAGCGCCGGCTGCGGGCGACGCTCGATATCCCCGTCTTCCACGATGACCAGCACGGCACGGCCGTCGTCGTACTCGCCGCGTTCCTGAACGCGCTGCGCGTGGTCGACAAGAAGGTGGAGGACGTGAAGGTCGTGCTCACCGGGGTCGGGGCGGCAGGGGTGGCGGTGACGGGGACGTTGCGCGCCGCGGGCGTTCGGCGGATCGTCGGTTGCGACAGGCAGGGCGCCGTGCATCGGGGCCGGCCGGGGCTGGAGGGCGTCAAGGCGCAGTACGCGGAGGACACGAATCCGGAGAACGAGCGTGGGAGCGCGGACGAGGTGCTGGTCGGGGCGGACGTGTACATCGGGCTTTCGCAGCCGCGTGCGGTCACGGCGGCCGGCATCAGGCGGATGGCACCTGGCGCAGTCGTGTTCGCGATGGCGAACCCGACACCGGAAGTCGCGCCCGAGGAGATCGACGATTTCGCGACGGTGATCGCAACAGGCCGCTCCGACTACCCGAACCAGATCAACAACGTGCTTGCCTTCCCGGGAATCTTCCGCGGCGCTCTCGACGTCCGCGCCTCGACGATCACCGCGCGGATGGAGGTCGCAGCCGGCCACGCGATCGCTGCCACGATCCCCGAGGAGGAGCTCGCTGCCGACTACATCGTCCCCAGCGTTTTCAACCGCGACGTCGTGCCGGCGGTCGCGGCAGCGGTCGCGCGTGCAGCGGAGGAAGACGGCGTCGCCCGCCGCCACACCGAGCCGCCAGAGGTCAAGGCCGCCGGACCACGCGGTCGCTGAGACCGCGAGAGGTCCGAGCCGCGACCCACCCGAGCCCGGAGCCTACTCTGGCCCGGCCGCCACAAGACGATGCTCACCGGACCCCGCGATGCACTATTGTCCGCAGCTCCCCGTGGCCGTGCAGGCCGGCCGCTCCGACGATCGAGGAGAGGCTTATGCAGAGGGAGCACGCAAAGCTCGCCGGCCTGGGCGGCCGGTTGTTCGCCGATCCGCAGCCGGCGCCGGATGAGACCTCGTTCCAGGTCGACAACACGAGCTCGCAGTACTACAACAGCCCGTACTACCTGCGCCACAAGGACGACCTCCAGCCGGTGCCGCCGCCGCGGGTCTCGCCGCCGCGGATGGATCTGGGCGACGTGCTAGGCCAGGACCTCCTCGGGGCGATCGCGGCGGCGAAGAGGATCAGCTTCCACGCCGTCGGCGACACCGGCGCGGCCAAGGTGAACGCGTTCCAGACGGCGGCGCAGGCGACCGCCAACGAGGCCTCCGTCGCCGACGCCATGGCCGCCGACCTGCAGGGCGATCCGGCGACCGCGCCGGCGTTCTTCTTCCACCTCGGCGACGTGGTCTACAACTTCGGCGAGGCCCAGTACTACTACGACCAGTTCTACGAGCCGTTCCGCGCCTACGACCGGCCGATCTTCGCGATCGGCGGCAACCACGACGGAATGGTCTTCGGAGCCGACAGCGAGGCGCCCCAGGTGCCGACGCTCGCGGCCTTCCTGCGCAACTTCTGCGCGCCGAACCCGGCCCCGTCGCCGGACGCGGGCGGGCTGATGCGCAGCACGATGACCCAGCCCGGCGTCTACTTCGCCCTGGACGCCCCCTTCGTGACCGTCATCGGCCTCTACACCAACGTGCTCGAGGGACCAGGCGTGATCTCCTCTCAGGGCGGCAAGTACCCGATCGGCGACGACCAACTCGGGTTCCTGACCGCGGAGCTGCAGCGCCTCGCTCCCGCACGCAAGGCCGGCGAGCGGGCCGTCGTCATCGCCTGCCACCACCCACCGGCCTCCGTCGACGCCAAGCACGGCGGCACCACCGGGCTCGCCGACGACATCGACACCGCCTCCCGCGCCGCCGGCTTCTGGCCCGACGCCGTCCTCTCCGGGCACGCCCACCTCTACCAGCGGTTCACGCGCGCGGTCGACGGCCGCGAGATCCCCTACATCGTCGCCGGCAGCGGCGGCTTCGCCGCCACGCCGCCCAAGGACGGCCTGCCCGCCGCCCCGCTGACGGTGGGCGAGTACACGCTCGTCGGCGACCCGCTCGTCGAGTTCGGCTACCTGACCGTCACCGTCGACATGAGCAGCGCAAGCCCCACCCTCACGATCGCGTTCAACGACCGCTCCAACACGCAAGTCCACGACACGCTCGAGCTCGACCTGACGACGGGGAAGATCCGCTAGCCGAGAGCCGGCCGCTTACATCGATGACCTACGGACTTGCCGCGAGCACGTTCTGTCGGCTGCTCTCCAGTCCCTTGAGGCGCTCGAGCCAGGGTCGCGACCCCAGTCGCTGGAACGTTTCCCGGGCGCTGTCGATCAGCGGCTCGGCCTCGGCCGTCTGCCCGTTTCGTGCGAGCCATTCGGCGTGCTCGAGCTGGGCGACGGCGAGGCGGAACGGCATGCCGAGGTCACGGAAGATGCTCTCGGCCGTTGCGAAATCGGCGGCAGCGTCTGCTCCGTCGCTGAGCCCGGCCA
Source organism: uncultured Actinomycetes bacterium (assembly GCA_963773175.1). GTDB lineage: Bacteria > Actinomycetota > Thermoleophilia > Gaiellales > Gaiellaceae > CAVZAC01. The sequence continues at coordinate 8,441 of CAVZAC010000008.1, forward strand.
GCCGCGCCCGGAACCGGGCCTGCTGCGCTCTCAGCAGCGGCGTCAGCTGGCCGGGCCGGAGGCCGTCGACGATCGCGAGCAGCTCGCGGGCTTTCTCGAGGTCTCGAAGCGCGAACGCGGCTTCGAGTGCTTCGAACAGGCCGAACTTGACCGGGTAGAACGTGATGCCAAGCTCGGAACGCGCGGCGATCGCGCGTTGGGCGGCCTCGAGCGCGTCCGCCGATTTCCCCTCGGCGCGGAGCAGTCGCGCCTGCGCGAGGGCGAAATGCGCGACGTCCTGTCCGGCTTCCGACCGCGCGACGACCGAGCTACGTGCGAGGACCTCTCTCGCCAGAGAGATATCGCCGCGCTCACAGTGGACGCGTGTCGTGGTCAGCAGGAACGCCTGCACGAACGACGTGTTCGCGAGCTCCTCGACCTCGGCGGCGCGGGCGACCGCCTCGTCCCAGCGGTCCAGGTCGGTCAATACGCCGACCGAGAACCCGAGGAAGCTGGCTTCCCACCCACGATCGCCCACCCGTCGGGCAAGCTCGAGCCCGCGCTCCACGGTCGCCAGCGACTCCTGAACGCGATCGGCCGAGCCGAGCGCGACCGCGAGGTTGTTGAGGCCGCGCAGCGCGGCCTCGTGGAGATCGTGCTCCAGCGCGAGAGAGACCGCAGCCTCGAGCAGCACACGCGCCTCGTAGAGGCGATCGGTCCGTAACAGGTTGATGGCCTTGCTGGTGAGCGCTTCGGCAAGGGTCCCGGGCAGGCCGAAGGTCTCGGCCAGCTGCAGGGCCTGCTCGAGGATCGGCGCCGCACGGTCCCCGTGGTCGCTGAGGACGAGGAAACGGCCCAGTTGCCCGGCAACCACGGCGACCACCTCGTCCGGCTCCGCTCCGGTGAGGGCCTCGAGCGCCGGCTCGAGCCGGGCGACCGCCTGCTGGGCATGCCCTTCCACGAAATCGAGCTCGGCCAGGCGGGCCGACACACGAGCGGCCAGACGGATCTCACCCTCCGCTTCATATGCGTCGTGAGCGCGGTCGAGAAGTGTCCGGGCTTCGACCGGCTCGTCCCGCCCGCCAGGCCATCTGTCCGGCGCGGTCGGTCAGCGCGGCCGCGGCGAGCTCGCCCTCGGTGAGCTCGGCCGCCTGCTCGAAGTAGCGTTGAGCCTCGGCAGCCGCGGCCAGTGACGCGGCGCGCTCTCCTGCCTGGGCCAGCGCTTCCCGCGCCCTCCCCTTGATCTCCGGTGCGTCAGATGCGTCGGGCGCCGCTTCGTAGGCGGCGAGGTAGTGGGCGGCGAGCACCTCGACGATGTCGTCGTCCGCGACGCCGGCGCTCAGGTACGCGGCGGCGGCCAGGTGCTTCGCCCGCCGGTCGCGCTTGCTCAGAGTCTCGTAGGCGACGTACCGCACGAGGTCCTGCAGGAAGCCGTACTGGCCGTGCTCCGGCGAGCGGGGGTCGGCCTGACGGGAGAGCACCTCCTTGCGCACGAGCGCACCGAGCAGAGAGCTCGAGATCCGCTTCGGCATCGCTGCTCAGTGAAACGAGCCCGTCCTGCGTGAACGTCTTGCCGAGCACTGCCGCGTCCTGCAGCAGGCGGCGCTCGGCCGGCCGTGAGCCCGTCGAGGCGGGCGGCGATCAGCGCGTGCAGGGTTTCCGGCACCTCGAGCGAGCCGATCTCACCGACAGGGCGGTAGATGGAGCCTTCCTGCACGAGGAGCCCCCGGTCGAGCAGCATCCTCACCGTCTCCACCGCGTACAGGGGAACGCCCTCGGCACGGGCCAGGATCTGCCCGGTCAGCGCCTCCGGCAAGCCCGGGACCAGCCCTCTGAGCAGCTCCTCCATCGCCTCGACCGAGAGCGGCTCGAGATAGAGGCTCGTGAAGTTGCGATGGCCCAGCCCCCCAGGTCGGGCGGCGTTCGAGCAGCTCCGGCCGCGCCAGCGTGATCACGTAGAGCGGGTGGTCCCGCGACCACTCGAGCAGGTACTCGACGAAGTCGAGCAGCGAGGCATCAGCCCATTGCATGTCCTCGAACGCCAGAACGGTCGGGTACTGGTCCGAGAGCCGCTCGAAGAACAGCCGCCACGCGGCGAACAGGTCCTGCCGGTCACGGCTCTCGTGCTCGCCCAGGCCGAGAAGCTGCGCGAGGCGCGGCTCGACGAACCGCCGCTCCTCGGGATCGAGCACGTGCTCGTCCAGCATGGCCCGCAGCTTCTGCAGCGCCGGGGCTGGCTCCTCGTCCTCGGCGATCCGGCAGCGCATCCGAACCATGTCCGCCAGCGCCCAGTAGGTCACTCCTTCTCCGTAGGCGAGGCAGCGGCCGCGGTGCCAGTAGACGGTCTGCGTGATCCCGTCGAAGTACTTGTAGAACTCCCAGGCCAGCCGCGACTTGCCGATCCCCGCGATCCCGGTGACCGAGACGAGATGCGCCTTCTTCTCGTCCGCGCTCGTGTGGAAGAAGTCCTTGATCTGGCGCAGCTCGCGGTCGCGGCCGACGAACGGCGCCTCCAACCCGTGCGACTTCAACGTGCCGCGCACCCCCGACACCACCCGCAGCGCCTTCCAGAGCGGAACCAGCCCTTCCTTGCCTTTCAGCTCGAACGAGCCCGCCTCCGCGAACACGATCGTCTGCTCGGTCGCCCGCCTGGTCGGCTCGCCCACGTAGACCGACCCCGCGTCCGCGACCGATTGCACCCGGGAGGCGGTGTTGACGAGATCGCCGGCCACCATCCCCTCGCCGCTGGCGCCGAGGGTGACGGCAGCCTCGCCCGTCAGCACCCCGGCCCGGGCGCGCAACTCGGGCGCGCCGACCTCGTCACCGAGCGAGGAGACGGATGCGACGAGATCGAGGGCCGCCCTGACCGCGCGCTCCGCATCGTCCTCGGTCGCCGTCGGCGCTCCCCAGACGGCCATCACCGCGTCGCCGATGAACTTCTCCACCGTCCCTCCGTACAGCTCGATCAGTCGCCGGCAGGTGTCGAAATAGCGCGAAAGAAGCTCCCGCACCTCCTCCGCGTCACGTGACTCGGACAGCGTCGTGAAGCCGACCAGGTCGGCGAACAGCACAGACACGAGACGCCGCTCGCGCCACGGCCGCCGGGGGAGCAACGGTCGCTACCGCGTCGCCGTCCTTCACCGGCACAACTGCACCGGGAAGCGGGGTGGCGCAGTCGCTGCAGAACCGCATCCCAGGATCGCTCGTCGCGCCGCAGGCGGGACAGGCCTGCGCAAGCGACGCGGCGCAGCCGCCGCAGAACTTCGCGCCGGTCTTGTTCTCGATGCCGCACGAAGGACAGATCATCCGACCGTTCAGCCTAACTCCTAATGCCGCTCAGCCCGCCGCTGCGGTGGCTGCTTGCGACCGGACATGGGAGCATCATGCGGTCAACCGGCAAGCGTCTCCTCGAGGAGGAGTGATGGAAACGACGTACACGCACACGACCTGGCACGTGCGGCCAGGGAGGGAGGACGAGTTCGTGGAGCGCTGGCGCGAATGGGTCGGCTGGAGTCACCGCAAGGGGTTCGAGGCCCAGGCGCTCCTGCTTCGCGATCTCGAGAACCCACAGACGTTCGTCAGCTTCGGGCCGTGGGAGAGCGCGGCGGCGGTGCGGAACTGGCGGACGCTCACGGGCTACGAGGAGCGCGTTGCGCGCTTGAGCGAGGTTGTCGAGCGGTTCGAGCCGCGCACGCTCGAGCTCGCAGCGCGGCAATAGAGCGGCGAGCTGCCCCCGGCTACGGCGCGAGCGTGACCTTGCTCAGTCGCTTCGGGCGATCGGAATCGAGGCCTTTGACGCGCGCGAGCGCCGCGGCGAACAGCTGTCCGGGGACGACGGAGAGCAGCGGCGCGTAGAGCGCCTCGGGCGCGGCCGGCACCGGCAGCGCGAAGGCGGCTTCCTCGAGCTCCGCCGCGGCACTGCCGCTGGAGACCAGCGTCCCGCCGGCCTCGTGCACTCGGGCCGACGCGCCGACCACGGTGGCGAGGTTCCCGTCCGGGGTCGCGATCGCCCAGACCGGGAACAGCGGGTCGACCGCGGCGATCGGGGCGAACGGCGACCTCCTGCTCAGGCCGATCGGTCGGTGGCTCGACGCCTGGCTCGCCTACCCGCCACGCGTCGAGGTCTCGAGCCTCGGCGAAGCGGCGGTGCTGACCGAGCGCTGGCCGTCGGTCTCCGCTCTGCGCTCGACAATGTCTTCGAGAATCGGCGTCGCTACCGAGAGCCGCGCCCGGTTCCCGCCGTCTGAGTCGGACGGTCATCCGCCGCTGATCGCGGCGACCACGTCCACGCGTGAGCGCTCGACCAGCGCCGAGTCGAGCGTGGCCCGCTCCCCGTCGACGTACACGTGGATGTGCGGGCGGAGGGCCGGGCCCGGCTCGCACAGCCGGTCGCGCAGGCCGGGCCACCGCTCCTCCAAACGCTCGATCGCGTCGTCGACGCTCACCGCGTCGATCTCCAGGTGACGTGGCAGGTCCACGAACAGCGGCGTCAGCGTCGCAGGCAGGTGCAGGTTCGGCATGGGGCTACTCGACGGTCGCTACCTCGACCGACCAGACCGGGGGCAGGTAGCTCGCGATCTCGCTCCAGCTCTCCCCCTCGTCGGCACTGGCGAAGAGCTGGCCCGTGCTCGTCCCGAAGTAGAGGCCGGGCACGTCGCGATCGTCGATCGCCAGCGCCGCGCGCAGCACGCCGAGATGCGCGTCCCTGTTCGGGAGGCCCCGGTCGAGGCGATGCCAGCTCTCGCCGCCGTCGCGCGTCCGCCAGACCGCGGCCCGTCCCTCGGACATGCACCGCGCATGGCCGGGGTCGAGCGGGATCACGTAGAAGGTCTCGCGGTCGTGCGGGTGAGCCGCGGCAGCGAAGCCGAACTCGCTGGGCAGCCCGTCGGTGATCTCGAACCACGAGCGCCCGCCGTCGTCGCTGCGGTGCATGCCCACGTGGTTCTGCTGGTACATGCGGCTGTGGTCGGCCGGCGAGCGGACCAGCCGGTGCACGCAGAAGCCGACCTCCTCGTGAGGGCGCGGCCAGTCGGCGCGCAGCCCTCTGTTCCGCGGAGCCCATGATGCGCCGCCGTCGTCGGTCTCGAACACGCCGATCCCCTGTTCTGTCCTCCGGAACCTACTGACTTCCGAGCGGCCGGAAACTCATCGCCGGCCCCGACAGCTCGCACTCGGTGTGCTCGTGCGCGGGATAACCGGCCGGTTCGGGCATTCTGGCTCCTTGACCCCGGGGAGAACGACGGTGAGGCGACGTAGGGCCGGCAGGGCGGGACCGTGCCTGGGTCCTCGTGGAGCGCAATGATCCGCCTGCCGGTCGCAGATCCCGGTGAGCCCGACACACGCTCGCCCGGTCGCCTCCTCGTGTGGGTCGGGCGGCGACAGCTACGCACGCTGCTCGGCCGGCGTCTTCTTCGGCGTCTGCTGGATGGTCGCGCAGGCGCTGATGCCGTTCGCGATCGGACGTGCGATTCAGCAGGGGATCGTCGACCAGGACAACACGGCGCTCGCGTGGTGGGCCGCGATCCTGCTCGGTCTCGGGGCGATCCAGGCATTCACCGGCGTAATGCGTCACCGGTTCGCGGTCCTGAACTGGCTCCAGGCCTCGTTCCGGCTTGCGCAGGTCGTCGCGCACCACGCCGCGCGATCGGGGCCGGCCGTCCGTAGCCGGCTGTCGACGGGCGAGGTCGTGGCCACGGTCTCGAACGACGCCATGCGTGCGGGCGGCGCCTTCGACATCACCGCGCGGCTGGCCGGCGCCATGGTCTCGTACGTCGTCGTCGCGGTCATCATGCTGTCGTCGTCGCTCGTGCTCGGGCTCGTCATCCTGCTCGGCGTACCCGTGCTCGTGCTCCTGCTCGGCACCATGATCAAGCCCCTGCATGTCCGGCAGCGAGAGCAGCGCGACGAGGTCGGCAGGCTCACCGCGCTCGGCGCCGACACGGCCGCCGGGCTGCGCGTGCTGCGCGGAATCGGGGGCGAGCAGGCGTTCCTCGATCGCTATCGCGCCAGCTCGCAGGAGGTGCGGCAGGCCGGCGTCCGCGTTGCGCTGCCGCAGTCGACGCTCGACGCCGCGCAGGTGTTCCTGCCGGGGCTCTTCGTCGTGATCGTGACCTGGATCGCGGCCCGCTTCGCGCTCTCGGGACGCATCGACACCGGCGCTCTGATCGCGTTCTACGGGTACGCCGCCTTCCTCGTGATCCCGCTGCGGACGGCCGCCGAGGCGGTCGACAAGGTCACACGGGCGGTGGTCGGGGCCCGCCGGATGCTCGACGTGCTCGCGGTGAACCGCCACGTCACGGATCCGGAGTCGCCGGTCGCCGAGCCCCCGGCCGGGGTGCCGCTGGCCGACCGGCGATCGGGGCTCGTGGTGGAGCCCGGCCTGGTCATCGTGCCTCGTCTCGGCCGAGCCCGACGAGGCGGCCGCGCTCGCCGACCGCGTCGGCCGCTTCGGCGACGACGGCGGAGTCACCCTCGGCGAGGCGCGGCTCGAGGATCTGGCGCTGGACGCGGTGCGCCGCCGTATCGTCGTGAGCGAGGCCGATCCCGTCCTCTTCTCCGGCACGTTGCGGTCGGCGCTCGATCCGTGGGGGCGCGCGGACGGCGAGGACGGCACGCTCCTCGGAGCGCTCTCCGTCGCGAACGCGGACGACGTGCTCGCAGCGCTGCCGGACGGGCTCGACGCGATGGTCGACGAGCGCGGGCGCTCGTTCTCGGGAGGCCAGCGGCAACGACTCGTCCTGGCGCGGGCGCTGCTCGCGGGAGCCGAGGTGCTCGTGCTCGTCGAGCCGACGAGCGCGGTCGACGCGCACACCGAAGCGCGGATCGCGCGAGGCCTGCGCGAGGCACGGTCGGGGCGGACGACGGTCGTCGTCACGACGAGTCCGCTCGTGCTCGACCAGGCCGACCGGGTCGTGCTGCTCGAGGCGGGACGTGTCGTCGCAGAGGGCAGCCACCGCGAGCTCCTCCGGACGCGACCCGACTACCGCTATGCCGTGACGCGCGGGGAGGACCTGTGAGCGAGCTGCTCCCGGTTGCCGCCGGAGAGGAGCTGCGCGCACAGGCCCGGCGCCTGGCGCGGCGTCACCGGCTCGGCCTCGTCGGCATGGTCGTCCTGCAGGCGACGGCCGCGGCCGCGGGGCTCGCCGGCCCGCCGCTGCTCGGGCGGCTCGTGCAGTCGGTCCAGGACGGGACCACGACCGCGTACATCGACAAGGTCGTCCTGGCGCTCGCGGGGTTCCTCGTCGTCCAGACGATCTTCACCTGGTTCGGCCGGCGCGCGTCGTTCGTCCTGTCGGAGAAGATGTTCGCCGAGCTGCGCGAGGAGTTCATGCAGCGCGTGCTCGCGCTGCCGCTGTCGACGGTCGAGCGGGCCGGAACGGGCGACCTCGTGTCGCGCACGACGGCGGACGTCGACGCGCTCGCCCGCACCGTTCGGTTCGCGCTGCCGGAGACGCTGATCGCAGTGGTGACGGTCATGCTCACCGTCGCCGCGGCGGTCTGGGTGAGCCCGATCGCAGCCATCCCTTGCCTCACCGGCGTGCCCGCCCTCTGGATCGGGACGCGCTGGTATCTCCGTCGCGCCCCGGCCGGATACCTGTGGGAGCGCGCCGCCTACGCCACGCTCATGGGGACGCTGGGGGAGACGGTCGAGGGCGGCCGCACGATCGAGGCGCTCGGCCTGCGCGAGGAGCGGGTGCGGCGGATCGACGCCGATCTCCGTGAGGCGTACCGCGCGGAGCGGCGCACGCTCTACCTGCGGACAGTCTGGTTCCCGACCGCCGAGTTCGCGTACGGGATCCCGGTCGCGGCCGCGCTGGCCTGGGGAGGCTGGCTCGTCTCCGACGGTCACGCCTCGATCGGCCAGGTCACCGCGGTGACCCTGTACATGGTGCAGCTGGCCGATCCGGTCGACCGCCTGATCTCGTGGCTCGACGAGATCCAGGTCGGAGCGACGTCGTTCGCGCGGCTGGTCGGGATCGGCCGCGTCCCGCCCGACCGATCGGCCACCGGAGACGAGCCCGAAGGAGACCGGCTGCAGGCACACGACGTGCACTACGCGTACGTCGCAGATCGGGACGTCCTCCACGGCATCGACCTCGACCTCGAGCCCGGAGAGCGCGTCGCGGTGGTCGGACCGTCGGGAGCCGGCAAGTCGACGCTCGGACGCCTCCTCGCGGGCATTCATCCACCGCGTTCGGGACGGGTCGACGTCGGCGGCGTGCGCCTCGTCGACCTTCCGCTCGACACCCTGCGCCGCGAGGTCGCCCTCGTGACGCAGGAGCAACACGTCTTCGTCGGGACGCTGGCGGAGAACCTACGGCTCGCGCGCGCGGGAGCGACAGACGCCGAGCTTGCCGATGCACTCGCCGCCGTGGACGCGCTCGAGTGGGCGGAGGCGCTCCCGGAAGGTCTCCGAGACCGTCGTCGGCGCCGGGGGCTTTGCGCTGACCCCGGCCCAGTCGCAGCAGATCGCGCTGGCACGGCTCGTGCTCGCAGATCCTCACACGCTCGTGCTCGACGAGGCGACGTCCCTGCTCGACCCGCGCGCCGCGCGACATCTCGAGCGATCGCTGGCCTCGGTGCTCCGGGGCAGGACGGTGGTGGCGATCGCGCACCGCCTGCACACGGCGCACGACGCCGATCGCGTCGCGGTCGTCGAGGACGGGCTGCTGCGCGAGCTCGGCACGCACGACGAGCTCGTGGCCCGTGACGGCTCGTACGCGGCACTCTGGGAGTCCTGGCACGGCGGCTGACGCGGCGCTTTCGTGCCCTCTGCGGCCGGCAGTCCGCCCGCCCTCGCAACCCGCGGTGGGGCGCGCTTCAACCAGCTCTGGGTTCGACAGCAGCGCTGCCAGCAGCTCAGACGCGGTGCCCGTCAGAAGATCTCCGGGCACCAGGGCGCCCGGTCGCTGCGGAACAGCGCGTCGGCGCGCGCGATCGCCCCGGCGGTCAGCTCCTCCACACGCAGGGCGCGCGCCAGCTGGGCGAACGTGAACCCGCCGAGGTACGGCGTCGCGAGGTCGGCGACGTCGAGGCGCAGATCGGGATCCGCGTCGGTTCGCTCGGCCCGTCCGCCCGTCAGCACCCACCGGCCCTCGTTCCACGGGCAGAACCCGTCGCGTACGTCGAAGACGATCCGCCCGTCGTCGGCGTACGAGCGGGCCGAAAGCGCGGCGCCGACGTCGAGGAGCCGCACCCAGAGCCCGTCGCCGGCCGTGTAGCGGAGGCGCCTCGCCTCGGCGACGAGCAGGAACAGCGGGTGGTCCTGCGGGATCAGGTTGCAGCGCAGCGAGGGCAGCCAGTCGATCTCGAGCAGGAACTGCCACAGCGCGTGCGTTGCCTCGGGAGTCGCGGCGAGCGCCTCGATGACGTCGACGTGGCCCGTGCTGCTGCCGTGCTCGAAGTTGGTGTGGACGCGGTAGAGCGCGTAGCCCGCCGGGCGGCCGTCGACCTCGAGCACGGCGCGGACGAGCTCTCCCCCGCCCTGCCTCTGGCTCTCGGCGTCGGACATCCTGCGCAGCTCCCACCAGGACGGCGAGCGAGCGAACATCCCGGGGATCGAGCGGCGGGCCTCGTCGTGGATCGGGGGGATCAGCACCAGCGCCTCCTCGGCCCCCACCAGCCGGACGGTGCCGCGCCCGGCCCGCGAGCGGAGGCTCACATACCGCCGCTCGATGTCGATCGAGCCCTGGAGCGATGCGACGCCGAACCCGTAGCGCCCGTAGATCGCCGCCTCGGACGACCACAGGGCGGCGAGCGGCTCACCCCGCTCGTGCGCGTCGTCGAGCTGGGCCCGCATCAGCCCGCTCAGGATCCCGCGGCGCCGGTGCGTCGGCAGCACGCCGACCGTGGTCGTCCCGCACGTGGGAACGACGCCGCCGGGCACGGTCAGCTCCAGCGGAAAGACGCCCGCACCGCCGACCGCCGTGTCGCCGTCCCAGGCCGCATGAAAGCGGTCCGGCGACGACAGCGGCAGAATGCGGTCGACCCAGCTCGGCTCCGGCCCGGTGCCGAAGTAGTGGGAGATGGGCCCGAGCGCCCGCTTCGCCTCGTCCTCGTCGCGGCAGGCGCGGATCTCGATCGCGCTCACAGCTTCTCCAGCGGCGCGTAGTCCAGCATGAGGCGGCGCTCGGCGCCGTCGTCCGCGAAGCGCACCGTCACGACACCTCCGGGCTCGATCCGCGTGACGACGCCCTCGCCGAGCGTGCCGTGCCGCACGGAGTCGCCGGTCGACAGCGCCGGAATCTCCGTGCGCGGCTCGATACCGCTGCCCTGCGGCTTGCCGTAGTTGCCCCACGACGCAGGCCGCAGGCGCTCGCGCGCCGTATGCGTGTCGGGCAGCTCGTCGAGGAACCGCGACGGCAGGTTGGCGCCCCGCGAGCCGTACAGCGTCCGGGTCGTCGCGTGCGTCAGCGTGAGCCGTGCCTTCGCCCGCGTCAGACCGACGTATGCCAGCCGCCGCTCCTCCTCCAGCGAGTTCTCCTCGATCGAGCGCGAGTGCGGGAAGATGCCCTCCTCCACGCCGATCATGAACACGGCGCTGAACTCGAGCCCCTTCGCGTTGTGCAGGGTCATGAGCGTGACGAGCGAGGTCTCACCGCGGATCGCGTCCTGGTCGGAGACGAGCGAGATCTCCTGCAGGAACGAGGAGAGGTTGGGCTCAGCCGCCTGCTCCTGGTACTCGGCCGCGACCCCGACGAGCTCCTGGAGGTTCTCGATGCGGCCCAGCGCCTCGATCGTCCGCTCCGCACGCAGCGCCTCCATGGTGCCCGAGCGCTCCAGCGTTCGCTCCACGAGGTCCGGCACGTCGAGCTCGAGCGCACCCGACTGCAGCGACTGCAGCAGTGTGCGCAGCGCCCGCACCGCCTTCACCTGCGCCGTCCCGAGCCCCGCGTCGTCGGGCCGTTCGAGCGCCTCCCACAGCGAGATCCCCTGCGCGTCGGCGAACGTCTGCAGCCGCGCGAGGCTCGCGTCGCCGATCCCGCGCCGCGGCCGGTTCGCGATCCGTTGCAGGCTCACCGCGTCGTACGGGTTGTCGATCACCTGCAGGTAGGCGACGAGATCCTTCACCTCGGCGCGCTCGTAGAACCGCGGCCCGCCGATCACCTGGTACTGGATCCCCTGGCGGACGAGCACGTCCTCGAGCACCCGCGACTGCGCGTTCGTCCGGTAGAAGACCGCGATCTCGCTCGCCCGCGTAGCCCTCCTCGACGAGCGCCGCGATCTCGGCCGCGACGAACCGGGCCTCGGCGTGCTCGTCCTCGACCTCGATGATGCGGATCGGGTCGCCGTCGCCGAGCTCGGACCAGAGGTTCTTCGGCTTGCGCTCGCGGTTGTGCGAGATGACGTGGTTCGCGGCCTGGAGGATCGTGTTCGTGGAGCGGTAGTTCTGCTCCAGCGCGACCGTCCGCGCGTCGGGGAAGTCGGCCTCGAACTCGAGGATGTTGCGGATGTCGGCGCCGCGGAAGCTGTAGATGCTCTGGTCCGGGTCGCCGACCACGCAGAGGTTCCGGTGCTCGCCGGCGAGGAGCTGGAGGAGCCGGTACTGCGCGCGGTTCGTGTCCTGGTACTCGTCCACGAGCACGTAGCGGAACGCCTTGCTCCACTTCTCGTGCGCCTCGGGGAAGCGCTCCAGCACCTGCGACCGTGAGCATGAGCAGGTCGTCGAAGTCGACCGCGTTCGAGGCGAACAGGCGCCGCTGGTAGAGGTCGTAGACGTCGGCGACGGTCTGGTCGTAGAAGCTCGCCACGCGCTCGCGATACTCGTCCGGGGTGACGAGCTCGTTCTTCGCGTTCGAGATCTGCGTGTGGATCCCGCGCGGGACGAACCGCTTGGGGTCGCGCTCGAGCTCCTCGAGGCACTGCTTCACGAGCCTGATCTGGTCGGCCTGGTCGTAGATCGTGAAGTTCGACCGGTAGCCGAGCCGCGGCGCCTCGCGGCGGAGGATGCGGCCGCACGCGGCGTGGAACGTGAGGATCCAGAGCCCGCGGGCGCGTCCCTCGAGCAGCGTCTCGAGCCGCTCGCGCATCTCGCCGGCCGCCTTGTTCGTGAACGTGATCGCCAGGATCTCGTTCGACTTGGCGCCGCAGGCGGTGAGCAGATGCGCGACGCGGTAGGTGAGGACCCGCGTCTTGCCGGAGCCGGCGCCGGCGATCACGAGCAGCGGGCCTTCGGTCTGTAGGACGGCCTCGCGCTGGGCGGGGTTGAGCTCAGCCAGGTATTGCTCGGGCGACGCGACTGCCATGCGTCGATGCTACCGAGGAGACCCGCCCGGCCCTGCTCGGCCGTCCGCCGCTGGGGCCAGGATTCCACGAATGGACGAGTCCCTGAGCACGAGCAGGGTCGAGGCATTCTCGGACGGCGTCTTCGCGATCGCGATCACGCTCCTGATTCTCGATGTGGCGGTCGACCAGCAGCGGCCGCTCGGCCACCAGCTGCTCTCCATCTGGCCCTCCTACGTCGCTTACGTCACGAGCTTCCTGACGATCGGGATCATCTGGCTCAACCACCACCTGATCTTCGCCAAGCTCGAGCGGGCCGACCGGCCGCTGCTCCTGATCAACACGCTGTTCCTGATGGTCGTGGCGTTCATCCCGTTTCCGACGCGGGTGGTGGCCGCCTATCTGCGCGGCGACGGGGAGCGGAAGGCCGTGCTCCTGTACGGGCTCACGATGATCCTGCTGGCGGTGATGTTCCTGCTGCTGTGGAACTACGTCTCGCGAGGGCGGCGGCTGATCAGGGAGGACGTGCCGCAGGCTGCTGTGGACGACATCACCCGAACGTACCGGCCCGGGCTGCCGCTCTACGTCGGGGCCACGCTGCTCGCGCTGCTCAGCCCGCTGGCCGCTGTTGCCGTCTTCCTGGCGATCGCGGCGTTCTTCTCGCTGCCGCCGGAATGGCTCAGACGCCGCCCTTGACCGGCTCGTCGTCGCTGCCGAGGTACTCGGTGGCGATCCGGTCGCGCAGGCCGTGCGGGTCGTTGATGCCCCAGAAGCGGAGGTTCGCGTCGGAGTCGCCGCCCGCGGTGTCGAAGTCGACCATGCCGACGCGGAAGAGCCGGTCGAAGAGCGACTGCTGGATGGTCACGTTCTGCAGGCGGTCGATGTGCGCGGTCTGCTCGGTCTTCGAGAGCACGCCGCGGCGGATCGTGATGCGCCGGTTCGTGATCAGGTACTGCGTGAAGTAGCGGCGCAGGAAGCCGACCAGGATCGCGATTCCGAGCACGACCACGAGCACGGCGCCGCCGAGCGGAAGCGACCAGTTCGCGCTCGAGATGTTGCGCGCGACGATGATCACGATGAGCGGGATCAGCGCGATGACGCCCCACTTTGCGTAGAACGACATCTCCGAGCGCCACGACGGCCGGCCGTGCCAGATCAGCTCCTCGCCCTGGATCAGCTTGTCCATCCGCGGGCAAGCATACGACGCGGCAGAACCGGCGACGAGCAGAAGCTCTGACGAGAACTGGACCCGGCCGCGTGGTCGTACCAGCCTGGGGATCGAGGTCGAACATCTTCACAACGGGGTCAGACCCCCGGGCATGGCCTGAAGAGCGAGTGTCCGGCCCGACGCCGCTGCCGAAAAGGGACGGCGTGAGGAGTCAATGCGCGATCAGGGACATGGCTCCGCTCGCAACTATCTGCTGTCGGAAAGTCGAACCCGAGCGAAAGAGTCAGTCGTCCGCCGATCCGCCGACCGCGGAAGCCGGTGTCCGGGATCTGACCGGCTGCTACGGCGGACTCGGCCCGCAGTGGCCCGCTCCACCCGCTCGCGGACGCCGGTGACGCTCGTGGAGACCTGCTCGCCGAGCACGGCGGCCGCGAGCTCGTTCGCTTCCCTGACGACCCGCTCGCGGCGGGTCTCGAGGCCGCTGCGCGCGACGAGGAACGCGGCCCGCGCGCGCGAGCCCCACTCGACGAGAGCGGCCGGATCGCCGGCCGGGTCGGGCACGGTGCCGTGCGAGATCGCAGGCGCCGCGCGGATCGCCAGCGGTCACCTCGGCGGCCTCGCCGGCCAGCTCACGTGTCTCGTCGGCGAGCGCCTGAAGCGCCCGGGCCTCGAGCTGCGCGCTCTCCGCGTCCAGGCGCTCGACCCGGTGCCGGCCGATCGAGGCGGCGTCGGCCGCGCGCACCGCCGCCCGCCGCGCCTCGGCCAGCGCCTCGCCGTGCGCCGCGTCGAGCCGGCGCTCGGCCTCCTCGCGCTCCCGCTCCTTGCGGGCGAGCTCGGCGCGGCCCTCGGCCGAGCGCCTCGGGCAAGGCGCACGCGCTCGAACGGAAGGGACCGCTCGAACGCTCGCCAGCTCGGCCGCGCGCTCGGCGATCGTCGACGCGCGCCGCTCGAGATCCGCGAGCGCCTCGATCTCGGCGGCCAGCTGCAGGTCGGTCGCCTCCAGCTCGCGCGCGAGCGCCACCAGGTCCGCGCTCATCGCGTCGCCTCCTCCAGCGCGCCCTCGATCCAGGCCACCGCGTCGGCGAGCGCGGCCGGATCGGACGACTTGACGACCACCTCGACCTCGCTGCCCGTGGCCGTGGAAGCTCGGGTACGAGCCGACGAGCACGCCCGGGTGACGGTGCTCCATCGCTTCCAGCACGGCCACGATCCGGCTCTCGGTCGTGCGATACGTGCGCCGCCAGGACGCGATCGGCGCACCGCCGCGCAGCTCGTCGGCGACGAGCTCGAACATCGCCTCCATCTCGGCCGGGAGGCCGGGCAGCACGTAGACGTTCGCGATCGCGAACCCGGGCGCGCCGCCCAGCGGGTTCTCCAGCGGGCGGCTGCCGGCCGGCAGCCGAGCCCACCCGCGTCACGTAGTCGGGATCGCCGCGGAAGCGCTCGCGCAGCCGTTGCGCCAGGTCGTCGACGAGCTCCTGCTCGACGTCGAAGGCGGCGGCGAGCGCCTCGCGCGTCACGTCGTCGGGCGTGCCGCCGAGACCCGCCGGTCACGAGGACGACGTCCGCCTCGGCGCCCTGCGCCCGCACGAAGCCGGCGATGTGCTCGATGTCGTCCGGGATCGCCGCGATCAGCCGCACGGAGAGGCCGAGCTGCTCGAGCCGCCGGGCGAGCCAGGACGCGTTCGTGTTCTGGACGTCGCCGGAGACGAGCTCGTTCCCGATCGTGACGATCGCGGCCGAGGGCACGCCAAGTAGGTTAGAGGCGTGGCGACGCTGGAGGAGCTGCAGGCACGGCGGGCCTTCGAGTGCCGCCTGACGCCCGACCGCGCGCTCACGTCGATCGACGAGGCCGAGGCGTTCCTGCGCGACCGCGGCATGCTGACCCGCTCCACGGACTGCGCGCTGCCGAGCCTGCACGAGGCGTGCCACGAGGAGCCGTACCGGGCAGGCGCGGGCGGGTTCGGGGAGTGGCCGGCGACGAAGTACCGCTGGGGCTTCGAGCTCGAGGAGCGGCCGGGCGTCTACGCGCTGAAGATCCATCGCGGCAAGACGCTGTTCCTCACCGACGAGACGGCGGCTCTCGCGGATCCGATCCTGCGCGCCGAGATCGAGCGGATGGCAGCGGCCGATCCGGAGTGGGCACGGCTACTCGCTCATCTCGAGAACGCCGGGCCGTCGCTGCTCGAGGACCTGCGCGTCGAGCTGGAGCTGAAGCCGAAGGAGCTGAAGGGCATCCGCTCGCCGCTCGAGCGCTGCGGCGCGGTCGTGAGCCGGAGCGTCGTGCTCGAGCCCCACGCGCACACGAGCGAGCTGGCGCGCTGGGATCAGGTCTTCCCGGCGACCGGCGGCGAGCCCGACCTCGGCCCGCTGCTCGTCGCGGGCGTGCGCGCCGCGGTCGTCGCCCCGGAGCGGGAGCTCGTGCCGCTGGTTCTCGTGGACCTGGCGCTTCGAGACCGGGCTCGTCGATCGGCTCGTCGACGAGGGCCGGCTCGTCCGGCCCGAGCCGGGTTGGGTCGCCGTGCCGTGATCTGGCCGTAGTACGCTCGCGCCGACGCATCGCATGAGCCGCTACGACATCCCGATCGAACGGTTGCGCAGCGCAGCGCGGCCCGAGCGCCCGGCGCCCGAGGCGATGCGGCCCTATCTCGAGAAGGTGCGGGCCCAGGCGTATCGCGTCACGGACGGGGACGTCGAGGCCCTGAAGGACGCAGGCTTTTCCGAGGACGAGATCTTCGAGCACACGGTGTCCGTCGCCACGGCCGCGGGGCTGCAGCGGCTCGAGGCCGGCCTGCGGGCGCTGCGATGAGGCTGCGCGAGGTCGAGGCCCAGGGTCGGCGCCTGGACGTGCTGAACGCGCTGCACCACCGGCCGGAGCTGTTCGGCGACCCGTTCTCGGACGCCCTCGAGCTGGCGCTGCGCGGCCCGTCGCCGTGGACGCCCGGCGAGCGCGAGCTCTTCGCCGCGTTCGTGTCGCTCGAGAACCAGTGCCCGTTCTGAACGCGCGCCCACGGCGCGGTCGCGTCGTACGTGTTCGGCGAGGAGGTCTGGCGGGCGATCCAGGCCGACTACGAGACGGCGCCGATCTCCGAGCCGCTGCGCGCGACCCTCGGCTTCATCCGCAAGCTGACGCTCGAGCCCGAGCGGCTCGGGCCCGAGGATGCCGATCGCGGTGCTCGCCGCCGGCGTGAGCCGCGACGCGCTCGAGGACGCGGTCGTCGTGACGGCCCTCTTCACCATGATCGTCAGGCTGGCCGACTCTCTCGGCTTCGAGGTACCGCCGTACGAGGCCTTCCTCGCACGCGCGGACGCGATGCTCGAGTCCGGCTACGCGCTCAAGGACGACTGAGTCAGCGCAGCGGGAACGGCTTGCGCGCGAGCGCCGGCAGCACCTGCGACGTGACCCACACCGGCGTCACCGCGTAGCGCGCCGAGTAGCGATAGCTGCCGTCGGGGCGGCGCAGCCGCGCGAGATACGCGAACGCGGCCTTGCCGGGCGCACGACCGGCGGCGAGGAACGCCTGGATCGCCCACGCGGTCGACTGCGCGTCGGAGCCGCGGCCCTTCGTGAGCTCGAAGCCGCCGTCGCGCTTCTGGAGGCGCCGGAGGTACGCGAGGCCCCGGGCGATCGGGGCGGCCGCCGACGCCCACCGCGCGCAGCGCCTCGACCGCGGCGGCGGTGTCGTTCGAGTCCGGCTGCCCGCCCTGGTACCACGACCAGCCGCCGGAGCGCGCCTGGCGGGCGAGCAGCCAGGACACGGTGCTCCTCGGGCACCGGGTCGCCGCTCTGCCGCAGCGCGATCGCGGCCCAGATCGTCGAGTTCACGGTCGGTCCGAACCGTCCGCTTGCGGGTCGCGCAGCCCGGCCAGTCGCGCGACCAGCTCCGGCGCGGGCCGCCCGAGCGCGGCCTGCGCGGTCAGGCTCAGCGCGACGTCGGTCGCGCTCGTCAGCTCGTCCTCGTGGGCGGCGAGGTAGCGCGGCCGCCGACGCCGGTCGGCGCTCCGGCGGCGCGCAGGCCGAGCGCGGCCCAGGCGGTCAGCGCGGAGTCGGATGGGCGCCCCGTCTCGGCGAAGCCGCCGTCCGCGGCCTGGTGCGAGCCGACGAAGCCCGCCGGCGTGGCCGCCAGCGTCAGCGCGGCGAGCACGGCCGCGAGCGTTCACGACCACACCACCTCCGCCCGCGAGCGGCGCACGTACCGCTCGAGCATCCGCCGCAGCTCCGGGCCCGCGGCGAGCGCGATCACGACGTTGCCGATGCCGTGCGCCGCGTCGAACGGAACGCCTCTCCCGAGCTGCACGGTCAACGCCGCCCAGGTGTGCGGGTAGAAGCTGTACCACTCCCAGATGTCCATCAGGCCGCTGAACGCGAAGCCGAGCACGAGGCAGGCGAGCGCCAGCGGCACGCGACGCTGCAGCACGGGCGCGAAGAGAGCGCCGACCACGCCGCAGCCGCCCCACGCGAGCATCTGCCACGGCGTCCACGGGCCCTGGCCGAGGAACGCGTTCGAGGCCAGCGCCGCCACCGCGCCCACCCCGAACCCGGCGCGCGCGCCGAGCGCGACGCCCGCGACGACGGCGATCACCGTCACCGGCTGCACACCGGGCACCGCCGCGAACAGCACGCGCCCGGCGGCCGCGATCCCGCCGAGTGTCGCGACGAGGGCGATCTCCCGCGCCGAGCCCGGCCCCGTCTCCAGCCAGCCGGCTCCCGCAAGCACGAGCGCGCCCGCCACGAGCAGCAGCGAGAGCGCCGCGTAGCGCGGCTCGAGCGCCGTCCAGCGCCGCCGCCGCGAAGGCGGCCGACGCTCCCGCGAGGATCACGAGCCTAGGCATGGACGACCTCCCGCTCCGGCGCGAGCGAGACCTCCCGGTCGGCAACGGCGCGGGCGAACGCGACGTCGTGGGTGACGACCAGGGTCGCCCGACCCCCGGCCCCGGCCCGCAGCAGCTGCGCGAGCTCCATCTTGCGCGCAGGGTCGACGCCGCGCGTCGGCTCGTCGAGCACGAGCAGGTCGGGCTCGGTGGCGAGCACGCAGGCCAGCGCGAGCCGCTCCCGCTCGCCGCTCGAGAGATCGCGCGGGTGGCGCGCCTCCAGCCCCGCCAGCCCGACCTCGGCGAGCGCGCGCCGGGCCCGGCCGAGGTCGCCAGCGAGTCCCAGCGCGACCTCCTCGTCTGCCCGCTCGCGGACGAGGTAGCGGCCGGGATCCTGGCAGAGGTACGCGGCCCGGCCCGTCCTGCGAACCTCGCCGGCCGCGGGCTCGAGCAGCCCCGCGGCAAGCTTGGCGAGCGTCGTCTTGCCGCTGCCGTTCGGCCCGGTCAGGGCGACCACCTCGCCGCGCCGCGAGGACGAGCGACGCGTCGCGGACCGCTGCCCGCCCGCCGTACGCAAACGAGACACCGGCGAGCCGACACACAGCGGAGCGCGACCAGGCCCTCGACCCGGCGGCTCCGGCTCGGCGACCCACGCCGGGCGGTGCTCCGCCAGCCAGCCGAGCGCCTCCTCGCGGGGCGCGTCGAGCAGGACGCGGCCTTCCTCCATGAACACGACCCGGTCCGCCCAGCGCAGGGGCAGCCCGGGGCGCTGCTCGGAGAGGACGGCCGCGCACGGGAGCCCGTCGAGCAGCTCGAGGAACGACTCGGCCGCGGCCGGATCGAGCTGGGACGTCGGCTCGTCGAGCAGCAGCAGCCGTGGCCGGAGCGCCAGCGCGGAGGCGAGGCAGACCCGCTGCAGCTCGCCGCCCGAGAGCTCGTGGGTGCGCCGCCCGACCAGCATCGCGGCGCCGACCTCGGCCAGCGCCGCCCGGGCACGGAGCGGTATCTCCGCCGGCGCGATCGCCGACGTTCTCCAGGCCGAACGCGACCTCGTTCCCGACGAGCGTCAGCACGACCTGGTCCTCCGGGTCCTGGAACACCGTGGCCACGGTCCCCGCCAGCTCGGCCGGCCCGTGCCGGCGCGTGTCGAGCCCGGCGACCTCGACGCGGCCGGCGAAGCGGCCGCCGTGGAAGTGCGGGCACGAGCCCGGCGAGCGCGCGGATCACCGTCGACTTGCCGCAGCCCGAGGGGCCGAGCAGGAGCACACGCTCGCCCTCCTCGACCGCGAGCGACACGCCGCGCACGGCCTCGATCGCCGTCCGGGTACGAGAACTGCAGGTCCTCGATGCGGGCTAGAGCCATAGAACCCCCACGACCACGGCCAGCGCGGCGCCGGCGACCGCGATCCGGTCGAGGGTCCCCCACGCCCGTCGCGGCGCATGGGTCCGGCCCGGCCGCCCGAACCCGCGCGCCTCCATCGCCTCGGCCAGCGACGACGCGCGCTCCAGCGAGCCGGCGACGAGCGGCGAGACGAGCCTGCCCCGGGCCCGCAGCCCCTCGACCTGCGACGCCGCGCCCGCGCAGCGCCTCGACGAGCCCGTGCGCATCGCGCTCGAGCGTGGGGATGAGCCGCGTCCCGAGCGCGACGGCGAGCGCGGAGCGACGCGCGAATCCGACCGCGCGCGACGAGCCGATCGTGGTCGAGCAGCAGCGCGTAGGCCGCGAACGCGAGCCCGCAGGCGGCGAGCCGGAGCGCCTGGAACGCGGCCTCCTGCAGCTCGGCCGTCGAGACGTCGAGCGTGCCGAGCACGGGCACCGTCGGCCCGGTCCAGAACGGCACCGTCACGCTCTGCTGGAGCAGCGGCGAGAGCACGAACACGCCGAGCGCCGAGCCGAGCACGCCGATCAGGTACGGCCGACGCCTCGCCTGCGGCGCGCGCAGGCAGACCGCGAGGAGCACCACCGTCAGCAGCGGCGACCGACGCCGTCTGCTGGGCGAGCAGCGCCGCCGCGGCCAGGCCGGCGAGCAGGATCGCTGCGGGGACGGCGTTCACGGGATCGCGTACCTGAACCGCACGGAGGCCGGGTCGCGGGCGAGCCGCAGCGCGTCGCCCGCGAAGACGAACTCGACCGAGCCGTCGCTCGAGACGGCGTGCCGTGAAACGCGGTCGCCCGGCCGCGAGCCGAAGCACGTTCGCGCCGGCGGGCGCCGTCGGGGCGACCCGGCCGCGCACCAGCCGCGCCAGCGCACGCGCCCCGGCGCCGGCCCCGACCACGACGGCCGGCCGCGTCTTCCCGCCGTAGCCGTGCAGGAACGGCTCCGGGAAACGCGCCGACCACCACCGGCACGCTCGGGCGAGCGCGCTCCACGAGCGGTAGTCCCACCACTCGACGTCGCCCGGATGGAGCCGGTAGTCGGCGGCGCCGCGGTCGGCCTCGATGCCGTTCACGAAGTAGAACCAGTCGCGACGGGCCGCGAGGCTCCCCTCGGTCCCGTCGATCGACTGGACGTAGCGGCCGCCGTAGCGGGTCGTCACCTTCGCCTTGCCGGCCAGCGCCTGCATCGCGGTCACCCCGGCCGGCACCGTCGCGGTCAGCACGACGTGCGACCCGCGGTCGTGCGTGATCCAGAGCGTCGCCGTACCGCCGCGGTGCTGTGACGCCGCAACCGGCGAGGGCGAGGACGACAGCGAGGAGCAGGCCGGCACGGATCACCGCAGCGCGTTCGAGCGGATCGCGCCGGGTCTCGTGGCGCGCACGAGCCCGACGTGACGGCCGACGCATGCCGCTCCGCTCGTCGTCGGCACCGAGCGGCCGTCCACGTGGACCACCGCTCCCGTTCCAGAACCGGGCTGACCGGTGTCGTCCTGGGCTACGACCAAGTAGCAGTTCCGCGGCCCGTTGCGGTAGAGCTGCAGCGTCTTCGGCCCGCCGCTCGGGCCGAACGTGGCCCAGTACCAGAGCACGGTGTCGCCGTCCTTGCAGCGTGACGCCGTCGGCGCCGACGGGCGGCGACGCGCCGTTCACCTTGAACACCCAGCCGCTGTCGGCGGTGGCCGTGTAGCGGCCGATCTGGTCGACGTACGGGCCGAACGACGGTCTGCTGCAGGTGGTAGTAGAACTCGCCCGCCAGGCTGGCCGACTCGAGCGCGTCGAGCGCGTTGGCCTTCACCTGCACGAGCGGATTGGCCTGCGCCGAAGATCGTCCGGGTCTTGCCCTCCACCCGGACGTGCACCGAGACGGCGAGCGCCGAGGCCGCGAGCACGAGGGCCGCGCCCGCAACCGCGAGCACGACGAGGAACCTTCTGAGCACGAATCCTCCTTCCGCGAGGGGTTCGAATGCGCGGCGGGCGGCAGGTCTTCTGACTCGGGGCGCCCTCCTCGCCGCCTTCCCGGCCTCGCGGCCAGTGGCTTCTCGGCTCGGAGCGTCTCCCCTCACAGCGGCGGGACCGTCCCGGACTCACACCGGGTTCCCCGACCGCTCGCCGTTCTCTTATCAGAGCGGCGACCCTATCATTGGCCCCGTGCCGAGCGCCCTCGCGATCGACATCGACGGCGCCCTCGGCGACACGCGGCCGCTCTGGCGCGCCTGGCTCGAGGACGCGGCCCGCAGGCTGCGGATCGACGAGCTCGACGGCGCTCGCCGACGACCGCGTGGGCGCCGTCGCCGAGCTCGACCGGCGCGTCGGCAACTGGCGCGTCCTGCTCGAGCGCTTCGCGGAGGACAACGCGCCGGTCCATCTCCGGCCGAGCGCCGAGGTCAGCGCGGCGCTGCGCCGACTCCAGGCAGCGGGAGTCCGGCTGGGCGGCTTCTCGGACTCGCCCGAGCCGCTCGTCCGGGTGGCGCTCGCCCAGCTCGGCGCAGCGCGGCGGCTGGAGGCGTTCGAGTGCGGCGAGGCCGCGCGGGAGCGGCTGCTCGACCGGCTCGGGCCGGACACGCTCGTCGTGCGCTCGTCCGAGGAGCTGCGGCGGGCCGCCGCGTAGAATCGCGGCATGGAGAGGGAGCTCGGCGACCGCCAGCTCGATGCCGTGCTCGAGCGGCTCGACCGCCTGGCCGACGAGATGAGCGTGCTCAGCCGCCGGCTCGACACGACCGAGTCGCTGGCCCGGATCGCGCACGAGCTGCGCACGCTGAACGAGTCGCTGCAGGCGATCGCGTACGCGGCGCTCGGCCCGAACGGGCCCGCAGGTGCGCCGCCGCCGCGAGCTAGCGCAGCCGGTAGAGCGATCCGTCGAGGGTCGTCGCGTAGAGCTCGCCGCGCGCGCCCTCGCCGAACGAGGAGAGGCTCGGCAGCCGTGGCGGCGAGCCGCCTCACCGCCGGTCGCCTTGCCGCCGACGATGCGCAGCGTCCAGAGATCGCCGGAGCAGTAGTCCCCGTAGAAATAGCGCCCTACCGCGCGGCCGGCACGCCGGCCCCGCGGAACACGTAGCCGCCCGTGACCGAGCACCGGCCGGCCTCGTGGCGGTACACCTGCACCGGCCCGACGAGCCGGCCGGCGGCGTTGAGCGGCTCGTCCTTGAAGTGCGCGTTCCCCTCGTAGACCGACCAGCCGAAGTTCGAGCAGGCCCGATCGTCGCGGCGGGCACGAAGTCGACCTCCTCCCACGTGTCCTGGCCCGACGTCGCCGATGTAGAGGTCGCCGGTGGCCCGGTCGAACGAGAAGCGCCACGGGTTGCGGAGACCGTACGCGACCATCTTCCAGCCCGCGCCGAGCTCGGCTCGGGTCGATGCTGAGCAGCTTGCCGAGCTTCGTGCCGAGGTTCTGCGCGCGGTTCTGCGGGTCGCCGCCCGAGCCGCCGTCGCCCATGCCCGACGTAGAGCCGGCCGTCCGGCCCGAACGCGAGCCAGCCCGCCGTTGTGGTTCGAGTACGGCTGGTCGACGAAGAGCAGCTGCTTGCGCGTCGCCGGCAGCGCGCCGGACGCCGTTCGTCGTGTAGCGGACGATGCGCGTGTCGCCGTTGCGGTCGGTGTAGTCGACGTAGATGCGCCGGTTCTGTCGCGTAGTTCGGGTCGAACGCGACGGAGAGGAGGCCCTGCTCCGAGTCGCCGCTGACGAGCCGGCGGATGTCGAGGAACGGCTGCGCGCGGCGCTTGCCCGTTGACGAGCACGCGGATCTGGCCGGTCTTCTCCACGACGTAGAGGCGGTTCGGCTCGCTGCTCGGGGCCGTCACGTAGACCGGCTGGTCGAATCCGGAGGCGACCCGGACGAAGCCGAGCGTCGCCGCCGAGGCCCCTTGCCGGGCCGCCGCGCCGCCGGCGCCGGCGGCGACGGCGGCCACGAGTAGGAGCGCGACGGCGATCCTCATCGGTAGATGTCCAGGACGCCGGACGTCGCGTGGTCGTTCGCGTTCCCCTCGGGCAGCGCGATCGCGGCCGTCGGTGACGATCGGGCTGTTCCAGTGGCCGGAGCCCCGAGGGGAGCGTGGTGATGAGGCGGCCCGTGGTCGGCCGGTAGACGTCGAGCCCGCCGCCGGGGTCGTAGACGTACAGCAGGCCGCCCGCGACGACCGGGCTCGTCCCGGGATGCGAGCTCTTCCAGGCGATCGACAGCCTGTGCCCGTGCAGGACGTAGGCCCAGGTGGCGCTGAACGTGCCGACGAAGACCCAGGTCCGGCCGCCGCTCGTCCACACGGCCGGGGCCGTGAAGACCTGCGAGCCGCCGGGCGCGGAGAGCGTCTGCAGCTCGCCGCCGAGGCGCGGGCCGGCCGACGTCGTGCCGTTGAGCCTGCGGATGTTCAGGACGCGGAGCTTGCCGTCCTTGCCGCCCTGCACGGCGAGACCGCCGGGGAGCAGGGCCGGCGAGGTCGAGCCCAGGTCGGCGTCGGTCCGGTTCAGCTCGGCCTGGTTCGCAGGCGTCCAGTTCTGGAGCAGCCGGGAAGCGTCCGGGCTCAGCTCCAGGACGCTGTCACCCCAGTCGGTGCGCCCGTTCCAGGGGCCGTTGCCGGTGGCGAAGAGCAGCCGGCCGGTCTTGGTGTCGACGACGACGGCGTTCCTCCCCCAGATCGCGGAGTCGCTCGAGCCGCACGTGCTCGGCTGGATCAGCACGTGGCGGTTCGAGCAGAGCGAGTTCCAGACGTGCAGGATGCGGCCGTTCGCGGGGTTGATCGTGACCGCGTGCCCCTGGTAGGGCGGGGCGTCGCCGATGTAGCCGTCCGTCGCCGCGATCAGCCGCCCGCCGTAGAGGTTGAGCGGCGAGGCGATCTTCTCGTGGGTCGGGTCCCGCGTGATCGCCACCGCCCAGACCTGCCGGCCCGTCGCCAGCGACAGCCGGTGGATGCGCCCGTCCGGCGAGGAGGCGTAGACGGCGCCGCGGGCGCGGTCGGCGAGCGGAGTCGCGGTCGTGATCTGCGGCGACCCCGCCAGGGAGCGATACGGTCGACGGCGTGTAGCGCCACAGGATCTTCCCCGAGTCGGCGTCGACGGCGAGCGTCTTGCCGTAGGTCGTGGTGACGATGAAGACGTCGTGCCGGCCCCGCCGACGGTGACGCCGCGCAGGTAGATCGCCGACGAGTCGACGGTGCCGTCGATCGGCACCTTGAGGCGGTGCAGCCCGCGACGTTGGCGGCCGTGATCCCTGTGACCGCGGGGCCTGCGTTCTGACGGGAGGCGGTGTAGCCGAAGCGGGCCCAGTCGCCGCCCAGGGGGGCCGTGCGTGCGCTGCCCGCCGACGCAGCCGCGAGCAGGGCGAGCGCAACGGCGAGCACTGGCGCGGCGGCTCTCACCACGCCAGGGTACCCGCGAGGGCGCCGGGCCCTACTCCTTCTTGAGGAGGATCTGGCGCAACTCGTCCTCCTTGCCGGGCTGGAGGATCGCGAGCACCTGGTCGCCGGCGCGCAGCTCCGTGGAGCCGACGGCCACCTCCGCCGTGCCGTCGCGCATCACCGAGATCAGGCGCGAGCCCTCGGGCATCTCGCAGCGTGTCGATCCGCTTCCCGGCGCACGGCGCCTTCTTGTCGATCTGCACCTCGACGATCTCGAGGTTCTCCTTGCGCAGCTCGAGCAGGTGGATCAGGTCGTGCTCGGGCACCTCGTGCTCGACGAGGGCGATGATGTTCTGCGTCGCGCAGACCGTGGGCGCGATCCCCAGCAGATCGAAGTGCGCCTGGTTGCGTGGATCGTTGCACGCGGGCGATCACCTTCTCGACGCCGTACTTCTCCCTCGCCAGCTGGCCGATGACCATGTTGTCCTCGTCGTCGCCGGTGACCGCGAGCACGATGTCGGGCGGGCGCTTGATGCCCGCGCGCTCGAGCACGTACAGCTCGGTGGCGTCGCCGTTCTGGACCTGGTGCTCGAACTCGTTCTCGAGCTGCTCGTAGCGCTCGCGCTTCTGCTCGATCAGCGTCACCTCGAGCCCCATGCGCAGCAGCGTGCGTGCGACGTTCTCGCCGACCTTGCCCCCGCCCGCGACGATGACGAACATCAGCGCTGCACCGGGATCGGCGTCGGCGCCGGGGCGATCTCGCAGGCGCGCACGGCCTCCGTGAGCACCGAGATCGCGGTCTGCGTCGGGCAGACGGTGCGCAGGCCCCGCTCGGCGAAGAACGCAGCCCTGGCCGGATCGAGCACGCGCACGACCACGCAGCGGATGTCGAAGCGCTTCTGCGCCACCTGCCCGATGACGATGTTCGTGTTGTCGCCGTTCGTGGAGACGACCATCGCGTCGGCCTCCTCGATGCCCGCCTGGCGAAGCACCCTGGTGTCCATCCCGTGGCCGCGGACGAAGCCGCCCCGCCAGTGGTCGCCGAGCCGCGAGAGCGCCTCCTCCTTCTCGTCGACCGCGACGACGTCCCAGCCCTCACTGTCGAGCTGGAGGGCGACGGCGGAGCCGACCCGGCCGCAGCCGATAACGATCGCTTTCATGGTCTGAGCCTAGCGCAGCGGGTAGCCGCCGAGTCAGGAGCGGACTTGCGCCTGGTCGGGCGCGGCCGCCATGGCTCGCTCGATCCACGGGACCGCCTCGAGCCGCTCGAAGATCTCTCGCGCCTCGGCGACGAGCGGCCCGGCCTCGGCGCCGCGACCCTGCTCGGCGAGCGACTCGCCGTGCTCGAGCAGCGTGATCGCGAGCCAGGGCTCCAGCGTGAGCTCCCGGAAGAGACGGACGGCCGCCCGGAAGCCCGCCTCGTCGCCTGCCAGCTTCGCCCGGAACCGGTGGGCCTGGGCCTCGAGCAGCGGCGGGCGCTCCCCCGGCCGGAGCGCGTCGATCAGGTCGATCAGCTCCTGCGACCGGGCCCGGTCGCCGAGCGCGAAGGCAGATTCGAGCGCCTCGATGACGTTCAGCTTGGCGGTCAGGAAGGTGATCCCCAGCTCCTCGATCTCCATTCCCGACTCGGCGGCCTCGAGCGCCTCTCGCTGTTTGCCCTCCGCCCGGAGCACGTGTGCCTCGGCGAACCGGTACCCGGCGCGTGCCTGGATGTCATCAGAGACCTCGAGCTCGGCGTGCGACTCGAGCCGCTCCCTCGCCCCGGCGAGATCCCCCCGAGCGCAGTCGACCAGCACAAGCGGCAGCTGGAGCGATTGAAGGTCCACCGTGGTCCCCGCCTCGGCAGCGGCCGCGATCGCCGTCTCCCACCGTCCGAGGAGCGACGTGCGCGCTGATCGGGCCGTCGACGAAGATCTCCTCCCAGACCCGGTCGCCGACCCTGCGCGCCAGCTCGAGACCCCGGGCCGACGTCGCGGCCGCCTCCGCATACTGGTCGGCCGACTCGAAGATCACGGCAAGGTTGTTGAGCGCCCTGACCGCGGCGGCATGCAGGTCGTGGGCGAGCGCCCGCTCGAGCGCACCTTCGAGCAGGATGCGCCCCTCCTCGAGGCGGTTGCGACTGACGTAGAGGATCGACTTGCTCGTCAGCGCCTGGGCGAAGACCTCCGGAAGGCGGAGCGCCTCGGCCAGCTCGAGGGCGACCTCGAGACGGGCGGCGGCGAGGTCGTACTGGTTGTTGAGCACGAGGAAGCGGCCGAGCTGCGCGGCGACGTACGGCGACGTCCTCGTCGGGCTCCTCCCCGGCGAGCGTGTCGAGCGCCGCCTCCAGCCGGGCGACAGCTTCCGGGGGATGGCCTTCCCTGAAGTCGATCTCGGCCAGATGTGACGAGACCCGCGCCGCCCGGCGCTTCAGCCCTTCGGCCTCGAAGACAGCGTACGCCTGCTCGAGGAGCGCCCGAGCCGCCTCCCCCCTTGCGCCCCGCCACGCCATGCGTCCGGCGTGCTCGTGCAGCTCCGCTTTCGCCACCGGGTCGTCCTCGAGCTCGGCGGCCTGGGAGAAGTAGCGCTCGGCCTCCTCGTTCGCGCCGAGCGACGCGGCGCGTTCACCGGCGCGGGCGAGCTGCGCGCCAGCCTTCTCCCTGATCGCGGCGGCGTCGGGCGCGTCCGGCGCCGCCTCGATACGCGTCCAGATAGTGCGAGGCGACGACCTCGACGACCTCGTGCTCGCCGAACGCCTGCTCGAGGTGGGCGGCGGCGGCGAGGTGCCGCGCCTTGCGGTCGGAGCGGGCGAGCGTGTCGTAGGCGACCTTGCGCAGCAGGTCCTGGAGGAAGCCGTACTGCCCGTGCTCGGGCGAGCGCGGGTCGGCCTGGACGCCGAAGCACCTCCTTGCGCGGCGAGGGAGGCGAGCACCGGGTCGAGCTCCGCCTCGGGGAGCTCGGTCAGCGCGGCGAGCGCCTGCTTCGTGAAGGTCTTGCCGAGCACGGCCGCGTCCTGGACGACGCGCCGCTCGGCCGGCGGAAGGCCGTCGAGCCGCGCGGCGATCAGCGCGTGCAGCGTCTCCGGCACCTCGAGCGACTCGACCGTGCCGGTCGGCCGGTAGACCGCTCCCTCCTGGACCAGGGCGCCCCGGTCGAGCAGCATGCGCACGGTCTCGACCGCGTAGAGCGGAATGCCTTCGGCGCGCGCGAGGATCTGACCGCGGAGATCAGCGGGCAGCCCCGGCACGAGCCCGCCAGCAGCTCCTCCATCGCCCGTCGCGGACAGCGGCTCGAGGTAGATCGAGCTGAAGTTGCGATGGCCGGCGCCCCACGTGGGCCGGCGCTCGAGCAGCTCCGGCCGCGCGTGCGTGACGACGAAGATCGGCGAGTTGCGCGCCCACTCGAGCAGGTACTCGATGAAGTCGAGCAGCGACTCGCGTCCGCCCACTGCATGTCCTCGAAGACCATCACCACCGGGTAGACGCCGGCGAGGCGCTCGAAGAAGAGCCGCCACGCGGCGAACAGGTCCTCGCGCTCGAAGCGGGAGGCCTCCTCCTCGAGCCCGAGCAGGTGCGCGAGGCGCGGCTCGACGAAGCGCCGCTCCTCGGGGTCGACGATGTGCTCCTCGACGACCGCCGACGAGCTTCTCGAGCGCCGAGCCCGGCTCCTCGTCCTCGGCGATTCGGGCGCGCATCCGGACCATGTCGGCGAGCGCCCAGTAGGTGACGCCCTCGCCGTAGGACAGGCAGCGGCCGCGGTGCCAGTACGTGACCTGCGCGATCCCGTCGAAGTACTTGTAGAACTCCCACGCGAGCCGCGACTTGCCGATCCCGGCGATCCCGGTGATCGAGACGAGGTGCGCCTTGCCCTCGTCGGCGCAGGCGTGGAAGAGGTCCTTGATCTGGCGCAGCTCCCGGTCGCGGCCGACGAACGGCGCCTCGAGCCCGGCCGACTTGAGCGAGCCGCGGGCGCCCGAGACGACGCGGAGCGCGCGCCAGAGCGGCGTGAGCCCGACCTTGCCCTTCAGCTCGTGACTGCCGGCGTCCTCGAAGACGATCGTCTGCTCGGTCGCGCGGCGGGTCGCCTCGCCGACGAGACACGGTGCCGGGCTCGGCGGCCGACTGGATGCGGGACGCCGTGTTCACGAGATCGCCGGCCACCATCCCCTGGCCTTCGGCGCCCGATCGTGACCGCCGCCTCGCCGGTGAGCACGCCGGCCCGGGCGCGCAGCTCGGGCGCCCCGACCTCGTCGCCGAGCGCGGACACCGCCGCGACCAGGTCGAGCGCGGCCCGCACGGCCCGCTCGGCGTCGTCCTCGGTCGCCGTCGGCGTGCCCCAGACGGCCATCACCGCGTCGCCGATGAACTTCTCCACCGTGCCGCCGTAGAGGTCGATCAGCCGGCTGCAGATGTCGAAGTAGCGGGATAGGAGCTCACGCACCTCCTCCGAGTCACGCGACTCGGAGAGCGTCGTGAAGCCGACCAGATCGGCGAACAGGATGGAGACCAGACGGCGTTCGGCGGCCGGAGCCTCGCGGGGCGCAGCGGGGGCCGCCGCAGCCCCGAGCGGCGAGCCGCAGTCGCCGCAGAACGTATCGCCTGGCTCGTTCGCCGCCCCGCACGAGGGACAGGTCACCGCGAGCGGCGCCCCGCACTGGGAACAGAACTTGCGGCCGGGCCGGTTCTCGGTCCCGCAGCTCGAGCAGCTCATGCTGCGGCCCCCGCGCCTATGTCGACAGCGGCGGCCCGCTCGATCCACGGCGCCGCCTCGAGCCGCTCGAAGATCTCGCGGGCCTCGGCGAGCAGCGGCTCGGCCTCGGCGCCGCGGCCCTGCGCGGCGAGCCACTCGCCGTGCTCGAGCTCCGTGACCGCGAGGTAGAACGCCAGCCCGTGCTCCCGGAAGACGGCGCCTGCGGTCTTGAACCCCTGCTCGACCCCGTCGTCTTCGCCGCGCGCGGCAGCGAGTCTCGCCCGGAACCGCGCTGACTGAGCCCGCAGGAAGGGAGGCCGCCTGCCGGGCGGGATCGCGTCGATCCGCCCGAGGAGATCATCGAGTGCGTCCAGCCGGCCGAGCGCAAGGGCCGAGTCGAGCTCCTCGCTGAACGCGATCTTCGCGTCGACCGAGACGCCGCCCCGGTCACCAGACGCGAGCGCCGCCTCGCTTGCCGTCAGCGCCTCCTCGTAACGACCCTCCGCGCGAAGCACCGTCGCGCTCAGCGCCACATAGCCCGTGCGGTCCTGGATGTCCGCCGAATCCTTCAGCTCCGACAGCCCTGCCAGGATACGCCCCGCCGCGGCGACATCCCCCCGTTGGACTGCTATCTCGATGAGCGTGTTGACCACAGCGACCGCCCGCACACGCTGATCCTCCGGAACCTCCGCCGCCAGGTCGAGGGCCTCCGCCCATTCCCCGGTGCGCTGCAGGTACCAGCTCAGCTCGCCGGCCAGGCTCCACTCGGCCCTCCGGTCTCCGGCCTTGCGCGCAAGGGCGAGACCGCGCCGGAGCACGTCGATCGCCTCCTCGTAGCGATCGGCGCCGGTCGAGCTTGTCGCCGAGGTTGTTGTAGGCGCGCAGCGCTGCGGTGGCAAGATCGTTCTCGAGCGCGAGCTCGAGCGAGTGCTTGACCAGCGCGAGCGACTGCTCGGAGCGTCCGGCCCAGGCCGCGATGAGCCCCTGCGTGTTCAGCGCCTGCGACAGCACCTCGGGCAGCCAGAGCGACTCGGCAATCTCGATCGCGGTGTCGACGCGCGCGGAGGCGAGCTCGATCTCACCCTTGAAGAAGTGCAGCCGGCCGAGCTGGGCCGCGAGGGTGGCGAGGTCGTCGTCGGGCTCGTCGCCGGAGAGCACGTCGAAGGCACGCTCCATCCGCTCGAGCGCCTGCTCGAGCTGCCCGGTTCGCCACTCGACCTCGCCGAGGCGTGCGGAGACCCGGGCGGCCGGATGCGTCATCCCTTGCGCCGCGTAAAGCTCGAGTGCGCGCTCGAAATGCGCCCGCGCCTGCTCTGCTCGCCCTGACGCCCAGGCGGTCGCGCCGGCCCGCTCGCGTAGCGTAGCCTCGGCGAGCGGCTCGTCGGTGAGCTCGGCGGCCCGCTCGAAGTGATGCTGGGCCTCGTCGTTCGCCGCCAGCGACGCCGCGCGCTCGCCGGCGCGGGCGAGCGTCTCCTGCGCCCTGGCCTTGATCTCGGGCGCATCGTCGGCGTCGGGGTCCGCCCGGTAGGCGTCGAGGTAGTGGGCCGCGACCACCTCCACGATCTCCTGCTCGCCGGCACCGAAGGCCTGCACGAGATGCCCGGCCGCCGCCAGATGGCGCGACTTGCGCTCGCCCTTCGCCAGCGTCTCGTAGGCGACCCGCTTGAGCAGATCCTGGAGGAAGCTGTACTGGCCCCGCTCCGGGGAACGGGGGTCGCTCTGCACGGAGAACACCTCCTTGCGGACGAGCGAGGCGAGCAGCGGATCGAGCTCCGGCTCGGCGAGCCCCGAGAGCGCGACCAGCCCCGTCTTCGTGAACGACTTGCCGAGCACGGCCGCGTCCTGCAGCAGCCGCCGCTCCTCGGGGGCGAGACCGTCCAGGCGGGCCGCGACGAGCGCGTGCAGCGTCTCGGGCACGGCGAGCGCCTCGATCGGCCCGGTCGGCCGGTAAACGTCGCCCTCACGGGCGAGCAGGCCTCGGTCGAGCAGCATCCGCACCGTCTCGACCGCGTACAGCGGAACCCCTTCGGCACGGGCGAGGATCCGGGCGCGAAGCTCCTCGGGGAGGCCCGGCACGAATCCCGTGAGAAGCTCGTCCATCGCAGGCCCCGAGAGCGGATCGAGCGAGAGCGTCGTCGCGTTGCGGCCGCCGGCGCCGAAGCCGTGGTGGCGCTCGGCCAGCTCCGGCCGCGCGAGCGTCAGCACGAACAGCGGGATGGCTGCGCGACCACTCGAGCAGGTACTCGATGAAGTCGAGCAGGCCTCTGTCGGCCCACTGCAGGTCCTCGAAGACGAGCACGACCGCGCCCTGCTCCGCCAGGCGCTCGAAGAAGAGCCGCCACGCCGAGAAGAGATCTTCGCGGTCGGGCGCCGTCCGCTCGGTGAGACCGAGCAGATGGGCGAGGCGCGGCTCGAGCCAGCTCCGCTCCTCGGCGTCGGCGGCATGCTCCTCGATCGAGGCGCGGAGCTTGGCGAGTGCCGGCTCCGGCCCCTCCTCCTCGAGGATCCCCGCCCGCATCCGCACCATCTCCGCGAGCGCCCAGTAGGCGACGCCCTCGCCGTAGGCGAGGCACCGCCCGCGGTGCCACCAGAAGGTCTCCGCAAGTCCGTCCAGGTACTTCTCGAACTCCCAGGCGAGACGCGACTTGCCGATCCCGCCGATCCCCGACACCGAGACGAGGTGCGCCGTCCCCTCGTCCGCGCACCCGTGGAAGTGCTCCTTGACCATGCGTAGCTCCCGGTCGCGGCCCACGAACGGCGGCTCCAACCCCGCCGACTTCATCGCACCACCCCGCGCCGCCGTCACTCGCATCGCATGGAACAGCGGCACCGGCTCCGTCTTCCCCTTCAGCTCATGCTCGCCCGCAGGCTCGTACGCGATCGCCGCCTCCGTCGCCCGCTTCGTC
Source organism: uncultured Actinomycetes bacterium (assembly GCA_963773175.1). Lineage (GTDB taxonomy): Bacteria > Actinomycetota > Thermoleophilia > Gaiellales > Gaiellaceae > CAVZAC01. The sequence goes on from CAVZAC010000008.1 coordinate 40,902, forward strand.
GCCTCGCCGACGAGCACCGTGCCGGGTTCAGCCGCCGACTGGATCCGCGACGCCGTGTTCACCAGGTCACCGGCCACCATCCCCTGGCCCACCGCACCGATCGTCACCGCCGCCTCACCGGTGAGAACCCCCGCCCGGGCCGCAAGCCCCGGAGCCAGCTCGGGCACCGCCGCCACCAGGTCGAGCGCCGTCCGCACCGCACGCTCGGCATCGTCCTCGTTCGCGACCGGCGCCCCCCACACCGCCATCACCGCATCCCCGATGAACTTCTCCACCGTCCCCCCGTACAGCGAGATCAGCCGCTGCGCCGTCTCGAAGTAGCGGGAGAGCAACTCCCGCGTGTCCTCCGCATCACGGCCCTCCGACGCCGACGTGAACCCGACCAGATCCGCGAACAGCACCGACACCAGGCGGCGCTCCGCGGCCGGAGCGGAGGCCGCCGCGCTCGGGGCCGGTCCCGGAGCCGGCGCGGGCTGCCCCCCGAGCGGTGAGCCGCACTCCCCGCAGAACCGCTCCGTGCCGTCGAGGGAGACCCCGCAGGATGGACAGGTCGCGGCGAGCGGCGTGCCGCAGTCGGTGCAGAACTTCCTGCCCGCGGCGTTCTCCGCTCCGCAGCTCCTGCAGATCACCCGGCCACCGCCTCGACGCTCTTGTCGGCGCGCTCGAGCCACGGCGTCGCGCCGAGACCTTCGAACGTCTCGCGAGCCGCGGCCAGCAGCCGCGCAGCCTCCTCACCGCCGCCGAGCAGCTCGGCGTGCTCGAGTTGCGTCACCGCACGCCAGAAGGGCATCGCCAGGTCGCTGAAGCGAATAGCCGCTGCGGCATAGGAGGCCTCGTCGCCTTCCAGCCGCGCCCGCAGGCGGTACGTCTGCGCCTCGAGATACGGCGGCCGGAAGCCCCGGGGCAGCTCTGCGACGCGGGCGATCAACTCCTCCGCCTGCTCCCGCCTTCCGAGGGCCAGCGCGACCTCGACCGCGTGCAGGTAGCCCTGCTTGACCTGCTGCAGGGAGAAGTCGGAGGGCTTTCCCCACTGGAAGGACTCGAGGCCGGTAGCCAGCGCCTCCTCGAGCCGGCCTTCCCCGTGGAGGACGGCTGCCCGCGCCGCGACGTACGAGCTCTGCTCCTGGACGTCCGCCGACTCCGCCGGATAGAGCGACAGCAACCGCCGCGCCTCCTCCGGCTGCCGCGATGGATGTGGATCTCCGTCACCGAGCTGAGCAGGCTCAGCGTGACCTGCTCCTGGAGCCGGTCCTCGGGGATCTGGGCAGCGGCGGCGAGCGCCTCGTCCCAGCGCCCGAGCATGTAGAGCGGATACGTCGTCTCCGCGAGCTGCGCCCACTCGCTCGGACGGGATCCCCGGCGGCGTGCAAGCTCCAGGCCCCTCTGCAGGTAGCCGAGCGCGTCCTCGTAGCGGTCGCGGTGGAACTCGCGGTCGGAGAGGTTGAAGTAGATGGTTCCAAGGGACTCGTGGTCGTGCTCGAGCGCGATCTCGAGCGCCTCCTTGAGGAAGGCGACGCTCTCCTTCGGCTTTCCCTGGGTGAGGGCGACATGCGCTCTCGTCACGAAAGCCTGCGCCAGCACGGCCGAGCCGAGCGACTCGGCGATCTCGATTGCGCGCTCGATCCGTTCTGCTGCACGATCCGTGTCGCCCGCGAAGACGTACGCACTGGCCAGGCGGCTCGCGAGCTGCGCCAGGTCCTCGTCCGGCTCGTCGCCGGCGATCACGTCGTAGGCCCGCTCCATCCGCTCGAGGGCCTCGGCGAAGTGGCCCTGCCACCGCTCGACCGCGGCGAGCCGGCCCGAGACGCGGGCGGCCGCGTGCGTCTCGCCCTCCGCCTCGTAGAGCGCGACCGACTCGCCGAGCAGGCCGGCAGCGCCGTCCAGGTCGGCAGCGTGGTAGCCGAGCCAGCCGGCCCGGTCGAGCAGGGCGGCCCGCTCGAGCGGATCGTCGGTCAGGCCCGCGGCCTGCGCGAGGTAGCGCTGCGCCTCGCCGGCGGCCGCGAGCGACTCGGCGCGCTCGCCGGCCCGCACGAGCGCCTGACGCGCCTGCTCACGGACATTCGCGGAGTCCGGGGCCTCCGGAGTCGCCTCGTAGGCGTCGAGGTAATGGGCGGCGATCACCTCGGCGATCTCGTCCTCGTCAGGGAACGCCGCCCGGAGGTGCTCGGCCGCCGCCAGGTGGCGCGCCCGCCGCTCGTGCTTCGACAGCGTCTCGTACGCAACGTGGCGGACGAGGTCCTGGAGGAATCCGTACTGGCCGTGCTCCGGCGAGCGGGCGTCGGCCTGCAGGCCGAGCACCTCCTTGCGGACGAGCGAGGCGAGCAGCGGCTCGAGCTCGTCCGCGCTGAGCCCGGAGAGCGCGGCCAGGCCGTCCCGCGTGAAGGTCTTTCCGAGCACGGCGCCGTCCTGGAGCAGTTGGCGTTCCTCGGCGGACAGGCCGTCCAGCCGGGCTGCGATCAGCGCGTGCAGCGTCTGGGGCACCTCGAGCTCGCCGATCTCCCCCACGGGGCGGTAGACCGGGCCCTCCTGGGCGATCAGCCCGCGGTCGAGCAGCATCCGCACCGTCTCGACCGCGTACAGCGGAACGCCCTCCGCGCGGGCCAGGATCTGACCCCGGAGGGCCTCGGGGAGACCCGGTACGAGCCCGGCGAGCAACTCCTCCATCGCGCTCTCGGTCAACGGCTCGAGGTAGAGCGAGGTGAAGTTGCGGTAGCCGGCACCCCAGGTCGGCCGCCGCTCGGCGAGCTCGGGCCGCGCGAGCGTGATCACGTACAGCGGCGAGTTCTTCGACCACTCGAGGAGGTACTCGACGAAGTCGAGCAGGCTCGCGTCCGCCCACTGCATGTCCTCGAAGGAGAGGACGGTCGGGTAGACGTCGGCCAGGCGCTCGAAGAAGAGCCGCCAGGCGGCGAACAGGTCCTGCTTCTCACGCGCCTCGTGCTCGGCGAGGCCGAGCAGCTGGGCGACCCGCGGCTCGACGAACGCGCGCTCCTCCGGGTCCGGGATGTACTCCTCGAGCGCGGCCCGCAGCTTCTCGAGCGCCGCCGCCGGCTCGTCCTCCTCGCCGATCCGGCAGCGCATCCGCACCATGTCCGCCAGCGCCCAGTACGTCACGCCGTCGCCGTACGAGAGGCAGCGGCCGCGATGCCAGTACGTGAGCTGCGGCAGTCCGTCGAAGTACTTGTAGAACTCCCACGCCAGCCGCGACTTGCCGATCCCGCCGATGCCGGTGACCGAGACGAGGTGCGCCTTCCTGCCCTCTGCGCACGCGTGGAACAGATCCTTGATCTGGCGAAGCTCGCGGTCGCGGCCGACGAACGGCGCCTCCAGGCCGTGCGACTTCAGCGAGCCGCGCGCGCCGGAGACGACCCGCAGCGCCTTCCACAGCGGGACGGCCTCCTCCTTGCCCTTCATCGCGTGCGAGCCGGCGTCCTCGTAGGCGACGGTCTGCTCCGTCGCCCGGCGGGTCGACTCGCCGACGAGGACGGTGCCGGGCTCGGCGGCAGACTGGATGCGGGACGCCGTGTTCACGAGGTCTCCGGCCACCATCCCCTGCCCCTCGGCGCCGATGGTCACCGCCGCCTCGCCGGTGAGCACACCGGCCCGTGCCCGCAGCTCCGGCGCCCCCACCTCGTCACCCAGCGCGGAGACCGCCGCCACGAGATCGAGAGCCGCCCGTACCGCCCGTTCGGCGTCGTCCTCGGTCGTGGTAGGGGTGCCCCAGACCGCCATCACCGCGTCGCCGATGAACTTCTCCACGGTTCCGCCGTAGAGGCCGATCAGCCGGCTGCAGGTATCGAAGTAGCGCGAGAGCAGCTCCCGCGTGTCCTCCGCGTCCCTGCTCTCGGAAAGGGACGTGAAGCCGACAAGGTCGGCGAACAGGACCGAGACGAGGCGGCGCTCGGCTGCCGGGGACTCGCGGGCGGGCGTCGGCGGCGTGCCGGGCGTGGCCTGAGGGGAGGACGGCGCGCCGCACTCGCCGCAGAACTTCTCGTTACCCGCGAGAGCGGCGCCGCAGGAGGCACAGGCGAGCGCGAGAGGCGTCCCGCACTCGATGCAGAACTTCTTCCCCTCCGGGTTCTTGGTGCCGCAATGTGGACAGAGCATCCTTGGTGCGGAGCCTACCCGGGCCCAGAGCGCAAGCTGTCGGAGATCACACGGCCCCACGGAGGGCTCCGGTCGCTACTCCTCCTCGAGCACGCCCTGCGGATAGGCCACGACCATCACCTCGCAGGGGGCCTTGCGCAGCACGTAGTCGACGGTCGGGCTGAAGAAGCGCGACTGCCGGCGCCAGCGCGGGGCCGAGCCCAAGATCAGGAGATCGGCGCCCTGGTCGACGGCGGCCTCGACGATGGCCTGCCCGAGCGCACGCGACCGCACGATCTTCCCGTCGACCTCGATCCCGTGCTCGGCCGCGAGCTCCTTCGCGTCGGCCAGCGACTCCTCGGCCCGCTGCTCCTCCTCGAGCATCTCCGCGTCGAGCGGCAGCTCGAGCGGGACGCGGACCACGTGGATCGCGCTGACGCGCGAGTGATGCTCCTCGGCGAGCCGGATCGCCGTCGCCAGCACCTCCTCGCCGATCGGCCCGAGCTTCACCGGAACGAGGATCCGCGCGTACGTCCCCTCCTCGTGCGCCACGAGATCGGGGACGGCGAGCTCCACGTGCTTCGTGAGCTTCTCCCCGTGCGAGCGGCGCACGGCGACGTAGACGCCTGCGCCGAGCACCATCCAGATCGGCCCCGCGATGCGGGCCGCGTCGTGGGTCGCCATCGCCACCACCCAGATGGCCGCCGTCAGCGGCGCCCCGACGAGGGCGGCGACCGGCACGGGCCTGCCGCGGATGCTGATGTTGCCGGGCGCGCGGAACGGCCGCTCGAGGTCGGGAGCCGTGTACCGGAGCCGGATCACCGCGACCTGCGCGGCGGTGAACGTGAGCAGCACGCCGAAGCTGTAGAGGCTGGCCAGCGACCGCACGGGGTTCCCGAAGGCGGCTGCCGCAACGAGGATCAGCGAGGCGACCGCAGCGGTACTCACGATCGAGACCGGCGGGATCAACGAGCGGCGCGAGAGGACGCCGAAGGCGTGAGGGAGCATCTCGCGCTGGCCCAGGGAGTACGCGAGCCGCCCGGCCCCGGACATCGAGGTGGTCACCACGGCGACCAGGATGAGCGCCCCGGTGATCCCGAGGAAGACGCGCAGGACGTCGACGACCTGTCCATTCAGGTGGCCCTCGAGGGCGACGACGATCCCGACGAGCGGCGCGCTGAGCCAGGTCGTGCCCAGGTCGCTCGCGTAGCCGCCGGGGCCGCTGGGGTCGGGATGGGCCGGATAGGCGGACAGGCCGACCAGGGCGACGGCGAACGACACGACGACGGCGAGGCCGATCCCGGCGAACAGGCTCCGCGGCAGGGTCCGGCCGGGCTCGCGCGTCTCGGCCGCCAGGTTCGCGACGGTCTCGAGCCCGGTGTATGCCAGCATCGCGACCGGCAGCGCGAAGGCGAACGAGCTCCACGTCGGCGCCGTCCCCAGATCGAGACCCTGCCGCAGCGCGGGGATCGAGAACAGGAAGATCATCCCGAGCACGACGATCAGGAAGTGCGACACGAAGGCGGCGACCGCGATCGCGCGGGCGACGCGGTAGACGACGGTGCGGCGCAGCAGGCGGACCACGGCGACCACGGCGATGATCGCCACGCCGATGATCACGTCCCAGGGCCTGGTCTCGAGGCTGCTCAGCCCGACGGCGCTCCCCAGGTAGTTCGGCGCGAACAGCGCCGCGATCGCGATCACGATCAGGTAGTCGAGGAAGAGAGCCCAGCCGGTGAGGAAGCCGAGCGGGTCGTTGAACGCCCGGCGCACGAAGGTCGCGGCCCCGCCCACCTCGGGGATCGCCGCCGTGCCCTCGGCGTACGAGAGCGCGACGAGGACGAAGAGCGCGCCCATCGCCAGCAAGATCCAGGGCGTGAACCCGAGCGCGTACAGGGCGAGGATGCCCAGCGCGAAGTACACCGACGACGCGATCTCCCCGTAGGCGACGGACGCGATCGAGCGTTGGTCGAGCGTGCGGCGGAGCCCGGGGATCCTGCGCGCCATCAGCGGCGCACAAGGTACAGCCGGCCGAGGCCGGCCAGCAGGAAGAGCACCCCGACGACGAGGCCGGCGGTCCCTCCGACGAAGGCGGCCTCGACGACGAGCACGAGCCCGATCAGCGCGAGCGCGCCCGAGAGCGCACGGGTGGCCCGGACCCTCATGCCGCCTGCTTGCCGGCCACCAGCAGCACGCGGGCCGTGCTCGTCTTCAGCACGTAGTCGACGGTCTTGCCGAAGATGCGTCCGCCCGGCCCGGTGAGCGCCTTCCGCGGCGCGCCGATGATGATCAGCTCGGCCTGCCGGCGCTCGGCCTCCTGGACGATCGCGGCTCCGGCGCTGCGGGCACGCACGAGCCGGGTCAGCGCGCGCACGCCGTACGACTCGAGCAATGCCTGCGCGCTGTCGAGCACCGCCTCGGCGCGCTGCTCCTCCCCGCCCAGCGATGCGTCCAGCGGCTGGTCGAGCGGAACCTCGAGCACGGCCATGACGACGACTCTCGCACGACGCTCGGCCGCAAGGCGCGCGGCCGCGACGAGCGCCTCCTCGGACTCGGCCGTACGCAGCACCGGCACGACGATCGTCCGGTAGTCGATCGACAGCGACGGCCCGAGCACCAGTGCCGGCGCCCGGACGGTCGCGGCGAGCGGCTCGTGCACGACGCGGCGCCGGTACACCCAGTACATCGCGAAGCCGATCGCGAGCCAGCCCAGCCCGACCCAGCGGGCGACCGGCTTCTGCGCGACCACGACGAGCCACGCGGAGGCCGTGCCGGCCACGCCGAAGATCGCGAACAGCGGCCAGTCGACACCGCCGATCCGCAGGTTCGGGACGCGCCCGGAAGATCAGCTCGTCGTCGCGGTAGCGGTAGCGCAGCGCGATCACGGAGAGGTGGGCGATCGTGAACGAGAGCATCGCCCCGAACGCGTACATGTCGCCGAGGAAGGTCGTCTGGCCCGGGCAGCAGCACCAGGATGGAGACGAAGCCGGCGAAGACGGTGAGCGCCACCCACGGCGTCCGGAAGCGCGGGTGGAGCCGCCGGAAGACGCCGGGCAGCTGCCGGTAGCCGGCCATCGCGTACGTGATGCGGGAGGCGCCGATCACGCCCGCGTTGGTGGCGATGAACAGGATCGTCGCCGCCAGGATCCCGACGTAGATCCTGGCGCTGGAGAGGACCGCACCGTGCAGCCCGAGGTTGTCGACGAGTGCCCAGCACGGGGTCGTTGGCGAAGCCGCCCTGCTCGGGCGGCAGTCCGAGCTTGGTCTGGTACGTCCCGTCGACCTTCTCGACCGGCATGCGCCGAGAGCGCGACCAGCGGCAGCGTGAAGTAGATGGCGAACACCGCCACCGCGACCAGCCCGATCGAGCGCGGGATGTCCTTCGGCGGGTCGCGCGCCTCCTCCGCGAGATTCGAGACGGTCTCGATCCCGGTGTACGCGATCATCGCGATCGGGATCGCGAGGAAGAAGGCGCTCCAGGTGGGCGCGACGCCCCAGTGGATGTTGGCCGAGAAGACGATGTGCGGGTTGAAGACGAGGACGAAGCCGAGCACGACGAGCAGGATCTGGGTCGCGAAGTCCACGACCGCGAGCAGGATGTTCAGCCGGGCCGCCTCCTTGATGCCGACGATGTTGATGCCGACGAGGAGGACGATCACGAGCGACCCGGCGACGATGTCCCACGGGTTCGTGTTCAGCGGCTCCCAGAAGATCGAGAGGTAGTGCGGGACGAAGAACGCCGAGATGGCGATCGTGATCACGTAGTTGAGCATCTGGGCCCACGCGGCCCCGAACGAGACCACCTCGTTGAAGGCGTGGCGGGCGAAGCTGGAGGAACCACCCGCCTCCGGGTAGCGCACCGTCCCCTCCGCGTACGTGGCTGCAGTCGCCGCGAAGATCAGGCCGCTGATCACGAAGACGAGCGGCGTCAGCCCCAGCGCGATCCCGGCGACGAGCCCGAGCGCGTAGTAGATCGAGGAGCCGACGTTGCCGTACGCCGTCGCGAACAGCGCGGGCGTTCCGAGGACGCGCTCGAGCCCGTGCTGCTGGCGCCTGCGGCGGGGCATCGGCGGACAGTAACCGGCTCGCGCTGGCGAAGGCCGCCGGGGTCTTGACTAATACATCTTGGAGATATATCTTCGGGCGACATCATGAAGACCTCCGTGACGCCCGTGATCCTCGGACTCCTCGCGCTCGGCCCGCGCTCCGGCTACGAGATCAAGGCCACCGTCGACCGCTCCACCGTGTTCTTCTGGGCGGCGAGCTACGGCCAGATCTACCCGGAGCTCCGTCGGCTCGAGGCGGAAGGGCTCGTCGAGGGCGAGGACGCGCCGAACGGCCGCCGCGCGCGCCGCGTGTACCGCCTGACCGATGCCGGCCGCGCCGAGCTGGAGGCCTGGCTGCTGGGCTCGAGGACGACGGTCGAGCTCCGCGACGAGTCGCTGCTGCGGCTCTTCTTCGCCGACGCCCTCCCGCTCGAGCAGGCTCTGCAGCTGCTCGAGGGCCGCCGGAACGGACACGAGCAGTACCTCGCCGTCCTCCGTGCGATCGACGCGCGGCCGGGCGAGCAGCCGGATCCGCCGTTCGTCGACCTCGTCCTGCGCTGGGGCATTGCCTTCAACGAATGGGGAGCGCAGTGGTGCACCGAGCAGATAGCCCGGTTGAGCGCCGCGACGACGACGGCCTGACCGACCCGTCGTTCCGCGCGATCCTCGCGCGCGGGCTGCCGGGGTTCCTGCGCGAGGGCTTCCTGCCGCTCGGCGCGTTCTATGTCGCCCTGCAGGCTGTCCGGCCCGGGGCCGGCGATCGCGGCCGCCGCGGCCGCCTCGCTGCTCGTGTACGCGTACGAGCGCCGGGAGGGCCGCGACGGGCTGCTGGTCCGGCTCTCGCTCGTCTTCGTCGCGGCGCAGACCGCCATCGGCCTGCTCTCCCACAGCACGACGGCGTATCTCGCAACGCCCGTCCTGGCGAACGCGGTCTGGGCGCTCGTGTTCATCGGCTCGGCGGCGATCCGGCGCCCGCTCGCAGGCGCGCTCGCCTGTGCCTGGTACCCGTTCCCGCGGGAGTTCCGGGAAACCGACGAGTTCAAGCGCGTCTACGGTCTCGAGTCGATCGTCTGGGGCGTCTACCTGCTCGCGCGCAGCGCCCTCCGGCTGGCGATCCTCCTGCACGGCAGCCTCGGCGCCTACCTCGTCGTCGTCTTCGCGACCGGGACGCCGATGACGGTCGGGCTCCTCGCCTGGTCGATCTGGTACGCGATCCGCCAGTTCTCCGCTGAGGAGGCGGGCCTCGAGCCGCGAAGGGCGCCCGCTTGAGCGGCGCATGCGCCGCCGCGGCCCGACGCTAGGGGCCGTGGATCGAGGCGAGGATCGGGATGATCAGGATCGCCACGATGTTCGTGATCTTGATCATCGGGTTGATCGCCGGGCCTGCCGTGTCCTTGTAGGGATCGCCGACCGTGTCGCCGGTGACCGCCGCGGCGTGCGCCTCCGAGCCCTTGCCGCCGTACGCGCCGTCCTCGATCAGCTTCTTCGCGTTGTCCCAGGCGCCGCCGCCCGACGTCATCGCGATCGCCAGGAAGAGCCCGGTCACGATCGTGCCGATCAGCAGCCCGCCGAGCATCCGGATGCTGATGATCCCGACGATGATCGGGAACAGGATCGGGATCAGCGCCGGCGCGAGCATGCTCCTGATCGCAGAGCCGGTCACGATGTCGATCGCGCGGCCGTACTCGGGGCGCTGCGTGCCCTCCATGATCCCCGGGTTCTCGCGGAACTGGCGCCGCACCTCGGTCACGACCTCGCCGCCGACGCGGCCGACGGCCGTCATCGCCAGCGAGGCGAACAGGAACGGCATGAGGCCGCCGATGAAGAGCCCGGCGATCACCCACGGGTCGTCGAGCGCGAAGCCGGTGTCGAGGCCCTTGACGGAGAGTCCGCTCGTGTAGCTGTCGAACAGGATCAGCGCCGCCAGCGCGGCCGAGCCGATCGCGTAACCCTTGGTCACCGCCTTCGTGGTGTTTCCGACGGCGTCGAGTGGATCGGTGATCGCCCGCACGGACTCGTCCAGATGAGCCATCTCGGCGATGCCGCCGGCGTTGTCGGTCACCGGTCCGTAGGCGTCGAGCGCCACGATCAGGCCGGTCATCGAGAGCTGCGCCATCACCGCGACACCGATGCCGTAGAGGCCCGCGAAGTGGTTGGCGGTCAGGATTCCGGCGGCGATCACGATCACGGGCAGGGCGGTCGCCTGCATGCCCACGGCGAGGCCCTCGATGATGTTCGTCGCGTGGCCGGTCTGGGACGCGCGCGCGATCGCCTTGACCGGATTCCAGCGGCTGCCCGTGTAGTACTCGGTGATCGCGACGAGCAGGAAGGTCACGATCAGGCCGACGAGCGCGGACAGGTAGAGGTGCCAGAAGCTGAAGCGCCCGACCGAGTCGAACGCCTTCGTGACCGGGATGAAGCCGATCGCGGACAGCACCGTGGCCACCGCGACCGCCTTGTAGAGCGCGTTCATGATCGACCCGCTACGCCCGACGCGGGCGAAGAACGTGCCGATGATCGAGGTGATGATCGAGATTCCGCCGATCGCGAGCGGGTACAGCTCGAGGTTCGCGGCCGGGAAGGTCTTGACCGCCAGCAGCATCACGGCGACGGCCGTGACGGCGTACGTCTCGAAGAGGTCGGCCGCCATCCCGGCGCAGTCGCCCACGTTGTCGCCGACGTTGTCGGCGATCACGGCCGGGTTGCGCGGGTCGTCCTCGGGGATGCCGGCCTCGATCTTCCCGACGAGATCGGCGCCCACGTCGGCCGCCTTGGTGAAGATCCCGCCGCCGAGACGTGCGAACACCGAGATCAGCGAGCCGCCGAACGCGAGCCCGACCAGATCGTCGATCGCCGACTCGGGCGAGTGGTTGAGGACCTCGGTGAGGAACCCGTAGTAGCCGGCGACGCCGAGCAGGCCGAGGCCGACGACGAGCAGGCCCGTGACGGATCCGGCGCGGAAGGCGACGTTGAGCGCGGGCTTCAGGCCGTGCTTGGCCGCCTCTGCGGTGCGGACGTTCGAGCGCACTGCGACGTTCATCCCGATGAAGCCGGCGGCCGCGGAGAGAACGGCGCCGATCAGGAAGCCGAACGCGGCGCCCCAGCCGAGCTCGTTGTAGAAGCCGAGCGCGAAGAACGGGACGATCGCGACGATCGCGATCGTCTTGTACTGGCGCTTGAGATAGGCCGCCGCGCCCTCCTGAACGGCGCGGGCGATCTCCTGCATCCGCTCGCTGCCCGCGGGCTGCTGGAGGATCCAGTACGTCAGCCCGAGGCCGTACGCAACCCCGATCCCCCCGCAGACGAGAGCGAATGCAACGGCGTGATCCTTGAAGAAGTTCATTGTCGTGGCGCCCCCGTCACAAAGTCAGCGCCGAGGTGTCTCGGCGCGGCGAGTTTTTCTATCACAAGCGGAGGGCCGACGACTAGATCCGCGCGCCTTCAAGTGCCGTTGCGCACAGATCGGCAGGCTGCGGGCCGATCCTCGGGATCGCGGCGAACAGCAGCTCCCGCAGGCGCTCGTTGTTCTCGCCGAAGACGCGCACGACCTCCGCGTGCGAGACCGGCTCCGCGCCCTCCACGCCGACGTCGTGGTCGGTGACCATCGAGATGTTGGCGTAGCAGAGCTCGAGCTCGCGGGCGAGGTAGCCCTCCGGGTACGCGGTCATGTTGATCACGTGCCAGCCCATCTGCTGGAACCACGCCGACTCGGCGCGCGTGGAGAAGCGCGGGCCCTGGATCACGACGACCGTGCCTCCGTCGCGCGCCCTGATCCCGAGCTCGCGGGCCGTGTCGACGAGGATCCGGCGCAGGTCGGGGCAGTACGGGTCGGCGGCGGAGACGTGGGTCGTCTCCGGTCCCTCGTAGAAGGTGTCGGCGCGGCCGGACGTACGGTCGACGAACTGGTCGCAGACGACGAACTCCCCCAGCTCGAGCTCCGCGTCGAGCGCGCCCGACGCGTTCGGCCCGATGATCCGGCGCACGCCGAGCTCCCTCATCGCCCACACGTTGGCGCGGTAGGGGATCTGCGCCGGCGGCAGCGTGTGCCCGACGCCGTGGCGCGGCATGAACGCGACACGGCGGCCCCCGACCTCGCCGATCGCGATCGGCGCCGACGGCTTCCCGTACGGCGTCTCGAGCTCGATCTCCTCCACGTCCTCCAGGAACGACGTGAAGCCGGAGCCGCCGAAGACCCCGATCTCAGCCTGCGGCATCCGGCTCCCGGGCTCGGCGGCGGGAGGCTCCGGCGTCTCGGGCTCGGGCGGGGCGGGTGGCTGAGGCACGGCGGCCGCCGCATACGCGAGCTGCAGGTTCGCAACGACCTGGTTGAAGTCGCGCGTGGCGTCGGCGGGGATCGAGCCCTCGAGGACCGGTACGCAGCGCGCGCAGCGCCTCGATCCCGAGCCGTGCCTGCTCGAGGTCGCGATCGTCGGCCGAGAGCCGCCTGTACGCGAGCTGCGACACCGTGTACAGGGTCTGCAGGAGCAGGTCCGCCGATCTTCAGCCTGCGCAGCTCCTGCTCGAGCTGGGCTCTCAGCTCGGCCTCGGTCGGCTGCTCAGCCACCGACGGGCTCCCGCGCGAGCACCTCGGCCGCGAACACCTCGTGGATCGACGCTCCCTCCTCGTACCGTGCAAGCTGGCGCTCGGCGGCATTCGCCGCCGGAATCGCCAGGTACGGAGCGGCGCCGATCTCCTCGGCCACGGGTTGCACCCACTCGGCGAGCTGCTCCAGCCGTGCCCGCGCGGGCAGCACGCGGCCGGTGCCGAGGTCGATCAGCTCGCCGGAGAGACCGAAGCGGATCGCGCGCCAGAAGTTCTCCTCGATCAGCCGGCCCGGATAGCTGGGCAGCGGCTCCCCCTCGTCCAGCGCCCGCAGCACGCGCGCGCCGAGGGCGAACAGGAACGCGGCGAGCGCCTGGGCCTCGGCGACGCTCGGCTGGCCGTCGCAGATCCGGATCTCGACGGTCGGGAAGGCGAAGTGCGGGCGCACGCTCCACCAGATCTGCGTGTGCTCCTGGACCGAGCCGGTGTCGTAGAGGAACCGGACGTACCGCTCGTACTCGGCCCAGTCGGAGAAATCGTCGGGGACGCCGCAGCGCGGGAACGGACGGGTGAACAGCTGCGTGCGGGTGGAGTGGAGGCCCGTGCGGACGCCGTCGTGGAAGGGTGAGCTGGCGGACAGTGCGAGCAGCTCCGGCAGCACGTTGCGCAGCGCGCTGCTGAGCCGGATCGCTCGATCCGCGCCGCGGACGCCGATGTGGAGGTGGAGAGCGAAGGTCTGGTTGCGCCATGCCACGTACTGCAGCCCCTCGGCGACGCGCCGGTAGTGCGGCGTGTCGATGAGCGCTGACGTCCTTCCAGGAGGTCCACGGATGCGCGCCGGTCGCGGCCAGCGAGATGCCCAGGGCCTCGCACGCATCGAGCAGCCTCGCAGCGGCGCTCGGCAAGACGGGCGACCGCGTCGGCGAAGCTCTCGCAGCGGCCGGTGCGGACCTCGGCCTCGGCCGAGATCAGCTCGCCGGCGAGGCAGCTCTGCGAGCGGCGTCCCCCGCACGGCCGCCTCGAGATCCTCGAAGCGGTTGGCGAGGTCCAGCGTCTCCGGGTCGAGCAGCGCGAACTCCTCCTCGACGGCCAGGGTGAGGTCGCGCCCGTTCTCGAACTGCTCGCGCGCAAGCACGAGCTGGTCATCGGGGCTGAGGCGCTGCTCGTCTCCCACGGCGTCACTTTATGGGTTGAAGCAGCCGCTCGGCGACGCCGGCCCAGCTCCAGAGGCGCTCGGCCGCCCGGCGGGCGGCGGCTCCCAGGGCTGTCGCGCTCGGCCTCGGAGAGCGCGAGCAGCGCGGCCAGCTTGGCGGCGAGGTCGGCGGCATCCCCCGTGCGGAACGAGGCGAGTGCGCGAAACGGCTCCGGGTACTCGGCCTCGAGCCCGTCGGCGATCTCGGCGAGGCCGGAGTGACGGGCGACGAGCGGCGGGCAGCCGCCGGCGGCCGCCTCCGCCGCAACCATGCCGAACGCTTCCGGGAAGATCGAGGGCACGACCGCCACGTCGCAGAGCGGCAGCAGGTGGACGAGATGGCGATGCTCGAACGGGCCGGTGAACAGCGTCCCCTCCGGCGCGGCTGCCTCGAGCTGCGCGCGGTAGTCGCCGAAGCCGACCACGAGCGCGCGGGCGCCGACGCCGCGCCAGCGCCTCGAACAGCAGGTGGACGCCCTTGTTGTAGAGCAGCTTCCCGAAGTAGAGGACGACCGGCTCGGGGGAGGCGAAGAACGCGGCGAGGCGCTCGGCATTGCCCTCGTCGGGCAGCCTCTCCTCGCGGTTGCCCGGGTTGGACGGATCGCGCCGCGCCTCCTCGAGGAGCGCGGCGAGCGCCTCGGCGCGCGGAGCGGGGCGGAACGCGTCGACGTCGACCCCGGGCGGCACCTCGTGCACCCGCTCGACGTGGCCGACCACGTCCTCGAGCACGGCGCGGATGTGCGCCGAGCCGACGAAGACGGCCTCCGCGCCCGCGAGCGCCTCGCGGCCGAGCGCCGAGAGCTCGGCGTTGCCGCGCATCGAGTACTCGAGCTCGGAGCCGTGCGCCTTCACGGCGAAGCGGGCGCCGGTGGCGGCCGCGACCGGGCCGCCCGGCACGACGTGGTTGGCGAACACGAGGTCGGCGGGGAGCAGCTCGCGCAGCGCGGCGGCGTTCGCCTCGACGTACCGCTCCCGCTGTGCGGCGGTCAGGTCCTGCACGAGCCGCGGCACCAGTCCCTCGTAGCGGTCGAGCACGAACACCGGGAGCAGCCCGTCCGGCAGCTCCGGCCGGACGACGCGGGCGCCGCCCAGGTCGTACCGGCCGGGGTCGGGCTCCTGGCAGACGACGACCACGTCGTGCCCGGCCCGTGCCCACTCGCGCGCCAGCGCGCGCGTGTAGACGTTCGACCCGGTGCCTCCCAGCAGGTAGCCGTGCCAGAGCAGGATCCGCATCAGAGGGCGGTACCGCGAACGAGGGAAATCGTGCGATTCGCCGGAGGTGCGGCCGATGAGTCCCATGGATATCCACGCAGGCGACCCCAAGGAGCATGGGATGCTACGAGATCACCTCTTCCGCGCGCTGAAGGCAGCCGCCCTCGTTTCGGCGCTGGCCCTGGCAGGCGCGGCGGTCGCCTTCGCCACCCCCAACAGTACGAAGGGGGACGGCCCGACGACAACGTCCGGGACGACCACCTGCGGCGGGAATCCCGAGTGCGAGCACGGCGGGACTACCACGACCGGCACGACGACCTGTGGCGACGGCTGCGAGCACGGCGGCACGACAACGACGACCGGCACGACGACATGCAACGACCAATGCGAACACGGCGGGACGACGACCGGCACGACGACCTGTAACGACGACGAGTGCGAGCACGGCGGGACCACCACCGGCACGACGACCTGCGGAGGCGATCCCGAGTGCGAGCACGACGGGACGACGACCGAGTCGACCGGCGAGCACACGACGACGGGCGGGTCGGGCGGCGGCGACGGTCACGACGGCCGCCCCGAGGTCCAGGGCACGCCGGGTGACGACGACATCTCGGGCTCGGCCTCGGGCGAGAAGGTCACGTCCGGCGCCGGCGACGACACGGTCGACTCCGGCGGCGGCAACGACACCGTCGACCTCGGGCCGGGCAACGACACCGCAAACCTCGGCGCAGGCAGCGACTCGGCGACGGGCGACCAGGGCAACGACGTCGTGAGCGGCGGTCCGGGCAACGACCGCGAGCAGGGAGGTCTCGGCGGAGACGTCCTCACGGGAGGCACGGGCAGCGACCTCCTCAACGGCGGGCCCGGCAACGACCGCCTGAGCGGCGGCCCCGGCAGCGATCGTCTCGTCGGCGGCCCAGGGAACGACCGGATCGACGCGCGCGACGGACAGAGGGACGTCGTCAGCTGCGGTACCGGCACCGACACCGCGTTCGTCGACCGCATCGACAAGGTGAAGGGCTGCGAGGTCGTCCATCGCAGCTAGCGAGATCGCTCCTCGATGGGCGTTTGCGAAGGCCCCGCCCGGCGGGGTCTTCGCCGTTCCGCGGTGCCTCAGGTGAGGTGGAAGTACAGCGCGTGGAGCAGCTCGACGGCCGGGTTCGAGGTGTGCACCTGGACGTCGTGCGGGACGTCGAGCAGAGCCTCCGAGTAGTTGAAGAGGATCCTGACGCCCGCGTCGACGAGGTCGCCGGCGGCCCGCTGGGCGCCGTCGGCGGGAACAGCCAGCACGCCGACGATGATGTTCTTGTCCCGGATGATCTCGCGCAGCCGCCCGTACTCGCTGACCGGGACGCTGCCCACGCGGCGCCCGACCTTCTCGGGGTCGGTGTCGAAGACCGCGGCGATGTTGATGCCGTGCTCCGCGAAGATCGGCGAGCTGGCGATCGCCTCGCCCAGCCGGCCGGCGCCGACCAGCGCGATGTTGTGCTGCCCCTGCGTGCGCAGGATCTTGCGGATCTCTCCCAGCAGACTGTCGATGTCGTAGCCGACTCCGCGCTTGCCGAACTTGCCGAACGCAGACAGATCGCGGCGGATCTGCGTCGCATTGGTGTTCGTGTAGTCCGACATCTCCTGCGACGAGATGCGCGTCTTCCCCATCTTCCGGGCCTGTGTCAGTACCTGCAGGTACCGGCTCAGGCGGGCAGCGACACCTACGGTCAGCCGATCGGCCACAACGCTCCTTCTTCGAGAGTTCGTAACAGTTGCGAGGATTGTGCCCCACCTCGGTTCATCCATGCGGCAGTACGTCACAAACCGCTGAACGCTCACACACTTTGTGCGGCCTCGCCGCTCAGCGCACGGCGTCCAGCTTCCGCACGAGCGCATCGGCGAACACGAAGTGGACGAACGCCCGCTCGCCGTCGATCTCGACCACGGGCAGCCACTCGCGGTACCGGGCCTCGAGCTCGGGGTCGCCGCCGATGTCGACCTCGCGGAGGTCGAACGGCCGCTCGGCCCGCACCGACTCGAGGACGGCGCGGGCCCGATCGCAGAGGTGGCACCCCTGCCCGTGGTAGAGCACGACCTCGGCGCTCAGGGATAGAGACCGCGCGTCGTCGTCGCCTCGGCGACTCGCTGCACCGCGAGACCGTAGGAGGCGAGACGCATCGTGGTCTTGCGCTCCTGCGACACCCTCCACGTCTCGTTGAACGCGCGCGTGACGATGTCGTTCAGCTTCGCGTTGACCTCCCGCTCCTTCCAGAAGTACTCCTGCAGGCCCTGGACCCACTCGAAGTAGGAGACGACGACGCCGCCCGCGTTGGCGAGCACGTCGGGGAGGATGAACACGCCGCGCTCGTCGAGGATCTCGTCGGCGGTCGGCGTCACCGGGCCGTTCGCGCCCTCGCAGATGATCTTCGCGCGCACGCGGTCGGCGTTCTCGCCGGTGATGACCTGCTCGAGCGCGCACGGCGCGAGCACGTCGCACTCGAGCAGCACGAGCTCCTCGTTCGAGATCGGCTCGGTGCTCCGGAGCCCCGCAAGCGAGCCGGTCTCCTGCTTGTGCAGCAGCGCGGCGGGAACGTCGATCCCATGCGGGTTGTGCACGCCGCCGCTGGAGTCGGAGAGCGCTATCACCTTCGCCCCCTCCTCGTGGAGGAACTGCGCGAGGAAGCTGCCGACGTTGCCGAAGCCCTGCACGACGACGGTCAGCCCCTCGCGGGGAAGCTCGAGCTTGCGCAGCGCCTCGTGGATGCAGTAGAGCCCGCCGCGCGACGTGGCCTCGAGGCGCCCCAGCGATCCGCCGACGTTGAGCGGCTTCCCGGTGACGACGCCGAGCACCGAGTGCCCCTTGTTCATCGAGTAGGTGTCGAAGATCCACGCCATCTCGCGGGGCGACGTGCCGACGTCGGGGGCCGGAATGTCCTTCTCCGGGCCGATCTCGTTGATGATCTCGCTCGTGTAGCGGCGGGTCAGCCCCTGCAGCTCGCGCTCGGAGAGCTCCTTCGGGTTGCAGACGACGCCGCCCTTGGCCCCGCCGAACGGGATCGACATCAGCGCGCACTTCCACGTCATCCACATGGAGAGCGCCTTCACCTCGTCGAGCGTCACGTCCGGGTGGTAGCGGATCCCGCCTTTCGACGGCCCGCGCGCGATGTTGTGCGTGACGCGGAAGCCCTCGAACGCGCGCACGCTGCCGTCGTCCATGGTCACGGGGATCGAGACGACGACGGCCTTCTTGCACTCCTGCAGGACGCGGATGAGGTTGGGCTCGATCTGGAAGAAATCGCCGACGCGGCGGAGTTGCTCACGTGCGATCTGGAATGGGTTCTCACGGAGATGGCTCTCCGGTGCCTCGACTGTGGTCACGGGGGCTCCCCTTGTCGATTGAACGGCGCGGCGGGGTGGGTCTCGCCGCAAGACTTTGGTCCGAGTATACGCCCCTATTTGATCCGGAAATCCACCTGTTTCCGGCTTGCCGGGCCGCCGTCGGTGGGAGTCGCGACGACCGTGAGGCGATAGCGACCGGGGACGAGCACGGAGCCGTCAGGCCCGCGGCCGGTGAGGCCGAAGACGTACCGGCCGGGCAGGAGATCCCGCAGCTGCGCGAGCAGGCCGAGCTCGGTTCCGCCGACCGTGGCGAGTCGCAGGTCCAGGCGCTCGACAGGCTCGAGCCGGACTGCGCGGAGCCGCGTCACCCGTCCCACGGAGAGAGAGAGCACGACCGGTGTCGTGTCGGACGGCACGAACGACCGCTGCGCGAGTGTCGCGTCACGGATCAGGCTCCGCGCGGGGAGGCCCACCGTGGCGGTCAGCGGCGTCCTGATCGTGTCGCCGCCTTCGGGGCTGAGATCGAGCATCCCGATCGCCGCCTCGCGCGCGTCAGGCACCCGGTTGACGCGCACGGTGACGATGACCCGCGTCGTCCCGTTCGGGGGGACGAGAACGCGCCGGGGTGGAGTGCCGACCGAGATCCAGCCGGCGGCGCGGCCCTCGAGCTCCGAGCCCACATAGACCCGCAGCCGGCGCGGCGACAGGCTGCGCAGAACGATCGTCCGGCGAATCGTGCGCCCCGGCCCAACGCGGCCGAGCGCGAGCGTCGGCGGATCCACGGCCAGCTCGGCAGCGGCACTGCCGCCGGGGTCGACGAGCCCGGTCCCCTGCGCGGTCGCGCTCTCGCCGGCAATCGGACGCGCGGTGCCGATCAGCAGGCTGCGCAGCTCGGCCGCGTCGAGAGACGGCCGCACCTGCGCGAGCACGGCTGCGGCTCCCGCGACGACGGCCGCCGCCGCGCTCGAGCCGCTCACCGAGCCGAAGCTCGGACAGGCCCCGCCCCGGTCCGGGCTCGGAGGTGAGGATCGACACGCCGGGCGCGAGCAGATCGGGCTTGAGCCGGCCGTCGAACGCCAGTCCGCGCGAGGAGAACGAGGCCGGGTGCCCCGACGAGCCGTTCGTCACCTCGTGCGGGGCGCCGATCGACGCGACGGCGGGCCGGCCGGCCCGGATCGCCGCGAGCACGGGTCGGGCCGTGCTCGTCGCGATGCTGACGACCGGGACGTCGACGCCGGCCCCGAGCCCGATCGCGCCCGCCGGCACCGTCCTTCCGTAGAGGATCACGGCGGACGCGCCCGCGCGCGCTCCGGCCTGGGCCGCCCCGGTGGGCTGCTCGCCGGCCGGCAGCAGTGCGATGCGCCCGGCGACGAGGCTGAACCCGCGGCGGTCGAACAGGCCGGCCAGCGTGCCGTTCCCACCGCGCGGCGCCGCAAGCTCGCCCTCGACCCGGTGCGTGGGAAGCACCGACCCGGCGAGCGGGACGGGGCGGTCGAAGCCGACGAGCAGTCCCGTGCGCAGCGCGACCCGCGCCTCCTCGGTCAGTGGCCGCGTGTCCGCGGCGCCGACCGTGAGCGCGCCCGCAGCCCCGCCCGGCCCGGAGATGCTCCCGAAGTCGGGTCCGGCCGGGCCGTCGTTGCCCGCTGCCGCCACGACGAGCGTGTCCAGGGCGAGCGCCCCGTCCGCGGCCCGTGCCTCGGGGCTGTCGCCGAACGCGGCGTACGGCTCCGAGAGCGGCAGCAGCGCAATCCGCGCCGCGTCGTGCGCATCCCCGTCGTCGTTCGGATCGACGGCGCGTTCCAGACCGGCGATGAGCTGGTCGGTGCGCCCGAGAACGGCCGGCTCGCCGCGCGCGTCGAGCTGCCAGCCGGCGACGCGGATCGGCAGCACGGTGGCGCCGCTCGCCACACCGCGGGCGCCCCCGGGGCCGCCGGAGCCGACGAGGATGCCGGCCATCTGGGTGCCGTGCCGCTCGATCGCGCCGTCGTCGAACGGGTTGGTCTGCGCCGCCGCCGTCCGCGCGGTACCCAGAGCGTCGTAGCCCGCGAGCACGTGCCCGTGCAGAAACCGCGCTGTCCGGTCGACGCCGGTGTCGAGCAGCGCGATCGTCACCCCTCGCCCGTCGAAGCCGGGCAGCGCCCCGTCGAATGCGCTGACCGAGCCCGTCGCCACGCCGAGCCGCGCGGGGTCGACCGCAGCGGGATAGACGGCGCGCACGGGGTAGACGCCTACGACCTGATCCGACCGTTCCAGCAGCGCCGCGGCCCGTGCGTCGAGCGCCGCCGAGAAGCCGTTCAGAACGCGCGCGTAGCTGTACTCGATCGCCACCTGGAGCCCGTGCGCGCCGAGATCGGCGATCAGCTGCTTCTGTGTCGCGTAGGCCGCGGCCGTCCACGCACGCTCCTGCTCCTCGGTCGCAAGCCCGCCCGCGCGCGCCACACGCTCCGCCAGCGAAGGCGCGCGGAGCACGACGATCATCCGCTGGCCCACCGTCGCCTGAGGCCGCGGCGCCCCGACCAGCCCGCGCCAGTCGGCCGCCGCGATGCGCTGCGGCACGCGGCCGGAGCCGCCGGATCCTGCGCCGAGGACCAGCGAGAGGACGATGAAGCCGGCTACGACCGCGAGAGGGACGATCGGCCGGACGTTGCGCCCACCGTCACGCAGAGGCATCGAGCGCAAGATAGCCCGGATATGCGATCGGCCGGACGTACCGTGCGGCCGAGGCGATCATCGCCGCGTTGTCGGTGCACAGCGCGATCGGTGCGAGCGCCGCATCCGGGAGCGCCGCCCGCAGTTCCGAGTTCGCGGCCACGCCTCCCACGACGGCGATCCGTCCCGTCCCGACCGCCTCCGCGGCAGCCCGCGTCCGCTCGACGAGCGCCCGGACGATCGCGTGCTGGTAGCCGGCGGCGAGGTCGGCGCGCCGACGCTCTGCTTCCGCGGGCCCGAGATCGCGGACCGTGTAGAGGAGCGCCGTCTTCAGACCGGAGAAGGAGAAGTCGAGCCCGGGCAGCCGGCGCGCGACGGGGAAGTCGAAGGCCCCGGCGTCGCCCGTAGCCGCGAGCCGGTCGAGCGCGGCGCCGCCCGGGTAGCCGAGCCCGAGCAGCCGCGCACCCTTGTCGAACGCCTCGCCCGCGGCATCGTCCAGCGTGGTGCCGAGTACGTCGAACGAGCCGCGCTGCCGGACATGCAGCAGCTTCGTGTGACCCCCGCTGGCGAGCAGGCAGACGAACGGCGGCTCGACGGCCCCGGGCTCGAGGTAGAGGGAGGCGACGTGGCCGCTGAGGTGGTCGACCGGCGCGAGCGGGAGCCGGCGCGCCCATGCCAGCGCCTTGGCCGCGGAGAGCCCGACCAGGAGCGCGCCGATCAGCCCCGGCCCACGGGTAACTGCCATGAGACGCACGTCGTCGAGGGTGGCGCCCGCGTCCGCGAGCGCCTCGCGGAGCACGGGCACGACCAACTCCAGATGGCGTCGGGACGCGATCTCCGGGACGACACCCCCGAAGCGCGTGTGCAGCTCGGCCTGGGACGAGACGACGTTGGAGCGAATGTGCCCGCCGTCCGTGACGAGCGCCGCCGCGGTCTCGTCGCACGACGTCTCGAGGGCGAGGATCACCCCTGTGTCGAATCGGCGCCCGGGTTCTCCGGGAGCGGGTCCTTCCACATGATCATCGCGTCCTCCCGGTTGTCGGTGTAGTAGCCCCGACGGATCCCCCGGGATCGGAAGCCGACGCTCTCGTAGAGCCTGATCGCGTCGCGGTTCGACACCCGTACTTCGAGCGTGTACCCCCGGTGCCCGGGTGCAGCGGTGGTCTCGAAGAGGTGGTCGAGCAGCGTCCGCGCGATGCCTAGCCGGCGCTGCTCGGGGGCCACGGCGATGTTCATGACATGCCAGGCGTCGACGTAGCGGGAGATGATCATGTAGCCGGTCAGCGCTCCGGTCTCCTCGTCGAAGGCGCCGACGCACAACGACGTCGGCTTGACGATCTCGCCGGCGAACATGGAGCGCGACCACGGGGTCGGGTACGCCCGCCGCTCGATGCGCTCGATCGCCGCCAGATCGCCCATCCCGAGTACCCGCAATTCGACCTTGGCGCGGACGGCGCTCATCGGGACCTGTCCTCTTGGGCCGTGCCGGTTGGGTACCCCCCACCCCTCATTTTAAGAGGGGTGGGGCCTAACCCGCCTCCCTCGGCGGTGACGCTACCCACGAAAGGCGCACGTGTCTGTGCCGAAATCGGGCCGCTTGTGTGTCGTTTGCTCATGCCAGCGACCGCTCGGCGTCGGGGATCCGCAGGTAGAGCGGCTCGACGTCCTCGGCGTCGCCGAACTCGCGGGCGAGGAGGACGTGGAAGCGGGCGCGCGGCACGTGCAGACCGCTGCCGTCCGGCGGAACCTCGGCGCCCTTCTCCTCCAGCAGCGCACGGTAACGAACGGCGCC
Organism: uncultured Actinomycetes bacterium; assembly: GCA_963773175.1. GTDB lineage: Bacteria > Actinomycetota > Thermoleophilia > Gaiellales > Gaiellaceae > CAVZAC01. The sequence continues at coordinate 63,755 of CAVZAC010000008.1, forward strand.
GTCGCCGACGCAGAGTGCGCCGGGCTCGAGCCGGAGATCGGCCGGCGCGAGCACGGCCGGCCCGGCGCCCGCGTGCGTAAAGACCTCGTCTGCGGCGGGCGTCGATAACAGGCAGTGCTCCCGGAGATCCGGCGGCAAGCGCGTCCAGCGTCGAGACGCCGGCGACCGGAACTCCGAGTGCCAGCGCGAGTCCTCTGGCCGCGGCGAGCCCCATGCGCAGGCCGGTAAAGCTGCCCGGCCCGGTGCCCACGACTACACCGGTCAGGTCGCCCGGCTCCGCGTCGGCCGTCCGCAGCAGCTCGTCCACGTCCACGAGCAGGCTCACCGCCCGCGACGCGCGCTCGGCCAGAATCTCGCCGTCCCGGGCGAGCGCGCTCGTCGCGATCTCCGTGGCAGTGTCAAAGGCGAGCGTCAGCACCTGAAAAGACGTCGTTGAGCAGGGGTTTTTCCGCCGATTCCAGAGAGAGAAGTCTATGGGTCCGATCACGGTGCCGCAAACGGACCGCGACGCGCGCCGGCGGCAGGGCCGACTTCCCCGCCTCCGGCCACTCCACGAAGCAGACGGCACCCTCGAAGTAGGGCTCGAGATCGCCCCACTCGGCGGCCGAGAGGCCCTGGAAGCGATACAGGTCGAGGTGGGAGACATCGACCCGCCCGCGGTAGCGGTGGCCGATGGTGAAGGTCGGGCTCGTCACCGGCGCGTTGACCCCGAGCGCGCGGCACGCGCCGCGGACGAAGGTGGTCTTCCCGGCGCCGAGCTCGCCCGACACGGTCACCACGTCGCCGGGCGCCAGCACGGCTGCGAGCCGGGCCGCCACCGCCTCGGTCTCTTCCGGCGACGACGTCTCGAGCTCGCGCATGGGCAACAGCGTACGGCTCCGGCCCGGCACGCCGTCGTGGCCTTCTGGACGGCGCAGCCGGGACAGCTCGCCCCATCGACCGAGCAACGTGCGACGGCGCTGTGGACGCGGGCGGCGCCTAGAAGAGGCCGAGCTGGACGGCCTCTGGCGCCGCCATCGCGAACATCGGTGCCGGCTGCGGCGGCACGACGGGCTCGTCCGCCCGGCCGAGGAGCTCCGGGATCCGGCTGAAGTCGGACTCCAGCACGTCGAGCATCTTGGGCGTGTACAGCGCGGCGGCCGGGTGGTACAGCGGGTAGAGCAGCACACGCCGGCCGCCGAGCGTCGTCTCCTGCTCCTGCCCGTGCACGCGCGTGATGCCGAGTGGCTTGCCGGAGAGGAGCTTCGTGGCGAAGTTGCCGAGCGTGGCCACGACCATCGGTCGGACGAGCTCGACCTGCCGGAAGAGGTGTGACTCGCAGGCCTCGATCTCGTCCGGTTGCGGGTCGCGGTTACCGGGAGGCCTGCATTTCAGGACGTTGACGACGTACACGTCGGGCCGGGTGAGCCCGATCCCGGCCAGGAGCTTGTCCAGCAGCTTCCCCGCCTGGCCCACGAAAGGGACGCCCTGCTGGTCCTCGTGGAACCCCGGCGCCTCGCCCACGAACATCAGGTCCGAGCTCGGATCGCCAGAGCCGAAGACGACCTGGGTCCGCGTGGAGGCGAGCCGGCAGCGCGTGCACGCGAGAGTCTCCTCGCGGTAGGCCGCAAGCACCTGGGCCCGGTCGGCGGCTTCAGTGCCCGCAGCCACAGCTTCCGCCACAACAACCGCCTCCGGCTCCTCCGCCGAAGCTGGGCTGCGTGGCGGTGCCGTGAGCGGCGAACACGGAGAACTGCTTGCGCACGTTCGCGGCGCCGCAGTCCGGGCAGTCGGGCTCGTGCCCGCTCCGGACCAGCTCCTCGAAATGCGCCTCGCACTCCATGCAGACGTACTCGTAGATCGGCATCTCGACCTCAGACCCTAGCAACGGCTCGACCACACGATGCGGGATCTTTGCGCGAGCGTCGGACGGATACGAAGCAGATCCTGCCTCCTGCCGGAAGACTTAGTAGGCTGCCCGCGGCATGGCCGAAGAGACCCCGCCCACAGGCCCCGGCACCGCGAACGGGCAGGAGCCTGCAGCCGCGCCGCCGCCGCCCGCGGCCGAGAAGAAGAACCGGCCGGGGCTCGTCTGGACGCTGATCATCCTGGCCGCGCTGATCGGGTTCGTCGGCACGATGACGACCTGGGTCAATCGCCAGATGCTCGACAACAAGTCGTGGACGAACTCGAGCTCGAAGCTTCTCGAGGATCCGCAGATCCGCAGCGCGCTCTCCGTCTACCTCGTCAACGAGCTCTACTCCAACGTGGACGTATCGGGCCAGCTCCAGCAGAACCTGCCGCCGAAGCTGGCCCCGCTCGCGGGCCCGCTCGCGGCGGCTCTGCGCTCACCGGCGGAGCAGGGCATCAACGAGCTCCTGTCCCGGCCGCGCGTACAGGCCCTGTGGGTGAAGGCAAATCAGGTGGCGCACCAGAAGTTCGTCAACGTCGTCGAGAACAAGACGACTCACGGCATATCGACCGCGAACGGCACCGTCACGCTGGACGTCACGGCACTGCTGCAAGCGCTTGGCCAGCAGATCGGGCTCCCCGCGGCCGCGCTCGCCAGGATACCGCCGGGCGCCGGCCAGATCACCATCCTCAAGTCGAACCAGCTCTCGTCCGCGCAGACGGGCGTGCGGCTCATCAAGGCGCTCAGCGTCTGGGCTACTGTGCTCATCTTCGTGCTGTGGGGACTCGCGCTCTACTTCGCGCGCGGCGCGCGGCGCGTCGCCCTGCGCAACATCGGGTGGAGCATCTTCATCGTGGGCTGCCTGCTGCTCGTCGTCCGCCACGTGGGGGGCAACTACATCGTGAAGGCGGTCACCAAGGACCCGGGCAGGATCGCCGGCCACCACGTCTGGACGATCGCGACGAGCATCCTCGGCGACATCGGCTGGGCCGCGGTCGCGTACGGGCTGATCATCGTCGCGGGGGCGATCCTCGCCGGCCCGACCAGGGTGGGGACGACCGTCCGGAGCTGGATCGCGCCGTTGCTCAACAAGCAGCCGGTCCTGGCCTGGTGCATCGTCGCCCTCGTGTACCTCCTCATCGTCGCCTGGGGCCCCACGCATGCGCTGCATACGCCGATCGGAATCATCCTCCTTGGCGCTCTTGTCGCCGCCGGCGTCTACACCCTCCGCAGGGAGACGCTGGCCGAGTTTCCGGCGTAGCCCGTCCGGCGCGGGCCGTTGTCACACGCTCGCGCCCGGTCCGGTTTGGTGTAGGACTCGGAGGTGTGTGGGAGGAGCATTTCCCGGCGGCTGCAAGGGCGGATCGTCATCCTCGAGCCCCTGCGGCCGGAGCACGAGGCCGGCCTCTGGGAAGCGGCGCAGGATCCCGAGGTCTGGCGATGGATGATCGTGCGCGCCGACCAGAGCCGGGAGCTCTTCCACGCCTGGTTCGAGGAGGCGCTCGGCGAGGGCAACGCGGCGTTCGCCACGCTCGACGCGGCCGACGGCCGGCCGCTCGGGAGCACCCGCTACATGGCGCTCCGGCCCGAGCACCGCTCGCTCGAGATCGGCGGCACGTGGCTTAACTCGTCCGCCTGGGATACCGGAGCCAACGTCGAGTCGAAGTACCTCCTCCTGCGCCACGCGTTCGAACAGCTCGGATTGCCTGCGCGTCGAGTTCAAGACCGAGGCGGCCAACGACCGCTCCCGGGCCGCGCTCGCCGCGCTGCCGGCCAGGTTCGAGGGCGTCCACCGCAAGCACATGCTCGTGCGCGGCGGCGAGCGGCGCGACTCGGCCTGGTACAGCGTGATCGACGACGACTGGCCTGACGTGCGCTCGGCGCTGGAGCGCCGGCTCGAGGCGAAGCTCGGGTGACGAGACCTCCCGCTCGAGCTGCGGCCGCTCTCGAGCAGGACATCGACGCCTGGGCGGACTTCCTCGCCGACCCCGAGGCGACGCGGCTCCTGCACACGCCCGAACCCGTCGACGACCCGAGCGGGCGCTCGCAGGCCTACAACGCTGGGCCGCGCAATTCGAGGAGCCGATCGGGATGTACAGCCTCACGATCCGAGAGAGTGGTGAGGCGGCCGGGCTTCGTCGGCTTCGTCCAGCGCGAACTCGACTGGGGCCCGGAGCTCGAGCTCGGCTGGCTGCTCCGTCGCGCCTACTGGGGCCGGGGCTTTGCGACCGAGGCCGCACGCGCACTGCGCCCGCTCGCGCCGGGCCGTGTGGTCTCCATGATCCGCGTCGAGAACGACGCGTCGGCGAACGTCGCGCGCAAGCTCGGAATGAACATCGAGCGCGAGCTCGGCGCCCGGTATCCCCCGAGGAACTGGAGCCCGGAAGCATGATCGGCAGCACCCACGTCGTCGGCGCGCGCGGTCGCGTCGGATCCGCCGTCGCCGCCCGCCTCGCGGAGCGCGGCGTCGAGCTGCGCGACGACGGCGCCGACCTCGTCCTGCTCTGCGTCCCCGACGGCGCGATCGCCCGCGTCGCCGCGGAGATCGAGCCCGGGCCTTGGATCGCACACGTCAGCGGCGCGACACCGCTCGCCGCGCTCGATCCGCACACGCGCAGATTCGGCCTCCACCCGCTGCAGACGATCGTTCACGCGCGCGGGCCCGAGCAGCTCGACGGCGCCTGGGCTGCGGTGATCACCGAGAGCGACGAGGCCCACGACGTCGCGCTCTGGCTGGCCGCCACGCTCGGCCTGCGGCCCTTCGAGCTGCGAGACGACGAGCGCCCGCTCTACCACGCCGCCGCGGCGATCTCCTCCACGTTCCTCGTCACGCTCTACCGCACGGCGGCAGCCATGTTCGAAGACGCCGGCGCCCCGCCCGAGGCGCTCGTCCCGCTCATGCGGCGCACGATCGAGAACGGCTTCGAGCTGACCGGCCCGCTCACCCGCGGCGACTGGGCGACGATCGACGCCCACATCGCCGCGATCCGCGAGCGGGCACCCGACGTCGAGCAGCTCTACCGCGTGCTGAAGGACGCGACGGTCCCGTGAGGACGGTGCACTCGATCTCCGAGGTACGGGCGGCGCTCAAGTCGCGGGAGGGCACGGTCGGGCTCGTGCCGACGATGGGCTCGTTCCACGAGGGCCACCTCGGGCTCTTCCGGCAGGCCCGCGCGGAGTGCGACGTGGTCGTGGTCAGTCTCTTCGTCAACCCGGCGCAGTTCGGGCCCGGCGAGGATCTCCACCGCTACCCGCGGGACGAGGAGCGCGACGCGCAGCTGGCCGCGACCGAGGGCGTCGACTTCCTCTTCGTCCCGAGCGCCGAGGAGATGTACCCGCCCGGTTTCCAGACCTGGGTCGAGGTCGCGGAGCTGTCGCACGTGCTCGAGGGGCAGTACCGGCCCGGCCATTTCCGCGGCGTGGCGACCGTCTGCCTGAAGCTGTTCTCGATCGTCCGCCCGCAGCTCGCCTACTTCGGGCAGAAGGACGCGCAGCAGGTCGCGGTGCTCAGGCGACTCGTCTCGGATCTCGCGCTCGAGGTGGAGATCCGCGTCCATCCGATCGTGCGCGAGCCGGACGGCCTGGCCCTGTCGTCGCGCAACGCATTCCTCTCGCCCGAGGAGCGGCGGGCCGCGGCCGCGATCCACCACTCACTCGCCGCCGGCGCCGCCGCGCACCGCGACGGCGGCGACGCGGCTGCGGCCGCCCGGCAGGCGCTCGCCGCCGAGCCCGCCGTGACGCCGCAGTACGTCGAGGTCGCCCGGCTGGGGACGCCGCTCGTCCTGGCCGTGGCGGCTCGCGTCGGCACGACTCGACTCATCGACAACGTCGTCCTGGAAGGAGACCCATGAGCACCAGACCCCGCACGCCCGGCCCGGCCACTCCCGCGCCGGGCAAGCTGCCGCTGACCGAGCTCGTCGAGATGAAGCGCCGCGGCGAGAAGATCGTGATGGTCACCGCGTACGACGCACCCGGCGCGCGGTTCGCGGACGCCGCCGGCATCGACCTCGATCCTCGTCGGCGACACGGCCGCGATGGTCGTGCTCGGCTACGACTCGACGGTCCCGGTCACGATCGAGGAGATGCTCTTCATGACGCGCACGGTGGCACGCGACGGCCAGGCGGCCGCTCGTCGTCGGCGACCTGCCGTTCGGCTCGTACCAGGTCTCCGACGAGCAGGCGCGTCGAGACCGCGGTCCGCTTCGTCAAGGAGGGCGGCGCCGACGTCGTCAAGCTCGAGGGCGCAGGCCGCTCGCTCTCGCGCGTGCGCGCGATCGTGGACTCGGGGATCGGCGTGATGGGCCACGTCGGCCTCACGCCGCAGTCGGCGACCGTGCTCGGCGGCTTCAAGGCCCAGGGCCGCACGGCGGACAAGGCGCGGCGGCTGCTCGACGACGCGCTCGCGCTCGAGCAGGCCGGCTGCTTCGCGATCGTGCTCGAGGCCGTGCCGGCTCCGGTCGCGGCGCACATCACGGAGGCATTGGCCGTGCCCGACGATCGGGATCGGCGCCGGGGCCGCGACCGACGGCCAGGTGCTCGTCTACCACGACCTGCTCGGGCTCTACGAGGGCCGCGCGCCGCGGTTCGTGAAGCGCTACGCCGATCTCGCGCCGGTGATCCGCGACGCGCTCGCGGCCTACGCCGACGACGTCCGCGCGGGCCGCTTCCCGGAGGAGCAGCACACGTACGCGCTGCCGGAGGAGGAGCTGGAGCGCTTCGAGGCGACGCTAGCGGAGCAGGTCGAGGGCCGCCACTAGCGCCGGCAGCGCGAGCGCGACGGCGACCGTGGCGGCGGCGCGGCCGAGGCGCCAGCCGTGCACGAGGCGCACGCCGAGCACGAGCAGGACGACCGACCAGGCGAGGAACCCGAGGTCGACGACATGCAGCGCCACGGGGCCCGAGCCGTGGTCGGAGCCGCCGGTGCGGAACACGTCGCCGCCGTAGAGCAGCAGCCGGAGCGGCCAGACGAGCAGCAGCGAGAGAGCGACCGGCACCGCGGCGAAGGCCAGCACCTGCCGCGCCCGGCGATAGCTGCCTCGGCTCCCGAAGACGCGGCCGGAGAGCGTGGAGCAGCAGTCCCACGCCGAAGAGCGCGACCAGGCCGTACAGCGCGCCGGCGAAGATCGCCCACGCGGCGACGATGAGCAGCGAGCCGTCGGGAGGATCGGCGAGCCGCCCGGCCACCGGCGCGGCCAGGACACCCGCGATCCCGGCGAGGAAGACGACGACGAGGACCTGCTCCTGGCGCGCGTCGAGCGCTTCGTCCGACTCGTCGCGCAGCAGCGGAAAGACGGCGGAGGGAGCCTGCAACACGACGACGAGCCGGATCCACCAGTCCCGGGCCGATCCGTGCGCAGGCGTACCCCTCCGCGGTTCCGCACCGACGGCCACGCCCACAGCCTAGACCCTCTCGAGGGCCCGCTACGCCTGCAGGGTCGGGATTACGCTGCCGCGGCCGCGCGGCCCGCGAGCACGCCGCGCAGGAAACAGCCGGTGAACGATTCCTCGACCTCGGCGACCTGCTCCGGCGTGCCCACCGCGACGACCTCGCCGCCGCCCTCGCCGCCCTCGGGGCCGAGGTCGACGAGCCAGTCGGCCTGCTTGATCACGTCGAGGTTGTGCTCGATCACGAGCGACGGTGTTGCCGGTGTCCACGAGCCGCTGCAGCACCTCGAGCAGCTTCTCGATGTCCGCGAAGTGGAGGCCCGTCGTCGGCTCGTCGAGGATGTAGAGCGTCCGGCCCGTGGCAACCTTCGACAGCTCCTTCGCCAGCTTCACCCGCTGCGCCTCGCCCCCGGAAAGCGTGGTCGCAGGCTGGCCGAGCTTCACGTAGTCGAGCCCCACGTCGTGCAGGGTCTGCAGCTTGCGGCGCAGCTTCGGGATCTTGGCGAAGAAGCGCAGCGCCTCCTCGACGGACATGCCGAGCACGTCGGCGATCGACTTGCCCTTGAAGCGCACCTCGAGCGTCTCGCGGTTGTAGCGCGCGCCCTTGCACGTCTCGCACGGCACGTAGACGTCGGGCAGGAAGTGCATCTCGATCTTGATCTGCCCGTCGCCCTTGCAGGTCTCGCAGCGCCCGCCGCGCACGTTGAACGAGAAGCGGCCCGGCTTGTAGCCGCGCACCTTCGCCTCGGGAGTGAGCGAGTAGAGCTCGCGGATCTGCGTGAACAGGTCGGTGTAGGTCGCCGGGTTGGAGCGGGGCGTGCGGCCGATCGGCGACTGGTCGATGTCGATCACCTTGTCGAAGACGTCGATGCCCTCGATCGCCTCGTGGTCGCCCGGCTTGACGCGCATCCGGTGGAGCCTGTTGGCGAGCGACTTGTAGACGATCTCGTTGACGAGCGTCGACTTGCCCGAGCCGGAGACGCCGGTGACGCAGACGAGCTTCCCGACCGGGAACTCGACGTCGATTCCCTTGAGGTTGTGCATCGTGGCGCCCAGCACGCGGAACGTGCCGCGATCGCCCGTGCGCCGCTCGGGCACGGCGATCGTCCGCGCGCCGGAGATGAACTGGCCCGTGATCGACTCGGGGTTCGCGGCAACGTCCTCGGCGGGGCCTTCGGCGACGACCCGGCCGCCGTGCTCGCCCGCGCCGGGGCCCATGTCCACGAGCCAGTCGGCCGCGCGCATCATCTGCTCGTCGTGCTCGACCACGAGCACGGTGTTGCCGAGATCGCGCAGCCGCTCGAGCGTGCCGATGAGCTTGTCGTTGTCGCGCTGGTGGAGCCCGATCGAGGGCTCGTCGAGGATGTAGAGCACGCCGACGAGCTGAGAGCCGATCTGGGTCGCCAGCCGCAGCCGCTGGGCCTCGCCGCCGGATAGCGTCGCCGAGCCGCGGTCGAGCTGGAGGTAGCCGACGCCGACGTCGTCCAGGAACGTCAGGCGCTCGCGAATCTCCTTCACGATCCGGGCGCCGATCAGCCGCTCGACGTCGGTCAGCTCCAGGTCGTGCAGGAACTCGAGCGCGCGCGCGACCGAGAGCTGCGTGAACTCGTGGATATTGAAGCCCCCGACCGTGACCGCCAGCACCTCCGGCTTCAACCGCGCTCCCTTGCACACCGGGCACGGCCGGAAGCTCATGTACTCCTCGATCCGCTCCCGCTGCTGGGCCGAGTCGGTCTCCTTGTAGCGGCGCTGGAGGCTGTGCACGATGCCCTCGAAGGCGAGCGTGTACGACCGGCGCCGGCCCATCCGGTTGCGGTAGGTGACGTAGACCTTGTCGCCGCCGGTGCCGTAGAGGAAGAGGTTCTGGTGCTGCTCGGAGAGGTCGCGCCACGGCGTGTCGAGGTCGAGCTCGTAGCGGTCTGCGATCGCCTGGATCACCGACTCGTAGAAGCTCGAGTTGCCGACCGACCACGGGACGAGGGCGCCGTCGCCGATCGAGAGCGTCGGGTCGGGGACGAGCAGATCGGGATCGATCTCCTGCTGCGCGCCGAGCCCGGTGCAGCGAGGACAGGCGCCGTGCGGGGAGTTGAACGAGAAGATCCGCGGCTGCAGCTCGGGTAGGGAGACGCCGTGCTCGGGACAGGCGAAGTTCTCCGAGAACGTCATCGACTCGCCGCCCAGCACATCGGCGACGACGAGGCCCTCGGCGAGCGTGGCCGCGGTCTCGACGGACTGGGTCAGCCGTGTGCGCAGGTCGGGGCGGAGCACGAGCCGGTCGACGACGACCTCGATCGTGTGCTTGAACTTCTTGTCCAGCTCGATCGGCTCCTCGAGCAGCTTCTGCTCGCCGTCGACCTTCACGCGCGTGAAGCCTTCCTGCCGCAGCTCCTCGAGCAGCTCGCGGTACTCGCCCTTGCGGTCGCGGACGACGGGGGCGTTGACCGTGAAGCGGGTCCCCTCCGGGAGCCGGAGGATCTGATCGACGATCGCGTCGAGGCTCTGGCCGGCGATCGGCCGGCCGCAGACGGGGCAGTGGGGCCGGCCCACGCGCGCGTACAGCAGGCGCAGGTAGTCGTAGATCTCGGTCACGGTGCCGACCGTCGAGCGCGGGTTGCGCGAGGTGGTCTTCTGGTCGATCGAGATCGCAGGGCTGAGGCCGTCGATCGAGTCGACGTCGGGCTTCTCCATCATCTGCAGGAACTGGCGCGCGTAGGCCGAGAGCGACTCGACGTAGCGGCGCTGCCCCTCGGCGTAGATCGTGTCGAAGGCGAGGCTCGACTTGCCGGAGCCGGAGAGGCCGGTGATGCAGATCAGCCGCTGCCGCGGCAGGCGGACGGTGATGTCCTTGAGGTTGTGCTCGCGCGCGCCGTGGACGACGAGCTTGTCGGTGTCCATCAGGCCAGTCTAGCCCCGCGGGCGGACGCGAACGAATGTTCGCTTTCGAACCCGTACGGGGCTTGAAAGTGCCTGATTCCGTGGAGTCGTTCGGCGCCTGGACGACCGCGGCCGATCACGAACCGAACAGCAGCGCCGGGCACGGTCGCGGCGATCGCTCATGATGGACTCATCCATCACGGTCGCGAGCCTCCGTCGAGGACGAGAGAATCGGGGCCCGGCGACAGGAAGGACGGATCCACGATGACGACTCGCGTGACGGCACCATTCGATCGAGCCAGGATCTCGGAGCTGACCGCCCGGGAGCAGCGACGGCTCGACGAGCGGACGCCGGGCTCGCAGGCCCTGTTCAAGCGGGCTAGCGCGGCTCTCGCAGGAGGCGTCGCATCCGCCTACCAGGCGCGTGAGCCGTGGCCGATCTACCTGTCGCACGGGAAGGGCTCACGTGTCTGGGACGTCGACGGCCACGAGATGGTCGACCTCCACAACGGCTACGGCTCGATGGTCCAGGGCCACGCGCACCCCGCGATCGTGCGTGCCGTGCGGAACCGCGTCGAGCTCGGCACGCACTTCGCGGCGCCGACCGAGGACGCGGTCGTCGTCGCCGAGGAGCTCGCACGCCGCTTCGGGCTCCCGCGCTGGCGGTTCGTCAACTCCGGGTCCGAGGCGACGATGGACGCGATCCGCATCGCCCGCGCGCACACGGGCCGCGACACGATCGTAAAGATCTTCGGCGCCTACCACGGCCACCACGACTACGTGATGGTCTCGATCGGGGTCCCGTACGACCAGATCGGCGACCGGGAGAACTACTCGTCGCTCCCCTACGGCGCCGGCATCCCGCAGGTCGCCGCGGATCTGACCGTGCCGGTGCCGTTCAACGACGCACCGGCGATGGAGCGGCGGATCGAGCGACTCTTCGAGGAGGGCCGGCCGCCCGCGTGCGTGATCATCGAGCCGGCGATGATGAACCTCGGCGTGGTGCTTCCCGAGCCGGGGTACCTGGAGGCGGTGCGGGAGCTCACGCGGCGGCTCGGGGTGGTGTTGATCTTCGACGAGGTGAAGACGGGGCTGTGTATCGCCGCGGGCGGGGCCACAGAGCGCTTCGGCGTCACGCCGGATCTCGTGACGCTGGCGAAGGTTCTCGGCGGCGGTCTTCCGTCGGGCGCGATCGGCGGCAGCGTGGAGGCATTCGACGTCGTCGAGAGCCGGGCCGTCTACCAGGTGGGAACGTACAACGGCAACCCCCTGGTGATGGCCGCCGCCCGCGCAAGCCTGCTCGAGGTCCTCACCCCCGCGGCGTATGCGCATCTGGACGCCATGGAGGAGCGCCTACTCAGCGGCTGCCGCAACGCAATCGAGCGCTTCGGCCTGCCCGGCTACGCGGTCGGTCTCGGCGCGAAGGGTTGCGTGACGTACGCCCCCGAGCGAATCGTCGACTACGAGTCGTACAAGGCGCACCAGGACGGCGAGCTCGCCGACCTCGCGTGGCTCTACAACATGAATCGCGGTGTCTTCATGACGCCCGGCCGGGAGGAGGAGTGGACACTCTCCGTCGTTCACTCCCCGGAGGACTGCGACGCGTTCGTCGCCGCGTTCGAGGAGATGGCCGCCGATCTGACGGCCTGAGCTCGGACCGGCGCGGCGGCTCCGGGCCGCGGCTCAGTCGCAGAGCCGCTCGACGAGGTGGAAGACCTGCTTCGGCTGCGAGACATGGCTCACCTCGAGCGGGCCGGCGACGAGCGTCCCGTAGCCGAGCAGCCGCCCGAGCAGACCCTGCTGCAGCTCGAGCGACTTGATCGAGCGCAGACGCACAGCGGCAGCCCGGCGCCGCACCGTTCCGTGCACGACGAACACCTTCTCCGTGGTGACGATCAGCTGGGTGTGCTCCCAGCGCCACACGTGCCGCAGCGCGACCGCCGCGCCCGCCGCCAGAACGAGCGCCGCGAACGGTGTTGCCGGCCACCACGGCAGCGTGAGGGCGAACAGGCCGATACCGGCCAGCGCGAGTGCGCCCCCGAGCGGACGGGCCAGGATGGCGCCGTGCCGCCGAGCCCGGAGACAGATCTGCTCGTCGGCTGCAGCGAGCATGGGGTCGGACCCTTCGACAGAGGCAGAGACGCTCCTCCCACGCCGGGGGCCGCCTGCCGCCGAACTCCCGCCCTCAGCGGAGGACTACGCCTTGCGCCAGCGGCCGAAGATGAGGCCGCCGAGCGTGAAGCCGAGCCCGAACGTGCCCACGCCGAAGGCGCCGATCGCCATCGCCTTGCGCAGCGTCGACAGGCGCTGCCAGCGCCCGATCGCCTCTTCTTCCTCGGACGTCAGGGGCTCGCCGCGCCGCTTCTTCCGCAGAGCGCCCCCGGCGCGGATCCCGAGATAGAGGTCGTCGAAGATCTCGGCGGACTCGTCCGTAATAGGGCCAGTCTATAGCCTGCGTCGGCCGTGCCCACCCGGATTCTCCACATCTCGGACATCCATGTCGGGACGCACGAAGTGCCTGCCGTCGAGCGCTCCCTCGAACGCCTGATCGAGCGCGTCGACCCGGCACTCGTCGTCGCGAGCGGCGACCTCACGCACCGAGGCAGGCCCGAGCAGCACGACCGCGCCGCGTCGTTCCTGCGTGCGCTCGGCCGTCCGCTGCTCGTCGTTCCCGGCAATCACGACATCCCCCTGCTTCCACCCAGCCCGGATGACCCGCACGTTCGCGGACTTCGAGCGCGTGTGGGAGACCACGCAGCCGGTGCACCGCTCCGAAGGGCTGCTCGTCGTCGGGCTGAACTCGGTGCGCGCGTGGCGCCACCAGTCAGGCGGGGTGAGCGAGGCCCAGCTGCAGAGGGCCGAGCGGCTCCTGGCAGAGGCATCCGGGCAGACCCTCCGGGTGGTGGTGCTGCACCACCACCTCATCGGTGCGCCGTGGCGCTCTCGAAAGCGCCCGGTGGCGCGGCGGGCACGTGTGCTGGCGCGGCTCGCCGGCGGCGGCGCCGAGCTGATCCTCGCCGGTCACATCCACCAGTCGACCGTCAGCGAAAGACACGAGTTCGAGGTGATGGCGGGCGAGCAGCCCGGCGTGACGCTCGCGGTCGCCCCCGGCTTCGGCCGGCCGCGGCCGCAGCGTCAGGGCGAGGCCCGCGGCCTGCAGGTCTACGAGGCGGGCGAGCGCACGTTGCGCGCCGATACGTACATCTGGCGGGGCGACGCCTGGGGTCTCACCGCGACCCGGACGTTTCCGCGCGGGAGCGAGCCGCTCGCGCTCGGGCCGGGCTAGGCGTCGCGTGTCTGCGTGCGCCAGAGTCCCGCGACGAGCGGGATGACCGCCCACGCGAGGATCACGAGGATCGCCGTGGCAAGGGACATTCCGATCCGATCGGCCTGGTCTCCGACGGCCGTGGGCGAGAGCCGGTCGACGGCGACCGTCCCCAGGGCCTCGCGACCCACACCGAAGACCCGGATGCTGCGCAGGATCGGCTGCACGACGAGGAGCCAGGCGAGCAGCACGCTGATCGTCGCGGCGCGAGAGCCGAGGAGCGAGCCGACACCGAGCGCGAGCAGGAACACGAGGCCTGCGCTCATCTCGACCCACAGCCCGGCCTTGAGCAACAGCCCGGCGCTCGGAGTCGGGTTGACGCCCGCGAGCCCGACCGTGAAGAGAACGGCGAGGAGGAAGGCCGCACCGACGAGCGACCAGAGGAGGGCGAGGCCGCCGGGAATGCGCGCAAGGAAGAGGTGCGTCCGCGAGCGGCCCGTCGCGACGAGCTCGCGGAAGACGCCCGAGTCGAGGTCGGCGGTCGCGGCGAACGTGCCGACGAGCACCGCGGCCACCATGCCTGCGAGCTGGCCCATGATGAGCACCGCGTGGCGGAAGTTCTCCACTCCTCCCGCCGGCCCGTGCTTCTGCGCGTTCGCGAGGTGGAAGATCTCGATGATCACGTACATGAGGATCACCGCGCCGACCGTGAGCAGCGCTGCGGGGATCACGAGCCCGCGCCGCTTGCGCAGCTTGAGCAGCTCGGCACGGGCCAGCCGGAACGGGATCCGGGGCGAGGCACTCGGGCCGGCGCCGATGGTGGAGGCGCTCAAGAGGTCAGGCCGCCTCTCCGAGCCGGGAGGTGATCTCGAGGAACGCCTGCTCCAGGGAGACCCGAGCCGGCTCGAGCCGGTGCACCGCGATGCCCGCCTCGACGAGCCTCCTGTTGATGTCGGCCGCGGCCGAATCGACGGAGACGTCGGGCGCGAGCACCACGCGTAGTCCCCCGTCGGCCTGCTCGACGCTCGCGACGGCCTCGTGGCCCGACAGCAGAGCCGCCGCCGCGGACGGCTCGTCGCAGCCGACCGTGATCGTGCCCTCCTCGCCGCCCGCGAGGTCGGCGATCGCCCCCTGGGCGACGATCCGGCCATGGTCGACGATCGCCAGGTGGTCGCAGATCTTCTCCACCTCGTCGAGCAGGTGCGAGGAGAGGACGACGGTGCGCCCCTCGTCGACGAGCGAGCGGACGAGGCCGCGGAACTCCTGGATCCCGGCGGGGTCGAGGCCGTTCGTCGGCTCGTCGAGGATCAGCAGCTCGGGATCGGCGATCAGGCAGCGCGCCAGGCCGAGGCGTTGCCGCATGCCCTGCGAATAGGTCGAGACGCGATCGTTCCCGCGCTCGGCCAGGCCGACCCGCTCGAGCGCGGCGTCGATGCGCCCGTGCGCGGCGGGCTCCCGCGCGGCGGCGACGACCCAGAGGTTCTCGCGGCCCGTGAGGTGGCGGTGGAAGCTCGGCTCCTCCACGATGGCGCCCGACCCGGGCGAGCGCCTCGGCGCGGCCCCGGGGCAGGTCGTGCCCGAGCACGCGCATCGTGCCCGAGTCCGGGCGGGTCAGTCCGAGCAGCATGCGAATGGTCGTCGTCTTGCCGGCGCCGTTCGGGCCCAGGTAGCCGAACGCGCAGCCGCGGGGAATCCGGAGATCGACGCCGCCGACGGCGACCCGGGCGCCGAAGCGCTTCGTCAGCCCGCTCGTCTCGACGACCTGCTCGGCCTGGGCCACGGTGGTCTAGCGGGACCTGGTCAGCGGTCGGCGCTCGACGAACATCCGGTACAGCGCGAGCAGGAGGATCGCCCCGAGCACGGATAGGATGATCCCGGCAGCGCGGCCCAGCAGGATCCACGCGACGAAACCGCCCACGATCGACCCCGCCCAGCCGAGCAACAGGGTCATCCACCACGACATCGGGTCCGGCCCCGGCAGGGCCAGCCGGGCGAGACCGCCGACGACGAAGCCCGACACGACGATCACGCCGATCAGCCAGAGCATGAGCCCACCTTACGCGGTCCCCCGGGCGAGCAACCACCCGTGGACCCCGGGAACGCGGCGCTCGAAGAGGGCCATCACGCCTCCGCGAGTACGAGCAGCTCGCGCCGGAGCTCCTTGATCTCGTCGCGCAGCTTGGCCGCGTACTCGAACCGCAGCTCCTCGGCCGCGGCGAACATCTCCTCCTCGAGCGTGATGACGAGCTTCTCCAGCTCGCTGCGGTCCATGCCCTCGACCTGCTTCTTGCCGCGCCGCCGGCTCGACGGGACATGGGGGCGCGTCCAGCGTCAGGAAGTCGGCGAAGTCGGAGACGCCCTTGACGATCGACTCCGGCGTGATCCCGTGCTCCTCGTTGTACGCGAGCTGCATCGCGCGGCGGCGGTTCGTCTCCTCGAGCGCGCCGTTGATCGCCTCCGTGAGCTTGTCGCCGTAGAGCAGCACCTTCCCGTTGACGTTGCGCGCCGCGCGGCCGATCGTCTGGATCAGGGCGGTCTTGCCGCGCAGGAAGCCCTCCTTGTCGGCGTCGAGCACGGCGACGAGCGAGACCTCCGGCAGGTCGAGCCCCTCGCGCAGGAGGTTGACGCCGACGAGCACGTCGTAGTCGCCGAGCCGCAGCTCGCGGATGATCTGGATGCGCTCCAGCGTGTCGATCTCGGAGTGCAGGTAGCGCGCCTTCACGCCCGACTCCAGCAGGTAGTCGGTGAGGTCCTCGGCCATCTTCTTCGTCAGCGTCGTGACGAGCACGCGCTCGCCCATCTCCTCGCGGCGCCGGATCTCGTTCATCAGGTCGTCGATCTGGTTCTTGGTGGCGCGCAGCTCGACCTCGGGGTCGACGATCCCGGTCGGCCGGATCAGCTGCTCGACCGTGCGCGTCGCGTGCCGGGCCTCGAACGCCCCCGGCGTGGCCGAGACGAAGACGAGCTGCGGGACCTTGTCCAGGAACTCGTCGAAGCGGAGGGGGCGGTTGTCCAGCGCCGAGGGCAGTCGGAAGCCGTAGTCGACGAGGGTCTGCTTGCGAGAGCGGTCGCCCTCGTGCATGCCGCCGATCTGCGGGATCGTCTGGTGCGACTCGTCGACGAAGATGACGAAGTCCTCCGGGAAGTAGTCGAGCAGGGTGAACGGGTGCGACCCGGGCGGGCGGCCCTCGAGGATCCGCGAGTAGTTCTCGATCCCCGAGCAGAAGCCGAGCTCCTGCATCAGCTCGAGGTCGTACTCCGTCCGCTGGCGGATGCGGTGCGCCTCCAGCATCTTGCCCTGCGACTCGAACAGCGCGACCTGTCCCTCGAGCTCGGCGCGGATCTCGCTGACCGCGCGCTCGACCGTGGGCTTGGACGTCACGTACTCGGTGGCCGGCCAGATCGCGAGGTTCTCCAGGCGCGTGTAGATCTCGCCCGTGAGCGGGTCGAAGTGGGTGATCTGCTCGACCTCGTCACCGAAGAACGAGATCCGGTAGGCGGTCTCGACGTTCGCCGGCTGGATCTCCATCACGTCGCCCTTGACGCGGAAGCGGCCGCGGCCGAGCACGGCGTCGTTGCGCACGTACTGGCTGTCGATCAGCTTGCGCAGCACCGCGTCGCGGTCGTGCTCGGTGCCGACGTCGAGGATCAGCACGCGCTCGCGCCACTCCTCCGGTGAGCCGAGGCCGTAGATGCAGGAGACCGACGCCACGACGATCACATCGCGGCGCGTGAACAGAGCCGACGTCGCAGCGAGCCGGAGCCGCGCGATGTCGTCGTTCTGGGACGAGTCCTTCTCGATGTAGAGATCCGCCTGCGGGACGTACGCCTCGGGCTGGTAGTAGTCGTAGTAGGAGACGAAGTACTCCACCGCGTTGTCCGGGAAGAACTCCCGGAACTCGTTGCAGAGCTGGGCGGCGAGCGTCTTGTTGTGGGCGATGACGAGCGTCGGCTTCTGCACCTGCTCGATGATCCACGCCATCGTCGCGGTCTTGCCGGTGCCGGTCGCGCCCAGCAGGGTCATGTACTGCTCGCCTGCGGTGAGCCCGGCGCTGAGGGAGGCGATCGCCTTCGGCTGGTCGCCGGTCGGGCGGTAGTCGGCGGCCGTCCTAAGCGCGGGCATCGTCCAGAGCGTAGCGGCCGTGCTCGGGCACGAGGCCGAGGCCTGGGTGGACGAGCCGGAGGCGAGGCTTCCGCCCCGCCCGCCGGCGCTCGTCGTCCGCGATCCAGAAGCCGCGCTCCTCCGCCCTCGCGGCCCGGCGGCTCCGCAGGGCGATCTCCGCCGCAGCACTCTCGGTCGAAGGCGTGGTTGCCCGTGCGTCCATGCGCATGCCGTACATGACTGTCCTCCTTCGCTGTGTTGTGCCGGAGCGTGCGGCTCAGGCGCGCTTGACGAGCACGTCGCCGCTCATCGAGACCGCGTGCACGTCGACGTGCTGGCCTCCGTTCGACTCGCCCTCCGGGCCGTCGCCGAGCTCGATCTCGGAGTCGATCCGGCCGCTCATCGAGCGGGCGTCGAGCCGGAGCGTCGACCCGCGGCGGACACCGATCAGCAGGTTGCCGGAGGCCGAGTGGAAGACGATCTTGCCCTCGTCCACGGCGTCGATCTGCAGATCGCCCGAGGCGCTGTGGATGCTCAGCGGGCCGCTGCTCTCCCGCACGTGCACGTCGCCGGAGGCGGTCCTGATCTTGCCGCCCGATGCGAGCCGGCCGGCCGCAACGTCGCCGGAGGCGTTCTTTATGTTCAGCTCGCCGTGAGCGGCGGCCAGGTTGACGTCGCCGCTCGCACTCTTCACCGCGACCGAGCCGTCGACCTCGTCCAGCTGGAGGTCGCCGGACGCGGTCACGACCGTCACCGATCCGAGCCTGCCGCGCGCCTCGACGTCGGCCGAGGCCGTCCGCGCGTTGAGGTCGCCGCCCTCGGGACACTCGATGCGGACTAGCACCTTCGTGCTCGAGCCGTGGCGCCTCCCCTTCACCTGGACGACCAGCCGGGCGCCGTCCCCCTTTCCGCGGACCTCCACCGTCGCATCCTCGATCGCGGCCAGCGTCGCCGCACTGTCGTTCAGCGGGGACAGCGTGACGACGGTCTGCGCGTGGTCGCCCGCCTCGACCTCGATCCGACCCGCGGACAGGGTCACGTCGAGCGCAACGCGTCCGGCGACCTCGAGCTCTCTGGGTGTGAGCACTGTCATTGACGTCTCCTCTCTCAGCTCTTTCCGTATCCGGTCACTCGCCGGCCCGGCCCGCGCTGCACCGGGCCGGAGCCCAGGCCGCGCGTCACCGCCCTGACGAGCCATGTATTCACCGATGTGCCTTCGCGGGCCGCGGCGGCCTCGATGTCCGTCTTGAGCCCCGCCGGGATCCGGAGCGTGATCCGGGCCGCGTCGCCCGAGTCCGGAGCGGCGGGCGGCGCCTCGTCCTCGACGAAGACGAGCTGCGGGTCGCGTCCGGCGAGCCGGACCTCGACCCGGCCGGAAGCAAGCTGCCCGTTCAGCTCGAGCACGGCCTCGGCCAGCGCGTCGAGCAGGCGCAGACCTGCCGACGCCCTCAGCGCAGCGGCCAGGCGGCGCGCTGCCTCGGCGACCGCGTCGTCGCCGACCGCAGCAGCTGCCTCGAGGTCGGCGACGAGCGCTTCGATGTGTGGTGCCATCTCCATGACGTCATTATGACATCACTTTCGCCGTCGCGCAAGCGTCCATCCGCCGTCCGAGATAGCCGGATGCCTAGCGGCCGCCCGCGACGAGGCGGGACTCGGCGAGCGAGATCAGCTGGGCACGCGTACCGCACACATCACAGACGAAGAGCCGGACGGTGCCGTCATCGCTCGAGGTGAGTATGCGCCTCCCGTCCGGGCCGAACGAGGCGTCCGTCAGCCAGGCGGCGTGTCCGTCCGCGGTGCGTTCCGCGTGTCCCCGCAGGTAGAAGAGCAGCTGGCCGGTATCGGCGCTGAACAGGATCGCGACGTTCCGGGCCGCCGCGACGACCCACTTCGCGTCAGGGCTGAACGAGGCGGTGCTGAGACCCGAGAAGCTTCCCCGCAGCACGTGCAGAAGGCGTCCCGAGGCGGCGTCCCAGATTCGGGCGTCTCCGTCGGAGCTCGCGGTCACGATGCTCCGGCCGTCCCGGCTGAACTCCGCGTCGTTGAGTCCCTTGGTGTGGCCGCGCAGGACGTGAAGGGTCGCGCCGCTCGAGACCGACCACAGGCGCGCGGTCCGGTCGCGGCTCGCCGTTACGACGAGCTTGCCGTCCGGGCTGAATTCTGCGTCCGTAATGCGTGCCTGGTGCCCGACCAGCCTGCGAAGGCGCTCTCCGGTCTGGACGTCCCAGAGCGTCGCCGTGCCGTTACCGCCGGCGGTAACGACGAGACGCCCATCGGGGCTGAACGCCGCGCTCGTGACCGGGCTGCTCTGCCGCAGCACGTGGAGCCTTTGACCCGAATCCACCGCCCAGATCCGCGCGGCATGGTCGATACTCCAGGTCAGCACGAGCTCGCCGTCCCGGCTGAAGGTCACTCCGCCCGGTCGCCCGCCGCCTCGCAGGACCCGGAGCTGCTCGCCCGACGCGACCCGCCAGATCCGCGCCGTGCCGTCCTTGCCGATCGTTACGGCCAGGCGCCCGTCGGGGCTCAGCGAGGATCTGGTGAACGGAGCACCCTTACCCCTGGAGAGTGACACAACTCGGCCCCCCGCCCGCCAGACACGGATCGTGCCGGCCTCCGTGACAAGGACCTGCCGCCCATCCCGGCTGAAGGACGCCCGCACCGGCGAGAGCGCGCGCGGCAGATGGGGAAGAACCTGCAGCTGGTCCTCGACCGCCGTGACCCAGAGACGGGCAGTGCCGTCGTCGCTCGCGGTCACGATCGAACGCCCGTCCGGGCTGAAGGACGCACCCGTGACAGCGTCCGAGTGGCCGACCAGGCCGGCCCGCTCGTGACCGTCGTGCGCGTCGTAGACGCGCGCGATCGCGTCGGTGCTCGAGATCAGGATGAACCGGCCGTCACGGCTGAAGGACGCGCTCTCGACGAAGCCCGTCGGCCCGGTCAGCAGGAGCTGCCTCGCCCCGGTCGCGACATCCCAGACCCACGCGGCGCCGTCCTCGCTCGCGGTCACGAGCTGCGTTCCGTCCGGGCTGAACGATGCGCTCACCACGTGCCCCTCGTGCTTGAGGACATGGAGTAGCCGTTCCGTCGAGACGTCCCAGATCCGTGCACTCCGGTCAGTGCTCGTCGTAACGAGCAGCCTGCCGTCGGCGCTGAAGACGACCCCGGTGACGCCCTTCTCCGGGGACGTCCAGACAAGGCGCCCCGTGAGCACGTCGAAAAGGCGCGCTCGGAGGACGCCTGCAGGGTCCTCCGCAACGGTGGCGACGAGCGTGCCGCGGCGGTTGAGAACCGCGGCATTGACCGTGCCGGGGTGCTTCAGAACGCGTACGAGCCGCCCGTTCGCGAGGTTCCAGATCCTCGCGGTCCGATCGGCGCTCGCGGTCGCGAGCAGCCGGCCGCCGAAGGAGGCGCCGAGCACGGGCCCGGCATGACGGAACGTGCGCACAAGAGACCCGGTTCCGGCGTCCCAGAGCCGAGCGGTGCCGTCCTCGCTCGTGGTGACGACCGTCGCTCCGCCGGGACCGTACGAGGCGCTCGTGACAGCAGCGCCATGCGGCAGGACATGCAGGACACGGAAGCTCGCCGCGTCGAGGATGCGAGCCTTCCCGTCCTTGCTCGCGACGAGGATCCGCCGGCCGTCGGGGCTGTACACGGCAGCCGTCACGGGGCCTCCGGTATGCAAGACGGCGCGCTCGTGTGACGCCAGCAAAGCCTGGCGCAGTACGTCCTCCGCCTGTTGCGTCGGGTAGAGGCGCGCGGAGTCGACGGCAAGCTGCAGGCTCCGGCGTGGATCCGACGAGAGTTGTGCGAGTGCAGTCGCGTCCATGGTCCGAGCGCGAGCATGCCGCGCTGCGGTCTGAGCCGCATTTCGCTGCACGAGCGCATAGACGGCGACGGCCGTCATGGCCGCCAGCGCGACGAGCGCGATACCCATCACGAGCACGACCCGCCGGTGCCGCCGCCGGGCCGCGCGGCGCTCCTCCTCCAGCGCTCGCTGGGACTCGTAGCGCGTGGTCCAGGCGAGGACGGCCGCAGCGAGGACGTCGTGGAAGATCTCGTAGCGGCGACCATCCTCGTCGTCGCCGGCGAGCGGTCGCAGGATGCGCTCGGCCACGAGCGCCGACACGACGCCCTCCAGCTCGGCCTCGTCCACGGACGCGTAGCCCGCGAGATCGCTCAGCTTGTGTGCGATCTTCGTGCCCGACGGCGTCACGAGGTGGCCGAAGATCTGCGCAGCGACGTCCTTCTGGGCCCGTGTGAGACGGTCGAGCGAGCGCTCCAGATGGTCCTCGACGATCCGCTGCGCACCGCCCAGACGGTCGAGCGTCCCGAGCCTCAGCGTGCGCGAACCGGCAGCGGTCTCGACCTCCCATATGCGCTGGAGCACGAGCTGGAGGTACGGCGCCTCGACGCGCCCGGTCTCCTCGATTCCCTGGACGACGCCGCGCCCGGCGAGGCCCGGCTCGATCCTCCCGGCGGCCACCTGGGCGACCACGGCTCCCACGAGAACGGGTTCGACCGCGTAGCTCCCGTTGCCGGTCACCCGGTTGAGCTGCTCGATCGGGCCGAGGATCGCAGCCCGTGCTGCGCCCTCGTCGAGCCGGTCGAGCCGCAGGTAGTTGCCGAACAGGTTCGGGATGCGGCCCTTGAAGGCATCGAGCTTCGCAAGCGAGTCCTCGCGCATGCCGATCAGGAAGTGGACAGGCAGGTCCGTGCGGTTCACGGCCTCGGGGAACTCGACCGCGAACGTGCCAGGGCCGTCCTCGCCTCCGTGGTAGAGGAAGTACTCCTCGAACTGGTCGAGCACGACGTAGAGCTCACCGCCGACGAGCCCGGACCACTCCGCGAGCTTGTCGGCGAGAGTCTCCGCGCCCCCGGCCGAGGTCACGTCGGGGCCGAGAATCGCGCGTACCGCCTCGGCGACCGCGGTCAGGAGGCCCTCGACCGGATCCTCGCGCCAGGCGCTGTACACGACGACGGCGAGCCTCGGCGAGCCGCGCTCGTCCAGATCGCGCCGGGCCTGCGTCCGTAGCTCGTGCACCACACCGGCACGGAGCAGCGAGCTCTTGCCCACCCCGCTCGGCCCGTAGAGAACCGTGAGCCTGGACGCGATCAGGTTCGCGACGGCGATCTCGCGCTCGCGCTCCCGGCCGAAGAAGAGCAGGGCGTCACGCTCGGAGTCGTCGAACGGCATCAGGCCCTTGTAGGGACTGAACGGCGGCGGGGCGGCGTTCACGCGGACACCCCGGGGATCTCCAGCCCGGCATGCTGGGCGAGGAGATCGACGTACTCCCCGAGCGGAAGGTCGAGGACGGCGACGCTCCGGCGCCGCCAGAACTCGCGCTCGAGCGGCTCGACGTCCGGCAGCACCGCCCATGACCGGTAGGTGAGCGCGTCGTCCTCCCAGAGCCGGTTGAGGACGACCCTCAGGTTCCAGTCGCGCATCGCGTACCCGAGGAAGAGCAGGTGACTGCGGCGGAGCTTGGCCGCCAGCCCGACCGGGACGACGTTCGTGAGCTCGCTCCTCGCGAGGTAGTCGATGTAGTCGTCCTCCGTCACGACGAAGCTCTCCCACTCCCGCTCCGGCCCGCGGTCGACCTGGCCGTGGAGCTTCAGGATCACCGTGCGCCGCTCGAGCGACAGCTCCGCGGCGTAGGTGTTGGGGATCTCGATCAGCGTCCCCGTCCCGTCGGGCGCGATGTGGCAGAACTTGCCGCGCTGCCTCCCCGTCGCGAGGTACGAGACCACGTCGAACTCCTCGCCCGCCTCGAGCAGGGCGCGCTCGAGCGCCAGGTCGTAGGCCGTCGTGACGATGAGCTGGTGAGGGGCGCCCTGCTCGCGCAGCAGCGGCGGCAGCGCCGCGAGGAACCGGTGTACCGACGTCGGCTGCTCGTCGGCGTCGAGAATGGTGTGCAGCTCGTCGTAGAGCGGGCCCGAGCCTTTCATCACGGCGACGTACTCGGAGATGCGGGTCAGCTCGGGCCCTTCTGTCGCCGGGTACTCGAAGCGCTCCGCGAGTCGCTCGGTGAGCGCGGTCATGTCGGCGCCGAGCACCGGGACGACGCGCCCGGCGAGGATGGCCGCCGCGACCTCCTCGTAGTGATCCTCCGACGGCGGCGCCGGTCCGGCGGGCTCGAGCCCGGGATCGTCGCGCACGATCCTGCCGTGCAACTGGCGCAGCGCCGGACGCGGCTCGATGCCGAGCTCGTCGCCGAGGCGGCGCCGGGCCTGGTCATAGGCCTGGCTGGCCTCGGCCCGCCGGCCTGCGCGGTAGAGGGCGAGCATCAGCCGGGCGACGAGCTGCTCGCGCAGCGGATAGGCCGCGACGAGACCCTCCAGCTCGCCCACGAGCTCGGCGTGCCGTCCGGCTTCGAGATCGGCGTCGATTCGCTCCTCGAGCACCGACAGCCGGAGCTCCTCCAGCCGGGCGATCTCGCGCTCGGCGAAGGCCTCGTAGGCAAAGTCCGCGAGCGGAGGGCCGCGCCATAGCGCGAGCGCCTCCCGCAGCACGCGCGCCCGCTCGTCCGCCTCCAGCCCCCGCGCCTCGGCCACCAGCTGCGTGAAACGGTCGAGATCCAGCTGACCCGGCTCCAGCCGGAGCTCGTAGCCCGGCGGCCGGGTCACGAGCACGTCGGGGCCCAGCAGCTTACGCAGCTGCGAGACGAGGTTCTGCAGCGACGTCACCGCCGTCTTCGGCGGCTGCTCTCCCCACAACGAGTCCACGAGCTGGTCGGTGGCGACGACGCGGCCGGCGTGGATCAGCAGGACCGCGAGCACGGCGCGCTGCTTCTGCCCACCCAGAGCGAGGGCCCTGCCCCGATCGATCACCTCGACCGGGCCGAGGATCCGGAAGTCAAGCATCACACCGCCGCAAACAGCTTATCCCGGGTCTGCGCCGGAATCCCCGGTCGGGCCCGCAGGCCGGCGCCGACGGGACTCCCGGAGAGCTCCGTTAGCACGCCGTTGGCGGCCCCATAGGGAGCCGTGAGTGCTGCCTCCGACCGTGGACGCAACAGAGCAACCACGACCCGGAGGTGAGGGACATGTCGAAGAAGAATCTGCGCCGGCTGACGGTGACGGGAATCGCCGTCGCCGCGCTCGCAGTCGCCGGTCCGGCAGGCGCCATGAACGCAGGCGGCGGACCGGGGGCGCTCCCGGACGCGACGATCACGATGAACGCAGGCGGCGGACCGGGGGCACTCCCGGACGCGACGATCACGATGAACGCAGGCGGCGGACCGGGTTGAGGGCGCGCCACACGCCGGCTCGCGAGCCTTCGCCGCGCGAGGGCCGCAGAAGGCCCTCGGGCGGCGAAGCCGTCTCAGGAGGCGGCGAGCTCGGAGAGCAGGCGAGCCGCTCTCGCGACCGACGCCGTGTTGCCCTTGCGCTCGAACAGCCCGAGCGCCGCATCCAACGCCACCGGGGCCTCGTCGGCCCTGCCAGCCAGGTGCAGGACTTCGGCGAGATCGAGGAGGACGTCGCCGTGCTGGCTCAGCGCGTCCGTCAGACCCGCGAGCCGGGCCGCCTCGCGCGCGCACGAAACGGCCTCCTCGAAATTGCCGTCCCGCGCCAGCACCTTCCCTCTCAGCGCCCGCCACGAGAACTGCGCGCTCGAGTCGTCGCTCGCCGCGTGGCCCGCCGCGACGCCGGCCCAGCGCGCCGCTTCCTCGTAACGGGCCTGCCTGTACATCGACTCCCCGAGCAGCGCCGCCTGCGTCGCCAGATGCCCGCTCTCCCGCCAGCCGGCGAGCGCCGCGCAGCTCTCGGCGAGGACGGCCTCCGCCGCGCCGGGGTCGCCCGCCAGCAACTCGATCGTGCCCGCGATCGGGGCCCAGTTGGTCGTGACCGGCGACGTCCAACCGAGCTCCTCGTACAGGGCCCGCGACCGTGCGGCCACACGGCGCGCCTCGGCGAAGTCGGCCCGCATGGCCTCCAGACCGGCGAGGAAGATCGACACGTTGGCAACGCTGCCGAGGTCAGCCTCCGTCAGCATCTCCCGGCAACTCCGGATCCCGTCCTCGACCCGTGCGGGACCGTACAGGAGCGCGGCTGCCAGCTCCTGCAGACACGATGCCGGCGGCCACCCGGAGCGCCGGTAGTGGTCGAGCGCCTCGAGGGCCGCGCGCTCCCCGGCCCCGTACTCGCAGTGGAGCGTGCCGTGAACGGTTGCGGTTGCGAACCAGATGCGACCCAGCGCACGCTCGTCCCCGAGCTCTTCGAAGATCGGAATCGCCGTCGACGCAAGAGCCAGGAGCTCATCCGCCCCGCCCTCCGGATCGCGGTTGACGCGCAGGTTGGCGAGCTCCACGCGGGCGCGAAGCTCTGCGCGCCGATCCCGTGACGCCACCGCGGTCTCGGCCGCCTCTCGCAGCACCTCCCCCGCCTGCTCGAGATCGCCGGCCCTCCAGAGGACGATGCCGAGCTCGGCAAGCAGGTCGCGGCGTGTGGCCTCCGCGACCGGCAGCAGTGCCGCCGCCCTGCCCAGCAGGTTGGCGGCAGTCGGAATGTCACCGCGTCTGGCGCCGCGCAGGCCCGCCGCGGCGAGCCGGTCGCCCGCGTCGGCGGCCAGCCGCCGGGCCTGACGGTCCGGCGGACCGACCGCGATCCGGCAGCGATAGGCGTGCTCGAGGTGGTAGCCGACCAGCTCGTCCTGCTCGGGCGCCTGCGAGTCGAGCCAGTCGGCGACGCTTCTCGTGGAGCTCCGCCCGGAGCTCGACCGGCACCGACTCGTAGACGACGTCACGGATCAGGACATGGTGGAAGCGAAAGCCGTCCTCGCGCGGGAACAGCGGACGCCCCGGCCGGATCAGCCCCTTGCGCACGAGATCGAGCAGGTGCCGGCCCACCGAGGGCACGTCCAGCGGGTTGGCAAGGTGGAGCACTGCCCCGTGCCAGAACTCGCGCCCCACCACGGCGGCACGCTCCAGCACCGCGCGCTCGCCGGGCTCGAGCCGGTCGATGCGGCTCGAGATCAGCGCCTCCAGCGACGGCGGGACCGTGTCCAGCGCGTCATGCCCCTCGCCCGCGTGTGCGACGAGCTGTTCGGCGAACAGCGGGTTGCCCTCGGCCGCCTCCACGATCCGCGAGCGGTCTGCGGCCGGCACATCGTCGGCGATCGTCGCGACGAGCTCCCGCACGTGCTCGTCGGCGAGCCTCGGCAGCGCGATCGAGCCGCCGGCCCACGCGGGTCGCTGCTCGAGCAGCTCGGGCCGCGTCAGGCCGACGACGACCAGCGGGGCGCTCTGGCTCCACTGCTGCAGGTACTCGACGAGATCGAGGAAGGTCGGCTCCGCCCAGTGCAGATCGTCGAACACCAGCACCAGCGGCCGCTCCTCGGCCAGCGCTTCCAGGAAACGCCGGACGGCCCAGAACGACTCCCCCGACGAGCTCGTGCCGCCGCCGCGGCCGACGAGCTCCGCGATCTGCTGCGCCACGAGGCCCGCGTACTCGTCCCCTTCGAGCCGCTGCTCGATCGCCGCGCGAGGATCCTCTCCGGCGACCTGGACGACGACCTCGCGGAGCGGCAGATAGGTCGCACCCTCCCCGTACGACACGCAGCGACCGAAGAGGACGCACACGCCGTCGCCCACGGAGGCCGCGAACTCCGCGGCGAGACGTGACTTGCCGATGCCCGCCTCACCGGCGACGACCACGAGGCGGCACCGGCGCTCGGCCACGGCCTCCTCGAGCGCAGCCCGGAGCTGGCCCAGCTCTCGGTCCCGGCCGACCATCGGGGCGGCACCCCCGGGCCGCGTCATCGGGCCCGTGTCGGCGTCGAGCAACCGGAAGGCAGCGACCGGCTCGGCCTCGCCGCGCACCGCACGCGGCTCGACCGCCTCTGCGGCGATCCCGGTACGGCCCGCGGCGGCGGTGGCCGCGTCGAGCAGGATCTCCCCCGCCGCAGCGGTCTCGGCCAGGCGCCTGGCGAGCACGACGGCGTGGCCGTCGGCGTCGGACAGGCCGGGCCCACCGGTGACGATCACCCTGCCGGTCGTCAAGGCAATCCGCAGCTCGATCCCCGGCGCCGGCCCGTCCTCGGACCGCTGCGGGAGGGAGTCGAGGGCCCGCCGCATCTGGAGCGCGGCGCGCGCAGCGCGCAGGGGATCCTCCTCATGGGCCGTGAAGACCGCCAGGAGCTCCTCGCCGGAGGCGCGGCCGACGGAGCCCCCGTGGTACTCGGTCGCGGCCCGCATCTCCGCCAGCGAGCGGGCGCCGATCCTGTGCAGCGCCTCCGGATCGAGCTCGGCAGGGGTAGCGCAGTGGGTGATCTCCGCGAAGAGCACGGTCGCCCGCACTCGCACGTCCGAGGAGGCCAGCGCCGGTCCCGGTGCCGCGGGCGCCAGCGACTCGTCCTGGCGGAGGATCGCCTGCTCGAGCGCTCGCAGGTCGGGGCTGGGCTCGATCCCGAGCTCCTCCACCAGCCCGCGGCGCAGATCCTGGTACGCAGCGAGGGCCTCGGCCTGCCGGTCGCTGCGGTACAGCGCCAGCATCAGCTGCCCGCGCAGGCGCTCACGGAGCGGATAGCGCGCGACGAGCGCCTCGATTCGCGGCACCAGATCGGCACCGGCGTGCAGCCCGAGCGCGAGCTCCACGTCGATCAGATCCTCCTGGGCGCTGGTGTGGAGCTCCTCCAGCCGCGGAACCTCGGTGAGCGCGAACGGCTCGAAGGTGAGGTCGGCGAGCGGCGGCCCGCGCCAGAGCGCGAGCGCGCGGCGCAGCGTGTCCGCCCGTTCCCGGCCGGTCTCGCGCTTTCGACCTCTCGACGAGCCGCTCGAAGCGCAGCAGGTCGACGGCCTCGGGGTCGACGTCGAGCAGGTATCCACCCGGGCGCGTGAGCAGCGTGTCGGGCCCGAGCGTGCGGCGCAGCTGCGAGACGAAGTTCTGCAGCGAGGGCCGCGCGGTGGCAGGCGCAGACTCGCCCCAGAGATCCTCGATCAGCCGATCGACGGAGACGGGCTTGCCCGCACGCAGCAGCAGGCAGGCGAGCAGCGCGCGGTGCTTCTGCCGCGGGAGCTCGAGGACGCGATCGCCGTCGCGGATCTCGAAGGGCCCGAGAATGCGGAACTCCATGTGACACTTGTAACACGGGCGGTGCCGGTCCGGACGCCGAAGCAACGCTGCGCCGGCCACGGCACGGCACGGCTCGGCCTGGCCCGCTGCGATTTGACTGCGGGTTAGCGCTCGGTGAGGGCGCGAGTTAGCGCTCGGGCGGACATTCGTGCCATGACTACTCACTCCCTCATCCGCAGCCGCGCCGCCGTGCGCCGCACATTCCTCGTCCTCCTGCCCGCACTCCTCGGCGGCCTTCTCGTCGCCGCCTTCAACCAGACGCCGAACGCCCGTCCTGCCTCGGTAGCCGCGCGCGCCGCAGCCGGCGCGCCGGGATTCGGCTACCCCGTCAAGCCCTTCCATCGTGAGCATCCGATCCGCGCCTACCTCGGCGAGCCCCGCATGCTCTTCCGCGGACCGCCGACGAACCGCGGACTCATGGAGAGCAGCGGTTCATTCTCCTTCCACCAGGGCGTGGACATCGCTGCTCCCAACGGGACAGCCGTGTACCCCGTCAGGTCCGGAACGATCTCTGCCGTTTCGGGGGGGTGGGTACGCGTCGACTCCGGGGACGGCAACATGTTCGAGTACTGGCACATCCACCCGCTCGGCTCCGTCGGCCAGCACGTCGACGCGTACAAGACGGTGCTCGGGCGCATCTTCAAGCCCGAGATGCATGTACACCTCACCGAGTACCTGCACGGCCGCGTCGTGAACCCGCTCGCTCCCGGGCGCCTCGGCCCCTTCACCGACACAACCAAGCCCCAGGTGAAGTCGATCACGATCGTTTCCGCCGGCTCGAGGAGCCTGCCGAACTTCGTGCGCGGCCGGATCAGCATCCTCGCCAACGCCGCGGACCTGCCGACCAAGCCGGTTCCCGGGATCTGGGGCAATCTGCCGACGATCCCGGAACGGATCACATGGCGGATCCAGCGGTGGACGGGCAAGGTCGTGCTGCGGGAGCGCACCGCCGTCGACTTCGGCTCCGGCGACCCGTCCAACGCCGACTTCTGGCGCATCTACGCCCGCGGGACGTACCAGAACATGGCCGTGTTCGGGAAGCACTATTCGTACCTGCAGCCCGGCGACTACCTGTTCCGGCTGACCCCTACGCCGCTCGACACCCGATGCCTGCCCGACGATGTCTACGACGTCGTTGTCACGGCGACCGACATCCGCGGGAACCACAGCAGTCTCAGCCTGCGCTTCACGATCCACAACCGTCCGGGCTGGATCGGCTCCTAGGCGCCCAACCTTCGGCCGCCGACGAGTCGCACCTGTCGGCGGCCGAGCTGCGCCGCCGGGGCCATCGACCATGGACTCCGTGCCGACATCGCTTGCCGGCGGTACGAGCAGATGCCCGACATGCCGTCAGACGCTCGTGCCTGAGGTCGTCGCGCAAGCGGCGGCCTCGTGCTCCGGGCCAAGTGGTCCGTGAGGCCGTGATCGACCTCGACTCGACAATCCGCGGCATGGCGACTCACATCCCACTGAGTCGCACCGACCGGCGACCGCACCTTCCGAGTCCCGCTCCAGCATCTGGAGGAGAAGCCAGATCCTCATCGACCCAGGCGCAAGCCAGCCCATCGTGCGCAGTTACGTCGCTGAGAGACTTGAACCCTTCCGCAGCCGGTACGAAGCTGTGTCGGCTTCACGGACGCCCTCAGAGCGGATGCGCGCCCGAAGAGCGCTACCCCGCTCGCTCTCGACGGCCGATCAGCATCTCTCCCGGACGAGCACGTCGGCTGACGCTCTCCTGGCCACGGTCAACCGCGAGCACGAGCGTGCCCGCCGGGTCTCGCGTGCCCCGCCCTGATGTCGGAAACCCCGGCCGGCGTCGCACGGTCAGCCGCCGAGCTGCCCCGGATAGGCCTCGCGGTAGACGCGTTTCAGGTGCTCGACGCGCGCGACATAGTCGCGCGTCTCGGCGAACTGGATCCCCTCGCCGGCCGCTCGCCAGCGGTCGACGTTGTCCTGCCCTGCGTTGTAGGCGGCCAGCGCCGTCCGCTCGTCGCCGTACTTGTCCAGCAGGTGCCGGAGGTACCAGGAGCCGTACCGGATGTTGATCTCCGGGGTGTAGAGGTCGGAGACCCGGAACCGCGAGCCACCGGTGTGCAGGGCGATCCCCTCCGCCGTGGCCGGCAGGAGCTGCATCAGGCCGACCGCACCGGACGACGAGCGCGCGTCGGCGTTGAACTTGCTCTCGGTGTAGATCACGGCGGCGAGCAGCGCCGGGATCGAGCCGGTAGTTGCGGGAGTGCGCGCGCACGATCGACTGGTAGCGGAGCGGATAGCGCAGCCGCAGATACCAACCCGGCTGGGCCGACACGACCCACGCCGCCGAGTCCGGCTACGACGACGGCCAGTACCGCGACCGCGAGAAACCGCCTCACGCGCGCGCCTCAAGCTCCCTGAGCACCGAGGCGACGAACGCGTCGAGCTCCTCGAGCGAGCCGTCGTTCACGTAGGCGAAGTCGGCGCGGCGCATCTTCTCGCCGTCGGGGACAAGCCGGGAGCTGCGTTCGTCGACGTCGACCGCAGCCCTCTCCCGCCGCAGGTCGGCGGGAGCCGTCACCACGACGACGACGTCGAAGCGGCTCTCGCCGCCGACCTCGTACAGCAGCGGCACCTCGGTCGTGCAGACCGCAGGCGGCTCGGACAGCGCCGCGAGCCGCTCCCGCCAGGCGAGGTACTCCTCGACGACCAGCGGATGGAGCAGCGACTCGAGCCTGCGCAGCCGCTCGGGGTCGGCGAAGACGAGCTCGGCCACGGCCGAGCGGTCGATCTGCCCCGCCTCGTCGAGGATCCCCCCGCCCAGTTGCTCGACGAGCGCGCGCTGGACCTCGGGATCCTCCCGCAGCAGCCGATGCACGATCTCGTCGCTCGAGATCGTCGCCGCTCCGTGCCGGGCGAATGCCTTGAGCGCCTCGCTCTTCCCCGCGCCGATGCCGCCCGTGACGGCAACCGCGACCGGGCGCGCCAAGCTACTCGGAGTCGGGGGAGGAGCGGGCGCTTCTTCGACCGGGTCGGCCTCGGCCTCGGCCGCAGTCGCCTCGGCCACAGCGCTCGCGACCTCGCTCTCGGCGACGGGCTCCTGGACAACCGGCTCCGGCTCCTCGACGGCGGGCTCGGGCTCCGCCTCGATCACGGCCGCGGCCTCCGCGACGGGCTCTGCCTCGGCCACGTCGGCGGCAGGCTCCGCCTCCGTGTCGGCGACCGGCTCGGCCTCGGCAGGGGCACCGGCCTCGGGGAAGACGTCCTCCGAGAGATCGAGCGCGGGCCGGATGAGCTCCCCGCCCTCGATCGGCGGCCTGGTCTCGTCACCCTCCTCGACCCGCTTCAGCGACAGCGAGAGACGGCGCCGCTCGGCGTCCACCTCGATGATCTTCACGTTGACCAGATCGCCCTGCGAGACGACCTCGCGCGGGTTCTCGACGTGGTGCTGCGCGAGCTCGGAGATGTGCACGAGCCCCTCGACCCCGGGCAGGATCTCGACGAAGGCGCCGAACGTGACCACCTTCGTCACGCGACCCTCGACGACGTCGTTCTCGCCGTACGTGTCGAGCACCTGCTGCCACGGATCGGTCTGCGTCTGCTTGAGGCCGAGCGAGATCCGCTGCCGATCGCGGTCGATGTCGAGCACCTTGACCTTCACCGTCTGGCCGATCTCGAGCACCTCGGACGGGTGGTTGACGTGCGACCACGACAGCTCCGAGATGTGGATCAGGCCGTCCATGCCGTCGAGGTCGACGAAGGCGCCGAAGTCGACGATGTTCGAGATCTGGCCCTCGACGACGTCGCCGGGGTTGAGCCGGTCGAGGATCGCCTGGCGCATCTCCTTGCGCTCGTCCTCGAGGACGGCGCGGCGCGAGAGCACGACGTTGTTGCGCGAGCGGTTGAGCTCGATCACCTTGCAGCGGAGCTCCTTGCCCAGGAACTCGTCCAGATCCTGGACGCGGCGGATGTCGACGAGCGACGCGGGCAGGAAGCCGCGCACGCCGAGGTCGAGGATCAGGCCGCCCTTGACGACCTCGATCACCTTGCCGTTCACCGGCTCGCCGGACTCGGCGGCGCCCTCGATGTTCTTCCAGGCCAGCTCGAACCGGGCGCGCTTCTTGGAGAGGATCAGCCGGCCCTCGGCGTCCTCCTTCGTGAGCACGAGCGCGGCGACCTCGTCCCCGAGCGAGACCTCGTCGGCGGGGTTGACCGAGCGGCGGATGGAGAGCTCGGAGACCGGGATGACGCCCTCCGACTTGTAGCCGATGTCGACGAGCACCTCGTCCTTGTCGATGCGGACGACGGTGCCGAGCACGACCTCGCCCTCGTTGATCGAAGGGAAGGTCGACTCGTAGTCGGGGATCAGCTCACCGTCAGGTCCAGGATCCAGACGCCGGGCTCGAGTGTCTCGTTGGCCATCAGAAGGCAGCCAGTATAGCCACGCGCCCGCAGCTCCCCCGCCCTGGCTATCCGGGGTCTCTTGGCCGCCCTCGCCGTCCTCCGCACCCTCGTGCGCAAACGTGGAGCCTGCGCGGCGCAAGACGAGTCTACGCGCCCGGGGAGACGGTGGCCCGGACATGTATCTCGCTCGAACCGGCCAGGCGGGTGCGCGTCAGCTCTTGGCCTCGGCCCAGTCGTCGCCGACCCCGACGTCGACCACGAGCGGCGGATCGAGCGGGTACGCGCCGCACAGCTCGTCGCGGACGAGGTCGCGGACCTTCGAGAGCTCGATCTCCGGCACCTCGAGCAGCAGCTCGTCGTGCACCTGGAGCACGAGCCGGGCGGCCCGCCCCTCGTCGCGCAGGCGGCGGTGGATCGCCACCATCGCGACCTTGATCAGGTCGGCGTTCGAGCCCTGCATGACGAAGTTGACCGCGAGCCGCTCGCCGAGCGCGCGGGTCTGCCGGTTGCGGACGCGGATCTCCGGCACCGGGCGGCGGCGGCCGAGCAGGCTGGTGACGTAGCCGTCGCGCTCGGCCTGCTCGATCGTGCGCGCGATGAAGTCCTGCACGTGCGGGAAAGCGCGCGAGGTACGCGTCGATGTACGCCTGCGCCTGCTCGCGCGGGATCTCGAGGTTCTCGGAGAGGCCGAAGGCCGAGATGCCGTAGATGATCCCGAAGTTGATCATCTTGGCGACGGCGCGCTCGTCCTTCGTCAGCGTCGCCGCGTCCTTGCCCAGCACCTCGGCCGCGGTCGCGGTGTGGATGTCCTCGCCGCGCGCGAACGCCTCGCGCAGCTTCGGCTCGCCGGAGACGTGGGCGAGGATGCGCAGCTCGACCTGCGAGTAGTCGGCCGAGAGCAGCTTGTTCCCGGCTCGGCGACGAACGCGGAGCGGATCTCGCGCCCCAGCTCGGTGCGGACCGGGATCGCCTGCAGGTTCGGATTCGAGGTCGAAAGCCGGCCGGTCGCGGCCACCGTCTGGTTGAAGGTCGTGTGCAGCCGGCCGTCCGTCTCCGAGATGAGGCTCGGCAGCGGGCCGCAGGTACGTGTTGAGCAGCTTCGAGTACTCGCGCCACTCCTCGATCACGGGCACCAGCGGGTGCTCGTCGCGGATCGTGCGCAGCACGCGCGTGTCGGTCGAGTAGCCGGTCTTGCCCTTGCGGCCCGGAGTCAGGCCGAGCTTCTCGAAGAGGATCCGTGCCACCTGCTGGGTCGAGCCGAGCATGAACTCCTCGCCCGCGAGCTCGTACGCCTTGGCCTCGAGCTCGTCGACGCGGTCGGCGAGCCGGGCGGTGATCTCGCCCATGCGGTACGTGTCGATCTTGACGCCGGCCTCCTCCATCGCGGCCAGGACTGCGGTCAGCGGCAGCTCGACGTCGCGGTAGAGCCGCTCTGCCCCGCGCTCGCGGACCCGCGCGACGAGCGGGTCGCGGAGACGCAGCGTCGCGGCGGCGTGCCGCACGAGGCGCGCAGTCTCCTCCTCGGCCGGCGGCTCGGGCTGCGAGCTCGATCCCGTACTCCGCGGCGAGGTCGTCGAGCTCGTAGGACGCGCGCCCGGGCTCGATGAGGTAGGCCGCGATCATCGTGTCGTCGGTCGCGGAGACGCGCAGCGCCTTCGCGTCGTGCGCGACGAGCTCGCGCTGCGTCGATCCGGTCGGGCCGGGCCGAGACGACGACCTCGTCGCCGGCGGCGACCGCGATCCGCTCGCCCTCAGCGGCGATCCCGACGGGGCCGCCGGCATCCAGCGCCGAGCCCGCCGAGCAGCTCCTCGCGCCACGGCACCGCGACTCCGGTCACGGGCGGCGCGGCCGCAGGGACTGCCGCGTCGAGCTCGTCGACTCGGTTCAGCAGGTTGCGGAACTCGAAGCGCCGGAACATCTCCTTCAGCTGCGAGCGGTCGGGCGGCAGGAGCACGAGCCCGGCGGGATCGAAGTCGATGTCGAGGTCCGCGGCGCATGGTCGCCAGCTGCTTCGACGTGCCGCGCCTGCTCGGCGTGCTCCCGGATCGCGCGCGCGCGCGCCGGCGAGAGCTCGTCGACGTGCTCGAGCACGGCCTCCAGCGAGCCGTACTGCGCGATCAGCTGCCCGGCGGTCTTGTCGCCGATCCCCGGGACGCCCGGGATGTTGTCGGAGGAGTCGCCCTTCAGGCCGATGAAGTCCGGGATCTGCTCGGGCCGGATCCCGTAGCGCGCCTCGACGCGCTCCGGCGTGTAGACCTGCACGTCGGAGACGCCGCGCGGAGTCATCATCAGGCAGACGTTGCCGGTGCAGAGCTGGAACGCGTCCCGGTCGGTGGAGACGACGCAGGTGCGGATCGCCGCTTCGTCGGCACGCGTCGCCAGTGTGGCGATCACGTCGTCGGCCTCCCAGCCCTCGAACTCGAGGTTGCGGTACCCGAACGCCTCGACGATCGGGCGGAAGTGCGGGAACTGCTCGCGCAGCAGATCGGGCATCGGGCGCCGGCCTTCCTTGTACGTCGCCTGCAGCTCGGAGCGGTGGACAGGCCGTGTGTCCCATGCCACGGCGACGCCCTTCGGCCGGTAGTCGGCGAGCAGCTTGAAGAGCATGTTCGTGAAGCCGAGCAGCGCGTTCGTCGGAAACCCGTCGCTCGTCGCCAGCTCTTCCGGCAGCGCGAAGAAGCCGCGGTAGGCGAGGTTGTTCCCGTCGACGAGGAAGAGCTCGGATTCGCGGGCCGGCGCGTCGTCGAGCTCCAGCTCCGCCCCCGTGAGCGTCTTCGGCGACATCGGCGCCGAGTGTATGCCCGAACGCTTGGCCGGCGGGCCCCTTGCCTTTCACGACCCGGCGGCATGGGTGCGCGAGGCTGCTGACCGCGCAGAGGGGCCACGAACAGTCAGCGGCAAGGCGGGATCGGGGGAAGCGATGCCAGCGGGAGGAAGATGACGTCGGAGATCGCATGGTTGGCCTTCTGAGGGGACGGCTGGGCAAGAACCAGCGACTTCCGATCGATGAGCGCCCAGCCGCCGCGACTGATCTGGACATAGCGACGCGTGACCGTGTCAGCCAGGTACGTGTGCGGCGCGACCCCGAACGAGACGTAGCGGCCGGCGATCTCGACGGGCACACCGATCGGGTACCCATGCCGACTCGAGAACACTCGCCGCGGTCGTGTGGCGAGCGAGGGCGACCACCACAGCGAGGAGAACCCGGCGCTCGGGATATGCGATCGCGGTGCCGTCGGTCGCAAGCCACGAGACGCCCCGAAGTCGCGCGAAGCGCCGGCGGGACGACTCTCGACCGTCCCGTAACGGCGTCGGCAGCCATCATGACCGTGAGCGCTCCGCGCTTCACGCGACTCGGGCCAGACCACCAGGCCGTGCGCCGCGAGGAACGACGCCCCCGGATGACCGTGTCTGACGATCCGGTCGCTGCCGTCGGCCAGGTTCGACGACGTGCACGTCTCCGATCCCGTCGTCCGCCGAGCCCTGCGTCCAGGTCGCGAGACCGCCGCGGGCTTCCGGATGCCGTAGAGGGCTGGGCCAGAAACGGGCCGAGGGCGAGCGGGCAGCCGCACCGATCTGTCGCGCCGCGCCGGTTTGCGAGTCCCACGACCAGGTCGTGAAGTCGGCCGGATCCGTCAGGGAGTGATACTCGTCCCAGACCAGCCATCGTCCGTCGAAGCTGCCGGACGCTTGATCAGTTGCCGGGTCCGGGAAGCGCCTGATCCGGGTCGAGCGACCGCTTCGCGTCGACTCTGACGACACCCGAGAAGGCCTTCGAATCCAGGGATGCGAAGAACGTTCGCCCGTCGCCCGCGAGCGCCAGGGGAACCACGGATGCGCGTCGCGAGAGAGGAACGACGCCGCTGGCAAGTGCCTTCGCCCAGGCCGCATCGGACCGGCTTTCGCACCACGCAGGTCCGGCTCGGCCGGAAGCTCCGGACCGAGGGTCTGCCCCGGACCCGCAGCCTCCAGCGGTGCAGAGCGAGTACGACCGCCGCCGTGACAGCAATCAGATCGGCACGGCGGCCTGAGAGCGGTCCGATCACCAGACGTAGCCACGCCCGCCGACGATCGTCACGATCCAGCTGGACGGAAGCGTGGAATAGGCAGGGACGCCCGCGTACCACGAGACCGTCGGGGCATTGTGCACCGAGTCCTCGTACATGGTGTTGGCACCGCTGGCGGTGTACCCGCGAATGTCGAACCAGTGGAAGATCGTCCGATCGCGCGGGTGACCGGTGAGGTGATAGCTCGAAGTCTGAGTCTCCCAGGCATCACCCACCAGCGGCGCCATCGGGTAGTTGATGTTGTTCAGGAGATAGCTCTTGTAGTTGCTCACGTCGCCCGAGCTCGGTGAGACTGGAACCGCCTGCGGGATGTAGTAGTTCCGAGACTGAGCCTGGTTCAGCACGTCGGGAACCGGGTGACCCGTGGCGGTGTGTCCGCCGGACCAGGCCGTTCCGGCGCTCGTCGTACCGAGGCGCGCCGCAGCAGTCGCCTGCGTCATGCTGACGCCGACCTGCCCGAGTGCCTCCTGCACGGCTGCCGGGCCGCACCAGTAGCCAGTCTGCTGGGCTATCTGGTTCGCAGGCAGGCTTGCCGAAGCCGGCATTCCGGACAGCATGGCGGGGTCGACACTCATCACTGCCGCTCCGCTCGTCGCCGTCGCTTCGACGGTGACCGGACTGCCCGAGACCGCCGAGAAGTAGCTCGCAACCGCCTGCTCCTTCTGTGCCAGCATCTGAAGCTGGTATGGAGTCAGCGGCAGGTGTGGGTCAGTGTCGTGGGCGGCCTTCCACGCCGCGTCCCCGGTGATCGCTGCGCCGGCTCCGGCTGCGCAGACCAGCGCGGCCGCGAAGCCGAGGGCTCCAGCTAAGAGAGCTCGCCTCCTGGGAGTCATGTGCCACCTCCGTTGTCTATGTAGCCAACGGTTATGAGCCTAGGGTCACGCGGCCGCGAGCGCAAGATGGCTCTTGCCGGCATGTCCGCAGTGGGCACCGGTCGACCTGAGCGCGCGAAGAAGGCGGAGCACGGCCTGATTCGTGCACGGTCGTGGATCCGTCCCGTAACCGCGGCGCGGCTTTCCCGCGATAGCGTGTCGCGGCCGTGCCCCGCGTCCCCCTCCTCGCCGGCACCCGGCTCGTCGTCGTCTCGGCGGCCGACAGCGACGTCGTCCTGCGCCCGCCGCCGCCGGGAGCCGGGCTCGCCGACGTCGGCGCGGCGGTCCGAGACGCGCTGCGGTTTCCACTCGCTGGAGAGCCGCTCGCGCAAATTGCGCCCCGCGGCGGGCGGGCCACGATCGTCGTCGAGCCACCCTCGCTTCCGCTGCCCGGCGCCGAGCGCGAGCCGCGTCACGACGCGATCGAGGCGACCGTCGACGAGCTCGCGCGCGCCGGCGTCGCCTGTCGAGCGGCAGACGATCCTCGTCGCGGGCGGGCTTGCGCGTCGGCTCGGCAAGCGCGAGCTCGAGCACCTGGTCTCTCCCGATTTCGCCCGCCGGTTCCGCGGCCGAGTCGAAGTGCACGACGCAGAGCGGCCGGATCTGGTCGACCTCGGCTACGTGGGCACGACGCCGCTGCGCGTCAACCCGGCGCTCGTCGAGACGGACGTCGTCGTCACGGTCACGGCGGCGGAGACAGTCCTGCACGGCGGTCCCGCAGCGCTGGTCGGTGCGGCGGGATCCGAGGCCGTGCGCGCGTCGGGCGCCGACTCGCTGCTCGAGACAGCCGGCTCGCAGGGGTGGGACATCGGCATCGCGCTGGAGCGAGCCCTCCAGGCGCGCGTCTCGCTGGTCGGAGCCTCGCTCGTGCTTCACCACCCGCGCTTCGTGGGGGCGCTACACGGCTACCCGTACGACCCGGATGCGCTGGAGCGGATCGTCCGGTCGCCGCTACGCCGCGTGTTCGGTGCGCTGCCGGGGGCGCTGCGGATGAGCGTGCTCCGCTCGCTCGGAGCCGAGATACGGGCCGCGGGCGCGTTCTCGGGCCCGCCCTCGGTAGCCCATGCCGAGGCGCTGCTGCGCGCGATCGACTTCAGGTCGGCCGCACTCGAGGGGCAGCTCGACGCGATCTTCATCGGGATCCCGCACACCACGCCGTACGTGCCTCGCGAGCGACCCAATCCCGTCCAGGCGGCGTACCTCGGCCTCGGTCTGGCGCTCCGCTTGTGGCGGGACGCCTTCCCCATCACGCAAGGGCGGGACCGCGGTCCTGTTGCACCACTTCCACAGGGCCTACGCCCGGCCGACTCAGGATCCCTACCGTCCATTCTTCCGGGCCCTGGGCGAGGGGCGGGAGCCCGGAGAGCTCGCGCCGCACGAGCGCGCCGCGGCTGCCGACGATCGGGCGCTCCAGGCCTACCGCGCCGGCCGCACGTGCCACCCGCTCCTGCCGTTCGCCGACTGGGCTGCCTGCCGGCCCGCGCTCGACCGGCTCGGAGCCGTGCTCATTGCGGGCTGCCGTGACGCAACCGCTGCACGGCAGCTCGGCTTCGTCCCGACCCATGGGATCGGCGCAGCCATGGAGATGGCCCAGGGCTGGTCCGACCGTCCGCCGAGGATCGGCTTCCTCCTCTCGCCGCCGTATTTCCCGCTACGCGTGCACGTCTAGTTGATGTGGGCAGGCAAGTCGGCTTCTCCGGGAGCCGACGAGGAACGGTCAGCCCACGCGCATCGCGAAGAAGTCGGCCGCCTCGACCACGGCCGGATCGTCGATTGCGAGCGCACGCACCGCGCGCAGCGGAGAGCGCGCCGGCCGCGCGGTCGAAGACCGTGAAGTTCGCCCAGAGCGACTCATAGGTCGACCACCAGCGCAGCGCCGCGGACTGCGGATGTGCGCGCGTACAGGGCGAGCGCCTGCTGCTGCGTGATCTCGCGCCGACGCGTCGCGACCTGTGATGGGTGCAGCGACTCGCGCACGAGCACAGCCGGCTCGTCGAGATCGATGATCTCGCCCGCCGGCTCGAGTTCCAGCTCTGCGAGCCCGAGCGTCAGTCCGCGGCGCCGGAGCAGCGCCGGCACGAGCCGCTGGCCGCGGAAGCGCGCGAGCTGCTCGACCACGCACGAGATCGGCCGGTCGGCGAGATACAGACAGCCGTAGACGTCGCGTGCGTCGTGCCGCCCTTCGCCCTGGAACTCGCGGGGAAACCAGAGCGGCCCGTCCGGCCGATCCGGCCGTGAGCGTTCGTCCCAGGCGAAGCAGCGGTACAGGATCACGCGAACGAATCGGCGCGCTCGGCGCGGATCGCCCGCATCAGCTCCTCCGTCCTCCCACCCCGGACGAGATCGATCGGCCGGCGATCACCGAGGCTCGGGTTGATCCCGAAAAGCCAGGCCAGGGCGGCCTCGCGCTCGTAGAGCCGGAGCAGGCTCGACCAGACGAGCTCGAGCAGGTCGACGCGCTCGGCGTTCAGCGGATCGATGCCCGAGCCACGCAGCCAGCGCGTGACCTGGGAGCGGCTGACCCCGAGCATGTCGGCGAGCTTTGCGGCGGAACGGAAGTCCACGCGGAGCGCTTCGACCTTCTGTGCGGTTGCAACCGGCATACTCCCAGCCTAGCGCAACACTTTTTGTTGCGCAACAGAAAGTGTTGCGCTCCTACAGGATCTTCGAGAGGAAGAGCTTCGTCCGCTCCTCGCTCGGCGACTGGAAGAAGTGCTCCGGCGTCCCCTCCTCGATGATCCGCCCTCGTCCATCATCACCACCCGGTCGGCGACCTCGCGCGCGAAGCCCATCTCGTGGGTGACGACGACCATCGTCATGCCGTCCTTCGCGAGCTCGCGCATCACGTCGAGCACGTCGCCGACGAGCTCCGGGTCGAGCGCCGAGGTCGGCTCGTCGAACAGCATCAGCTTCGGCTCCATCGCCAGCGCCCGCGCGATCGCGACGCGCTGCTGCTGGCCGCCGGAGAGCTGCGACGGGTAGCTGTCGAGCTTGTCGGCGAGGCCGACCCGGTCGAGCAGCTCCGCCCGCGCCGCACGCGCCTCGCTCTTCGACACCTTCTTCACGTGGATCGGCGCCTCGATCACGTTCTCGAGCGCGGTCATGTGCGCGAACAGGTTGAAGCGCTGGAAGACCATCCCGATCTCGCGCGCGCTCGCGGCAGACCTCCGAGTCGCGCAGCTCGTAGAGCTTGTCGCCCGACTGCCGGTAGCCGACCAGCTCGCCGTCGACCCAGAGCCGGCCGGCGTTGATCTTCTCCAGGTGGTTGATGCAGCGCAGGAACGTCGACTTGCCCGAGCCGGACGGGCCGATCATGCAGAGCACCTCGCCGCGGCTGGACCTCGAGCGAGACGCCCTTGCAGCACCTCGAGGCGGCCGAAGCGCTTGTGCACGCGCTCGGCCTTGACCATCGGCCCGCTCATCGACCCTCGCTCGCCCCCGTCGGCCGCCGGCCTCGACGATGGCGGAACGGGAGCAGGCTCCGGCGCAGCCGCTGCAGCGGCGTCGCCGGCAGCTCGCGCGACGCCCCGCGGCCGTAGTGGCGCTCGAGGTAGTACTGGCCGATCGAGAGGACGGTGGTGAAGACCAGGTACCAGATGCTCGCCACGATCAGGAGCGGGATCGTCTGGTAGGTCGACCGAGTAGATCAGCTGCACCGAGTAGAGCAGCTCGGTGACGGCGATGACGCTGACGAGCGAGGTCGTCTTCAGCATCGAGATCGTCTCGTTGCCGGTCGGCGGGATGATCACGCGCATCGCCTGCGGCAGCACGATCCGCCGCATCGTCTGCAGGCGCGGTCATGCCGAGGCTCTGCGCCGCCTCGGTCTGGCCCTCGTCGACCGAGATGATCCCCGCCCGCACGATCTCGGCCATGTAGGCGCCCTCGTTCAGGCCGAGCGCGAGCATCGCCGGCGACGAACGGCGTGATCAGCGCGTTCGCGTCGACGTGGCCGAAGGCCGGGCCGAACGGGATCCCGAGCGCCGATGCGGGTAGAGCGCCGCGATGTTGTACCAGAAGCAGGATCTGCACGAGCACCGGCGTGCCGCGGAAGAACCAGATGTAGACCCAGCTCGCGCCGGACACGAGCGGGTTCGGCGAGAGCCGCATCACCGCGAGCACGACCCCGAGCGCGATGCCGATCGCCATCGACGATCGACGGTCAGCTCGAGCGTCACGACGCAGCCCGTGGAGGACCCGGCGTCGAGAAGAGGTAGTGGCCGACGACGCCCCACTCGAAGCGGGGGTTCGTCGCGACCGAGTCGACGATCGCGACGGCGACGCACGGCCGACGAGCGCGGCCGCGACCCAGCGGCCCGGGTGGCGAACCGGGATCGCCTTGATCTCGTCGGGCGGGACGCCCGCGGCGTCGGTCGCGGTCGAGGACTCCACGGACCGTCGAGGCTAGCTCGCGCCGCCGCGTGCTCGCTAGCTCGTCGCGCCGTTGATCTGCGGGTTGGTGATCGCGCCCGACTGAATGCCCCACTTCTTCAGGATCGCGCTTGTACGTGCCGTTCGCGATCAGCGCCTTCAGTCGCGGCCAGGATCGGCTGCGGCCATCCCGTTGCCCTTCGGGATCGCGATCCCGTACGGCGCCGTGCCGTACGGCTTGCCGACGAGCTTGAACTGGCCGTTCGACTGCTTGACGATGTAGGCGGCGACCGGCGAGTCGGCCATGCCGACCTCGCGCGCGGCCGCTGGAGAGCGCCAGGTTCGCTGCGTTCTGGTCGGGGAAGACGAGCACGGTCACGCCGGGCTTGCCGCCGTCTTGCACTTCGCGCTTCTGCGCCGTCGGCGTCGTCCGCCTGCGTCGTGCCGCGCTCGACGGCGACCGTGTGCCCGCAGAGGTCGGCGAGCCCGTTGATCGTCGGGCCGCCGGACGCCTTCACGTAGAAGGACGTGCCGGCCGAGAAGTAGGTGACGAAGTCGACGATCTTCTCGCGCTCCTTCGTGTCGGTGAACGAGGACATGCCGAGGTCGTACTTGCCGGCGGCGAGGCCCGGGATGATCGTGTCGAAGCGTCGCGTTGACGACCTTCGCCTTCAGGCCCAGCGCGCGTTGCGAGCGCCTGTCGCGAGGTCGGCGTCCATGCCGACGACGGTGTGGCCGTCGGAGCCGATGAACTCGTTCGGCGCGTAGGTCGCGTCGGCGGCGACGGTCAGCGTGCCCTTCGACTTGATGTTCGCGGGAACCAGCGACGCCGGCGTCGTGGTCGCGGGCGTGGTCGTCGTCGGCGGCGCGCTCGTCGTGCTCTTCGAGCTGCTGCCGCAGCCCGCGAGCGCGACGGCGAGCGGAATCAGAGCGAGCGACCAGAGCAGTGAGGTCTTCGGTCGGAGCATGAGACACTCCTTTCGGCAGCGGGACAGGTCGGTGCCTGCACATCCACTGCACTTGACCGTGCCATGGTATCCCGGTCTAGGTCTCTCCGAGATACGTTTTGCGCACCTGCTCGTTCTGGCGGAGCGCCTTCGCGTCGTCGGCCAGAGCGACCTGCCCGGTCTCGAGCACGTAGCCGCGGCTGGCCGCGTCGAGCGCCATCAGCGCGTTCTGCTCGACGAGCAGGATGGGCGTTCCCTGCTCGTTGATCTCGTGGATGATCTCGAAGATCTTCTCGACGAAGATCGGGGCCAGCCCCATCGACGGCTCGTCCAGCATCAGCAGCTTCGGCCGGGCCATCAGCGCCCGCCCGATCGCGCACATCTGCTGCTCGCCGCCCGACAGCGTCCCGGCCTGCTGGCCACGCCGCTCGTGGAGGCGCGGGAACAGGGCGTACACCCGATCGAGGTCCTCCTTGATCCCGCCCCGGTCGTCGCGCTGGAACGCGCCCATCTCGAGGTTCTCGAGCACCGACATGCGCGGGAACAGCCGCCGGCCCTCGGGCGACTGGGCGATCCCCAGCTTGACGAGATCGTGCGCCGGCTCGTTCGTGATGTCCACGCCCTGGAACTTGATCGTGCCCTTGCGCGGGTGGTTGAGGCCGTTGATCGAGCGCAGCGTCGTCGACTTGCCCGCGCCGTTCGCGCCGATCAGCGTCACGATCTCGCCCTCCCGCACGTTCAGCGAGACGCCCTTCAGCGCGTGGATCGAGCCGTAGTACGTATGGATCTCGTCGAGCTCGAGGATCAGCGGGGGGCGGTCGTGGAGGCTGTCATCCGGCGAGCGCCTCCTTCCCGAGGTAGGCCTCGATCACGCGGGGATCTCGCCGGACCTCGTCGGGCGTGCCCTCGGCGATCTTCTGGCCGTAGTCGAGCACCGTGACGCGGTCGGAGACGCCCATCACGACGCGCATGTCGTGCTCGATGAGCAGCACCGTCATCTGCTGGTCGTCGCGGAGCCGCTCGACGAACGGCGGTGAAGTCGGCGGTCTCCTGCGGGTTCATGCCCGCGGTCGGCTCGTCGAGGAGCAGGAGCTTCGGCTCGGTGGCGAGCGCGCGCGCGACCTCGAGCCGGCGCTGGTCGCCGTACGAGAGGTTCTTGGCGTAGTCCTCCTCGATCCGGCCGAGGCCCGAGTACGAGAGCAGCTCGTGCGCGCGCTTCACGGCGGCCGCCTCCTCCCGCTTGCAGCCCGGGCGTGCGGATGATCGAGCGGATGATGCCGCCCGTCAGCCGGC
Source organism: uncultured Actinomycetes bacterium (assembly GCA_963773175.1). Taxonomy (GTDB): domain Bacteria; phylum Actinomycetota; class Thermoleophilia; order Gaiellales; family Gaiellaceae; genus CAVZAC01. Next base: position 108,271 of record CAVZAC010000008.1, read on the forward strand.
AGTGCATGCCGACGAGCACGTTCTCGAGCGCCGTCATGTTCTGGAAGAGCCGGATGTTCTGGAACGTCCGGCCGATCCCGCGCTGCGTGAACGCGTGCGGCGGCTTGCCGGTCAGCTCCTCGCCGTCGAACGCGATCCCTCCCGCGGTCGGCTTGTAGACGCCGGTGAGCATGTTGAAGAACGTCGTCTTGCCGGCCCCGTTGGGGCCGATCAGGCTGACGATCGACTGGGCCGGGACGACGAAGTCGACGTCGTTCACCGCGAGCAGACCGCCGAACTCCTTGCGCAGCTCGCTGGCGACGAGCAGGTTTCCGTGCTCGCCGGTCACGTGTCCTTCTCCGCCTCGTCGTAGCCGTGGATCGTCTCGGAGATGCGCAGGCCCTCGTGGGAGATGTCGTACAGCGGCTCGTCGTGCACTCCCTCATGGAGCTCGGCTTTTCGTCTCGTGCTCGGGATCAGCCCCTCCGGGCGGAACAGCATCACGACGACGAGGATGACGCCGAAGATCCCGAACTCGTACTTCGGCACGACGAAGCTGGTGCCCAGGTGGTCGTTGAGCCAGCCGCCGGTGTTGGCCAGGCCCTCGCGGTCGAGGTAGGCGAGGAAGGCCGCGCCCACGAGGACGCCGGTGACGTTGCCCATCCCGCCCAGGATGACCATGCAGAGGATGAACACCGAGATGTTGAAGAAGAAGTCCCCGGGGAACGTCGCGCTCTTGAAGCTCGCGTAGTAGCCGCCGGCGACGCCGCCGAAGAACGCGCCCGTCGCGTAGGCCCAGGTCTTCGTGCGCATCAGCGGCACGCCCATCGCCGCCGCCGCGGTCTCGTCCTCGCGGATCGCGATCCAGGCGCGCCCGAGCCGCGAGTCGCGCAGCCGGAGCGAGCAGAAGACCGTGAACAGCAGCAGGAGGATCGCGGTCCAGTAGAAGAGCCGCTCGCTCGTGAAGAGGCTGTTGTAGCCGGTGAGGTAGTTGACCGTGCCGATGAGCGGGAGGTGGCCGAAGCCCGGCGTGTCGATCGGCGTGATTCCGTTCGGGCCGTTCGTGATGTTGTGGCCGAAGATGTTGTCGCCGTTGCGGGCGATCTGCGGCAGGATCTCGCCGAAGCCGAGGGTCACGATCGCGAGGTAGTCGCCGCGCAGCCGCAGGGTCGGCAGGCCGATCGCGATGCCGACGAGCGCCGTGAGGAAACCGGCCAGAACGAGCAGGATCCAGATCGAGATGTGGAATCCGGGCACGCTCGCCGCGACTCCGACCGACGCGAAGTGGAAGTTCGTCGCGAACTGCACGGACGCGAACCACGCGACCGTGTAGGCGCCCATCGCGTAGAACGCCACGTAGCCGAGGTCGAGCAGGCCCGCGTAGCCGACGACGATGTTCAGGCCGACGGCCATCATCATGAAGATGAGCATGTAGACCCCGGTGCTGACCTCGGGCCACGGGCCGAGGATCGGGATCGTGAACATGTGATCCCAGAAGAACGGGTAGCAGACGGCGATCGTGAGCGCGATCCCGGGGCGGATGAACCGGCCGAAGCGCGGGACGGCGTCCCACGGCGGCACGTAGATCAGCGGCGAACACGAGCCAGAAGAAGAACGCCGAGCTGTTCAGCCCGCCGACGATCACCAGCAGGAGGACTCCGACGATGCCCGCGATCACGGAGATGATCGCTCTCGAGATCGAGCCGGAGATCAGCCGGTTGTCGGACTGCTCGCGTGCGAACTTGTCGATCGCCGCACCGACGCCGAAGTCGCGGTTGCTGCCGGGGATCTGCATTACCCGCCCTCGGGCGTGCGTTCGCCGAGGAGGCCTTCGGGCCGGAAAACCAAAATGAGGATGAGGACCGTGAAGACGATCGACTGCGTCCAGTCGCTGCCCGGCGCGTGCCAGTCGAGGCCCTCGTTGAAGGCCTGGATGAGGCCGATCAGCACGGCGCCGAGCACGGCGCCGGGCAGGTTGCCGATGCCGCCCAGGACAGCGGCTGTGAACGCGATCAGCCCGAGCTGGAAGCCCTGGTCGAAGCGCACGTTGGTGACGAACAGCGCGTAGATCAGACCGGCGGTTCCGGCCAGACCCCCGGCGAGCAGGAACGTGAACGAGATCGTGCGGTTGACGTTGATCCCCATCATCGCGGCGGCGTCCGTGTCCTGGGCGGTCGCGCGCATCGCCTTGCCCTGCCGCGTCTTCTGCACGAGCCACATGAGCAGCAGCAGGATGGGGACCGTCACCAGCAGGACGATGAGCTTGTTCCACTCGTACGTGACGCCGCCGATCGAGAAGACGTTGCCCGTCGGCAGGATCGGCGGGACGGCCACGTAGTTCGGGCCCTTCCACGCGATCGCCACGTTCTGGAGGATGAACGACATTCCGATCGCCGTGATCAGCGGCGCCAGCCGTGGCGCCCCGCGCAGGGGCCGGTACGCCACGAATTCGATCGACGCGTTCAGCACGCCGCAGAACGCCATGCAGACGACCAGCGTCACGAGCACCTCCGGCAGCCATGTCGTGGCCGGCTCGGTGCCGTTGAGGCCGAAGATCTGGGTGCCCAGGATCTTGCCGCTGAGCAAGGTCGCGGCCACCATCGCCCCGAGCATGAACACGTCGCCGTTCGCGAAGTTGATCAGCTCGAGGATGCCGTAGACCAGCGTGTAGCCGAGCGCGACGAGCGCGTAGATGGCGCCGACGGTAATGCCGATCAGCAGGTCCTGGAAGAACAGGCCCGGGGTCTTGACGAGGTTGACGGCCAGCCAGAACAGGAGGAGCCCGACGAGCACGAGCCCGGCGACCGTCATGGCGCTCGGCGCATTCCGCTTTCGCCTGACTGTCGTGTTCTGAGCCCCTGCGTCCGTTGCCACCGGCTCTCTCCTCGAAAGGCACCTCGGGGGAGGTGTGCCCTCCCCCGAGACGCTAGCGATCGTTAAGGCTCGTTATGCGGACTTCACGAGGCTCGCCTGCGGAATGATCGTCTTGAACGGGACGCCGTTGCCGGGCGGCCCGACCAGCTTGTACTGGGTGACCGGGTTGTTGTTCGTGTCACCGTTCGCGTTGATCGTGAAGGTGCCGAGGATGCCGTCCGTCACCTTCGTGTGCAGCAGGTTGGTGGAAACCTTGGCACGCGTTCCGTCCGAGCCGGCGACCGCGGCCAGCATGACCGCCATCGTCTGCGCCGCATACGCGGAGTATGGATTCGGATCCGCGCCGATCAAGGCTCCGAACTGCTTGACGAACTTCTGGCCGGTCGGCCCGAGGTTCTTGTTCGGCTGGCCGGCGACGCTGATGTACATGCCCTTGGCGACGCCGCCCGAGTTCTTGAACGTGTCGCTGAACGAGCTGAACCCGTCCGGCGCGATGATCGGGAACTTCGCCCCGAGCGTGGCGCGGAGGTCCTTGATCAGCTTCGAGCCGTTCTCGCACTCGAGGCCGCCCAGGTAGACCACGTCGGCGCCCGATTGCTTGACCTTGTTGGCCAGCGCTTCGTAGCTCGACGCCTTCGGATCCCAGGCCGTGAACCCGGCGATCCCAATGCCGAGCTTGATGGCGGAGTTCTTGTAGTCGGTGGCGACGCCGAGGCCGTAGGCCTCCTTGTCGTTGAAGATGAAGACCTTCTTGTAGCCGAGATCCTGCGTGAGCAGAGCGTTCGAGGCGCCCTGGTAGTCGTCGGCCGCGACGAGACGGATGTAGGTTCGGACGCCGGTCGGGTAGTACTTATCCGGCTCGCCCGCGGCGGTCCCTGGGCCTGAGTGGGTCAGACCGACGTACGTGTTCGCCGGGCTCGCCATGCCGAGGGAAACACGGTTGAGGACCGGGATGATGATCTCGGCGCAGCCGGAGTTGAACGTCCCGATCACGCCGATCACGCTCTTGTTTCCGGCGTAGGCGTTCGCGTTCGCAGAGCACTTGCCCGAGTCCCACTTGCCCGCTTGCGCGGTCGAGTCGTCGCAGGACTGGTAGCCGATCGTGTAATTGCCGGCCCTGAACTTCTGCTGCGCGAGCTGGAACTGGATTGCCTTCACCATCTCCTCGGTCTGCGTCCGGCTCGAGCCCTGGAGCGGCAGATCCGACGCGATGATGAAGTTCGGCCCGCCCGCCGGGCCCTTGTAGTAGATCGGACTGCACGAGGCCGTCGGCAACGGCGTGGCCTTCGCGCTACTGGCTGTGGTGCTCGTGCTGGGGGCGGTCGTCGCAACGGTGGTCGTGGTCTTCTTCTTGCTCCCGCAGCCCGAGGCCACGAGGGCGAGCGCGCCGACTACGACGAACAGCCCTACAAGTACGCGTTTACTCAATGTGGTGCACCTCCGTCGCCCGGTCATGTATCTCGCCGACCTTCGTGCATTCGACGAGCCCTCCTCTGGTGGTGGGCAAGTATCCGCTCAGCGACCATCGTTTTCAAGCCCGAACCG